>CAJTQI010000001.1:0-946386 GCA_910578645.1 uncultured Lachnospiraceae bacterium
AAAAGGCATGGCCACCGGGGACATAGAATCCCATATGGAGGAGCTTTACGATATCCATATCTCAGACAGCGCCATCAGCCGGATTACAGACAAAATCCTTCCCATCGTAAAGGAATGGCAGGAACGTCCATTAGAAGAAGTCTGTGCAGTAGCCTTTATGGATGCCATCCACTATCATGTCCGCAGTGGGGGACGTATTGTAAAGCGTGCCGTCTACATTGCCCTTGGTATCGGCATGGAGGGGAAAAAGGACATCCTTGGCATGTATGTGGGGAAAACGAGAGCGCCAAGTTCTGGCTCTGTATTATGAACGGACTTAAGAACCGGGGCGTGGAAGACACCCTGATTGCCTGCGTGGATGGGCTTATGGGCTTCCCACAGGCGATAGAGGCGGCATATCCGAAGACCGAGATTCAGCAGTGTGTGACGGCTATTCCTTATCAGGTTTTGGAGCCGGGGAGGTTTGGCTGTTGCCACGTTCCATGCGTTCATCAACAGCTTTTTTGATGTAACTGTTTACCTTTTCACCGGCAGTATCGGTAGTAGCTTATTTATAAAAATTTGAGTGATGGCTGTAAATTTCATATTCAGGACTTAAAGACAGATGCAGGTCGGCGTGATATTCCTCTGACGACCAGTGCAAGAAAAAGTTTGATAAGGCAGAAAGAAGTATATCTTTTGTTAGGTAAAATAATGAAGCAGCAGGAAGTGGAAGGAGTTTCTGATTTTGTCTTTACAAATACACTGGGAAACCCCTATGCTACAAATGCAATAAATTTTGTCCTGGATAATATTGTAAAGGCATATAACAAATCAGAGGACGTGCAGGCAGGTCGGGAACATAGAGAGCCAGAGCCGTTACCTCATGTATCAGTGCGCATATTAAGGCATACTGCTTGTACAATAATGGCAGAATCAGAGCTTAAGCCTAAAGTACTACAGTATATTATAGGACATGCAAATGTATCTGTTACATTGGATGTATACACTCATTTAGACTTTACGATGATTTAGGAGAAAGTGGAAAAAGTGCAAGAAAATATGAAGATTGGGTAAATGATATTGGCCTGCTGTATCTGCTATAAAATGCTATGTGCAGCAGGATTTTTCAAAAAGGGTACAAAATATAGATTTTTAAAATTGGTTATACATTACAAAACCCCATTTTATCAGAAATTTATGGAATTTTCACACAATTTTAGCACTCGCCTCTTGACAGTGGAGGGTGCGTTCCGACTTGTTTCATAGTGTGCCGTAAGTGCCTGTTTTACGGGACTTGCGGCATATTCTATTATTTATCAGGGTTCATCAAAAATCGTCATTTTATGGGAAAATGGTGTAGTAAATGGTGTACCGGATGAATGGCAGGAGGGTGTCTTGGGTGTAAGTGATTTTCGATTCTGATTTATGCTTTTCATGTTGGGATTTCAGTAACAGGAAGCCGAGGGTTGAACTGTTACAGGTTTCAGAAAAATCAGATTGTGAGTCCTTGCACGATAGGATATAATAATAGTAACTTAATGATGAGATAGCAAAAGAAGAGACAGTCAAGAAGGCGGTGATTAGATGGCTGGAGAAGAAATACGGCAGGACAGCAGGACCGTAGAGCAGATTGTTGACGGAATGAGTTTATTCGATGACGATCTGATGTCTATGGTTTTTGATGGTAATATAGAAGCAACGGAGCTTCTGTTAAAGATTATACTGAAAAAAGACGATATCCAAGTTATAAGCGTTGTAGGGCAGAGAGAATTGCAAAGTCCTGTAGTTGGCGGGCGGGATATCCGTTTGGATATTCTGGCAAAGGACAGTACGGGAAAGCACTATAATGTTGAGGTACAGCAAAAGCCGGAGGGGGCGCACATACGCCGCGCCAGATTTAACAGCAGTATGATGGATTCCCGGATGTTGAAAGCCGGGCAGGAGTTTTCAGAACTTCAGGATTCGTATATGGTGTTTATTACTCGGACGGATATTTTTAAGCGTGGGATACCGATCTATACGATTAATCGCCATTTTGAGGAAACGAATGAGTTATTTGATGATGGTTCTCATATTGTGTATGTGAATGGAAACTATAAGGGAGACGATACGGTTGGAAGATTGATGCATGACTTTGGCTGTAAGGAATCGAAGGATATGTATTATCCGGAACTGGCTAAAGGGGTAAAGCATTTTAAGGAAGAAGGAGGGCGCGAGAGGATGTGTGAAGCGGTTGAGAAATATGCAGATAGAAAGATGTTGGATAAGCAGATAGAGCTGATAAAAAATTTGATGGATTCTATGAAATGGTCTGCGGAACAGGCTATGACGGCTATGAAAGTATCGGATGCGGATAGGGCTATGCTTTTGGAAAAGCTGTGAGGCGCGGATAAAACCAGGACGGAGAACGAAAGACTATGTGTGAAGCGGTTGAGAAATATGCGGAAAATGTAAGATTGAATAGTCTGTTGGAGTCCATAAGAAATCTTATGGCAAATATGAAGCTAGGTGCAGAACAGGCAATGAATGTGCTTGAGGTTAATGAGCATGACAGAGAGATTTTGCAAAAAAGGTTATAAGATTTAGATATGAACAGTGTGGATGTAAGGAGTGTTCTGTTTGAAAAGAATGCTCCTTATTTGCGCCTATATGTCACTTATGGCAGTGAAATGATTGGCAGGCTTATAGCATGATGTGTTGGGAATCTTCTTTTGGTTGGTTTTGCGGTATATTCCATTATTTATTGGGAATGTCAAAAATCATGGATATGTAGTTTATAGTGGATAATGAGGATGAATGTTTGTGGGGATACAAAATAAAATTCTGGAAACTGAATGAATTATTATTATGATGTGATGGAATGGGATAGGAAGTCGTTAAGGCTTCCTATTTTTGACGCTGTTGTATTTAGAAAAGTAATTAAGTATAATTAGTATAGATGAAAAATTAGTCAATAATACTCGATGGAGGATGTAGTATGGGTAAAGAACGAGTTTATTCCTACATAGAAGAAATTGCTATGAGGCTTAAAGAATATAGAAAGTATGGAAAAGTATCACTGATGGTTGGTGCTGGCTTTTCTAAAAACGCTATAAGTAAGGGAATGAAAAACGTCCAACCGCCTAATTGGAATGAACTTGCAGACAAAATGTACTGTGAGTTATATCCTGCGTCATCAGATATGAATGATAAACAGAAGAGCGAATGGGAAAAGCAAAGGATTATTAAGACATCGGGAAAGAATGTCACTAAATTGGCAGAAGAATATATTGTAAATTTCGATAGGAATCAAATGAATCATTTGATAGAAAATTCGATTGCAGATGATTTATTCTTGCCGGGAGAATTACATAAGAGATTATTAAAATTGCAGTGGGAAGACATTTTTACAACGAATTATGATACTTTGTTGGAACGGGCAGCAAATCTTGTTTTTCGTGAAAGAAGTTATCAAGTTATATGTTCCCAGAACGATATACCGGGAAGTATAAGACCTAGAATAGTAAAATTGCATGGAAGTATCCCGCAAGTGAAGCCATATATAATATGTGATGAAGATTATAGGACTTATCCTGATAAATATGCGCCCATGGTAAATACAGTACAGCAGGCGATGTTGGAAACGAGATTATGTTTGATAGGGTTTTCTGGAGACGATCCTAATTTTCAAAATTGGATGGGGTGGATTAGAGATAATATGGGAGAGTGCTGCCCTGCTATTTATCTTATTGGAATTTTTGACAGCTTAAGTGAAGTGGAAAGAAAGCTGCTAGAGAGTAAGCAGATTATAATTGTTGATATTTCTTGTTTAGTCGAAGAAAGCGAAGCAGACCGGCATAGAGCGGCGATTGCTAAGTTTTTGGAGTTATTAGAGAACTATCAAAAAGAGAAAGATATATTTCAAGACAAGCCTTATCCGCATGCAGATGCATTTTGGAAACCTGAAGATAAAAATAAATATATAAAGGAAATAGGAGAATATTCAAGTAGAATAGTAGAATATATTCAGCCCTATGTTTTATTACCAGAAAAGGTAAGAGATAAATGCGAAAAATATTTCGCAGAGCATTTTGGAGTATTAGTGCGTCAATGCAAGGAACAGTTGCCGATTGTTGAAATTGCAGAAATTGTAAAAATTTTGAGAAAGTGTTCAATAGTTTTAGAGGACAAAAACGCAAAAGGTTTGGAAGAAATCTGCGGACATTTTAACAATATTACCACAATAGGATGGAAGGAATTAGATGCTTTAATAGAAATAGAACTATATTTGGCAGAAATGTATCGAATAGATAGTAAAAGTTCAGAACATGAAAAGAAAATAGCATTACTTGAAAATTTAGTTGCCCAAATGCCATGCCATAAAAATGAATTACTTATAGAAAAAATCAAAAATAGGATAGATACTTTCGACTATGAAGAGGCAAAGACTTTAACTGATGAAATAGAGGAAAGTAGCTTTGAGATTAAAGTAAAGAAAGCTGGGTTTTATAAACAATTATCAGAATATGACTTGGCAGATAAAATATTAAGCAAATGTTCGCTAGAATTGGCGCAGATGAAAATATCAGAAGATATTTATGCGTCTTATCTGGGTTACTTAAATTTGTGTTATCGGGTGAATAAATGGAGAATTTCCGATGAATTTTCCGATGAGAATTATCTGGATAATCCCTATAATACCCGCCAGATTATAATAAAGCAGAGGGATGAATTAAGCCAGATATTTTTTCGGGATAATTGTAAAGAAGATGAGAGAATGCTGCCGTTTAATTTAAATACTAGTAAAAATGTTACTAATTATGTTGCGGGAGAAAGTCCGGCTTATAGTAGAAGCTTTAGTTATATAATTACTCTTGACAAATTATGCTTACCTTTATTTGGGGATTTAGCGAGATTGTTACCGAGATCTTATAGTGAAATAATTGATTCAAGTAGTTGTAAAAGGTGGAAACTGTCGCTCATAGCCAGAAGTGATAATGAAAAAATCATAGATCAAATCTTTACCAGAGAGATGTTAAGTGAGGCTTGTAAAGAGGATATAGATGGATTGTTTTATTCATTGATTTCATTGGTGAATCTTTATAAATCAGAGGATGATTATTTTGAGAAAACATATATAATATCTTTAAAAAACTGTTTAAATATACTTTCAAGACTTGTAGTTTTTATGTCAGATGAAGCTGTTGGACAATATTTAAAAATACTAAGTAAGGTAAGCAGAAGGGATGATCATCGCATAGATAGAGATATTAGTAATATCTTGAGTCGCATAGCTACAAGGTTTAACAGTGATGTCGCTAAAGCATGTCAGGATATTATATTTAAAGAGTTTGGAGAACAGTTTTATTTGGCAAATTATTTTACTGAGTTTTCTATGGATATTGATAAAGAAAATGCACGAAGTTATTATCAAGGTGCATTACAGTTAGTATCTAAGGGTAACATGATCGAACGTGATTGCGGTATATCACAATTATTGCTATTATGGAAAAATTGCAAACTTGAGGATTTGAGAGAAAAGATAAAAGATAAAAGATGCTATATGGGATAACGATGTGTTGCCAAGTTCTGGTTTGTATTTCCCTTTTATATGGGAGGAATTACCGCATCCTGATGTTAAGTTTTCGGAACTGTATTACCAATATCTTTTGGAAGACAGGTTTGTAACATCGGTAACAGAGTTTGGCACTATTAGGACCAATTCTCTGGGAAGTGTGTATACATACTTGAATTTTTTTTATGCGACATCAGATATGTGTAAAAGAAAAATTGAAAAAGTGAATTTAGATGAAAATTTAGCCGTGTTTGTGCTTGAAACGGCGTATAATTATATGTTGCATGAGGAGAGTTTGTTAAAAAGTGTTTTTGATAAATCTGCTGCAGAGGAGAAGTTTGAATATATTGCTGATCTGGTGGCATTGGTGTATATAGGAGCTATTCATAAGGGATTTGCAGATTCTATAGGTGAAAAGATTAATGAGATATGGCAGTTGTTAAATGAGAATCAGATTGTTGTAGAAGCAATTAGAATAGTCTGTGAAATCCATAAAGGGCAGTATAGTTTATGCATGGAGCTTTTTGAAAATATTGTTTTGTCTAAAGATAAAAGGAATTATAAAAGTGTATTTATTGGCATAAGGTGTCTGTTTTTCTATCTTTATAATAAAGAAGATAAGTTTATAGAGATAGAAGAGTCGTTTGAAAAATTTATGAGTTCGATAAAATATCTGGATGTTGAATATGCAAAAACAGTGTGGATACAGCTTGAAGCTTTGATTACACAGGACTTTTTTATGAATACGAAAGCTCAAAAGTATATATCTTCTGCAATTCAAAAATGTATAGAGTTGTATAATGGACTTGCGCAGAAAGGGCAGAGGTTTTATATGGATGGACTATATAATTGTATAAGTACATTGCGTGATTATTATGATAGAATAATAGAATCGGATGTAACAATGACGCAGGAATTGCGGGATTGCGTTGCTGTCGCAAAAGATATTGAAAATTATGAAATTAGAAATATTTGGAGTTGATGTTAGATTGTTTTAATTTCAAATAATTATACGTATGTGACATAAAAGAATTAATGCTTAAAATGGAGAAAAGAGGGTGCATGGCAAAGAAAGGATTAGATATTTCTACAATACAAGCAGTGCTAAAAGATGTACAGATAAATTTAGGATGGTCATTATGCATTGGCGCTGGTACAAGTGTTCCAGCTTTACCGGATTGGTTTTCGTTGGTTGAAAGGCTGATTAATCATAATTGTTGTCCTGAAGATAAAATTGATATAGACGTATATAGAGGAATGGGGTTTTCGGCGGATGCAATGATTCAAGCAGTAAGAAATAGATTACATATAAGTGACGATGAATTTATTCATTTGCTGTCAGAAGAAGTATATGCTTCGATCAGAGATAAAATAAGTTTAAACGAATGGCAATCGTTTATAAAAGTTCATGAGGCATTTGTGTTATCCGGAATAACAGATAGAGAATGGAGAGATTTTGAAAAGGTAAAAGATTGTTTGTTAATAGATACGTCAGCAAATCTTTTGGCAGAGGTAGTTGTGGAAGCAATCAGAAATGATCAGGCACCGAAAGCCATATTGACATTTAATGGTGAAGCAGTTTTTTTGGCACTACTTAATTATTATTATTGGATAAATCGGACAGATAACAAAAATAAATTTGATAGGATAATAAATGGTATTTCATATAAAAATATTGGCAGAATACCATATATTCATTGCCATGGTGTGTTGCCAATAAATGATGCTAAGCCAAGAAAAGGTCGCAATGCAAATGAAAAGTTGGTATTTTTGGAAGAAAGTTATTTGCAACTTGCAAATTCGCCTATGTCATGGCAAGCGATTAATTTCATAGAAAATTGTATGCAGAGTAAAATGGTTTTTGTAGGAGTATCTTTATCAGATCCAAACATGAGGCGTTGGTTGGGCTGGATTCATAATAATAAAGTGCAGGAATTGAAAAGTAACGGAATTGCATATAGTGAATCAACAGAGCATTTTTGGATAAATAAAAAACCTGAATCAGAGGTAGAAAGAGTATGGGTAGAGGAAAGTGTTGCACATCTGGGGGTCAGATTGGTATGGATAGATGAATGGAATCAAGTGGGAATAGCTTTGAAGAAAATGTTGGCATTGTGATAATTGCAATTAGTCCGAAGCGGGTGTATTATGTAATTGGCAACTCCCTGACTCTCCATCCCAAAATGTTTAGGGAGAGAGCGAGGTGCTTTCCAAAAAGGAGAATATTACTCTCCTTTTTGGAATCAGGGTATCTCGGAAAGTCAGGTTAAAATAAAGTTTTTACAGAAATCAGTGAATGAAAGACTTGTTTATTTCAGTTAATTGTGTTAGCATGTAACCGTTGAATGAACAAACTATTGATCAGGAAAGAAAAGGAGGGCTTACCATGCAGAAAAATACAACAATCCAGAACAGAAGAATGCAACTGACGATCAAAGGTATGTCACTCCACGCGCTTTGTAGATAGCTTTATTTTATTGCGCCTATAGAAATTTCCGATAATGATTGTGGAAACTTCTATTGTCCTGCACTGTATAGATAGTGGAAGAATAGTCAGCACCTTTGAGGTGCTTTTTTTGCGCCCATTTTTACAAAGAAAAGGAAAAGCAGAATTATGAAAACAGTAAAAGGCATTTACGCCGAAGCAAAGATTTTTACAGATGATGTAGAAGACTATGCTCTGGCGCAGATAAAAATGATATGTGATAACGAAGTCGCAGAGAGCAGTACGATCTGCATGATGCCAGACATCCATCCGGGAAAGATTGCACCGATCGGACTTTCCATGACTGTTGCGGATAAGGTGATCCCGCAGCTTTTGGGTGTTGATATCGGGTGCGGTATGACATGTGTAAAACTGAATAAAAGTAATGCGGAGTTCCAGAAGTTGGACAGGGTGATCCGGGAGAATGTACCGTCTGGCTTTACCATCCGCAAAGACGCTCACCACATGGTGCAGGATTTTTCTTACGAAGGACTCCACTGCATCCGCCATATCAACAGGCAGAAAGCGGACAGGAGCCTTGGCACGCTTGGTGGTGGCAACCATTTCATCGAACTGGATCAGGGAGATGACGGCAGCCTGTATCTTGTGGTGCATACCGGGAGCAGACATTTAGGGGAGGAAGTGGCGGAATATTACACGAAATTTGCCAATACCAGCCTGAAAGAGCGGGGAAAGGAAGTTCCCTATTACATGAGTTATCTGGAAAGTGATAGTAAAACCTCCTATCTGGAGGATGTGCAGATTATTCAGCGCTATGCCGAATGGAACAGGCAGATTATTGTCAGGGAGATTCTGAAAGGTATGAAATGGAAAGCGGTGGAGCAGTTTTCCGTGCCGCACAACTATCTGGATGACTCCGGCATCCTCCGCAAAGGTGCTATCTCTGCGAAAAAAGGAGAACCGGTAGTCATTCCGGTAAATATGCGGGATGGGATTATCTTAGGCATCGGAAAAGGCAATGCAGAGTGGAATTACTCTGCGCCGCATGGTTCCGGCAGAAAGTTAAAGCGTGAGGACGTAAAGAGCCAGTATACAGTATCTGAGTTTAAAAAAGAAATGAAGGGTGTCTACAGCAGTTGTGTCAGTGCAGACACCTTGGATGAAGCGCCTTTTGCCTACCGCTCTATCACGGAGATTGTAGGGCAGATCAGAGATACTGTAGAGGTAACAAAGATTTTGAAGCCTGTCTATAATTTCAAGGCGGGGAGCAGAAAGTAGAGGAGAAAAGATTTATGATAGTACAGATCAGTGCAGGACAGGGACCGTCCGAGTGCCAGCTTGCGGTGGCGAAGCTGTTTGAGGCATTACAAAAAGAATACGGCGATCTGGTAGAGATATCCCAAAACAGGGGCTATGAAAAGGGATGTTATGATTCCATCCAGTTCCGGACAGAGCAGGACTTGAGCAGCCTTGAGGGAACGGTGCTGTGGATATGTAAAAGTCCCTTTCGCCCGAATCACAAAAGAAAGAACTGGTATGTGGATGTGAGCATTATCCCGGAACAGGGCGAAGTCGCATCCGGGAAAGAATACCGTGTCGAAAAGTTCCATTGTGGAGGAAAAGGCGGTCAGAACGTGAACAAAGTAGAGACTGGCGTGCGGATCATCCATATACCGACAGGGATTGTCGCACAGTCCACCGAAGAACGGAGCCAGTTCCTAAATAAGCAACGCGCCATGGAGAAGCTGCAGGAGAAACTTGCGGATTTGGAGAAAGAGCAGAAAGCGAGACAGACAAATGCCGCATGGCGGGAGCATAACCGCATTGTTAGGGGAAACCCGGTGCGGACATATGAAGGGGAGAAATTTATTCTGAAAAAACGGCAGTAATCCTCCTGTGACTCTAAAGCGTATCAGATGCTCCCGCAACTATATATTCTATTCATGACACTATAAGGAACCCCGTGCCGCTCATGGCATGGGGTTCTGGCGTTTCGCAAACGCCGGGTAAGGATTTGAAAAAGGAAGGAGCGTGAGTTTTTATGAAAAAGATCCAGACAGAAACAAATGCGGGAGATGCCGCAAAGGTCACGGCGCTTGTCACAAAGCTGAACCGCTACAGGCATGAATATTATAACTTAGCGGCGCCAAGCGTACCGGACGCGGTGTACGACCATCTCTTCGATGAACTGCAGGAACTGGAGAAACAGACAGGCATCATCCTGAGCAATTCTCCCACACAGACGGTAGGCGCAGTTCCCGTCAGTTCGCTGAAAAAGGTGAAGCACCCAATCCCGCTGCTGAGTCTTGACAAGACGAAGCAGATGGAGGAGCTTCTGGAAATGGCGGGAAGGTCGGCGTCCCTCCTGATGTTAAAGCTGGACGGGCTTACCGTAAAGATCTGTTACGAGAACGGGCGGTTAGTGGAGGCGTCCACCAGAGGGGACGGGGAGACAGGGGAGTTGGTCACCCATAACATCCCCGCGTTTTATAACGTGCCAGTTGCTATCCCGTATAAAGGCAGGCTGGTGGTGACCGGGGAAGGCATCATCCATCAGGATGACTTTGAGGAGATAAAAGGGGAAGTATCCGATGGCAAGAAAGAGGCATGTAATGCGAGGAACCTTGCTGCCGGCTCCATCAGGCTTTTATATCCTGCCGCCTGCAGAAAACGCCATATCCATTTCTATGCCTTCAACGTGATCGAAGGGATGGAGGGATTCGGTAAGATCGCGGACAGCCGTGGGAAGTTATTGGAAGCCCTGCGGTCACTGGGATTTGAGGTATGTCCCTTTGTAGCACTTACGGAAAAGGTTTCTCTGGAAGAACTGGAAAAGGGAATCCGTGATCTGAGGGATATCGCAGATGACAGGGGACTGCCGATTGACGGCATGGTACTGCGTTACGACAGCCTTTCTTATTCCAGAGGATGCGGGAGGACAGGTCACCATTATAAGGACGGTATCGCCTATAAGTTTGAGGACGAGGTACAGGAGACGGTCTTCCGGTCTGTGGAATGGACGCCCGGACGTTCCGGGGAGATCGCGCCGGTTGCTGTGTTTGATGCGGTGGAGATCGATGGCTGCCGTATATCTAGGGCAAGCCTGCATAACGTTTCTTTTATCAGGGATCTGGAACTGTATCCGGGGTGCCGCATACTGGTATCCAAGCGGAACATGATCATCCCCCATATCGAGGATAACCTTGACCGGGGGCATTATGAGAAAGGGATGATACCGGGGAAGTGCCCCTGCTGCGGGAAGCCGGTAAGGATCTATGCAAGGAGGGGCAGCGGCGGGCGTACCATTGAGACACTCCACTGTTACAATCCGGACTGCCGGAACCAACTCTTGCGGAAGCTGGTTCATTTTGCGGGGAAAAAGGCAATGGATATCTCCGGCATATCAGAAGCGGTCATCGACAGGTTTATTGAAAAAGGGTTCCTCCATACCTGTCAGGACTTTTACCATCTGGGCCGTTACCGCGGGGAGATCATCCGCATGGAAGGCTTTGGGGAGCGGTCTTATGAAAAGATGCAGGAATCCATAGAAAAGAGCCGCCATACGACTTTCGTGAGATATGTGGTGGCAATGGATATCCCGTTGATCGGCAGGACAGCGGGCAGAGCTTTGGACGGTTTTTTCAAGGGAAACCTGCAGGAGTTTGCAAAGGCGGCGGTGGACTGCTTTGACTTCACATCCCTGCCGGAGTTTGGGGAAAAAATGAGCCGGAGCATCAGGGAGTGGTTCCATGACTGGGATAATCTGAAACTATGGAAAACGTTACAGAAAGAATTACATTTTGAGGAAAGAGAGGAAGAGACTATGAAGAAGATAACAGAAAATAACCCGTTTGCAGGATGCACAGTGGTGGCGACAGGAAAACTTGAGCATTTTACCCGTGACGGTATCAACAGCAGGATCACCAGCCTTGGGGCGACAGCGGGGAGTTCGGTCACCCGCAAGACAGACTACCTGATCTGCGGGGAAAAGCCGGGCAGCAAACTGGCAAAAGCAAGGGAACTGGGCATCCCCGTATTGACGGAACAGCAGTTCCTTGACATGATCCCGGCGTGACAGGAGGGGAAAGGTTGAATAAATTGCTCGATAGCAATTTATTCAGCCAAGAATTTGTGCCGAAGCGTCACAAATTCCATGATGGCAGAGCGAAATCTGATATTTCGCTCGCCTCTCAGCGTAAAACGCTTCGGAATGGAGGAAAAGATGATCAGACTGGATGACGGGAGATATATCATAGGTTTCGATGACGGTTATCAGTTAGGAAAGACGGCGAACTTCATATTTGACAACGGCGTACATATGCTTGGGAGCGCAGAGCCGACTTTGCAGGAAAATTCACTGTTCTATGATGGGGAATACTTTAAGGTCGGTGAAGGCAGGGCGGCGATTACGGAGGACAAGGTATCGGATGATACGGCAAGGCTCCGCACCATGGCGGGTATCGCTATGGAACTGCGGAAAGAAGGGCTCTATAAGGCGGAGATCGTACTTGTGGCGGGGCTGCCTTTTTCCAACTATGGCAGGGACAAGCTGAAACTGATCGATTATTACAATAGACAGGGTGCAATGGACTTTTCCTATGAGAGTACGGATTATTCTGTGAAGATTGTGAAGGTGATCGTATGCCCGCAGTGCTATTCTGCGGTTGCTTCCAGACTTGGTAACATGAAAGGCGATTACCTGATCGTGGATATCGGGAGCAAGACGACGGATGTGGTCTATGTGCAGAACGGGTTCCCGGTGGAGAGCAAGTCCATCACGATCGAAAAGGCGATGGTCAAATGGATGAAGGAGATTCAGCGGGACATGAAGGTGCAGACGGGGAAGGACATACCGGAGCATGAAGTGATGAAGGTGCTGTTAAAAGAAGAGAGCCATCTTCCCATCGTGTATGCGGAACTGATAAACGGGATGATGCGGGAGAAGATCTGTTCGCTGGAACTGGAACTTGCGGAGCGCGGGTATGACATGGACTATACCAACCTCATCTATGTGGGCGGCGGTGCGCTGATGGCGCGCGACCATGCAGGGAAATACAGGAGCCACACCGCCTATGACTGTGACCTTTGCGCCAATGCGAAAGGGTATGAGTTCCTTGCGGGGCAGATGATGGGAAAGAAGGTGGCGTGATGGCGGGAAAGCAGAGGTCGGTATTCATCCGCTTTAATATGGCGGATGAAGCAGACTGTGACCTGTATAGGAGACTTGCGGAAGCCGCCGGGAGTTCCGTTTCGCTGACGACGTATGTCAAAAGAGCGCTGGAAGAGCATTTCCGTGTAAAGATGGAGATAGCGGCAAGGCAGGAGTTCCATGCGCAGATGGTGTCGGCGGTACGGGAGGAGATGCAGGCGCAGGGCATGAAGCTGGTGGGCGCATTATTGGCGGGGATAGGGACTGTGAGTGCTCCGGTGAAAAAGAGTGAAGCGGAATCAGCCACAACAGAACTGCCGGAAGTCTGCGGGGAGCTGCCGGAGGAGCTTAACGGGGTACTTGACCTTATCGCCTAAAATGGATAGCGGTCATAGTATTGGAGACGGGAAAACATGGATATGGATAGATGCTTCAACGGATCATGTATCATGGAAATTGCTTGCAGATGTGTTGATAGGTGCATGTGATCTGTTGCATTTTCAGTGATTTTCTTTGGGAGAGCAGCATATCTGCAATCAATGATAGCGGATATGTTGCTTTTGTTCCCGTTGCAGTGGCTTTCATAAAATCAGTGTTAATTTTGTGATTTCCTGTTATAATAAGATTGTTCAGGAAAAATCAGACAGACAGGATGGAGGAAGTTTATATATGAGTACATTGGAAGCGAATCTGGCATTGTTATTAACGATACCGGAAGAACGGCAGGAAGAGATACAGAGTTATCTGCTGACCAATTTTTGTACGGATAATCCATACAGACCGTTACGCAGTGATGAGATATTAGCGGAACTGGCTGAGTCGAGGGCATGTTATCTGGCGGGCGAAGGGGAAGATCTCGATAAAGTCCTTGATGAGATCGGTGACAGATATGGGTTATAAAGTTATCATTATGCCGCCTGCAAAGCGCAGGCTGGATAGGTATGTTTTTTATACGATAGAGACGTTGGGAAACAGACAGGCGGCGAAGGCGATTCTTGCGGATGCCAGAGAGACAAAGAAACGGTTATCCATGGCGGCGGATTCCCTGAGGATATGTGATAATCCCATACTGGAAAAGCATGGATACAGGAAAATAAAGTTTTCGAAGCATAAGTTTGTAATGCTGTACCGGATACAGGATGACACAGTCATTGTTGACGGGATGTTCCATGAATTACAGGATTATGAGGGGATTTTTACAGACGAGCTCCATCTGAGGTAGTGTATTGCCGGGGAAAACTGAATATGGATAAAAAGTACATATAGACAAGTAGAAAATTTTAAGATAATCCCTATGTCGGTTGTGGCATGGGGATTTTTTGTTGCCCGTCTTGGAGGTTATGCGGGCAGATCGGAGGGAGATATGGCAAAGGATACAGTGGAAAGAATCAGGAAGGCTCAGGATAAGGTTCGGGAACGTCTGGATTATATTCTGGAATCGGTTCCTGCACTGGATTTTGTTGAGATCGTTGGGAATGTCGGCGGTGATGTGGTCACTTACAGGGTGTATAATGACAGCTTTGTATGTGAGAAGTGAATAGGGAGGTATTTCATGGTGATTGATTACAGGACAGGGAGAATCCAAAAGGTCATTGTATGCGGTATTCCATGTGATTTAAGCGATATGCGTATAGATAGGAGTACAGTGCCAGGGGGCAGATATCCTTATGAAGTTGCCGATGATGATGAGAGTCAGGGAGAGTCGTCAAGGGTAAAGCGTGGCATCATGGTAAATTTCTTCGGTACACAGATTTGTGAAATACCGCTGCCATTTGGAAATGATGGCGTGCTCTGGTTGCAGGAAAGGGATTTTGAATGGCTCTGATAATCCCATTCAGTCCACACGCTTTAATTTCCGTACGCGGATAGACTTTTTGACAGCATTTGCGGCTTCCAGCATGACATACATTTCATCAGGGTCGCAGTCGGAAAAGACTGCCTGTACATCGTCCATCAGATAGGAGCCGGAGTCATGGATGCTGTCGGAAAGCAGTCTGTCCACACTGGTGTGCAGGGCATTGGCGATCTTTATGAGGGAAGGGAGGCTGACCTTGGTAGAGGCAACTTCTGTGTGGGAGATATGCTGGCTGGTAAGCCCTACCATTTCAGCTAATCGCTCTTGTGATAATCCGGCGGCTATGCGGGCTGCGCGGATCTTCTGTCCTAATAATACATAATCCATTCTGCTTACCTCATTCTAACTAATTTGACTAAAAATTGATATTATTATTGTATAGGCGAATGAGTTATGATAGAATGGATTACATAAGCGAATGAGCTATTATAGGCGGAAAGATAATTGCAGAAGAAAAGATAGGAGGTAATTTGATTATGAGCAGTTCTAAATGGGTACCTGTGTGTAAATGGTGCGGACTAAGATTGAATGCGAAAGTGGTAACAGCAAATGGGTTAAACCCACCGAGTAGACCACCTAAAGATTGTGAAGCATATGGAGCTCCACTTGCAACTTATGGGTGTAGTGAATCACCAAATGGCAACCATACATATATGTGGGAGCGCTGGCTTTAAAAGGGGTAAATTATGTGGAAGGATAGTCCGCTTGAAACATAAATTGGTGGGCTATTCTTCGGTTTTTAAAGGAGGGGCACATAGATGGGATTTTTTAGTGCTTTGGGCAAAGTTGCATATGGGGCAGTAGATTTTGCAGCCGATGCAATGGAGCATACTGCAAAAAGAATTAATCGAATGAGTGATGATGAAATTAAGCAAAAGTATTCTGAGCCTGTTGAAACTGTAAGGGGCAGAGCTGAAATGGCTCAAATGAAGGCTGAAATGTGGCAAATGAAAAAAGAAGAACGCAAGATGCGGGAAGAAATGCTGAGAATGGAAGAAGAGAGGCTTAGTGAATGTAATAAAAAAGTATGAAATTATCAGGTATAATGAGATGAACGAATATGACGCTGGATTCGGAGAATAGGAAATAGATTATTGAAATTCTCTTGTTTACAGAAGAGTATGGACAAATTAACATTTAGGGAGGAAGAAACAGTGTTTGGTAAACCCAAGAAATTAAAAAGAATTTCATATGATACAGTGTCCTATATTCAAATCGAAACAGAAGCAATTCGTGATTTCAATGACAAACAGATGATTTCAAGTTATTGTCTTCATAAGCTGGAATTGGTGAATTGGTATATTGAACTTATTAGGGCAGGAAGTGAGAAATATATTGTTCCACAATCGATACAGGAACTTGAAAGTATTAGATCACAGCTGAGAGAGTGCCAAAAACAGATTATGAGTGTAAAAATAAAGCCCCTCGCTGACCGTCCACTTATGGACATCAAATATCCAAAAGGATATGAGGGATAGATAGAGATCATATTATAGCGGGGGAAAATTGTTATGGCGGTAATCTATCAAAAAGAACAAAAAAAGTTTAGTTTCTTTTTAAAAAAAAGTATGATTTTGTTGTTTCTTGGAATCGTGTTACATGTTTTTGGTTTGACGTTTTTAGGCGAAATGAGTTATTTTGCCTGCTGCACGGTGATTCTAGTAGGAGTAGAATATATTATATTGCATCATATTACATATTTTACTGGTGAAAAGATTGAACGTATGATCAGCGTATTCTTTTATACAGGTATTGCAAGTTTGATCTTGAAATTATGTACATCGCTAATTTTTAAAGAAGATTATTATGCGGGTATTGGTCTGTTCAGAGGAGTGTACGGTATAATCATTTTTTGTTTGAACATTGGTGTGATGTTGTTGCCTTTATCGATTGTAATTATGTTAGTGAAATATAGAAAGATAATTAAGTTTTTTAAGTCAATCTTTTAGATGATTCATTCAGAACGAGTATTATGGATTCGAGAATCTTTGAAAGGAGATGGAAATACATAAAAAATATTTCCTACTTGCGTGCTTATATAGTATTCTTATTGGCAACAGCTAATGCGTTACCCGAATTGTTGATATGAGGAATTTATATTCAAGGCGCTTCCCTGTATTGAGGAGGCGCTAAATTATTCTATGAGGGAGGAAGATATGAAGCTGAATGATGTAGAAAAGAAACCTTGCGCGAAATGCCCATACAAATTAGGGCTAGTGGAGACACTGGTCAGTCCATGCCCACAGTGTATGCAGAATGGTTACAGTGCTTATGAGTGGTTACGGAAAATGCAGTATCAGGGGAAAGAGCCAAAGAACAAGGATAAATGGAACAGAATATAAGAGTGCGGTTTATTGGGGGATCGTTATGGAAGAAGAGTATAAAAAAGCTTTGGAACAGATCAGCAGGAAAAATCTATGGTGATGCCGTATCTCATACCCGCTTGGCTATATATTCTTGTTATAGGATATAAGGAAAGGGGTGAGATCATATTGTCAAGAAAAGTGATTCTTGACGCATTGCTGTTAGCGCTCACGGCTGGCATCATCATCGTAAAGGCAATATATGAGATGGAAAGTGCGTTGTAGAAAGCAGCAGACGGGATAAAGGGTACAGGCAGGGGATTCCTGAAAGGGGGGTCCCTTTTTTGCACCCTGCTACCGACATATGGAAAGATAAAATAAGAAAAGGAGATGATTTTTATGGCAGCAAATGTAGAAACAATGTTTTCTGTTAGGGAGAAACCGTGGCACGGATTAGGTACGATCGTCATGGAAGCACCTGCATCAGCAGATGCCCTCCGGCTTGCGGGGCTGGACTGGAAGGTGGTGCAGGAGCCTGTGTATACGGGTTATAACGAAATGGTGAAGGGGTATAAGGCAAACGTACGCAGCTCCGACAGGAAGGTGCTGGGAGTGGTGTCCGACCGCTACAAGGTGGTGCAGAACGTGGACGCTTTCAGCTTTACCGATGAATTGCTGGGGAAGGGCGTCCGCTATGAGACAGCTGGGTCATTGCAGGAGGGGAAGAAGGTCTGGCTTCTTGCAAGGCTTCCGCAGGAGTATATCATCGCCGGGGAGCGGATCAGCCCCTATCTGGTGTTCTCCAACACCCATGACGGTTCCGGCTCTGTGAAAGTGGCGGTTACCCCTGTAAGGGTGGTATGCAACAATACTTTGAACCTTGCTTTGGATACTGCAAAGCGGAGCTTTTCCATGATCCATACGGGCAACATCCATGACAAGATACAGGAGGCGAAGGACACGCTCTTTATGGCGGAGCAGTATATGGACAGCCTCGGCATCGAGTTTGAGCAGCTCCGCAGGCAGAAGATAACGGATGCGCAGGTAAAAGAATATATCGAAATGCTCCTGCCGATGGAAGAGAATGTAACGTCGATCCAGAGCAAGAACATCATCAGGCTACGGAAGGATATGGAGCGGCGGTATTATGACGCTCCCGACCTGCAGAAGGTGGGGAACAATGCGTACCGTTTTATCAATGCAGTCTCCGATTTTGCAACGCACAGCGAGCCGCTGCGCAGGACGGCAAACTATAACGAGAATCTGTTTGCCCGCACTGTTGACGGCAACCCGCTGATCGACAAGGCATATCAGCTTGTAAAAGCGGCATAAACTGAAAGAAATAAAGAAAATATATATCCTTTTGGTCTAAAGGGGACAGTATATCACGGGAAGAAGAATTAAGGGCGGCTGGACATTATGCTCCGGTTGTCCTTAATTCTTTCATATTAGAAGAAACAGCAGCAGTGTAAATTATCCGGGGAAATATACGGCGTTCTCGGAAATGTTGCTGTCAGAGAAAATCTTACAGGATATTTTGGAAAAAAACAGAGGAGGAACAGTATGTTTGACAAAATACCATTATCAGGAGTCAGCAACGAAGAATGGCTCCGATTAAGGAAATCGGGTATCGGCGGCTCTGACGTAGGGGCGATCTGTGGCGTGAACCCCTACAGCAGCGCCATGAAGGTATTTCAGGATAAGACAAGCGAATCTGTGGAAGAACAGGACAGCGAAGCAATCCGTATCGGGCATGATCTGGAAGACTATGTAGCGCAGCGGTTTACAGAAGCTACCGGATTAAAGGTGCGGAAGTCCAATTTCATGTACCGGAGTAAGGAACATCCCTTCATGATTGCAGATGTGGACAGGCTAATCGTGGGTGAGGACGCGGGGCTGGAATGCAAGACAGCCAGTGCCTACAATGCGGACAAGTGGGCGGACGGGAACATCCCGCTCCATTATGTGATGCAGTGCTACCATTACATGGCAGTTACGGGAAAACCGGTGTGGTATATCGCGGCAGTCATCTTAGGAAGGGAATTTACCTACCGCAGACTGGAGTGGGATGATGACCTGATCGAGCGGCTCATATCTATAGAAGATGATTTTTGGAATAACTATGTGGTGAAAGGTATCATACCGCCGCCGGATGGTAGCAGAGCCTGTGATGAAGTGTTGGAACAGTATTTCCATACCGCAAGGAAAGCGAGTGCCATTGAACTGATCGGGTTTGATGAAAAGCTGCGGAGGCGCGAGGAGATCCTCGGTTTTATCTCCGAACTGCAGGCGGAGCAGAAACAGATCGAGCAGGAAGTGAAACTCTTCATGCAGGATAATGAATTGGCGAGCAGTGACAGTTTCCGTGTTTCATGGAAAAATATCGACTCCACAAAGCTTGATACGAAGCGTATTAAGGAAGAAAGACCGGAACTTTATGCCGATTATGGTAAGGTATCCCATTCCAGAAGGTTTGAAGTGAAGGCGGCATAGGAGGGGTGACTATGGATGAAAAGGAGTTGCGGGAACTGTTACAGCAGAGGCTCCATCTGGAACTTATGTGCTTTAAAGATTCCATGCTCCAACAGGATAAAGAAGATATCTTCAAGGCTTCTTACAGGATCGAAATTTATGTGAATCTGTACGAAATTCTGTTAGTACATACAGAAAATTTACAGAGCAGCATGATGAGGGAACTTTTGGGACTGGGTTTTGGCATACTGGATTCGCTGTATCAAGAATGGTTGGACAGGGAGGACGGTTTTTATGCGGAGCTTAGAGAGTACGCGTGTTATGAACTGGAAGCGTTACCGAGAAAAGTAGAGCCGTATGCGGAAGAGGAGGGAAAAGATGGAACAGAATCTGATCAGGCTGCTTAAGGCGGATGAGATCGAGTGCAGGGTGGCTGTTATCAAAGAAAACGGACTTAGCCTGTTGCTATATAAGGACGCGAGGGTTGACCAACGTATCCTTGACGAGACCTTCGGACCTTTTGGGTGGAAACGGAGCCACCAGAGCATAGAGGGGAATCTTTACTGCACAGTGGAGATTCTTGATAAGGAAACCGGAGAATGGGTAGCGAAACAGGACGTGGGCACCATGAGTTATTCGGAGAAAGAGAAGGGGCAGGCTTCCGACAGCTTCAAGCGGGCGTGCTTCAACTGGGGTATCGGCAGGGAACTCTATACTGCGCCTTTTATCTGGATTCCGGCAGGAAAGGCTGCGATCCAGAGTAAGGAGAACCGATTTTTCTGTAATGACCGTTTTTCCGTATTTTCCATCCAATACAATGATGACCGGGAGATCAGCGCCCTTGTGATCGTGAATGAAGGAGGACAGCTTGTCTACGAGTTGAAAGAAAAAGGTAAAGGTACTGCGGCTGCCCAGAAAGGGACTGTCGGAACAGATGGGAATAAAGCGGAAACGGCGCAAAAGCCGGCGCAGAAGAATACGGCGGGGAAAGCGCAGAAAGATTCCGCTTCCATATCTAAAGAGCAGATGGAATCCCTGCAGGCGGAACTTGACAGGACAGGCGTATCTATGGAGACAGTGCAGAACCGCTATCAGATACAGGAGCCGGGTGCGATGAACGCGGAACTCTATGGCAGGGTGATGTCCGCGCTGAAACGGACGAAGTCAACGGAGGCAGCATAAGCTGAGATGACTGGAAAAAAGAGTGGACAGACTGGAGGGGGAGATGACATATGATGAGCTTTGAGGAATTTACAGAGGATGTATTAAAAGAGATCCGTTTGAAGATGGGAGACGCATTTCAGATCGGGAAACGTGATGTGGTCAAAAATAATGATGTGAAACAGACAGGGATCGAGGTCATAAAAGAAGAAGCCAATATCGGACCGTGTGTATATCTGGATGAGTTTTACAGGAAATATGAATCCGGTGGGATGAGGTTTGGTGAGATCGTGGATGAGGTATACAGGCTGATCCTGAAACATGAGGAGGATACACCGGATGTTGACCTGTCGGGATTCCGAAGCTGGGAAATCGTCCGTGAGAACATTTATCCGAAACTCGTTAATGCGGAACAGAGTAAGGAACTGCTTGAAAAGATACCGCACAGGAACTTTATGGATCTGGCGGTGGTCTACTATGCCGTGGCAAGAGACCAGGAACAGAAGGACATCGGGACGATCCTTATCTATAACGGGCATATGAAGATATGGGAGCAGGATGAAGATGATCTCTACCGGACGGCTATGATGAACATGTGTGTTGACGGTGAAGCGGATTTTAGCGATATCAGAACCATTGTAGAACGCATGACGGGCATTACCTTTACGAAAGATGACGGTGACGCTTCAAAGGATACGGATATGTACGTGCTGACAAACAGCCGCAGACGCTTTGGGGCGGCTGAGATCCTTGATAAGAAGACACTGCGGATGATCGCGGATCAGATCGGGGATGCGTTTATCGTACTTCTGAGTTCCGTACATGAAACCATTGTTCTGCCGTCGAAGGATGAAACAGAGTATGAGGTACTGGCACATATGGTACGGAGTATCAATAAGACGCAGGTAGAAGAGGAAGAGCGTTTATCCGATCATGTGTATGTGTACAGCAGGGATGAGGAGATGTTGAAGATTGTTGCATGATGACGGTGCTTGCAGTGTTGGTGTAAAGAGCGGGAAGTCTTATCAGTGATAGGATGACCTGCTCTTTTTGAGCTGATTTATACGCAAAGAAAGAGAGTGGCAGATGAGGTATGCATGATGAAACATACAGAGGAAGAAGGTGGACAGAATGGAGAAAAGCGGATTGTTGGAGATAATCGCAGCACATAGAACAGGAGACCCACTGGATGAGATCATGGCGAAAGACAAAGATTATCAGGATGCGTTGGTGCAGCAACAGGTTGCGTTTGATATGTTGGATGAATTGGAACTTACAAAGGAGCAGAGGAGTGTGATAGATCAGGCAATAACGGCAAACAATCATTTCGGTGCGGTATATGGAGCGGCTGCTTATCGCTTTGGGCTGGAAGATGGAATCAAGGTGAGGGTGGAGATGGATGAAATCTTGAAGTCTTAGTGATGATGGTATGCAATGATTTGATGGATTAAATATAGGAGCATTGATATCAACGGTATAGAATGGTAGTGAAATACCATATATACCGGCTGATACCAGTGCAATATAATATGTGCTTGCGATTGAAAGCAGATGAAATATAAAAGGAATAAGAAGATCGATAGGAAATTTTCTTTTTTATTCCGTAGATTTGAAATAGTTGAAATAAGCTATTAAATTCATTCCTATAGATTATTGCATTTGTACTAATTTGAAAATATTTTTACACCATAATTGATGCGAACAGAATTTTTTTAATATAAGCAGTTGCAAATAATGGATTCCCCTTTGAGACAAAAAGAATGTGGTAGAATACAAAACATTTGATCTGTTAATAGATTGGACATGGGAGAATCAAATTTGAACACCATAATCATTTTTATGCTCTATTTGATGATCCTGTTTATGCGGATATTATTTTTCATGAGATACAGGATTATGAAAATAAGATAATTTAAGATTGAAAATGAATTAGGCAATACAACATCTGAAGGTATTAGTGAAATATAATATGTTATTAAAAGGGCAGTTCCTATTAACCTATAATAGGGATTGTTTTTTATGTAAATAAAAGCGGATGAACTATTCAATTCATTAATAGATGTATTGAGGAATGTTAATTATTATATATGGGAATGTACTGTAATCATTATAGAGTTTATTTGTGATAATAATATAAAAATATTTTTGTATATAACTATTAAATATATGATAGATAAAAATGCATATATATATGTTCTATATTTCATTTATAACATCTAATATAGGGGATACTATTTTATGCAGTGAAAGCAATTAAAAAAGGAAAGGGGTGTTTGTAATGTTTTCATCAATGGGCTATCATACATTTGCAGTATCAATGAATTTAACGAAGGAAGAGGCGACGCGACTGTTTAACGACTTCAAAAAGTATAGGGACAGAACTCAAAAAATATGTATTATCGAGTGCCCAAAGTACAAAAAGGATCCGTCAGGCAGACATTATGAGGTGAAGTATCTTGGTCAGTATAAAGGGATCAGCTGGAGAATACGGTTCAGCAATAGTGGTTTTATGATGAATGGTCAATATATGAGCTGCAGTGTCAAGGCGATAATTAATCCTAAGATACTTACAGGAGAAAAAAGCTATATTATGGCAGCAAATGCAGGCTATTTGGAGAGAATTGAGGAAATCTTTAATACAGAGGCAAAAAGGATTTCACCTGTTCTAAGAGAGTTTGGAAGTTATTCTTTAAATAGGCTTGATTATTGTATCAATATTGCCGCTTCTGAAGTAAGAACCCTACCTGTGGAATGTGGCAAGGATTTGCCTAAGAAGATAATGCAGTTAATAAGGTATGGTGATATTCCCAAGAAATTTTCAATGGGCTATGATGATAAATATCAGTTTTACTTAAAAAGCGGAACAGTTGTCATTAACTGTTACTGGAAATACCCTGAACTAGTAAGGGATTTTGAAGAATGTGATGATTTGGAAGAATCCCGCGATATTATTCGCTTTGAGGTGCAGTATAAATATCCTAAAATAATCCAATCAATAGAGAAGATAAAAAAGAACCCTGCAAAATATAGAATAGATACGATACGTAACTTGGATATGCAGACAGCATGTGATTCAGATGAGCCCATCGAAGTTCGCGACATGAAGTGTCGACAGTCAGTGGAGTTGCTTAGCAGCTGTCCGCCTATTCAGTTATCAAAGAAAATGTATATGATAAACATGATGGCTGATGAAATGTGTATGAATGTAATAAAAAATTATTACAATAAAACCATAAAGCCGGGAGACTATTATTCGTATCATTATGCAGAAAGGATAATTCTGAATCAAGTCTCGAAGGGTGAGAAGATATACAGACTTACAGATGCATTAAAACTGATTAGAGAAAAAGGTGGGATTGCCAATGCTAAAGCTGGTATGTGCGGCAATGATTTGGAAGAGTTTTGCAGATCATTAAGGGATTTGAGAAAACTGAGAATTAACCCGGTACTAATTCCAGATGAATGGGGTATTGATCATATCCAAAATCTGTTTGATGCTTATTATGATCAGCTTAATAAGGAAGATACTTTACAATGGAGTGTATAAAAGAATAGTAAGGAAGTCTTGCTTTAACAGCAGAGACTTTAATATTTATAAGATATCCCGCTAAAAATTACTGGGAATGGCTTCTATGGTTATCTGGCTGATCAGGCATGGTAGTAAAGAGCAACAGACTTACCAATATGTAAAAAAGTTTTGCATATTGGAGGGATATATATGTACATAAATCAGTTCTTTGAGCTTACCATGACAATGAATCATGAAAGATTTCATAAAGTTTTTAGACATGCATACGGTAAGATGAAATGTATGGAGAATATGGAAGATGAGTATATAGACCGCACCATAGAGGGAAAAGGTTTGACGGTTATATATCGTGACAGCCAGTATAAGAAGAAAATAAAATTGATCGTTAATGTGGATCGGCTGCTGGATGGCAATAAACCTGATCCTGACAGGATTCTCCGAAAGTTAAATAAGCGGATTGGAGAGTATTTTGAGTATATGTACACATTGGATGATTTCTTCATATCGGGGATGAAGATTGCAGTGGATATCAATGTAGGTACTCATAATGATGTAGAAGCATATTTACAAGTTTTACGGAGAATTAGAAGAGTGAAAGGATTCTCGTCAGTCAGGTATGAGTGTTTTGAGAATGTTGATAGTTTCTGCTTAGAGGGTAACAGTAACGGTATTGGCTTTATGGCTTATGATCTGGAAAGATTATATCGGCAACTCAATGAGGACGATATCAAGCATAAGAAACTAAAGTCAATGATAAGGGAGTCGGATGGGATTCTTCGGACAGAAGTACGGTTGACAAAAGCAAAGATAGTGCGGATATATGCCGATAAAGAGGATATATCCGCACAGATCATAACATTGGCAGAAAAGCGCCAAGATATATTTTTAGAAATATTTGAAAGAATAATACCGTATGGAGATTTTTATAAGAAGGGTAAGGCGGAAGAAATAATCTGGGCGGAGATTAAGGATGACAGATTAAGGAGGAGGATGTTGTGGCTAGTGGCACTTATTACAGAGAAGAAGTCGCTTTATCTGGCACAGAAGGCAATGGACTGTAGGAATATGAAAAAAGTTATGAAGGCGTTCGCGAAGATAAATTTGTCTCCTGTTACTATAAGTAAACGGCAGGATGTGAAGTGGTTGAAAAATATTTATGAGTTTTTGTGTGATTGAATATAAATGATGAAGGATTTACATATGAGTGGAATTGCCTCATTTCATATTTTACTTTTACTTGTATCTAGGAAAGCAATAAGATATAATTGGCGGTAAAAGAGAGGGGAGGTATGACCATGAAGAGTGAAATGAAAGAAATCCCACTGGACTTTTTGCAGCCTTTTAGGGAACATTCCGGGCGGACATATGAAGGAGAACGATTGCAGCAATTTATGAGAAGTATTGAGAAAAATGGACTGCTTAATCCTATCATTGTTCGTTCTGCTGGTAATAATCAATATGAGATCATATGTGGTCACAACCGCGCTAAGGCTATGAAAGCATTGGGGCGGAATACCATTATGGCGGATATAAGAGAGCTATCGGACGAAGAGGCTATAGAAATATTTTATGAGAGTAACTTAAACCAACAGACATTTTCTGATTGGAGTTATTCAGAGAAAATAAAGGCAGTTAAGTATACTGAAAAAAAGATTCAAGAATATTCGCAGCAAGGAAGACGCAGGGATTTGGAAAGAAAAAAGATAGAGAAGTCGGAGAATGGAACTTCTGTCCAAACTAGACAGAAGTCAGACTATTCTAAGAAAAAAATTACTACAAGAGATAAGATGGCTAATCGTCTGGGAATTTCTACAGCCACTTTGAGCAAATATAGGCGGATTATTAAGCTGCCTGATGAACTGCTTGATCCTATGGCACACTTGCTTGATGAAAAAAAAATTACTTTTGAAATGGCATATATAATTGCAAATATGAGAGAATTTGATATTAGATCTTTGATTGACTGTAGAGAAAAATATCCAGACAAAAAAATTGACTTAGAAAAATTAAAGCAAATGTCCCACAAAGATAATCAGTTAGCACCGTTGTCTGTAAAGCAAATTTCTGAAGTTTTTATTCATGAGGAAGATGATTTGATTCCGATTTTAAGAAAAAGATGATAGTTAGGAAAGTAAAGATATTGGTTTAGGCAATAAAGATATAATAAAGTTGATGCAGGAGAAATATATGTGGAAATATTTTAAATCATCGATTGAAGAAGATTTGTTAAGGGAAGGCATTAATATACATAGTCCACGTTATAAGGAGTCAGAAAACTATAAAAGAATTGCAAAGGAAAGAATAATCGGACCTAAAGAATTTGGGTGTATGTCTATGGGAGAATTTATTGAGCGTTTTCTTCTATCAAAAGAGGAAGTGTCTAAAACATATGAGAGTGTATATGATATGGGAAATCCAGAAGAATTGGAGGATAATCAATGTAATGATATAGATGTAGCAAAAGAAATTATTATAATACATACCGAAATAGAGGAAGAGAATGTGGAGGTGGAGGCGGAAGAGTTTGTTCAAAAATTTTATAGAAAGGGTGGATTGTTAGAGCGTCTGAATAAATATCTTCGGATAGATTTAGATGCATTTGATAAAAATAATAAGCGATATAAAAGAGAAAGATGTAAAATATTATATTTCTTTTATATGCTAGAACATGAAATTTTTGAAGGGTACAATGTTTTGCAGTTACTTGGTAGACCTTCGATGGAGAGTATAGATAATGCCGCCTTAAATATAGAGACTCGGAACGGAATAGTTATCAAAGCTATTAAAGATTCTCTGGAAAAGGAATTATCTTTAACCAGCAAAGAAAAGATTAAAGGAACAGTTAGTAAAATTGTTAAAAGATGGGATTATATTATAGAGAATGCATATTACTTAATGGATTTCTTCTATAAAAAGGGACGTAAATATGATTTTGATTCAACCATACAACCTTTACTGTCTGAATCAGAAGAAATGCAAATTCCTCAAACTTCATGTTACGCGACACTGTCACCTATAGAAATGCTGTATTTAAAGATAATACTACATGAGTATATGGGAAACGTTAAGGATATTGTTCAAATAAATAATGTTCAGAAGGATTATGATTATAGTGTGCCTCCAGAATTGTTTGAGGAAATGCAGGAACTTCATTATAAGGTGATAGATATTAGTAAAGTTGAGCAATATATAGATGATAATGCAGAAAGACTATCAAAATATGTTTATCTTGGGAAAAGAGTAAACAAGGATGATATAAGAAGAATACGAAACATGAAGAAAAAAGTTTGCAAGTGGTTAGATTTTTGTGTCTGTGTAAAGCCGTTATTAGATATAAAAGCTATATCCAACGAACTGCAAATAGTGTCTTTTTTGCAGGCAATTATTATAGATGATGCAGATGAGATATTTGATTATACTTTTTATAGATATGAAAAGGATGCCAGTCATAAGAGACCGCGTGTTCAAGCCGCATTAAAAAACGATGGCTATGTACCACATGCTTTAAAATGTTACTGGGTACGTAAGGTTACAGATCATTGGTATGCTAATCTAGGGCGATATGATGAGCGAGTTACATTAAGAAAATTAGAAAAGACTTGTGACAGTATACTTGAGAGGATATTGAGCGAAAATGGTTTGGATGAGATGGAGAGTATAAATGAATTTTATCTAAATAAAATGGATGATGGTTTATTAACTACAAAGGAACAGATTCAAGCAGTTGAATGTTTTGAAAAATATATAAATGATAAGGGTTTTACTTATATTGATGGATATTATCTAATACGGTATATTTTTTTGTATCTGCCAGAAATTAGAAATACATATGCGGTTGTAACTAAAATGGTCGATTACACAATAAGGGGAAATGAACCTTGTTTAGATGTGTTGATTCCAGAACATTCGGCTAATGGAAAGGATGATTTAAAATGCGATTTTTCATTGAAGTTTGATTATCAACGAAAAGAATGTTTTTTGGACGTTTTGAGCTTATCTTGAATATAAATATATTGCAGTTGAAAAGAGGGAAATTTTGGGGTGTTCCGTGTTTTGCGGAACACTTTTTTTTCCCGTATCATCATAGGCGTAACTATTAATGCCGACTGTTTCTGTTTTTTATTTTAACGAAGCGGTTAAGATGAAAGGAGATTAATATGGAAAAATTTTTCCCAGATCAGTATGGAATGGATAACTTGTCAACGGATTATGATGATGTTTTGTCACAGTTACAGCAACTTGATAGGCAGATTCATAAGCTAAAAAAGAAGAAAAAGGGTGCCAAGTCTAAAAAGAAGCGTAAGTTAAAAAGGCGAGTGAAAGAGCTTGAATTGGAATATCAGCAGTTAAGGCAGTTCACATTTTTCTTCGCTTACCAATGTAAGACACAATTTAATCAGCAGCCTTGGTGGCAAGGAGCGGTTTGTAACACGTTGCCCAAAGTGTTTGATTTGGTAACGGCTACAGTTAATAAGCTACCAGACAAAACAAGACCGCTTTACATCACAGATGGCAGCAATCGGAAGTAATTCACTGATAGGTATCAGGAGGGAGCGGGTACCCCGTTTCCTCCTAATTTTAGCACATTCGTTCGTTCATTCGTTTTAGATAATCTGTATATATGTCTTTCAAGGTTATTTGAGCCAATGATATATACGCAAAAATTATCAAATGGATGAACGAACGCAAAGGAGGACTTAACTATGAAAACAAAAAAATTAGTTCATAAAATCGAAAAACATTACGCTTATCACGGCGCTCATATTAAATTGCAGGTATTGTCAGTAGAAAACAATGGCGACAGGCTTGTTTTTCGCGTTTGTCTCAAACCGGGTACAAAAACAAGTTTAATTTTTGAGCGTGCCTCTGATATTCAGATGGCGTTACAGATGCGGTTGTTTCAGCCGTTTAGAGATGGGCTAGACCTTTGTCTGGCTGTCTCAAGAAATAATGCTACGCAAAACAGTTTGATGAAAATGCTCAGAAGCAGAATGTTTTGTCAAAGCAGAAACTGGCTTCCAATTGCAATAGGTTACAGTGTGAGACAAGAGATGATTTTTGCAGATTTAGCTGAGATGCCCCATGTCATGTACGCAGGATCTACTAATTCCGGAAAAAGTGTAGGGCTGGTTTGCCTCATTTGTAGCCTTATAATAAAACAGCCAGTATGGAATGTCAACTTACTTATTTTTGACGTTGGCGCCAATACGCTAGGGGTATTTAATAATATTCCTCATTTATCGTATCCTATTATAAAGGATCATGTAACAGGAATTTATGTCGTTAGAAGGCTGATTGAGGAAATGGAAAGACGTATCGACTTAAATGACGATGAACTGCGTATGCTGCCGGCAATAGTCTGTGTGATTGATGAGTATGTGTCCTTTATCAATAATATCGATGACAAGAAACTGTCCGCAGATATTGCGAGCAAAATATCAAACATTATTCGCCGAGGACGCCATGCAAAAATACATTTGGTTATTTCAACGCAAGATCCTGCTCTGAAAAATATGAAAGTTGACGTTGGAAATATTACTACGCGTTTGGCTTTTAAATGTGCTAAGTACCATAATTCTATAGCAATTTTGGGAGAAAGCGGAGCAGAGAAACTGCAGGGCAAAGGTACGTTACTATTTAAATCAGATAACTATCCTGATCCTATATATTTGCAGGGAGCATACATATCTGATGACGAAGCGGCTGAATTAGTGAATTATGTTAAAGCCAAAGAGTATGATTTTAGCAATAAGTTTTTGATTCTAGAGTTAAACACATCGGAAGTAGAGGCACAAGTCTGTGAGGATGTGGAGAAAATATGCGATAAAGATGAGGAACTGGCTAAAATCATCATATGGATATTAGCGCGGGATAAAATCTCTGCCAGTCAAATTATGGCACATTTTACAATGGGAAATAGAGCCTATGACATTGTTGAGCAGCTATATGGGATGGGATTGGTAGCAGAAAAGTTTTCTAATCAGCCTAGAAAAGTGCTTCCACAATCATTTCAAGATGTGCCTAATAAAGTACGGGCTTTATTACAAAACTGTGGTTATTCGGAAGATATGGTTGCCGAGGTAATCCGTAGCAGGGAGAGCTTTAAAGATTATGAAACATATGTATTCAATCAGTGATTATATATTATTTCTTCAAGGAGGCGAAGACTATGAACAAGACATTATTTCGTGAATCAAACGAACAAATAACGGTTGATATTGAAAAACTATCCGCCATGCTTTCCTGCGGACGGGCAACAGCCCGAAAGATAGGAGAGCAGGCAGAAGCCAGAATCTGTATAGGCAGGCGAGTCCTATATTCTGTCGATAAGATAAAGCAGTATCTGTGCGATTTGAGTGAATAAATTATAATATCATCTGTTATTTGGAATGGTTCTGTGCTATACTATCTAATATGAAGCAAGCTGGAACCATTCCTATTGGAAAGAAAGGAGAGCAGAGAAGAAAGGAGTGGCTTTATGGCAAGGAAAGACAATAAAGGTCGAAATCTTCACACAGGTGAATCGCAGCGTAATAACGGAAGCTATATGTATCGCTATATAGATGTAAGGAGCCGCAAACGCCAGACGATCTATGCGGGTGATCTGGCAGAACTTAGAGCGAAAGAGAAGCAGCTTGCAAAGGATCTGGATGATAATATACTAATAGATGGCAGCGCAAAGAAAATGACGGTTAATTCTCTATTTGACTATTATATGGCAATAAAGGAGTTAGCGGATTCCACGCGAGGTAACTATGTAAAAATGTGGAATAGTCATGTAAGAGATGAGATTGGGAATTTGAAGGTAGTGCAGCTTCTCCCGTCACATATCAAGGCATTTTATGCGAAGATGTCACGCGCAGGGTACTCTTACTGCACGATCAAGCTGATACATACGCTTTTAAATCCGGCTTTGGAGATGGCAGTAGACGATGATATTATACGGAAAAACCCGGCTAAAAACGCATTGTCCAGCGACTATGGGAAACCACCGGAAGAAAAGGATATATTGACATTGGATCAGCAGAAGAAATTAGTTTCGTTTATGCAGGAAAGCAATGTCTACAATGTTTACGAGCCTATGTTTACTGTCTTATTGGATACAGGCTTAAGATGTGGGGAACTGATCGGTCTGACATGGGCGGATGTGGACATGGAGAACAGGGAACTTTCCATAGATCATCAGCTTATCTATAAGGATTGGGGCGATGGCTACGGATTCCGGGCATCTACACCTAAGACAAAGGCGGGTGTGCGGATCATTCCGTTTACAGAGAGTGTGTATAAAGCCTTCTTGGAGCAGAAAAAGATCAATTTTATGCTCGGACGGCGCAGCACAGAGGAGATAGATGGATATTCAGACTTTATCTTTTTGGCGAAAACGGGAAGACCGCTGATGCCCAGCGCAGTCAATAACGTGATTTACAATGTGGTAGATAAATATAATAAGGAAGAAGTCGTCAAGGCAAAGAAAGAACACCGAAAGGCGGAGCTTCTTCCGAAAATCTCAGCCCACAACCTACGACATACCGCCTGCACCAACATGGCAAGACAAGGTATGAACATCAAGGTGCTGCAGTATCTCATGGGTCATGCTCACAGTGATGTGACGATGGATGTATATAACCACATCGCGGGCAGACAGGATGTCAGGGAGGAAGTTGAGAGGTACGCGCAGGCAGTCGGCAACTGAGTGCTTACACCCAAAAATAGAAAAATGGTGTAAATTTGGTGTAAAACACCTGTTATTTTTGAAAAACAGAAATTTTGAAACCCGCAAACCTGCATAAACACTGGGTTTGCAAAATTTTAATAAAATAATTAGCACTCACCTCTTGACAGTGCTAACAATCCGTTGTATTGTGATAGTGTTAATAGAACAGATGCGCAATACGGCACCATGTATCAGGGCTATTTCTGTAAATACAAACGCAGGAAAGTGCAATATTGCGTTAGAAGGAGTATATGAAAAGGAAATCCATGTGAACCATGTCGGTGTGCTGACCACATACAATTCATGGTAAATAGCACAGCTTATTTTGAAGAATGGAGGGCATACTATGAACCTGACAAAATTTACCCAGAAATCCATGCAGGCGGTAGAAGGATGTGAGAAGCTTGCGTATGAATACGGTAACCAGGAGATAGAGCAGGAGCATTTACTTTACAGCCTGCTCACTATCGACGACAGCCTGATTTTAAAATTAATCGAAAAGATGGAGATACACAAAGAGTACTTCATAAACCGTGTGGAGCAGGGACTTAGGAAACGGACGAAGGTGCAGGGCGGTCAGATTTATATCGGACAGGACTTGAACAAAACACTGATTGGAGCGGAGGATGAGGCTAAGGCGCTGGGTGATGAATATGTGTCCGTAGAGCATTTATTCCTGGCCATGTTAAAACATCCAAACAGGGAGATGAAAGAAATTTTCCGGGAGTTTGGCATTACAAAGGAAAGATTTTTGCAGGCGTTGTCCACAGTGAGGGGCAATCAGAGAGTTACCTCGGACAATCCTGAGGCGACATATGACACTTTAGAGAAATACGGGCAGAATTTGGTGGAGAAAGCAAGAAGCCAGAAACTTGACCCTGTCATTGGCAGGGACAATGAAATCCGTAACGTTATCCGGATTCTTTCCCGCAAGACAAAGAATAATCCGGTTTTGATTGGTGAGCCGGGTGTTGGTAAGACTGCGGTGGCGGAGGGCCTGGCACAGAGGATTGTCAGAGGCGACGTGCCGGAAGGATTAAAGGATAAAAAAATTTTTGCATTGGACATGGGGGCGCTTGTGGCAGGCGCCAAGTACAGGGGCGAATTTGAAGAGCGTCTGAAAGCTGTGTTGGACGATGTGAAGAACAGCGACGGACAGATTATTCTTTTTATCGATGAGCTGCACACCATCGTGGGTGCGGGAAAGACTGACGGTGCTATGGATGCGGGGAATATGCTTAAGCCGATGTTGGCGAGAGGGGAGTTACACTGCATCGGCGCCACCACGCTTGACGAATATCGCCAGTATATTGAGAAGGATGCGGCGTTGGAGCGGCGTTTCCAGCCGGTTATGGTGGAAGAACCAACGGTGGAGGACACCATATCCATACTGCGTGGACTAAAGGAGCGCTATGAGGTGTTCCATGGGGTTAAAATCATGGATAACGCCCTGGTCAGTGCGGCAGTGCTTTCCAACAGGTATATTTCGGACAGATTTTTGCCGGATAAGGCAATCGATTTGGTGGACGAGGCGTGTGCGCTGATTAAGACGGAGCTTGATTCCATGCCCACGGAGCTGGATGAATTGAAGCGCAAGGTGATGCAGTTGGAAATCGAAGAGACGGCGCTTAAGAAAGAAGACGACAACTTAAGCAAGGAGCGGCTTGCCAATCTTCAGAGAGAGTTGGCGGAATTGAAGGAAGAACTGAAAAATCGTATGGCGCAGTGGGAGAATGAAAAGGCTTCCGTAGAAAAACTGTCCAAAATCAGAGAAGAAATCGATGAGGTGAACAACCAGATTCAGATTGCACAGCGTGACGGGGATTATGAGAAAGCAGCCGAGCTGAGTTATGGGAAGATGCCTTCCCTAAAACAACAGTTGGAGATTGAGGAAGAAAGGGTAAGCCAAAAGGACTTGACACTTGTGCATGAAAGCGTTTCTGATGAGGAGATTGCCAAGATTATTTCGAGATGGACAGGGATTCCGGTTTCCAAGCTGACGGAGAGTGAACGGAATAAGACACTGCATTTGGATGAAGAGTTGCACAAGAGGGTAATCGGGCAGGATGAAGGCGTGACAAAAGTGACGGAAGCCATCATCCGTTCAAAAGCAGGGATTAAAGACCCTACGAAGCCCATCGGTTCATTCCTGTTCTTAGGGCCTACCGGCGTGGGCAAGACGGAACTTGCTAAAGCGTTGGCGGCGTCTTTGTTTGATGACGAGGCGAATATGGTCCGCATTGATATGAGTGAATATATGGAGAAATATTCGGTTTCCAGGTTGATTGGGGCGCCTCCCGGATATGTCGGCTATGAAGAGGGCGGACAGTTAACCGAGGCGGTCAGAAGGAAGCCTTATTCGGTGGTACTTTTTGATGAGATTGAGAAAGCCCATCCTGATGTATTTAACGTGCTTTTGCAGGTATTGGATGACGGACGTATCACGGATTCCCAAGGCAGGACAGTGGACTTTAAGAATACCATTCTGATTATGACTTCAAATATCGGAGCGAACTACTTACTGGATGGTATCGACGCCCAGGGGGCAATCACGCAGGAAGCGGAAGAGATGGCCATGGGTGAACTGCGTAATCATTTCAGGCCGGAGTTTTTAAACAGGCTGGACGAGATGATACTTTTTAAACCGTTGACGAAGGACAACATCGGTGGCATTATCCATTTGATTGTGGCTGATTTGAACAGACGGCTTGCAGACCGTGAGCTGCGGATTGAACTGAGCCCGGAGGCACAACAGTATATTGTGGAAAATGCCTATGACCCGGTATATGGCGCCAGGCCATTAAAAAGATATATCCAAAAGTATGTGGAGACATTGTCTGCGAAGCTGATTCTTTCTGACCAGGTGGAGGCAAAGGATACGATTCAGGTAGTTTTGCAGGATGGACAGTTGGCGGCAGTGAGGAAACAGTAAAAGAAATATGGAAGAAGTAGTGAAACCATATAGGTGGAACGCGGCTTTAGAAAATCAGGTTGACGGACGGTTCTGTTTTGTCAACCTGATTTTTATGTTCCGTACAGGTTGTAACAGTTCAGCTATGCCATTCATAAGTCACCAGAATATACATTTTGGATAATATATTACTGATTGGCTGGAGACTTATTTCATGTCGGGCGTGCGCCCTATAGAATTGATTATGCAGTTTGTCCTTAGTGAGCAAGCTCCCACGTACAAGTTGCATAATCAATTCTGCATGGCTAAACTGTTTCGGCAGGCTGCATGACTGTGTGGAATCAGATTTACATTGTGATGGCGGGATGGTACACTATAAGTGCCGTTCTGTCATATCAGGAGATTTTTTGATAAATTCCAGGTTTGTAACATGCTTTCCTGATATGTATGCTATCTTTTGGAATTGATATAACGAATCATCAATATTCGTTGTACCGGCTTATAGACTGTCAGATGGTTGTGTAATAACGGTATGAATACAAGTATAACAGGAGGTATATAACATGAGATATCCGAAATTTTTGCAACAAAATGGAAGAATAGCATTTGTTGCTCCTTCATTTGGATGTGCAACGGAACCTTACAAGAGCGGATTTATCAGTGCCCAGGAAAAATTCCGGAAACAGGGATATTCACTGGAGTTTGGGCCAAATTGCTATGCGGATAAGGGTATAGGGATAAGTAACACACCGGACAGGTGCGGTAAGGAATTGACAGATTACTACTGTAACGTAACGAGCGATTGCATAATTTCTTGCGGCGGTGGGGAGTTAATGTGCGAAATTTTGGATGATGTGGATTTTGATAAGATAAGAGAGGCCGGGCCAAAGTGGTATATGGGATTTTCGGACAATACGAATATGACATTCCTCCTGGCAACTTTGTGTGATACGGCAGCTATTTACGGTCCCTGCGCGTCAAATTTTGGTATGGAGCTATGGCACCCGTCCCTTGAGGATGCCATGCTATTGCTACAGGGAAAGAAACTGACTATGCATGGGTATGATAGATGGGAGAAAGAGTCGGTGAAGGATGAAGAGAATCCTTACGCTTCCTATAATCTGACGGAAAAGACTGTCATCAAATACATTCTCCCGGATGGCAGGACGAACATTGCAAGCCTCGCCGGGGAAACAGTGTGTGATAATATCCAACAGCAAGAGAGTAACCATACCGTACAGACAGATATGGAAGGGGATGTGTCAATCGGGTTTTCCGGCAGGCTATTGGGCGGATGCATGGATTGTCTGGTAAATTTGTTAGGTACAAAATATGATAAAGTGGCAGAATTTACGGAACTTTATAAGGAGGAAGGAATCCTGTGGTTTTTGGAAGCATGTGATTTGAATCTGATGTCAATCAGGCGGGCTATGTGGCAGATGGAACATGCGGGATGGTTCCGGCATTGCAGGGGATTTTTGATTGGGAGACCCCTTAACGGTATGGGGGTGGAAGAATTTGGCATTGACCATTATCAGGCGGCGTATGAGATGCTTAAGAAATACAATGTACCCGTCATGATGGATTTGGATATCGGGCATTTGCCGCCTATGATGCCTCTTATTTGTGGCAGTATGGCAAGTGTTTTAAGTGATGGAAAAACTTACAGTGTAGAGATGTCACTGCGGTAAGAACAGAAGAAAGGACGGAGCTAATTATGATACCGAAAGACCCTGTTATGTTATTGAGTTTTGTGAATTTAAAATTGCGTGACTATTATGGAAATTTGGAAATGCTCTGCGAGGATTTGGATATAGACGCCCGGGAGATAGTGGATAAATTGTCAAATATTGATTATCATTACGATAAGGAGAAAAATCAGTTTGTCTAATATAATTAATATTACTGTCGTTATGGATAACGAAAAACAGCATGATATGCCCGAGAGAGAAAATAGAGAATCCATTATCCTGACACATGATTCTTCCATGACGGTCATGTCAACTTTGCTAAAAAACGGTCTGATACAGGGGAGTTTTTGTGGCGGAAGAGGAGATTGCGGAAGGTGTAGGATACAATTCCTTTCGGGGGCAGCCATGCCTACAGCCATAGAGAGAAGCGTGATGGAGCCGGAGGAACTGCGGCAGGGCTACAGACTTGCATGTCTTGCAAGGCCAAAAGACAGTTGTGTCATTAAATTAGCCATGGAGGATGAAACGCAACTTGTGATTGTGGCAGATATGATACCGATGGCGGATAAAAATGACCATATAAGTCAACATAATAAGCAAACTATAAAGCAGAAAGCAGATGTTATAGAAATTGATGGCAAGGAGGCAATTATTGCCGTTGACCTTGGAACGACAACGATTGTTATGCAACTTGTAGAGTTGAATACCGGGAGGCTCATAGATACCTGCTGTGGAATGAATCCGCAAAGACGCTATGGAGCGGATGTGCTGTCCCGGATTAAGGCGTCATGCGAGGGAAGCCGGGAGGCCTTGCAGAATTGTGTGGCGGAGGTACTGGAACAGGGTGTTTCCCGGTTTAGAGAGTGTTTGGCAGGAAGCGGCTGTACAATCGTTGGGATGTGTATTGCGGGTAATACGACGATGGGGCATCTTCTGATGGGATACGATGTATCAACATTGGGGGAGAGTCCCTTTACGCCGGTGGAGATTGGCTTGCAGGAATATCCGAATCATGGGTGGGGGTTTCCGGTATGGCTTGCGCCGGGAATCAGTGCTTTTGTGGGCGGGGATATTGTAGCAGGGCTATATGCCCTTAACATGCTTCCTTGTTCCCACAAAGAATGGAAGGAACAAGATACAGGCGTTATTGTCTTGATAGACTTGGGTACCAATGGAGAGATGGCTATCACAGACGGCAGACGCATGATTGTCACGGCTACGGCGGCGGGCCCGGCATTTGAGGGTGGTGCAGGCGCCGGGGTCGTGGGAAGTGATATGGTTGCATGTACGGCGCAGCTTCTATATAGTGGTGTCTTAGATGAGACGGGACTGTTGGCTGAACCATATTTTACGGAAGGAGTCAGCGTTGGGAACCCTGCCGTAAGGCTGTGCAATCAGGATATGAGGGATTTGCAGATGGCGAAGGCGGCAGTGCGTGCCGGAATAGAGATTTTGTGGATACGGATGGGCAGGCCGCAGATTAGAGCTGTCTGTCTGGCAGGGGGATTCGGATACTATCTGGACGTTGAGGCGGCATTTCGCATAGGGCTTTTGCCCCAATATTTGCGGGGCAGCGTGCAGGCAGTAGGAAATACGGCGTTAGCGGGCGCATTCCGGATGGGGCGGGACTTGTACACGGGCGCCGTTGACAGGGAGCGGATTGGGCAATGTCTTTCTTCTATAGAAAGTATTAACCTTGCAGAACAGGAAGAGTTTGAGAAACTATATATTGAGTATATGGAGTTTAGACAGGGATGAGGTTAACTTATTCAGGGGGCTTGTTTTGGTGTTTTGGCCTTTTAAGGTTACTTATTTTTTGTAGCATTTCTATGTCTTTTTGCATTTTTTCAAGTTCGTCCGGCTCCCTTGTATAGTCATTATGCGCCGCAATGACTATATCCGTAGAGGGGAGGGGAGATTGGGTGAACGGTTTGTCCTGCCTGATGTAGCGGGAGAGTTCGGTTAGTTCAGATACTCTCTTAATAGCTTCATCTTCTCCGGAAGAGTTTAACTTTCTAAAGTGGTTCAGTAGTTCAAGTTCTTTATTCCAATTATTAACTTCTATTCTATCCTGTGAGTGAAATTTTCTCCGTTTTTCCGGTTCTTTATCATTTTCGGTAAGGGGTGTTACTTCCCCGTCCAAAAGATAGGCGAGTGTTATATCAAAATAATCGGCTATCTTTTTTAGCATATCTATATTAGGTTCTCGCTTTTCGTTTTCCCAATTAAAGACAGCGTTTTGGGTTACGCTTAGGTCTCTGGCGAGTGTAGACTGTGTTAGGCCGTTTTCTAGCCTTAATTTCTTTAACACTTTTGCGAAATGGGACATGACAAATCCTCCTTACAAAAGATAATAGCAAAATGGTGTTTATTCGGCAATATCATATTGACAATATAGCATTTAGGTGTTAAAATACTGACATGAAAACACCGAAACGGTGTTTGTTGTGGCACACACAAATACGGTATGAAACAGGGATGGTGGATTTAGGCTTGGAATTCATAACGTATGGTATTGATGAAAACCAGTGATAACGACTGTAAGTGACGGATAGAAAAAGAAAAAGGAGATAAGGGGCTATGCAGAGTATGAATCAGAAAACCGGTAAAGAATATTTCCTTATGTATATGAAAGGTATGCACAAGATTCGGCGGTACAAAATTCTACTGGATGAATTGGAGCAAATCGGGCAGCTTCCGCATGCTCCCATGGTGGATTGTGATGATTGGACATTGTGTGGACGGCTTCTATGTGCGCACAAAAAACAGTTGGAGCAGGAAATACAGGCATGTGAAAATATATGTGAGTGCGTAGTAAACGCGGTGGGACGTCTGGAAGGGGTAGAGAAGGAAGTGTTATTGCTCCGATATATTAAGATGCACAGATGGGAAGAGATTGCAGAGAAAATTGGTTACAGTACCACACAAGTACACCGGATACATAACAGTGCGATGGAGAAAGCCGTACTTGACTCGTGACAAATAATTGCCATCAATATAGTAAAATGCTATCATACCCTCAGTGAACAAAGGGACACATGGTCGGTAAAGAATTCATTTCAGCTCCTGCTATGTTGCTTTCATTCCGCGTATGTCCGGTACGCGTCAACCAAGCGCCTTGCAGGAACTGAAATAGATTTCTTTCTGACTCTTCGACCCTGGGCATAAGTCCCTTTGTTCACTGAGGATACTATAGTTAAGGATAACTTAAGTTTTCTCCAGTGTTGGATTAAGAATAGGATGTTATCCTGTTTTTAACAACAAAACAAGGATACGGCAGCCAAAAGAAGATGGCGGTTTGACAGTATTCGCAGGCAAGAGAAAAGGAGAATATATGATGTGGACCAGAAAAGATTTAAAGCAGCGGGCTAAAGATGCCCTGAAGAGAAACTATTGGAAAATTGTGTTGGTATCGGTGCTATCCATGACCTTAGGAGGCGGGCTTAGTTATTCCATGAGTTCATCGAGTGGCAGGTCCAGCGTAGTGGTATCGGATGTAGTAACGGTTGATGAGGCCAATGATGTAGATTATGATGAGGAATGCGAAACAGGCTATGACAATGAAATATACGATGAAGAGGGCATTGTGGAAGAGAGCCAGGGAGCAGATAAAATAACAGACGGGGGGGCCGATGAGGTGCCACGGGATATGGATGTTCGGGCAAAATTTGCGATTATCGTGTTTGTCCTGGTTTTGGCGCTGGCAATCTTTGCGTTTGTATTTGCACTCATAGAACTATTGTACAATCCTTTCTATGTAGGGGTACAGCGTTTTATGTTAAAGAGCGTGGACGACAAGGCGCAGGTCAAGGAGATTGTTTTTGGTTTTGACCATTCTTACAAGAATGTTGTGAAGACAATGTTCCAGAGAGATATTAAGGTTTTGTTGTGGACGCTTCTGCTTTTTATTCCGGGTATCTACAAGAATTATCAATACCGCATGGTGCCCTATATCCTGGCAGAACGGCCGGACATGGATTGTAAAGAGGCGCTTCGGATGAGCAAAGACATGATGGACGGTGAGAAATGGCATGCTTTTGTGCTTGATATGTCTTTTATCCCATGGCACATGCTGTCTATAATAACATGTGGTATTGTAGGGGTATTTTATGCGGCGCCTTATGTTGAACTGACCAATGCAGCGTTATACCGTAGATTGGAAGACCGGAATCAGGTTGAAGGAAAGGCAGGCATGGAAGATGGGATATAAGATTCTGATAGCGGATGATGAAGCGGAGATTAGAAATGTGCTGCACTTGTATCTGGAGATAGACGGTTATGAAGTGGTGGAGGCGGAGAATGGTTTGGAAGCCTTGGAAAAAATCCGGAGAGAGCAGCCTGATTTAGTGATTCTGGATATTATGATGCCGGGACTGGATGGATACCGGGTGTTACGTAATATTAGGGAGCAGAATAACATACCGGTTATTATGTTATCTGCGAAAGACACCGACGCCGACAAAATATTGGGTCTTGACCTGGGGGCGGACGATTATATAACGAAGCCTTTTGGGCCGCTTGAGGCGGTGGCCAGGGTGAATTCCAATATAAGGAGATTCTATTCCTTAGGAGCCAGGGGAGACAAGAAGATGCTAAAGGAACTGACCGTGCAGGATTTGAGGCTTGACTTGGAAGCCTGTGTGTTGTACCGTGGCGGGGAGGAGATTGAACTGACTTCGGTAGAATTTCGCATCATGAAGCTTTTTATGGAGGAACCAGGGAAGGTGTTTACCAAACAGCAGCTCTATGAACAGGGATGGGGCGATGAATATCTGGTATCTGACAATAATATTATGGTCTGTATTTCCAAGCTGCGGGCGAAGCTTGACAAGGAGGGCAAGGAGTATATCAAGACCATACGAGGACTTGGGTACCGTATGGAGAAATAGGGGGACATGCCGGGGATGGGAAACAGCAATAAGGCAGAGGAAAAGAAATCTCTGAAATGGTTTTTGATTCAAAAGTTTATGCTTGTTATGATTTTCATATTTATCAGTGAACAGATAATAGGCATATTCTATAACAATATTCTCATTCCCAGAATATCGCAGCTTCTTGCGAGACAGCAGATATCGGTTACAGCGGACGGGAATCCGGCCATACTGATATTGCACATGTTATTCTATGTGCTTGCATCGTTTTTGCCAAATGGGATAAGTGAGTATGCCCAGAGCCTGATTGGCGGGAAAATGGAAGGCTCCCTGCAAATTGCAGTGGACTCACCTTGGTTTGTGGGCAAGTGGGGCATTGTGTTTCGGCTTATGATTATTTGTATGTTTCTTGTATTGATTTTTATAACGGTCATTCCCTATCTGGTGGGTGCTTTTTGTTACTACCGCGTAGTGACTAAGAAGGTCAATGAATTGATAGAAGCCGAGAAAGAACAGCAGCTTGCATACGACAGGCAGAGGAATCTTTTATTGTCTGATATTGCCCATGATATCAAGACGCCGATTACTACGCTGTGCAGTTATAGTAAGGCATTGTCGGACGGTGTTGTGCAGGGAGAGAAGAGACAGGAGTATCTGGATGCGATATATGCCAAATCTATGCGGATGGGCGAGTTGATTACATTGCTTTTTGAATATGTGAAAATGGACAGCAGCGGGTTTTGCCTTCACAAGGAGGAAGGAGATTTGGGGGAATTGTTGCGGGAATGTACGGCTTTATTGTACGCTGATTTTGAAGACCACAGGATAGCGCTCCAGGTGGAAATTCCGGATACTCCTGCACCCTATAATATGGATAAAATCCAGATGGCGCGGGCGTTTACAAATTTATTGACTAATGCGGTCCGTTACGGCAGGGAGGGTGGAAGTACTTTGGTCAGACTGGAGGGATACACCGTTACGGTAGCGGATGACGGTATGGAGATTGACAGAGAGTTTGCAGCGCATATATTTGAACCTTTTTCCAGAGCCGACAAGGCAAGGAGCACGAAGGGCGGCAGCGGTTTAGGGTTGAGTATTGCGTCTAAGATTGTGGAGATGCACGGCGGAGAATTGGAGCTGGACTGCGATTATGGGAATGGTTATACAAAAGCATTCAGAATGGTGTTGTAAAGAGACAGATACATTAATTGACCAGAGAAGTCTATACTATACAAGCTTCCTTGCAGCTTTGACGGTCCGGTCAAGTTCCCTTTGTATTTCCTGCTTCTTAGAGGGAGGTAAAATGCATATATAGTATAAAGAACGGGCGTCATTTCTATAGTTTATATGCTTGCGGGGTACCGGCGTGTCCGGTTTGTGACAATAGAGTCGGGCAGGGAGAGGTTGGCGGTATATATAGGATATAGGAAAAGGGGCGCTTAGGAAGTAAGGAATGAAGCGTTTATGGGGATAAGGGCTAAAATAATATCATGTGGTATGGAACGAAAGACAACTACAGAAGCACATAAGGTTAAGCGCACAGGCAGGATTTTAAAAACTGGCGTTTTTTTATTGGCTGCAGTTTTACTTTGTGTGCCGGGATTTTTAGATGCGAGTAAGAAATTTGTGCAGGCGGGCAGCATGGCCGACACCAAGAAGATAGCCATTACATTTGATGACGGGCCACATCCATATTATACGGAGCAGTTATTGGACGGATTGAAGGAGCGGGGTGTGAAAGCGACATTTTTTGTGATGGGCAAGAATGTGGAAGAGAGCCCGGAACTCATCCAGCGGATGCATGAAGAGGGGCATCTGATTGGCAATCATACTTACAGCCACATACAGCTTAACAAGAAAAACGGAGATGTGTTTAAGGAGGAACTGATTAAGACAAATGAACTGATTGAAGAGCTGACAGGACAGGAAGTACAGTATGTGCGGCCGCCTTATGGTTCATGGGACAGGAAGTTTGAGAAAGAACTGAATATGTTTCCGGTGATGTGGACCATCGACCCCCTTGACTGGTGCAGCGACAATGTTGCCTGTATTGTACAGAAGGTTACTTCCAAGGCAAAAGAAAATTCGATTATCCTGATGCACGACGAGTATAAGAGCACGGTGACGGCGGCATTGCAGATTGTGGATGCATTGCAGGAGGAGGGGTATGAGTTTGTGACGGTGGATGAGCTTTTGTTCGACTGAAAGACACATGGGCAGTATGCGGCTAACGGGGCGGTATTGCGGGCAGAACTGGAAAAATATAATGTTTGCGCTTGGATAACTAAAATGATACAATAATGGGGATTCATTTTCTATTCCATAGGGAATTACACCCTATGGAATAAATTTGTGCACGGCTTCGTGCCCGGACGGAAGAAAATACAGAGGGAACAAGAAGATATGGATTTGTTTGAATATATGCGAAGCACGAACCAGGAGAAAGAATCGCCGTTGGCAGCACGGATTCGGCCGACTACGTTGGAAGAGGTGGTGGGACAACAGCATATCATCGGTGAGGATAAGCTGCTTTACCGTGCAATCAAGGCGGATAAACTGAGCTCTATCATATTTTATGGCCCGCCGGGCACAGGGAAGACGACTTTGGCGAAAGTGATTGCCAATACGACGAGCGCAGAATTTACCCAGATTAATGCCACTGTCGCAGGTAAGAAAGATATGGAGGCGGTGGTAGAAAGGGCAAAAGAACTGCAGGGCATGTATGGGAAAAAGACGATTCTGTTTATCGACGAGATACACCGTTTCAATAAGGGGCAGCAGGATTACCTCCTTCCGTTTGTGGAGGACGGTACGCTCATATTAATCGGCGCAACCACGGAGAACCCTTATTTCGAGGTAAACGGTGCGTTAATCTCCAGGTCCGTCATATTTGAATTGCAACCGTTATCTATAGAAGATATTAAGGCGTTGATTAGGCGGGCGGTCTATGACCAGGACAAAGGCATGGGAGCTTATGACGCCGTGATTGATGAGGATGCCATAGATTTTTTGGCGGAACTGTCGGGCGGTGACGCCAGACATGCGTTGAATGCGGTGGAGCTGGGCGTGATGACTACGAACCGCAGTGAAGACGGTAAAATCCATTTTACGCTTGAGGTGGCCCAGGAATGCATTCAGAAACGGGTGTTGCGATATGATAAGTCAGGTGACAGCCATTACGATACTATTTCTGCTTTTATCAAGAGCATGCGCGGTTCGGACCCGGACGCGGCGGTCTATTATTTGAGCCGTATGCTGTATGCGGGCGAGAGTGTGGCGTTTATTGCCAGGCGTATTATGATTTGTGCTTCGGAGGATGTGGGGAACGCCGACCCGATGGCCCTAAATGTGGCGGTCAGCGCATCCCTTGCCGTGGAGAGAATCGGAATGCCGGAAGCCCAGTTGATTCTGTCCCAGGCGGCTTCTTATGTGGCATGTGCGCCCAAGAGCAATGCCTGTTGTGAGGCGGTCTTCCAGGCTATGGAGACCGTGAAAGAGACGGGAAATCTGCCGATTCCGCCGCACTTACAGGATGCGCATTACAAGGGAGCGACGAAACTGGGACGAGGAACCGGATATAAATATGCACATAACTTTCCGAATCATTACGTGGAGCAGCAATATCTGCCCTACGAGTTGAATGGGAAGGAGTTTTATAAGCCTACCGGAAACGGCTATGAGGCTAAGATTAAGGAACATATGAAACGAATTAAGAAAGAGGCTGCTCATGACGTCAAATAATACCACAGACAATCATTCTACGGATATAGATATTCCGGTGGATACGGGAAATGAGAGGGACACTGCAGATAAGCAGCGTGCAGTGGAGCAGGCTGCTTATCTGCGCAGTGCCGGAAACGGCGGGAAGAAAAAGAAACGCAGGCGTAAGATTGACAAGGAGAAGGTGGCGGCGAATAAGAGGAAGGCGAAAGCCAGAAAGCAGCGCCTGAAAAAGCAGCTCAAAGAGGAAAAGGCAAAAATGAAAGCCCGGAAGAGAAGGGGCAAGGTCCTGGAAGAGGCCGTTAAGGTAGGCGAGTCCGTGACGCTCAACGACCAGGGCATCGTCGAAAGAACCATCACGGTGGAAGAGAGCTATACCATCGAGGAGAACAAACAGGTAAAAAAAGAGCGAAACAGAGGAAAAATGCTCAAGATAGCGGGAGCTGTGGCGGCAGTGCTTGTCTTAGCAGGAACCGGAAGTTTCTTTGGCGTGCGCAGGTATATGATACGCCAGGAGGGTGAAAGCGCGGCTGTGGAAGCCATGATGCATACGGAAGCGGTGAACTTGGCCAAGTACAGTATGACCCAGAGAAGAAAAGACCATGTGAAGGAAAATGCAGGCAAGGATACTTCTAAAGCGCTTGTGGATGCAGCGAAGTTTCTGATTGACGGCGTACATAACAGACCACCGGAGATTGAGCTGACGGAAGAAAATGCATCAGATTTCATCACAATAGAGAGCTGTCTGATTAATACGGAGACCGGCAAGGTGGATGTGGAAATGTCCGCGGAAGGTCTGGCAATCAGTGATGACGGTTACTACTACCTTTTTGAAGAAAAAGCATATGAAACGGGACTTAGAGATGACGAGTATATTGTTGAGGAACAGAAAGACATTGATTTGACTTTCTCGGTCAATTTAAATTATAATTCGGCGGCATCCAGGCTCTGTTCTAAGTTTGTTGTGGCGGTGAAGAAAGACGGCGCCTTTTTGCCAATCAGTAAACCTAAATATATCACAAACCCCGAGGCGATTGCCAAGTGCAGCCTGCCTTTTGGAAATACCGGCTCGAAGAAAGGGCTTTTGGTTGACCCGGAGAAGCTTAAGACGGCGGAATTGGATGATTTGGGCGTGCGCCATGCGGCATATAATATTCCTCTGAGCAGGATACTTGGCAATACGAGCAACGCCTACTATCCTACGGTTTATTATAATTATAATGGCAGGAGTTACGCTTTTAACGGACAGATTATTGCGGAGTATGACTATATTTTTTCCACATTGACGGGCAAGGGCATTACCACCACAGCGATTATACTCAATGATATCCATCCAGGGTATATGCAGCTTATCCATCCGAAGGCGCGCTCGGGTGGCCGTGCGCCCTATTATGCATTCAATGCCACAGATGAAGAAGGCACGGAATATATCGCGGCCATTGCCTCTTTCCTGGCGAACCGCTATTCCGGCATCGGGAATGGCAGAATCGAAAATTGGGTCATCGGCAATGAGATTAATGCGAGAAGTGAGTGGAATTACATAGAATATATGGATACCCCGAGTTATGTAGACGAATATGCCAGGGCATTCCGTATTTTCTATAATTCCATTGTCAGTGTGAACGGTAATGCCAGAGTATATATTTCTTTAGACCAACAGTGGGGTAAGAGCCTTTATTCCAAGAACGGATACAGCTCCAAGGAGATTCTGGACGAGTTTAACAGAAACATTAAGGCAGGAGGGAATATTAACTGGGGCGTGGCCCAGCATCCGTACAATTATCCGTTGACGAGCGCTAAGGCGTGGAGCACAAGTGGTAAGGCAGGCTCTTATGTGTTAAATTCGGAGACAACGCCGGTTATCACCATCAAGAATATCCATGTGTTGACGGATTATCTGCAAAAAGAAGAGTACTTGACGGATTCGGGACAGGTAAGACATGTCATATTGAGTGAGATGGGTTATACGTCCTCGGCCGGGCAGGATTTACAGGCGGCTTCCTTCGTCTATGCCTATAAGGTAATCGAGTCCAACCAATATATTGATAGTATGCTCTTCTCGCGGCAGACGGATGCGGCATCGGAAGTATCACAAGGATTGGCGCTTGGCATTAATACTCTTGGCGGCGGGCGCAAGTCCATCTATAATGCATTCAAATATGTTGATACAGCGGAATCTGCGGCGTATACGGATTTTGCGTTGCGGGTGATTGGAATTAGCAGTTGGGGAGAAGTGATATCGAGACATTAAGACAGGGTATGAAAACGGGCTTAGGCCCGTTTTTTACCATTTATCCGAGTTTGCCGGAGGCAAATCTCGTAAACGAGCGAAGCTCGTTTTTTTATAAGATTAGGGTGTCAAAAGGTGCATTATATAAGTTGCAAGGGCAAATTGCATAAAATGTTCCCTTGTGTCCGTCTGCGTCATATGGATTTTCTAAAATATTCCGGGAAATTTAAGGAAACAGTCGTAACCGCCCTCTATTCGCCATCCGGGCGAATAGAGGGCTTTTCGGGGTGTCCATGCCCCGAAATTACTGGAGATTACTCGGAATATTAAGAAAATCTCATATTCCTACGAAGGACAACTTCGTGAACATTTTATGCAATCTGCCAGTGGAATTTTATGACAGCGCCCTTTGGCACCATAATCTGTATAGGGACAATTTTCTTAAAATAATTTCCCTACAAGATATTGGTAGATATCCTGGTTGTTTTTCTGCCAGTTGGCGCAGATTGCAGAAGCGGTGTCCTCATCGGGGACAGAAAGGGTTATCTCCACGATAGTCGTGTTTTTTTCCTTCGCTTCCAGATGGGCCTCATAGTCGCCGGACACAGATTTATAATAGTTGGCAAGGATAGACACTTCATTGCGCATTTCCAATTCATTTGCATGGAAAAAGCTGTCTATTTCTTCTTTGATAGAGCTGTTGATTCGTTTTTCAAAGAAAGTAAGTGTTTCCCGGCCTTCGTCCGTGATTGCCAGATGGGTGCGGTTACGGTTTGATTTTGCCGTAATGAGCTCGGCGTCAATCAACTCGGCTATAGCCTGTTGCAGCGTGAGGAAGTTGGTATATTCTTTTTCTAGTATAAAATCGCTGATTTGCGCCTTCGTCAAAGGAAAATTGACCCGGTTGAGCATGTAGAGGATAATTAATTTGTATAGAGTTAAAGGGTCGTGTGTCATGGAAGAGCCTTTCTTTATTCCTGTCTGTGAGAGCTTTTCGGCATGGGAGCTTCAAGCTGTGTTTAGGCTATGGATTTGTTGTCAGACGTCCCTGGTAAGTTCCCCGCTGCTTTATGGTATGGTGGATGGTGTTGAGGACGTTTCTCTTATCCAGGCTCCAAAGCGGCGCCAGAAGCAGATTGGCGGGACCGTCTCCGGTAAGCCGGTGTACGATGATATCGGGTAAAAGATGTTCCAGACAGTCAACGACAAGCCCGGTGTATTCTTCTAAAGACAGCGGAAGATATTCGCCCTGGGCGTACAGCTTGGCGAGTCCGGTGCCTTTTAGAACGTGGAGAAGTTGCAGCTTTATGCCCCATGTGCCGACTTGATTCAGATGGTCAATGGTAGACAACATATCTTTGCGCGTCTCCTGGGGCAATCCCAGAATAATATGGGTGATTACCGGAATATGACATTTGCGTAACATGGCGACACAATCGTCATAAACGCTTAAAGGGTATCCGCGCCTGATAAAATCAGCTGTCCTTTCATGGATTGTCTGGAGTCCTAACTCAATCCAGACAAACTTGTCAGGGAATTTCTCCATGAGATTGACCAGTAAAGTCACAATAGTTTCTGAAATACAGTCCGGTCTGGTGGCTATGGAAATTCCCGCCACGGAAGGCTCCCGCAGCGCCTCTTCATACAGAAGCTTAAGGCGGGAGGGTGAACCGTAGGTGTTGGTATATGCCTGGAAGTAGGCGATAAAACGGCTTCCCACGCGTTTGTGTCCAAACAGGGAGACGCCGGCGGCAAGCTGTTTGGCGACAGAAGGGTGTTCGGTTGTCTTGACCGCGTAATCACCGCTGCCACCGGCGCTGCAGAAAATACAGCCGCTATCCCCTAATGTGCCATCCCGGTTGGGACAGGTGAATCCTGCATCCACTGCGATTTTGTATAGCTTTTCACCGTAGGTGTTTTTGAGATAAGCGTCTAACGAGTAATAGGGCTTACCATGCCAGTGAGCATCCATATCTTGTGGGATGCTTCTCAAGGCGTCTGTCCTGTGGCCTGTCCGGAGGAATTTGGTTGTATATGGGATTTCACTGCCTGGGCAACCACCTCGGCTACTTTAGGGTCAAAAGCCTGGGGCATGATGTTATCCTCATTTAGTTCGTTCTCCGGTACAAGCCCTGCGATTGCGTGGGCGGCTGCCAGTTTCATTTCTTCCGTTATCTGTACGGCGCGTCCTTCCAGAGCACCCTTGAAAATTCCTGGGAATGCGACCACGTTGTTGACCTGGTTGGGAAAATCGGAGCGCCCGGTGCCCACGACTCTGGCGCCTGCCGCCTTAGCTATATCGGGCATAATCTCCGGCACAGGATTAGCCATGGCGAAGAGAATGGCGTCACTGTTCATGGAGGATACCATTTCTGCGCTCACAATATTGGGAGCGGAGACGCCGACGAAGATATCGGCGTTTTTCATGGCGTCTGCAAGAGTCCCTGTGAGATTGTCCGGATTAGTCAATTCGGACATTTTCTTCTGCATATTGTTTAAGCCGTCGGTGGATTTACCGATGATACCGACCTTGTCGCACATAATGATATTGGTAAAACCATAGTTTAACAATAATTTTGTTATCGCGACGCCGGCGCTGCCAGCGCCGTTGACAACCACTTTACAGTCTTCTTTGTTTTTGCCCACGACTTTTAAGGCATTGATGATGCCTGCCAACACCACGATGGCAGTACCGTGTTGGTCATCGTGGAAGACGGGAATATCCAGGATGGCTTTTAGCCGTTCTTCGATTTCAAAGCAGCGGGGTGCGCTGATGTCTTCCAGGTTAATGCCGCCAAAGCCCGGAGCAAGGTAGGTGACAGCCTTGATGATTTCTTCGGTATCCTGTGTGTCCAGGCAGATTGGCACAGCGTTTACCCCGCCAAATTCTTTGAACAATACGGCCTTGCCTTCCATAACCGGCATAGCGGCGTAGGGGCCTATGTTGCCAAGCCCCAGCACTGCGCTTCCGTCGGATACCACCGCCACGGTGTTGGACTTCCATGTATAAGTGTATGCCGCCTCCTTGTCCTGGGCGATAACTTTGCATGGCTGTGCAACGCCTGGGGTATATGCCAATGACAAATCTTCTCTTGTCTTAACGGGAGTTTTGGATATGGTTTCCAGTTTACCCCGCCATTGTTCGTGTAACTTAAGCGCCTTTTCGTTTGTTGTCATAATATGCCTCGTTTCTTATTTTATATATTGTTTTGTTTACGGTGAAATACAGATACCGCATTATATTCATTAGATTAGGGTGTCAAAAGGTGTTATCGTAAAATATTACTGGCAGATTGCATAAAATGTTCACGAAGTTGTCCTTCGTAGGAATATGAGATTTTCTTAATATTCCGTTTAGTCTCCAGTAATTTCTGGGCATGGACGCCCCGAAAAGCCCGATGTTTGCCCGGATGGCGAATAGAGAGCGGTTACGTCCGTTTTCGTAAATTTCCCGGAATATTTTAGAAAATCCATATGACGCAGACAGACACGGGAGAACATTTTATGCAATCTGCCTCTGCAATTTATAAAATGCACCTTTTGATACCCTAATCTTCATTATAATACTCTCGGTGGACAGAGGGTAGGGACGTTTCTTTTTCAGTTCCCTGCTATCCTATAATAGGGTACTGTCTACGCATAGTCAATAGCCCGGAGGGAAGTAAAAAAAATACTTTCTATTTTATAAAAGGTAGTGTATAATAATAAAAATCAGTCGGTTATACCAGAATGGTAAAGGCTGAATCATTATGTACAGTGTGTATGGAAGCAGCAAATCATTTCGAATAACACATCAAGTAAACTTTCGCTTTATGTTGCCTGTCTTGTAGCGGGCCGTAAGGCATCCATACTGTACGGGTTTAGGCTTGTGCGGTAATATAATCCCTGGACGAAAGAATGTATATAAATGATTTATGAAAATACGGGAGGCATGTATGAGAGAAAAATATGAGTCGTTGGCGCTTGCCGATTTAAAGGCAATTGCAAAAGGGAGAGGAATTAAAGGTACCTCTGCGATGAAGAAAGCGGATATCGTGGAAGCTATGTTAGCTGAGGACGAGAAGGATAAAGCGGCGGGTAAACAGGTTGCGGTAAAATCCGTAGCGCCGCTTAAGAAGGAAGGCGCAGAGGAAGAGAAGTTCCCGGCAGAGCTTGACAGCGGCATTACCGCAAGCGGGATTTTAGAAGTTATGAGCGATGGTTTCGGGTTTATCCGCTGCGAGAATTATCTGCCCGGCGAGAATGACGTCTATGTTGCACCCAGTCAAATCAGGAGATTTGGATTAAAAACGGGTGATATTTTAGAGGGAAATACAAGAGTTAAGACGCAGAATGAGAAGTTCAGTGCGCTTTTATATGTGAAGTCTATCAACGGCTATGCGCCGGAGATAGCCATGCGCAGGCCCAATTTTGAAGATTTGACGCCTATTTTCCCAAACGAAAGGCTGAAACTGGAGACGCCAGGCGCGTCGGTTGCTATGCGTATTATGGATTTGATGAGCCCGGTCGGTAAAGGGCAGAGAGGTATGATTGTTTCTCCTCCCAAGGCAGGTAAGACTACTTTATTAAAAGAGGTGGCCAAATCCATCACCCGCACTGCGGCGGATGCACATCTGATTATTTTGCTGATTGATGAACGTCCGGAAGAGGTGACGGATATTAAGGAGGCCATTGAGGGGCCGAATGTGGAGGTTATCTATTCTACTTTCGATGAACTTCCAGAGCACCATAAACGTGTATCGGAGATGGTAATTGAGCGGGCGAAACGTCTGGTAGAGCACGGTAAGGACGTGGTGATTCTACTGGACAGCATCACGCGGCTCACAAGGGCGTATAACCTGGTGGTGCCGCCCAGCGGGCGTACATTGTCAGGCGGTCTTGACCCGGCGGCATTACATATGCCGAAGCGGTTTTTCGGCGCAGCGCGTAATATGAGGGAAGGCGGCAGCCTGACGATTCTGGCTACGGCGCTTGTGGAGACGGGCAGTAAGATGGACGATGTGGTATACGAGGAATTTAAGGGTACCGGCAACATGGAGATGGTGCTTGACCGTAAGCTGTCCGAGAAGAGGGTGTTCCCTGCCATCGATATTCCAAAGTCCAGTACCAGAAGGGAAGACCTGCTTTTGTCACCGGAAGAACTGGAGGCAATCAATATCATCCGCAAGGCGCTTAACGGCATGAAAGCGGATGAGGCCGTGGAGAAAGTAGTGGATATGTTTGCCAGGACGAAGAATAATTTTGAATTTGTCAATATGGTTAAGAAGATGAAATTTATATAAAATTATTTTATAAAATGCTTGCATAGCCGAAATTCCTATGCTACAATGTAAAAGCTGTTGATTACCGTAACGATGAATTAAGTGGTGTGAAACCATGTTGGCGGATATCACGGAGCCGCATGTGCCGCTTAGCAGTGGTGTGTCGGTTTATAACGGCAGGACTGGGAAATTATAACGACGGCAACGTCTATGAATACCAAGAAAGGCATTCTTCATAAGCTGAGAAAGGAGTAAGTTACCAAGATGAAAGAAGGAATCCATCCTGAGTACTATCAGGCAACAGTAACATGCAACTGTGGAAACACATTCGTGACAGGTTCTACGAAACCTGAGATTCACGTGGAGGTTTGTTCCAAATGCCATTCATTCTACACAGGGCAGCAGAAGACAGCACAGGCGCGTGGCCGTATTGATAAGTTCAATAAGAAATACGGTGTGGAAAGCAAATAAGTATTGGTCAAAAAGGTTGAGGTGGAAAATCTCAACCTTTTTCTAAATAAGACGCGAAGTTTGTTTGCACGAAGCGTGCAGGCTTGCGATATGCATGGGGGTAAGAATGGGTAAGAGAAAGAACATGAGATACTCCGGAATTGGCGGTCAGGCTGTCCTGGAAGGTATTATGATGAAAAATAAAGACCAGTATGCAGTGGCGGTCAGGAAGCCGGACGGGGATATTGAAGTGGAGGTGGAACACTATGCTGGCGTGCTTCATGGCAGCAAGCTTCTGAGCGTTCCCTTTGTGCGTGGATGTTTCCAGTTTTTGGATTCTTTGATTCTGGGAATGAGAAGTTTAAATTTTTCCGCCGGGTTCTATGAGGACGAGGATGCAAAAGAGACGGTAGCGGACAAAGCATTCAATAAACTTTTTAAGGATAAGGCGGACAAAGTTTTCAGTGCCATTGTGATGGTGCTTTCTTTTGCGCTTGCAATAGGTATTTTTATGGTGCTTCCTTATTATGTGACGTCCCTTTTTGAAGAATATATCAGGAGCGCTTCCTTTATGGCATTGATAGAAGGAGTGCTGCGTATTGTGATTTTTGTAGGATATGTATTGAGTATTTCGTTGATGAAAGATATTAAGCGTGTCTATATGTATCACGGTGCGGAACATAAGTGCATTAACTGTATTGAAAAAGGCCGTCCGCTTACGGTCAGAAATGTTATGAGAAGTTCCAAGCAACACAAACGGTGCGGAACCAGTTTCCTTTTGTTTGTCATGTTAGTCAGTGTGGTTTTGTTTTTCTTTATCAGGGTAGAGAATCCTCTGTACCGTGTACTAATACGTATCGCATTGATTCCGGTGATAGCGGGGATTTCCTATGAGATTATCCGTCTGGCCGGAAGGAGCAACAATATTTTAGTTAGGATTATTTCGGCGCCGGGTATGTGGCTCCAGAGGCTGACTACGAGGGAGCCGGATGAGGGTATGGTAGAAGTTGCGATTGCGGCGGTGGAAGCAGTCTTTGACTGGAAGGCGTATTTATATGAGGCTTTCGGATATGAAGTGGACGATTCCTGGTTGAGAGATGACGAGCAGGAGCCGGAAGAGAAAGAAGAAATACGAGAGAAAGAGGAAGGACAGGAGAAGGATATCGTTGTAATACCAATGAATGGCAGATAAACAGCAAAAATAAAAGGAATACCTAATAAATAGCGAATGATATTAATACTCGTGTATGTGTGAATGTACGAGGCGGAGTCATGGGGATAGCCGAAAAATATATGCTATATTTTGCAGGATGAAATAATTATGGAAATAACTGATGTTATAAAAACCTGTCATCATAAAGAGATAACTTATCAGGAAGTATACCGATGGGGAGTAAATGAGCTGACTCAGGCAGATATTGCGGATGCAGGGTTAGATGCAAGGCTTCTGCTCGAATGGTGCTGTGGTACGGACAGGAATACCTTGCTTGCCCATGGGGACAGGGAGGTATCCGGGGAGGAAGTTCACAGATACGCACAGTGTGTGGCACGGCGTAAGGAGCATGTGCCGCTCCAATATATTACGGGCGAGCAGGATTTTATGGGTCTTGTCTTTGCAGTGGATAAAAATGTTCTTGTGCCCAGGCAGGACACGGAAGTGCTTGTGGAGGAAGTGATGCGGTATCTTCATGATGGTATGCATATACTGGATATGTGTACCGGCACAGGCTGTATTTTACTAAGTTTGTTACATTATTCCAATGGCTGTACAGGTCTGGGCGTGGATGTGTCTGGGGAAGCATTGAAGGTTGCAAGAGAAAATGCGGCGAGGATGATAGATGCGGAGGGAAGAGACTGCGTTACTTTTGTGCAGAGTGACCTTTTCGATGGTGTGGACACCCGGGAGAAATTCGATATAATTGTGTCTAACCCACCATATATAAGAACAGATGTTATAGAAATGTTGATGCCGGAAGTAAGGGATTATGAGCCACATCTTGCATTGGATGGGCGCCAGGACGGTTTATTCTTCTATCGAAAGATAATAGAGCAGGCGGGAGAATACCTGGCAGGCGGCGGAATGCTTTTCTTCGAGATTGGTTTTGACCAGGGAGAAGAGGTAAGGCTGTTGATGGAAAGTGCAGGGTATCAGGAAGTGGAAATCGTTAAGGATTTTGCAGGGCTTGACAGGGTCGTGCATGGAGTACATGGGATTTGAGCATCCGCATATCAGATGATATGGGATGAATGAGAATATTACGGAGGTAGTTATGTTTGACAAGTTAGAGGATTTGCTGAGAAAGTTTGAAGAAATCATGAATGAGCTGAGTGAGCCTACGGTTGCCGACAATCAGGAGCGGTTCCGGGAACTGATGAAAGAGCAGAGTAATTTGACGCCCATCGTGGATGCCTATAGAGAATATAAGAAGTCCAAGCAGGATATCGAAGATTCTCTTTCTATGCTTGAGAGTGAATCTGACGACGAGATGCGGGAGATGCTCAAAGACGAACTTGCTGATGGTAAGAAACGCGTAGATGAGTTGGAACAGAAGTTAAAGATTCTCCTTTTGCCGAAAGACCCTAACGATGAGAAGAATGTTATTGTGGAGATACGTGCCGGTGCGGGCGGTGACGAGGCGGCGCTTTTTGCAGCGGAAATCTACCGTATGTATGTGCATTATGCGGAAGGAAGGCGTTGGAAAGTAGAGACGATGGAAGTGGAAGAAATCGGTATCGGCGGCATGAAGAGTGTTACGTTTATGGTAACCGGGCAGGGCGCCTATTCCGTATTAAAATATGAGAGCGGCGTGCACCGTGTACAGCGCGTGCCTGAGACGGAGAGCGGCGGGCGTATTCATACCTCCACTATCAGCGTTGCGGTGATGCCTGAGGTAGACGAGGATATAGATATTGTAATAGAGGATAAGGATATACGAATTGACGTAATGCGGGCTTCCGGGAACGGTGGACAGTGCGTTAACACGACAGATTCCGCAGTGCGTTTGACCCATTATCCTACGGGAATTGTGGTGTACAGCCAGACCGAGAAGTCCCAGATTCAGAATAAGGCGAAGGCATTCGCACTGTTGAAGGCGAAGCTCTACGATATGGAGCAGCAGCAGCGCCATGACGCGGAAGCCGAGATGCGCAGGAGCCAGATTGGCACGGGCGACCGCTCCGAGAAGATTCGGACGTACAATTTCCCCCAGGGCCGTGTCACCGACCATAGGATTAATCTGACTATCTATAAACTGGATAAGGTGATGAATGGAGATATCCAGGAGATTATTGACGCTTGTATCGCCGCTGACCAGGCAGCGAAGTTGTCGAAGATGAACGAGAATTAAACCGTCTGAATTGTGGAGGTTGGCAGCTTTATAAGTTTGATTGGAAATCGGTTTATTTGCATAGAAAAATGAGCCGATTTTTTCTTTGTTCACTGTGGGTATAGTTGATTGCGTAATATCAATTTGTGTTTACAGATAATTTTATTTTATACGTAGAATTTTGTTTCTGCGAACAATGAGGCAGGCGGTTGTGAAGTGAATATTTGGCGATTGACGTGAGGCATTTGACTTGGATATGGAATGATTTATGAAAGCATGTATAGTTGTCGGAAGAAAGAGTTGCGCTTGTGATACTTTAGGAAAAATGTTATAATATGTATATAAGTTAATTGAAAATCAACTAAGAAAGAGAATCGAATATGGAAGGATGTGTTGTTTGTGAATGAGCGAATGACTTGGGAACAGATACAAATGAAATATCCGGACCAATGGGTCGGACTTGTGGATGTCCGGTATCAAAATGATGATGGAATTTCTGTAGAATCTGCTATTGTCAAATATACGAATAAAAAGAAATCAGAATTGACCAGGTTGGTACTAAAAGGAGAAATTATTGCCCGGCATACGAATCCTGAAGGATACATACAACTGGGTATGGTTGGTGCACTATGAAACAATATACATTAAGGTTGGATAAAACAAGACAAAGACCAGTGGTTATTTTGAATAATGGACTTACAGCCTTATTTGACACAGGGGCGTATATTCCAGTATGGACGGATGATGAAGACATACTCCTATCTGAATTGGGTGCAGTTCTCGTTAGGAAAGATGTTCCATTATCTGGTTTTGGCGGTTCAACATTTGGTAATTTATATAAAGTAAATTTAAATATTGGCGGTATTTTATATCCAAACATGCACATTATAGCAAATAATGAGATAAATGCCACTTTTAATCTCATATTGAGTGCTACAATGTTTGCAGGGCTTATCTACCAGATTGATACTGTAAATCATATGTTAAACATAGAGATTCCTGATTGGGAGAGTAACGTACGAAACTTAAGAGTAGTGAATGAAGATGGAAAAATTTTTGTGCTTTGCAGTGGAGGTTTGAGCATTTAAAAAAGTCTTTATTTGTTATTCATATGTATGGTGGGAACAATGTTGAACTTAGACGGATACAATGAAAATTGCTTTTATGATAAAATCTATCACTGTATTATTTTTGTGGCAATGATGTATGAATAGATAACAAATGCTATCCTATATTGGTTTTTTCAAAATTCCAATATAGGATATTTTTAAACCTGGTGATGAATGAGTAGAAGATAGAGAGGGACACAAATGAGAGATGGGTATCCGAAAGATTTTATTATCACGCATCCACAGTATAAGGTTGAATACAATTTCGTTACATGTGTTATGTGTTTATATTTACTTAACATAGAATTATGTAAAATTGGAAAAACTGTTTGGAGGTATCACAGTGAAGAATGAAAAAATGGAAATTATAGATAATAAAGAATTTCAGACTTTATATGATAAATCAAAAAAACTGATTGATAGTGCCAGAAATAATATGGGACAAATGGCGAATGCAATTACGGTACTTACAAGTTTTTTACTAGGGAGATATATTGTTGAACAAGAACAACAAGGAGCTGAAAGGGCGAAATATGGAGCTAAAATAGTAGATTCCCTGTCCGTATATCTGACAGAAGAATATGGCAGAGGTTTTTCAAGGAGCAATGTTGCAGGAATGAGACAATTCTATATGGCGTATAAAGACAGGGAAGATAAAATTATCCAGTCAGGGATTGGACAATTTGAACAGGCTTTTGAAATTATCCAATCGGGAATTGGACAATTGGAAATGATATATAACAATATACCTTTTAAACTTAGTTGGACTCATTATCAGGTGCTTATGCGCATAGAAGACAGGGATGAAAGAGATTTTTATGAGAACGAGGCAATACGCTCGAACTGGAATGTAAATACTTTAAAAAGACAGTTTCATTCTAGCTTGTATGAAAGACTTGCATTAAGCCGGGATAAAAATGATGTGATGCGGCTGGCAAATGAAGGAGCCGTTCCACAAAAACCGCAAGATATATTGCATACGCCATATGTATTGGAGTTTGCAGGATTAGAAGATAAGGCTTCCTATCATGAAAGTGAGTTGGAATCAGCGGTAATAGAAAAGATGCAAAAATTTCTTTTAGAATTAGGAAAGGGGTTTCTGTTTGAACAGCGTCAAAAAAGATTCACATTTCATGACAAAAATTTCTATGTGGATTTGGTTTTATATAACAGACTGTTAAAGTGCTATGTTCTCATAGATTTTAAAATTGATGAACTTACGCATCAGGATTTAGGACAGATGCAGATGTATGTAAATTATTTTGACCGTTATGAAAGGGTTGAGGGCGAAAATCCGACCATTGGTATTCTACTTTGTAAACAGAGTGATGAGGCTCTTGTGGATTTAACACTTCCGGAAAATGCAAACATTTATGCAAAAGAATATAAATTGTATCTACCAGATAAAAGATTATTACAGAAAAAATTGAAAGAATGGTTAGATGAGGAGCAGAATAATAATTTATAATGTGCGAGAAGGTTAGAGATAGTCTACATTCAATTAACAAAGGAGAAAGAAAATCCTCAGTTAATCCTGGTTACAATTCGGACATGTTCAATGATAGTTTTGAAGAAAAAAGAGATTGTATCAGGAATCCAATATCTATATTAATAAAGCACTTTCTAAAATAGGTACGTGGAAACCGGTTCATTTGGGATAGAAATGAGTCGGTTTTTGCATGTGCAGAAAAAAATTTTTTTCTGTAACCATTTTAGCAATCGCGTAATCTAATCAGTATAACACGTGTTAAGCAGGAAAGAGATGCCGCTGCAGAGGCATAAGGGCAACCCGGCGTCAGATACAATCCGTCAAACGGAGAAATTCTGAAAGGGGGTAAAGTCCGAAACGAGTACGGCCCATAAATCGGATAAAGTTGATAAATGGACAAGGCTTGTTTGGAAGAATGCGGGAAGGGCATGGTTATGAAGATGAAGAACAAAGTAGGCTTGAAATTAGTCGAAAAGGCGGCGAAAGGAAACAGGGAAGCTTTTGGGGAACTGATTATCATGCATCAGGAATACCTGTATAGATTGGCGTATATGTACACGAAGAATGAGCAGGACGCCTTGGATGCAGTGCAGGAGTGCGCCATGCGCGCAATGATTTCCATGGATAAGCTTCGGGAGCCTGAATATTTTAAGACATGGATTACACGCATACTGATTAACAGCATTTATCTGGCACAGAAGAAGAGAAAGAACAACAGTCCCTTCGAGGAATACAGCGAGGCGGCGCCTGAACCATCGGTCTCTATTGAAGAAAAGACAGACCTCTATGATGCCATAGATTTGCTTCCTCCCACTTATAAGACTGTGGTGATTTTACAGTATTTTCAGGGAATGAAAATCAATGAAATTGCACAGGTCATGAGTATACCGGTGGGAAGTGTGAAGGCATATCTGTTCCGTGCAAAAGAGTCGCTCAGGAATCAGTTGGAGGACGGGAATAGAGAAAAGGTCAGGGCTGAGTGAACAGGTTCCGTATCTGAACAAGTTCCGTGTCCGGATAAGTTCAGATGCAAATTTGTGCTTGCGGCCCAGAGGTTGCAGGTTACAGAAAGGCATGGGTATTAGAATGAAAAGTGAAAGATTTGACGCAATTGTCATACCTGATAATTTGTCACAGCGTGTACGAGAGGGAATCAGACAGGGGGAAAAGATATATATGAAAAATAAACGCAAGAAGATTATGATAAGAGTCGCAACGGCGGCAGCGGCATTATTCGTTTGTATGGGCGTGTTTGCCTCACAGCCGGCGCTGGCATCCAAGATTCCGGTCATTCGGAATATTTTCAAGTTGCTACAGGGGGATTATTCTTACCAGGGTGATTTGGATTCCGTGGCGCATAAACTGGAGGAGCCGGAAGACACTGGGAAGAATTATGGAGAAGACCAGTCAGGAAGCGGAGAAGCCGGCAGTGCTACAGAAGGGCAGGACGGTATAGAAGGAACAGATGGCAATGCTGTAAATTCTGCTTATACCAAGACGGTGGACGGTGTTACGATTTCCATATCGGAGACATATTGTTCCGTGGAAGCAATTTATTTATCGCTTATGATTAAAAGCGAGGAAGCTTTCCCGGAAACGATGATGGATATGAGCGAGCAGCCGATTATTTATGTACGGGGAGAGGCTAACTACTCTTTCAGGCCGGCGGGAGGAGAAGCGGAAGGAATGGCAAACGGCGGCACGGGCACCCTTGAGGGCGCTTTTCTGGACGAACATACTTACGCGGGTATTTTCCGCATTGATATCATAGATATTACAGGGAACGATGACGCAATCAAAGAAAAGTACTATGCGTTGGATGCTTTTGATATGAATTTCTGCATTAATCAAATTATCGGGGACAAGGCGGAGCCGGAACCGCTTGATTACCGTGGGAAGACGCAGGCGGAGATAGATGCCATGTCGGATGAAGAGTGGAGTGCATTTATGGCTGAGATTACGCCGCCGGACAGAAACCAATTCCCGAACAAATATGAGAACTGGTGGTTTGACGGGCCCTTTGAGTACGAGTTTCATATAGAGATGGATAAAGATGGCGCACAGGTTGTTACGGTAGATGAGATGAACGAGACAGGTGCGGGGTTATATCAGATTGTAAAGACACGGTTTGAGATTACCGTGGAAGAAAAGTGTAGCGAGGAGCGTACAAGGAGCGGTGTGTTCATGGTAGTTCTGGACGCAGACGGAGAGATGCTCCCTTACGGCGGCAGTAGTTATGCGGATACTTATGCCATCAATGGAAGGGATGTATCCAAGGTATACGTGTATGTCTGCGATTATGTAGAGTATATGGACGACATCAAGGGACATCGCAAGGATGCGGATTTCAAGCAGATTCTTGAAGAGAGAGCGCTGTACGGTAAGGAGATTGTATTTTGATAAAATAACATTTTATGCATTTTTTGGAGCAAGAAAAAAATAAGCGCTCTGATGAGAAAATTTACAGTGCCGTGTATCATTTCGTTATTGATTGCGGCACTGTATAATATTGTGGAGCAAATTTTCATAGCGAATGCGGCAAACAATGTGGTATTTCCTTTGACGGTGGTGGCGTTAGCGCAGGCGGTTATGATTGGAGACTTATGCTTGCGCGGATTACGGCGGGAATCCCGTTCTATATGTTTGGACAGGCGCTCATGCTGTTAAATAATTTGAAAAAACAAATGTAAATTTTGGTAAAACACTCCTGAATGGGGAATTTTTAATCTTCAATTGAGGGATTTGTGCCAGCGCACTGCCTGTCGCAAACTCGTAATCTATGTATGGACTTGAACAATAAAGCAGCGCAGAATCGGGAAAAAAATATCCGTTAGTATTATTCCGGCATGATGCAGGTTTCTGCTTGTATGATGTAAAGGAACCGTTGCTTCAGGGCAACGGCGCGACGGCATAAGGATGACCCGGCGGACATTCCGTTTATGCGTCAGATGGATTACGCAGACATTAAGATGATTTATGATGTCAGGAAAGTGTGGGAAGAATAGATGGAAATAGGCGGACAGGGGACGGCATGGATTTGCCGCAATTAATTCCAACGGTGACTTAATGGGAACCAAAACCGAATTGTTGTAGAGAGAGAGGCTTTTATATAATGAGAATCAAATAAGAGCCGGCAGAATTTACATGACAGGCAGCGAGACGGAGGGAATGTTGATGGACGGGGAAATAAACGGAAAAGTAAAGGACTTGCGGAGTGCGCTTAAGCGGTTGGAAGGTATACCGGGACAGTTAATCGAGACGGACGTGGAGGTGGAGCCGATGGCGGAACTTGCCGGGGTCTATCGTCATGTGGGTGCCGGGGGAACCTGCATGCGCCCGACAAAAGAAGGGCCTGCCATGATTTTTAACAGAATTAAGGGTCATCCGGGCGCAAGGGTTGCCATTGGCGTGTTGGCAAGCCGGAGCCGAGTGGCGGCGCTTTTAGGGTGTGAGGCGCACGATTTGGGAAAAAGGCTGTACGGTTGTGTATCCCATCCTGTTGAGCCGGTGGTGGTTTCCGGGCCGGCGCTGTGTCAGGAGGTGGTGCATCTGGCATCGGAGCCTGGTTTTGACTTGCGAAGGCTAATCCCGGCGCCCACCAATACCCCGGACGATGCGGGGCCATATATCACCTTGGGGATGTGTTATGCGTCCCACCCGGACACCGGGGCAAGCGATGTGACCATCCACAGGCTCTGTATACAGGGCAGGGATGAACTGTCCATCTTTTTTACGCCGGGAGCCAGGCATATCGGCGCCATGGCAGACCGGGCGGAGGAATTGGGGCAGCGGCTGCCCATTTCTGTCAGCATCGGCGTAGACCCGGCGGTGGAGATTGGCTCCTGTTTCGAGCCGCCCACCACGCCTATGGGATACGATGAACTGGCTGTGGCGGGTGCGCTGCGAGGTGAACCGGTGGAGTTGGTGCAGTGCCTTACGGTGAAACAGAGGGCGATTGCCAACGCGGAGTATGTGATTGAGGGGGAGGTCATCCCCCATGTGCGGGTGCAGGAGGACCAGTGCAGCCATACCGGTTATGCCATGCCGGAATTTCCGGGATACACAGGGCCTGCAAGCAGCCAGTGCAGACTGATTAAGGTGACTGCCGTGACACACAGGAAAAATCCGATTATGCAGACTTGCATCGGCCCCAGTGAGGAACACGTGTCCATGGCGGGCATCCCTACGGAGGCGAGCATTTACGGCATGATTGAGAAAGCCATGCCCGGCAGGCTGCGGAACGTGTACTGTGCCTCTCCAGGCGGGGGCAAATTTATGGCGGTGCTCCAGTTCCAGAAGAAATCGCCCAGCGATGAGGGCAGGCAGCGTCAGGCGGCTTTGTTGGCTCTGTCGGTGTTTAGCGAGTTAAAGCATGTGTTTTTGGTGGACGAGGATGTGGAGCCTTTTGACATGAATGACGTGCTGTGGGCCATGAACACCAGGTTCCAAGGGGATGCGGACATCATCATGATTCCGGGGGTGCGCTGCCATCCCCTTGACCCATCCAATGACCCGTCCTGCGACCCGAGCATACGGGACCACGGCATTGCGTGTAAAACCATTTTTGACTGTACAGTCCCCTTTACACAGAAGGCGCGGTTTGAGCGCGCAAAGTTTATGGATGTGGAGCCGGGGCATTGGCTGTAAAGACAGGGGTAAGTATATGAAGAAAAGGATGATTGTAGCGGCGTCCGGGGCAAGCGGCAGTCCGTTGCTTATACAGTGCCTGAAGATTATCAGGGAGGACGGTTTTTTCGAGACGGATTTGATAATGAGCGAGGGGGCAAAAGTTACGCTGAAACATGAGACGGATATGACTGTGGAGGAGGTTTATGCACTGGCGGACCATGTGTATGAGCCGGGGCAGATTGGGGAGAAGCCTGCCAGCGGCTCCTATCGGACGGAAGGGATGCTGATTGTGCCCTGCAGCATGAAGACACTTGCAGGTATTTGCGGCGGGTATGCGCAGAGCCTTCTTCTTCGGGCGGCGGACGTGACAATAAAGGAGCAGCGCACCTTGGTGCTTGCGGCCAGGGAAACGCCTCTTAGTGCAATCCATCTGCGCAATCTGCATGAATTGTCCATGCTCCCTGGGGTGCGGATTATTCCGCCTATGCTGACATATTATATTAGGCCAAAGACGGTAGAAGAGATGACTTACCATACGGCGGCAAAACTGCTTGAACCCTTCGGGATAGAGGCGCCGGATTATAAACGGTGGGAAGGGATAGGGTGAGATTGTTCCTGCACACAGAAATCAACGAAATTGCGGGCTGTTTTGGAGAGCTTCCTGTTATTGAGGTAGCACAGGGAAATCTGGGAACAGATTCTGGGTGCAATATCCACGGTAGACCATGCAGATTCCGGCGCAAGCATGGCGTTTTTCACCGGAGTAGTATGTTGGTTCATCAAAAGAGCCACATGGTTCCCGTAAGAGACCATATCGAAGATGCTCTCCAGTCGGTGGCTTGTGAAAGCAATTTCGGGGATAAAGTTAGCCGCTTGGCAGGCATTTGTACATAATTCATACATGAGGGAGGACTCTTTGATAAAGCAAAACCGCTCGCCCTTTAACTCCCGCAGCGAAATTTCCTGTTTGGAGGCAAGGGGATGGCCTGCAGGCAATAACGCTACCATATGGTCCGTAAGATAGGGAATCCGGACGAAGGGGGAATCTTCCGGAGAATTTTTCTCGGCGGAAAGTTTCGGTTCCCTCGTAAAGATTAATTCGCACCTTTGTGTAAGGAGCATGGAAGAGAGTCTGTTGGCGTCTTCTTCGATGACTTTGACAGTGCTTTCAGGGTAGTGGCTTTGAAAGGCATTTAGTAGCCCGGTGATATGGTACTGGGCCATGACAGGAATGCTTCCTAGCGTGGTGACGCCTTTTTCCGCATCTTTAAGCTGCATGAAGAGGGTAGAATATTCAAATTCCATCCGTGTGATGGATTGGGCGTAGGGCAGCAGGGCTTCGCCGTATTTTGTCAGGCTTACATGGCGGGTGGTACGGTGAAAAAGCGGCGCGCCAAGCTCCTTTTCCATAGCCTTGATATGCTTGGAAAGGGTGGACTGGTTGATATAGAGCCGTTCCGACGCCTCCCAGAAATTGTTTGTCTCTGCCAGTACGGCAAATTCTTTGTAATAGGCTGTGTCCATTGTATAGTCTCCATCGGTTTTTCATAAGATTAGGGTATCAAAAGGCGCATTTTATAAGTCGCAAGGGCAGATTGCATAAAATGTTCCCTTGTGTCCGTCTCCGTCATATGGATGTTCTAAAATATTCCGGGAAATTTATGGAAACGGACGTAACCGCCTTCTATTCGCCATTTGGGCGAACATCGGGCTTTTCGGGGCGTCCATGCCCCGAAATTACTGGAGATTACGCGGAATATTAAGAAAATCTCATATTCCTGCGAAGGACAACTTCGTGAACATTTTATGCAATCTGCCAGTGAAATTTTATGACAGCGCTTTTTGACACCCTAATCTTTATAAGAAAATTCTTCGGCCGATTCCTGGTCTGTCTGTTTTAATTCCATTTATGACTTAATCATACGCAAAGGGGAATTGTTTGTCAATGACCGGGATTTTATAATAACTACAAGAAAAAAGACAATATTTGAAGGAGAAATTTGATGATGAATGAAAAAATCCGGATTACAAATAAAACGATGGAACTGGCGGATTGTAAGGACGCGTGGTTTTTTGATGAGAAACACAGGTGCTGGTGCCTGGAAGATATTCTGTATACGGACAAGGCCTCCACACCCAAGTTCCAAAGGCTCAGTGTCTATGTGCCGGAGGCATATATGGAGCCGGGCGGGAAAATCAATCATGAAGGCAGGATGAATGGCTATGATGGGAAGACGGCTCCGGTTATTTTCGAGAACAATTCCGCCGGGTATATGCAGATGCCTCATAAATGGCTTGACGGCCCCAGATGCAATGGGGAGCAATATCTGGAGAGGGGATATGTGTATGTCACCTGTGGGAACAGAGGGCATGAGTCCAGGGACAAAGAGGGGAAGCCTTGCGGGAAAGTGCCCGCAAATCTGGTGGATTTAAAGACGGCAATCCGGTTCATCCGCCACAACAGGACGTGCATTCCGGGTAATCTTGACAGGATTGTGTCGGTGGGCGTAAGCGCGGGTGGGGCCATGTCCGCGTTGCTAGCCGTTACCGCAGACCACAGGGATTATGATTCCTATCTGGAAGAAAACGGCGCTTTTATGGAGGAAAGCGACGGCGTGTATGCATCCCAGATTTATTGTCCCATTATAGATTTGGAACATGCGGATTTGGCATACGAATGGTTGTTCCATGAGGATAAAGAAAACGAAGCTTCCCATGCAGGTCCTGCCGGCGTGATGACGCCCTTTCAGGATGCGCTCTCCGGCAAACTCAAAGAAGCCTATATCACGTATTTCAACAGTTTAAATCTGCGTAACCCGGAAAACGGGGAGAGGCTTGTGATTGCGCCGGAGGGGCGAAGCGGCAGCGGATACGATTACCTGATGGAACTGTTAAATGAATCGGCGGCCGTCTATTTGAAGAAACTTGCGGCGGGAAAACTCCCTGTCGACTATTCCGTGGACGATTATCTGGCCGGACGCTACACGTATAAAGTTCCTGCGCCAAGGGGAGGAAGGGCCGATTTAAAGGAACCTGACGAGGCGGATTTGATGCAGGGACATGCAGGTCCGGGCGTAGTGTTGCAAAGACCGGACAGGACATGCAAAGAGGAGGAGCCGCTTTCCTTGGGGGATATGGTGGCCCGCACGTATGATGAGACAGGGCGCCAACCCGACAAACCGTCTATGGTGGATGTGCAGGGAAAGGATAAGTCCGGGTGGCTTGCCTGGGACGGATGTAGAGCGCAGATTAAGGATTTGGATGCTTATGTGCGCAATCACAGGAGGCGGATGAAGCCCTGTACATCATTTGATGTTTTGGCAAAAAACAGCGGGGAAAACAAGGTGCTTGGCACGCCGGAAAATCCCGGCATACATTTCAATGGACAGATTGGGGATGCGATTGCGGCATTGCGGGAGCGGTTTCCCGAAGAATATGCGAAATATTACGAAGAATATGAGGCGGTAAAAGCGGATGCAGCGCTTGCGGAAAGACTTCGGCTTTTCAATCCTTTTTCCTATATCGGGGAAGAGCCGGGGGAGGGCAGGGCAGCATACTGCAGGATTCGCGTGGGTGCAAACGACGCGGACACCGCCTTTACGGTCAGTATGGCGTTGGCGTTAAAGCTGGCAGAGTGGGGTATTCCCACGGATTACAGGCTTGTCTGGGAACAGCCCCACTGTGACGCCGACTATGAAGGGGAACTGGCGGATTGGATAGATGGAATCGTATAGAGACTACAGACGGCAGGAGGGAATATGGCGGCACAGACTGTATGGAAATTGTCTTTCGGGGAAATAAAGGCAAGGTTTGACAGGATTGGGGATGGAATCTGCATACAGGTGTATGGCGGTGACAGACCCCATATCGGTTGCGCCGTGCTTGCCCTGCCCAGGCCGTCCCTACAAGATTGCAGGCAGACAAGCGCCACTTCTTGTGTGCTGAACGTGTCCGGGCATAAAGATGAGCACATATGCCGGTTTATAGCGGAAGAGGTGGCGAAGAGGGAGAATGCGGTGACGGTGTGCACAGGGGGCTTCCATATAGACGGCATGACGCAGGGACAGATTGGGGAACTTATGGAATGCCTTCCGGCGGTGGCCAAAGATTTGTCGGATTGTCCATTGAAGGTAGAATGCATAAATTCGGAAGGCCGTTTGGACCGGAATGGGGATTAGCGTTTTGGGATACAGAGTGATTATTGCGGATGATGAGCCGAAGATTATTCAGCTTATTAAGATGTTAGGCCATTGGGAAGAATTTCAGATTGAGATTGTGGATGAATGCAGTAACGGCAGGCAAACACTGGAAAGTATCCGGAGAAACAAACCGGATTTTGTGCTTTCTGATATTAAGATGCCGGATTTGGATGGCCTTGGGCTGATTGAGGAGACGAGGAAGTCAGGGATTGACAGTTTGTTTATTTTGATTAGCGGATACCGGCATTTCGAGTATGCCAGGAGCGCTGTGTCGCTGAATGTGGTGGACTATCTGCTTAAGCCGATTGATGAAGCGCAACTGAACGAGACACTGGACAAGGTGTGCCGTAAGATTGAGCAGAAGAGGGAGATGGAACATCTGCGGGAGGCGTCGGCGCGGCAGGAGAAACGGAAGATGGAGCTTTTCTGGCGGATGCTGTTTTTCGAGGACGAAAAGGAGAACCGAGAGAAATATTTATCTTCAGTGTACGCCTGCAATGAGAAGTTCGGCACGAAATTTCAGGAGGGATGTTTCCAGGTAATCAGCACGATGACAGGCTTAAATGCCATCACGGAACAGAATGATTCTATGTTCCGTGACAAAGTGGACGACTTATTGAGACATATTTTTCCAGACAACTTATACTATCATGATTACCCCACTTATAAGGGACGCCTGATTGTACTGAATTTCCGGGAAGAAAACAGAATGCTTGTGCGGGATTGTGTGGAGGCGTTGTTTTACAGCATGCGTGACTTACGGGGCATATATGGCGATTTCCAGATTAATTTTGGGTGCAGCGGCATAAAGACGAGTCTGCCGGAACTGTATCAGGCTTATGTAGAAGGGGAGGCCGCCCAGTGGGGCAGGCTGATTTTTGTGGGAAATACTATCATCGAGTACAGTCAAATTGCTCATTTGCCACGGCTTGCACCGGAAAGTTTTATCGGCAGGGAAGAGATGAACAGATTGTGCGACAGTATACGCTACCTGAACAGGGAGGCAGTAGCCGGATTGTTTGCGGAATTAAACCGGAGAGCGGCCGAAATGCGGCATGTGTATCCGGGCGACATATGGAAAAGCTTCCTGTATCTTTTACAGGGAGTTTTAAAGGGATTGTCGGAGGAAAAGTACAGGGACAGGATGGAGGAAAAATTCCATTATGCCTATGTGGAGGCACGCAATTTTCAACAGGTTGTGAAAAATGTCTATGTAGCCCTGGACGATTATATGGCCCAGGAAGAGAAAGAACTGAAAGTAAAAATGGGCAAGCCCATGGGGGATGCCATCCGGTTTATCAAAGAAAACTATGGCCGGCCCATATCCATGGAGGATGCCGCAGATGCAGCCGGGGTTTCTGTGGGATATTTGGGAAAACTGTTCCGGCGGGAGATGGATACGGGGTTTAACGAATACCTGACGAAAATCAGGTTGGACAGGTCCCGGGAACTCCTTGCGGACACTTCTATGTCAGTCAAGGAGATTGCCATGGCGGTAGGATACCCGGATGAGAAGTATTATTCCCGTCTTTTCAAGAAGATAACGGGTATTAAGCCGACTGACTACCGTAGATTGTATGGAGGTTAAGCCGGTAATTTGAGTCAGAGCCTCAAATGTGCGCTAATTGCAGATGAAAAATCGCCTTCGCGAATTTCTCACTGCGCGTTATCGCAGTAAACTGCTCTGACATGGGGGATAGTATGAAAAGAATGTGGTTTATGGCAGGAGCAGAGACGGCGGTGGCGGTTATAGCGTTTTTTTCTTTTCTTCACATGAAGACGCGCCCGTGGACAGGGGCGTTTCTTTTTGTTTTAGTCATCTTGAACTTGGTTTTTCTGATGCAGATGAAGCGGCAGCAGGAAATGTGGGATTTTTTGGTTGAAAAGAAACGAAAGAATAATATCCGCAAGATTGCATGGGATGACGAGGAAGCCGAGCGGTTAAATATGTTACGTAAGCGGGTGGAATATACGGCGCTGCAAAGCCAGATTGACCCGCATTTTTTATATAATACGCTAGACAGTATACGGAGCCGCGCGCTTGTTGACGGGAACAGGGAAATAGCGGTCATGACGGAATTGCTATCAAAATTTTTCAGGTATTGTATCAGCAGTGGAGAGAGCCTAATTAAAATCAGGGAAGAAGTTAACCACATTCGGAATTATTATGGTATTCAGAAATATCGCTTTGAAGAGAAAATTGCCATGGAGATACGCGTGCCGGAAAAAGAATTGTTAGACGGATATATTCCTAAAATGACGCTGCAGCCGTTGGTAGAAAATGCGATGATACATGGCCTTGAACGGATTACGGGGAAAGGGAAAATCACCTTGGTTTTGGAGAAAACAGGTCGGAAGGTGATGATATATATAGAAGATAATGGGGCAGGGATGTCGGCGGAACAATTGAATAAATTGAATGATAAGCTGCGCCAACCGCTGATTGATGCCAATCGGCAAAGAGGACGTCATTCAGGAATTGCATTGTCCAATGTGAACGCAAGGATTCGTCTTACTTGCGGGGAAGCGTATGGCATTCACTATCGTTCCGCTTACGGAAAGGGAACCCAGGCCGTACTGACTTTGCCCTATATTGATGAGTTTGAGCGGGTAAAATATAAAGACCTGTTTGAGACGGCTGGCTAGAAAGGCGGCAAGATGCTTCCGGCGATTCTTTGTACATAGTACAGGGAAGATTCCGGGAATGTATTACAGACAGCCGGAGGGAGAGGATATGCAGGAGATATTCCGGGTGGTGGATGGCCGGATGGAGACAGAGTTTTCCTGGACTTTAAACCATTATAACATGCATATATGTGAGGGGGAAATCCTCTACATTCAGGGTTCACCGGAAAGCGGGCTGCATTGTCTGCTCGAGCTGTTCACGGGAGAAAGGATGCTGCAGGGCGGACAGATTTATCTGCGAGAATGCAGATGCGAGCCAATGACGAAAGAAAGAATCCGTGAGGCAGGAATTTACACCATTACCGCGGAAGCGGATTTAGTAAAAGAACTCAGTGTGGCAGAGAATTTGGAAGTCATCCGTTGGGTTCCTTTTCCGTTGCGCTTTTTTAACCGGAAGGCTATTGAAAAGAAAGTGGACGGGTATCTGGAAAAAGAGGGTGTCAGCTTAAAAAGCGACAGTATGCTTGGAGAGGCGGACAGCAGCGGATGCCAGTGCCTGAGTATTTTAAAGGCGAAGATGCATGATGCGGCGTTGATTGTCCTGGATTGTACAAGGGGAGAGTATGAAGGGAAAAAGGGAGAAAAACTGTGTGGGCTGATTAAGCGTTTGAGCAGGGAGGGCATTGCGTTTATCATCCTGTCGGAACATTTCCTGCCGCTTGCGGGGATGGCGGACAGGGTTCAGGTGATGCACAAGGGGTATGATTTGATGGAGTGGCATGGCATGAGCGAAACATTGAAGGAGGATTTCATTTCTCTTGGCACAATCCACACCGGGGAAGAGAAAGAAATGCGCCATGCATCTTTACTATACGGTCTCTATGACTATGAATGGGAAACAGAAAGAGGACTTCTTGCTTATCTGAAACGGTTTTATGAGGAGAATCCATTGCTATGGCAGTATGTGGCAGGAATGGAGTGCGCACCTGGAAGTTATGGACTGGACGGTAAGCTTGCCATATTGCCCCGGGCGTGTCCTGACCTTCATTTTCGTACGATGGAGATTAGCGACAACATTATTATGGCGATTCCGCGCAGGATTTCCCATGGGGGAAAATATGGGTGGATTGACCGGAATGCAAAACAGTTAATCACAAGGCAGTTTTATGACATAGCCAAGGTGCCACAGGAAGTGGTATCTGTGGATGAATTGGACAGGGCGCAGCGACGGATTCTTTTTTTCTATCGCTTCGAAGTGGCCAAGCCAAAGACGATGTTCATAGACTGCCCTTATATTGGGCTGGGATTGGAGGAGACAGTACGGGTGCGCAGATACTTGGAAGGGCTGGCGAAGAAGGGAATACAGATTGTCTATTTTTCCCAGTCTATGGAGGAATTGCAGGAAGATTGCAGGGAAATCATTGGCAGCTATGACGGAAAAAGACACCAAAGTACCGGATTTTCCACCTAAGACAGAGGGTGGACGATGATAAAATAATCACATCTTCAAACAATATACCTTCGGAATATCAGCTACGAAAATATGCGTAAAGAATATTTGGAAGGTAACGAACAAAGAAAGAGGGAGGACGGATAGAATGAAAAAACGTTTAGCGCTGTTGGTTGCAGCAGGTATGACAATGGCCGCACTGGTAGGATGCGGTAATGGGCAGGCACAGACCACAGCCCAGCCTCAGGAGCAGAATACGGAGGCAGATTCGGAACAGGAGAATACGGAGGCGGCTTTGCAGGAGACGGATGCAGAAAGCGAAGAGACAGACGGGGCACCGGAAGAGGCGTCAGGGGACATCACTGGAAAGACAATCGGATATTTGATTCCCGACACTTCGGAGAGTTTTCTGTCATGGCTTTCCAACGGCGTCAAAGAGAAATTCGAGGCGGATGGCGTCAAACTGGAAATTGCAGACGCGGCGGGCGATTCTGCGAAGCAGATTAGCCAGATAGAAAATTTTGCGGCTTCCGGGACGGATTTAATTATTGTTATGGCTGTGGACCCTACGAGTGTAGGTGATGCGTTAAAGCGGGCGCAGGAACAGGGCACATTGGTCATGGTGGCGGGAAGCGATACGGGTGTTTACGATGCGTCCATGATGACGGACCAGTATGACGATGGATGCCAGATGGCCCAGATGGCGGTAACATGGATTGATGAGGTGTATCCGGATGCGGAGCCGGGCAGCATCGAAGTGGCAATCTTGGAATCCAGGGATACGCCGGAGGCAAGCCTTAGATGCGACGGCATGAACACGATTGTGGAGCTGAGCAACAAAGTGAGTGTGGTACAGACGGTCGGCGGGGTGAAAGACAATGCGACGGCACAGTCCGCCATGGAGAACATAATGCAGGTAAATCCTGACATCAAAGTCGTACTTTGCTATAATTCCGGCGGCGGCATGGGCGTTAACGAGTTCGTAATGCGTCAGGGCTCCCCCGTATCTGACCCATCCAAATTCGCTGTATTTGCGTCGGACACGGACGAGGCATCTTTGGACCTGGTGGCCAAGTCTGCTACAGATGAGGCGGTTTTGCGAGGTATCATTAAGTTTGGCAGCAATGACTTGATTGGCGATACTTACAACCTGGCCAAAAAGATGATAAGCGGAGAGTCCTATGAGGTGATGAATCCGGACCCGCTGACGAAAGTGACGCCGGAGAACGTAGCAGAGATTCAGTAAATGGAAAGGTTGCTGCAAAACTTTTTGTGGCAACCTTTTTGGCTAAAAGGGTAAGCAGAGCCTGTATGGAGGTGAAAGATGGAACCTATATTATCTTTAAGACATATTACGAAACTGTATCCTGGGGTGGTTGCTCTCAACGATTTCTCGGTGGAGTTTATTCCGGGGGAGGTACATGCCCTGTTAGGGGAGAACGGGGCAGGAAAGTCAACGCTCATCAAAGTGATTTCCGGTGCAATCGCCCCCGAAAAGGGTGAAATTGAGTTTAAAGGGAAGAAGTACGGCAAGATGACGCCGGCTATTTCCAGGGGGGAAGGAATCGAGGTAATCTATCAGGAATTTAATCTGGTGGATACGTTATCTGTGGCGGAGAATATCTGTATGGGAGAACAGTACGGACGATTTGTCAATTTTAAGAGGATGGAAGAAAAGGCTGCCGGGATATTTACAAAGTTTAAAATTGATATCAATCCGAAAGTGGCGGTGGAGAGCCTTTCCACGGCACACAAACAGATAGTGGAAATTTCCAAGGCGATTTCTAAGAAATGTGATTTGCTGATTATGGATGAGCCTAGCGCGCCGCTTACGGTGAATGAAGTGGATGCCATGTTTGATATTGTGCGCGCGTTGAAAGCCCAGGGAATTACCATTATATACATATCGCACCGCATGGATGAAATTTTTACTATTGCCGACAGGGTGACGGTGATGCGGGACGGCGGGTTTGTAAAGACACTGTATGTGAAAGATACGGACAGGGAAGAGCTGATTAGGCTGATGGTAGGGCGTGAGTTGAGCGGCGTCTATCCGGCGCCGGAGAAAGTATTTGAAGAAGAACTGTTCCGGGTGGAGGATATGAGCGGAAACGGTGACAAGGACATTTCTTTTTCCTTGAGAAAGGGAGAAATATTAGGCTTGGCCGGTTTGGTGGGCGCAGGACGCACGGAACTTGCACGCCTTATTTATGGGGCGGACAAGGCTGAAGGAGGCAGGATGTACCTGGAAGGAAAAGAGATTTTTGTAAAGTCTACGTCAGATGCAATCCGAAACGGGATTGGCTTGATTCCGGAGGACAGGAAACAACAGGGGTGCTTCTTAGAGCAGAGTATCGAGTGGAATATCGCGTTTAACAATATCAGGAATATGTCCAAATCCGGGTTTGTAGACAGGAAAAAGGTGAAAGAGACATCGGAGAAATACTGTGAGATTCTCAGGGTTAAAACGCCAAGCCTGAATCAGTTGGTGAAAAATTTAAGCGGCGGCAACCAACAGAAAGTGGTAATCGCAAAGACATTGGCCGCGAAATCGAAAGTGATTATTTTCGATGAGCCTACAAGAGGGATTGACGTTGGTGCAAAACATGAGATTTATGAATTGATGTGTTCTCTGGCGGATGAAGGAATCGGTATTATTATGATTTCTTCGGATATGGAAGAACTTCTTGGGATGTCCCAGAGGATTCTTGTCATGGCGGAAGGAAAAATTATGGGTGAATTGGAAAAAGAAAAGTTCAGCCAGGAAACGATATTGAAATATGCATCGAACTGTTAAGAGGAGGATGAGAATGAAGGCGATTGATATATTAAAGAAATTTACGATTATATTTGTCCTGATTGGACTGGTTATTATTTTTTCTGTGATTAACCCGGTATTTTTTTCGGTTCAGAATTTTACAAATATCTTTGTGCAGCAGTCCTATGTGATTATTGCCGCCATTGGCCTTGCCTTTGTCATGATAAGCGGTGGTATGGACCTGTCCGTAGGCTACCAGATGTCATTAGTCGGCATCATGACGGCGTTGTCGATGATGTGGTGGAATTTGCCGATGCCCGCAGCCGTGATAATTGGCCTGGCAACCGGTATGTTTCTTGGAATTATTAACGGTGTGGCAGCCGTATCGCTGAAGGTACACCCGCTTATTGTGACGCTTGGAACGATGACGATTTTCCAGGGCGTTTCCTATATTATCTCCAATTCAAACCCTATATTCGGGCTGCCGGATTCCTTTAAATATCTCGGACAAGGATATGTGATGGGGATTCCTGTCTGTGTCTTGATTATGGCTGTTATTGTGGCCTTTGCCAGCCTGATTTTGAATAAAACGTATTTTGGCCGTTATGTCTACGCATTGGGGAGTAACGACGAGGCTGCCCACCTGGCAGGCGTGAATGTAAAGTGGATGAAAATCTGCGTGTTTATAATCAGTGGTTTCTGCGTGGCCGTTTCTTCTATTATATTGGTCGCCAGAGCCGGTTCCGCAACCAGCTCAACCGGCGTAGGTACGGAGTTTACTTGTATGACGGCTGCCGTTCTTGGCGGAGTCAGCTTCAAGGGAGGCGCCGGAAAAGTATGGGGCGTTATTACCGGCGTGTTGATTCTCGGTGTACTGTCCAGCGGAATGCAGATTATCGGCCTGGGGACGTATCCTCAGTATGTGGCGAAGGGACTTGTGCTACTTGCGGCAGTGGGATTTGATAATTATCAGAAAACGGCTAAAGTAAAGAAAGTATTGTAACCAGGATGTAACATCCATTGTCTATGATAAACCTAACACAACATACCTGACCCGTATGCCTGACAAAAGGAAACTTATGGAGACCGGCTATTTGGAAATTAGACGGCTGCACGGTTGATATGGCATAGACATGCAGGAAAGGTATAGAATGCATAATAAAGATAAGGAGTGTCAAAGACCATGGAAATCCTAAAAGTAGTCAATTTAAAGAAATATTATGGCAGCGGTGACAATCTGGTGAAAGCGGTGGACAATATCAGTTTTACCATAGAAAAAGGCAGCTTCACGGCGATTGTGGGCACATCGGGAAGCGGCAAGACGACCTTACTGAATCTGATTGGTGGACTGGATTACGCCGACGGCGGGGAAGTCATCATAGACGGGCATTCGATTATAGGGATGCAGGAGGAAGAACTGACAGTGTTTCGCCGCAGGAACATCGGTTTTGTTTTCCAGAACTACAACCTAATTTCCGTACAGAACGTATATAAGAATATTGTTTTGCCCATCAGGTTGGATGGCAGGCAGCCGGATAAGAAGTATATTGAGCATATTTGCGGACAGCTTGGCATCGAGGGGAAACTTGACAGATACCCGAACCAGCTTTCCGGCGGGCAGCAGCAGAGGGTGTCCATCGCCAGGGCAATTGCGGCAAAGCCTGCACTGCTCCTGGCGGATGAGCCTACCGGCAACTTAGATTCCAAGACCAGCGCGGAAGTTATGGGGCTTCTCAAGATGACATCCAGAGAGTTCCACCAGACCATCATTATGATTACCCACAATGAGGCGATTGCACAGCTTGCAGACCGGGTTATTCATCTGGAGGACGGCAGGATTGTGGGAGAGCAGGAAGAAGGGTTTTCCGGAAAGGAGGCGCGGTGATGAGCCTTATGTTTCGGAACACAAATGCAGCGTTGGAACAAGAACTGGCGGCGGAAGACTATAAGGCGCATCCGGTGAGAAACCGTCTGGCGATTCTTGCGGTGGCATTGACGGCAGTTCTTATGGTAGTCACGTTTACGGTGGGCGTTGGCCTGGTGCGGACGACGGTGCTTTCCCTGGGTGCGTCTCCGGGGCCTGGCGCGGACAGCAGTGTGGTTTATGGTGATGAAGAGATTCTTGGGAAGATTAGGCAATTGTCCCAGGTGGATTGGGCGGCATATGTAAAAAGATGCAGCAGTACGCGCCTGCATAACAAAGAGTTTGCGGGACTGGACGTGTTTCTTTACGCGGCGGACGAAGTGCATTATGATAAGAATATGATAGATTTGCTTTCGGGAAAGTATCCGGAAAATGCGGAAGAAATTCTGTTATCCGATACCATGTCAAAATGTCTGGGACTGGATGAGGAGATAGGCGCTGGTTATACGCTTAAGGTAGTGATACAAAGAGGGGATGAGGAGGTCGAGCAGGAAATTCCCATGACAGTATGCGGGTATTACCGCAATCCTTTAAAAAACTGTGCGGAGGTTTACGAGGAAATCTATACAAGTAAAGCGTTTATCGGGACCTATAATCCGGATATTCCGGCGGGACATGATACAATCTATGTGAAACTGAATAACTTAAACCCGCTCAAATTCAAGCATGACGTAGCGATGAAGCTGTACGAGGTGAATGAGGCCGTCGGTGGCAATGGTATAGGATTTAAAAACAGCGACGTGACGGTCATCACTGTGATTCCGATGCTTCTAATTGTCCTGTGCATTATGTTTTGCGGATACTTTTTCATCTATAATATATTTGATATCTCGGTTGTGAATAACATACGGTTCTATGGAGAGCTGAAAACAATCGGTATGACTTCTAAGCAGCTTAAACGTATGCTTTTCTGGCAGATGAACAGAATCGCTTTCTGGGGAATTGCAACAGGTGGGATGTTTGGGTGTATTACGGGTCAGATAGCTTCCGGGAAGCTTTTGGAGACGTTTGCAGATAATATTGCGATGTATTATAAACCGGCAGGCATTGCAGAGACACTTTTACTTGGCGCTATATTTTCATGGGTTACCATTTTAATCAGTACCATGAAGCCGTTTAGGATTGCCAGCACGGTTTCTCCGGTGGAGGCGGCCAGGTACCGTTCCAGGCGGAAAAAGGGTGTGTTTTCCATCGTATCGTTTGCCTTAAGCGGTATCCTGTTCCTGGTGGTGTACACAATATCCGTGGGATTTTCGGTGGAAGTGCAGATTGAGAGACACAATAACTCGGAGTTTCAGCTTCGGCATAAGGGGATTATGTGGGTACAGAATGAGCCTTATGTGCCTATCGGTAAAGAACTGACGGAAAAATTGCAGGATTTGGAGTTTGTGGAGGATTTCAAAACCTATTACGTTGCAAGGACGAAGCCGGACTATTATGATAACGGTGGGGTGAATATATATGAGACATCGGCGGAAATTACCAGGGACGGGGAAGTGGCGAAGGACCGGATTGCCTATTTAGAAAGCCTGTGTCCGGATGAGCTTGTGGAAGAGGCTGTCAATTATAATGAACGGGGCAACCTGCCCACAAGAGTGGCAGGGTTGGACGCTGAATGCCTGACGGATGAGATGGAATATTTTGAGGTGCTTGAGGGCAGTATCGACGCAGAAAAGTTTGCGGATGGGGACAGCATGGTCTATCTGCGTGATGGCATAGGGGATAATATGGGCCTTGGTGAAGAGATGGAATACCGGATTCATGCCGGCGACCAGGTGTCGGTTACCTTCTATGACGATGTGGCAAAACGTTATGTGGATAAAAAACTGACTGTCATGGCGGTTGTTACCGGCCAGGATGTGTATGGCGTGAGCAACATGTATTATTCCAATATCTGGCTGGAAAAAGATACTTTCCGGAGCATTTACTCCGACTATGAAAATCTTGTCGGCGCAATCCGTTTTAACGGTGCAAATCAGACAAAGGACGGACGTGCGCTTTCGGAACAGGAAAAGCAGGAGATGGTGGAGCAGGTTCTTAAGGAGGATGGCAATCTACAGTTGATGCTTAATTCTGTTTATCAGGATAGGGTATACTTTACACAGATGCAGAGAACTGTTACGGTATTTGGCATGTTTCTGGTGGTAATTGTGGGACTGATTGGGATTGCCAATATGGTAAATACGGTGACTACGGATGTGATGGCCAGAAAAGTAGAGTATGCCGCCATGCAGTCCATCGGCATGACGGGAAAGCAGATGCAGCAGGATATTTTCAGAAAGTATGCATTATATACATTCACGTCACAGGGCATTGCGATTGTGGCGGGCGCGGTAATCTGTTATCTGGTCGGTCAAGACGTTGTCTTTAATACTTCACTGTCCACATTTGTGCAGGCAGTCGGGATTTTCCTGTTGTTTTCCGTGGCGTTATGCGTTGTGACGGCACGGACGCTTACCCGGGTGATGAACCAAAAATCAGTGGTGGAGAGGCTTAGGGATGTATGAGACAAATTTGTCAAAAACATATTTTGGTGATAGAGGATGACAGGGCGCTAAATGAGGGCATTGCCTTCGCGCTGGGACGGGAAGGGTATACGGTCCACAGGGCATATTCGCTCAAAGAAGCAAAAAGCTGCCTGAAGCAGAGGATGAACCTGATTCTTCTTGACATCAATCTGCCCGACGGAGACGGCAGGGATTTCCTACAGGATGTGTTGGTGGGCCAGCCCGTGCCTGTGCTTCTTTTGACGGCCAGGGATTCTGAAGGCGATATGGTAAAAGGGTTCCAGGCAGGGTGCGATGATTATATTACGAAGCCTTTTTCTATGACAGTGCTTCTTATGAAAATAGGGGCGGTGCTTAGACGCAGTGAGGGAGCCTCCAGACAGATTTATGTAAATGGAGGGCTTGTGTATGATTTTGAAAGCAAGCAGTTGACAAAAGGCGGGGATGCGGTGGAACTGACGGCATTAGAATGCAGGCTGCTTGAGTTTTTTCTCCATAACAGGGGGATTGTGCTGACCAGAGAAACGCTTCTTGCACGGATTTGGGACGAAGACGAGCGGTTTGTGGAGGACAGGACATTGAATGTCACGATACGCAGGCTGCGTAAGAAGGTGGAGGACAGCCCGGAGCAGCCTGCATATATCAAGACGGTATTTGGTTTGGGTTACAAATGGGAGGACGGACAGTCATGAGACGTGGATTTTTGTATCGGCTGCGCAGGGATACGGATATGGTTTGGAAAGGCGGTATGAGCGTGATGCTCATACTGCTTTTGTTGTGTATGGGAGGCATAAGACTGGCAGTGAAGGATGAGAGCCTGTTTGTCAGGACAGGGCAGTGTATGAGAATTATGGCTGTATACGGGGTACTGTGTCTGGCAATTTTTGCAGGAATGTATTTCGTGATTGTGCGGCAGGTAAGCAGTGTGCTATACAGGTTTGGCGGTATGATTGAGAGCCTGGCCGACGGACGGCCGCAAGAGGTATTTCCGGTGGGCGGCGATACCATCCTGTCCAGGCTGCAAAACCAGCTTATGCGACTTTATGATATTCTGCGTTCCTATGAAGAGCGGGAACAACAGATGCGCAGACAGCTTGACGAAAATATCGGAGACTTGGTGCATCAACTGAATACGCCTGTCACAAACGTCAGGCTGTATGCAGGATTCTTGGGGAGAGACGACTTGACGGCGCAGGAGAAAAATCGTTTTTTGAGATACCTGGAAGAGCAGGCGCAGAAGTTATCCTGGCTGGGGGAAAGCTTTTCCAAGATATCCCGTCTGGAGACAGGGATTATCCGCCTGAAACCAAAATGGCAGAGCCTGGAACCTGTGATTTTGCAGGCCGTAGGGCAGGTTATGGAGAAAGCCCAGACGCGCGGTATGGATATTGTACTAAAAGGTGATGTGCAGTCCATAGTCCTGGCGGACGCCAAATGGACGGAGGAGGCGGTTTTTAATGTGTTGGACAATGCGGTAAAGTATGGGGATGCGGGCAGCACCATTGAGATTGAGGTGGCATGTCTTACCCATTATGCCAGTGTAGCCGTGAGAAACAGCGGCGTTTGTATCAGACAGGAAGAATATCATAAACTTTTTTGGCGTTTTTTCAGGGGAAAGGAGGTTGGAGACAAGGAAGGCTCCGGGTTGGGACTGTATATCGTGCGGAAAATTCTTGAAGAAGAGAAGGGATACGCTACGGCCGGGAGGACATCTGACGGGAGGACGGAATTTACAATTTATTTAACTTATAAAAATAGATAGAATCTCTTGGAAATCCATGGTAAAATAGTACTAGATGCATATAGGTATGGATGGATAGGAGAATGCTATGAAAAGCTTAAGAGGAAAACTGATTTTAGAAACATGCATTATCTGTGTGATTTGCCTTGGAATTGCCTCCTTTATGAATTACATGAGCACCTCGGAGGAACTCTGGGATAAAGAGAGAGAAAGTGCACAGTCCCTGGCGGAAAAAAGCGCTGATAAAATCGAACTTTGGATTAGGGAACAAGAAATTTTTCTGGATACGGTCGCGGACACGGTAGGAATCGAAGGCAAGACAGAACAGGAACCTCTGCTTGTATATCTTACCCAGCTTTTGGAGAGCTACAATGAGGACAATGTACTGTATGATATTTATTATGTCAGTGAAGATAACCAGATGACGGCGGCAAGCGGCTATGTGCCGGAACCAGGCATTGATTTTACCGAGCGGGCCTGGTATGTGGGCGCAGCCCGGGGGAATGGGGTTTACTACGCGGCTCCGTACAGGGATGCGGATTCCGGAAGAATGGTCATAACGCTGGCACGCAAAGTCATGGTTAACGGGGAGTTGGCAGGCGTTCTCGCAGAAGATATTTTTATTGATACGATTGTGGATATGGTGAATAAATGTAAGGTGCCGGACAATAGCTACGCTATGTTACTTGACCAGAATATGGGACTTGTAGTACATCCGAATGAAGCATACGGGTATGTGAACGATGAACCGGTTGCCATTGACACGCTGCCGGGGAATCCCTACGGGGAGATTATCAGTTCTCTGGAATCGGGCAATCTTGTGGGCGCTTGTGAGAAGGACTATGACCAGGTAGGACGAATGATTTTTACCGCAAAAGTCCCTTCCTGTAGTTGGGTGCTTGCCATTGCGGTTGACCAGAAAGTGCTGAATGCCGATATTATGACTATGGTACAAGGTTTTGTAGTGGCCATTGTTATTTCTTTCGTAATTTGTCTTGTGATAGTGCGTATCACAACATCCAAGATTGTGATGCCTTTAAAGAAGCTGTTAAAGGCAGTGAAAGCAAAGGATATCTCGCAGCAGGTTGAGGTGGAAAGCCGGGATGAGATTGGGAGGCTTTCCAAAGGGTTTAACGATATGATGGGCAGTATCAGGGAAATTGTGGAAATTTCCGGGGAGGCTGTTGACAATATCAGGGAGTCGTCCGGTATCTTAACAGATATCAGTGATGAGGTGGTTGGCAGCGCTGACCGGGTTAAGAAGGAAATGGAACATATTTCCGAGAATGTGGGGATGCAGAATGGGAGCGTTGCACAGGGAAGGATGAAACTGGAGCAGTTCCAGAATCAGATTGACCAGTTCCAAGGCCAGTTCCAGGATGTGCGGAATATCGTAGGCGAGGTCAATGCAAAGATTGTTGACAGTACGGAGACGGCTATGGAACTGGAAACATCGGCCAATGCATCCATGGAAAATATGGAGAAGCTCCAGACAGGGATAGTGGCTTTGGAAGAGAAATCACAGTACATTACAGATATTATTTCTACAATTACACGTATATCATCCCGGACAAATATGCTTGCCCTGAATGCTTCGATTGAGGCGGCCAGTGCAGGAGAAGCAGGCAAAGGTTTTGCTGTTGTGGCCGAGGAGGTTCGCAGCCTGGCAGAGCAGACAAAGCACGCAACCGAGAATATCAGACAACTTATCGGGGAAATCCAGTCTCAGATTGACGAGACGGTGACCGAGATAGGGGGCGTGGCAGAGTTATTTTCACGCAATTCCCGGGTGACCGGCAAAGTGCGGGCTGCGTTTGCCGAAATTGCAGATTCCGTTGCGGATATTGACCGTCGCAATATGACGCTGTATGATGGACTTGCAGGATTTGTGGCGGCCAAAGAAGACATTACCGGGGCTTTTGGCAGCATAGACGGCGGTTTGGATAACTGCCTTACATACTCTGGGGAAGCGATGCAGATTTCCACACAACAGACGGAATCTGTGTCTCAGTTAAAAGATTTTGCCAGAAGATTGGACGGATTGGCGGAGGCATTGACTGATAAAGTGAATACTTTTCACATTTAAGTGCAAAAGATACCTAAAAATATGCAATGTGTTCCATAGTGCCTTGCAGTGGAAATATCTTTGGTATAATACAGTACCGTATGGATTGGAGCTATATTAGGCAGTGGGCGAAAAGGGCTGTTGCGTGACAGTCCTTCGTATTCAAAGATATTTTATAACATCCTTGGAGAGGTAAATATGGAAAAATTTGTTTTATCACAGTCAGTGGAACCAAAAGCGGAAACAAAAATGTGGGAATTTTATGAGGAATTGAAGGAAATTGTATATGTTTCGGATGTAGATAGCCATGAACTGGTCTATATGAACCGTTGGGCACGGGAGCTTTATGGAATTAGCAGCATGGACGAGATTAAGGGCAAGAAATGCTATGAAGTGCTGTCAGGAAGCGGCGTTCCTTGTGCCACGTGCAACTGTGACAAACTGCAAGAGGGTATTTGGACTGAGAAAGTTAAGTATTATCCGGTGCTTAAGAAGAAGCTGTCGTCGAAAGATACATTGGTAAAGTATGAGGGCAGGCGTTGTCGGTTTGACCTGTCGGTGGAAGTGAGTGACAGAGAACAAAGCGATACGGCGTATGAAGCAAACGAGGTCATGGTCAATGAAGGGCTTAGAATCTCTCTGGCGGCACATACACCGGAAAAGTCTATTGCTGCCTTGTTGGAATATTTGGGACAATCACTGGACAGTGAGCGGGTTTACATATTTGAGGAAGCAGATGGCAAAACTTTTGACAACACTTATGAGTGGTGTGCCAAGGGTGTTGTCCCACAAAAAGATAACCTTCAGAACGTGCCCTACAAGGTGGTAAGCCTGTGGTATCAGAAATTTAATAAGGGTGAAAACATCATCATCAAGAATTTGGAGAGTGTCCGTGAAAGTGACAGAGAAGCCTATGAATGTCTTATGCCGCAGAATGTACAGTCACTGGTGGTCAGTCCGCTTGTCAGCGAGGGGAGAATTGTGGGCTTTTATGGGGTAGATAATCCACCGGAGAAGTCTATGGAGCATATTAAGACGCTTCTCCAGATTCTTGGGCATTTTATTGTGGCGCTTCTCCATCGGAGAAATCATGTGCGCCGCCTGGAGGAATTATGTTTTCATGACCAATTGACAGGACTTGAAAACAGACACGCTGCACATGATTATATAGCCAGCGTGAAAGAGGAAGAGAGTATCGGCATTGTATATTGTGATGTTATGGGATTAAAGAGGGCGAACGATACCGAAGGGCATCAGGCGGGAGACAAGCTTTTAATACGTGCCAGTGAGTGTTTGAAAAAAATATTTGGAGAGTATAGGTTGTTTCGCGTGGGCGGGGATGAATTTATTGCATTGTGTACCGGCATAGAAGAAGAGGAGCTTTCTAAGAGAGTGGAGCGGCTGAAGGTGGATATGTGCAAAAAGTATGCGCCGATGTCCATTGGCTGCGTATGGTCTGCCGACAGCCGGGAAAGTATAGATAAGATGCTTACGGTTGCGGATAACCGGATGTACGAGAATAAAAGAATGCTGTATGCAACGGAATACAAGGATTTGGCAAGATGAGCCGGAGCCATGAAGTGCCCTGGCGTGGAGGTAAAAATGGAATATACTGACGGTAAGAGGCGCTGCTTTTGGGCAAACACGAAAAATGAATTGTACGTTAAATACCATGATGAGGAATGGGGGCGGCCGGTGCATGATGACCACCGGCTGTTTGAAATGCTGCTATTAGAATCTTTCCAGGCAGGATTGTCATGGGAGTGTGTGCTGAATAAACGGGAAGCTTTCCGGCGTGCATTCGATGAATTTGAACTGGACAAGGTATGCAGTTACGGTGAGGAGAAGACGGAGGAGCTTAGGCAGGATGCAGGAATTATCCGCAACCGGAGGAAGATTGAGGCAGCCGTGAAAAATGCCAGGGTGTTCCGGGATATTGTAGCGGAATATGGGAGTTTCTCTGCGTATCTGTGGGGATATACGGAAGGAAAAATTTTGTATGAGAATGACAAGACCAGTTCGCCTTTGTCTGACAGGATATCGAAGGACTTAAAGAAGAGAGGTATGTCTTTTGTAGGAACAACGATTATATATGCTTACCTGCAGGCTGTGGGAATCATCAATTCTCATGAAGAGGGATGTTTCCTTTGCAGGCAGCACAAAAACGAAAAGGAAGTTCAAGATTGACATACCCTCAGTTTACATATGGATAAAGACAGGGAGAGCGACGGCATATGAGAAAAAAAGAATTGGCCCTTGAGGTGATAGAAAGACTGAAAAAGGAATATCCGGATGCGGATTGTTCTCTGGAATATGACCAGGCATGGAAATTACTCGTCAGTGTACGTCTGGCAGCACAGTGTACCGATGCAAGAGTCAACGTGGTAGTGGAAAAATTGTATGAGAAGTACCCGGATGTGGCGTCTCTTGCGGAGGCTCCTGTGGAAGAGATAGAGAAAATTGTACGCCCTTGCGGTCTGGGTAACAGTAAAGCGAGGGATATCAGCGCGTGTATGAAGATGTTGCAGGACGAGTATGGGGGTAAGGTGCCGGAGGATTTCGATAAGCTTCTTAAGCTTCCCGGTGTTGGGAGGAAAAGCGCAAACCTGATTATGGGCGATGTGTTCGGTAAACCGGCAATCGTGACGGATACCCATTGTATCCGGTTATGTAACAGGATTGGATTAGTGGATGATATCAAAGAGCCAAAAAAAGTGGAAATGGCGTTGTGGAAAATTATTCCGCCGGAAGAAGGAAGCGATTTCTGCCATAGGTTAGTCTGGCATGGCAGGGAAGTATGCACGGCCAGGACGACTCCTTACTGCGATAAATGCTGCCTGCAGGATATTTGCAAGCAGCATGGCATATAAAATTTCTTTATGTAGATTGTATTCTCAGAGAAAAAAGCCGCTGCCTACGGAATCGGAATATTGAGAGAACCGTTATTTCTGGATTCACCGGACATGACTTTGTGTGCCCGGTAGTAGGTCGGCGTGCAGCCCAGAAATTTTTTAAATAACTTATTAAAATAACTTGTGCTGTTAAATCCTACAGACAGGGCTAAGTCAGCAATGGATATCGGTTCATCAGGGTGTTTCGCCATTTTCTTGGTTGCCTCAAGGATGCGGTATCTCATCAAATATTCGAAAGGCGTCATCTGCAGCGTGCGTGCGAAGCAGCGGCAGCATTCACTCTTGCTGATATGGACGCTTTCTGCAATCTCATCTAATGAAATAGATTCGGCATGATGCGTCCGGATAAAAAGCATCGCCTGTTTTACCCGCTGCTCGTCAAGAGATACGCGGGGCGGAGGCGCGGCTTCCAATTGTGGGAGCTGGCCCACCAATTCTGACCAGAAAAGGCATAAATACCCCTTCGTGGCAACTTCATATCCGAATGGCTTCGCCGTGTTTACGGCGATAGCATCATTGATGACGTCTAACATTCTCTCGTGCCAGGGATTTTTCTCATCCAAGACAAGCGCCTTGAATAAAGAATGGTTTTGAACCGGAAAGAGGAACTGTACTTGCAGGTAATTGCTTTTAATCCCAAAGAGGAAATCAGGGTGAAAGGCAAAGGAATAGAAAGTGCAGTTTTTATGGTTTGACGACTCAATAGAGTGCATAACGTTCTGGTTGATGATAATGCCCTGGCCCGGGTTAAGCGTGTAAGACGTATCGTCTGTGGATACTTCCGCAGTTCCTGCATCTACAATGATAATTTCTACTTCATCATGCCAGTGCCATCTAATCCTGTTCATGTATGACTTGTGAAGGTCTAAGTAAGTGACGCTGACAGGGTAGTCTAATGAGCCGTAGTCTTTCCGTTCATAGTTACCGTAGGATACTGGTGTATCCTTATGGGCAACGGAACGGGAAGGCATGTTTGCTGCAGGGAGTTCATCGGCGGACGCAATGGTATGTGCCGTATGTACTGTAAGTATGTCTGATGATTTTGAAGCTGTGGGCATACATATGTCCTCCATTTTAGATTTATGTGTTCTCGGAGTCTCCTTATGTATCAAGGATTCCGGGGCATGTGGTTAAGGGTTAAGATGCCATAAGGTGAAAGTTGTCATCTTAGTTTATAAATTGTAACTTTTGGCCCTTTAATTGGTTTGTATACGGTGGACGAGGGTAGTAATTAAGAATAAATATAATTCATTTTAGCATGGACTGAAATAGGAGTCAAAATGTGTTTTTGTGGTTTGTTCTGTCGTATTTTGGAAAATTCGCCCCGCAATGGGAAAATTAGATTGAGAAATTACATAATATATGTCGGAACGCCACAAACTTGTTTGGCGTCAGCCACAAATTTATGATTTGCGCCGCTTGTCGTGTGAAGGTTTTGAAAGGAATGGAAAATGATGTTTTGCTGCCTTGGTTATTTGAGGAAACGGTGCATATGATAGAAAGATAGAAAAAGAATATATGAGGGTAATGGCAGCATAATGGATTCGCAGAAAAATGAAAATCTTTTAAATTTGGCTTTGGATACCCCGGAAGCGGAGAGAGAAAGGTCTTTGGAGCTGAATGTGGGGTATGATGTGGCGGAAAAAACGTGGGAGGTGATTGTGAAATACCACGGCTCATTACAGGAATTAGAACAAAGAAATATTGTGGTGGAGGAGTTAATTGCCGGGTATGCGATTCTAACGGTTCCGGAATCTGGGATGGATATTTTGGCAGTTACGGAACAGATTGAGTATGTGGAAAAGCCTAAGAGGCTTTTTTTTGACGATTTAGAGGGGAATACCGCTTCCTGTTATACGCCGGGCAGTCAATTGTTTGGGACGCTGACAGGAAAAGGGGTGCTTGTGGCAGTGATTGACTCAGGTATCAGTTATTGGAACCAGGACTTTCGTAAGGCGGATGGAAGCACCAGGATACGTTATCTATGGGACCAGGTGTTGGGGATGGAATTTAGTATGGAACAAATCAATGAGGCCCTTGCTACGGGCAGCAGAGAGCAGGCAGAACAGATTGTGCCGAGCATTGACACGACAGGGCATGGTACGGCAGTGGCAGGTATTGCCGCAGGAAGCGGAGAAAGAGGAGGAGCCGTTTATGCGGGAACAGCACGGGAGAGTGAATTGTTGATTGTACGATTGGGTGCGCCAAGGGCAGATTCTTTTCCAAGAACTACGGAGTTAATGCGTGCACTGACTTATACAGTCAAAAAAGCGATAGAGTTACAAATGCCTGTGGCAATTAATTTAAGCTTTGGCAATACTTATGGGGCACATAACGGAACGTCTCTTCTGGAGCGGTTCTTGGATAATATATCCGAAATCGGAAGATGTGTAGTCTGTGTGGGCAGCGGAAATGAAGGGGCGTCCGGCGGGCATGTAGGAGGCAGTGTGGCGGTGACAGGACGGCGGGAGCGTGGCAGTGGGGTGACAGGCGTTCGGAACACAGGAAGTACGACCAATATAGTCAATAATTTTGACACGTATGTCACAGAAAATATGACACGCGTGGAATTGACCGTGGGAACCTATGAAACAGGCTTAAATGTGCAGCTTTGGAAAGAATATACAGACCGATACGTGGTGATTATGGTGTCGCCTTCCGGTGAATCTTTGCTTGTGGATACTGACCGGCCGGGTAAACAGACATACCAGCTTGGACAGACAAGAATCTTATTATATAATGGAGAACCTGCACCCTATTTGACCAGCCAGGAAATCTATTTTGATTTTCTTCCCGCCGGGGACGGCAAGTATTTGGATAGCGGTGTGTGGACATTCCTGTTAGAGCCAATCGAGACGATTACCGGCAATTATACGTTTTATCTGCCTTCCGGGACGGCAAGGAATGAGAGTACGCGTTTTGTCAGGACAACACCGGATGTGACGCTGACAATTCCTTCCACGGCGTCTAAGGTTATTACGGTTGGCGCATACAATCCGGTGTATGAATCGTATGCGGATTTTTCTGGCAGAGGGTATCTGTATCAAGAGCAGGTGAACAGCCGAACGTCAGACTCTTTTGTGAAACCTGACCTGGTGGCGCCGGGGGTCAATGTGATGGCGCCGGACAGGAATGGAGGATATGCGCCGGTGACAGGAACATCCTTCGCTACACCGTTTGTGACGGGTGCGGCGGCGCTTTTGATGCAGTGGGGAATTGTTGAGGGGAATGACCCGTATTTGTATGGGGAAAAGGTAAAAGCGTATCTTCGCAGGGGAGCGAAGCCGATTAGAGGGGAGAGAGAGTATCCGAATGCCAGGGTGGGGTATGGGGCGCTTTGTGTGGAGAATAGTTTGCCTATGTAAAAGAGAGCAGATTTTCAGGGGAAATTTGTGCCCTTGGTTCTTTTAGATTGTTATAAATATGTAAGCATAAAGTGCCAACTAAATGTGTGCAATATCATAAAGGAAATTGACTCATTTTCTCACCAAAAATCAGATTCTACTTGTAAATAACAGAAAATGATTATAATAATTGTTAGCCTGCAAATATGATTTGAATTGGTTGGAGGATATTTTATATTCGTAGAAAACAAGACAATTAAATTCAAGCGAAAATATGTGGAAGATATTAAAAACACGATTGTTGCCTTTGCAAACTGTGATGGCGGTACACTTTATATTGGAGTGAACGACGATGGAACAGCTTGCGGTATCGATGATGTTGATGATACTATGCTGCGTGTAACCAATGCAGTTAAGGATGCTGTGCGGCCAGATATTACTATGAAAGTCTTCGACTTTCATAGCATGGATGGCCATGCGGCCCGCTCTCTCGATCAGCATCCTACTTTTAATAAAGTTGTCGATTTCTTTAGTAAACGGAAGGTAGAGTTTGGAAGAACTCAGATGCGTTCACTTCACCTGACTGGCGAAGATGGTATGTACACGAATCTGGCATTTTTGCTGTCTGAACAGTGTACATATATGATAAAACTGGCTGTTTTTGAGGGTAGTAAGAAGTCTGCATTCAGGGACCGTCGAGAATTGTCCGGTTCCCTTCTGAGGCAACTGGAGGAAGCTTACAATTATATTGATTGTTATAATTGTACCCGTGCAGAATTTTCTGGACTGGACCGATTAGATCTGCGGGACTATCCTCCAGAGGCAGTTCGTGAGGCACTGTTGAATTATCGTCCATCGGGACTATTCTTTTAGCAGTGCTACTCTTATCAGCATTTTTGAAGATCGAATTGAATTTGTAACGATGGTGGTTTGGTAAAAGGAATTACATTGTGCCCATCCGGTATCCGATACCGTAAAGCCATAGTATTAGGAAAAGGGAATAAAAAGGTATTTCACCCCGGCATAGGGCATCTTGCCTGTCGGGGGATTGTTATGCCGGCGTCTGGATGATACGATAATCTTGCTAAGGCAGGGAGGGGGAGAAAAATGAAGCTGACTATCCATCAGAATCTTGCGGTTCATGAAACAGAAATTATTATCAATTGCGCCCATGTTGATGGAAGGCTCCGTCATTTGATTGAGCTGATCCGGCAGCAGGGCTTTTCCTTAACGGGGTATCAGGAAGGGAAGGAGTACCAGATTCCGCTGGAACAAATTTATTTTATGGATTCTGCGGACGGGAAAACCTTTCTTTATCTGGAAAAGGAGGTTTACTTCTGCCGGGATACGCTGGCTTCGTTGGAAGAAAAACTGCTCCATACTTCTTTTGTAAGGATTAGCAAAAACTGCATCATCAACACCGATTATTTGAAAAGCGTGCGTCCGCTTTATAATCATCGGCTGGAAGCCTTCCTGGTGAATGGGGAAACCCAGATCGTTACTCGTAATTACATTGAAGTATTGAAAAATAAGCTGAAAGGAGAAAATTTATGAAAAATCTCTTATGGAACTGGATTCCGTCTACCTGCATCTGCTTTACCCTGATCGTGCTTGCAAACTGGGGGCTTGATCTGCTGTGGGGGAATGAAGTTTCCCCCTTCCTGTTGGTTTTGTTTGTGTGGCTTGCTGCATGCCAGCTCATAGATACGCTGATTGGCAGAATAGAATTCCGGAAAAGGAGTCATTACTGCATAGCAGAGTCGGTGGTGTTGTATCTGCTGTCATTGTTTATTTCCAGGATGTTCTTCTGGAAGGGCATGGATGTTTCCATCTTTGTCGCTTTTACGGTAATCTTTTTATTTACTGATGGGTTTATCTTCTGGTATTTTCGCAAGCGGCAGGAAATCCAGGCAGAGGAGATCAATGAACTGATCCGGGCAAGAGAAAAAAATGGTCCTGACTGCGCCCGGAATTCTTAAAACAGTTTCATTGCGTTTCAGACGATTACGGATCGGAAAAGCATTGAGAAATACGGGGAAAACAGGCTGTATTTTGCCCCGCCCATAGACTAGACAGTACAATGAAACAAATTCCATGCGGCAAAGTGATTACCATTGGGAAGATCTGGGAATACGTTGCCAGGCTGAGCGGCGGGAGCCTATCACGGCAGGAATTTTTGGTTCGATTGCGGTCTGGGCAAGTTACCAGTGTTTGGAAGACACTTAAGGCAAATGGGGAGTTAAGCGAAAAATACCCCGGCAGTGTTACGGGGCAGAAAAAATGGAAGCGGAAGGGCATACAGTGATTCAAAAGGGGCGCAAAAATGATTGAAAAGTGGTCGAATTCGACCACTTTTGCATTGAAAGCTACTTGACACTAACTTACCATTAAATTTGTCTGGGCTTAGCATTAGCGAACCGTACGCCCCACGAGGTTATGCGGGTTTCAGCGATTTTCATTCAAAAAAAGTGAAAAAAGTTTGTGACATTAACTTGACATACGCGGGGTATGGGGCGCTTTGTGTGGAGGGGAGTCTGCCGGGGTAGAATGGAGTTGGTTTTTAGGGAATAAGCACTGTGTTTTGTGCGGTATGGTGTCGAATGAAGTGCTTATTATGTGTTAATTCAGGATAAATCGAATGTAATAAACATATGAGATATGAAAAATGCAAATGGTATTTTAAATATAGTTTTGTATACAATATGATAATGATATGATGTAAATAAGAAATACGGAGGATTGTTTATGGGAAATATATATGATGGGGCGTTTCGGACAATTTTAAATGACTGCAGACAGATGATTATTCCGGTAATCAATGAGATTTTCAAGGAAGACTATACAGGAAATGAAATAATAGAGTTTCATCCCAACGAGCATTTTTGGAAGATATTTTTTCAAAAGGCTTGTTGCTGTTAATTCCGTTTTATATTTTTTCACATGAAAAGAACTTTAAGGTGTATAATAATAACGAACAGAAATTGGCGGAGTTGAAGGCGGAGTACCATGATATTTTGAAGAGACTTGATAATTTGGAACAGGAAGGAACTATTGGCGCGTTTGATAAGCGTACAATCATAGAATTTTCCAGTGATGTGATTAGAGAAATTGCACAGAAGTATGAGAATGTGCAGAAAGGTGTAGGTGATATTATGGGTGGAGCATTGATTGAAACAGAAGCAAGGACAATTTTGAATAGGGGAAAGGCTGAAGGCAGGGATGAAACTAAAAAGGAAATGGCACTCAGAATGTTGCAGGATGGTGAATTATCGATTGATAAGGTTGCTAAATATTCAGGGCTTGATATTGCAGAGGTGGAGTTACTTGTAGGACTTCAGAATGTGTAAAAGGAACGTAGATATTTTATTATGATTAGGAATCAGGAAAATAGCTTATTTTAAAAGCATTTTCCTGATTTTATGTATGTAGCTGATATTATTATTTTTTAGAAGGAGTTTATATACAATGATATAGTATTTATTAAAAGGATGTACAATGGTTGTTAGAGAAAGGGGAAACTATATTTCTAAAAAATACATGTAGAGCATTTTAGATTGCTAATGGACTATGATGTGACACTAATTTACCGTCAATTTTGTCCCAACTTAGCATTAACGAACCACACACCCCACGAAGTTATGCAGGTTTCAGCGATTTTTATGTGGAAAAAGTGAAAAAAGTTTGTGACATTAACCTGATACATGCGGGGTATGGGGCGTTGTGTTTAGCCTCAAGCCTTCCGGTTTGAGGTGGGGAGTCTGCCGGAATAAAACTTCCATACATTTTCAAAGTCATAACAATATTATATATGGGATGTCCACAAGAAGGAAAATGTAGTTGTTTTGTCCTGGTATGTGGCATATAATGAAAATCAAATATGAAATAGAATGAAAGAGCTGTTTTATCCGGTATATCTGAGAAATTGTTCAACAAAAGAATTAAAAAATGTTAAAATAAAAATTGTAAATCCGTTTTTTATAAAAACAAATGAGGAGACAGCGCCATGAAATCAAATTTTGAATTTTTAAACAGTCGTTTTCCTGTACTGGCAAATTTTGGAGAATTGGCGGAAAGATACCTGTATAGTGATTCCAACTCCTGTCTGATGAAGTTGGGTATGATTGGTGAGACGATTGTGAATCTGTGCTTTACCTATGATAAGATTCCTTTGCCTTATAATAACACGGCGGTAAAAAGAATCGACAGCCTGTTCCGTGAGGGAATGATTTCCCAGGATTTGGCGGATATTCTTCATGCCTTACGCAAAACCCGTAACAAGGTGGTACATGAAAACTATGCTTCTTTAGAAGATGGAAAAGCGCTGCTTCAAATGGCATACAGCTTATGCGAGTGGTTCATGCAGACTTATGGGGACTGGGACTATCGGAACAAACCTTTTGTCATGCCGATGGATACGCCAAACAATGTCGGTGCCGACAAACAGAGCGAGAAGCTCTATGAAGAAGCGTTGATAGAAGAAGCGGAAAAAGCAGCGGCGGTGGCCCCTGCCATTGAAAAAGAAGTCAGAAAGAAACGTTCGGGTATGGCTGCAAGCCAACGCATCAAATCTGAGGCGGAAACACGTTATCTGATTGATGAACAACTGCGCAAAGTTGGCTGGGAAGCTGATACGCAACGCCTGCGCTATGGCAAGGGGACACGTCCGACAAAGGGACACAACATGGCCATCGCTGAATGGCCTACCGATTCCATCGTGGGCAATCGGGGTTATGTGGATTATGCCTTGTTTATTGATACGCAGATGGTAGCCACGATTGAGGCGAAAGCAATCCATAAAGATATACCGTCTGTCATTGACTACCAGTGTAAAGATTATTCCCGTAATATTCGTAGCACCGATAAGGCATACCAGATGGGCACATGGGGTAGCTATAAAGTACCTTTTACCTTTGCCACGAATGGCAGACCATATTTGGAGCAATATGACACAAAAAGCGGCGTATGGTTTCTGGACTTGCAACAGCCTGACAACGCGCCCAGAGCCATGAGGGGCTGGATGAGCCCGATGGGAATGTTGGAGCTGCTTGAAAAGGATATTTTCACCCGAAACAGGGAATTGCGGGAAATGCCTTTTGACTTGTTACGTGACAAAGACGGTTTGGCTTTGCGTGAGTATCAGGTAAGGGCAATTGAGGCAGCTGAAAAGGCGATTATTGGAGGAAAAACCAATATTCTGCTTGCTATGGCAACAGGTACAGGAAAAACTCGTACCATCCTTGGTATGATTTATCGTTTCCTGAAAACAGGACGCTTCCGAAGAATCCTTTTTCTTGTGGATAGGACGGCTCTTGGCGAGCAGGCAGCCGATGTGTTCAAGGAAGTCAAGCTGGAAGATTTGCTGACCCTTGATGATATCTACAATATCAAAGGATTGGAGGATACGGATATAGAGCGGGAGACCCGCATCCAAATCGCCACGGTTCAAAGCATGGTCAAGCGGATTCTGTATAATACCGGAGATAGGATGCCTGCTGTCTCTGATTATGATTTGGTTATCATAGATGAAGCGCACAGAGGTTACATTCTCGATAAGGAGATGGGCGAGGATGAAATCCTATACCGCAATCAGTTAGACTACCAGAGCAAATATCGCAATGTGGTCGAATATTTCGATGCTGTAAAAATTGCGTTGACTGCCACGCCGGCATTACAGACGACGGAAATTTTCGGACAGCCTGTGTTCAAATATACATACCGCGAAGCTGTGATAGAAGGATATTTGGTTGACCACGATGCGCCACATAAATTGACTACGAAATTAAGTAAAGAGGGAATCCATTACAAAGAAGGCGATATCGTAGTGGTGTATGACCCTGTGACCGTGGAAATAACAAACTCTGAGTTGCTGGATGATGAGTTGGATTTTGATGTGGAATCCTTCAATCGTCAAGTTATAACAGAATCGTTCAATAAGACTGTACTGGCTGAAATTGCCCGAGACATTGACCCTGAAAGCCCGGATGTACAGGGCAAGACGCTGATTTATGCCGTCAATGATGACCATGCCGATTTGATTGTAAAGATTCTGAAGGAGATTTATACGGAAAAAGGTGTGGACAACGATGCGGTTATAAAAATTACCGGTTCTGTGGGTGGGGGCAACAAGAAAAAGGTGCAGGAAGCCATCAACCGTTTTAAGAATGAACGTTTTCCCAGCGTTGTTGTTACGGTAGATTTGTTGACCACGGGCATTGACGTTCCTGAAATTACAACATTGGTATTTATGCGACGCGTGAAATCCCGCATACTGTTTGAACAGATGATGGGCCGTGGGACTCGCCTTTGCCCTGAAATCCATAAAACCCATTTTGAAATTTATGACCCTGTCGGCGTTTATGATTCCCTGGAAGCGGTCAACACAATGAAGCCTGTCGTCGCCAATCCTGCCACCACATTCGGGCAGCTTTTGGATGGACTGGAGGTTCTGGAGGATGAAAATCAGGTTCGGCACCAGATAGACCAAATCATTGCAAAGCTGCACCGGAAAAAGCGTCACATAGACAGCAAAACTATGGAACATTTTATAGCTATGACGGGAGGGAAAGACCCAGGCCAGTTTATTGCCGATATACAGAAACGGGGGCCGGAAGATGCAAAGAACCATCTGCTTGCCAATGGAAAGCTATTTGATATGTTGGAACAGTCCAAAACAAACGGACGTCGCCCCGTTGTTATCTCTGAGCATGAAGATGTGCTCCAGGAGCATACCAGGGGTTATGGAAGTGGAAGCAAGCCCGAAGACTATTTGGATGCCTTTGCTACATATATCAGAACAAATTTAAACGAGATTGAGGCACTGAACATTGTTTGTACAAGACCGAAAGAACTGACTCGTGAGAGTTTAAGAAATCTGCGTTTGACACTGGATAGGGAAGGTTTTACAACAAAGCAACTTAATACTGCCATATCACAGATGACCAATGAAGAAATCGCAGCCGATATTATCAGCCTGATACGCCGGTATGCCATTGGTTCACCGTTAGTTTCTCATGCAGCCAGAATCAAACGGGCGGTGGATAAGTTAAGAAAGGCACATCAATTTTCCAAGCAGGAGCTTAACTGGATTGCCAGGATGGAGAAATATCTGATGGAGGAATCTGTCCTGAATGTCACTGTGTTTGACGAGGACGGACGGTTTAAGGCACAGGGCGGTTTTTCAAAGATTAACAAAGTGTTTGGAAACAGTCTGGAAAGTATTGTTCTGGAATTGAATGAATATTTGTATGATGATGGAGGAAAAACCGCATGATTTACAATCAATACCCATATAAAATCGCGATGCAGGCGGCTATTGACCAACAAAGGAATGGAGGCTGTTTCTAAATGACAACACAAGAGATTGTATCCAAACTCTGGAATCTCTGCAATGTTCTTCGGGATGACGGTATTACTTATCACCAGTATGTGACAGAGCTGACATACATTTTATTCCTAAAAATGGCAAAAGAAACGGGCGTGGAGAATCAAATACCGGAAGCATATCGTTGGGATGAACTGACAGCCAAAAGCGGTATTGAATTGAAAAAATTTTATAAGGAACTGTTAAACCATCTGGGGGAGAATTGTACAGGCCGTGTGCGTGAAATCTACCAGGGTGCATCTACGAACATTGATGAGCCAAAGAATCTTGAAAAAATTATCACTTCGATTGACGAATTGGATTGGTTTTCAGCTCGTGAAGAAGGACTTGGGAACTTGTATGAAGGGCTTTTAGAGAAAAATGCCAATGAGAAAAAATCTGGGGCAGGACAATATTTCACACCTCGTGTGTTGATTGATGTCATGACCCGTCTGGTAAAGCCGCAACCGAGGGAACGCTGTAATGACCCTGCATGCGGTACATTTGGTTTTATGATTGCGGCGCATCAGTATGTATCGGCACAGACCGATAATTTTTTTGACCTTGATGTGGATACCGCGGCCTTTGAGCGTACAGAGGCTTTTACAGGCATGGAACTGGTGCATGATACGCATCGTCTTGCGTTGATGAATGCCATGCTGCATGATATAGAGGGGGAAATTAAGCTAGGTGATACGTTGTCCAATCTCGGCAAAGGAATGAAAGGTTATGATGTGGTTCTCACCAATCCTCCTTTTGGGACAAAAAAAGGAGGAGAGCGGGCCACACGTGATGACTTCACCTTTCCCACCAGCAACAAACAGTTGAACTTTCTGCAGCATATTTACCGAAGCCTGAGAGCGGACGGGAAAGCCCGTGCCGCCGTAGTTTTGCCTGACAATGTTCTTTTTGCGGACGGTGACGGAGAGAAAATCCGCATTGACTTGATGGATAAGTGTAATCTGCACACTGTTCTGCGTCTGCCGACTGGTATTTTTTACGCCCAGGGGGTAAAGACTAATGTGTTATTCTTTACCCGTGGAAAAGTAGATAAAGGCAACACGCAGGAAGTTTGGTTCTATGATTTGCGTACCAATATGCCTTCATTTGGTAAGACAAACCCACTGAAAATGGAGCACTTTGCGGACTTTGAAGTGGCATATGAAGCGGCTGACCGCCATGCCGTACAGGATGAACGGTGGAGCTTATTCACCCGTGACCAGATTGCCGAGAAAGGTAACAGTCTTGATTTAGGGCTGATAAGGGATGATTCTATTGTTGACTATGATGATTTACCTGACCCCATTGAAAGCGGCGAGGAAGCCATAGCGCAGCTAGAAGAAGCGGTTGACCTCTTGCAGAGCGTAGTAAATGAGCTGAAAGCATTGCAAAGCTTGGAGGTGTGATATGGCAAGAGGGAAAAAGGCGGAAACGGAGTTAACGCCGGAGGAGAAGTTGGAGCAGGCGCTTGTGCCTGTGGAGGAACAGCCGTATGCAGTTCCGGAGAATTGGTGTTGGACAACTTTAGATGTTGTTGCCCAATGGGGGTCAGGAGGAACCCCTTCTCGCAAAACTTCAGAATATTATAATGGAAATATTCCATGGATAAAAACAGGAGAATTAAATGATAACTATATTTATGATACGGAAGAGAAAATAACAGACAAAGCTGTATTACATTCTAGTGCCAAATTGTTTCCAAAGAACACGGTTGTAGTAGCGATGTATGGAGCAACAATTGGTAAAGTCGGAATTATGGGAGTTAGAGCAACAACAAATCAGGCTTGTGCATGTGGTGTTTGTTATAAAATTCTTGATTATAGGTATCTGTTTTATTATGTGCATTCGCAAAGGGAGACTTTTATAAGAAAAGCTAAAGGTGGAGCACAACCTAATATTTCACAAGATATTATAAAAAATCATTTTATTCCTATACCCCCACTTGCCGAACAAAAGCGTATCGTAGACCGCATTGAACGCCTCTTTATCAAGTTAGATGAGGCCAGAGAAAAGGCGCAGGCTGTTGTGGATGGTTTTGAACTTCGGAAATCTGCTATTTTGCATAAGGCGTTTACCGGGGAGTTGACGGAGCGGTGGAGGAAAGAACATGGGAGTAAGTTAGATAGTTGGGAAAGAGTAGAATTAGCTGATATATGTAAGATAAATCCTAAGAAAATAGATACAACAGGTTTATCTGATAATTTAGAAGTCTCTTTTTTCCCAATGCCGGCGTTATCCGAAATTTATGGAGAAATTACGAATCCACAGACTAGACCGTTAAAGGAAGTACGTACTGGATTTACAAACTTTTCAGAAGGTGATGTGGTCTTTGCAAAGATTACACCATGTATGGAAAATGGAAAGTCAGCAGTTATTGGAAAGTTAGTGAATAACATTGGATTTGGAACAACAGAGTTTTATGTATTTAGATGTGGTCCAAAACTATATAATCGTTATCTATATCATTTGATTCGCGACAAGCATTTCCGGGATGAGGCAAAAGCTGTTATGGCTGGTGCGGTTGGACAGCAAAGAGTTCCGAAGAGCTTTCTTGAAGTATACTCGTTGTACCTTCCTCCGGTTTCTGAACAGAAGGAAATTGTTCAAATGCTTGATGAAATGTTTGTGAAGGAGATGAAGGTAAGTGAAATATCCGAATCTATCCTGACCCAAATCGACACCATGAAAAAGGCAATTCTCTCCCGTGCCTTCCGCGGTGAATTGGGAACAAATGAGCCTGCGGAGGAAAGCGCGGTGGAACTATTAAAAACGGTATTGTGAGAAAAATAGAAATCCACAAGAACACATATAAAAAGAGGAGAACCCTATATGGATACACCGCTAAAATTATCAGATAAGCAGTTATTGCCAGAGAAGGCCAAGACAGAAATCCAGGATAGATTTGCAGTAATTGACACCGAGACAAACTGGGATGATGAGGTCATGTCGGTTGGCGTAGTAGTTGCCGATACTAAGACGAAGAAGAAAAATTGATTCGGTATATTACATAATTGACCCGGAATATAGAGTGGGCGGGATGTATACAAATGAATTAAGGCTTGATGAAGAAGGGGTTCATGTTTCAGACAGAGAGGAGACTTTAAGACAAATCAAGCAATGGCTGGATACTTATCATGTGCGGAAACTTTTTGCATATAATGCGTCCTTTGACAAGAGGCATCTGCCGGAGTATATGGACTATGAATGGTATGATATTATGCGCCTAGCGGCATACCGCCAATATAATAGCGCCATACCGGACTGTGTGGACTGCTACAAGACAGGAAAAATGAAACGGGGGTACGGCGTTGAGAATATACTGAAAATGTTAAGCGGGGACAATCGGTATCGTGAGACGCATAATGCCGTTTTAGATGCGGAGGACGAATTGCAGATTATGCAGTTGCTTGGATATGGAATAAAGGAATATGAGATTGCCTTTGTATAGCGGCACAGATAAGTCTTGATGACAGACATAAATCTGAAGTTGTGACAGGGAGTATTCACATAAACGAAAGGATTGAGGGACGATATCTATGGGAAAAGTCATAAAAAATGCCGTAGTAACCTTTTTGATTCTGATATTGGGGACTTCCACGGCTCTTTTGGTGTATATACACTTTTTCACATCGAAGGACAGTGATTTAACCGGGGTGTGGACAGCGGATATAGACGTGACGGAGCAGGCCGCAGTGACAGCCCTTGACTGGCTGCAAGACATAGAAGCCGTATCTGTCTCTATGAAGGATATGGAATCTTATATGCAAAATTTGACCATACAAGTCAATTTGGATATGGAGCAGACGGCCCGTTTGGAGGGGACCTTCCGCAGCGGTATTTTACCAGACAGCTATGATGCCTGCAATCAGGCGGCCTACGAGGCATTTGCCAGTGGATTTAGGGAGCTTTTGGGGGAGAGGCTGCGCATGACGGGCTATGAGGGAGGCACGGAGCAGGAGGATGTGGAGGCTCTCGTGGTTGATGCTTTCGGGATGTCCACCGTGTCCTATTTGATGTCTTATGGGCCGAAGCTGCTTCCTTCCCTGGAAGAGTTACAGGCACAGTATGACGGCAGCGGTACTTATGAAGTGGTGGAAGATATGTTGGTTAGGCAGTTTGATGATGGAGAGCCTTATGAAGCCAAGACGGAATACTATATTCGGAAGGATACAAGCCTCGTCCTGTCAGCGGAAGCGGATTCTGCTGCCTCTGGTTCTTTTTACAGTCATTACCCTATTGTGTTTACTTTAAAATAACCCCAAATTCGTTCAACAAACTGAACAAGTCAGTTTGAATTTGTTCCGAAGCGTTGCAAATTCTATTGTCCGCAGGGCAGAATATGAAATTCTGTTCGTGTCCTCAGCGTAAAACGTTTCGGAATGGAGAGGAAAATGAAAATTTTCAGTTGTGAAGAAATGAGGAAAACAATGAAAAAAATTTTACATAAAATATGTTCTCTTATCTTGTCGGTGTTTCTGGTATGTTCTATTGTGCCGATGGGTGTATCCGCAAGTTTCGGGCTATACGGAAGTTGTCAGGTGCAGGCGGACGGCGGCGGTACGAGCACCGTTAAAACCTTGGATTACAGCTATGCCAACAATACCTACTTGTCTCTGAGAGATATGGCCATGGTTATGAAGGATACGGACAAATCTTTTTCTTTGGAAATCACGAATCATTCTATCGCGCTAACCCCGGGGAGTGACTATGCCCCGGTGGGAACCGAAAATACTCCCTGGGAAAGTGAGGAGAATCCGGATATTTCCCTACGGCGGAATGAGTTTGAGGTGAGCGGACAGAAGGTGTCTTACTATACCATTATTGTGCGGCTGCCTTCCGACGACTATGATTGTTTTATGATGACCGCAGACTTGGCCATGTTACTGGATGTGAACGTCACAGATGCGGGGGCAGGCTCCTTGCAAATTAATACGCAGGAACCTTTTCGTATATCGCCTTCTGCCTTGGAACAAGCCGGATACTTCTACGGAGTCAACAGCGCGTTGGTGGGGGATGCTGCCACCGGGGAGATTTATTATCGGTATCAGGCGGATATGCCCTATCCGATAGCCAGTACTTCCAAGCTTATGACTTGTCTTTTGACCATGGACGCCATAGCGGCAGGGCAGATTACCCTTGAGGAGACTGTCACTGTCTCTTCTGCAGTTGAAATGTTAGCTTCATCGAGTGACGGAGTAGTTCCTCTGGAAGCAGGACAGGAGATTTCCGTGCAGGAACTTTTGCTTGGACTCCTGCTACCCTCCAGTAATGAATGCGCGCTGTGTCTGGCTGAATCCATCGCCGGGTCGGAGGAAGCATTTGTCCGGATGATGAATCAGAAAGCACAGGAACTGGGGTTGTCTCAGGCAGTCTTTTATAACAGCCATGGTTTGCCTTCGTATACGAAAGAGCCCATTTCTTCCAAGAGACAAAACCGCATGAGCGCCGAGGATATGTTTCGGCTGGCCGCTTACCTTTTGAAAGTCTATCCCCAGGTTACGGAGATTACCTCACTAAAGGACGCCACCTTAGAATCGTTTGACTTTGAAGTAAAGAACAGTAACCCGCTTTTGCACAACTTATCCGGCGTTACGGGTTTAAAGACCGGAACGACCAATAAAGCCGGCGCTTGCCTTGTCACGTCTTTGGCGGTAGACGATGGGACGATGGAGCATGATTTGATAGTCGTTGTCCTTGGTACCGAGGATTCTATGGAGAGAGGACGGGTATCGGGATTGTTGGCCAGATACGCCAGACAGTCATTTTATGAGGGAGTGGAAGATGCGGCGTCCGGGGAGCCGGGCCAGGCAGCCATGGGTCTGCCCACCCACGCCGAGGCGGCGGTGGACAGTATTATCAGGAGTGCAACAAAACGTTAATCCGGATGGGGGAAAACAGGCATACTTTTAGGAACGATTAAGAAGCGGAATGGGGGGTCTCTTATGCAGTATACATGGAACGATATCGAGCGTCACATTGCCGTCTGCACCAGTTGTCCACTCAGCCGGAGCAGGCATTGTCCTGTCATGGGGCGTGGAAACTATCACGCCGATATTATGTTCATAGCGGAAGCGCCCGGCGCGCAGGAAGACCAACAAGGCATTCCTTTTGTAGGAAGCTCGGGGGAGATATTGGACAGTCTTTTGCAGGATTGCGGGCTGACAAGGGAAGAAATATACATTACCAATATTCTGAAGTGTCATCCGCCAGGCAACCGGGAGCCGAAGGAAGAGGAGAAAGAAGCATGTTTTCCCTATCTGAAATATGAGACGTTTCTTCTAAAGCCCAAAATTATAGTCTGTCTTGGACGTGTGGCTGCCTAGCGTATTATTTCACCGGGGTTTAAGATTACCAGACAGCATGGCACATGGACATGCCGCAAAAATTGTGCGCTGACTGCCACATACCACCCTTCGGCAATCCTGAGGGACTCTTCCAAATATGACATCGCGAAGAAAGATTTTTGCGAAATTGTGAAAAAAAGAGATGCAGACAAGGAAGCAGGACAAAAGGATTAGGGCGTTCATGCCCTAATCATAAAAGGAAATTAGTTTAGTCATGTTTTCATAAAAAATTTGTTTCTCTTCTACCTTTGTTATTGTATAATATCAATAATACAAACGAAGTAGGACGATGGCCTGCCAAGTGTAAAACAGGAGATAAAATATATGGGAAATAAGAAATGGAAAGAATTTCAGAAGCAGACAGAAGCATGTTATTTGAATATGACGCAGGTGCAAATAGATTCGTCATGTTGGCATAGGGCGTTTGATACGTTGAAAGGACTTATCAACGAAGAAAGAGAGATGCAGCCGGAATATGGGGCGGAGCTTTACATGTTGGATGAGAGCACCGAGTTTCGGTATGATGTACAGGGGTGGTTGGAAGATTATCTGGACGAAATGGATATGCAGGAGGAGCATGAGAAGCTTCTGGAAATCTGTGATGAACTGTTAGATATGTTCCGGTGGGAGGAGTGGTCTCCATCGGATATCAAGTTCAGAAAGGTTTCTGCTTTAGGCTGTCTGGGAAGAAATGAAGCGGCTTCGGAGTTTTGCAGGCAGTGGCTGCTTGAAGAACCGGACAGTGTCTGGGCGGTTACAGCGAGCATCTATACGGCTATTGCAGTCCGGGATATGGAGTTGGCGGAGGGGCTTATCGGGCAATATATTCAGGAAGAAACTTCCTGTACGGAAGAAAACGATATCTTGTTCTCGGTAGCATCCGTATATTACCAGATAGCAGGCGACCAGGAGAAAAAGCAGCAGATTGACCAAAAATTAGAGGACTATGATAAACTGGTGGGTGAATATCTGGGGGATGGTATTGAGGAGGAAGACGGTGAAGATATATGGGGAGAAGGCAGCATCCTCTCCTTTTAGATAGTTCCGGTATAAAAGAAGGTATTACAGACAAGCAGAAAGGGTATGGTTGGAAAGATGACGAATCAGGAATTACGCAGTTTATTGGATGAAATGACTCTGGAAGAGAAAGTGAATCAGATGCAGCAGTTAATCGGCGCTTTTCTCACGGACGAGGGTGTGGTAACGGGGCCTATGCAGGAGATGGGGCTTACGGAGGAGAGGGCAGTCCTTGCAGGCTCTGTGTTAGGCTCTTATGGGGCGGAGAAGTTAAAGAAGATGCAGAGGGAGTTTATAGAGAAACATCCCCACAGAATCCCGCTTTTGTTTATGCTGGATGTTATCAATGGTTTCCGGACAGTGTTCCCCATACCTTTGGGACAGGGGGCAAGTTTTGAACCGGAACTGTCTGAAAGATGCGCGGCGGTGGCGGCGAAGGAGGCGGCCGTCAGCGGTGTCCATGTGACTTTTGCGCCGATGGTTGACTTGGTGCGTGACGCCCGTTGGGGCCGTGTGATGGAGTCCACGGGGGAAGACCCTTATCTGAACTGCCTGTTTTCGGCGGCCATGGTGAAGGGATTCCAGGGAGAAGATATCAAAGAGCCTTACCGTGTGGCGGCCTGTGTGAAACACTTCGGCGGGTACGGAGCGGCCACGGCGGGAAGAGATTACAATACGGTGGAATTGTCGGAACATACGCTGCGGGAGTTCTATCTGCCCTCCTATAAGGCGGGCATTGATGCCGGGGCAGCCATGGTGATGACGGCTTTTAATACGCTAGGCGGAGTGCCTTGCAGCGGGAATAAATGGCTGATGCGAGATGTGCTGCGCGGGGAGATGGAGTTTGACGGTGTGCTGATTTCCGACTGGGCAGCCATTGAGGAGATGATTTACCACGGTTACTGCGCCGACAGGAGGGAAGCGGCAGTCCGGGCAGCCGAGGCAGGCGTGGACATTGACATGATGACGGGAATTTACTCGGAACATCTGTGCAGCCTGGTACGGGAAGGAAAAATCCCACAGAAACTTGTAGATGAGGCGGCAGCGCGTATTTTGGAGCTGAAGAATAAATTGGGGCTTTTTGAGAATCCTTACAAGGATGCGGATGAGAAAGCCGAGAAAGAGATTATCCTGTGCGAAGAGCACAAGGAGCTGGCAAGGGAAGCGGCAAGAAAATCCTTTGTCCTGTTAAAGAACGAGGATATCCTTCCCCTGGAGAAGGGAAGCAAGATAGCATACATAGGACCATATGCGAATAACCGTCATATGATAGGCTCTTGGTCGATTATCGGTGAGAGTAAGGATGTGACGACTTTGCAGGAGGCAGTCAAAGAGTATGACGGAAACGCGCAGACGGTGTTCTGTGCAGGCAGTCCGGTACTTGGGGATAATATCAAGTTGGAAGGATTCGTGGGCAACGAAGTGGAGGAAGCACCGGTCAGGGATTGTGGGCAGATGCTCGAGGAGGCTGTGTGTGCGGCGAAGGCTGCGGACATCGTGGTCATGGCTCTTGGGGAGCACTACTTACAGTCCGGTGAGGCGACGAGCCATGCCAATATTCAGGTTCCTGAAGTCCAGATGGAATTGTTCAGGAGAGTATGCGAAGTAAACGAGAGGGTTGTTGTGGTTCTTTTCTCCGGCAGGCCTTTGGATATCAGGGAGATTTCCGGGAAAGCCAAGGCGGTTTTGCAGGTATGGATGCCTGGAACGGAGGGAGCACGGGCTATCGTGGATGTGCTTTACGGGGCGTATAATCCCAGCGGGAAGCTGCCCATGAGTTTTCCTTATTGTGTAGGGCAGGTTCCGGTACATTACAATGAATATTCCACCGGACGTCCGTGTGTGCCGGGTAAGGATAAAGACCGGTTCCGTTCCAAATATCTTGATATTCCCAATGCGCCGCTCTATCCTTTCGGGTACGGACTTAGTTATACCAGATTTTCGGTTTCCAAGATTGCCCTGGATAAAGAGTGCATGACCCGGGATGAAAGTATCCGTGCAGAGGTGAAAGTAAAGAATATAGGCGAAAGGAAGGGAACGGAGACTATTCAGTTCTACATTCGTGACGTGGCTGCCAGCGTGGTACGTCCGGTGAAGGAACTAAAAGGATTCTGCAAGATAACCCTGGAGCCTGGAGAAGAGCAGACGGTAAGCTTTACAATCGACGACAGTAAACTGCAGTTTCTTACGGAAAGTGGAAGATGGGAGAGCGAAGCGGGTAAGTTTGAAGTGTTTGCCGGGACGGACAGCAGCACCGTAAACTGTGCGGAGTTCAAGTTAAATTAGTCACAATGCTGCCTGAATTAGAATCAGAATGAAATGTAACAAAGGATTGCTATAAAACGATGAGTTTTATGGCAATCCTTTTGATGCTCTTTTTTGCCGATATATATTTCCAAAAACAGGGAAATTACTGTATAATAAATACGGCAGCTATTACAGGGCCGTTTGGCGGGCTGCTAGGAGTCGCTGTGAGGTGGAAGGATATGAAGAAAAGGCTTTGGAATAAATGGATAAAGGGCAGTATGGTTATCGCGTTGACAGTGTTGGTATTGTCGGTATTTTTACCTATGTCTGTCTGTGCGCGCAAATCCCGTACCGTCAGAGTGGCGTTTTTCCCCATGGAAGGATTTCATACTTATTCGGAGGAAACTGGTTATGGTGGCATGGATGTGGCCTACCTGGATGAAGTGTGCGTCTATACCGGGTGGGATATTGAATATGTAGACTGCGAGAGTTGGGACGATGCGCTTGATAAGCTTAAGGCGCAGGAGGTAGACCTGGTAGGCTCTGCGCAGTATTCCCCTCAGCGCGCAGAGATTTATGACTATGCCGCACTGCCTAGTGGTTACACCTACGGGTGTCTGTTTGTGGGGCAGGAGAGTGACCTTGCTTTCGAGGATTTTGCCCGAATGAAGAGTATGGAATTTGGCGTCGTCTCAAGCTATATCCGAAAAGGAGAATTTTTAGAGTACTTGGAACGGAACGGTATCGACAGACCTAGCTTGCATGAATATGAGTCCACCCAGCATCTGCAGGAGGCTTTGACGGCGGGTGAGATTGACGTGGCAGTCCACACATTGACGGAAGTTTGGGAGGGCCAGTGCCTGGTCGGTAAGTTTGCTTATGCGCCATATTATTACATTTCATGGAAGGGCAACGCCACGCTTCTCGACGAGTTGAACAGGGGGATTGAAGAGATTAATATGGATGGCCCTACGTTGGAACAGGAATTGATTAACCGTTACTATGGGGACCGGCGGGAAAATTTCGCGGCGGATGAATTAGAGCTCATCAACAGTGGAGAATCGGTGCGAATCGGTTTTTATAAAGATACGAGGCCCTTGGCATATATGGATGAACAGGGGGAGTATGTTGGAATTTACCTTCAGATATTGCGTATAGTCTCTGAGAGAAGCGGAATCCCCATGGAGTTTTGTCCGCTTGAGAGAGACGTGTACTGGAAAGATTTGCTTATGAACGGGGAGATAGACTTCTATGTAGGAGCCAACAGTATGCAGTTGGCCCAGAATGAAGATGTCATACTGACCAATGAGTTTATGGCGTACAATTCGGTCATCATATCGAGAATCGGCTATGCGCTTACGCCCGGTGAAGTGAAGATGGTGTTGACTAAGGGCAGGGCCTATTGGGCGGAGCACCTGGATACGGTTGAGGAAATTATCTATTGTGACAATTCCAAGGAATGCCTTTTGGCGGTGGCAAAAGGAGAAGCAGATATTACGCTGCTTAATACGATTGAATACAATTACCAGTCTAAAAACGAGAGATTTTCCGATTTGATGGAGTGGGAGAACTACAGATACCAGTCGGGATGTGCGTTGGCTGCCGCAAAAGATGTAAACCCTGTGCTGTTCGACGTGATGAATAAGTCTATGCGGCTTGTGACATCGGCGGAGAAAGAGGAAATTGTCAACCAGTACATGAATATCCCTTATGATACTTATGAATTGCCGGATTATCTGTATCAGAGCAAGGAAGTGATTCTTATTGCAGTCATTATTCTGGCGTTTGTGATTAGTTTCGGTATCGTGATTTTTCGCATGAGGCGTAAATCTTACCATATGCTTGAAAAGAAAAATGATGAACTGCAGCTTGCCATACGTGATGCTAAGAAGGCAAACCGGGCAAAAACGGAATTTCTTTCCCATATGTCCCATGACATGCGTACGCCGATTAACGGTATTATGGGGATGTTAAACATTGCGGAAAAGAACCCGGAAGACTTGGAAAGACAGGAGGACTGCAGAAAGAAAATTAAGACGTCGGCGGAACATCTTCTGTCTCTCATTAATGATGTGTTGGATATCAATAATCTGGAAAGTGACCATATGGAACTTGCCAATGAGATGTTTAGCATACATGAGCTTTTAAGCAATTGTATGGTCATGATAGGCGGGCAGGCGGCGACGCGCAACATAAAGCTGACAACGGATTTCACTGTGCAGGGTGGTTTGCCTCATGAATATTTTATGGGAAGTCCGCTGCATATCAAACAGGTTCTGGTCAGCATAGCAGGCAATGCCGTGAAATACAACAAGCCGTCCGGAAGTGTCGATATCAAATGCCATGAACTTTCAGCCGAGGATGGGATTGCCCGGGTTTGCTTCGAGGTTTCCGATACGGGAGTCGGCATGAGCCAGGAATTTCTTGGACACATCTTTGAGCCTTTTACCCAGGAAATGGGTGGAGCGAGGACGAATTACCAGGGTACGGGGCTTGGTATGACGATTACGAAGAAACTGGTTGACAGTATGGACGGTACGATACAAGTGGAGAGCGAAGTAGGACAGGGTACGGTATGTACCGTGGTGCTGCCGCTTGAGATTGTGGCCGTATCCGGTGGGCAGGAGGTAGATGCGGATGCGGAGACAGACGGGATTTCCGGTAAACATGCGCTGATTGTGGAAGACAATGAGCTGAACAGAGAGATTGCACAGTACATGATAGAAGAAAACGGCTTGGAGGTTACCATGGCGGAGAACGGCCAGGAGGCAGTGGAGCTGTTTCAACAGTCGGCTCCTTATACCTATCAGATTGTTTTTATGGATATTATGATGCCGGTTATGGACGGACATGAGGCAACGCGGGTTATACGGAGCCTGGATAGGCCGGATGCCTCCCGGATTCCGATTATTGCCATGACTGCCAATGCATTTGCAGAGGATGTGCAGGCGGCAAAAGATGCGGGGATGAATGAGCATATGGCGAAGCCGTTGGAGCCTGAAATTATAAGTGAGGTTCTTAAGCGTTGGTTGGGAAATAAATAGGGAACACGAAAAGCCAGGGAGTTAACTCTGGCTTTTGTAATTTGGAACCGGGATAAGACAATAAAAGTGCAAAGTATACCTTAAAACATGCAAATTGTACCGGGGGGGGGTAGAATCTGTTTCAATCTTTTATAATGGTAACGGAAAATAAAAGTTTGCAGTTAACACGACGGATGTTAAGCGCTATTGCCGACGAATACGTTGACTTCATTGTATAGGACTGAATGATTGGAATAAAATAAAAGAGGTATGGACAAGATGTATCAAATTGCGATTTGCGATGATGAATCTGTAGAACTCGCGCTTTTGGACAGTTTACTGGATACTTACAGGGCGGAGCATGCAGGTTCTGAATTTACCGTGACCCGGTTTGAGAGTGCGGATGAATTGCTCTGCATGGTAGATGAGGGGGAATATGCGCCGGACATACTGTTTATTGATATATATATGCCACAGAAAAACGGGATTGAGGTTTCAAAACAACTTCGCAGGATGGGGAGTAGGTGTAGGATTGTTTTCGTAACGGCGTCTGCCGATTATGCGCTGGAGGCTTTTAGCGTGGATGCGGTACAGTATATAGTCAAGCCGGTTTTTGAGGATAAGCTGGAGAGGATTTTGGACAGGCTGTTAGAGGATTTAGGCAAAGAATTGAAAAAATTCCTCATGATGCAGACAGACGACGGCGCACGCAGGGTATCCGTGCAGGCGATTGTATGTTGCGAGGCACAAAGAAAGTTCCAGTACATGTATTTGACTGATGGCGGGCGGCTTATGCTGCATATGACGATGGCGGGTTTAGAAGAGCTTCTGGGTGCATTCCCGGAGTTTGTCAGGATTGGGAACAGCTATATTGTGAACTTAGAGCATATAGAGAGCCTGAACAGGCAGGAGTTATGGACAGACGACGGTAAGAAAATTTATCTGCCAAGAGGCGCTTACCAGCCTTTAATCGAAAAATACTTTGCGTATTACAATGACTAGAAGGAGGATTATCGTATTATGTTAGGAGGTTCCGTGTACATAGCCATACTCCGCTTTGCGGTCAGTCTAGCCGGGACGGTTATACTGTTTTCCTTGATGAGTAAACCGCGGTATGGCAAAAAAAGGACATTTTTGTTTTACTCGTGTTTTAGCTTGGTAGTCATTGCAGCGGCATGTGTCTGGTACGTGGCAGACTGGAAAAGCTGCGTCAAGATGGTGGCTTTCGTGATGTATATATTTTTTGTCCTTTTTTCTGTCTTTATGAGCAGCGACCCGGTTGCGCTGTCGATTTACAAGCTGGCGCTTACCTTTTATCTGTTGGCGGTTTTTTTGATTGGCGGCATTGAAGTTGCCGTGATTTTTTTTGAGAGGAATATATGGGCGGATATCATAACGCGCGTTGTGCTGATTGTTTCTATGGCACTTTTTATAGACAAGAAGGTTAAAAATTCTATCCGCGGATTCGGTTATTATATGGAAAATGAACTGGATAAATTCAGTATTACGGTCATGGTTATCAGTATTCTCTTTGGAATCGGATTTATCTTAAATCCGAATGTTTCGGAGCAGACGCCATATCGGCTTTTTCAGGTTATCATGAATTTCTTTCTCACAGGCGCTTTACAGTTTTTGGTGTTTCGCCTTTACCAGCATATCGGCAGGGAAAAGGAGTACCAGAAGGAAAACCAGTTGATGCAGATGAACCATAGGCTGTTAGAGAGGAATATGGAGCTGTTGGAGGAGACTGTTGAGTCCGGCAGGCGGATACGGCATGACGCAAGGCATCATAATGCGGTGATTGCGGAATATGCCCGCAGAGGACAGAACGAGGAATTGCTGCAATATCTGCAGGAATACAGTAAGGAGACGGAGGAGGGTATTACGGAGTCGGTCTGTGCAAATACCGCGGTCAACAATATTCTGGCGGCATATACGGGGAGAGCAAGGAAAGCGCAGATTAAGGTTACGATGGATGTGAAGTTGGGCAAGAACCTGGCAATACCCAATATTGACCTGATTACTATATTGGCTAACGCTTATGAAAATGCAATATACGGATGTATGGAGGTGAAGAAACAGTCGCCGGACAGGGATTGTTTTATTCAAATTGTTATTAAGAAAAAGAAGAATAAGCTGGTTATCTACTGCAGCAATACATGCAGGCTGGAAACAGAGATTATGAATGGGCAGCCTAAGCCGGAGTCTACAGGTGGGATTGGCGTCATGAGCATTATCAAGACGGCGGAAAAGTTTGACGGCGAGTACGATTTCAAGAATGATAACGGCGTGTTTGTTTTCCGGCTGATTATGAATATTCCGCGGGATAAGGATTCCCAGGCGGGATAAAGTATTCTATAATAAATGTATATGTGATGGAGATGATATGGCTATGTATCTGATTGCACTCTGTGACGATGATGTGGCAGAACTGGATAAAACAGAACAATTGCTTGGCGAGTATGAGAGGAAAAATACAGAAGCGGATTTCAAGGTGGAACGGTTTGAGTGCGCGGAGGGACTGCTTGGCATGATAAGGCAGAAAGGATATCAACCGGATTTGATTATTATGGATATCTATATGCCGGATAAAATGGGTATCGAGGCGGCACAAGAACTTCGGGATATGGGCAATATGTGCAGGATTTTGTTCCTCACCTCATCCAGAGAGCATGCGCTTGATGCTTTTAGCGTTGGGGCGGTGCAGTATCTCGTGAAGCCTGTTTCACAGGCGAAGTTATTTCCTGTCCTTGAGAGATTCTTTGAGGAGGCGGAAGAGGCGCGCCGGAAATACCTTTTGCTCCGGATTGACGGCAGGATTCAGCGGGTGGCGGTGAGCGATATTGTATTCTGCGAGGCGCAGGGGAAGATGCAGTGTCTCTATTTTCCGGATGGCAGGCAACGTGTAGTGCGCATTACCATGGCGGAAATCTGCGGCATGCTTTTACAGTATCCGGAATTTATCCGGGTGGGTATTTCCTATGTTATCAACATGGAACATATCGAAAACTTTAGCAGGCAGGAAATACAGATGGATAATGGAAAGAAAATCTATCCGCCCAGGGGAGCATACCAACCTTTGCGGGAAAGATATTTCGCATACTATTGTGAAGAGTAAGGCGGGGTTGAGAATAGATTGTGTTGGATGGGGGAAATTATATTTGGTAAGTTTGGTGCAAAACTTTCAGCGCTGTCCAAATCGGCAGGCTGAGCACGAAAGGGGGATTTATATGGCTAAGAGAATGTTGGACTGTACGGCGTCGGACCTTGCGCGTTTTACGAAGGAGGACTATTTGCGTTCTATTGCAGGCAGTGAAGGAAGAGTGCTTGCATGTGAATGTATCGGGGTCACGATGCCCGTGTTGACAGATGTGACGAACGCAGAATTTGCGGCTTCCATGGGCGCCGATTTATTGTTGCTTAATATGTTTGATGTGGACAAACCGGTGGTGAACGGATTGCCCCAGGTAGCGCCGGAAGAAACTGTGAGGGAGATTAAACGGCTGACAGGGCGTATGGTTGGCATTAACCTGGAACCGGTGGAGGATAAGATGGCCGCGGATAACGATGAAACCTTATGGCGGATGTCCCCGGGACGAAAGGCTACGGTTTCAAACGCCGCCAAAGCCTGCAGTATGGGTGTGGACATGGTGCTTCTTACGGGGAATCCCGGCAATGGGGTAAGCAACCGTGCCATAACAGACTCACTGCGGGCAATTTCAGAGAAGATGAAAGACAAGCTGATTCTTGCAGCAGGTAAGATGCATGCTTCCGGTATTGTGGGTGAGGGCGGCGAGAATATCATTACCAGAGAAGACATCGATGAGTTTATCCATGCAGGGGCAGACATCATATTGCTTCCGGCGCCGGGAACCGTGCCTGGCATTACCATGGAGTATGTACGGGAGCTGATTGCACATGCACATAGTAAAGGGGTATTGACAATCACTGCCATAGGCACATCCCAGGAAGGGGCGGATACCGATACAGTCAGACGGATTGCACTTATGTGTAAGATAGCGGGCACGGATATCCATCATATCGGGGATACGGGGTATCCGGGTATGGCGCTGCCGGAGAATATTATGGCTTATTCCATTGCAATCCGGGGCGTAAGGCACACGTATCACAGGATGGCGGTTTCTGTGAACAGATGACAGTTATTGTCTGCCATATATGCATAAATAATATGAAATCAATTTCACTATTTTTAACAGAAAAAATTTATAAAAATTATGAATAATGTCAATTTACAAGTGGAAAACTTGCATATATGATAGTGGTACAAAATGAAATCGATACCACACAAGCAAGGAGGAAAATTCTATGCAGCAGGTAAATGTAAAATTTAACAGCGTTGAGCAAATCAGGAAGTTCGTAGACATCATTGACAAATTTGATTCAAGCTTTGACCTGGGTTCCGGACATAGGGTCGTTGATGCGAAATCCATACTTGGGGTGATGGGGCTTGACCTTACGGGGCCGGTTCCGCTGCGGTATGATTCCAGAAATGAAGAAATAGCAGAAAAAATTGCGCCGTTTGTATGTTAGGCTTATTCTTTATTAAGGATATTGGAGAAAAGCTTGCGATATACACGGTGTATAATGTGTAAACGGACGGGAATTTGACAGCGGCAGGCCTGTGTTTATGACAGCGGCTTGCAGGCTGAAGGAAGGGCAGGATAAAAGCTATGGGTAAAAAGGGGAAATTCCAGCAGAGACTGGAGAAACATCATGACGAACTGCGTTGGCTGTACATGGAGCTATATGATAATAGCTCCATGTTTGCCGAGTTATGCGAGCGCATGCAGCAGTTTGACAAGGAGAGAAATAAGGAGTTAAAAACAAGAGATTTGAAACGGGAGGCGGACCGGGAGTGGTACAAACGCAATGACATGCTTGGGATGATGTTCTACATTGACAATTTCGCGGGGAATATGAAAGGCGTAGAGTCCAGGCTGGATTATGTGGAGAAGTGCAATGTCAATTATATCCACTTGATGCCTTTTTTGGATACCACGCCGGGACGTTCGGACGGCGGGTACGCGGTATCGGATTTCCGTAAGGTACAGGAGAAATTAGGCTCCATGGAAGATTTGGATGACCTGACGGCATCCTGCCATAAGAAGGAAATCAATGTCTGTATGGACTTTGTCATGAATCACACGTCGGAGGACCATGAGTGGGCGAAGAAGGCGCGTCAAGGCGACGGGGAATATATGAGCCGCTATTTTTTCTTTGACAATGAAGAAGAACCCGCCATGTATGAGAGGACGGTGCCCCAGGTATTCCCCACTACTGCGCCGGGGAATTTCACTTGGTTAGAGGACGCGGGGCATTATGTGATGACGTCTTTTTATCCTTATCAGTGGGATTTGAATTACAAAAACCCAAGGGTGTTCAATGAGATGATGTACAATTTTCTCTATCTGGCCAACAGAGGAATCGACATTATCCGTATAGACGCAGTGCCTTACATATGGAAAGAACTGAATACACCATGCCGGAATCTGCCGCAGGTACATACGATTGTGCGTATGATGCGCATGATTGGGGAGATTGTATGTCCGGGTGTGCTTCTTTTGGGAGAAGTGGTTATGGAGCCGGAGAAGGTAGTCCCTTATTTCGGTACTGTGGAGAAACCGGAATGTCATATGTTATACAACGTGACGACTATGGCGACCACATGGCATACGGTGGCAACCAGGGACGTGAGCCTCTTAAAGAGGCAGCTTGACATCGTCAACGCATTGCCCAAGGACTATGTATTCCTGAATTATCTGCGTTGCCATGATGATATCGGCTGGGGGTTGGATTACGCAACTTTGGCCAGGGAAGGCATGGAAGAGCGCGCCCACAAGAAATATCTGAATGATTATTTCCAGGGATATGCGGGAGAAAGCAACAGCCGCGGTGAGTTGTACAATGCAGACCCGGTGACCGGAGATGCCAGGTTCTGCGGCACCACTGCCTCCATGTGCGGTATAGAGAAGGCAGGTTTTGAACAGGACGAGGATGCGATGGAGAAGGCAATACAAAAGGATTTGATGCTCCACGCCTATATGTTTATGCAGTCGGGGATTCCTGTACTGTACAGCGGCGACGAAATCGGGCAGGTCAATGACTATACTTACAAGAAAGACCCGGATAAGGCTGCAGATTCCCGTTATATACACCGCGGCGTGATGGACTGGGAGCGGGCAAAGAACATTGCGGATATGGATACGGTGGAAGGGAAGATGTTCCGGGGACTTGGACAGTTGGAGCGGATTAGGAAATCTGAAAAGGTATTCATGTCGAATGCGGATACGTGGACGGTGGATACGGGTGAGAGCAGCGTTCTATGTATCGGAAGATACTATGATGGCGACGAAATTTATGGTTTGTTCAACTTTAGCGAATGTGAGAAGACAGTACGGATTGACGAGGCAAAGAGCGGTTACACAGATTTAGTTTCGGGTGGTAAGGTTGATTTGGGCAAGATTCATGTGCCTGCTTACGGATTTTATTATTTCATGAAGAAGCGCTCCTCTTGAAACTTTATAGGAACAAAGGGATGAAGATAAGGGAGCGGTATGTATGAATATAGCAGAAATTGCTAAGATGGCAGGCGTATCCAGGGCGGCAGTATCGCGCTACTTTAACGACGGGTATATCTCAGAGGAAAAGCGCGAGACAATCCGTAAAGTCGTGGAGAAAACAGGTTACAGGCCGTCTGTGCAGGCGCAGACGCTGCGCACGAAGAAGACAAAAATGGTAGGTGTCATTGCGCCCAAAATTGCCTCTGCTTCCATAGGTAAAATGGTAGAAGGCATACTTTCCATGTTAAACGAAAACGGGTACAGGATGCTCTTGGCAGTCACCCAGAACGAACCCGAAAAAGAACTGGAATATCTGGCAGCTTTCCGTGACAAACAGGTGGACGGCGTGATTTTTATCGCCACGGTGTTTACCCCGCAGCATAAGGACATGTTAAAGAATCTGTCCGTTCCGGTGGTGATAATGGGGCAATATCTGCCGGGCTACTGCTGTGTGTTCCATGATGATTATCATGCAACCTATGAGCTTACCCGGGCAGTTATCGGGAAAGGCCGCAGGAAGATTGGATTTATCGGTGCGATACAACAGGACGAGGCGGCGGGTGCGGAGCGTTACAGAGGCTTCAAGGATGCGCTGTGCGATATGGGGCTTGGGGAGTTTGCCGGAAATTGTGTGACGGCGGCATTTACGGTGACTTCCGGGTATGAGAAAGCGGGGGAGCTTCTTGTGAAATGCGGCAATCTGGACGGTATAGTCTGTGCCAGCGATACGATGGCAATCGGGGCGGTGCAGTATCTCCAGGAACAGGGCATAGAAGTTCCGGAGCAGATTCTTGTGGCGGGACATGGCGGCTCCGAAATTGCCAGGCTGATGAGGCCGCCGCTTCTCACAGTCCAATATTCTTATGAAAGAAGCGGGGAGATTGCGGTCCAGATGCTGATGGAACAACTTGGAAAGCGGGAGAAAACCGTAAGAGAAGTAAAACTCGGATGTTATATCCAAAATAATGGGAGTGCCTAGGCACTCCCTACATATTTATACAAAATGCAAAGTATCCTTTACCTGTAGCGTTGAATAGAAAGCTGTACGGGGGATAAGTTTTTTCAAAATTACGCGCGAACTGGTCAAAAGTCTGTACGTCAATCCGGTCAAGTATGTATTTTGCCTTGAGCACAAAGAATTGGGACAGGTAGTCGGCAAACTGTTCGGAAAGCATCCTCATGGCTTCTATTACCGTCTTGTCTACTTTGTGTAACCGCAAGTCCAGAATTTCTTCCAGTGTGCGCAGCACAAGGGTTTCTTCAAATACGAAGTTAAGCTGTACCCGTTCTTTGGCTTTGGTGGAATAGCTCAGGCGGTAACAAAGCACGTGTCCCGAGGCAAAATCTACACCGTTATAATGTGTGCTGACAAGCTGTGCGTCGGCCTGGCATAGAACCTGGAGGCTTTGCTGGGTTGCTTTGATAATGGAACCGGTAATATCATCACTTGGTTGATGCAACCATTTACTGGGATTCTTACCGGTAATCGCGCGGTCTTCAATCATGATATGTCCATTCAGCCAACCCACGCATATACCGATGAAATGTTGGACAGATTCTATTGAATAATCAAATTCCTCCAGTTCATCTTCCAGAGCAGGAAGAGTGTTGTTCTTTAAGTTGTCGTGCAGTTTCTTATGCATGTCGTATCCGGGATAATTGATGGATTGCATATAGCGTTCTTCCTCAGCGAAATGCTTTATGGCATAGCTTTTGAAATATTTGATTCCTTCCCGGCATGCGTGCTGCTGTTTCTCAGTGTCTTTGTTGAGGTCAAGCAGCCTGCTTACAATTGAAAAAAGCCTCTGGTGCGCCTGGTCGATTACGTCCACACCGAGGTTGAATCGATTGTTCCACTTAATTTCTTTGAACATGATTGCCTCCTCTTATTTACTTTTATGTTCTAAAATAATTATGATTCTATTATATTGTCTGTAAAAAGTATGGTATATCCCTTTTCTTCAAAAAATATGCCCAAAATTTCGCGGTCTGTGACTCTAAATGTTATTCTAGCAGATAATGGGAAGTACCACAATAGGGCAAACGGGGTGAATTTCTGTTTTATGCGGCGAAGTCTCATAGGTGGATACATATGGGATGCCATGGAAAAAAATAACGTTTTTTTTTGGACAGGAGTGAAAAAACACTTGCCATTTATCTAAAAACAACGTAAGCTTAATAGTAGGATTCAATATCCGCGAGGAGGTAGGCATGAAAGATAAATTAAAGGCGGTTGGGGTAGATTATGAAGAGGTGCTTAAGCGCTTTATGGGGAAGGAAGATTTTTATTTGAGGATGCTGCGGAAATTCCTAAATGATAAAAATTTCGAGGGACTAAAACAGACGGTGGCGGACAAAAATTGGAAAGATGCGTTCACATATGCCCATACAGTTAAAGGATTGTGCGGTAATTTAGGGTTGGGCGGCGTTATGGATTATGTAGCCCCGCTTACTGAGGCGCTTCGTTCAGAACCCTATGACGAGGATAGTATTTTGGATTACATGAATAACGCGGAAGCGGTGTATGACAAGACGGTGGAAACGATTCAGTCACTGTAGATGTGTTTCAAAATACTGCGTGGAATGGAAGTTAGAGCTTGCGGATATGCAGGCTCTTTTTCGCTTTATAGTTACCCTCAGTGAACAAAGGGATACATTTTATGCAATTTGCCTTTACTACTTATGAATAAAGTATACTTTTTGATGCCCTAACCATTATAGGAAGGGGCTCGGATATATATCATATACAAGCTGTGCTTGTTTTAATGAAATACGGAAAGGGGATAAGATGGGGAAGAAGATGATGAGCATATTATGTATTCTGGCGGCGTTGTTCTGTTTTCTTTACTGTACGGTGGTTTTTCTGATTAAATCAGGAAGCAAATTTTATCTTGTGTGGGCGGCAGGCGGATTGTGTTTTCTTGGGCTTGCGCTTATGCTCCATTTCGGTTGGTGGTACAGGCTGCCGCTTATGCTTAGGAGAATCATTTGTGTGGCAGTGACGGCCGGGATTGTACTGTTTGTGATTGTCGAGGGATGCATCATCAGCAGATTCAACGACCAGGGCAAAGAAAATCTGGATTATATCATTGTCCTGGGTGCCCAGATGAAGCCGGCGGGGCCTAGTGCGGTGCTTAAGTTCCGCCTGGATGCGGCCTATCATTATCTGACAGAGAATGAGAATACGGTTTGCATCGTCTCGGGAGGGCAGGGGAGCAATGAGCCTTGCACCGAGGCGGAAGGAATGTATCGTTATCTGACACAACAGGGGATTGCGCCGGAGCGTATTATTATGGAGGATAAATCGAGGAACACATCGGAGAATATTGCCTACAGCATGGAACTGATTGGGCGTAAAGATGTGAGCGTGGGAATTGTCACAAACAATTTCCATGTGTTCCGTGGTGTGCACATCGCGAAGGCGAAGGGTTTAGAGGATGTCTGCGGTATTTCGGCGCGTTCCAATGTATATTTCCAGTTAAACAATATGGTGCGGGAGTTTTTTGGAATCATGAAAGACTTCGTTTGCGGGAATCTCCTTTGAGAGGAATCCATGCTTGGATTTGGATAGCCGTTGTGGTATCATGGGAGTGTATCTTCAGTAAAAGGATATATGTTCCCATGTTTACTGAGTGTAGGGGAAGATATATCGCATAAGAAGAATGTATTTTCGGAAGTTTTTGTGCACAGGGTGGAAAGTAAGCCGCAAAAGTACATGCAGGAGACATTCCGGGAGAAGCTAATATAGTGGGATGTGAAAGTAAATTATATGAATAAAAAATATGCAGGAAAAGTAAGGAGTCTGTTAGCGGTTGCCGCGATGGGGACATTGCTTGCCGCCTGTGGCGCGAAAGAAGAAGTAAGCCATATGAGGCAGGGGATGGATGCAGTGGAGGCGCTGGAGTATGAAGAGGCGTTGGACTTTTTTGCACAGGCGTTGGAAGACGGTGAGGACGAGAGAATTGTATACAGGGGAATGGGGCTTGCCTATATGGGCATGACCAAGTACGGTGACGCGGTTGCCTATTTGGAGGCGGCCCTGCATGCAGGCGGCGGTAAAGTGGAAGACATTGATTTTGACATCAATTATTATCTTGCCACGGCTTACTATAAGAATGGACAGTCACAGCAGGCAATCGATGCCTACAGCGCTATCCTTGCACTGCGCCCGAAGGAGAAGGACGCCTATTATCTGCGGGGCTGCGTGAAGTTATCCGGGAATGATTTCGATGGCGCGCAAGCGGATTTTGGAAAGGCAGTGGCGCTTGACGACAAAAATTACGACCAGATGATACGGATTTACACGGCATTGGAGGAATACGGATATAAGGAGGCCGGGTTGGTTTATTTACAGAATGCCCTGACGGAGAATGAGAAATCTATTTCCGACTACGACATGGGGCGTATCTGTTATTATATGGGCGACTATGAGCAGGCGCGTGACAGGCTGTCTAACTTGGATAGCGCTACGGACTACGGCGCGGCATTATATTTAGGCAGGACATATGAGGCGTTGGGAGATTATAATTATGCGTCCAGCATTTATGCAGGATATGTGGAGAATGACAAGGATAAGGCGGAAATCTATAACCAATTAGGCTTGTGCAGGATGCAGATGGGGGAATATGAGGCGGCACGCACGGCATTCCAGGAAGCGATGAAGATTGAGGACAATGGCATGATGCAGACGCTTAAGTTTAATGAAATCGTTTCCTATGAGTATATGAAAGATTATAAGACGGCGGCGGCGTTGATGGACAGCTATTTGAAGTCATATCCTGACGATGAGACGGCGAAACGGGAGTATGAGTTTTTGCGGACAAGATAGGAGGGCAGGCAGTGCCGCAAGCAGACTATCGATATGCATGGGGATTAGATTGACAAGGCGGGAGGCCGATGTTACTATTAAAACAAGGTACATAAACTAACAGGAAGGCGTGGTAATCATATGGAGAATACTTTCTTACGTGTGAAAGGCATTATCAAGAAGGATGATAAATATCTTTTGGTTAAAAGATGGGTGGACGACCGTATTCCGGACCCTTTTGTGTGGGAGTTTATCGATGCGGAAGTGCAGCATGGAGAGTCGCCTGACGACACAGTCCGCCGTGCGATTGAAGAACAATTATCGGTGGAGGGAACCATCGATAAGGTTGAGTATATATGGTCCAGCATGTTGGGAGATACCCACTGTGTGGGAATCGCATATCTGTGTTCTATTATGGAGGAGGACGAAGAGAACATCGTCCTGTCGGAAGAGTACGGAGAATGGATTTGGGTGCCCCGGGACGAGTTCCCTAACTATATTGAGAATCAGTATGTATTGAAGGACTTGGAAGGTAAGACTTTATGATTAACAAATTGATTAATAAAATCAAGAAGACAGAAGCGCCGATTGTGGTCGGACTTGACCCTACCATGAAATTTATACCGGAGCATATCCAGAGGAAGGCTTTTGCTGAGTATGGGGAGACTCTGAAAGGGGCGGCGGAAGCGGTCTGGCAGTATAATAAGGCGATTATCGACCATATTTATGACTTGATTCCGGCAGTGAAGCCTCAGATTGCCATGTACGAGCAATTTGGGTTGGAAGGGATGGCGGCATTCCAGAAGACGGTGGATTACTGCAAAGAGAAAGATTTGGTGGTAATTGGCGATGTGAAGCGGGGGGACATCGGTTCCACCTCGGAAGCATATGCCGTAGGGCATCTTGGACAGGTTAAGGTAGGCAACACGGTGTGCAGAGGGTTCGATGAAGATTTTGTGACGGTGAATCCTTATCTGGGCTCCGATGGAGTGAAGCCTTTTATCAAAGTGTGTCAAGAAGAGAAGAAGGGTATTTTCGTACTTGTAAAGACATCCAATCCAAGCAGCGGCGAATTTCAGGACCGCCTGGTCAGAACAGGGATGGAAGTGGGAAATAATCCGGAAGGTGCAGATGTCCGGTGTGATGACAGACCGCTCTATGAGATTGTTGGAGAGCAGGTGGCGGCATGGGGCGCTACATGTATGGGGGATTCTTACAGCTATGTAGGCGCCGTGGTGGGCGCTACTTATCCGGAGCAGGGAAAGATTCTCAGAGAGATTATGCCCAAAGCCTTCATTCTCGTGCCGGGCTATGGCGCGCAGGGCGGCAAGGGCGTTGATTTAGTGCATTTCTTTAATCAGGATGGGCTTGGGGCGATTGTCAATTCATCCAGGGGAATTATTGCGGCATACCAGCAGGAGCAGTACGCGCAGTATGGTGCGGAGAACTTTGCAGACGCTTCCAGAGCGGCGGTGATTGCGATGAAAGAAGATATTGCAGGAGCGCTTGCGGGCAGGAAATAGACTTGCATAAGCGGTGAACGTAAATACAATAATAGTTATAAACAACAGGCTGTCGTCCGCTGTGGTGGAGGATAGCCTTTCTTATGGAACAAAAATCATTGAATATCAATGAGGAATGTGGTAAAATTGGGAAAAAGTTTTGGCAATATGCAGGCGGACAAGAGCTATTGACAGGGAGGTTTCGGATATATGGAAAGTTATAAAAAAGAGTTTATAGAGTTTATGGTTGACAGCAAAGTGTTGAAGTTTGGCGATTTTACGTTGAAAAGTGGTAGGAAATCTCCTTTTTTTATGAATGCGGGAGCTTATGTGACGGGTGCACAACTGCGCAAGCTGGGTGAGTACTATGCGAAAGCGATTCATGACTGTTATGGATTGGATTTTGATGTGTTGTTCGGACCGGCCTACAAAGGGATTCCGCTTTCGGTGGCGACAGCCATGGCAATCAGTGAATTGTATGGCAAGGAAATCCGTTACTGTTCCAACAGGAAAGAGATAAAGGACCATGGAGATACGGGCATTTTGCTTGGCAGCAAGTTAAATGACGGCGACAGAGTTGTGGTGATTGAGGATGTGACGACTTCCGGTAAATCCATCGAAGAGACTTTCCCGATTCTTAAGAGCCAGGCGGAGGTAGAGATTAAGGGGCTTATTGTCTCACTGAACCGGATGGAGCGTGGACTGAGCAGCGAGAAGAGCGCCCTTGAGGAGATTAAAGAGAAATACGGGTTTGAAACGAATGCCATTGTGACGATGGAAGAAGTGGTGGAATATCTTTACAATCAGCCGTATAAAGGGACAATTTACATTGATGATACATTAAAGGGAGCGATTGACGCATACTATGGGCAGTATGGCGCCAGATAGACATGTAAGTGGCATATCGCCAGACGGCGGTGGCGGTACTTAGGAGTGTAGTCTTGTGAATTGGCTGTAATCTGCCAGAATGGAGGGGAATATGGAAGAGAAAACTTATAGGACGATGGGTGGCTCGGGAGCGCTCAATATTGCCGTCGGCGTAGTGACGTTGGTGGTTGGTGTAGCCAGTGGCGTGCTTTTACTTATCAGCGGCGCGAAACTCTTGGCGGGAAGAAATAAGATTTTGTTCTAAAGATAAGAGAGACAGATGGGTGTTTTCGGAGCAGACGAAGATACCCATTTTGAACTTGTGTACTCCCGGGGTTTTGGCTGCAAGATAAGTGCAGGGAAATTCCGGGAGTCAATGTTTTTGCGGTCGGAATATTTGTGTCCGACTTGCAGGCTAGGCAGAAATGGAGTATTCCTATGAAAAAGAACAGCTATATGTTTACGAACAAACAGCACACGCGCAAGGGAATCATGTCCACCATTCTCGGGGTGATTTCGCTTGTCACGTTGGGCTATGCGATTGTCATGAGTTACTTAAAGTCGGGAAATATTCCCAGACAGTACGGTGCGGCGGCGATGTTGGTTATGTTTTTTGCTTTTGCAGGGGTGGGGCTTGGGGTAGTTTCCAAGACAGAGCGGGATAAGTTCTATCTGTTTACTTATCTTGGCATTGCACTCAATATTCTGGCGCTTGCGGTAATCAGCGTGATTTTGTATGCAGGGGCCTATGCGTAGACAAATTTTCCGAGTGTGCAGGAAATAAGAAAGGAAAAGGATATGGAAGATATTTATATTTCAGAGACAGACAAAGATGATTTGGAGAAAGAACGGTATGGGCTGGCCATAGAACGTATTAGGACGATACCGGATGAGTCAATCTGCGGGGAAAAGTTCCGGTCGTATTTTCATAAGATGGCACAGTTTGTCCTGCTTGTGGAGCGGGCATGGAATATTGTGGAAAGCGGCAGGCTCAGGCAGATGTCATTGGAAGAGCTGCAGGCGTTTAACAGGGAACTATATGAGGATATTCTTCCGGAACATTATGGGGAGAGCTACGGGAATCCGGACTACGCAGCGGATTGTCTGGGTGAGTCAATGGGAAATATGCTGTCTTTCCTCTATGCGGAGCTGCGGGGAATGATACCTGCGGCTTTTGAACAGAACCGGTTTGGCATGGTAATACGCATGGAACTCTTGCTGGAAATTTACCAGGCATTTGTCGACACGCAGCAGGAAGCCGCCTTGCAGGAAGAAGAGAAAGGTGGCGCAGTACAGGAAGAAGATATCCTGGGACAGTCTATCGTACAGCCGGAGACGGTTCGGCAGATATTATACTGGTATGTAAGCGATTATTATGAGCCGGAGTCTCTTGAGCGGACGGCGCAGTTATTGTGCCCGGACAAAGACTTCGCTTATCGTATCGTGATGGAGAGTGATTTGAGTGACCTGCGGTATCTCTATTATTACGGCGAGTATGTGACGGACAATGAACTGCGGACTGCGAAACATCTAAACGGGATGCCGGAGGAGAAAATCAGACTGATGGCGGATACTTATACGGAAGGTTACCGCATCGGTTTTGAGACAGGCAACAAAGACATCTCGCTCAAAAAGACGGTGAATATTCGTTATGGGCTTGGGTTTGAGCGGATGATACGACAGGCGGTTGTCAATTTTGACCGAATTGGTCTGCATTCTTCCATATACCGTGCCGGGAGCAATATTTTCCAGGGAAGAAGCGTCAACAAAAATGGATTCTCCGGTGCCAACCCAAATAAACAGTTTGATTATGACCATAAAGAGGACCAGGCGTTGGTACTCGACAAGCTGCTCGTGGAGCGGAAACTGGAATGCCAGAAGAATGCCTATGAGTGTTATAAGAAAGAGGCGGCGGTGTTCGGCGGCCCCGCGGTGCTTGAGATATTCGGAGAGAAGCCCTTCGCGCCCCAATCAAAGAAGCATGCATGTAAGCTGACCCAAAAGCAGCAGAAACTTTCCGTGGAGTATGCTTCCAAGGCGGGAGCTTTGCAGAATACGTATATTCCGGGGGAGGAGAGAAGTTTTACCATTATTGCCTTCCCGGTGCCGGATATCGGAGAGCGGTACGAAGAAATATTCGACGAGATTGTGAAGATTAACACATTGGATTATCAATTGTACCAGGGAATCCAGCAGAAGATAATCGATGTTCTGGACAGCGGATTGACCATAAAAGTCAAAGGGTGCGGGGCCAATAGGACGGACCTGTCCATCCGTCTGCACGAGCTGAGAGAGCCTGATAAGGAGACAAATTTTGAGAACTGTGTGGCGGATGTAAACATCCCGGTGGGAGAAGTGTTTACTTCCCCGGTACTTTCAGGTACGGAGGGAATTTTGCATGTGACGAGGGTTTTCTTAAACGAACTGGAATACAAAGATATCTGGCTGAAATTTCAGGACGGTATGGTGGTGGATTACGGGTGTGCCAATTTCCCCACGGAAGAGGAAAACCGCAAATATATCAAAGACAATGTGTTGTTTCATCACGAGACGCTTCCGCTTGGGGAATTTGCCATCGGCACCAATACCACGGCCTATGTGGCGGCCCGTAAGTTTGGTATTGAGGATAAGATGCCGATTCTGATTGCGGAGAAGACAGGGCCGCATTTTGCGGTGGGTGATACGTGTTACTCCCATGCCGAGAATGTGCGTGTCTATAACCCTGACGGCAAGGAGATTATTGCGAAGGACAATGAAGTGTCGTCTCTACGTGACAGGGATGTCAGCAAGGCATATTTCCAGTGCCATACGGATATTACCATCCCTTATGACGAGCTTGGGGAACTGTCGGTAGTTGCGAAGACAGGCAGGACAGTCCCGATTATCCTGGACGGTCAATTTGTGCTGCCGGGGTGTGAGGAACTCAATCGGGCTTTTGACTGATAAAAGATAGTTGCGTATCCAAAAAAAATTTAGTACACTGATTATGGGAATTAATGCAAGAAAAACTTCCGGAGGATGTCTGCATAGCGGACGGACAGAGATTAGTTCGACAGATAAAGGAGGAAATCCATATGGCACAGGTAGGCATTGTGATGGGTAGTGATTCCGATATGCCCGTGATGGCTAAGGCAGCGGATTTGTTGGAAGACCTTGGCATCTCTTATGAGATGGCGATTATTTCGGCGCACAGGGAGCCGGATGTGTTTTACGAATATGCGAAGAGCGCGGAGGATAAGGGATTTAAGGTGATTATTGCCGGTGCGGGCAAGGCTGCCCATCTGCCGGGGATGTGCGCCGCCATTTTCCCTATGCCGGTCATCGGCGTTCCTATGAAAACTTCTGATTTGGGCGGCGTGGATTCCTTGTATTCCATTGTGCAGATGCCTTCGGGTATTCCGGTGGCTACGGTGGCCATCAACGGCGGGCAGAATGCGGGTATTCTGGCGGCCAAGATACTTGCCACATCTGACCCGGCGCTTTTGCAGCGTCTAAAAGACTATACGAGAAGTTTAAAGGAAAGCGTGCAGAAGAAAGACGCCAGACTGCAGGAAGTCGGGTACAAGGATTACATGACGATGTAAACATTAAGTTGTAAAGGATACTTTTCTATTCGTAGTATTGTAAGGAAAATAATTTATAGTCAGGACTGTGCACACGCTGCGCCGTCCGTATACTCTGGAGGTAGGACATGGATTACAAGACGGCAGGCGTCGATATCGAGGCAGGTTACCAATCGGTAGAATTGATGAAGAAACACGTAAAAGAGACAATACGGCCAGAGGTTTTAGGTGGGCTGGGCGGCTTTTCAGGCGCTTTTTCCATGGAGAAGATAAAACAGATGGAGCATCCGGTGCTCTTGTCCGGGACGGACGGTGTGGGCACGAAGATTAAGCTTGCTTTCCTTATGGATAAGCATGATACAGTGGGAATTGATTGTGTCGCCATGTGTATCAACGATGTGGCCTGCGCGGGCGGCGAGCCTTTGTTTTTCCTGGATTATATTGCCTGCGGCAAAAATTATCCGGAGAAGATTGCCACAATTGTCAGCGGCGTGGCGGAAGGATGCAGACAGGCGGGGGCGGCACTGATTGGCGGCGAGACCGCGGAGCATCCGGGGCTGATGCCGGAAGATGAGTATGACCTGGCCGGGTTTGCAGTGGGTGTGGCGGATGAAAAAGACCTGATTACCGGCGCGCATATCAAACCGGGCGATGTTTTGGTTGGCATTGCATCTTCCGGTGTACATAGCAATGGTTTTTCACTGGTGCGCAAAGTGTTTGAGATGACGAAAGAGAGCTTGGACACATACTATGAGGAATTGGGCATGACACTTGGCGAGGCGTTGATTACGCCTACCAGGATTTATGTCAAGGCGTTGCAGGCTGTCCGTGGCGCGGACATCGTGATTAAAGGATGCAGCCATATTACGGGCGGCGGCTTCTATGAGAATATCCCCAGAATGCTTCCCGATGGCGTTAAGGCTGTAATCCATAAGGACAGTTATCCGGTTCCGCCGATTTTCAAATTGCTGCAAAAGACGGGGAATCTGGAAGAGAAGATGATGTACAACACCTATAACATGGGTCTTGGTATGGTCCTGGCAGTGGACGCTGCGGATGCGGACAGGACGGTTGCCGCATTAAAAGAGGCAGGCGAGGCGGCTTACATCGTTGGTAAGATAGAAAAAGGAACCAAGGAAGCAGAGTTAGATTGAAAAATCGGACGACAAAAATACGCGGCAGAGAGGCAGTTGGGATGCTTAAAATAGCGGTATGTGTGTCTGGAGGCGGCACAAACCTGCAGGCGCTTATTGATGGGGTGAACAAGGGGCTGATTGCGAATACCAGGATTGTCCGGGTGATTAGCAATAACAGGAATGCTTATGCGTTGGAACGGGCGGCGCAGGCAGGAATTGATGCGCTATGTGTATCGCCCCGGGATTTTGATGACAGGGAGCAGTTTAACAAAGCGCTCGTCAGGGCAGTGGATGAGGCAGAGCCGGATTTGGTTGTATTAGCGGGTTTTCTCGTGGTGATTCCGCCTGAGTTGATAAGAAAATATGAGAATCGGATTGTCAACATACATCCGTCTCTGATTCCCTCTTTTTGCGGTACCGGATATTATGGGCTGAAAGTCCATGAGGCAGCGCTTGCAAGAGGCGTGAAGGTTACGGGTGCGACGGTACATTTCGTGGATGAGGGAACGGATACGGGACCTATCATCATGCAGAAGCCGGTGGCGGTGCAGGCGGGTGATACGCCGGAGATTTTACAGCGGCGGGTGATGGAAGAGGCGGAATGGGTGATTCTGCCTCAGAGCATTAACCTGATTGCAAGCGGTAAGGTGCAGGTAGTGGACGGGCATGTGGAAATAGATTCCAGGAAAGGCTAGGTATACCAATGAAAGTATTAATCGTGGGAAGCGGAGGCAGGGAACATGCAATCGCGGCAAGCGTGGCGAAAAGCCCACAGGTTGACAAGATTTACTGTGCGCCGGGGAATGCCGGCATAGGACAGCTTGCGGAATGTGTTCCTATTGGCGCCATGGAGTTCGACAGGTTGGTGGCGTTTGCCAGAGAAAAAGAAATTGACCTGACCATCGTTGGCATGGACGACCCCCTTGTGGGCGGGCTTGTGGACGAGATGGAGGCGGCGGGACTTCGGGTGTTCGGCCCAAGGAAGAATGCCGCCATATTGGAGGGCAGCAAGGCTTTTTCCAAGGATTTGATGAAAAAATATCATATTCCGACGGCAGACTATGAGAACTTCGATGACCCTGAGAAAGCATTGGCATACTTGGAGAAAGCGAAGATGCCGGTTGTCTTGAAGGCTGACGGGCTTGCGCTTGGCAAGGGCGTGCTGATTTGCCAGACTCTTGAGGAGGCGAAAAAGGGCGTCAAAACGATTATGGAAGACAAGAAGTTCGGAGAGGCGGGCAGCCGGATGGTTGTGGAAGAATTTATGACAGGGCGTGAAGTTTCCGTGCTCTCCTTTGTGGACGGCAAAACCATTCGGATTATGTCTTCTGCCCAGGACCACAAACGGGCCTTGGACGGAGACAAGGGGCTAAATACAGGCGGCATGGGGACATTTTCTCCCAGCCCGTTTTATACGCCGCAGGTGGACGCTTTTTGCCGTAAATATATCTATCAGGCAACGGTGGACGCCATGGCGGCGGAAGGGCGTCCTTTTAAGGGCGTGATTTTCTTCGGGTTGATGTTAACTGAGAACGGGCCGCGCGTATTGGAGTACAATGCCAGGTTCGGGGACCCTGAGGCGCAAGTGGTTCTTCCGCGTATGAAAAATGATATGATTGACGTAGTAAATGCATGTATTGACGGTACTTTGGACCAGACAGACCTGGTCTTTGAAGACAATGCGGCGGTCTGTGTGGTGTTGGCCTCCAAAGGGTACCCGGTATCCTATGAAAAGGGATTCGTGATTGAAGGTTTGGAACATTTTGACGGTAAAGAGGGGTACTATTGTTTCCATGCCGGGACAAAGCAGACAGAGGAGGGAATTGTCACCAATGGCGGGCGTGTCCTGGGGGTCACGGCAAAAGGGCAGGATTTGAAGGAAGCGCGCTCAAATGCTTACCGGGCCACAGAGTGGGTGTCTTTTGATAATAAATACATGAGGAGAGATATTGGCAAGGCGATTGACGAGGCATAGGCAGGCGTGGGTGTAAAAGGTGTGAAGGGAGAAACGGGGCTATGAGCAGCAGAGAAGAAAAAACAGAGAATCTAGTTAAGAGTTTGATTGACAGTTATAACAGGCCGATGACTTGTGAAGAATGCGGCGGGATTATGATTTTCAAAGGTGTGGGCGAGTACAAGTGCGAGGATTGCGGCAGCATCGAATATGATGATTACGGCAAGGTGCGCAATTATCTGGAAAGACATGCGGGCGCTACGACTGCGGATGTATCCGAAGCCACAGGCGTATCACAGAAGTCTATCCGGGATATGCTCAAAGAGTCACGGTTGGAGATTGCGCCAAATTCTAACACGTTCATGAAATGCGAAATTTGTGGGGGAGTCGTTCGCTCAGGCAGGTATTGCAGCAGATGTGAAGCGGCATACCACAAAGAGATTGAAGAAAAGGCAAGGTCTTCCAGAAACCTCAATATGGCCGGTTTCGGTACGGAGAAAACAAGAGGCGAGGAAGGTGCGAAACGTTTTACAAGGGAATTGTAAAGGGCCTAAAGGGAGAAAGAAAAATTATGGTACAGAAGAACAGACGTATAGCAGGGGGGAAGAAACGTTTCTTGTGGGGGTTGGCAACGGCTGTGGGCATGATTGCGGCCGTATGGTGTATGCCGTGTACCGTGCGTGCGGAGTTTACCGGAACCGTGAAAGTTGGCTCGGCGAAAATACGTGCGAATACGGATACAAGCAGTGCGGTCGTAGGAAGTGCGGCGCAGGGGAAAACCATTACCCTGACGGGTGAGACGAAAGATGCTTCCGGCGTAACGTGGTATCAGGTGTATGTGGATGCCAATACGACGGGTTATATCCGTGCGGATTTGGTAGACAAAAACGGTGACGGCGAGCTTCCGCAGCTTTCGGCGGGCGACAGCTCCCAGGCGGGCGGACAGGGCGATGCGGCTCAGGAAGGCGGAGAAGGTTCCCAGGCGTCAGACGCTGCGGAGACTCCCATGGATGCCCAGTACGCTATGATTTCCGCCGGCTCTGCAAAGGTCAGGACGGGACCGTCTACCAATGACAGTACCGTTGCCAGTCTGGATAAAGACAGCCGGGTGGTGGTGAGTGGACAGTCAAACGGCAGTGACGGCAAGGTGTGGTATTATGTCACATTTACGGCGGAGGACAATTCGGAAAAAAATGGTTTTGTCCGTTCTGACTTGATGACGTTGGGTGATATGGTTCCTGTACCGGAGGAGGAAGCGCCCCAGGAGCCAGAACCGGAGCCAGAGCCGGAACCTTCTGTCAATAATGATTATGAGCTTGTGTACCAACAGGAAGCGGACGGTACCTACACATGGTATCTGCATGATAATGTAGGGCATACCAAACAGAAACTGCAGCAGATTTTGGATGCGGCGACTCAGGGACAGAGTGTAGATGCGTCTGAGGATGCGAAGGTATTGGTACGGCAGAGAATTGCGATTGTCGCGCTTGGCATTCTTTCGGGTGTGTTGGTTATTGTGATTATCGTCATGGCGGTGAAGTTAAGAGATGCGTATTACGAGGAATACGAGGATGACGACGACGATGACGACGATGAGGATGACGAAGAGGAAGAAGACGACGAAGAAGAGATTGTGCCGGGCAGAAGACGCCGGGGGCAGGAGATAGAAGAGACACCGTCAAGAAGAAGGCGCAGCGGACAGGCAGAAGAGACTATATCGGTGCGCAGGCGCCGTACGGAAGATGAGGAAACGGAACGTCCGGCGCGCGCAAGAGCGGCAAGAGAGAACAGGAAATCCGGTATGCGCGAGGTGGAGTACCAGGAGGACGTGAGCGACAATGTACTTGTGAAGTCCACACCCAAGCGCAAAGCTAAGAATTTCCTGATTGACGATGATGATTTAGAGTTTGGGTTTTTAAATATGGAAGACAAAGACTAATTGGTTTTATGTGCACCGGATAATAAGAGTGGCAGGAGAATGTTCATAGAGATAGATTTTAACAGTGATGAGGCAATCTATATACAGTTGCGCAACCAGATTATACATGGAATCGCAACTTCACAGTTCCAGGAGGGAGATATGCTTCCTTCTGTCAGGCAGCTTGCGGATACAATCGGTATCAATATGCATACGGTAAATAAGGCATATACCGTGTTGAAACAGGAAGGGTATGTCAAGGTGGACCGCAGGCGGGGAGCCATGATTGCGATAGATATCGACAGGATAAAGGCGCTTGATATGGTGCGCAGACAATTGCAGGTGACATTGGCACAGGCAAGCTGTAAGAATATTTCCAGGGAAGAAGTGCATGCTCTTATAGATGAAATATATGAAGACTATGGGAAAGGAATGGATTATTGATGCAGCCACAATTTACGGACAAGGCGAAAGCGGCATTAATGTTAGCTGAGAGAGCGGCCAAAAACCTGAGACAGAGCTATGTAGGAAGTGAACATATCCTTCTTGGCCTACTTCGGGAAAATACGGGGGTTGCAGCTACAGTTTTGATGAATAACGGTGTGGACGTGGTGCAGTTGAAAGAGATGATACAGGATTTGATTGCACCGGAAAGCTCCGTATTGATTGCGGAGCGGGACGGTTATTCGCCCCGGGCGCAGAGAATTTTGGATGAAGCCCACAGACAGGCGGAGCGGTTTCACAGTGATAAGACAGGGACAGAGCACATCCTGTTGGCATTATTGAAAGAGGGAGAGAATGTAGCGGTCAGGCTTCTTAATACGATGGGTATTTCGGTCCAGAAGTTGTATGTGGATGTCTTGGTGGCTATGGGAGAGGACAGCTCCCTCTATAAAGAGGATTTAGGAAAAAGACAGGGGAAGAAGAAAGGTTCTACGTCCACATTGGACCAGTATAGCCGTGATTTGACGGCGCTTGCGCGGGACGGTAAATTGGACCCGGTGATTGGAAGGGAAGACGAGATTACGAGAGTCATCCAGATTCTTAGCCGCAGGACAAAGAATAATCCGTGCCTGATTGGCGAGCCGGGTGTAGGTAAGACGGCTGTGGTGGAAGGGCTTGCGGCACGGATTGTTACGGGTGACGTGCCTTTTACCGTGCAGAACAAGAGAGTGCTGACGTTAGACTTATCAGGTATGGTGGCGGGCAGCAAGTACCGTGGGGAATTTGAAGAGAGAATTAAGAAAGTAATTAAAGAAGTCATAGAAGACGGGAATGTGGTTCTTTTTCTGGATGAAATGCACACCATCATCGGTGCGGGCGGTGCGGAGGGGGCGATAGACGCGTCCAATATCCTGAAGCCGTCGTTAGCCAGAGGCGAGATACAGTTGATTGGAGCCACGACAATTGCGGAGTACCGCAAGTATGTGGAGAAGGATGCGGCGCTGGAAAGAAGATTTCAGCCCGTGACTGTGGAAGAGCCTTCTGTGGAAGAAGCGGAGAATATACTCCGTGGCATTGTACACAAATACGAGGAGCACCACCGCGTCACAATCACCCCTGAGGCGATTGCTGCGGCGGTAACACTTTCCAACAGATATATCAATGACAGAAACCTGCCGGATAAGGCCATAGATTTGATTGACGAGGCAGCGGCGGCAGTGCGGTTAAATGTGACGGCACAGCCCGATAAACTGCGGGAGCTGTCAGAAGAAATTAAGAAAATCGATTTGCAGATTGAGCGTTCCATACGTATGGAGGCGTTTACCCAGGCGGCGGAGCTAAAGAAGAAGCAGAGCGATTGTATGCGCAAATATGACCGTATTATCAAGCGCATGGAGAAGGAAGAGGAGAGCCGCACTTATATTGTCGGTGAGAACGAGATTGCGGGTGTGGTGGCTCTTTGGACGAAAATACCGGTGAAGAAGCTTGCCGAGAAAGAGAGCGAGCGTCTGTTAAAGTTAGAGTCTATTTTGCATAAACGTGTGATTGGACAGGAAGAAGCCGTTACCGCTGTCGCCAAAGCGATGCGCAGAGGCAGGGTAGGGCTCCAGGACCCCAACCGTCCTATTGGCTCGTTCCTGTTTTTAGGGCCTACCGGCGTAGGCAAGACGGAGTTAAGCAAGGCGCTTGCAGAGGCGATGTTTGGTTCGGAGAATGCGCTTATCCGTGTGGATATGTCGGAATATATGGAAGGGCATTCAGTGTCCAAAATGATTGGCTCCCCGCCGGGCTATGTGGGCTTCGAGGACGGCGGACAGCTTTCGGAGAAGGTGCGCAGAAACCCGTATTCGGTGGTGCTGTTTGATGAGATAGAGAAGGCTCACCCGGACGTGTTTAATGTGCTTTTACAGGTGCTTGATGATGGGCATATCACTGATTCCAAAGGCAGGAAGGTCAGCTTTAAAAATACCATATTGATTATGACTTCCAATGCCGGCGCACAGCGGATTATCGACCCAAAAAACCTGGGTTTTGCCACACAGAGCACGCAGGAGCAGGATTATAATAAAATGAAGTCCAATGTGATGGAGGAAGTAAAGCGTCTTTTTAAACCTGAGTTTATTAACAGGATTGACGAGATTATGGTATTCCATCCACTGAACAAAGACGATATGAAGAAGATTGTCACATTGCTCACACAAAGTCTGGTGAAGAGATGCAAAGAACAGATGGATATGGAGCTTACGATTACGGCATCTGTCAAAGAGTGGCTTATAGAGAAGCACATGGATGCAAAGATGGGTGCAAGACCTATGAAAAGGGCAATCCAGTCCGAAATCGAAGATGCCCTGGCGGAAGAGATTCTGCGCGGCAATGTGACAAGAGGCGATAAGGTGTCTGCAGGACTTAAGAATAAGAAAATTGTGTTTACGGTTCATAAAGATTAAGCAATTTCTGAATTGATTAATCTTTATGAAGAGTGCATGGTATAGGGCTTGTTTATAGTGAAGGGCCTTGTTGGCGGATATTGGGCATTCCATAGAATAGATTTGGAAAATGTAAGCAGCTCCACAGGAAGGTTTGTGGTATACGCGGACATGAATATAGACTTAGGAGGAAAACACGATGGCTGTAGTAGAAGAGTTACTTAGGACAGAGGAGAGCGGGGCGCTTAGTTTTGGTAATTACAAACTGGATGCCAAAGCAAAAGTGGACAATTATGAGCATGGCGGTGACTTATATAAGGTAAAAACCTATAAGGAACTGACGAAGTTGGAGAAAAACGGTATGTTTGCCTATGAATCGCAGCCCGGGACGAGTGTTACGAGTTTTCAGGAGACGGAGGACGGGGTTACTTTTACTGTGGAGGCTGACGAGGATGCACAGATTACGGTCGGGTTGGAAGAGGATGCCGAGTACAGTGTTACGGTAGGTGATGTGAACATTGGTAAGATGAAGACAAATCTGGGCGGCAAGCTGAGTGTCAGTGTGGAACTTGAGAATGCCGGCGAGATTACGGTTAAGATTGCAAAAAATGGCTAAGAATAAGACAGGAACAGTGTTCTATTGCCACAATTGTGGGTATGAATCCGCGAAATGGATGGGACAGTGTCCCGGGTGTAAAGAGTGGAACAGTATGGTGGAAGAAAAGGCAGCTCCGGGAGCCGGAAGCTTGCGGGGAACGGGTGCAAAAGGCACCGGGGCAGCCAAACCTTCTAACTTATCGGAAGTAAGCATACAGGAAGAAGAACGTATGCAGACGCATATGGAGGAGCTTGACAGAGTGCTGGGCGGTGGTATTGTGCCCGGCTCTTTGACGTTGGTAGGAGGCGACCCGGGGATAGGTAAATCTACCCTTCTTTTGCAGGTGTGTAGGCATATGGCGTCGGATGGACGTAAAGTGCTCTATATTTCGGGAGAGGAGTCTTTGCGCCAGATTAAGATTCGTGCCAACCGTCTGGGAGAATTTTCGGATAATTTGTTACTTCTGTGTGAGACCAATCTGGGGACTGTGGAGCAGACAATCCGCAGTGTGCATCCCCATATTACGATTATCGATTCTATCCAGACGATGTACCATGAAGAGATTTCCTCTGCACCGGGAAGCGTCTCCCAGGTGCGCGAGTCAACCAATGTCTTGCTTCAGCTTGCCAAGGGGTTGAATGTCTCTATTTTTATTGTAGGGCATGTGACGAAGGAAGGCACCGTGGCAGGGCCGAGGGTTCTTGAGCACATGGTCGATACGGTTCTTTATTTTGAAGGGGACAGACATGCTTCCTACCGTATCTTACGGGGTGTGAAGAACCGGTTTGGCTCCACTAACGAGATTGGTGTTTTTGAAATGAAGGAAGAAGGATTGGTGGAAGTAAAGAATCCTTCCGAGTTTATGCTAAGCGGTAAGCCGGAGGGGGCAAGCGGCTCCATTGTATCTTGTTCCATGGAAGGCACCCGGCCGATTTTGTTGGAGATTCAGGCGTTAGTGTGCCATAGCAGTTTCGGTATTCCGAGGAGACAGGCTATCGGTACAGATTTTAACAGAGTTAACTTGTTGATGGCTGTGTTAGAAAAAAGGCTGGGCGTGCAGATGTCAGACTGCGACGCCTATGTGAACCTTGCAGGAGGAATGCGCATTGTGGAGCCGGCGATTGACTTAGGCATTGCCATGGCGATTGTATCGAGCTTTAAGAACCGGGTAATCGACGACCGGATGATTGCTTTCGGGGAGATTGGCTTAAGCGGGGAAGTGCGCGGCGTCTCCATGGCGGAACAGAGAATATCGGAGGCGGCAAAACTTGGTTTTACGACATGCATTGTGCCGGAGGCGGGTAGAAGTACAATACGGTCTGTTGGAGGCGTAAAAGTGATTGGCGTCAGGACGGTGCAGGATGCGATTGATTTGATATAAATTTTATATGCGTTATAGCATTTTGATTGTTCAAATGTGACAAAACTGTAACAAATATTTAAACAAAATTAATATTTTGTGTTTTTTCTATACCCAAAATACGATTTATGTGGTATATTGGAAAATGCAAGATTTTGCAGGATACCGCGAGCACAGGGGGCGGTAGATGAGGGGCGTAAAAATCTGAGATTATATATTAGGGCGCTATCAGTATGTGATAAATAATACGGGGTTCTTATGGGATAATAGTAAGGGGTGTTATCTTGAACCCGGATAAAGGAGTCACTTATGGACAAGCAGACACAGGATTCCCAGGAGATGTTATCGGAGGGGAATCCGGCAGATAATAATCAGGCCCAAGCGGCAGATGAGGGAAGCGAAAGGATTCATCCGGAAAATGCGGATGCACAGACAGACGGCGCGGATAGCCGAGACGGACAAAAGAGCCGGAATAAGTGGGTTAAGAGTGTTCCGCTGTTAATTGTTGAGATTTGTGTATTGGCTCTTGCAATCGGAATTATGTACATCGTGGTCACGGCTACCGAGGAGGTGGACCGCAAAGAGATTGACGAAGAGAAGATTGCGATTAACGAAGAGATTGTTGAGATTTTGCAGGATGAAGAAAGCGATGTCGTGATGGGCTACCGCAATATTGCCCTTTTTGGTGTAGACGCCAGGGACGGTGAACTTGGCAGAGGTACAAGAAGCGATACGATTATCATAGCGAGTATCAACCAGGATACGAAGGAAATCAAGTTGATTTCGGTATTCCGCGACACTTATCTGAATCTTGGAAACGACACATACAATAAATGTAATGCCGCTTATGCGCAGGGTGGGCCGGAACAGGCCATCAGTATGCTGAATACGAATCTTGATTTGGATATTACAGATTATGTGACAGTTGGTTTCGGCGGGTTAATAGATTCCGTGGATGCGTTAGGCGGTGTGGAAATGAATGTAACAGAGGCAGAGATTTCCCACTTGAACAATTATCAGCTTTCAATGGCAGAGGAATTAGGGGTAGACTATACGCCTATCGAGCATAGTGGTAAGCAGCTCTTAAACGGGATGCAGGCTACGGCATACTGCAGGATTCGTTATACGAAAGGTGACGATTTCAGGCGTGCGGAGAGACAGAGGGACGTGCTGACTGCGATGATGGAGAAGGCTAAGAAGGCCTCGGTCAGTTCATTGTCGGATATGGTTACGGCTATTCTGCCTCAGGTAGAGACGTCTCTTGGCGTAAATGAAATCCTTAGCGTACTCGGCAGCGTGGCCTCCTACGATGTGGTTACCAGTGATGGTTTTCCTTTCGTGGACAACAGGCGTGGCGCAAATGTAGGCAGCAAAGGAAGTTGTGTCATTCCGGAAAATCTGGAAGAAAATGTGATAGAGCTGCATAAGATGCTGTATCCGGAGATTGTATATAAACCTTCCAAGCAAGTGTCAGGTATTAGCGTTGAGATTACGGAACTGACGAAAGAGTATCAATAGGAAGACCGCCAGAACGCATTCCGGTGTGGATTGCGTAGTGGACGGGACTAAAGATGGCAGTTGGGAGGAGACCCGGCTGCCATTATTTTGTGCAATTTACCCTTACAACTTATAAAATGCGCTTTTTATTATTTATTGTATTTGGAAATTACTTTAGAAAGGTCATTAGCAGCATGAAGAAGTTATTGGTTTATCTGAAAGATTATAAGAAAGAGACAGTGCTTGCGCCGCTTTTTAAGATGTTAGAGGCGACATTTGAACTGTTTGTACCGCTTGTCATGGCGGCGATTATCGACAGGGGAATTGAAGGCGGCAATGTTGCGTATGTATGGCGCATGGGCGGTTTGCTTGTGGCGCTTGGTATAATCGGGTTAATATGTTCCATCACGGCACAGTATTATGCGGCCAAGGCGGCGGTGGGCTTTTCCACGAAATTGAAACATGCCCTCTTTGCACATATGCAGAGCCTTTCTTTTACGGAGATTGATACCCTGGGCACTTCTACTATGATTACCCGTATGACGTCCGATGTGAATCAGGCACAGAACGGCGTGAACATGGTACTGCGTTTATTTTTGCGTTCGCCGTTTATTGTTTTTGGCGCAATGGTTATGGCGTTTACCATTGACGTGAAGGCTGCTTTCATTTTCGTAGTGACGATTCCGCTTCTTTCGGTGGTAGTATTTGGCATTATGATGTTGACAATGCCTCTGTATAAGAAAGTGCAGGCAGGACTTGACAGCATACTTGGCGCTACTAGGGAAAATCTGACAGGTGTTCGGGTTATCCGTGCTTTTAATAAAGAGCAAGAGGAGATAGCTTCCTTCGAGGCAAAAAATAATGGGCTTGCGCATATGCAGCTTTTTGTCGGGAAATTGTCTGCATTGACCAATCCGGTCACATATATTATCATCAATGCCGCAACGATTCTGCTACTCTATACCGGTGCGGTGCGTGTGAATGAAGGGACGATTACACAGGGTGAGGTAGTGGCGCTTGTCAATTATATGTCCCAGATTCTGGTGGAGTTGGTGAAGTTGGCAAATCTAATTATTACGATTACGAAAGCTTTTGCATGCGCCAACCGTATCCAGAACGTATTTGAGATTCGTTCCAGTATGGAGTGGACACAGAAGCTGACCGGATACACGACGGAAACATCGGCACAGCCGGGGCAGGCATATGCGGTGGAGTTTGAGCATGTGCATTTGGCCTATGCGGGTGCAGGTGCGGAATCTCTTTCGGATATTGATTTTCGTGTGAAGAAGGGAGAGACAGTGGGAATTATAGGCGGTACGGGTTCAGGTAAGTCATCACTCGTACATATGATTCCGCGGTTTTATGATGCCACTGGCGGATGTGTTAAGGTGGACGGAAGAGATGTACGGGAATATTCTATGGAAGAACTGCGGCAGAGAGTTGGTATTGTACCTCAGAAAGCAGTGCTTTTCCAGGGAACCATCAAGGAGAACCTGCTTTGGGGTAAGGGTGACGCCACGGAGGAAGAACTGTGGCAGGCTGTGGAGACGGCGCAGGCAAAGGAATTTGTGGAGCAGAAAGATGGTAAGCTTGCGTTTCATGTGGCGCAGGCAGGAAGAAATCTGTCCGGCGGACAAAGACAGCGTCTGACGATAGCCAGGGCTCTTGTTGGAAAACCGGATATACTGATATTGGATGACAGTGCGTCCGCTCTTGACTATGCGACGGATGCGGCGCTCAGACAGGCCATCGGAAGGATGGAAGGTGCCACCACGGTATTTATTGTATCCCAGAGGGCTTCTTCTATCCGTCATGCGGACCAGATTATTGTATTGGATGACGGAGAGATGGCGGATATCGGCAGCCATGAGGAGCTGATTGGGCGCTGCAGCGTTTATCAGGAAATTTATTATTCCCAGTACCCCAAGGAGAAGGAGGCGCAGGCATGACAGGGCAGAAAACAACAATCATCAAGGTTTTGCATTATATCAGGAAATATTGGATATATCTCGTATTGTCCATCGTGATGGCGGCGCTTACGGTAACGCTGACATTGTATCTGCCGATTTTAACGGGACGGGTAATTGACCTGATTGTCGTTAAAGGCATGGTAGATTTTGCGGGGGTATTTGCGATTCTTAAGACGATGGCCATAGTTATAGCCGTCACCGCAGGGGCACAGTGGATTATGAGCGTCTGTAATAATAAGATGACTTACCGTATCGTGCAGGATATCAGGAACGAAGCCTTCCGAAAGATTGAAATTCTTCCTTTGAAATATATTGACGGTCATCCTTATGGGGAAGTGGTAAGCCGTGTCATTGCGGATGTGGACCAGTTCGCGGATGGCTTGTTGATGGGATTTACACAGTTTTTTACCGGACTGATTACCATTTTAGGTACCTTGGGTTTTATGCTCAGTGTCAATGTTGGAATCACGGGAGTTGTGGTGTTAATTACACCGTTGTCTTTCCTTGTGGCGGCCTTTATTGCGAAGAAAACTTACACGATGTTCCGGGTACAGTCGGAGACAAGGGGAGAGCAGACGGCGCTGATTGAAGAGATGATTGGCAACCAGAAGGTGGTGCAGGCTTTTTCTCATGAGGACGAGGCGTTGTCAGAATTTGATGAAATCAATGACAGGCTGGGAAAATGTTCCTTAAAGGCAATCTTTTATTCTTCCATCACCAATCCTTCTACCAGATTCGTCAATAACCTTGTCTATGCGGGCGTGGCGGTGACGGGCGCCATATTCGCCATACGCGGAGGAATCAGCGTTGGGCAGTTGTCTTGTTTTTTGACTTATGCCAACCAGTATACGAAACCTTTCAACGAGATATCGGGGGTGGTGACGGAACTGCAAAACGCCATTGCCTGTGCGGCAAGAATCTTTGCGTTGATTGAGGAGGAGCCGCAGATTCCGGACAAAAAGGATGCGGTGGCGTTAACAGATGTGGAGGGCAGGATTGTCCTGGAACATGTGGATTTCTCCTATGTGCTTGACAAAGAGTTGATTACGGATTTCAATCTGTCTGTACGGGCAGGACAAAGGGTGGCAATTGTAGGGCCTACCGGATGCGGTAAAACTACGGTCATTAATCTTCTTATGCGGTTCTATGACGTACTGTCAGGAAAAATCTGTGTGGATGGCCGGGATATCCGTGATGTGACAAGAAACAGTCTGCGGGGCAACTACGGTATGGTCTTGCAGGAGACTTGGCTGAAGGCAGGCACGGTCAGGGACAATATCATTATGGGAAAACCGGATGCAACCGAGGAAGAAATTGTTGCTGCGGCGAAAGCATCCCATGCCCACAGTTTTATCAAACGACTGCCAAAAGGATATGACACGGTAATCGGTGAAGACGGCGGTAATCTTTCACAAGGGCAGAAACAATTGTTATGCATTACACGTGTTATGCTATGTTTGCCACCCATGTTGATTTTGGACGAGGCGACGTCCTCCATCGACACGAGGACAGAGATTCGGATACAGAAAGCCTTTGCTACGATGATGAAAGGCAGAACCAGTTTTATCGTGGCGCACAGGCTGTCTACGATACGGGAGGCGGATGTGATTCTTGTCATGAAGGACGGAAATATTATTGAGCAGGGGAACCATGAGACGCTTCTTGCGAAGAAAGGATTTTACGCAAATCTGTATAATAGCCAGTTTGCAGGGTGAATGATACCCTTTGCTCACTGAGGGTACCCTCGTGTATACGTTTGTAAACGGAGGGTATCTTTATCTGTTGTGAGTGAAAAGAACGGCGTATGTTCTATGCCTCATTGAGTATCGGGCTGATTGAACTCATTATAATAGGAAGCATCTTCATTGTAATCCATATACTCGGAAGAGATATCCGTGATGGAGCCCTTTTCCCATGTGAAAACAAGATAGTAATAGACCACTGTGTGGGATTGCAAATAGTCTTGGGCGCTTAAATAGGTGAGAAGCTCAGGTTTTGCAATCTCATTTTCTTTACAGAAAGTATCCGGTTCAATGGGAAGCCCGTCTATGAAGAAAGTAGGCAACAGGGTAGTGATGGATGAATCGAAGGGGATTTCCTCTGCGTCAAGGACCTGGTAGTCTCCTTCCTCCACGGATGTAAAGAACCTGTATTCGCCGTAGGCGGCAAGAAATGCTTCAGACGTGTCTCCGATGGTGATTCCCCGGCTTGTGGTCTTTGTTTCGGGATTCAATTCGTAGTCGAGAGCGGTGAGAAGCGGCGTGCTCTTGCCGCAGCCTGCCATAAGCCCGGCCGTGAGTCCGAGGGCAGCCAGAAGAAGGGATAATTTCTTCATTGGATATCAATCCTTTCGTATTGTCAATAAAATAATTGAGAGAACATTTGTGCACTGTCCTCTCAGTTTATGCCGTAGAAAACACTTCCTATGGCATCTGAATCCTATGGTATAAAAAAGTTGGCCCGGCGGCCAACTTTGCAAGAATTTGCTTCACAAATTCTTGTTGGCATCTCACTACATTATGGCGTACTTTCCTATAAGGTAAAAAAACGAGCTTTGCTCGTTTGCGAGATTTGCCTCCGGCAAACTCGGATAAGCGGAGGAATTTCCTATACCATAAAAAAAGTTGGTCATAATACCAACTCTCCATCTTACTCTTTATACATGCAACAGGGGCAGTAGGAATCGAACCCACATCGATGGTTTTGGAGACCACTGTTCTACCTTTGAACTATGCCCCTATGTATGACGGACATCTTCGAACCGTTGATTTATATTATAGCACAGGCATGATAGGTGTGCAAGCATTTTCTTATTTATTAGCAAAGCATTTATTTTGCACCATGTTGCAGGATTTATTCATTTTGTTTACTTCCGGTAATTTCACAGGATTATTTTCAGGAATGAGCACCTTAATATTTAGAATTAAGTTTATCTTGTAATGGAAAACAGAACGTGGTAGAATACTCACAAGCAAAGAACAAATCTAAGAATCTTATTTCTGGTGGGGAACCATATTCGTGCAGAATTATCTCTGCAGAGACTCCTTGCTTACAACTAAATAACTGCAGGGAGGCGTGTGGCAGATGTAGCCTCTCTGCCTTACAGAGAAAGAGAGGCACTATCATGCAGCAAAGGAAAACAGAAAAAACCAAAATGCAACATCCTGTGCAGGCGGCTTTTCCGGCGGAGTATGAGCTCAATCTAAGTGATTATTTTTATTACACAAGATGATATTTTCGGGAGAGATTTGGCAAAATATACTTTTAGTGAAAGATGCGAGGAGATTCCGCAACTGCCGCTTAATGATGGAACCAGTAAAATTTTCTTGAAACATTTTAAAATTATTTATCCGCTGTTTTCCGGTATTTACGGTATGCGCCCAATAGGCACAAGGCGCAGAAAACGCATGCAAACATGATAGCGATAAAGAACGGGAGAATTTCGGTGCGGTTATCCATAACGGAAAGCTCCCAGATAATGTTCGTATTGATTAGATATATGGGCATGCCGTACACCATGCAGTGGATGAGGCTGAGGACGATACTTAAGACTAAGAGCACGGAATATGCCAGGCCACAGGAAGGTAACGTATGGTAAAGGCCGCTCAGGATGAAAAAGGCGCACAGCGGCATGGCCCAACAGACTGCTGCCATGGAGACAGACTGGAAGGAGCTGCGGGAACGGGCAGAGATATACAGTGTGATAGCGCACAGCTCCAGGAGGGCAAGAAAATTGAGGGAGACTGTGGCTGCCAGATACAACTTGCAGGGGAGCAGCGTCAGTTTCCAGTATTGGCTGATAGAGCCGTCTATCACAAGCCCGGTAAGACAGTTCAGTCCATCCCATCCATAGACTGTGCCGTAGAGAAGCAGGAGGAAGAGGGATATTGTAAGCCACAGCAGAACAGTCAGAGTGAAGGAAGCGGCGATTTTGGCCAGGGCATCTTTAGTGGGGCCTTCTTTTGTAGTAAAGACAAGAGGTTTAGTATGCGCCTGGTTTTCGGCGCAAAAAGCAGTGGAGACAGTACACAATACCAGGATGCTTGCAAGAATCATGCCTATCATATTTAATTTGAGAAATTCGTTCCAGCCATCGTAGTACTCTAAGAGGAGTTCCTTTTGCGCGTTGGCGGCTGTCTGGCCAAGTTGCGTCTCCGCCAGAGGTATCGTTTTTGTTGCGATTTTATAATCATCCCACCCGTATAGGTATCCGTCTGAGGCATATTTCATGACGAAACGGTTTAGAAAATTTGAGTCGGTCGGGCCGTAATACTTTTCCACTTTCTGTGGGAAACCATATTGATTGGCAATTTCTTGTATTCTTTCGTCTGTGAGAGTGCCATGGAATTGTGCGGTAATTTCTCTGTCGGCCTTGACGGCGGCATAGCCACGGTAACAGATGCCGTTTATGGCAGATGTTTTTGCCTGGAGATTCAGGATAAACAACACGAGAATAAGGGAAAACGTACATAGGACGCATAAGAAGAATATTTTCTTGTGGCATAACTTGTAGAGTTCCATTTTATATAGGCGCATGGCAATCCTCCATTTTAAACATTAAGTAATGTGTTCTCGGAATCTTTCCGGTGTGTTCTTCTGTGAATAGTCCATCATCTTACAAAACTGCAAAAATTATTTTACCTTTGTAAAAAACAGGTAGGCATCTTCCAGGGTTGGCTCTTGCAGCGTAGCGTCTTCTGTGGGTTTGGTGCCGGAAATGAGCCGTAGTTCCACCTTGTCCGCCTGGTTTTTGAGGTTACTGATGACATGGAGGCGGGTAAATTCATCGGCCTGGCCGGCCGGGACGGTGCATTTCCATACATATCCGGAAGCAGCTTTTACAATGCCGGATTCTTCCCCGGTCTGAAGAAAATGTCCGTTTTTCATAATCATAATTTGGTCTGCAATGTATTCCACATCCGATACGATATGGGTGGATAAGATAATCGTCCTGTTTCGGCCAAGAGAACTGATAATATTGCGGAAGCGAACGCGTTCCCCGGGGTCCAGTCCGGAGGTGGGCTCATCCAGGACAAGGATTTCGGGTTCGTTTAGAAGCGCCTGGGCGATGCCCACTCTGCGCAGCATACCGCCGGAGAAAGTTTTCAGCTTTTGTTTTTTTACGCCTGCCAGGCCTACCAGCTCAAACAGCTCATTTATCCGGTCTTTGGCATATTCTGCAGGAAGCGCTTTCAGGGCGGCCATATAATTCAGGAAGCGGAGCGCACTGAAATCCCCGTAATAACCGAAATCCTGGGGGAGATAGCCCAGAAGCTTCCGGTATTCGCCGCCCATCTGCCAGATGGGGATGCCGTCGCACAAGATTGTGCCTTGGGAAGGCTTTAAGATACCGCACAGCATTCTCATCAGTGTAGTCTTGCCTGCCCCGTTTTCGCCGAGCAGACCGTAGATGCCATGTCCTAAGCGGATGTTGATATCCTGCACGGCAGCCTTGTCTTTATAAGTTTTCCATAACTGTGTTAATTCCAGTTCGTGCATAAGATTTCTCCTTTGTTGATTTCTGTAAATAGTGTCTTGATTTGTAGAATTAGTATGACTGTGCCGAGCACAAACCCAATACCCCAGAAAATAAGCGCAGCCCGTGTGTAGAGAGAGGATATGGATGTAGAGACGGCGCAAGATACGGACAGGAAGATGCCGGCGGCAGTGTTTAACCACATATTTCGTCTTCCACGCTCTGTCAGGAGGACTCCCAGGCAGGTGCATTGGGTGAAGACAAAAGGCACAAGAATGTATAAGCCAATGCGTATGAGGTTTATCTGCCACCGGAAACACATGAACAGGATACAGACGGTGAGGACAGCCAGGTTCATGACGCCTGACAGGACCAAATCGAAAGCCGCCAATTGCCGCACGTTGAAAAAGCAGCTTTCGCTCAGCTCTGAAAGCTTGGCAAAACAGGATTTCCCTACTGCCAATATGGAAAGTGAGCCAAGCATTCCGGATAAAACGGTGGCGATTGTAAGCATCATTCCCCTGTCTATATTCTGTATATTCATAAGCTTTAGAGTAAAAAGCATAAGAATACAGCCTGCTATATGGAGTATGAGGGTGGTTCTGTCTGCATAGCGTAATTGGTTTTTCCAGATTTTCCCTTTGTCATTGACGAAGGCAGTTTTTTTATGGGTGATTTCCTTTTGTAGTGTCATAAGGGCGTCAGTTTTCTTTTCTTCATCGATTGGGAAAAGGATGTCTGTGTCTGCGAAGGCGTCGCGCAAAAAGTCAATGGTTTCCCGTTTCCTGTTTTGTCTGCCGCCAGAGATGTTATCTTCCATATTTTTCTCCATTTCTGTGTTGCTTTTGCTTTAACAAAGTTGAGACAGCGCATTGGATGATTTTATAACAAGTAAATGGCTCTTTAGAAAATTTATCCGGCCATATTTTCCATGATGGTTTTTAAGTTCTTGATGCCAAGCCGGAATCTTGATTTTGCCGTTGACAGGTTACATCCTAGGATTTGGGCAATTTCGTGAAAACGCAATTCTTCATAGATTCTTAGGATGATGATTTCACGCTGGCTTACAGGAATCTGGCGCAGTGCATTCCACAGAAGCATCCGCTCTTCCAGTGTACCTAGCCTGTGGTCTTCACTTCCAAGACTGATAATGTCTTCGATGTTGGAGACATCCTTTTTGTGATGGAAATAATCACGGCACAGGTTGCGGGCGATAATGAGCAGGTAGCCTTTCAGGTTCCGGTATTCATAGGAATCTACATATTTAATGAAGCGCAGGAAAACATCCTGTGTGATGTCGTAGGAATCCGCTTCCTGCCCGGTCAGGTACAGGCAGAAACGGTATATTTCATCATAATATTTGTTTATGATGTCGTTTAGCGCTTCCTTATTTCCGTCATGCACTTTTCGGATGAGTTCTTTGTCAGTCAATGCTTTATCCTGTACTTTCTGTTGTCTGTGTGAATTAAATAACCGCTTTTATTATATAAAAGATTAACCGCGACGGTAAATTTTTATAAAAAAATTTGCAGAGAATGAAAATAATCTACAATATAACGGATTTTTTATGTGACTGTTAATCTTTCAGGCACAGGGAAGGGTTATTTAAGTATCACGGAGGGAAGGTGTAAATTTGAGATTTACGGTTTTGTAAGAGAAAGAGGGAAGAACAATGCGGTTATACAAGATGGAACTGTACAAACTATGCCATAAAAAGTCATTTTTTGTCTGGAGCCTGTTTGCTGTTTTACTTACCGGATTCTATTTCTGGACAGAGGTGGGCAGCGAGGTTGCGGTGGTAGGCAAAGAACGTTATTACGGTTACGAGGCGGTAAAAGTAAACAGGCGCATTACCGGGGAATACCAGGGCCTGCTCACAGATGAAAAGGTGGCGCAGATTGTCGGGAAGTATGGATTGCCATCGGAAGTGGAGTATGATTACCCGGGATGGCGGGACGCCAATTATCTGAACGGTTTTGTGGCAGACTATTTGTCGGACGGGTATATGATGAGCTGGGATAACTACAAGGCGCCCACGAAGGTATATGGGATTGCCGGGACAGAGTTGGGCAACGTGCAGGAAAGAATGGGAAGGGAAATTTATTTTGCCTATACAAAGGGGTGGAAAGCTTTTCTTGGTACGCTTCAGACGGCCATGATTTTTGCAAGTATTCTGATAGTTTTTGGCATATCCACCGTGTTTGCGCAGGAGAGCGAAAGCGGAATGCGGCCTTTGCTTTTTACGACGCAAAAAGGACAGGGAAGAGATATAATGGCGAAGATTGCGGCCGCATTTACATGGACGCTTATGGTTTACATTGTGGCGGTGCTTCTTGCTTTTGGCCAAAGCGCCTGGGTATTTGGCATGGAGGGTGGTGCATGTCCTCTTTCCATAGCGATTTCAAGACAGGGGCTGTTGGATGCGGCACAGCAGGTAAGTTATATGCCGGTGTCTTCTTTTGCATATACAATGGTAAAATGGGATTTGGCTGCTTGCCTGTTCTTGTGCGCCATTACGTTGTGTGTCTCGGCACATTATAAAAGTAATTTCGGGGCGGTGACGATGGCTGCGCTGTTGTGGGGGATGCCACTCGGCCTTAGAGTGTTTTTCGGTGGATTCGGATATTTTATCAGTTCCTGTATGCCGATTTTCATGGTTATGACTGATTCGCTCTACGAAGCTTTTCTATGGAGGCAGGAGAAAATTGTGTATGCGTTCGTTATCCCGCTGTTTGTCATCTGTGTGGAAGAAGGATATCAGGTGTATCGGAGAAGACAGCAGCCGTGAAGTTTTTCCCAAAGGCCGGCTTTCCTAAAAAACGATTGATGAATATGCTTGCGAAAGTGTGAGGTATTTGTTAATCTAGTAACGGACAACCGTATATGCATTGCTTGGGGATGCTGTGGTATATACCAAAAGCGGTATAAAGGGAATATGATTTAGGATTTTATTTGGCGCTGCACCGGAGGGATGATGGACGATAAGAATTTGACAATAGGTGATATTGCAAAGGAACTTGGTGTTTCTAAGACGACCGTTTCACGGGCCATATCGGGCAAAGGCAGAATCGGGGAGCAGACCCGCAGCCGGGTTTTGGATTTTATACAGGAGCATCACTACAGCCTTAATGTGGTGGCCAAAGGGTTAGCCCAGAGTAAGACGTTTAACCTTGGCCTGGTGATTCCGGGGGATTACAATATTGTGGAGTTGCCTTTTTTTCAGAATTGCATGTGGGGTATCAGCAGGGTTGCTTCTGCCAGAGGATATGACGTGCTCATTTCCATGGTGACGGCGGACAATATGAGCCAACTGGAACGGGCGGTGGCCAACCGGAAGATTGACGGGGCGATTCTGACAAGGACGCTGACGGATGACGGGCCTATGAATTACCTGGCAGGGAGCGGTGTGCCTTTTGTTGCAATCGGCAGTACCGACGATGGGCAGGTGATTCAGGTGGACAATGACCACCGGGGTGCATGCAGGGAGTTGACGGGACGGTTGTTGGACAGCGGTATTCGGAAGATTGCCCTGGTGGGTGGTGATGAGAGTTATATTGTCACGCGGAGCCGTCTGGAAGGCTTTGAGGATGCATTTGGACACAGGGCAGGGTGGAAAGGCGGCCGGGAGATTTTCCTAAATGTAGACGAGCGCCGGGTGGACAGTATCGTGGAGAAGGTTTTGGGAGACGGAACGGAGTGTATCGTGTGTATGGACGACTTTTTATGCGGATGTGTGCTGAATGCTCTACAGACAAAGCAGGTTACGGTGCCTGGGCAGATGCAGGTGGCGTCCTTCTATGATAGTACGACCCTTGCCAACCGGATTCCATCTGTCACATCCATACGGTTTGACGTGGAGGAATTAGGGAGAAAGGCATGTGAATTACTGTTGCGGATGCTCGCAGGAGAAGTGGTGGAGAGCCATACGCTGCTTGGCTATGAAGTGCGTATACGTGAATCCGCCGGTTGCAGCACAAAATAAGAGTTTTACCGGATGACATTGGGGAATGCGTCTTGACAAAGCATATGGAGGACAGTAGAATAAAAGATAAGAACAAAAGGGAATCGAATGTATATGGAGGGATTCTAACATGCGTATAAAAAGAGTATTTGGGTTAGGGGCAGTCAGCATTTTGCTTTCCGCAGTGTTTGTCATGCCTGTTTCGGCTCATGGACATCATCGTCAGACACAAGCAACAGTAACAAACGCAGTGTGTACAGTATGTACGGTTGAGGATTGTACGCAGGTGGGGCTTCACATCCATAATGATACGACATATTGCGGATATGCCCATGAGAGCGGATACTGTGACGGCTCCTGCGGGGCCATCGGGGTTTGTTATGTAGAGGGCTGTGCAGAGACAGGATACCATAGCCACAACCAGACTACCTACTGTGGTTATGACCATGCATGCGGGTACTGTGACGGCTCCTGCGGGGCGATTGGGGTCTGCTATGTAGAAGGGTGCACACAGACAGGACACCATTCTCATGATTACGGCACTTATTGCGGATATAACCATGCAAGCGGATATTGTGACGGCTCTTGTGTGCCAGTTACGACCGGACGCTCACAGGGCAGGGGAGGACATCACGGAGGCGGACGTCATGGATGTTGGTAAGATAAGCGGCATAGGATAAATGGCCGGCCAAAGCCGGTTGAAGGGCGTCAAGCGTCCTGGTGGAGACAGATATGCTGTTTATGCTTAGTGGACGGTCCGACAGTTTCAATTTTATAAGAGTATAAAGCTTACCAGGAAGGTAATCGGGTATGGGGAACCATGCAGGTTGCCTTCTTTTTTATGGTATAGGAAATTCTTCCGCTTATCCGAGTTTGCCGGAGGCAAATCTCGCAAACGAGCGAAGCTCGTTTTTATGTCATGGGAGGTATTTTCCGTGATGTAAAAGGATGCTTTATCAAATGCAGGATTGTGTCTGTGTGCACTTGGCACAATTTTGTCTATATACAAAAACGTGCGCAGAAATGAGGAGAATTATGAGACAGACAAAGAAATTGGTTTTAGCGGCGCTTTTTATGGCGCTTGGAATCGTGTTACCCTTTTTTACAGGGCAGATTAAACAGGTTGGCAACATGCTCCTGCCAATGCACATCCCGGTATTATTGTGTGGGTTTATCTGTGGTTGGCAATATGGGCTTGCGGTAGGGTTGGTGACTCCTTTGCTTCGGAGCGTTATGTTTGGCATGCCGCCGATTATGCCGACAGCCACAGGCATGGCGGTGGAACTGGCGGTATACGGCGTGGTGACAGGTATTCTCTATGCGAAATTGCCCAAGAAGATTCCGTATATTTATGTGAGTCTTCTCGGGGCGATGGCTGCGGGCAGGGCTGTGTGGGGAATCGTGAGTATCGCGCTGTACGGTATTGCAGGAAGCGTGTTTTCCGTGCAGATATTCCTGTCCGGTGCACTTTTCAATGCGATACCTGGAATTATCTTGCAGTTAGTCCTGATTCCTGTTATCATAATCGCATTGAAGAGGGCAGGAGTGTTGAAGGATTATGAAGATTAGAGAAGTCCGGGAAGCGGATATGGAAATAACACATGTTATATCTGGGTTTGAGGATATCTGCACCGTTATTGACCATGTGCTAGACGAGGCAGGAGAGTCAGGACAGGTCAATGTGGCGGTGGACGGCGTCTGCGGCGGTGGAAAAACGACTTTGGGCAAGGCGCTTGCGGCAGTGTATGACTGCAACCTTTTTCATATGGATGATTTCTTTCTAAGGGCAGGGCAACGCACGCCGGAAAGATATGCACAGCCTGGCGGAAATGTGGATTATGAGAGATTTCGTGCAGAAGTGCTTGACCATCTTGCCGATGCTTTTGGGTTTACATACCGGCGTTTCGATTGCCAGGCGATGGAGCTGGGGGAATCTTACACGGTGGCCCGCAAGAAGCTGAATATCATTGAGGGCGCATATAGTTGCCATCCTTATTTCGGAGACGTCTATCAAGCGCGCTTTTTCATAGATTTACCGGTAAAAGAACAGAAGGAAAGAATACTTTCGCGCAACGGAGAAAAGATGTACCATAGGTTTGTGAATGAATGGATTCCCATGGAGAACTCCTATTTTGATACATTTAAGATTCGGGAGAAATGTATGGTGATGCGGCTGTAGCACCATACAGGTAAAAACAATGATGGAAGGAAAGCGGTTACTTTCCTTCCATCATGTAATTTAGAAGAAGCATCACGTCATCAGGCTCCGATGCAATCAGCTCCATCTCGTTGATAAAGGTGCTGTCCGAAAAGAGTTTGCTGAGCGCAAGGTACTTGGTCAGCTCGGACTTTAAATTCAGGCGGTCACCGTCTTTGGAAACTAATTCCACCCGTCCCTTACATTGTTTAATCAGTTCCAGGAATTTTTCAGGGTTTTCAATGTTATATATTTTCATAAGCTCCTCGTTTCTGCGCTGCTTTTGTCTTGATTTTGCCAAGACAGTGCGGTTGATGGGTTTGCGGCGGGCAGCGCGCAGTCACAAATCCCACGGTCTCAAGCTTCGGTTTCTAACCTGGCTTCTTGTGCACGGCCATATTCTATCAAAGCACGGGCAGTCCCTACAATATCCATTGTGCATAATTTTTGGCCGTCCTTTACCGTAAAACTGTAAAGGTTACACAGGAAAGCAGATGGATTCCATCTTTTCTACGGCGATGCGTATATAGTCGCCCATTGGCATTTCGGCGCATCCGGCGACAAAGTGGTTGCACCTGTTTACGGGAATAAGGATTTTGTAAGCCTTGCTGGCGCCGATGGCGGCGGCAGTGGCGGGTGTAATCTCGCCTAAGAGCGCGTTGGCAAATACGATGCCGACAGGGCCGACGATAATATCGGAATCAGCGGCGTTGACAATCACCGCATTGTCACCGGTGGCGCCGTAATCGGCCCCGGCTTTGAGCATGGCGGAAGTGGCGATGCTGTTCGTTCCGATAGCGTACAGTTCTAATTCAGCGTGCTTTTTCTTAATCTGTTCGATGACGGATTTGCCGATGCGCCCGCCTTGCCCGTCTATAATGGTAATTTTCATGTCTTCCTCCGTTTCTGCGCTGTCTTTGTCTCAATTTTTGTTGAGGCAAAAGCTTCTTTCTTAAATCGGTTTCCTTGTTCCAATGAGTCTGACAACATTTTTTAATCGGATTAGGGTGTCAAAAGGTGTATTTTATAAGTTGTGAGGGCAAATTGCATAAAATGTTTCCTTGTGTCCGTCTGCGTCATATGGATTTTCTAAAATATTCCAGGGAATTTAAGGAAACGGACGTAACCACCCTCTATTCGCCATCCGGGCGAACATCGGGCTTCTCGGGGCGTCCATGCCCCGAAATTACTGGAAATTTCACGGAATATTAAGAAAATCTCATATTCCTGCGAAGGACAACTTCGTGAACATTTTGTGCAATCTGCCAGTGAAATTTTATGATAGCACCTTTTGACACCCTAATCTTAATCGGCAATTTGAGTCAGTGAATTTAATCATATCTAAGATGGGGCAAATTGGCAAGAAGTATTATAGACGAAATATTTAGATTGCCCTTTGTTCACTGAGGGCAGGATTAAGAAAGGATAATTTTTCTTCTTCTTTTTTCATAAAATTTCTTTTCGGAATCCATCATATGTGATATAGTATAAGAGAATTTGGAATAAGGAGCAGGTAAAAATGGCACAGACAGATGCCGAACAGGATGCCAGACTGGAAAAAAAGAGGCGCCTCCATCGGTTAAGGATTCTGATTATTATCGTTCCGCTTTCCACGATACTGATTCTTACGGCGCTATGTATTTTCCTTGGAATCAGGTTGTATATGGTTAAGAAAGAATTGCGCGAAGTGCGGGCGGCAGCGGTAGTATCTGTTCCCGGACAGGCGGATATAGAAATCACGGGGGGTTCTGAAACCGATACGGAAGATTCTGGGACTGATGTAGAGCCGTCGCTTTATACGGTATCAGGGGTGGATGAGTTCAAAAGAACTGATATAGCCGGCGGAGATTCATCGAAGGAAGAGACGGACATACGCAAAGTTTATCTGACTTTTGATGATGGGCCAAGCAGTAACACGAACCGCATATTGGATATATTGGCTGAGTACGATGTGAAGGCAACTTTCTTTGTCGTAGGGAAAGAGGAAGAAGAATATCAGTCGTTATATAAAAGGATTGTGGAAGAGGGGCATACGCTTGCGATGCATTCCTACAGCCATAAATATAGTGAAATCTATCAGTCGGTGGAAAGCTACAGTGCTGATTTGCGCAGACTGCAGGAGTTCTTATATGAAACAACAGGGGTTTGGTGCAGATACTGCAGGTTCCCGGGCGGGAGCAGCAATGCGGTTAGCAAGGTGGATATGCATGATTTGATTGCATATCTCGACGGACAGGACATGTCTTATTTTGACTGGAATATTTCTTCCGGTGATGCGGCCAGTTCTTATATCAGCCCCCAGAATATTATCAGAAACTGTACTGTGAAGCTACAGGATTATGATGAGGCAATTATACTTATGCACGATGCCGCCAACAAAAATTCCACGGTGGAAGCACTGCCGAAGCTGATTGAGACGATTCAGGCGATGGAGGATACGAAGCTCGTTCCGATTACAGACGATACGGAACAGGTTCACCATATAAGCAATGACTAAAGAATGGAGGATGTGAGAATGGGTTTTTTCTCAGATTTGAAAGAAGACTTATCACAAGCTGTGAATGAGCTGATGCCGGAGGAGGCATTGGATGCCGCAATGGCAGGCAGCATGCAGGAGGATGGAGGGGTATCCGATGGACAGCTTGCGGATGAAAACATGGCAGATACGATGGATTCCCTGGATTTAAGCAGTATGTTGGATAAATTGGATGAGCCGGCAACCGCTGATTGGGATGAGTTGGAAGAAGAGGTGCTTTCACCTGGCCAATTGGAACAGATAATGGATGACACCCCGGCGGCAGAACCGGAGCAGACAGTGGAATCTGCTCTTTTTGAAGAGGAGGAAGTACAGGATATCTTGGCAGAGCTACCTGCTCAGACAGTTTCACCGGAGCCGGAAGTTGAATTGACGGCGGCAGAAGAGGCGGAGCCAGAGAATACAATATCTGAATTAAGTGGAGAGGAAGAGGAGAAAATGGACGCACAGGCACAAACACAAGAACAAGTACAGGCGCCGGTTAACCGGGTAGCGGTAGACGAGACAGCAGTTGTAACGGAAGGAATGACAATTACAGGTGATATTGTATCCCAGGGTTCCATGGAACTTATCGGTACTGTCAACGGTAATCTGGATATTTACGGCAAGCTGAATATTACAGGTACTATCCAAGGCGATTCCAAGGCTGCAGAGATTTATGCGGAGGGTGCGAAGATTGTCGGTGAAGTGAACAGCCAGGGCAGTGTGAAGATTGGACAAAGCTCTGTGGTAATCGGTAATATTATGGCGGCAAGCGCAGTCGTTGCGGGTGCGGTAAAAGGTGACATTGACGTTCAGGGGCCGGTTATTCTGGATACCACAGCGATTGTTATGGGTAATATCAAGTCCAAATCCGTTCAGATTAATAACGGTGCCGTTATTGAAGGATTGTGTTCACAGTGCTATGCGGATGTGAATCCGGTATCCTTCTTCGAGGAGTTTAAGAAGAAAAGCAAATAAGCCGGAAAGAGCAAAATATAGAGCGGGAGAAGGAAAACTATGCGGCGAATACTGTTGAAACTGAGCGGAGAAGCATTGGCAGGCGGCAAGAAGACCGGATTTGATGAAGAGACAGTGCGTGGCGTAGCCGCGCAGGTCAAAGAGTTAGTGGACGGCGGTGTTCAGGTAGGCATTGTAATCGGCGGCGGCAATTTCTGGCGCGGGCGTTCCAGTGAGAACATCGACAGAACCAAGGCGGACCAGATTGGCATGCTTGCCACGATTATGAACTGTATTTATGTTTCTGAAATATGCAGGTCGATAGGCATGGCGACAAACATTTTAACACCTTTTGAATGCGGTTCCTTCACGAAGCTGTTTTCCAAGGACCGGGCGAATGCGTATTTCGAGAAGGGAATGGTAGTCTTTTTTGCAGGCGGTACGGGACATCCTTATTTTTCGACGGACACGGGAGTGGTACTTCGCGCAGTTGAGGTGGATGCGGATGTCATCCTGTTGGCGAAGGCGGTGGACGGCGTCTACGACGGCGACCCGCGTAGCAATCCGACTGCGAAGAAATATGATGTAGTTTCGATTGACGAAGTAATCGAAAAGAATTTACAGGTAGTTGATATGACAGCCTCTATCCTTGCAAGGGACAATAAGATGCCGATGTGGGTGTTCGGGCTGAATGAAGAGAACAGTATTGTGAATGCCGTCAAGGGTAAATTTAACGGCACGAAAGTGACCGTATAAACGAGGGAGTACTCCCGGAATTTCAGATTAGAAAAGTTCCGGGAGTGCGAGTATGAAGGCTGGAGGATTACAGTATGGATGCAAGACTAAAATCTTACGAAGATAAGATGAAGAAAGCGTATGACTATCTTGAGGGAGATTTGGCTTCGATTAGGGCAGGGCGTGCGAATCCGCACGTGCTGGATAAAATCAGGGTGGACTATTATGGTACGCCCACGCCGATTCAGCAGGTGGGAAATATTACGGTGCCGGAACCGAGAGTGATTCAGATTGCGCCGTGGGAGAAGACGTTGATTAAGAGTATCGAGAAAGCGATTATGATGTCGGATGTAGGCATCACACCGTCCAATGATGGGGCGTTAATCCGCCTTGTATTCCCGGAGCTGACTGAGGAACGCCGTAAAGAACTGGTAAAAGACGTTAAGAAGCGCGGTGAGGATAGTAAGGTGGCCATCCGCAATATAAGACGTGATGGCAATGATGCTTTCAAGAAATTGGGTAAATCAGAAATTTCTGAGGACGAGGCTAAGGAACTAGAAGAGAAACTCCAGAAATTGACTGATAAGTTTATCAAAGATATTGATAAGCTGGTGGATGAGAAATCCAAAGAGATTATTACCGTGTAGACATTGTCGCAGGGTATTTGGTTATAGGCAGGTATAAAGAGGGGCTTACAGAATCAAGGTTCTGTTGTCCCTTTTCCTAATGAGATTAGAGTGTCAAAGGTGCGGTTTTTTTTGGCGCCTTAATTCTAATGATAAATTGTTACTGTTTACTCTATGGTCAGTAATGATAAATCTTCACAGAAAGGCATGAGGTTACGATGAAGGAAGGTATGATTATCCCGAACCATGTGGCGATTATCCTGGACGGTAACGGCAGATGGGCGAAGAGCAAGGGGATGCCCCGCAATTATGGGCATGTGCAGGGAGCAAAGACAGTGGAGGTCATCTGTGAGGAGGCATACCGCATGGGAATCCGGTATTTGACGGTGTATGCTTTCAGCACGGAGAACTGGAACAGGCCGGAAGATGAAGTGAATGCCTTGATGGGTTTGTTGCGCAATTATATGAAGACCTGTTTAAAAACAGCGGCAAAGAATAATATGTGCGTGCGGATTATCGGGGATAAAAGCAGACTAGATGAGGATATCAGGAAGCGTATGGAGCAGTTGGAGCAGGCGACGAAGGATAACACGGGGCTTCATTTCCAGATTGCCATCAACTATGGCGGCAGGGACGAGATTGTCCGCGCCATGAAGCGGCTCGCAGAGGAAGCGGCGGAAGGAAAGCTGTCTGCAAAAGAGATTACGGAAGAAAAAGTGAACGCCATGTTGGATACCCAAGGGCTTCCGGACCCTGATTTGTTAATACGCACATGCAACGAACAGCGCATCTCCAATTTTCTGTTGTGGCAGTTGGCGTATACGGAACTGTATTTTACGCCGGTGGCATGGCCGGATTTCTCCAAAAAAGAATTAGAGAAGGCGGTTGAGGCATATAATAAGAGAGACAGACGTTATGGAATGGTGAAAGAATAGCAGAAAGGAATCAGGATATGTTTAGGACGAGATTGCTCAGTGGTATTTTATTGGTAATCATTGCGCTTGCGACGATTCTGTCCGGTGGTGTGGTGCTTGCGGTGACATTGTGCGCAATATCCGTGATTGCCTTCAGTGAGCTGACAAAAGCCTGCGGTGTACATACGGAAGGCAAAAAGTATAATGCGCCGGAGTTATCAGGCATTGTGATGACGGTGCTCTATTATGTCCTGCTTTTTGCAACGCTTTCTCAGAGCGGACAGGAAGGCGGAGGGCGTATGCAGGTTTATCCTGTCATTGTGATTATAGTTGCCGTATGTCTGATTCTGCTTTTATTTGTGTATGTATTCACATTTCCGCGTTACAAGGCGCCCCAGATAATGGCGTCGATGTTTTCCTGGCTGTATGCGCCGGTTATGCTTTCTTTCATTTATCTTTCCAGGGAAGGGTTTACCCAGGGCAGCTATTTAGTATGGTTTGTGTTTTTGTGCTCTTGGGGAAGCGACACATGCGCTTATGCGGTGGGTGTACTCATCGGCAAGCATAAGATGACGCCCAGGCTCAGCCCTAAGAAATCTATAGAGGGCGCGGTGGGCGGTGTCCTTGGCGCGGCGCTTTTATTTGTGCTCTATACACATTTTGCCATCAATAAGTATACGGATGCAAGTATTCCGCTTTTGCTTGCGGCCGTCCTTGGCGCGGCAGGGGCGTTGGTGTCCATGGTAGGCGACCTGGCGGCATCGGCAGTCAAGAGGGACCATGACATTAAAGACTATGGGAAACTGATTCCGGGACATGGCGGTATCATGGACCGTTTTGACAGTGTCATTATTGCGGCGCCGCTTATCTATATAGGTTTGGCCGTGATTGCAAGTCTGGGTGGAGGAATTGGCTGAGGGCTTATTCGTGTGAATGTCTATACAGATATGACAGATTGATATATTGGGTTTATGCTGCATCGGGAGAAAGGCCATGTGTCCATGGTTGCAGGACAGTAGAAAGGTATGTACGGATATGAAGAAGATAGCGATATTGGGCTCCACAGGTTCGATTGGAACACAGACATTGGAAATTGTGAGAAAAGAGCCTGATTTGCAGGTGGTGGCTATGGCTGCAGGGACGAATACGGAGTTGATGGAGCGGCAGGTGAGGGAATTTAAGCCTGTGCTTGTTGCGATGTGGATGCAGGAGTCGGCCAGGGACTTACGCGTCAGGCTGGGGGATTTTCCTGTACGGGTGACATATGGAATAGATGGGCTCGTGGAGGTGGCTGCCTGTGAAGAGTCGGATGTATTGGTTACGGCGATTGTGGGGATGATTGGTATCAGGCCGACCATTGCAGCTATCGAGCAGGGTAAGACCATCGCCTTGGCCAACAAGGAGACGCTTGTGACGGCGGGGCATATCATTATGCCACTGGCGGCAAAGAAGGGCGTATCTATCCTGCCTGTGGACAGTGAACACAGCGCAATCTTCCAGTCCATGCACGGTGAGAACAGGGAACGGGTAAATAAGATTCTGCTGACGGCGTCGGGCGGACCGTTTAGAGGCAAGACGAGGGAACAACTTGGTTCCATGACGGTGGAAGACGCCTTGAAGCATCCCAACTGGTCGATGGGGAAAAAGGTCACCATCGATTCGGCATCCCTTGTGAATAAGGGCTTGGAAGTGATGGAGGCAAAATGGCTATTTGATGTGGAACTTGACCGGATTCAGGTAGTGGTGCATCCCCAGAGTATTATCCATTCGGCGGTGGAGTATGTGGATGGCGGTATTATGGCGCAGCTTGGTGTACCGGATATGAAGCTTCCTATTCAGTATGCGCTTTTTTATCCGGACAGAAGACCTATGGATACGGGACGCGTAGATTTCTTCCGCCTAAAGCAGCTTACCTTCGAGGAGCCCGATACGGATACTTTCCGCGGATTGGCGCTTGCCTATGCGGCGGCAAGGCGGGGCGGTTCTCTTCCTACTGTGTTCAATGCCGCCAATGAGAAAGCTGTCGCTTTGTTTTTACAGAAGAAGATTACGTTTTTGCAGATACCGGAGTTAATCGAAAGCTCGATGGAAGCCCACAAGGTGGTTGACAATCCGACGTTAGAGCAGGTTCTTGAGGCAGAGGCGGCGGCCTATGAGTATATTAAGCAGAAGTTTGGAGAGTAGTGCATTGGTCAGGACGATAATTTTATTTCTCATAATATTTGGCATAGTGGTCATTTCCCATGAGTTTGGGCATTTTATAATTGCCCGCAAGAATGGAATCCGGGTACTGGAATTTTCAGTGGGGATGGGGCCCACTATCTTTGCTTTTCACAAAAACGGTATTAAGTATTCCCTAAAGCTTCTTCCGTTGGGCGGTGCCTGTATGTATGACGGTGAGGATGGCATCACAGAGCAGGAAAGCGCGGAAGTGCCTGGCGATATGAGGCGCAGGGCGGTTTACGGATATGAAGCACCGCTGCCGGGGGATGAATCTGCTTATGCTGACAGGATGCAAGCGCCCGGGATTGCCTTTACGGAGGCGGGCGTGTGGAAACGGATTGCGGCCGTGTTTGCCGGCCCGTTCTTCAACTTTATCTTGGCATTCGTGGTGGCGGTTATCCTGACGGCTTTTTCAGGCGCAGACCTGCCTGTGGTGGGGGAGCTGACGGAAAATTCTGCCGCAAAAGGTGCGGGGTTGCAGCCTGGGGACGTGATTACCAAGATTAACCACGAGAGAATCCATTTTTTCCGGGAAGTGTCGGTAATCGCTGCGCTCAATCAGGGTGAGCCGCTTAAGATTCATTATGAGCGTGACGGCGAAAAAGGGGTGGCTAACGTGACGCCCCGCTATGACGAACAGGCGGGAAGATATTTCATCGGAATCAGGGATGCCGGTGAATACTTGGAGTGCAATCCTTTTCAGGTATTCCAATATGGTTTCTATGAAGTGGAGTTTTTTGTCAAGATGACTTATAAGAGCCTGGGAATGCTTGTCAGAGGACAGGCGACGAAGGATGATGTGTCAGGCCCCATCGGTATCGCACAGTATGTGGGAGAGAGCTACGACCAGGCGGAGGAGAACTATGGGACTACGTCGGCAATTCTTACCATGCTGCAGATAGTTATTTTGTTGTCGGTCAATCTGGGTATTTTGAACTTGCTTCCGCTGCCGGCGCTGGACGGCGGGCGGCTGTTGTTTTTGTTTGTGGAGGTGGTCCGCGGCAAGCCCATTGCCCCCGAGAAGGAAGGAATGATTCATTTCGCAGGACTGGTGGCATTTATGGTGCTGATGGTGTTTATTATGTATAATGACATTATGAAGCTGGTGAGTTGAGTACCGCAGTTTAAGAAATATTTAATAAATTCTACAAAGCTTTCCAAGATGTTTATGGTAGAATATAGCAAAAGATAACGGAAGGCGGTGTCGGCAATGAAAAAAATACGGGAATATGTTTTGCTATTCGGATTAGTTTTCTCACTGACTGCCTGTGGCGCCGCCTGCATAGAAGATGGAAACAGGCTTCGTACGGAGGATGATACCCCAAATACGGAGGACGGTATTACAAATACAGAGGATGATAATTCCAATTCGTTTTTGGTTGAAGATGGGGAAACGATTCGTTCTGTGTTTGAAGTTGACTTGTCAGGAGATGAAATTACGTTTCTGACGGTTGAAGTTACGGAAGATATGGAGGCTACTGTACACTATTCCTATACCACAAGGGAAAAGGAAGGAGCCGTATGGGGCTATTATTTAAGTGGCAGTGAAGATAAATCTACTTTTGAGTTACAGGCAGGAACCGAAAATGTATACGGCATGTTTTGGACAGATAAAAGTATTGAGTTGAAACAGGGGACAAATATATTTTTCATTTCCGGCGATGACATTTCTTGTAAAATGTGTTTTGAAATCGCGAAAATTGATAAGGCTAAAGTTTCCTATGTAGGGACGTATACAAGAGAAGAAGCACAGGAAAAGCTGAAGGAGATTTGGGATGGGTGTGAATGGTAACTTTACCGGAAAACCAATTGTAACAGTTCAGCTCTTGGCTTCACTGTCACGATGATGCACAAGTGCTTGTATTATATTTCATGATGGTATATACTAATCTTATCGGGGTTGTTCAAAACCCCATTTTATTCTAACCCGAAAATCATTCGTTTTCTCGGACGCGAGTGAAATTAAACTTGCACAGGGAACGGGATTTTGCAACGCTGTCAAGAGCGGTATGCGTGGGTGTAGATTCGGCGGGATTCCCGCAATGTTCCATATTAGAAATAAGGCATAGAATGTTTCAAAGCGTTGAGGCACAAACTTGATTTGGTTTTTAAAGCGGCGAAAAGTGTATGGTTCCACATACGGTGTATTATGTGCTGTCCGGTGTTTGTGTGTTAAGGCGGTGAATGAACGGATTGAGAAAAGGAGGAGTGGGAACAAAAGTGAAATATCTGACAGGTGTATATTGGGAACGGGGCAGTGTGACGGACAAGAATGAGGATTCTGTGGTGCTGCTGCAAGTGTTGACTGCACGGGGCAGGGTGGTGATGGCGGCGGTTTGCGACGGCATGGGTGGACTTGCCCAGGGCGAGGCGGCAAGCGGCTATGTGACGAGACGTCTGCAGGAATGGTTCTATGAGTCGTTGCTTCGGGCTGTGCGTAAGAAGAAACCGTATTGGATGGTCAGGCGTTCATTGGACAGGCTTGTCTACCATATGCAGGAACAACTTTCGGAATACGGCACAAGAGAAGGTATACGGCTTGGGACAACTATGACAGTGCTGGCAGTCTGGGAAAAGACCTATCTGCTCTGGCATTTGGGTGACAGCAGGGCATACGGCCTGTCCGGGCGCAAAGTGCGGGGACAGTTGTTTGCGGAAGCCGTGCGCATGACGAAAGACCATGTGTATGGGAAAAACCAGTTGACAAAATGCGTCGGAAGTTTTGGCTATGAAAGGCCGGATTTTAAGATGGGCAGGCTACAGAATGGGCAAGCGGTGCTGTTGTGCAGCGATGGATTCCGGCACTGCGTTATGGAAGAAGAACTGGCGGACGTCCTGCTGCCGGAGCGCATAAACGATGAGAAACAGATTACACGCAGGCTGCGGGAAATCGGCAATGCCTGTATGAAGCGGGGCGAGAAGGATAATCTGTCGGCGGTCTATGTGAAGGCGCTTCAGTGACTGACGTTGATGTAAGATAAAAAATTGTTTAACGATATTATTTTGAAATGGAGGAAAAATGGGAAGCGGTAAAGAAACAGAAAGTGATGTTACAGTGAGAATTGGGAAATATACGATAATCAGGCCACTGGGTCAGGGTGGGGAAGGATGTGTGTACCTGGCACGGGACGAAGCGCTGCAACGCCTGGTGGCAGTCAAGAAGATTTATGGGGAGCCTGTGGAAAGAACGGAGACGATAATTGAGGATGAGGAAATATGCCGGTGCGGGGACAGGATTAGCCAGACAGTAAAGGAGGCGGATTTCTTAAAGCGTTTGCAACATCCTATGTTGCCGGTGGTTCATGATTTGTTGAGGGAGGATACTTTCTGCTATCTGGTGATGGAATATGTTCGAGGCATCACGCTGCATGAGTACATAGGGAGGAACGGATATGTGGAGAAAGAGACAGCATGTGTGTGGGCAGGACAGCTTTTGGATATTTTGGAGTACTTGCATACGCGTAAACCGCCTGTTGTTTACCGTGATTTAAAACCGGACAATATTATGGTCTGCCCGGATGGACGGCTGAAACTGATAGATTTTGGTGCGGCGGTGCAGAGAGATTTCGGCGGGAAGGAAGATAGGTTGATGGCGGCGACGCCGGGATATGGAGCGCCGGAACAGTTCGGGCAGAGGGAAAGGGAGCGGACGGAGCCAGATAGGCAGGGCAACCCGGCGGCGGCAGAATATTGTGGGCGGCAGAGGTATGCGGACGAGAGGAGCGATATTTATGCTTTCGGCAAAGTGCTCTACTATATTGTGACAGGGGCAGAGCCAGCAAAACCGCCCTATACCTCACTGCACATACAGGATTATCAATCACTTATACCGGATAGGATGGAGCGGGTTATCCGCAAATGTATCCAGGAGAATCCGGTGGCCCGCTATCAGGTGGTGGGTGAAATACGGCGAGATTTGGACAGATGCCGCGCAAAGACAGGACGGCTTCGGCGAGGTTCTTTTATCAGGGCGGTGGAGAAGCAGGTCTGGCTGACGGAGATGTAATCGGATGATTTTGTGATATTTCAATGGACGACTTAAAAGAGATTGAAGCGAAAGTTTTACAGTTGGTATCAGTAGTAATATGAGCTTACGCCCAACAACATTTTCATAATCGCCGTTTTCCGGGTGTATACTTTTGCGTGGGACGTGTGGTATCATTAAACATAGAACTTAGGGCGGTTATGTTCTATAATGAAAATCAGGGTGTCGGAAGATGTTTTTGTACAATTTGTCAGTGAAATCTTGTGGTAGCTTTCTTGATACCCGCATCTTAAAAGGAAGGGAATATTATGCATCGTGACAATACGAAGGAAATAAAGATTGGCAATAGAATAATCGGGGGTGGCAATCCGGTTCTCATCCAGTCTATGACGAATACGAAGACGGAAGACGTGGAAGCGACGGTGGCGCAGATACTGCGTCTGGAGAGGGCGGGCTGTGAGATTATCCGCTGTACGGTGCCGACTATGGAGGCGGCGGAGGCACTCAAGAAGATTAAAGAACAGATACACATTCCGCTCGTTGCGGATATCCATTTTGATTATAAGATGGCGGTTGCCGCCATAGAGAACGGTGCGGATAAGATTCGTATCAATCCGGGAAACATCGGTGGTAAAGAGAAAGTGGCGGCCGTGGTTTTAGCGGCTAAGGAACGGGGCATCCCTATCCGCGTAGGCGTCAACAGTGGCTCATTGGAGCGGGAATTAGTGGAAAAATATCATGGCGTGACAGCCCAGGGGCTTGTGGAGAGCGCTCTTGATAAGGTAGGTATCATCGAGGAGATGGGCTATGACAATCTTGTCATCAGCATTAAGTCCTCCGATGTGATGATGTGCGTGGAGGCTCATGAGATATTGGCAAAGAAGACTTCCTATCCCCTTCATGTGGGCATCACCGAGGCGGGGACGGTGACAAGCGGCAATATCAAGTCTGCTTTGGGCCTGGGGCTGATTCTTCATCAAGGAATCGGCGACACAATCCGCGTATCCTTGACCGGGGAGCCGGTGGAAGAGATTAAGTCGGCCAAGCTGATTCTTCGTACGTTGGGATTGCGCAAGGGTGGAATTGAGGTGGTATCCTGTCCCACATGCGGCAGGACACGCATTGATTTGATTGGCCTTGCCAACCAGGTGGAGGAGATGGTGGCGGACATCCCCCTCGATATTAAGGTGGCGGTGATGGGCTGCGCCGTCAATGGGCCTGGGGAAGCGAAAGAGGCAGATATCGGCATTGCAGGCGGACTTGGCGAGGGCCTTCTGATTAAGAAGGGCGAGATTGTAAAAAAAGTTCCTGAGAATCAATTGTTGGATACTTTGAGGGAGGAACTTTTGAACTGGGTATAACAGATATAAGTATAGAAGAGAGGCTGACGGATGGGCAAGAAATTCTTTGACGTGTTCCCTACTTTAAAATTAGATACGGGTTTAAAGGATTTATATGGACAGGTTACGGTGGAGAAGGTATCTTCCACAAAGAGAAAGGATTTCCTGCGCGTCTATATCTCTTCGGACAGGTTGATTCAGAAGGAAGACGTATTCCGGGTGGAGGGGGAGATTAAAAGGCAGTTTTTTCCGAATATCTCGATGGTTATTAAGATTTACGAGAAATTCCGGCTCTCTGCGCAGTATACGCCTCAGAAACTGATGGAAGTTTATCGTGACAGTATTTTGCTGGAATTGCGGGAATATTCGCCTGTGGAATACAATCTTTTTAAAAAAGCGGATATTAATTTTACCGGGGAGCAGACGATGCTCTTGACGATGGAAGACACGGTGCTTGGCAAGAGCAAGGCGGAAGAGTTAATCCGTATTTTAGAGAAAATTTATAATGAGCGCTGTGGTTTCTCGGTAGAGGTGTTGGCGGCATACAAAGAATGTGCCATGGGCAAATACAAGAAAGAGGACGAGCACAGGCTTGCCATGCAGATTGCGGAGATTTCAGCCAGGGCGGGGTACGGCGGCGCGGGACAGGAACTTTCAGAGTATGCGGATTATGCAGGGCAGCAGGATGGACGGACTTTGGACTACGCGGGGCAGCAGCCAGGCGGTGTGGGTAGTGTCCATATGGAACAGGGTGCATATATGCAGGGTGATTCCGGTAACATAGGCGGAAATACTGACGGTGGCAGGAAAGTAGCGGGACGGGAGAAAACCAGGGCAGAAGGTGCAGCGGCCAAGGCGGGCGCACAAAAGGGGACAGGCACGGCGGCACGGGGGCTTGGAACGAGAGCCGATGGGCCGGGCATGAGGACGAGAGAGCCAGGCGGACGTGCCAGGGATACAGGAAAAAAAGCGGACTTCAAACGTGCCATCAAGCGTTCCGACAACCCGGATGTGCTCTATGGCAGGGATTTTGACGAGGAGGCTATGCCCATCAGCGATATAATCGGGGAGATGGGGGAGGTAGTTATCCGGGGCAAGATTATCAGTATGGATAAACGGGAGATTAAGAATGAACGTTCCATCTTAATCTACGATGTGACGGATTTTACAGATACCATGACCATCAAAATGTTCGCGCACAACGAGCAGGTGGGAGAAATAACAGGTGGTATGAAACCTGGTTCTTTCGTGAAAATTAAAGGTATGACATTGATGGATAAGTTTGACCATGAACTTACCATCGGTTCTCTTACGGGGGTGAAGAAGATACCGGATTTCACGGTATCCCGTATGGATACAAGTGTACGTAAGAGAGTGGAACTGCATTGCCATACGAAGATGAGCGATATGGACGGTGTGTCTGAGGCCAAGGATATTGTAAAGCGGGCTTACAAATGGGGGCACCCTGCCATTGCCATCACGGACCACGGTGTGGCCCAGTCTTTCCCGGATGCGAATCATGTGTGGGAAGATTTGTGGAAGGCGGAGAAGGCCAAACGCAAGGAGGCGGGAGAGTCAGAGCCCGATAAACAGGATTTCTTTAAGGTGATTTACGGGGTGGAAGCCTATTTTGTGGATGATTTGCACGAGATTGCCACCAATGACAAAGGACAGGATTTTAAACAGGATTTCGTTGTTTTTGATATTGAGACGACGGGATTTTCCCCGGTGGAAAACCGTATCATAGAGATTGGCGCGGTGAAAGTGTGCGGCGGTAAGATTGTGGAGCACTTTTCCTCGTTTGTGAATCCGGAAGTTCCCATTCCTTTTGAAATCGAGAAATTGACAAGTATCAGGGACGATATGGTGGTGGACGCGGAGAAGATTGAGAGTGTGCTGCCGAAGTTTTTAAAGTTTTGCGAAGGATGCATGCTGGTGGCCCACAATGCAGGTTTTGACATGAGTTTTATCATGGAAAACTGCAACAGGCAGGGAATACCACATGATTTTACTTATATAGATACGGTGGGAATGGCGAGAGTTATGCTGCCTGCGCAGGCCAAGCATACCCTTGACGCGGTGGCAAAGACATTGGGGGTATCTTTGCTAAACCATCACAGGGCGGTTGATGACGCGGAGGCGACGGCGGAAATTTTCGTGAAACTGATTGTTATGATGGAAAAAGACGGGATTACCACTCTTGCCCAGATAAATGAGAAGGGAAAGGCTAGTCCCGCCATTATCAAGAAGCTTCCCACCTATCATGGCATTATTCTGGCGAAGAACAATGTGGGGCGGATGAACTTGTACAGGCTCATTTCCATGTCCCATCTTACTTACTTTGCAAGAAGGCCCAGGATACCCAAGAGTCTTTTAAATGAATACAGGGAAGGGCTGATTGTGGGCAGTGCCTGTGAGGCGGGGGAATTGTACCGTGCACTTTTAGAGGGGAAGGCTGACACGGAGATTGCCAGGTTAGTGGATTTCTACGATTATCTGGAAATACAGCCTCTTGGAAACAACAAGTTTATGATTGCGTCTGACAGAATCCAGAATATCAATTCCGTGGAAGATATCATGGAAATTAACCGTAAGATTGTACGGCTTGGGGAGCAGTTCCATAAACCTGTGGTGGCGACCTGCGACGTGCATTTCCTGAATCCTGAGGATGAAGTATACCGCCGCATTATTATGGCAGGGCAGGGATTTCCCGATGCGGACAACCAGGCGCCGCTATATTTGCGGACGACTGAGGAAATGTTGGAAGAGTTTGCCTATCTGGGGAGCGATAAGGCGGAGGAAGTGGTGATTACCAACACGAACCTGATTGCGGATATGATTGACGTCATGTCCCCGGTACGTCCCGATAAATGCCCGCCGGTCATCGAGGACAGTGACAGACAGCTTACGGAAATCTGTTACAATAAAGCCCATGAGCTGTACGGGGAGACACTTCCGAAGATTGTGGAGGACAGACTGGAAAAAGAACTGCACTCTATCATCTCCAACGGTTTTGCGGTGATGTACATTATCGCCCAGAAACTGGTGTGGAAGTCGGTGGAGGACGGTTATCTGGTAGGTTCCCGTGGCTCGGTTGGGAGCTCTTTTGTGGCCAACATGGCAGGCATTACGGAGGTCAATTCTTTAAGCCCCCATTATCTGTGCCCGAACTGCCACTATTATGATTTTGAGTCGGAGGAAGTCAGGGCGTACGGTGGTGGCGCGGGCTGTGACATGCCGGATAAGGACTGCCCGGTGTGCGGTACGCCGCTTAGAAAAGAAGGGTTTGACATTCCTTTCGAGACATTCCTGGGGTTCAAGGGAGATAAAGAACCTGATATTGACTTGAATTTCTCCGGGGAATATCAGAGTAAGGCGCATAAATATACGGAGGTAATTTTCGGCAGCGGACAGACTTACCGCGCAGGCACAATCGGCACGTTGGCGGACAAGACGGCGTTCGGCTATGTGCGTAACTATTATGAGGAGCGGGGGAAACATAAGCGTGTCTGTGAGATTAACCGTATTGTCACGGGGTGCACTGGTATCCGCAGGAGCACTGGACAGCATCCGGGCGGCATTGTGGTATTGCCGGTGGGGGAGGATATCAACTCTTTTACCCCGGTACAGCACCCTGCCAACGATATGACAACGGATATTGTCACAACCCATTTTGATTATCATTCCATAGACCACAACTTACTAAAACTCGACATACTGGGACACGATGACCCGACCATGATACGTATGCTGCAGGATATGACGGACATCGACCCGGTTACGATACCTTTGGATGACAAGCAGGTGATGTCTCTTTTCCAGTCTACGGAGGCACTTGGAATTACACCGGAGCAGATAGGGGGCTGTAAACTTGGATGTCTTGGCATACCGGAGTTTGGCACGGAATTTGTCATCCAGATGGTTATCGACGCCAAGCCGAAATGTTTCACGGATTTGGTGCGTATTTCAGGTTTGTCTCACGGCACGGATGTGTGGCTTGGCAATGCACAGACGTTGATTGAGGAAGGAAAAGCGACGATTTCCACGGCAATCTGCTGCCGTGACGACATCATGATTTATCTGATGCAAAAAGGGGTGGAGCCCTCCCTCTCTTTTACGATTATGGAGAGTGTGCGAAAGGGAAAAGGGCTGAAAGACGAGTGGATTGAGGCCATGAAGGAGCAGGATGTGCCGGATTGGTATATCGGTTCCTGCAAGAAAATTAAATATATGTTTCCAAAAGCACATGCCGCGGCATACGTCATGATGGCATGGAGAATCGCGTACTGTAAGATTAATTATCCGCTGGCTTATTATGCGGCTTATTTCAGCATCCGTGCCTCGGCTTTCTCCTATGAGGCCATGTGCCAGGGGCAGGCGCATCTGGAGGCTGTGATGGCGGATTACAAGCGCAGGAGCGATGAACTTTCCAAGAAGGAGCAGGACAGTTATAAGGATATGAAAATCGTGCAGGAAATGTATGCCAGAGGGTTTGATTTTGTTCCCATTGATATTTTCTCAGCGCAGTCCAGGCTGTTCCAGATTGTGGAGGGCAAGCTGATGCCGTCCTTAAGCAGCATAGAGGGGTTGGGCGAGAAAGCGGCGGACGCCATTGTGGAGGCGACGAAAGACGGGCCGTTTTTGAGTAAGGACGATTTCAGGCAGCGTACCAAGGCGTCCAAAACGATAGTGGACCTGATGAGCAGCCTGGGACTTCTTGGGAACCTGCCGGAATCCAATCAAATCAGTCTCTTTGATTTTGTGAGTTAGCGGCGGTATATCTTTGTAAAGTGGGAAAAGACATGGTAAGATACTTGTAGCAAAGGTCGCGCCTTGTGTGCAGATGAAACAGTTACATACTGCAGGCAGTTGCGTATTTCCCATTCCGCTGTCATCGCGATAAGTTGCTTTGGTATGTTGGATTGGCGTGAGAAGATTGTAGACTTATATCATAAAGAGGGAGGATAACTATATGAGGAAAATTATCACAATCGGCAGAGAGTTCGGTGCGGGCGGCGGAGAAATCGGCAAGCGAGTAGCGAAAGAACTGGGCATTGAATATTACGATAAGGATATTATTTTCAAGACTGTCCTTGCATGTAAAAACTTAAGTCCGGAGCAGGTGCGTAAGTGGGATGAGCGTGTTCCGAAGAATTTCGGGTTTGCCCAGAGCCTGTTTGATTTTTACAATAAACCGTTGGAGGAAGAACTTTGGCAGGCGCAGTTGGACGCTATCCGCGAATTGGCAAATAAGGAGAGCTGTGTGATTGTCGGGAGAAACGGGGACTATATTCTGCGTGAGTTTGACCACTGCCTGAATGTCTTCATCCATGCAGGATTCCAGTGGCGTGTGAGACGTATGACTGCTATGATGGACCAGGTACCGGCAGACCAGGTGGCAAATGATGTCAAGGCGGTGGATAAGGCGAGGAAGAAATACTGCGAATATTATACGAAATGTACATACGCAGATGCGCGTAACCTTGATTTGACGCTCAATACGGAAAAACTGGGGATTGATAAGGCGGTGGAACTGATTCTTGCGGCGGCGGAAGGAATTTAGAAACACTAGGGAGCATAAAGAAGTGCCTGAAAGGAATATATACGAAATATCGTTAATTATTTTTATTAAATAACATTGAAAACAAGTATTTTCCATGTTACAATATAGCCATGCCGAACAGTATTGTGCTATAGGGAAATAGAATGAAAGGCAGTATGGCGGCATAGTTACTGTTGTAGTGTATTCCCGGAATTGCTATATACATACTCTTATGGGTGATTTTGGGGGAATACGTCAGAATGGGAAAGGAGTGGCTGTATCGGTATGGCTGAAAATGAAAAACTTGATTTAATCCTGGCGGAAATGCAGGCCATGAAAGCTGACATGCGAGAGCTGAAAACAGACATGCAGAATGTGAAAGCAGACGTGCAAGGGCTAAAGGAAGACGTGCAAGGGTTAAAGGAAGACGTGCAAGAACTCAAGGCAGACATGCAGAACGTGAAAGCAGACGTGCAAGGGTTAAAGGAAGACGTGCAAGAACTCAAGGCAGACGTGCAAGAGCTTGAGGAAGAAACGCAGGACATGAAAAGTGAAGTACAGACGCTTGGGCGCAAGATTACAATTATTCAATTGCTTTTGGAGAATGAGATACGTGTCAATATCCAACGCGTAGCGGAAGGGCATCTCGACTTATCAAGGAATCTTCAGGAGGCTATGAGACCGAGTAATGAGGTTGAAATGCTGTCAATTAAGGTACGTAGGCTAGAGTCGGACATGCAGGAGGTGAAAATGAAAGTGTTTAACTGACCGGAATCTGGCATCTTAAGCTTATGATAAGATAAGACATGTGTGGTCAGTGATATTTGATGATAAATAATTGTATAGTTGTATACAATGTGTCTTGACAAGCGGTTGGAAAATCCATATACTAGACACTAGGCATCAAAGGCGGTGTGGCACAATAACACCGTCTTTGGTGTTAATAGGGCATTTGCCATAGAAATGGAGGATTTTTTATGAAAAAATTGTTAGCGATGGCGCTCATTGGATGTATGGCTTTTAGTATGGCGGCATGTGGTTCCGACGATGGAGCGGCGCAGGCAAACGACACAGAGGCAGGTACAGAGGACGCTGCTGCGGACGTTCCTGCACAGGAAGAGGCAACAAGCGATGCGGAAGCAGATAATGCAGGGGAAGATACGGCAACAGATGCTGAAGAGAACGCTTCTGCGGGTGATAAAGTATGGACAGTTGCAACGGATACGGTCTTCCGCCCTTTTGAGTTCACCAACGAGCAGGGTGAGTTTGTGGGAATCGATGTGGATATTCTTGCAGCGATTGCGGAAGACCAGGGATTTGAGTACGAACTGAACAGCCTTGGATGGGATGCAGCCGTGGCAGCCGTGCAGGCAGGGCAGGCGGATGCAATCATCGCAGGCGCGACAATTAAGCAGGAGCGTATTGATTCCGGTTGGATGTTCTCCGACGGGTATTACAACGCGACACAGACATTTGTTGTTGCGGAAGGCAGCGATATTAAGAGCTTTGAAGATTTGGCAGGTAAGAATGTAGCTGTTAAAAATGGTACGGCCGGAATGGATTTTGCCAATAGCCTGAAAGATGAATATGGCTTCACAACGACTGTATTTGAAGATTCACCGACTATGTATCAGGATGTTCTTTTAGGTAACTCTGCCGCATGTGTGGAAGATACACCGATTATGGCCGATTCTATCAAAATTGGAAATCTGGCGCTTGTAATTCCGGAAGGGATGGAGAGCGAAGGGGCACCTTATGGCTTTGCAATTATGAATGAGAGCAATAAGGAATTGCTCGATATGTTTAATGCAGGTCTTGCAAATATCAAGGCAAACGGAAAATATGACGAGATTATTGCAAAATATTTAGGTGAATAAGGATGGTTTTCCACTCTGTATATGCAAAGCTGCAGCCTTTGTGTGATAAACCGCTGAGAACTTGTATTAGATTTTAAGCAGGATGGATGCATATTCCAATCAGAATAATACATAGATTACTGGTTGGAATATGCCCCATTGACTGTTTCTTTCGGAAAGAATGTCTCACAGAGCCGTTTTTTCCGAAGGATACAGGACAGATATATGATAGCTTCCCGAAATTTTTATACAGAATCAGGTACAAAGAGATTGTGAGGGATTATATAAAAGATAAGGAGAAAATGAGCCTATGATAATGATTATTCAGACATACGGAACGATGCTTGTTAAGGCATTGGGGCAGACGGTGCTTCTGACGGTGCTTTCTTTGGTGTTTGCCATGATAATCGGTATGATTTTCGGATTGATGAATGTAGGACATAGCAGGATTCTTAATTTCATCGGTACTGTGTATGTGGACGCAGTGCGGGGTGTTCCGTTGATTGTGCTTGCATATTTTATCTATTTCGGCGTACCGCAAGGGATACAGCAGATGGGATTTACAAATTTCAAACTGGAGCCCCTTATGGCAGGCACGATTACCTTGTCCCTAAACTGCGGCGCTTATATGGCCGAGATTATCAGGGCAGGTATCCAGAGTGTGGACAGAGGGCAGATGGAGGCAGGCAGAAGCCTTGGACTGTCTTATAGTGCAGGAATGGCTTTGATTGTCGTACCCCAGGCAATCCGTACCATGATTCCCTCTATTATTAACCAGTTTATTATTACTTTAAAGGATACTTCTATTCTCTCTGCAATCGGGTTCCCGGAGTTAACCAATGTGGGTAAGACGATTATGGGCAATACGTTTAAAAATTTGCAGGCTTGGGCAGTTGTGGCGATTATGTACATGATTGTGATTATCACACTGAGTAAGGTTTCCAAGAGGATTGAGAGGAGGATAAACCGTGGCAGATAGTAAGAATCTTGGCAGCAGCGATGCTTCCATACAGAATAAGATTTCGGTCAGGAGCCTGAGAAAGAACTTTGGCCCCCTTGAAGTCATTAAAGATATCAGTCTGGATGTGACGGAAGGAGAAGTTGTCGTGTTGATTGGGCCTTCCGGCAGCGGTAAATCTACATTCCTCAGATGTCTCAACCAACTGGAGACAGTGACATCCGGACAGATTATCATAGATGGACATGACGTCACTGACAAACATACGGATATCAATAAAGTGCGTGAGAACATCGGCATGGTGTTCCAGCATTTCAATTTGTTTAATCATCTCACCGTATTAAAGAATATGACCCTTGCCCCGGTGCATTTGAAGACTTTATCCAAAGACGAGGCGAAGAAAAAGGCGTTTGAGTTGTTGGAGCGTGTGGGCCTTGCCGATAAGGCGGGAGCATATCCGAGCCAGTTGTCCGGCGGGCAGAAACAACGTGTGGCGATTGCACGGGCGCTTGAAATGAATCCGGATATTATGCTTTTCGACGAGCCAACAAGTGCACTTGACCCGGAGATGGTCGGTGAGGTTCTGGCCGTTATGAAAGAGTTGGCGAGGGAAGGCATGACTATGGTTGTAGTTACCCATGAGATTGGTTTTGCACGTGAGGTGGCAAGCCGCGTAATCTTTATGGAAGGCGGTTATATCGTGGAGCAGGGTACGCCTGAAGAGGTGCTTGACAATCCGAAGGAGCCGCGCACGATTGATTTTTTGAGTAAAGTACTGTAAGATGCATATGCACAGTGACGGCGATGTTTGGCATGTAGAGTGGAGCAGAGCTGAAGACAGCGGGGAAGGAAATAGAATTTTGTAAAAAATTTGAAAAAATTAAAAAAAGTACTTGCATTTTTTCTGAAAGTATAATAAGATAAGCAAGTGGTAAGCAAATGGCTCGTTGGTCAAGCGGTTAAGACGCCGCCCTCTCACGGCGGAAACAGGGGTTCGATTCCCCTACGAGCTGTTGACTGTTTATAACAGCCCAACCCTAGAGAATGCTAGAAACCTTGATTTTAAATGGTTTGTAGCATTTTTCATTTTGTTTGGGAAAAGGAGTTTCGAGGTGTGAAAAGCTTGAGGGAACCTGTGAGGGAATAACGTAAGGAAAGGTGAACGAAAATAGATAACAAACGAATATAACAGGATGGATACGCTGTCCTGTTTGCGTAAATAAGACAAGGCTACAGATACAGGCAGATACAGAAATAAAAAAACTTTCCCCTCTACTGTCCGAAATACAGACGGGAAAGTGTGACTAACGCAAAACATTTACAAGTAACCGTTATTAACGGTTTGAGGTAAAATGCAGAGCTGATTAGGAAACACAAACCGGAAATTTGTGGAGGTATTTATGTACGAACGAATGCTTAATAAACAAGAAACGCCCGGCATAGAAGAAATGACAAGATTTTGTGGTGAAAATTCAGAAAGATTTTCTTTACTTAATGAATGGTTAGTAACTATCTTTCATACAGAAAAAAAAGTTGTTTTTCCCTATGGAAATAAATATGGTTGGGGAATAGGACATTATAAAAAGAAAAAGCTTATATGTAATATCTTTGCTGAAAACGGTGCATTTACAGTTATGATGAGACTAACGAATGCGCAATATGAAACAATTTATGATGAGATGAAAAAGTATACGCAAGAGGTTATTGATAAAAAATATCCTTGTGGCAATGGTGGCTGGATACAATATCGAGTTATATGCCAGGAAAACTATGAGGATATCAGGAAACTATTGGAAGTCAAATGTTTGTGATGATTATATACATCAGCTACCGCGAGCTTTAATGGAATTGTGTGTCCCTTTGTTTATTAAGGGTAACGGTACTGAATATTATTGATGAAAGATTATTATTTTGCTTTTGTTTACCTTTAGGTAGCGATTATCTTAACAGACAATCCGCTACCTTTTTTATGGTATAGGAAATATTCCTCCGCTTATCCGAGTTTTCCGGAGGCAAATCTCGCAAACGAAAGAAGCTCGCAAACGAGAGAAGCTCGTTTTTTTATGGTATAGGAAATTCCTCCGCTTATCCGAGTTTTCCGGAGGCAAATCTCGTAAACGAGAGAAGCTCGTTTTTTTACTATAAACTATTATCAAAAGCACGATTATTATGGGAAGGGAAGAGAAATCCGTTCATAAGGTACAAATGAGTGCAGAAAAATAAATTTGTCCTTAAAAACAGGTTGACACTTTCTGTGCAGTTTGTTATTCTTGGTTTGTGAACAACCGATTGCGCAAAGTAAAAATCACCAATTCATAACCACACAAAAAATTTAGCGCAGCCGGAGATGTATGGAGAGGCAGCAGTCAGTATAAAAACGGAGGGCAGGAAAAGATGGATAAGTTTATTGTTAATATCATCCACCGCCCGGAGATGGTACCTGAGTATGCGGAGAAGGTAACCGGACACGGTAGGGAGGAGGATATCGGGAGAAAAGAACTATTGACGGAATCCCTGGATATTTTTAAGACACAGCAGGAGATTGCACATAAGAACGGACTTAGGACTACGATTCAGATGACCTATGCTTCCTTATTTAATGATGAGGCGGTGGCGCTTGCCGTGGCCGACCATGAGAAGTATGGGGATGAGATTGCCCTGTCTTTGCTTGGGCTTCCCTGTGAGGAGTTTCGGGAGAAGTATAAGACGAAGGATTTCTGTATCTGGATGTTTTCCATGGAAGACAAGAAGTCTATTGTGGACGATGTGTTCGGTAAGTTTCATGACAGATTCGGTTTCTATCCGGAATCTACGGGTTCCTACTATATGGATGCTAACCTGATAAATTACATTAAAGAAAAATATCCGATGGTAAAGTGCGCCGTGGCTACTTGTTGGGAAGAGGGGCCGAAAGCGTACCATACATGTAACAATTCCTGGTATACATTTATGGATGGTGGCCCTTGGGCGCCCTGGATTCCCAGTAAACAGAATGTACATGCTCCGGCCGCCAATGAGGCGGAGGATAGCGGCATCGTGGCGATTCCCCATTTGTCCCGTGACTTGATTGCCTGCTATGACGGTAACGGCTCCAATTTCGGAACCCATCCGCAGAATGTATTGCGGAGTATGAGCTATGACTCAAAGACATGGGAATATCCGTACTTATATAACCTGATTGACCAATATCGTGATTTGGCAAAATATAACAATGGTTATGCTTACAATATGATGTTCGTAGGACCGGGGTGGATGAATAAGATGGGCCGGTGGGAGGCTCCCTATGAACTGTTGCTTAAATCTTACGAGGACGGCATGGCGTATTACGGGGAGCTTAAGAGAGAGGGCAAGCTGGAGGATATGACCATGGCTGAGTTTGCGGATTTCTACCGTGCGAACAGGCGGTTGACGGAGCCGGAGTGTGCACTTTGGAGAGATATCCTGTACGGTTCCGACAAACAATTATTCTGGTACTGTGACCCTTATATGCGTGTGTGCGCGAATATGGACGAGGGCGGCGCCATCGTGGATTTGCGTCCCTATGCCGCGAAACTGGAATGGCCGGTCGGCATTGGCACGAAGCATGTGACAGATGCATCCTATCCGTTTTTAATCCAGGAGAAATACAGGGCCGGTTATTTTACCCACTATGCAGGAGAAGGGACGGTAAGGAGCGCCAAACTGACGTACAACGGCGAGGAAGTGGATTTGTGTCTGTGCAGGACAAAGGCTCATTTTTCCCAGGAGGGTAATACAAGAATCCTCACATTGGACCCGGTGGATATCCAGTTCTATGACTTGAGGATGAAATTACAGACGAAGATGTATTTCGAGGAGGGAAGCTCCAACATCAAAATAGAGAGAAATGTATTAGAGATGAGCAATCCCGATGCAGAGGTGGAGATTAATGAATATATGGTGGCTTGTTACGGCACCACGGAGTACTCCGAGGATATGACGGGCATCGTTTTGTCTGTCACAGACGGGACGGACACAGAGCGGATTGGCTATGCATATAAATGCCGTGAGGCACAGATGAAGGGGGCGGTTGAAGTGACAGCCATTGTGCCCCAGATAGAGACAAGAGTGTCCATAAGCAGCGGAAAGAAGGACGCGGTAGGTTATATCAAGGAGGGCTACGCTTTCTCACCGATGTTTACATTAGGATATACGACCAGGTTAAAAGATAAGGAGGTATTTGCGACATGGCTCAATCTGGCAAAGGCAAATTAAATTACAGGTGTCCTTCTTGCTTTATGAGAGACTTGGACATCGATATGTTTTATGATAAGGATAAAAAAGAATACCATTGCATCCGTTGCCAATATGTGGGGACGGAGGAGGATGTCTTAGAGAAAAACGAGTTGGTGCGGTTCCGGTATAAAGATGCGATGAAGCGGTTTACAAAGTTTGATTTCGACTGAAGCGGCGTAAGGCAGTGTCGTAAGTAAGCTTGCGATACGCATGTGGATTCGTATAAAAATAAATTTTTACACGCTGGATTTGTGTCTGTGCTCACTTGACACAAGCTTGTTATGGGAAAAAACGTGTGCAGAAATGGGGATTACCATGAAATTTTATAAAGGTATGGATTTATCCACAATCAGGGAAGTGGAGAGTCTTGGTGGGAAATTTTATGACCATGGTGTAGAAAAGGATGTGTTCGACATTCTGAGAGGCTATGGGACAAACGCTGTGCGTCTGCGTCTGTGGAACGACCCGTATACGGAGGATGGGAAGCCTTATGGGGCAGGGACGAATGACCTGCCCACTACGATAGAACTGGCAAGACGTGCGCACAGCCACGGCATGGATGTGCTTCTGGATATACAATACAGTGACTTCTGGGCAGACCCTGGTAAGCAGAGAGTGCCCAAAGCGTGGCGCGGTATGGACGCAGCGCAGTTGGAGGCGGCCGTTTATACTTACACGAAAGATACGCTGTTTGCCATGAAGAAGGCGGATGCATGCCCGGATATCATTCAGGTGGGCAATGAGCTGACTAACGGTATGCTATGGCCCTTTGGAAAGCTGCCGGAATATGATAATCTGGCCCGGTTTATCAGCGCAGGCATCCGCGGGGTACGTGCGGCGGATAAGGATGTACCTGTTATGATTCATCTGGATAACGGCGGCAACGGCGCCATGTATAGGGACTGGTTTGACCATTATATGGAACGGGGAGAAGATTTCCAGGTGATTGGGCTGTCCTATTATCCGTTCTGGCATGGGTGTTTAGAAGATTTGCAGCGTAATATGAATGATTTGGCGGTGCGTTACGGTAAGGAGTTGGTGATTGCGGAAGTGTCCATGGGATTTACCATGGAGGATTATGCCTCCTATGAAAAACTGGCTCCTGGGGAGCGTAAGGGATATGCCACGAAACCTGAATTGGTAGCAAAGCTTGAATTTCCTATGAGCAGAGAAGGGCAAAAGGCGTTTATGCAGGCGTTATTTGCCGTGATAGACCAGGTTCCGGAAGATAAATGCAGGGGCTTCTTTTATTGGGAGCCGGCATGGATTCCTGTGGCCGGCTCGGGCTGGGCGACGGAAGGGGCCTTGGCTTATATTGAGGAAGAGGGCCCTTGCGGAAATGAATGGGCGAACCAGGCGCTTTTTGATTATGACGGGAATGCCTTGCCGGCCTTGGAAGCGATACGGGATTACAGAAGTAAGTCTTGATGGAGAAGTAAATTTCGGATTAAATAATTGCGCAAACAAAAACCACGAAGGTTCCGTTCCTTCGTGGTTTTCGCTTGTGTAAAAGGGGAATTCTTCCGGAATTGCTATAACCGACTTGACTTCCGTAATCAAGCCTGTAATTACTATAATATTTTTTTTCGACAGAGTCTATAATTATATTACAAAAAGATAAAACTATATTAGCTAACCTCGGCAAAAAAAGGAAAAAAAAGAGGGTATATGACGCAGATTTAGAAATATGTTGCTTTTCTCTCTGAAAGGCAAATCACGGGATATTGGGGAGAAGTCAGAAACTTGTTGGAAAATCATATTTCACACTATAAATGTAGAATTTCTCAAAGAAAAAGACTGTTGCAAAATAAGAATTTGCAACAGTCTTCCTAATGTGCGAAATATGATATGGGCGCTTAATATCCCAGGTAATCTCTCTGCGCCTGAATCTCAGGCGGAATCTCCGCACCGATATTCTTGAGTTTCTGGAACAGGTTGTTATAATGGTGGATACGCTGACCAAGTTTAATATCGTAACGCTCCATCGTTTCCTTATAGAGCGGGTTCATCTTGAGCTTGTCGCGAATCTCCTTGGAGAATGGACAATAGGTAAAGAGGATAGCCCTCGCAATCTTATTCAGACGCGGAGAACCGGCACCTTCATACAAAACCCAGGACTCATAATCTCTGATAAACATTTCCTTGAAACTGTTCTTGGCTTTCTGCATGTTGAGCTTAATCTTGTCTTTGGCGTCTGCAGAAAGGTCACGGTTTTTCTTGTAAAACTGGATATAGTCGAAGTATTCGCTGGTGAGGGATGCCTCGGAAATATCGTTCCATCTGGCGCCCTGTATACGTTTGCACATTTCCCAACGGTAGTCGCCGGTAAGTCTTACGAGAATATTCGTCAAGTCTTCCATCTGGAAGAGGGATATCATCATACGGGACGGTGTGGTCCGTTTACGTCCTTCAATTTCCTGCCACATAACGCCCCTGACACCTACGTTTGGCATCAGAATGAGGTCAGGGAGAATCTCTACATTAACATATTCTTTGCCGATGCCGAGGGCCGGGTTGGTGTAAATCACCTCGCGGTAGTATGCACTGAAATCGACAGAGCGGATATTCTTGAAAGCTGCCTCCACATTGTCCGCGGAGACGAGTGCTTTGTCCAGTTCTTTTAAAACGTTGTGCTCTGAGAAGACAGGACAGAAACTGCTGATACGTCCGAAGGTAATCTTATTAACCGTCTGGAACATATTTTGAAGCTCAAACAATACTTGCTTATTTGTATCTTTCAACATCGTAGCTTCATCCGCGGCGGTAATCTTACCGGATATTTTCTGTTCGTGTACGTAAGCCTGGTAATCGGTATCAAATTCATTACGGCTTGGCGCTTTCTTGCCGTCATGGATGGCATGGAGCCATTCGTATATGGTGTAAACCTTCCGGGTCGGGTCAGTGGGCAGCTTATCTACGATAGAATAAAGATAGGCGGCATTTTCCATTCCGGCAAGGTGCTCATCCACATAGCCGAAGTTAAAGAACATCTTAAGAACCTTCGGAATATCGAAATCGTTCAGGCTCTTCATAAAAGCTTTTTCGTAAATTTGATAGAAAAGCTTGGTGATGTTGAGACGCAGCTTTCTGGAAGAGTCGTCTGAGTTGTTCTTATCGCTTAACTTGCTATACTGTTGGATAGCGCTGCGGAACGCGTTGGCGGTCTCTTCATCCACTTTGGCATAAGCCAGGATTGTCTCCAGGGAGCCGTTGATATCCGGAGCACTGTCGGCTGCCGGCTTCGTTGTGCCGTCCGGGCTTTCTGCAGGTTGTTGGTCTAAGGTGCTTAGCCGTTCACGGTATTCCCCGATACGCTGTGTATACATTTCCTTATCAATGGACGGCTGGCTTTCCAACTGAATCATCATCTTGGAGACAGCCGCGATGATTGATGTGGAATCGTCTGCATGGGAGCCGACCTTATAGAGCAGGCTGGTATAAAGATCAAAGAAATCCAGACGGTTTTCGCTCATCAAAAGGTTGGTTATCTCGGATTTATAGTCATAGAGGACACGGCATACCGAGAAGACAAGCTGGATGTCCTGGCTTGCTTTCGAGAGAAGCCCCAACAGGAAATCGGGGTCCTGCCCCTTGACAGGTGTGCGTGTCACTAGTTTACATAATTGAGAGTAGTAGCCGTTCATCCAGGCCGAGACATCTTCTTCCAGGACCAGCTCGGTCAATGTCTCCATTGCGGGGAGTGTTCTGGCGGAGATGCCATGTTTTTTACAAAAAGACAGATACTCGGAATAGCTGTCCATCAAATAGTGGTAGAAATTGTCACAGTCAAAACATGCAAGTTCATACTGGTCCAGGATTTCACGGATTTGCTTGAACATGGAAGTGATGATTAAATCTGCCATTTCCGTGTTGGAGCGCATGATATTGGCCAACTGCGTCTTAGAATATGGATAAGACGCGATAGAAACTGCCTCCTCCGCATGGTATGTGACAAGGTAGGAACCGAAATGAAGTTCACAGACGCCGATGACGTCTCCTTTGCCCAGATAATACTCACCACCCGGATAGGTGGCGCGGACAGTGCCTTTCGCAATCACATGAAGCGCGGTGATTGCCTGTTCGCTTTGGACTAGAGTTGTTCCCGCAGGAAATTCTTTCACAGCCATAATATACCCCCTTCGCCTGCCGGTTGGCAGGAACCCTCTTATATCAAATACAGCGTTTTTCGCCGCTGTATTCAGTGTACTACGATTGTTCCATAAATACAAGGAAAGAATACCGTATGGCTTTTTTTCTGAAATGGATTAGGGTGTCAAAGGATGCCATCATAAAATTTCACTGGCAGATTGCATAAAATGTTCACGAAGTTGTCCTTCGCAGGAATATGAGATTTTCTTAATATTCCGTGAAGTTCCCAGTAATTTCGGGGCATGGACGCCCCGAAAAGCCCGATGTTCGCCTGGATGGCGAATAGAGGGTGGTTACGTCCGTTTCCTTAAATTTCCCGGAATATTTTAGAAAATCTATATGACGGAGACTGACACAAGGGAACATTTTATGCAATTTGCCCTCATAACTTATAAAATGCACCTTTTGACACCCTAATCTGAAATGAAAAATAAGAGCAAAGATTGAAAATTAAAATTTTCAACTGCGAGATTTGTATCTGCACGCTGCTTGCCACAAACTCGGTTCATGCGCTGCTTCAACAAAAGTGGAGACAAAAGCAGCGCAGAAATGGAGGAAAACTGTGGTATTCAGGCAAGTTGCACAAGAAGCGCCGGGGTATTTTGTGCTGTACTTTTAAAAAAAGTATGCTAGAATTAAATGACAGAGGTGTTGACAGGATTGTCAGCAGTAAAAATATAGCTATATACAGTACATAGGCGGCCGGGCAGGTACTGTATGATGGAAGGTTAAAGGGAAGGGAATACATAATGGAGAAGGAAGACCTTGTATATAGACAGCATATAGTCAATACATATAAACCGGACGTGGAGAGGCTTATTCGGTATCTTCCGTGGCTGGAGGAGAAGGCGGGAACAAGTGTGGCGGAGAATTTTGAAGGTTCAGGTATCAAGGGGCATTCTATTTCTTTTCCGGTATATGACGGAACGCTGATGAGCTTTATCAAAGAGGTGCAAAGAACAACATTACTGGACCGGAATTATCCATATATTTATTCCAGATATAGATTCCGCACGGTGAAGGATGAACTGAATGCCATTGACCGGGCAGGTATTATGGAGATGGACGTCCTGAAAGGGATTCTATCCAAATACGTTCTGGGAGGCATGACGAAAGGCAGATTGTGGACAGAGGCAGTATATAACAGGGTGTTTTTTAATATTATCCGCAAGATGAAACAAAACATAGAATTTTGGGATAAACCGATGGTATAACTTATAAAGCCGGATACATGGCTGGGAAACCGGGGAGTTTTTGGCTTTCCGGTTGGCACAAGCGCAAGAGGACTTGCGGTATGTATGATGTGTAGAAAGTAAGAGAAGGAAAAGGAAACTAAAGCGGCATGGGAGAGAAATCAGCGCAGAAGAAAAAATATATTCTGGACACGGCGAGGAAGGTGTTTGTTGAGAAGGGATTTAAAAATGTGACAATGAAGGACATCGTGGAGGCGTGTGGAATCAGCCGGGGCGGATTGTATTTATATTTTGACAGTACGGAGCAGATTCTCTTAGAAATATTGCAGATGGAAGCGGAAGAGACGGATGATGTTTTTACCGGACAGATTTCGGAGGAAGATACGGCGGCGGATATCCTGACTCTTTTCTTAAAAGAGCAGAAGAAAGAACTGTTGCAGAAAAAAAGTAATTTGACTGTTGCGGTTTATGAATATTTTTTTGAACATGGTTTGGAGGATAAGAACAACACGCTGCGCAGGCAGTTCGATGCGGGTGTGAAGGTTTTGGTGAAGCTGATTGAGGCAGGGATTGCTACAGGAGAGTTCTACTGCGAGAATCCCAAGGGTGCGGCCTGCAATATCATGTATGTGCTGGAAGGGATGAAGATTAATTCGCAGACCTTTGGCATCACGGAGAAGATGGTGGACGAGCAGCTTCTGTATATTATGGAAGGACTCTTGATTGATACATAGGGTTAGGGTGTGAAAAGGTGCATTTTATAATTATATAGAAAATAAAGACGGTGAGAGACAATGCAGAGGACTTGTGCAATCACCATGTGATGAGATACTCTGGGACGGTTCCGGGGTATCTTTTTATTTTATTTAAGCAGTACCACAAGCAAGCTTGTGGTATGCATGGGGATTAGGTTGAAAAATCATGCTGATGCACTGATTTTTCAATCGGCAATTTGAGTCAGAGCCTCAAATGTGCGCTAATCGTAGATGAGAAATCGCCTTCGCGAATTTCTCATCGCGTGTCATCGCAGTAAACTGCTCTGACATGGAGGATTCGCGTGAAAAATCCATATGAAGAAGATTTTTCACACGCGAGATTTGTGTCTGCACTCACTTGCCACAAACTCGTTGCATGTTTTTGTCTCAACAAAAGTTGAGACAAAAACATGCACAGAAATGGAGGGTAACATTTAATTTGATAACATTCCCGAATTATCCTTCAATATCATGTCGGGTATATCTGCCGAGTCTTTCATCTGCTATCACACCCTCAAAGTCCATCCCATAACCAAAATCATATGTATGTCCTTCTTCATCTTCGTAACATACCATATCAAACGCTACGTCTTCTTTTTGGTTTTCCACGGTTTCCATATCTACAGGAATTTGTATAGGAAGTAACCCACAGGGAACAAATCTTCCGGTTATAATATCCAAGACGGCCTGGGGAGACACTCCATACTCTACAACAAGAGCATCTGTGTAAGGCTCCAGTTCAGCCATTACCATTGGATTTTTCAGTGTAACTACCGTAATCACAGGTTTGTCGCCCATCTGTTTTTTCATTTCTATTACATTATCCAAATCTTTTTCATTGGCGGCAGTATTCCATTTACCCCGATAGCTGCGGTCCGTAAACTCTTCCAACGGGTCCCCGCCGGCTATACTCGGTGTTCTGGCAGACTGCGCCTGATATGGGCGGTACTGCAATGTAATCGGCACATATCCACTGCCCCCTGCTTTACGGTCATCCGGGTCATATCCCACAGATATCGGAGATTCCACGAAACACAATGCCGCATCTGCCTCTTGTGGTGTGTCTACAACGGTAAAATACTCCGAAGCAAATTTCTTCCCGGCAGGAGCAATCGCCTGGTCACCCGTCGGATGACTCATAAAATCCAGATAGGACTTAATATATCTGTCCGGTATATATACTTTAATGCCTTCTTTTAAAGGAAGGACATTATTTTTATTTTTTAACAATGTCACCGATTTAAGCTGGGACTGATATCCTTTTTCCTTAAACGCAGGACATCCTACTGTATTCACGGACTCTTCCAGATTCAAATATGGGTTTTCAAACAAACCTGTACGGAAAATATTGAGAAGAAGCCTGTATGCGGATTTCCTGAACCGGACATCCGTCTCCTCTTCGCCATATTTCTCACAGCTCATGCGATAAGCTTCTATCACCGGAGCCACATTATTATTACCGCCGAACTGGTCAACACCCGCTTCCAATGCCTTAAGGTGGCGTTCTGCCTCTGTCATATGCTCCACACCCCAGCATTTTCCTGCGAATGTCTCTTCCGCCTCCCCAATATCATGTGTAATTCCCCAATCCGTGCACACCACGCCGTCATAGCCCAGTTCTTTCCTGAGTAAATCCTGAATCAAATATTTATTGTAGGAATTTCCCACATTCTCGCCGTATTTCTTATCCATTCCACTAGAGATTGTGTAATAGGGCATTACAGCGCTTGCTTCTCCCGTCTTACCATCCAGGGCAAAAGCCCCTTGCGTAAACGGTTTTAAATGCTCCTCAAAGTTATTCCCCGGATAGACTGCATATTTCCCGTATGCATAGTGCGCGTCCCTTCCGGCCTCACACATTCCTCCACCGGGAAAATGTTTCACCATCGTATTGACACTGTCTTTTCCCCAGCCATCTTCCGTTCCTTCCGTAGTCTGAAAACCGTCACAGTATGCTTTGGCCATGTCCACCGTCATCTGTGTATGCTCTCCAAAGGTATCAGCAAAACGCATCCAACGTGGCTCCGTAGCCAAGTCAATCTGTGGGGAAAGCGCCGTGGTAATACCAAGCGCACGGTATTCTGCAGACGCAATCTCTCCAAACTCCTTCACAACTGCCGGGTCAAAAGTCGCCGAAAGACCGATTCCGTTGGCCCATTTGGATATTGGCTCCCCCGTTATGCCCATATACTCTGCCGCCACTCCTGCTCCGTGCCTCGGGTCTGAACTGTTATTGGCCGGAATACCGAAACCTGAGTTTTCAGCCAATGCCTGTATCTGATTGTTCCAACGCACTGCAACTTCCGTGCTTTCTAACTTCATAATTAAAACATGACGCACTTTGTCTTTGACAATAAATTCCTTTTGCTGGTCTGTCAGCTCCCAAGGCTGTGCACCGCTTTCTTCGTAGCTTTTCCCCTGATATGTCCCGCCAAATGCGGCGGCCATAGGCCCTTTTGCAGGAATCAACTGGTGTGCGCTGTAAAGCATCAGCCCCGCAATATCTTCAATAGATATCCTGTCAGCTAAATCTTTGGCACGTTCTTCATAAGAAAGTCTCCAGTCTTCGTAGGGTACGAGTTCCCCTGTGCCAAGAAAATCCTTAAACGCATAACCATCCACCGTCAGAATATGAACCTTGCTGTCTTTCGCAATACCAAGAGTCTGTCCGCCTTCATTGACAATCAGCGTGTAACCATCTTGTTCTGTTTTTTTCCATTTCGATTCCATATATTCACATACCTCAATATTTTTAACATCATACTAATGTTTTACTTAATGCTGTATATCCTGGGACTCCGCAATCTCCGCCATATTAAAAGGAGGAAGAATACTGTCAATCAGTTTATACAAAGCATCATCGAAATTCATCCGCACTTCACACTTTCTGTCAAAAATCATAGTCGGCTCTTCACTGACAGTTACTTCCGGCCACGCAGGCAGGCAGGAGCAATTCGGATTGCCGGTTTTAGCAAATGCCATAAACGCACCAAACATCTGTTTCTGCAACGGCTCGCTAACTCCCGGAATGCCGCAGATTTCCACCTTATCTATATTATGGAAAAAGAACGGAATATCTGAGCAATGCCATGCGATTTTATTGTGCATATACGGAAATTCCAGTGTAAAGTCATACAAATATGTACCTGCTTTTCCACCCTCAGCATGTAACTTAGCAAGCTGTTTGGAAGGCTGGCGCATCGCACGGTCAACATATAAAAGGTCCGTAGGCTTCTTGTCCGGATATGCCTTAGAGAACTCCTGCATCATCTCAATGGTATGCTCTCCATAGACTTTTCCGATAATTTCCTTCGCCTCCTCCTGTGACACTTCCATTTTATTGAACGTGACAGGCGCAAAAGAAAATTCTCCAAACACGGAACCAATCATGACCGGAATATCATAGGCATGCTCCCGCAGCCCATACTCCAATGGACTGCCTTTATAATAATCGTTCACAAGAGGCACACCGCCAATATATTCGCCTTCCTTAGCGACGGCCGGGCTTCTCTTTGCATACGCCTTTGCCAACTCATAATAAGGTATCGTCTCTAACTTCTCAACTTCGTCTTCTTTTAACCCAAACTCATCTAACAGGGCGGCGACTATCTCGTGCCCATCGCCTGTGCAGGAAGGTAAAAGCGCTTCGTTGCCCACGCCGCTCATAATCAGCCCTTTATGGAACAAGCCGTCCGCCTCCGCAATTTGCATCAAATCGGCAACCTTCATACCGCCGCCAGACTGCCCAAAAAGTGTTATATTGTCAGGGTCGCCACCAAATTCCGCTATATTCTCGTGAATCCACTGCAGAGCGGCAACCATATCCGCATGCCCGGCATTTCCTGAATTACGGTATTTTTCCCCAAAAGGCGATAAGTCAAGATAGCCTAAGATATTCAGTCTGTGATTGACAGATACCACCACCACGTCTCCCTGCATACACATATTGAATCCGTCATAGGCTTCCTGTTCTATGGAAGAGCCCGCGAAATATCCCCCGCCATGCAGCCAGACCACCACCGGGTTCTTTACATCTTTTCCCAGTGCTTTTGTCCAGATATTCAGGCTCTGGCAATGTTCGTCCTGGGGCCAGTAGCGGTGAGGCACAAGCACTTCTCCATTAGGTGTATCCTGACTCAAAAGAGGACACACGAAACCATAGGACGTGGCTTCTTTCACACCCTCCCACTTTGATGCCACAGGCATTTGGAAGCGTTTGGCATAAGCATAAGGAATACCTTTAAAAATATATTCTCCGTCATAAAAATAACCTTTCAGTTTTCCGGAAGACGTTTCCAACACCGGAACATCATCATATCGAAATACTTTCTCCATCACATTAATCCTCCATGTCAGAGCTGTTTACTGCAATGACGCGCGATGAGAAATTCGCGAAGGCGATTTCTCATCTGCGATTAGCGCACATTTGAAGCTCTGGCTCAAATTGCCGATTGAATAATCAGTGAAGCAGCATGATTTTTCAATCTAACCCCTTTTTCTTATTTCTCCGGTGAAATAATATATTTCCCGTTTGCCCTCAGTTGTGGGTTGCTCAGTATCTCTTCCAACTGCTCTAACCCACAAACTTCATAAATCATGCTGCTCACGTCAAGCCTGCCGGAATCAATCAAATCAAGAGCCCTCTTCTGTGTGCATGGATTGATATAAGAGGCTTTTAATTCCAGTTCTTTCTGGAAAATCTGGAACGGCTTCACAGCAATTGTCTCATCAGGTTTTGTCAGCCCAAACATCATAACCACTGCCTTGTTGCCCGCAATATCAATAGCCTGTTCAATGGTCGAAGGACGTCCCACGCACTCAATCACCGTGTTAATCCACGTCATTTTCTCCTGGGCAAGAACGGCTTTCACGTCTTCATGGATGGGGTCGATGCACACATCGGCGCCCAGTTTCTTCGCCACTTCACGTTTCCCTTCTACCGGCTCTAAAAGCGCCACTTTCGCCGCCCCTGCCAACTTCGCAAGCTGCAGCATCAAAAGCCCAATCATACCGCCACCAATCACCACCACCTGATGCCCGGGACGAATTTCACATAAATCCAGTCCATGCAGACAGCACGCCACCGGCTCCGCCATAGCGCCTTGTTCAAAAGAAGTGTTCTCGCCAAGTTTATATACTTGCCGTTCATTGACGGCGCAGTATTGCGCAAACCCACCGTTCACCGTAGTCCCGTAGCCAATCATATGCTCACAGTAGTGTACTACGCCGTTTCTGCAAGGTTCGCACGCACCACAGTAGCAGTTAGGGTCAATGCAGACACGGTCGCCTGCTTTGTAACCGCTCACTTCACTACCCACCTGCGCAATCACGCCGGCAAATTCATGCCCCAAAATTGTTGGCGGTGTCACTTCTGCAGCGCCCTTGTCGCCTTCATAAATATGTACGTCCGTTCCACATACACCACATGCTTTTACCTGAATCAGAACATCATGAGCCCCCACTTCGGGCATATCATGCTCCATCACGCGTAAATCATGTTTCCCATAAAAAACCGCACTCTTCATTATAGAATCCTCCTCTTATTTTTTCCTGCGGCCACTACCAAGTTTCCTATACCCGGCAGCCAACCTGCAGGCTCACCCTCAATAAACAAAGTTACCATCGTCCCTTTGTTCACTGAGAGTAATGTCTGCTAATATAACGTTCCAGAAATATTTCCGCAAATCCCCAAACCTATGTATATTCTGTCAGGCCAGCTTCTTTTGATACCATACAGTATATTCCGGCGTCCCTTCTTCCAGTTTCCTTTTTTCGGACAATACAAATCCATCTTTTTCGTAAAAAAGACGCGCACGGCTATTTTTCTCAAGCACCCAAAGCCCCATCCCATCCGCTTTCTGTTCCCGCGCCATCCCTTCTGCAAAAGAAAGCAGCTCCTGTCCAATTCCCTCATGTTGAAAAAAGACATCCACATACAGTTCTTCCACCTGCAAAACCCGGCCTCCTTCCACACTCTGTATTAGTTGCAAGGTAATAAGCCCTTTGACAAATAAGTCATCGTATACCCACATATGCAGCAGCTTTTCAGGCCGCTCCATATATTGTGCTGCCAACGGCACTACCTGCATCTGTCCGAAAGAAACCTTATCGTCGTGGAATATAGGGCGGTATGCCATTCTTTTCGTAAAAATCAGTATTTCTGCTATCCTGGAAACATCCTTTATATCCGCCTGTCTGACCATGTGCCCGCCCTCTCTTTTGTCTATACCCTGATACAGTATGTGCGCTGTACCTGCTACGGATATTTCTGCCAAATCTATTAAATATTATAACACATAACAGGCAAAACTTTATACATGATTTTATGGGATAATTTTCACCCGATACGGCTGTGTCCTCTGAACCATCTGCCTTTAGGAACCCGCAGACTGGTAATGCCTCATGCCAAACCGCCACACACCATAGCACACTGCCAGAAAGAAGACAATACCGAATGGATAGATACCGTAATACCAATGTTCTTCGCTCCCTAACAGATATTGCAACGGGTAGTATTGTATCAGGGTATAAGGAATCACATAGGTACAGAATTTCATCATCCCTGCACCGTAAATATCAATAGGATATTTACCATGTTCTTTTGCCCCATAAGTCAGCACATTCATTGCCTCAAGGCCATTGAGCGTGAAAAACGTAAGGGCGGCTTCCAACATAAACAGGCTGATAAAAAGCATCGTACCTCCAAGCAGCATAATAACCACTGTCAGAACCTTGCCTGCTGACCAGTTGACCGCACTGGTGGCAATTACATACACAAATACCGCCACCGCCTGAAAAATCAGCCCAATTCTGTCAATCTGGAACCTGCTGCCTAAAACCTGTAGAATCACACTGCGCGGCCTGAGCAATATCCGGTCAAACTCTCCCTGCCGCACAATACTTGAAAATGAAGAAAATCCCCGGCCGATACACTCCGCTAATGCAAAATCCATCTGTATGATAGAAAAACACAAAAGAACTTCCCCTAGCGTGTATCCTTTCACCTGCCCAAACCTGGAAAGCATAAAATATATGCAGATGATTCCACTAAACGACAAAAGAAACCTTCCAACCACCATAAGCAAAAAAGATGCTTTATATTGCATCGTGCTGCGCAGTACAATAGATATATAATGAAAATACAGTCTCATAATCACTCCCCCCATTTTTCAACCACCTTGCACCACAATCCGGCGTTCTGCAATCTTGCACAATAACTTACCTGATACCACAAGCACAACGAGCCAGAAACACTGAAGCCCTATCCCGCGCGCCATCGCAATCCCCGCCAAATCTCCGCTATATATACGCAGCGGCACGTTAAGCATACCTGCAAAGGGAAGCAGTTCTATGATTTCCCTGACGCCCTTTGGCATAAACGGAATGGGAATAATCGCGCCGGACAAAAAATCTATCATGGAAGTGAAAAATACTCGGAGTCCCTGGGGTGAAACCGTGAAAAAAGCCAAAATATAGGTAAGCATACAAAACGCCACCGTCACTCCAAGCCCAAAGAAAAGGGTAACCACAAATAAAATGAAATGAGTCAGATTCACCGGCAGCGACAACCGGAACGGCTCCGGCAACACAAACGCAACGGCTAACAGCGGAATACATCGCAGCCCGGCAGCGACAATCCGCCCCGCCACCGTCTTGGAAAACCACATATTATAGATTGAAACAGGACGGCACAGTTCGTAAGCAATGCCGCCATTTATAATACCGTCAAAAATGTCCCCGTCCGCATACCATGTGGCAAATAGACACATGAATGCTTCCCGCAGCCATATGTATGAAACCGTGGCCGAAAACGCCATGGGGTATACCGAACCATCCGTCTCCTGGAAGGCCCGAAATGCCAGACACTCCATAAATCCCCATAGAGTCTGGGTCACCATTCCGCTCACCGCGGCCACACGATATTGTAACCCCATATTAAACTGAAGCCGAAAAAAGGTAAAATATTTTTTATACTTTCTCACCACGCCACCTCCTCTACATAATATCCAACTTCTCATAGAGAGCGGCTACAATACGTTCCAAATCCTCACCGTTTTGTCCGGTATCTTTTTCTAATGGCGTTTTACTTTCATATGTATCTTCTTGCATCCGTCCGGTTTCTCCTTTGTCTGCAAGCTTATGCGCTTGGCTCCCATGTTCCGCCGCCAAAGCCCGCATATCATCCAACGTACCATCCATCAGCACACGCCCTCTGCCAATGAGAATGATACGCTTCGTCAGCGCTTCAATGTCATGCATATCATGACTCGTCAAGATAATCGTCGTGCCATGCTCTTCATTTAGCCGCAGGATAAACTCCCGTACCGCCAGTTTAGACACCGCGTCCAGCCCGATTGTCGGTTCATCCAAAAACAAAATCTTCGGGGAATGTAACAAAGACGCGGCAATCTCACAGCGCATCCGCTGCCCAAGAGATAACTGCCTGGTGGGCATTTTCAATAGCTCCTGCAAATGCAGAAGTTGTGTCAGTTCCTCCAGATTCCGGTGATATTGGTTATTGGGAATGGTATAAATATCTTTTAAGAGTTCAAAAGAATCAATTACGGGAACATCCCACCATAGCTGGGAGCGCTGGCCGAACACCACGCCAATTCTCTGCACATACTCCGTGCGGTTTTTCCATGGTATGCGACCGTCCACGAGACAACTCCCGCTCTCCGGTGTCAATATTCCGCTTAGAATTTTGATTGTAGAACTTTTACCTGCTCCGTTGGGTCCAATATATCCTACCATCTCTCCATCCCGGATGGTAAAAGAGATATCCGACAAGGCTTCAATAACTTGCGTTTCCCGCCGGAACAATGCTTTGCAGGCTTCTCTCATGCCTGCATTCCTTTTTGCTACTTTGTACGATTTACACACGTGTTCCATCGTAATCATTTTGCTTCCTCCTGGTAGTTATATTTCCGCTTGCGCGGATGTAAATATCTTGCCAAGTAGGGCCTGTCTCTCTGGTGACAGCCAGAGATTACCATATTCACTTTACAAGCTGCCTGCCCTATAAAACAGGCAGATTTTTATTATAACTCTCATGATAATCACAGTCAACAATCCCATAACAAACCAACGGGATATGCGGTCTGTCATTCGGCAGGTACTGACCATACGCCACTGGCGCGTAGCATCCCTCACATAAACCAAAATGCTTTGTAAAATAAAAATCAAACGAGCTTCGCTCGTTTGCGAGATTTGCCTTCGGCAAACTCGGATAAGCGGAGGAATTTTCTATACCATAAAAAGGAGCCGGCATAAGCACCGGCTCCTAAATAAATCAACCTATTTTCTAACTAACATAATTATCAAAATATCCCTGAATCAAAATCACCGGCGTACCCTTATCCCCCGAACCACTGGTCAAATCGCACAACGAACCAATTAAATCGGTGAGCCTTCTGGGCGTTGTCCCTTGGGAAGCCATATCCCCTACCAGATTGTCTTTTTTCTCCCTGATACGGTTAGAAATCGCTTCTTTTAAAGCCTCGCCGGACAAATCTTTAAAATCATTGTCCGCAAGATATTTCAACTTCACTTCATTTGGCGTGCCATCCAACCCGGGTGTGCTCGCCGGAGATACGCAAGGGTCTGCAAGCTCCCAAATCTTCCCCACCGGGTCTTTGAAAGCACCATCCCCATATACCATAACTTCCACATGTTTACCTGTCCTGTCAAGAATATCTTTCTGAATATCCATAACCAAACCGGTACACTCTCTCGGGAAAAGTTTAATCGTGTCTTCTGTGGATTTGTTGGAACCAAGCAATCCGTACTGCTCGTTACATCCGCTGCCGTTTACAGACTGGGTCAAAATATCATCCATACCCATCACCACCTCAGCGCCTGCTGCCTTGAGGAGCCTCTTCGTGCGTACCCTCGTATGGATATCGCAATTTAACACTTTCTTTGTATAAGGAAGAATACTCCGGCAGTCATTGGCAAAAATAATCTCCACTTCCGCCCCTGCTTCCTTGATGAGTTCTCCGTAATATTCTACATAATCCACGCCGGTAAAGGGATGTTTGTTCTCCCCGAACAATTCCCTGTATTTCTCCAACGTCAGCACATCACTGTAAGGGTTAATGCCCGCCTCGTCCAGTTTATCCAAAGAAACAAGCTCGTTGCCTACTTCATCGCTAGGATAGCTGAGCATCAGAACTATTTTCTTTGCTCCCTTGGCAATCCCGCGCAGGCAGATTGCAAAACGGTTCCTGGATAAAATCGGAAAAATAACTCCTATCGTCTCTCCGCCAAGTTTCGCCTTTACATCCTCTGCAATCGCTTCCACCGACGCATAATTACCCTGGGCTCTGGCCACAACGGATTCTGTCACCGCAACTACGTCTCTGTCACGAAGCTCAAACCCTTCTGACTCCGCCGCTTCCAGGACACTATCCACGACAATCTTAGCCAAATGGTCATCCTTACGGATTATGGGACAGCGTATTCCCCTTGATACAGTACCTACTTTTCTTTCCATCATGAATCCTCCATTCTTACTCAATGTATTCCCGGAATCTCTTTATGTATAATTTTGTAAGCATGCGAAAAAAAGTTCCGAGCCTACATACTCTATCTAATGCCCGTGCATGCCGTAGGCAAACCTGCGATGCTGCATAAATAAAATCCCTATTCTATTTTGCCAGAAATACCGTAAAATAGCAATAAAAATTGACATAATATTACCCAATCTCCACAACTCCCGTTGCAATTTTCTCCCGAAACCGCACATCATGTTCTACTATCAACATGGTTGGTTTATAATCCAGAATTAATTTTTCAATCTGCATCCTGGAAAAAACATCTATATAATTTAGAGGTTCATCCCATATATACACATGGGCGGGCTTTAACAGACTTGCCGCTATCAGTACTTTTTTCTTCTGTCCTTCGGAATAATCTTCCATCCTTTTGGTAAACTGTACCCTCTCCAAATCAAGCTGTCTGAGAATTGCAAAAAACAAACTTTCATCCAAGCCATTTACTTTGCCGTACTCTTTCAGACTGCCCCGCAAGTGGGAAGTATCCTGGTTAATATAGGAAATAACCAACCCTGACGCAACAGAAAGTTCTCCCGACTCTTTCATTGTATCCGGCATAGAAGCTCTCCGGTTCCTGTCATTTTGTTCTTTGTCCCCATCCCCTGCAGGCATAGTCTGCTGCTGCGCACTTCTATCATTCTGCGCCAAAACAGCCTTAATCAAGCTGGATTTACCACAGCCGTTCTCTCCATGCAAGAAGAGACGTTCCCCCCTGCGAAGTTCAAAATTTAAATGCGAGAATACTTCACGAAAGTTGCCTGCTTCTGCTGTCTGTGTACCTTCTAACCGGTACGCTATTGCATAATCCCTTGCCGAGATAATCACCTCTTTATGATGCTGCATAGGCATAATCTTTAACGGCACCGGACGTTCAATATCCTGCAGCAATCCTTCCTTCTGCTCAATCTCATCCGTGATTCTTTTCTCCATCTGCATCCTTCTGCTCTGCATCTTCTTAGTCTTCGAGCCGATATAGGCGCGTGTGCCCATACTTCTGTCATGCTCCTTGACAGGGTCATATCCAATCTTGGTTGCTTCACTCTTATCCGCCCACTCACGGGTCTTCTCCGCCGCCTTATTCAGCCTGCGGATTTCTTTCCTGTGTTTCTCGTTCTCCGCCTCATGAAACATATCCATACGGCTCTTGTTTTCCCACCATGTGGAAAAATTCCCAGCCTGTACCTCAATGCTGCAACGGTTTAACACTAACACATGGTCAATGCAGGCATCGAGTAAGTCGCGGTCGTGGGACACAAGAATAAAACCTTTTTTCTGTTGTAAATATTCTTTCACAATATCCCTGGATTCCTGGTCTAAGTGGTTTGTCGGCTCATCAATCAACAGGAAGTCATTGTCTCCGCTGAAAAGAACAGCCAGCATCACCTTCGTGCGCTCTCCATGACTCAACGTCCGGAAGGGTCTGTAAAGCACATCCGCTTCAAGATTCAGCTTCTCCAATTCACAGATAACACGCCAAAGTTCACATCCATGCTTCAACTCGTCTATAAATTCTGCAACGCATTGTCCGGTTTGCGTTTCCGTAATCCGGTAAGGAAAATAGTCGAACACTGTGGATGAACTGATATGACCTTGGTACTCATATGTCTGCCTCGTCTTCCCATTCCCAAAATCCTGTTCCGCGAGCCTTGTTCCCTCTGCTCCTTTAGACTGTTTCCCCATCAAAAGGTTTAGGAAAGTCGTCTTTCCCTTCCCGTTTCTTCCGATAAATCCCAACTTCCAGTCTGTGTCAATGACAAACGATACGTTTTCAAATATATTGTCAAAACTGCCTTCATAGCAGAAAGTCAGGTTCGATACGTTTATTTGTGACATAATATCCATGCCTCCTTCCTAATTCAACAAAAAAAGAACCATCTGTCGCCAAATGATTCCGAATCGTTTCTTTATTCTCCAGGATACCGCCTGTTCCGCACAAACCGAGCCGTCATACGAAGCACCGGACAGTCTGCGGAAACATTGCACATACTGTCTGATTCCGCATACGGATAGAAAATTTGCGAGACAGCGATGGCTAATACATTTTATTGAGCGGTTATGAGAATGGAAACATAATCCACCTTTGGCAACATGATGAAACAGCCGTACCATAATAGGTAACTCTGTTTTAAATAAACTATAGCTCATGTTTCAAAAGTTGATTACAGCTTCATCCCTAACCCTCCATAGATACTACAGCCAACGCTTGTGATATTCTTACATATATAAAATTACCCGTTCCTTATAACAACACATATTATAGATACATGATTCATATTTTGTCAATCACATAATTTATCCTTTCAATGTCAAATGCGGCGTGAAACAGCTCCTTTACAGTTTGCTTAATGATAATTTCCATAAATACTTCCCATATCGTTCCTTAAGTCATACCCTTATTCCTCTGTATCCGCTTCGGTATCCACGGGCACAATCTGTCCGTCCTTCACGGTCAGTTCACCTATACTGCTCAACATTTCCTGATAAGACAACTCTTCCTGGTCCTGAAGTCCGATAAAAAATATTCTCTCAATCGCGTCATTGTTGAAAAAAACATACGCCTGGGGTCGATGATGCCTTCCGGAAAATAACAGGCCGAATAATCATAAATTATATCCTCCCCCGCCTTCGTCTGAATACGGCCGCATATCATGACACGCTTCTCTCCACCTTTTAGTAAAACCACAGAACCAATCGGTAACAATTCTCTTTTCATCTTAGTCCTCCGTTTTGCTCAACCTGCAAACCCTCAACTGCATCTCTCCTAACAGGACTTCGATTGTACTGTGTTGGTCTTAACCACATCCTCAAGACCAGAATAGATATCCCGCAGTTCTCTTTCTATATCCTGAAATTCAAAAATATGACTTCTTGCATGATTCGGATAGACGGAAAAATGCATAAAGACACCCCTCCGCTCTTTTGTGTTTAGAATAGAACCCGGATTTTCTCCTAATTCTCTTGCCAGTATCTCTCTATCAGCTTCTCAACCCACTCGGCACATTCCGGAAATTTAGCCTGGATTCTGCTAACTGCATCCGCTTTTGTAACACAGTCCTCCTGAAACATTTCAATAACTGTTTTTATATTTCTCTCTGTTACTTCTGCCGTTACTTGTTCTGTTACCTCTGCCGTTACTTGCTCTGTTACCTCTGCCGTTACTTGCTCTGTCACTTCTGCTGTTACTTGCTCTGTCACTTTTGCTGTTACTTGCTCTGTTACTTCCGCCGTTACCTGTGCCGTCACTTCCTCTGTCATCTCTTTTATCAAGTCTTCTCTTAAATCCTCTTTAATGCTGTCAATCCAGTCTCCAAAAGTCATATACCCCGCCTCCACTTCCGGCAGACTCTTTACCCGTTTCACATACGAATCTATCACCCTGGTTGCTTCGTCCACCGCGTTTCTGCTATCACTATTCTGAAAATATGTTAACACATTTTTTATTTCCTGGCTACCGCCTCTTGTTCCTTTCGTATAAAAATAAATAAACTTTAAACCGTCATCGTATTCTAGCTCCGGGACTTCCTCACAGCCATTACAGACTGTATACATCATATAATCCCTGCCAAATATATCGTAATCAGTAATCGTAATCACATACAGACTTGGAATGGCCGAGAAGTCCTTCAATCCTCTTTTCACATATCTGCCATCTATCTTTGCCTGATAGTATCTGTTATGCTTTGGAAGGTCAAGCCCATCTTTCATATGGGGTTCCAGGTCATACACTCCCGTGACCATCCCTTCGTTGTACTCCGTAATCTCCACATCCATTCTGATTCCCCGCAGTTCCGGCGTCCCTCCCGGAATAAACTGCTGCGCCTGCACATGGATTTTTCCCAGTTCTTTTCCTAACAGCACAGACAGTAGCTGCCTATAAAACGGTTCGCTAATCTCCCTGTTGGAAGCAACTGCATTCGACAGGAAGTTATCAATTAAGTCGAGTTCCTGCAAAGTCTTCTTCGTATATCCCACACGTCCTCCTTCCGGCAGAGTGTACAAAGCCCATATAAATACTATTTCTTCCTGATATGCCAATACTGTCCCACTGAGGGTATCTCTGCCTTGCATATTTATTTCGGTTCTGTGAATTTCTGGCGAAATGCCAAAATAGATTCTTAAGCTTCCGGCCGTCCTATCTAAACGCCCTCTGTTAAGAAATAAAAGATTCACATTGAATTGATAAATTAACTTTAGCAAATGATGCACAAATTTACAAGCTTTTTCTTAATATAAAACTATATATAGACTCAATTTAAGCAAAGAATGCACGAATAAAAATTAACTTAACCAAAAAATATTTGGTTAAGTTAATCAAAATATGCCCGACACTATAAAATTATCCCCGTAAAGCGCTTTCGCCCGGCTCCAAACGCAACAATCCCTATGCCAATACAGCGAATATTAATTAATCAGTACATTGGCTTATCTGATTTTCCGCCTGCTGCATTGTCCTCAACCGCCACCATCGCTCTCTCTCCTTCTGCCTTACGGGCTGAAAATTTATCCTGCATGGAATGTATCGGTAATCAGTGTAGGTTATACCGCTCTTTACAATACCACTCTCTTAAAATAGTCTATGGTCTTAACAAGCCCTTCCTCCAACGGTACTACCGGTTCCCAACTCAGTTCCTGTTTTGCCAGGTCGATGACCGGTTTTCTCTGTATCGGGTCATCTTGGGGGAGTGGCATATATATAATCTTCGATTTAGAACCGGTCATGGCAACAATCATCTTTGCCAACTGCAACATCGTAAACTCGCCGGTATTTCCCAAATTTACAGGGCCTGTAAAACCATCACGGCTTTCCATCATACGCACCATACCGTCCACCAAATCATCCACATAACAAAAGCTCCGTGTCTGTTCTCCGTTTCCATAGATGGTAATATCATCACCTTTTAAAGCTTGTACAATAAAGTTGGACACTACCCTGCCATCATCCGAACGCATCCTTGGCCCGTATGTATTAAAAATGCGGACTACTTTGATATCCACACGGTGCTGTCTGTGATAATCAAAAAACAACGTCTCCGCCATCCGTTTTCCTTCATCATAGCAAGAGCGCACTCCGTTTGGATTCACACACCCACGGTATGTTTCAGGCTGTGGATGTATTTCCGGGTCACCGTATACCTCACTTGTACTTGCCTGCAATATGCGAGCACGGCAACGCTTTGCAAGCCCTAAAGTATGTAACGCACCCAGTACATTCGTTTTTCCGGTTTTAATCGGGTCATACTGGTAATGAATCGGACTTGCCGGACATGCAAGATTATAAATCTGGTCACACTCTACATGGATATCTTCCAGAATGTCATGCCGGATAAATTCAAAATATGGGTTGTCCATCAGGTGACGGATATTGTCTTTTTGTCCTGTGAAAAGGTTGTCCATGCAGACAACATCGTTCCCCTGCTCTAACAATCTTTCACATAGATGGGAGCCGATAAAACCGGCGCCGCCTGTGATTAGGATTCGTTTTCTGTTCATGAATGGTGTACTCCTCTATATGGTTGATAGTTATTTCTTTTTCAATAAAATTTTATATGCATCTTTAAAATTTTGAAATTCACCCATTATTAACATAAGCATACTGTAAGCTGCCCCCACTATTAGTACTTTCACAACTAATCCAATCACCATATTTTCAACCTGTATGGGACATACTCGAACTATAAACAATAAAAAAAGATAAATCACATAAGGTTTTGCTGTCATTCTTAAAAAGGACATATAGCTTTTGCCAAATGCTTTGTGAACCAAAAAATAAAAAGCAACCCAAAAACACGCCACATAGCCGATTGCAGTAAAAAATGCTAAACTTTCAATTGTCCCTCCTATCATTCCTGCTATGGTAAAACATATAACTAATATAGCATTCACTAATCCCACTTTAAATAATATATCTGTTCTTCCAAGGCTCTGGTAAAAAGAACCAGTTATTGAATTACACATTTTTGTAACAATAGAAAGACTTAACATCTGAAATGATGTTACAGCCGCATCCCAATTATTACCATATAAAATATAAATCAGTTCCTTCGGTGCAAAAAAACAAACGCTTGATACAAAAATAGAAAAATATAATAATACACGAAACATTTTTAGCAAATATCCATATATTACATCTTTGTCATCTTGGTAGTCTGACAATACAGGATGCAACGCCGGAGTAATTGCACCAGAAAACATTGATATAGGATAAGTCATTAACTGATAAGATTTATAGTACAGACCAGCTTCTCTTTCCCCGAAATATTTTCCTGCCAAAAGTGTATCCGTATTGGAAACAAAATAATTTACAACATTAAACAACAGTTGATAAGATGAAAATGAGCTGATATTTTTAACCGGTTCCCATTTAAATATAAAAGAAATTTTTAATGGTACACGAAGTCTGTTCCAAAAATATGACAGCATAGCCTGAAGCACAGAAAAAATTACCACTGCATAATATTTAAACCCTAAATATGCCAAAAAAATTGTAACTGTACCACTCAAAAAAATTATGCATACAGTTCTAATGCCGATTTCGGTAAATCGGTGTTCTTTCAACAAAATTGATGAAGGTACTATGTTCAATGTATTAAAAAATATTGAAACCGCAAGTATCCATGCTAATGATACATACACATTATTTCCATAGACAAATGACAATATATAGCCTACAGCAACAAAAACTCCCATTAATATAATTCCCGCATAGAAAGTAAAACTGTAGATATGATTGTATGCATCCTGCCCTAGCTTCTTAAACTGAATAATAGATGCACCTATTCCCATGTCGGAAAACACAGAAAAAAAGCTTGAAAAAACAGTTATAATCGCTACAATTCCAAATTCCTGCGGAGAAACAAGCCTGGCTAGCACAAAATTAATAAGCAATTGTACTAAAGCAACTAAATACTTCGAAATAAAATTAATTATAATAGCTTTACGCATTACGTCATTTTCTCTTTCTTTTCCCTTGTGCCAACAAAATACGTTTTATTTTTCTCAGCTTTGTCCTTAACTTTTGTGGAAGAATACTCCTGAATTTGTTTATATAATCCTCCTTAATTCCCCAATATATCTTCTGTCTGAATCCGGAATCGTGAATATACATTTCATCAACACAAAAAACTTCCTTCCCCGTCAGCTTCCTTATCTCCTCTGCCTGCATAGGTTCACTTTCAACAAACCATCTTGCATTGTGCAGCTTCCCGAATATTTCAGCCTTAAATTTTGCGTGATTCCCTAATTTCCGTCTCTCCTCAGCCGAGTTTAAATTCATCATATATAATTTGCCATATTTAATATTATTTTTCCTCAACCAATATTCTGTGTCCTCTCTATATTTTTCCAACCTCGATGTAACCAACCAACCTATTTCCGTTGTTGGAATATATTTTGGTTTAGCGTTCCTGATAAACTCTCTATATTTCTCCCCATCGTCGTTTTCAGACGGTGAAGGGTCAATACATAACACCCCATCTATATCAACACACGCCTCTTCCATAAATCTCTTATAATGTATGAAGTTCCACTCAAAACATCTTGGCTGCGGAACCACCCTAAAATACACATCCACAAGAGATTTTGTTGAATGGCTTATATATGCCGCAAGAATAAGGTATTCTATTTTCTGGTTGCATGCCTCCATTTTTTTGCACGCTTCCCTAACTGAATTACCACTGTTACAACTATCTTCCACAACCAACAATTTTCTAATCTCTTCGTATTTTGTCACACATTTATCTGTGTTCTTCGTCCTTCCTACTGACTGGAATTTCCCAGCTATAAACGAATCCAAATCCGCCAACGGCTTGTTTAAATATAAAGCAATCAACGTCGCAACAAGCATGCCGCTTCTTGGAATCCCAACAATAAGGTCAATATCCCGCGGAATATGATGTAAATTCCTGACGATGTCCTTGTTTAATTCTGCAACTGTTACAAAATTCATAAAAAACCTCTTGATTATACTCTCTTAAATATATAACTGAAAAGTTTTCCATATATATTTTCAAAAATTCTATAAATGATTTGCAGTTTTACATATACAAACTTTAAAAGCCGCATATGATTTGAAAATACTAATGTATATGCAGCACAATCCGCAGGGATAATAGTTACTATTTTGAAAGCAGATTTCGGATGATTTATTATTTCATTTATTTCTTTTGTTATTTGTCCACATTTCTTCATATCTTCAAAGTGCTCTGCATCACACAACCGAAACGGCAATGTATTAAAATATATATTTTGCCGATTCATAGGTTGATACCCTAAATAATGAATAATCTTAGCCTCACTGATATATTTAAGTCCGCAGTTAATCTGTACGTTCCATGTACCATCAAGTTCAAAAATAACACCTTTCATTCTTGCATTTGCCTCATTCAGTGAGACCTGGTCTATATCAATTTGTTTCTTCAGTGATTCTTTATATAAAAGATGCCACAAATCAAAAAATTGATACGCTGCTACACTATCGTTGACATAGATTACGCCACTGTTAAAATGTTTATCCTCAAATCCAGCTGCATAATTCATTTTCTTTGCATTACCTTGCAAAACTTTGTAAAGATAATGCTCCGAAATGGATACATGCTTATCAAGCACCATAGCTATATCTGCATTCATGCTCTCGGCAATCTCCAAGCTATCTGCAATAACCGTGTCAGTATCTATAAAAAGAAATCTCCCACTTACAAGTCTTCTCATAGATGTTTTAAGCAGTCTCGAACGTACCTTTTGTGTAATCTTATCATCGTAATGTTCTGTTATCACCTTGGAAGCAATTTCTCTTACTTTTCCCCGAAACCCAACTAACGTTTTTTCTGTCTGATTATCCGTTAATACGATTATTTCTGCTTTCGGGTTATACTTTTTTAGAGACAACATGGAAATAATACACTCTTCCAAATAATAATCATCTTCTTTTGAGGTCAAAACATAGACAAATTTCATTTCCACCCCTTACTATTGAAAAAATATTGAGCGATACGGAAATATCCCGGCAACATTCAAATAAATTTGCAGAATATAAAAATGAACCATCAGCACTATACAAAGAAAACTGTCAGCAATTATCACATTGCCTGGTGTCTGTTTGACAGGAAATATATCTTTCCTGCCCAACATAATAATTAATAAATACTCTACATAATAAAATATTCTGTTCGCAAATGTTGATTTTGCACCAATAAAAACACCACACAAAGATAAACCCACTATATAAAACCAAAAATCCGCTCCTGGTTTATGCCTCACCAATAAAAAAAGTGCCAATAGCGCACACAAACTATACAGCGCCAGATTACAAGATGAAAGACTGTACTCCCTATATAAATACTTAGAACTAACATATCCTCTGGGCAAAAAAGATAAATGAATAACTATAAAAGTAAAAATCTTGTCATAAAACAACTGCAAAAAGAATAACATCAACAGAAAGCATAATTTTATTTTATAGTTCAGCTTACGCTTATCCATTATATAGATTAAATAAATTCCTATACACACTACTGCCGAGTAATGAAATCCAATCGAGATAATCCAAAAAACAAAAGCAGTATTTTTTCTGCCTTGTAGTAATTTACTAAAAGCATATAAAACAATTGCCATAGCCATAGCCTGTCTGGCAATATTTAAACTTTGCCCATAAAATATAAAAGAAAATGCAAGCACAGAGATATCAATATGAATATTGTCCTTTAAATTCCAAATCGCTGCATATGTAAAACCAACTATTATTAATTCATTGAAAAAGAAAACTGCCTGTAAACTGCCAAATAGTTTTGTTGCACAAAAAGTAATAATATAATACAATAATTCCTTATTAATGGCTTTTAAATATACAAATATATTATCGGTCCTCTGGGCAATTAAAAAATATCTCTTCACATAAACCCCAACATCAATCCCAACCGTTTCTTCTCTCACCGCCGCCAACATAACCAATACAAGCCCTGACATGATGAAAAAAAACAATTGTAGGCTATTTTTGTGCTTTTTTGCAATATGGGCAAATAAAAATACTACGGAAAACGCCAAAAAATATATCATGGTTTACTCCTGAAATGATTTAACAATTTCTTTAAAAGTTCTGCTGATGACCGCCACGAATATCTCCCCAAAACACTATCTGCACTACCACTATCTACTACCAAACACTCATCTAAATCCACGTCATAATCTTCGGGGTCAATATATCCCACTGCTCCCCTGCATATCTCATGCAAACACGTTATATCTGAACAAATAACTTTAGCGCCAACCGATAACGCCTCAAGCGGCGGAATCCCAAACCCCTCAAAGGTGGACGGAAATAGAAATGCTTTACAATTTGCCATTAAGCTCTTAGCTACTCCATCCTTTACATACCCCACAAATTTAACATTGGAAGCCACTGAAAAATCTAACTTATGCGTAGCATTTTTCACTTTTCCGCCTGCAACCACAAACATCGAATCAGGATTTCTTCTTGCCACTTCTAAAATCCACTTGAAATTCTTACGCTCCTCCAGGCTTCCAATCGCAAAATAATATTGATGTGGTTTTATATCAGAAAATTTGTCAAATGCACTGTTGTCCTCTTTTATTCTCTCATAATGCTGCCAACCGTTTCCAATAACGCTAATCCGGTTCGGATTCACTTTGTAAACCTCAGAAATCTGTCTTTTTGAAAAATTGCTGACAGTAATAATGGGCATCCCGCTCTTGGCAATTACCCAATAATTCAACCTATGCCATAAACTTGAAAGGCGGCCATATAAATTTTTATAATGGCCTCGTAAAACTTTATACCCTATATCGTGTACGACCGTGATACCGGGTCTCAAAATCGGTGTTATATTACAAAAACCTATGCTGATTGCATGATTTTTTAGTAAGTAGCATAGCAATGATGTCTGTGTCCATAAAAGCCCTTTCACATTACCGTAATAAACCACCTTGATATTTTTAAATTTCCCATCTATATTCACATATCTGGGAACTACAATTTCAAATTCGTTCCGGGATATTATCTTATCTAATTCCATCAATATTTCATCCGCATATCTATATTGTCCGGTCAATCTCTGGGCGTATACTTGTCCGTCAAAAACATATTTATATTTCTTACCCATCTGGTTCTATCCCCTCTTAAACAAAAACCTCCTAATCGATTTAAAAGCCTTAAGCGACCGTTTCAAGTCCTCCGGGTCCTTCAGCCCTACTCTTAACCGATACAAAATATACCCAATCCGCAAATAGTATTTCTTCCTGGCATTATCACAAAATTCCACCATTTCTTCGCTACTTAGACCGGGTAAATCAAGCAGGCTGTTAATTGTACCGTCTTCCTTCACATAATCTGCATAACCGCCTTTTAAATAACCATTCTTTTTCGCCCATTCATACGCCTGCGTACCGGGAAAGGGCAGTAAAGGATAAAACTGCGCGGTATCCGTATTTAACTTCAGCGCAAGTTTAAATGTCTCTTGCATTGTCTCTTTGGTTTCTCCATTGTTTCCAACCATATAGCATGCATGGACCATTAATCCTGCCTTTTTGGCATTTCTGATATATTCCTCCACCTGGGCAACCGTGGTTCCTTTCCTGATATTGTTAAGTATCTGCTGATTACTGCTTTCAATCCCGGGAATAATCAGATGGCATCCTGCCTGCCTCATCTTCCTCATTGTCTCATAGTCTAAATTCACTCTCGCATTGCACAGCCATCTCAGCCTTTTGTGAAGTCCTTTTTGAATAAGCATTTCACATATCGCAATCACACGTTCTTTTTTCGCCGTAAAGGTATCATCTTCAAAGACTACTTCCTTCACATCAGGAAAATTATGTGCAATATACTCAAATTCTGCCACTACATTCTCAGGAGACCTTAGACGATACTTATGTCCATGCATTGTCTGAGGATAAACACAGAAATTACATCTTGCCATACATCCCCTGCCAGAGAAAATCTGGATTTCGGGAAAAGCCGCCGGTGCAAAGAAATAGTCTTCCGGCACCAAATATTTCTTAATAAATTGAGCCGCAAAAGGAATTTCATCTAATTCTTCGATATATGGCATATCTGCCGTAGAACAAACCTTCCCATCTTTTCTGTATGTAATTCCTCTCACACTGCTAAAATCTTCACCGTTTTTTATTGCCCTTGCAAAGTCTCGCACGATATAGTCAAATTCATGCCTTGCAATTGCGTCAACGCTTTCGCTGACACACAACGTCTCTTCCGGCAATGCAGACGGATGTGTTCCCACCAGTATTATTTTTGCGTCCGGAAAATTCTTTTTAAGATTTTGGGAAAAACCAATGTCGCTGTAAATAGATGGTGTACTTGTATCAAGCACAAACAGTTTTGTATCAGCACCATTTGTTTCGATAAAATCAAGGCTCTTTTTCTCATCAAACAATTTCGCCGGCGCATCGAGGAATCCAACTTCAAATCCATCCTTCTCACACACTGCCGCCGCATAAATCAGCCATAGCGGATAATACAAAGCTCCGCTTCTTGTTATAGCAGGACTGCGGTTTTCTCTTGAAAATTTCCCGTATTCAGCCTTAAATGGCGGATTCACAAAAAATATCTTCATGTGGAGCCTCTCTCTGCTTACCTGCTTTGGCGTAGTCGATAGAATAAAACAGGATACTTTACTTTTACAAAGTAAATACATCTCATTACGGTATAAATAAGCACTGTACTTCGGGTTTTAAAAAGCAAATGCAAGATTTTCATTTTCAAAGACTTAGGGAGCGCATATGCCAACGCATATCTTGTATCCTCATCCCACACCATCTTTCTAATCTCACATACAATCTTGCGGGTGTCTAAATCACTATGGAATACATTTTCGGCAGCGCCTGCCACGCGGTCAAAGTGCTCCCTGGAGACATATTCTCTTGCTGCCGAATCATAGTTATCCCACTCCTTAAAAAAAGCACGGAGCCGTTTAAACTCCTCTTTTCTGATTTGTAACATATTAGGGCGGTACACTTCCGTAGCCCCGCCTCTTCCTCCACGCATATAATGATAAAAACAATCCTGTGTCACATACGCTGTCTGTATATGACGCAAATATTTTCTTATAAAATCCCTGTCTTCATTAAATTCTTTTCCTTCAGGAAATAAAATCTCATTTTCTCTTATAATTTCTAATGCAAACAGTTTGTTCCAAACATTATACATAAGAGAGGAATCCCACAGAAAAACCATTGCTCTTTTCAGCTCGGCTTCCGACTTTATTTCAAACGATGGTACTTTTTGTTCCATGCTTTCCATGGTCTGGTTATCTTTACTTATGCATGGTATATCAAAATAATAGCCAGCAATCACAAGCTGCACCATATAACGCTGCGCTATGCCAACCATCTTTTCTAACATCTGCGGTTCCGCGTAGTCATCGGAATCAGCAAAAAATATATATTTTCCCTTGGCTTTCTTTATACCGTAGTTTCTGGCTGCCGACACACCGCGGTTTTCGCAGTGATAAACCGTAATTTTATCATCCTCTTGTGCACACGAGTCGCACAAAAGAGCTGTTTCCGAATCAGAGCCATCATCCACTAGTATAATTTCAATATTTGAATATGATTGATGAATAAGGCTGTCCACACATTTTTTTATATACTTTCCTGTGTTGTATACAGGCACTATAATAGAAACCATTGTGCTAAAAACTCCCAATATAAGATAATTACATATCTCCGCTTTTCATATTCATTCCATTCCGTGAATTTCCGGCGAAATGCCAAAATAATATCAAACAATACATTATATTGGAATTTTGCTTGCTCTTTCGCAAAAAGCCGCTCTGACATAGAGATAAGACTATGCACAAATCAATACTCCGCCTTCTCATGCCATCTCCAGGCATGTTCCACAATCGCATGAATATCCCCATAAACAGGTTTCCATCCCAACACGCGGGCGGCTTTCTCACTGCTTCCCACCAGTATAGCCGGGTCGCCGGCCCTCCTGTCTGCCAATGTAACCTTAAACGTCCTGCCCGTCACTCTCTTAACTGCCTCTATTACTTCCAGGACAGAAACCCCCTGTGCATTGCCCAGGTTAAAGAAATCGCTTTCCCCTCCCTGTTCCAGATAATGCAACGCCAATAAATGTGCCGTAGCCAGGTCATATACATGGATATAATCCCTGACACAACTACCATCCGGCGTGTCATAGTCGGTGCCAAACACTTTAATCTCCTCCCGGCTGCCGGCTGCGGCATCCAGCACAAGAGGAATGATGTGAGTTTCCGGCTGATGGCTCTCCCCTATTTCTCCTTCCGGGTCTGCCCCTGCGGCATTGAAATAACGTAATACCACAAACTGCAGTCCATATGCATGATGATAATCCCGGAATATTTTTTCCACGATAAGTTTCGTCATGCCATAAGGATTAATAGGATTTTGGGCCATGTCTTCCGTAAGAGGCAGACACACAGGTTCCCCATAGGTAGCACATGTGGATGAAAAAATAATCTTCCGACAGCCATACTTACGCATCACTTTCAATAAATTCAGCGTATTCACCACATTATTATCATAATATTTTTCCGGCTCTGCAACGCTCTCTCCCACATATGCATATGCGGCAAAATGGAAAACCGCCTCGATAGGGTATTTCCGAAACACATTTTCTATGTCTTCTAGGTTTCTCAAGTCACCTTGTTCAAAATACCCCCACTTGACAGCTTCCTTATGCCCATAAACAAGGTTGTCAAACACAACCGTCTCATATCCTTGCCTGTGTAACTGTTTGTTAACATGGGAACCGATATACCCTGCTCCTCCACAGATTAAAATTGCCATTGCACTCACCCTAATATGCTGCTTTACCCGTCACAGTAAAGACAAATGTTTTGAAAATCAGACCCAAATCCATCAGGAGTCCCCTTTTCCGGGCATACTCAACATCCATCTGCATCCTTGCTTCAAAATCTACCGATGCCCTGTTTGAAATCTGCCATATACAAGTAAGCCCCTGGGGAACAGCGTATCGTTCTATGTATCTGTCACCATATTTCTTTTGTTCATCCACATATTCATAGACAGGTAAAGGTCTGGGGCCAACCAGGCTCATATCGCCTTTTAGTATATTAATCAATTGCGGAAGTTCATCTATATTGAACTTCCGGATTACTTTACCAACTTTTGTAATTCTTGGGTCATCCTGCAGTTTAAATGAGACTTCCTCACACCCGTATTTTTCTCTGAGACTTTCATGGACCTTCTCGGCATTCTTATGCATACTTCTGAATTTATATATTTCAAATTCCCTGCCATTCTTCCCGATGCGCTTCTGCATATACAGCACCGGACCACCATCTTCCATTGTTATCGCAAGCGCCGTTCCGGCAAAGACTGCAGACAGGACAACAATCCCCGACAAGGAAACTGCCACATCCAGTATCCTTTTTACCGCCCTGTACAGCACTTTCCCCTCCAACAGTTCTTTACCGGAATCAGGTTTACTAATTTGTAACATTGGTTTTTCTATGGCAGAGGCATTCAGCATAATATCTTCACTCATCTCGTCACTCCAAACCCTGTTTACCATCAATGCCATCGCACCAAACGACGGCATTCCCATACAGCATCCAACCGCAGATATATACTCCCAAATAAACACCGCGGTTCAAAAACTTATACGGTACCTTTACTCTACAGGCGCCACTACCACCGGAACCTCAATAAAGGCCAGAGTTCCAAGGGATGTCATATCCACAACCACATGGTCTTCCCTAATCTCTGACACGGTAAGCTCCACCCACTGTCCGTTAACCAACTGGTATACTTTAATGTTCTGCCCTGCCTTGATTCCTTTCAGGTAGAAGTTTACCGTCGCGGTATTAAATCCTGTAATAGATGCTTTTATCTGCGCCACATTTAAGATTGTTCCACCTAACGCAACCGCCTGGTTTTTTGCCAGATTTACGTTCTCTTTTGCGGGCTTCAAGACAGAAAAAGTCTGATTGCTGGGCACACCGTTAATGATGACATGTCCGCCCTGTCCAAGAGGTACTACATTCTCGATACCCGGTACTTCCGTTACGGCATTGTTCATATACTCACCTATGGTCTTATTCTCATCCGCCGCTGCTTTCGCCACGCTGTGGGGCACGGAAGATGCCGTGACGGCAGATACCGACGATGCAGACGAAGAAGCCGTGCTGTATGACTGTGCCGTTGGACTTGTCGCTGCCAAGACAGGCATAGATACCACCATAGCGCCCGCCAGTGTCAATGCTAACATTTTTTTCATTATTAATTCCTCCTTTTCCCGGTTTGCCGGGTATTCCTAAATAGAAAACTCTATTCGGCTACAATTCTGTCAATGGTTCCCGCCGCATCCTCCGTCAGGATTGCAAGAACTACAAACTGCCTGTCGACATCTTTTTTCTGTACAGTCAGGGTGATAAGAAAATGATAAGGTGTGACGCCTTCCCATCCCTCACGTATATTCATAGTCATTTCCCTGGTCCCGTACAAATCATCCAAAAACTGCTGACAGCCATCCAGATATGTGAAATCATAGCTTCGCAGCAGGCTCGTATTCTCTCTTTCATAGGCGGCAAATATTTCATAAGTTAAGACGTTGCCGTCCAAATATAAATATGCAGTTTCATGCTTATCAAAAAAATCACGCTCTGCAAACTGGTACAAATCGGCAAAAGGCCCGTCGCCGTCTTCCCCTACGCTGCCATGAAGCACGGTGTTAAAGTCACACATGCTCGTCAGATTGGCAAGCTCGATATAGACGGCTCCATTTACATCCTCTTGTCCATATGCGTTATGGGTTTCGTAGTAATCATCTGCCTGCACGCTCTGTAATACCGGACAATCTATTTCCGTACCCGGAATATACAGCCATGCGAAAATATCGGCATTTTCCTCTTGTAGCGCCCCGAAATCAATATGGGCGTCTTCGGCGCTTTCACCGGAAATTCCGGTCCCTGCGTCTTGCGCTTCTTCTTGTGCTTTTCCGACATCTGCCTTGTCTATATCAGATGCTGTCTCTCCCTGCCCGCAGCCTGCCAATGTAAACGCTGTCAAAGCAAGAATACTACCCATTATTACATATAGTTTTCTCAATATACGTCCTCTTGCCTGTCTCATTTCACTTTTTCGTAAAATATATCCAGAATCATCTCAAACATTGCGTCTTCATCTGGATAAAATTCTTCAAACTTCTCTCCCATAACGGTTTCTCCTGCCAAAGTATAGAAGCCGTCTTCGCCGTACGTATAGTCTGCCAGGATGGGCGCCAGATAAGCCGCCTCATCCAAAGATACATCCGTAACCATCTGAGGTTTTACGGCTTGATACAAGTCTATGACGACAGAAGCATCCTTATGTACCGCCTGTTTTGCCGCATCAATAAAACTGTTTAGATACTGTTTTTGTCTTTCAAGGCGCATATCTGCCGAACCAAAAATATCCGTATCCCTATATTTCACATACCAGAAAGCATTTTCACCCATTAAATGTACCTTGCTTCCCTCGATAAAATCTTCTTTAACACCCGCCAGGTCTTCGGAAATAACCACATCAACGCCCCCTACGGCATCATTGATTGTGGCCACAGCACTCATATTCACCGCGGCGTAACCATGTATAGGCAATTGGTAAAATAAATTCGCCACCGCCTTCTTCTGGTATTCGCAGCTCTCCTCCATACCATTGCCAAAACCGTGCTGGATGGCAAGCTGCGCCTTCACGGTAGAAACATACTCTCCCTCATTATCGTAGGTATCAACATCCGTCATCGTATTCCTGTTAATCCCGATAACTTTAATGCTTTTATCTTTCGGATTTAACACTGCCAGGAATAAAGCGTCCGCCTGTCCGCCGTCTGTCCCTTCTGCCACTTCCTCCACATCATCTTGCTTATCAATTCCCATAATCAGGAAAGTTAAAATTTCTTCATTATATGCATAGACGGCATCCTTGTGTTTCACCCAACCTTCCTGCCATTCCCCGTCTTCTTCGGCCATGTTTTCTTCTCCCATGGCAGACTGCAGGGCAGGCTGTTCGGTAACGGATTTAGCGTACAGATGATTTTTGCCCACTGTCCTGATGATGCCAAACCCGCCAAACAAAAGTCCTGCAACCCCGGCGACAACACCTACGGCAATCAGAATCTTCCGTTTACCGTTTTTTTTTCCAATTCGGACAGCCTGTCTAGCCCTCCCGCTCTATCGGATACATCCAGACTCTCCAGTCTGTCCAATCTATCCGAACGCCCCAGGCGTTCTAACCTGTCTAAATGCTCTGTACTACCTGTTCCTTCCGTCCGCTCTAATCGGCTTGGACGCTCCAGTTCCTCCAGCCTGTCCGAACGTCCTAACCTTTCTAACCTGTCTGAGCGCTCCGGCTGCGCCGGCCTGTTTTGCCTCTCCTTCTTTTGTTCCGAATGCTGTTTCAGCTCGGTATCGTAACCGTACTTGCCGTAGTATTTCCCATAGTATTTTCCATAATATCTGCCGTAATGCCCATAATAGCCCTTGCTGTTTAAGTCTACTTTATTTAAAACTACCCCAAGAATACGGCTTCCTGATTTATCTAACTGCTCCTTAACTTTCTGGACAAAGCGGTAACTGACCGCGTTGTTTTCTACCACCAAAACCGTACCGTCGCAACGTTTTGCAACCACCGCGGCATCAATGACACTGCCAAGAGGCGGCGTATCAATAATCACGTAATCGAATGCCGTCCTCATCACATTCAACATATCGGCAAATTTCTCACTTCCCAATAGCTCACTTGGGTTGGGTGGTACCGGACCCGAGAAAAACATATAGAACCTGGGAATATTCGTCTGGCACATAACGTCCGTATATTTGTACTTCCCAATCAGACAATGGCTCAGTCCATATTTCACCACGCCTGTCTTATACCTGCCCACCAGCACGGACTTACGCATGTCTGCGTCTATCAACAACGTCCTGTTCCCCGCCTCGGCAAAAGACTTCGCCATCTCCATGGCAATACTTGTCTTACCTTCATGGGGCGTACAGCTCGTGATGGCGACAACCTTCACATCGCTGCCGCAAAATTCGACATTACTTCTGAGTGTTTTAAAGGCTTCTTTAATATGGAAATCTGTATTTTGTTCCAAATGCAACTTAACTTCCTGCATATCTATTTCCTCTTAGTTTTCTGTTTTACATTATTTTCATCGACTGCTACCGGAATAAGCGCCAAGGTACTTAAACCAAGATATCTCTCCACATCCTCCGATGTTTTAATGGTATCATCCAACAGATAATGTATAAGAACAATCACACAGACTAAAAATACACCTATGATACCGCCAATCAACGTCCATTTTGCCACGCTGGGCCCTGCTTTTTCCGTAGGAAGGTTAGCCTCCTCCACCACGTTGACCGCATCTATATCCATAACGTTCTGGATATGCTCCCCGGCCACTTCCCTGATACAGTCGGCAATCTTCATCGCCTGCTGTGGCTCCGTGTCCGTCACGGTAATGGACACTATACGCGTATCCGTAGGCGTATGGACACTGACCTGGTCAAGCAAATCTTCATACTCCATGTCGGCCAAAGACAGCTCCTCAATCACTTCTTCCAACACATACCGGCTGTTAATCAGTTCCGCATAATCCTTGGTAAGCTGCGTACCCATCTGTACGTCGCTGTATGTAACGGTTGTACTCTCCGACTTATTCAGAATATAAATCTTCGTGGTGGATTCATAAGTAGGCGTCACCACAAACTTACTGACGGCAAACCCAGCTGCTGCCGCAAGAAGTCCCACTCCTGCAATAATCCAGAACCTGACAAGCAAAACATTGATAATCTCCAACAAATCTATCTCGATTACATCATTTTCCTTATGATTTTCCATCTTAGTTTTCTTTCCGTCCCTCTATGTATTCATCGCGCAGCACGCACATCGGATGTTCGTAGAACAATCTTCTGCGGCTGCTTTCTCCATACTTCTTCCCAATATATTCCGCACACAGGGAAAGACGTGGCTGTCTTTTGTCCAAGTCATGCGCATCCGTGGCGACGAAATGGATAAGCCCCTGTTTCAACATGTTTCTTGTAAGCTGCCTCACACCAAATCCATATTTGCCCATGACGCTCCCGGCATTCACCTGAATCAGGCATCCCATCCCGGCAAGTTCCGCTACTCTTGCCTTTTTGGAACATACATTCTTATACCGCTCCACATGCGCTATAATCGGCTCGTATCCTCCCATGAGAAGCGCATAAGCACCGTTTCTAATATAATCATAATCTGCCGAAGGCTCGAACTCAACAAGAACATAATGGGAATTTGCCAACGTTCCCGCCGCTCCCTGATCAAGTTCATCTACCAGTCCACTGCGGTAATACAACTCGCTGCCGACATATAATTTCATGTCCAGCCGTTCTTCTTTAAGCATGTCCTTAAGCCGCTCTACTTTCTCGGCTATCCTGGCATAGTCAATACGGCGATGCCACGGCTTATTATGCGGCGTGAGAATCATCTGCCCGATTCCGTCCTGTGCTGCCATGCGCAACATTTCCATGCTCATTTCCACACTCCCCGAACCGTCGTCAATCCCCGGCAGAACATGGGAATGAATATCAATATATTTTTCCATACGCCTCCACGACAAAAATGGCAGCCCCGTTCACAAAATTCGCTTACAAGTTTCCTACCGGAATAAAAAGATAAAAGCCGGAACAAAGTGCCCGACTTCCCTGTCAATAACTGTCATAAAATCATGAACTATATCCGGCTTCCATGCCAAAAGTTATTTTCCTATTCAAAAACCCTCGGTGTTAATTATACCTCCCCCCGTAAACTTTTGACAAGGTATTTTTCCAAGTTTCATAAATTCTGACATAAATTATATACTAAAACAAGGATTCAGAGATTTCTACTATTTTGTCAGAGGTTATTCTTACTATGAAAATGCAATCAGGAATACAATGGCAATAGCATATTGTACAGGCAGATGCAAGAAGTAAATTTGCTTCGCTATAAAAATCTGCCCGTTCTAAGGAGGAAATGCAATGACTACTATCAATTTAAAAGACCGATGGACTTTGACCGTTCTGGGAGAGAATGTATACAACATCCCGGAGAGTCCCATTGAAACAAAAGTTCCGTCAACCGTGTATGGGACGCTGTTAGAGAAAAATCTGATGCCAGACCCGTTTTTCCGTGACAACGAGCTTGATGCAACCAAGCTTATGGACAATGATTTCGCCTACGAGACAGAGTTTTCTCTGAGCGAAGCAGACAGAAAGGCCGACAGGTTATTCCTTCGTTTTGAAGGCATTGATACGTTGGCAGACGTCTATTTAAACGAAAAGTTGTTGGGTTCGGCCAACAACATGAACCGCGTATGGGAGTATGATATCACTTCTGAAGTTGAGGATGACACTGAAGACACCGTTTACCGTCTTAGAATCGTTCTTCACTCTCCTACACGCTTTATTAAAGAAGAAAATGAAAAATGTCCGGTAGGCGCTTCTTCTGACGCAATGCCCGGTTTCCCGCATATCCGTAAAGCTGCATGCATGTACGGATGGGACTGGGGCCCGAGACTGCCTGACGCCGGACTTTTCCGCGAAGTCACCATAGAAACCGTGAAAACAGCGCGCATCGGGCAGGTCTATATTACCCAGCAACACGAAGTCACAGGCAAAACCGTACACGGCAATACCGTCGCGTCCGTCCGCCTGACAGCAGATGCTGAAATCGAATGGATGCCGGAAGCAGCAAATGAGAAAGTAAAGCTTGTGCTTCTCCTTACCGCTCCCGACGGCACCACCACAATCTCCGCGGAAAGCGCACCAATCGACTCCTTCACAGGTTCCGCGCCTTCCATGAAGCTTACAGGTTTGACATGTGACCTGCGGAGCAATCATGTCCGCGTTGACCTGACCGTCCTTGAGCCCCAACTTTGGTGGCCCAACGGATATGGCGAGCAGCCTCTGTACCAGGTGGAAGCCCTCTTGGTTCCTGTTGCGGACGGCGCCAAAGACGCAGAGCCTCTCGACACATGGTGTAAACGGATTGGACTTAGGACAATGACCGTCAATACAGATTTGATGGCGGAAGAAGTTTGGGACTCCCATATGGCCGACCAGACGCAGGACTTAGATGACGGCGACAATGTCATCATGACCCACGGAGACAAGAAAATATTGATTACAGACAAAGAAGCTAAGAAAATTCCAGGACGCAACTTTGCCTACGAAATCAATGGTTTACAGATTTTTGCCATGGGCGCAGATTATATTCCGGAAGACAACATCCTGACAAGGCAGACCCGTGAACGTACTGACATGTTGCTTGCTTCCGCACAGGAATCACACTTTAACTGCATCCGTATCTGGGGCGGCGGCTATTTCATGGACGACTTCTTCTATGACGTCTGCGATGAAAGAGGTCTTTTGATTTGGCATGACTTTATGTTTGCCTGCGCCTCCTATGAATTGAACAGCGCTTTTGAGTCGAATGTCTCCGCAGAGATACGACAGAACATCCGCAGGCTCCGCTCTCATCCCAGTATCGGACTGTGGTGCGGCAACAATGAGATGGAAACACAGTATGAAATGTTAGCCTGGCCACAGACAAAGAAACAGTACTATGATTATATCCATCTCTACGAATACATCATTCCTAAAATCGTAGAAGAGGAAGACCCTGCCACATTCTACTGGCCTTCTTCACCTTCCTCCGGCGGAAATTACGAAAACAGCAACGCCGAGAACGTGGGAGATGTCCATTATTGGGGCGTATGGCACGGCAACGAACCGTTTACCGCATACAGAAAACATCATTACCGTTTCCTGTCCGAGTTTGGTTTCCAGTCCTTCCCTGCTATACAGACAATACGCCGCTTTACGGAAGAAGGGGACAGAAATATCTATTCCCGGGTGATGGAAATGCACCAGAGAAATACCGCAGCCAACGGAAAAATAAGCAACTACCTTTCACAGACTTACCTGTATCCGAAGAATTTCGACGAGTTGCTCTACTGCTCACAGCTTCTGCAGGCAGATGCAATCCGCTATGGCGTAGAACACTTTCGCCGGTTCCGGGGCACATGTATGGGCACTGTGGTATGGCAGCTTAATGATATCTGGCCGGTAGCTTCCTGGGCAAGCGTGGACTATTACGGAAACTGGAAAGCACTGCAATATGCCGAAAAACGTATGTTTGCTCCGGTTCTGCTCTCCTGCGAAGAGCACGGGGAAATTGACCAGAAGCCATACGCAAACACGCTTCCTTGCCCGGTTGACGTAAGCGCCGATTTGCATGTTGCCAACGAGACAGGAGAACCTGTAAGCGGCATCGTAAAATGGTCACTCCGCCTGCCCGATTCTTCCGTAGTGTGCGAAGGGCAGTTTGAAGTGACAGCGCCCGCATACGGCGGTGCATGGCTCCCGCACCTTGACTTCAATGGGGAAGACCCGCTGAAAGTGCATCTTGCATATGAATTGGAAGTAAACGGAGAAATAGTATCTTCCGGAACAACACTGTTTTGTGCGCCGAAGCACTATGCATTCTTAGACCCTGAACTGGAAGTCAGCGTTGACGGGGATGTGGTCACGGTTCATGCGAAAAACTATGCGAAGTCTGTCAGCGTAGAGACAGAGAACGGCATTTTAAGACTCGATGACAACTTTGTTGATATGGAGGCAGGAAGCAGAATTTTCCATATTCTTCCGAGCCGTGATTTCACCGACGACGGCACGGCAGTGTCCGGCGCATACCGCGTCAGAAGTATATATGAAACGGCGGAAAGGTAAATCCCACGCTAAATCAGCTTACATCTGCCGGATATTGCTGTGGCTGTAAGCTATGGCGCAAATTATTGCTTTAGCTTACGCGCCTGTTTGGGTGTAATCCCTTTTAACTTCTTATAACAGCGTATAAAATAACTGCAGTCGGAATATCCGACTTCCTGTGCAATAAAAGCAACATCATGGTTTGAGAAAAGAAGCATATTCTCAGCCACATTGATACGGGTCGTATTAATGTACTCTTTGCATGTCATACCATACCTGCGATGAAAATTCATCGAAAAGGTAGAGTGTGACATGCTGCACATGGAAGCCAGTTTCTCAACGGAGAGTTCTTCAAAATAATGCTGGTCAATATATTCTGCTATGAAATCAAAGCTAAGTTCGTAGGAGGGATGAATGTCCGGCACCGTAAGAAGGTATCCGCTTTTCTCCCACTGCCTCACAAATTTTCCTATTATTTTACATAAATCCGCAATCAGTATCATAGGATACGCATATTCCCTGGCACGGTATTCTTTTACAATCTCCTCAAACAGCGGCCGTAGCTCCATCTTGCTTACCTCCTGGGGCATAAAACAGCAAGGATACATAGCCGTGCTGATGCTATATAGGGAAGAACGCAGGTTTAAATCATCCGTCCTATAGCTGGGTAAAATCCCCGGGTCAAATTTAACTACATAATAGCGTATTCTCTCTGTCCGCTTAAAAAAATTGATGCCATGCACACACCTGGGCGGAAACAGGATAGCACACCCTTCCGGACAGGTTTTCACGGTATTGTCGATGGTAAACTGAACTGTCCCTTCTAATATATAGAGGAGTTCTGCATAATAATGCCAGTGTACAGGTATGGGAAAAGTATCTTCATCGGTGTCAAAACAAAATGCTTCATAAGGCGAAGTAATCGGGTCGATATATTCATACAAATTATTCATGCCAATCCTCCTGTCATAATACATTTCCATAAAAAATCTCCCATTTCTCAATTTTCTATTTAGGCAGTATCGCAAGCAAGCCTGCGATATGCATGGGGATTAGTATCATGATTATATCAGAACTTCCTGTTTTTTTACAACGTCAACCATGAAACAGACTTTGTATCACAGAACACAGTTTTTTCTCAATTTAAACACATTTCTTCCTTTATTTTCCTCTACAATATCAATATTCCGCGCCATACTCATATAAGAGAAATAGAATGTTGATTCACGAGATTTGTGTCTACGCGCTGCTTACCACAAAATAAGAAAGGACCCCCATACATATGAACTACCGTCATGAATACAAACATGAGATTAATCTGTCTGACGTATTGATACTCAGACAGCGTCTGCGGGCCGTCATGCAACCTGACAAGCATGCAGACGAAGGAAAATATGAAATTCGTAGTCTGTATTTTGATAACTTATCTGACAAGGCCCTCCGGGAAAAACTGGACGGTATAAACTACAGGGAAAAATTCCGCATCCGGTATTACAATAATGACCTTTCCCTTATTCACCTGGAGAAAAAAAGCAAGTTTGACAGAGTCGGAACAAAACAATATGCGGCTTTATCCAAGGAAGAAGTACAATCTCTTTTAAACGGCGATTATTCATGGATAGGGCAAAGACAGGAGCCAATCCTCACAGAATTTTATGCAAAAACAGTTTACTCCCAGCTTAAGCCCAAAACAATTGTTGACTATACGAGAGAGCCATATATATTCCCTGCCGGGAATGTCCGGGTCACGATAGATTACAATATCCGGACCGGACTCCTGTGCACGGATTTTCTAAACCCGTCATGTGTCACAATCCCCGTCAGAGATTCACCTAACATTCTGGAAGTAAAATGGGATGCATATTTACCGGATATCATACGGGATGCCGTGCAACTTGGCACAAGGCGCCCCTGCGCTTTTTCCAAATATGCCGCTTGCCGGATATATGATTAATACCACGTTACACCAATATACTGCTTTCAGTGAACATGAGATTATTAAAAAAGGAGATAACCCTATGACTTTCAACGATATTTTTAAATCAAGTTTCTTAGAAAACATGACAAGTGTAAGCCTGTTTGATATGTTTCTTGCCATAGTACTGGCATTCGGAATTGGCATGTTTATCTTTCTCGTCTATAAAAAAACTTTCTCGGGCGTCATGTACTCTTCCGGTTTTGGCGTCACCTTAGTTGCCCTTACCATGATTACCACTCTTGTTATTCTCGCCGTAACTTCTAATGTAGTGCTGTCACTTGGTATGGTAGGCGCATTATCCATCGTGCGTTTCCGTACAGCAATCAAAGAACCTCTGGATATTGCTTTCCTATTCTGGTCCATTGCAGTAGGAATTGTCCTGGCCGCAGGGCTGATACCGTTAGCCGTAATTGGCAGTGTACTAATCGGCATCTTCCTACTGGTTTTTGTCAACCGGAAATCCCATATGAATCCTTATATTGTCGTAATTGACTGCGCAGACCAGGAAAGTGAGCAAAAAGCCACACAATATCTGGCAGGCCAGGTAAACCGCCTTGTCATCAAAAGTAAAACCGTTCGGAAAGGCGCTATCGAATTAAATGCTGAAGTCCGCATGAAAGACGCTAATACGGACTTTATCAATGTCCTGGCAGACATAGACGGCGTCAGCCACGCGGTACTGGTTAGTTACAATGGCGACTACATGGGTTAGGAGGCTCTTATGTCCACAAACAAACATATCGACAAAATCTGCTATGCCATTCTTGCCGCCTGCCTGATTCTCACGGCTCTTTTTATCAATGGGGCGGCATTTGGCATAGAACCCGTAAGCGCTGCCGCAGGCTATGCTTCACGGTTGCTTAATCCTTCCACCGTCCACACCATCGACATCGTCATGGACGATTGGGACTCCTTTATCGAAAGCTGCACCGACGAAACGTACAAAGACTGCACAGTATCCATAGACGGGGAAGTTTACCAAAACGTGGCAATCCGTGCAAAGGGGAATACCTCCCTTACCTCCGTCAAATCCTACGGAAATGACAGGTACAGCTTTAAAATAGAATTTGACCACTACAACGATTCAACCACCTACCATGGACTGGATAAACTATGCCTGAATAATATCATCCAGGACAATACTTATATGAAGGACTATATCGTCTACCAACTAATGGGGAAATTTGGAGTGGATACACCTCTTTGCAGCTATAGCTATATCACTGTAAACGGCGAAGACTGGGGATTATATCTGGCAGTGGAAGGCGTGGAAGAATCCTTTCTGGAACGAAATTACGGAAAAGATTACGGACAGCTTTATAAACCGGACAGTATGGACATGGGCGGCGGACCTGGAAACGGACGCAATTTTAGTCCTGAGGACATTCATTTAAATCAATTGCCAAACTCTCACGAAAGACCGGAAAAATTCCCGGAAGAAAAAAATCCTTCGGGTATGCCGCCTGATATGGGAAGTAATGACGTCGCGCTAATTTATACCGATGATAAAGTAGGCAGTTACGCCAACATATTTGACAGCGCAAAAACGAACCCCTCAAACGCCGACAAAAAACGTCTTATCACATCATTAAAAAAGCTAAACAATACACAAGACCTTGAAAACACTGTAAATATAGAGGAGGTTATCCGATATTTCGTAGTCCATAATTTCGTTCTGAATTTCGATAGCTATACCGGAAATATGATGCACAATTATTACCTGTACGAAAAAAACGGACAGCTTTCTATGATTCCGTGGGATTATAACCTGGCTTTCGGCGGTTTTGAATCCCAGGCCGACGCCACCGGACTGGCTAACTATCCTATCGACACGCCCGTATCCGGCACAACGCTCGAGTCCCGCCCAATGCTTGCATGGATATTTAGCAACGCGGAATATACCCAACTATACCACCAGTATTTTAAGGAATTAATCGAAAATTATTTTAGCAACGGTTATTTTGAAAAATGGATAGGTTCCACCCAGGAAATGATTGCTCCATATGTTGAAAAAGACCCCACAAAATTTTGCACTTATGAAGAATTTGAGAAAGGCGTATCCGCCCTAAAAGAATTATGCACCCTGCGTGCCGAAAGCATCAACGGACAGCTAAACGGAACAATTCCTGCCACTGCAGAAGAACAGACGGAAAATAGCTCTTCCCTGATTGATGCCAGTACGATTACAGTGGCAGATATGGGAAATATGAATGCTATGAAGGGCGGTTCCGGAATGCCGGAGCATTTTACCGATAAACGAAATGCCTCAGAGGACGCCTTCCCTCCTGTGGAGATGCCCGACAATACGCCTGACACAAAGTATATCGGTAACAACATACCTGACAAACCAAGACAATCTTATTCCGGAAACATAGCTTTTTCCCTGGCCCTGCTTGGTACGTCGGCTGCACTCTTGTTTTTGGGTATCTTAGTTGTATTTTTCTACCGGAGAAAAGGGCAGATTATTCTTTGACACAATACATGCAAAATAATCTTGGCACTGTACAATATAGAGGCTGGCGCAAAATAGCAACGAATGCCGTATTTTGCGCCAGCCTTCCTATAACCATATCATACGAAAGCAGTTACTTATTATTTGTCGTTCTAATCATTGGGCCTATAATAAAACCGCCCAAATAACTCCTCTGTCCTAATTGCATTCACAAATGCAGACTCATCCGCCTTCTTCACAGCATTTACGACAGCCTTGCTCTCCTCTCTGGACACCACGGAATAAACCATTTTCCTCTTCTGGTGTTCATAGGAGCCCTCGCCGCTTAAGATAGTCGCACCATGCATACTCACCGTATTGATTGCCGTACATACTTCGCTCGCCTTATTCGTCACAATAAACAGCGTCTGCTTCTGATATCTCTTATAAAGCATATGCAGTACCTGTGTAGATGCGTACTGATAAATGATAGAATACAATGCTTTATCGAATCCAAACAGCGCACCGGCAATCATAATGATTACAATATTAAAAGCCAAGATGAAATTCCACGCATCCACACCTTTCTTCTCCGACAGATAGATAGAAATAAAGTCCGTACCTCCCGTCGTCGCATTCATTGACAGGCACAGACTGATTGCAAACCCACTGATAATCCCGCCAAATATACTAATCAGAAGAATATCGTATGTAACAGCAATCTCTGGTATGATATCCGTTAGTATACTCGTCACAACAATAGATAAACAAGAATACAGCGTAAATTTCTTACCGATAAAATGAAATCCGATATATATCGGCACCAAATTAAGCAACAAATTTACAAAAGTGTATGGAATGGCAATACCAAAAAAGCTTTTACAGATACTTTGTATCAGTATAGTCAGTCCGGTTGCCCCACCGGGGTATAATCCTCCGGCATGGACAAAGGTTTTAATATTGACTGCCATAAGAGCCGATGCCAGGCAGATTATAATAATTCTTTTACCGTCTTTTTTCAAATCAAAGGTCATCTTACACCCCTTGCAGTTCACAAGCCTGCCTGTGATACCGCCCAATTACATAACCGGAAAAACTTTCATCCATAAGCCTATGCATTCGCCATCTCGCAAAGCTCGTCAAGCATTTTCGGAAGCTCTTCAGCCATATTCTCGTCACTAAACTGGCAGGTGCCGACCTTCTTGTGTCCGCCGCCGCCATATTTTAACATCAGGCTGCCCACGTTCACTTCACTTGTACGGTTTAAGATGCTGTAGCCTACCGCCGCAGAACATCCCAAGCCGCCTTTGCCATTGACAATCCAGGCGGAAATATTCTGCTCAGGATACATACTGTAAATCATAAAACGGTTGCCCGTATAGATAGGCTCCACACCTCTTAAATCGGAAATAATTACATTACCTTTTACCTCTGTATGCGCTGTAACCATCTCTTTAAACTTCTCGGTCTGCTCATTGTATACTTCGATTCGCTCCTGGACATCAGGCAGTTCAAGAATCTCCTGGGTAGTCATGGTGCGGCAGGCATCAATCAACTTTTCCATAAGCTGATAATTTGAAATGGTGAAATTACGGAACCGACCAAGACCGGTTCTGGGGTCCATCAGGAATCCGATAAGAATCCATCCCTGCGGATTCTGTACCTCATCAACCGTAAGGTTTCCGGAATCTACCTTGTCGACAGCTTCCATCATATCATCAAACTGTGGGAATCTCTCCTTGCCGCCATAATACTCATAAATAATTCTCGCACAGGAAGGCGTAAGGCGGCTCTCGCCCTTATACTTACCCTCCAGCTCTAATCTCTCATGCTCGCTGGAATGATGGTCAAACCATAAACCGCACCCCTCCACAAAAGGAACGTTGGCAAGACAATCTTCTTCCGTAATTTCCACTAAGCCATCCTGCAAATCCTTAGGGTGCGCAAACTTCCAATGGTCGATGATGCCTGCTTCCTTTAACAATGCCCCACATGCAAGCCCATCAAAGTCCGAACGTGTTACTAACCTCATAGTCATCCTCCATCTCAATCGAATTAGTATATAGATAAGATACTTGTACAACGAAAATTAAATTTCTGATACATTGACAACTGTGCGACAGATGAGCAAAAGTCAGAAATGTACCGGTTACTTAATATTCATCGTGCTAGGATACATTATAGACAATTTTTAACGGGTTTTCAACATTGTAAATGATTATCATTCAACTATTCTCTGCGATTGCCTGTGCCGCCCTTCTGTATCTTTTCGGTGAACATCCAAACTCTTCTTTAAAGCGTTTTGAAAAATAGCTTGGACTGGAAAACCCATACTCCGAGGCAATGTCTGTAATCGGTTCATCTGTGGCGGAAAGTTTGCGCGCAGCGGCAAAAATCCGCCTGCACTGTAAATATTCAATGGGACTGCTGTGTAAGTACTTCTGAAAAGCTTTCTGGCAGGCACGGACACAAATATTGCCCTGTCTGGCAATATCTTCCACAGTCAACGTATCCTGCAGGTGCTCTTCCATCCAACTGAGCATATTTTTAATTCTTAATTCCTGGGCCGTATCAATTTTCCGGGAAGGAAGCACCTCGCTTTTCTGCTTTGCATACAACATAATCCGGGATAACCCCCATCGCGCCTCCAACTCAAACCCTTCCGGTTCTTCACTGCAAAGCCGGAATATATCCTCAAATGCCCGAAAAAAAGCCATGTCCTGGGACTGTGAGCCAAATTTCAAATATGCGGGACCGGATTTCAAAAAGGGACGAATATAAACAGTATCAAAAAGACTGCCCGGGGCGCCTGCCACAATACTGCCGTCAAACAGAAACGAACGGAAATGTGCCGCCCCTTCCTGAAAAACAAAAGAATGCAAAACACCTGAATTAATCAGGCATCCTTCTCCCGCAGAAAGTCTAAAAACACTGTCTCCCGCCGCTATCTGAACCTGCCCATGCACGAGAAAAAACGCTTCCAATTCCCGGTGCCAATGAGGAGGAATCTCTCTGCCAAACTCGCTTCCTTCTGTGTTCATCACTTCATTGGCTATCAAATCAAACAAAGGAAAGCTGTTTTCCAAGCGCTCCTGCATCTGTTCGTCTACATTCATAATAATGCCATGGTTAACCAAATCCATTTACCACCGTTCGTTTTTATTATAGTATATGCCGCCTGAGTGAATGTATCAAGAAAAATAGTACCGTATACTAATACAACAATGTTTACGCAATAAACCCGTGCACAGTTTGAACCGTTACACTCATTATATCCTCAGTGAACAAAGGGATACAGTAACAAGAAAGGGCTCATGCAATCACCATGAAAACGTCAAACCATTCCAAATGTTTTTCCGGCAGTTATATCTGCTACACATCCATCTATTTCTTCGGCTATCTGGCTATGGGAGCCTTTATCGCCGTGCTGCCGGTATATTTGGCCGATATCGGCAAGACGCCCGGAGAACTGTCTTTTATCATATCTGCTTCCAGTTGTTTCTCGCTGGTTGTGGGCCCGCTTGCCGGATATCTTTGTGACAGCACAAAACACCCTCTGTTTATCAGTGGTATCCTGATGGTATACATGGGACTGTTTTCCGTACTTTTCGCTTTATGTTCGGAAACCTGGATACTATTTTTCTTACAAGGGGCAACCATGTCATTTTACAGTGCAACCATGCCCGTATCAGAACAGTTGGCAGGAACCAGCCCGTACCGTTATGGGGTTTTGCGTATTTGGGGTACGATTGGCTATGCAATCGGCGCCCAGGCGGCAGGTATTGTCGTACAGTACTTCTCTCCCCTTGCACTGTTCGTTTTTGTAGCTGTCGCGGCTCTCTTAACTACCTTATCTTATGTATGGATAGGCAAGTCGGCTGCCAAAACCACTCCCAACGCAATACAGTCGGTATCAGAAGCCCCCAAGCTTACTTCTTTGTCAAAAAACCCTCATTTTTTACTATACCTATTAATTTCCTTTTTGGTTATGGGAGGTTCCAATGTCAACAGTATCTATCTCCCGCTGCTGTTAGATGATTTTGGTGTCCCCACAAGTGTGGTGGGAACTGCCTTGTCCGTCGGCACCCTGGTAGAACTGCCTTTGATTCTTTTTTCCAACAAATTTATGGACCGTTTCTCCAGTAAGGCGCTTCTCATGGTAGATACCGGTATTTTCACGCTGCAATATCTGCTCTATGCCCTGACGGATTCTCCTTTAATAGCAATTGTCACGCTAGTACTGTTAAAAGCTATCTCCACCACTTTACTGGCAATGCTCAGTCTTAAAGTAGTGCGTAACCTGGTGAACCCTGCCATCGCCACGGTAGGATTGTCAGTGGTCAATGCATGCACAGGATTAGGGACTATCCTTTTGCAAAACGCCGGCGGCGCCATTGCAGACCGTTTCCCCATCCAAACCCTTTACCTTCTTATGACAGGCATGTCCCTCTTCACCTTCCTGTTGTCCCTCCTGCTCAAGGTAAACAACAAAGAAAAAGTTTTCAGTTAGATTTCATCTAAGAATTGAGGCGTCACAAGGTGCATTTTATAAGTTGCAAAGGCAGATTGCATAAAATGTTCCCGAAGCTGTCCTTCGCAGGAATATGAGATTTTCTTAATATTCCGTGAAATCTCCAGTAATTTCGGGGCATGGACGCCCCGAAAAGCCCGATGTTCGCCCGGATGGCGAATAGAGGGCTGTTACGTCCGTTTCCATAAATTTCCCAGAATATTTTAGAAAATTCATATGACGCAGACGGACACAAGGGAACATTTTATGCAATTTGCTCTTGCAACTTATAAAATGCACCTTTTTACATTCTAATCCTATAATGTAAAAAAGGGTCTTGCGCCAAAGGCGAAAGAACCCCTCAATTTATCCGATATACTAATGTGCCAAGCCCATTACTTCATCCACCGGAAGGGCCAACACAACGCCATGGGCATCCGTCGCAAGCCCGCACGCATTGGTAATCGCCGCCATGGTTTCATTCTTTTTCTCTCTCGGGACAACAATCATGACGAAGTCCTGTTCTTCCTGCATAGAGATGCCGAAATGATGGCTCACCCGCTCGGCGCTGCGCCGACGCCCTTTCATCACCGTACCGCCTTTTGCACCTGCATTCCTGGCAGCATCTACCACATCATCACTGTATCCGCTGGCTACGGAAACCCAGATTACCGTATACTCTGACTGTTCCTTCATCATTTTCTCATCTCCTTTCAACGCTTCTTCCACTTCTTCACGCGCCGTATCATTCAACATCTGCAAAATATGGTTCTGGCACCCGCTGACCGGAACGGTAATAGCAATTCCCCCGCCCCTGTGCCGGAAAGATAAATTCTTGTTCATCGTCTCAAACAGAGGCTTGACCTGGCATCTTGGCAACAAAGCGCCTGTCAGAAGTCTGGTCGTGCCACGCAGGCCAAATATATCCATCATCTCTGAGGGCGCCGTTCCTTTCCCCCGAAACTGAAAACACATAGGGACATTCATAGAATCCAGGACTTCTTCCAATCTCTTCTGGTCTTCCTCCCGCGTAATCGTAATGACCAATCTCGGAATAATCTGCTGATTTCTTCCATCCGTCATAGTAGTTCTCCTTCCAAATCAATAACCGTATTTTCCCAATTCATATCTTCACCGTCAAACTTATCCACTCCGTCACCCGAATTAGTTGACGCATCATCCATCTCTTCCAAGTCAACAATCTCGTCATCCAAATCGATAACCGTATCCTCCGAAAGCACATAGCTTGGTTGGCGAGCAGCCTTCGTCTTGCGGGCATACACAAGCCCCATAACCTGTATGGCGATTAACGGTGCAAGCGCAACCAACGCAACAATACCGAAGGCGTCCGTAACTACATTGCCACCCACCGCCGTACATGCCCCCATCGCCAGAGGAAGTAAGAACGTCGATGTCATCGGTCCACTGGCCACACCACCGGAGTCGAACGCGATACCCACAAAAACCGGAGGCACAAGCCTGCTTAAAATCAATGCCAGTGCATATCCCGGAACGATAATCCAATAAATATTAATACCGGTCAGCACACGCGTCATGGAAAGCGCCACCGCACACGCCACGCCGATAGACATAGATGCATTCATCATTTTATAAGATACCATACCGCCGGTAATTTCTTCAACCTGTTCATTCAATACACGTACTGCCGGCTCCGCTTTCACGATATAATATCCTATTACGATTCCCACAGGAACCAGGCACCATTTAAACATGCTGTCCGCAAGTCCGCCGCCAAGCAGGCTTCCCACAGGAGCAAAACCAATATTCACACCCGTAAGGAACATAATCAGCCCGATTACCGTATACCCGAATCCCACGGCCATTCTCTGTACCTGACGTTTTCTATAGCTGCGCGTGGACGCCTGAAAAATCGCAAACACACCGATTACCGGAAGTATACTCTTAAGTACTTCCTCCGCATAACCGGGGGATGACATCACAAACTCTTTCACCACATCCTGCGTTGTCACAAGCTCAGGAATCTTAACAGCCGTATATACCGTCTCCGTAGGATGATAGAAAATCCCAAGCAGCAAAACCATCAAAATCGGTCCCACACTACAAAGCGCAATCAAACCGAAGCTGTCGTTGCTCCCTTCCTTATCGCTTCGCGCCGCAGAAAGACCCACGCCCAACGCCATAATAAAAGGTACCGTCATAGGCCCGGTGGTCACGCCGCCCGCATCAAAAGCGACTGCGATAAATTCAGACGGTGTAAAAAAGGATAAAATAAACATAAATATGTATAATCCTGCCAGAAGCAGGGAGAGCCTTATTTTAAACAAGATACGCAATAGGGCTACAACCGTAAAAACTCCCACACCTGCCGCCACTGTCCAAATTAATACCATATTAGGAATTGCAGCTACTTGGTTCGCCAATACCTGAAGGTCTGGTTCCGAAATCGTGATAATTCCTCCCATCAGAAAACAAATGAAAGCCATCACCCAGACACTTTTACTCTTGACAAGTTTACCGCCCACCCCTTGGCCAAGCGGAGTCATCGCCATCTCGGCGCCTAACTGGAAAAATCCCATACCCACGATTAACAGTACAGCCCCGGTAAGAAACAGTACCAATGTACTGACTTTCATCGGCACAAGCGTAATCGTCAGAACAAGTACAATCATCGTGATTGGCAATACGCTCGAAAGGGATTCTCTGATTTTTTCTTTCAGTTTCTCATTCATATCGTCCCGGCATCCTCCCCTCCAATACAATGTATTATATGATTCATCCTACAGGAAATTACGCAAAAATAAAACCCAATATAGCGTAAAGAGTTTGCTAAGATTTTTCTGGCGCCTCCAAAAACTAAGGACAGAGGAAATATTGTTTCCCCTGCCCTATTGTCTTTAGCCCGTATACTGTATCAGCCAACCGGTAAAATAACGGTCACTTATTATTCATCCTCCCCAATGTCCTGGGATGCCGCCACCGCAGAAACAACGGAAGATACCACCGCAATCACCACCGGAATAATTACAACTACCAAACCGCCTGCCAATAATAAGAACATACCTTACCTCCTATACATATCCGTCTATCGCTTCATACTAGTGTACTGACACGTTCATTTTCAGACAAATAGCGCCGAATGAATTTTCAGCCTGCAAGGCGACTGAACGAGGCGATGCGGTGGCATCGTTGAGTGAAGCCAACGCTGCAGATAGAAATTCAGGCAAGCAATTTGTCGAAATATCAACGTGTCAATACACTAGGTATTGCCAACTAATATTTATTTTACACGGAACAGACATGTATTGCAACAAGTTTTAAAGCAGCCAATTATTTTTACACAATATTTATTTATTGAATATTAAAAAAATCGTTGACAAACATTTATTCTGCATATATAATTATATGTGCGTTGTAATAAGCGTAGAACTTTATATTGGTAGAGGAAAGTTCAGACTAGGGAGAAATACTCAAGAGGCTGAAGAGGCGCCCCTGCTAAGGGTGTAGGTCGCTTACGCGGCGCGAGGGTTCAAATCCCTCTTTCTCCGCTCATAAAAACCACCGTGGAAACGGTGGTTTTTTTTATTTGGACAATCCCATGACTTATTCAATATTATGTATGCCGACCGATATCTACAGTCATATACATATATTTGGTATCCTACAAGGAAACATACTCTTCCATCGACGTATCATACAGATTATTCCCCTGAGAATCAATCACAACAATGACCGGGAAATTCTCTACTTCCAATTTGCGGACTGCCTCAGTGCCAAGGTCATCATAGGCGACCACTTCCGATTTTGTAATCGACTTAGAGAGCAAAGCTCCTGCACCTCCCACAGCCGCAAAATATACCGCACTGTTTCTGACAATGGCATCCCTCACCGCATCACAGCGTCTTCCTTTGCCAATCATTCCCACAAGCCCCATATCCAACAAGTCAGGGGTATACTTATCCATGCGGCTGGCAGTGGTGGGCCCCGCAGAGCCAATGGCCCTGCCCTCCCTTGCGGGGGACGGTCCCATATAATAAACCACGTTTCCATCTAGCGGAAAGGGAAGTGCCTCCCCCCTCTCCAATGTCTCCTGCATTCTTTTATGTGCCGCATCCCTGGCAGTATAAATGGTTCCGGTTATGTATACATAATCGCCGGAATGCAGTTTTGCCGCTTCTTCTTTACTGATTGGTGCCTGTATATGCCGTTCCATTGTCCCACCCATTCTAAAGCCGCTTCATGGCTTTTCCTATTTTACTGACCCTCAAAGTTTTGTTTTTATGCTGCAATCTATACGGTTTACTTCCCTATATTGTCCGCACCACATGCCTGTTCACATGACAGCAGATATTAACCGCCACCGGAAGGCCGGCAATATGTGTCGGATAAGTATTAATATTGACCGCCAATGCCGTAGTCGTACCACCCAATCCTCCAGGTCCGATTCCTGTGTGGTTAATCCTTTCTAACAATTCCTCCTCCAATTCCCTGACGTAAGGAATACCGGAACGTTCATCTACCGGCCTGGTCAGAGCTTTCTTCGCCAACAGCGCACATTTTTCAAAGGTACCGCCAATTCCTACACCAACCACCATCGGCGGACACGCATTCGGTCCTGCATCCCTCACCGCCGTCAAGATTGCACCTTTTACACCTTCTATACCGTCCGCAGGCTTAAGCATAAACACACGGCTCATATTTTCACTTCCAAATCCCTTAGGCGCAACCGTTATCTTAAGGCATTCACCCGGAACGATATCATAATGGATAACCGCGGGAGTATTGTCTTTCGTATTTTCACGCTTCAAAGGGTCCCCCACTACAGATTTACGTAAATACCCTTCTGTGTATCCTTGCCTGACGCCCTCATTGACCGCATCCTCCAGGGATCCCCCCGTCAAATGTACATCTTGTCCAATCTCCATAAAGATAACGGCCATACCAGTATCCTGACAGATAGGTATCATGTCCTCTCCTGCAATTTTGAGATTATCCTGAAGCTGACACAGTATCTGTCTTCCCAGAGGCGATTTTTCATCCGCCGCCGCCTGTTTCATGGCTGCATCCATATCCTTTGCAAGAAAATGGTTCGCCTCGATACACATCTCCTTAATATTTATCGTAACCTCAGCCACATCTATTGTCCGCATCCGTCCTTCTTATCCTTTCGCCTGTCTGATACACCAATAAATATCTTACTGGCAAATCTGTTCATAAATCTTCCCAAGTTCTTCCTGGCTAACCTCCTGAGGCTTCCATCCGATGCTCTGCCCGTCTGTCCGGTATCTGGGAATCAGGTGCATATGGAAATGAAAAACTGTCTGTCCTGCCATCTCTCCGTTGTTCTGTACCACATTCAGCCCTTCACATCCAAGACGTTTCATCATCTTGTCAGCCATCTTCTTGGCAACCTTCATGGCTTCTCCCGCGGTCTCCTCCGGTAACTCAAAAAGATTTGCATAATGTTCCTTAGGCAAAATAAGGGCATGTCCTTTCGTAGCCGGCCCTAAATCCAAAATAATCCGGAAATTATCGTCCTCATACAGTGTCTTGGACGGAATCTCACCATTTGCTATTTTACAAAAAATACAATTTGTCTCTTTCATATTTATCCTCCATTTATACTATAAATTAAATACCGTTACCGGGCGCAGCACCGAATATAAGAACCTGGTCCAGCGCCCTGAGTACCTTAAAATCACCTTTCATCCTCATATCTCCTGCCATAAAAGAAGTCTGAAAAGTATTTTTTCCTGTGACAATATCTTTAAAAGCATCCCTGGTTAGCAACATTTCCACATCTGCCTGTTGCCCCTCACCATAAAAACACTGTAAATTTCCGCCGTTAATCTGTATCATAAGCGGCGTCTTTTTTTCCTCAAGCACTACTTTATAACTGGCAGCCAAACCTGGATGCGGCTTGAAATGTTGCTGTATTTCCTTAAGGAATTCTGTGGTGTCTTCTTTCTCGTTGCTTCCCATCATATTCCTAAACATACTTGCCAATTCCTGAATATCCGCCTTCTGCCTCTGTACATAAGTATCATCCGACACATACTCAGAGAGTTGCTCTGACTCCTGGGGGGTAAAATTAATATTCTTCATAATGGCAACTTTCTGTTTTACGGCCTGGTTGCTTGCCGGCAGACATGCCATCTTCTGGTTAATCGTACGGTAAAGATTCTCCGCTTTCTTTTCTATTATCCGGATATATTCATCATTTCCCTCAAGCATAGAAGTGTCGGTAATATACCCGCAGATACCGTCACTGGGCCGCCCGCCAAGTATCTCCCACGAAGCAATCAGGTCAAGGTGCCCTTCTTTCTCCCCATACGTAGTCGACATGACAACCGGACACATATATATTTCACTGATTCTCTCCTTATCGCCATACAGCCAGCAGGAATCTAAAAACTGCTGCATATAGCCTCCTATCCCATACCATTCAACCGTAGTGGCAAGTATCACACCGTCGGCGTCTTTTAAGCTCTGTGGAAGAGTCGTAATATTATTTTTTAGCTCGTAAAGCTGAAAACATTCAACCTTAACGCGAAGCTCCTCCAACACTTCCTTCATTTTATTTATAACAAAAAGTGTCGGGTCGTCCATGAGTCCCCTGCCGCCATAATAAATATTAATTTTCATTGATATCTCTATCCTTTCCTGTTCTGACATGAGAATGCAGCATCAACACAATGGCCATCACCGCAAATCCCACCAAAAGTCCTCCTATATGGGCGGCATTATTGATACCTTCGCTGGTAAAGCCGCAATATAAAGAAAACATTATCGCAAACGCCACTCTTCCCACAGTCATGCGCCCCTGTATGCCGCGGTTCATGATTGCAAGAAGGAACAGCGCACCTTCCACACCAAAAACTGCGCCGCTTGCCCCTGCAGAATGGTAATATACTCCCGATACTAGCTCATATACCATGGAAAAAATACCACCTGAAATTCCAGATAGAAAATAAAGCACTGCATATGGAATACGTCCTATTTTCTCCTCCACCAATTCACCGACATAATACAGCACAATCATATTACTAAAAAGATGCTGTACATCCCAATGCAGGAACATGGATGTCAGGATGCGGTAGTAAGAACCGTCTTCCATAATATCCCTCACGCCACAAGCACCTTTATTATATAACAAGTCTCCCGTAAATGTACATATGAGAAATACAATCACATTGGCTGCCACCAGACAAATATTCACCCATGGCAGTCCCACCATCTTCTCCTTATTCCATTTTCTATGGACAAATACCTTTCTCGCCTCTCCTGCCTGCTCTACATCCGCATTATCTTGATAGCCTGCGGAAACTGTCAAAAACTTTTCCAAAATCGTCTTAAGTCCATAGAAATCCGGTGTCTGGTTTTCATGAATCATCAATCGTCCCATACCTGTATCAATTATCCAGCAAAAAGAATCCCCTGTGCATAGCTTCTTTGCCTTATCTGTGTCGGTGCTTAAGACTAATGACAGCATATGTACATCCTTCTCACCTTTTTGTGCAAAAAACTGTATAATCTTCTCTTTTAGATGGACATACTGGTCTTGGGAAATATATAATCCCGCTTTGTAATCAATGACAAATATTACCGTAATACCCTGGTTTTCCCTGCGCCAGTAAAAAGTAAACTCAGGTAAATTAGATGGGATTTTATTATATCCGTTTGTATCAAATAAATGCCCAATTTGTTCCTGTAACATGACATACCTCATGTGTGGATTCACATAATCAATCTTACTCGAAAATTTAATGTTCTCTTAAATTATAATACGCTCTTATTCTCACCTGCTACTATGAGAAATTTATTTTTTACACTACCCTTTTGAGGTTATCATTTTCAATATGTCATGTCAAATTATTTACTACAAAAGTTTATGCAAAACTCCAGTACGGAGTATAACTTGTTGCGCTATGCTATCGGTAACAATAATTTAAATTTCCAAACCTTATTTCGTCACCCGGTTCAATCTCCACAGTCTCCTGCGGCTGCATACGCAACCCATTCTTGTATGTTCCATTGGTAGAATTCATATCCGTCAAAAGAACTTTCTCTCCTTCTTTATTAAATCTGGCGTGGATTCTGCTGACCGAATCATCCGGCAGCACATAATCCACACAACCCGCCATCTTCCCAACCGTACAAGGGAACTGTTTTAATTCAATATGTTGTTTATTTTTCTTGTCCACTGCATAAAGCTTGCATTCCGTCTCCCTGCTTGTGTCAAAAAAAACCGTATTCCCACAAGCATTATTTCCTTGCGTCGTAACTGGCTCCGGCTTTGCCGCAGGCTCTTTACCTTGCCCTGCTGTCATTGTCCGGCGGGATACAGACATAGAACCTGCCACACTTAAATTCATATCTTTGTCCAGTACATATTCCATCGGAATCTCCCCTGGTTCCTCATAATATCCGGTACTTTGTCCGGCTCCCACAGATTCCGGCATCTTCTGCTCCTGATTCTTTTTTCCCGTAGCCGCTTGCCCGCTGCCAAGTCCTCCCGTCCCTTTACTTTGTGTACCATTTTTCTTACATTTCCCGAAATATCCTGCCAAACAGAGGGCTAAACATACTGCCATAACCGCCATAGACGCACACAATACAATTTCTTCTTCCTGTGTCAGTTCATATATACTACGCACGGCGTAGGCTCCCGCCATGCCAAATGCCGCCACCGCCGCACAGACAGGATAAATTCTACTGTGTCTGGGCCCCGATTTACCATCAATCATCCTTATACTACTTTCTTTCTCATCGTCTCTCCTACTATACTCTTCACTATAACCGGGACTTGCTCCTGTTGTCTGCCCGTTATACTGCTGCTCGGAACACGCTCCTGCTACAGATATATCCTCCGCGTCATATAACGCCGTACTGCTTTCAACCAATTCCGTCCGCTGCGGCCCTTCTTCTTCCAAAATCTGCAAGGCGTCTTCTATGGAAAAACAAGGTTCCTCGCAGTTTTCACAGATTCGGTACATATCTTCTGTAAGCTGCCTGTCTTCTGTATCGATGTGTTCCAACAAGAAATCCATTAGCGCCCTGTAGACAGCCCCATCCTGTGCCTGATAATCCGGATAATACAGACCAATATAATTCTGGTTTGCCAAATCATAATAAATGTGTTGGGGAAGCAGAACCAATGCGCTCTCCTCCATGAAATATCCTGCTAATTTGCCACATATCCCATGAAGCTGCCACAACAAGTCTTTTACCTGTTTACCAGACATTTTCTTATCCCTGTAAAGGCTCTCTAATGTTGTTCTTGAACTGATGTCATAATAATAATATGTAGTACCGTTCATATGTCGCACAGAGCATCTAAGTATCTCGCCGATTTTACCCGATGTAAGAATCTGATACTGATAGCTCCTGGAGGCTGCCTCTCTTCCACACCGCAGTATCATATAATTATGCCTGTAGTCCCTGTAATACTTTGCCTCTAACATATAATCCCCCTTCTTAATTTACCATATTCCCCACCCACCTGCTCTTACGTATTATATGCGTCGGATTTATAATCTGCGCCCTGGCACGAGTACGAATTTTCCACCCCGGAGCACTATGCATTGTAAAAGCAGAGTGAATGGGAACTTTAACCTGGCATTCTCCTGTCACATCCGTGACATTACCTTTCCGGTCTACAGTTCCGTGTACTTCCCCGGTTCCGAAATATTTCTTTCCGAACTGCTCTTTCATATGCGAGCTGATATAAGGCACAACATTGTCTTCCTGCTTCTGTATGCTACCCCGAAAGCACACCCCATAGGCATCCTGAAATAACACACATTTATCATATGAATAAAAAGAAAGATAGATAAGCAACACAAAGACAAATACTGTCCATGTTATAATAAAAGACGCCTCCACTGTCATATACCCGTGGAGCTTCTTGCACACTGCCCCTCTTATACATCCACAGCTTTGTTCCTTCATCCGGTTTATTATTCGTCCAAATTTTTTACCCTCTATATACAGCACAACAACACCCCCGTCCCCAAGAATAGAAAAGGCGCAAAAGGAATTTCCTGGTCACCGCCCACTTTCTTAACGGCTATCAAAACCAATACGGTTAATGACTGCGCCATAAGGCCGATGAGCAGCATTACAAAACACTTCCAAATCCCCACAAAAAGCCCAACCATCATAAGCATCCATCCATCCCCATACCCTACTTTTTCCCTGCTGACAAAACTCAATGCCCAAAACATTACACCCGGAACCATAGCTAACACCGCCTCCCACCAGGTTCTTTCACCCATTGCCCCTTGCAAATAAAAGACAACCGCCGTGCATATGCCAAGCCAGACAACCACCACAGGAATTTCCTTCTTCATGCCGTCACACACCGCGCAGACGCCAAGAAAAAGAAGCAAAGATATTTCTATCCACATTTCGAGCACCTCCTCCTTCCGCCGGTCTCAGACAACGCAACCGTATAGACTGTCCGCTTTAAGCCGGAGCAATTTAGCCGGCTGTGGTAGCTTCCTCCATAGGACGTCACATAGACCTGCCCCTGTCCTCTGTCTCCGTCACAAACCCCACAGGAATAGTACTTGCCGCCGGACTGATTCCTTTCTTCTGATACCGCCTCTTTTGGTAATGACTCCACCGCTGGATTTAAATAGGTACAATTGCGATCCAAATGATATACCGTTCCGGTCTGCGTCACATATACCATGGGGTCTTCTTCCTTCGTATCGCTGACATGCCGTGTCACATCATATCCCGTCCAGGCTTTGCCATAATAACGCTGCGACATAGAAAACCCATCGAACCCCATCACGGACGAGAAAGGTTTCACATGGTAAGAAACCTGCAGGTCAATGACATCGCCTTCTCCCATAACAGACGAACCGGACATAGACAATCCTTGCGTACCGTCTTTAATACAAGACTGCTCTAAATAATCTCTTCCCACGTATTCCACAATCTGTCCCCGGGCGTACACCTGGGACATTACTATGCCCGCCAGGCTGTCCGGCAGCATATTCCCTGCCGTTTGTCCGTAGACATATCCTGCAAACGCCATTTTATTCCCTGTCTGATGTAACGCTGCATTGATTCTGCTCTGCGTGCCTATGATATTTACCGCATAGAGTATATTGATTAGCGCAAATAGAAAAAACGGGAGCACAAACGCCGCCTCCAGTGTCATCGAACCCTTCTGACAGGCAAAAATCCTTTTGCGGAAATTGATAGAAGATACCCTTTTTAGCAGGCTGCAGACGGACGGCGTCGTTTGACCACCTTGATTGACTACAAGATATGCCCGGAGAGAATGTGCTGTCGATTTAATAGATTTATGCTGCCTGAACCGTAAAAAGGGCATCTTTTATCACCTCCCATATATCAGTAAAACCCATAGAGCCTGCTCATCTCATATTGATATCCAAACCTGCTTACCACGGACATATCCGCCTGATAGGTATCAAAGCAACCATCCAGACAGAATCTTGCGTTGCCTGCCGTACGCCGTATATCCATCTCCATAATATCCATAGCGCGGAATGTCCTCACATCCTGGTTTTCCATAAAAATCATAATACGCAGATATTCTTCATAGGTCAGCCCTCTGCCTCCATCGTCTTGCGCTAGGCTTCCACGCACATTTTTGATACTGTTGATACCTGTCTTCCAGTCTGCAGCCGTCTTATACACGGGTACCTTTCCTCCGGCAAGAAGTGTCTTCACATCCTGTAAGCTTTCTACGTATGCCCACGCAAACAGTATGGTATACTTTACGGGTTCCGCAAGCTCCGGACACAGGCAAACAGCCGTAAGTGCAAGGGCCATCGCCTCCGCCTCCGCAATCTTGGCGCTGTCTGTCAGAATATAGATAACGTTTGCCGCCTCCCGCCATCTTAACAACTTCTTGGCCACCTGCTCCAGATTCTGCCAGTCCGTATCCTTTCCCGCCAATATGTACTCTATCTGGTACTTAAACAATGATTTGTCTAACTCCTCTCCATAATGCCCGCACTTCTCAAACAAATATGCCTGGAATACAAGCTCATCAGGTTCCCCCGTCAGGGACGCCGCTTCTTTGCACAATCCCGTTCCCTGCCGCCTTGTCCGCCGGGATATATAATTATCTAAGGATACTTTCACAGCGGATACCTGGGAGGGATTTTCCAATACCAGATTGAGCACTCCGCTGCTTCTTGTAGCGTTTGCAATGTCTGCCGGGTTATTTAAAGGAATCTCTTCATAGACACCTTCCTCCACTTCTTTTGTCGGCAATCCAATCTCGTCGATACGCGCCTCATAACTTTGCCTTTCCCCCGCCACATCCTTTGTCTCCAACCCATAGCCCTGTATCTGTGAAACTCCCAGGTTCAGTTTCTCTAAAACAGCGCCCAGAGGATAATCCGACATGTAGTCTGTAACCTGTCTCTTAAGTACTGCCCCTTGGCCGTCAGACGCAATGGAATATTGTCCAATCTGCACCGTCCCGGCGTCCATTGCTAAAAAATCCCTGCTGCCTCCAAGGCTTATGCCGGTCTTACCTCCATCCGGCCTTAAATTTCTACGGATATAATTTTTAAGATGCGCTTCCGTATTTCCAATATCTGCATGACTGCTCCCGTAGGAAGTATCTACAAAAAGGAGGTCATACTGCTCCAACATTTCCCTGTGGTATTCCGCCAAAACGGAATTCATACCGATGTCAGAGACGCACTCAAACTTCATGCGTATAGCACTGATTCGTGCCCCTTCTATTACAACGAATACAAGGGACAGAATCAATGTGAGCGAAAGCGTCAGGAATACGGTTATGTATCCCTTTCTCATGACATTACCGTGTTGCTGTCTTTTGTAATCTTCTCAAATACCGTCTCCACCAGGGCACGGAGCTGGTTCTTGAAAATAATCACTAAACCAATCAGTACGACAATAATTAAAATAATTTCCACGGTACCCATTCCTTCCTCTTCCCGCAGGAATGCACCAAAATCTTTCAATCTATTTTCTTTTTGTCCGGTTTCTTTTTTGTTTTTTCTCATTTTTTCCTCCATTCGATAAAATTTCATTATTTACTCCATTTCCGCGTTGCTTTTTGCGCATATCGAGTTTATGGCAAGCAATGTGCAGACACAAATCCTGAGATTGAAAATTTTAATTTTCCATCATATAACCTAGCGTCACATCATAAAAGAAAAGTATGCCGGTATCATGATAATCACCATGACGATGCAAAGCATCATCATCATAGGCAGAAGTAGTTTCGTGCCCGCCTCCTCTCCCAACTTCCTAGCCACGTTTTTTCTCTCTGCAAAGGCGCTATCCGCCTCCTGGCGCAACACATACAATAAATCATTGCTTCCCTTCCTGATATTCTGTGACAACAGCGTACTAAACTTCATATAAGTCTGCACCTGACAACGTTTACCGAAATGGTCATAGGCTTCCCTTTCCGGTCTGCCGCTTTGCAGTTCATAACAGGTAATCAAAATTTCCTCATAGACATACCGCCTCCTTTCCTTCTGCTGCCTCTTATAATCCTCTCCCATCTTGACGAAGGCATTGCGGATTGTCATACCTGCGCCCATGTAGAGTGACAGTTTATTGACCACCTCAGGATAATCCAGCAATAACTCTTTCTTGCGACGTTCCAACTGCCTGTCCAATTCCTTTCCCCGTCCCCAATATAAGAGAGCTGCTGCAATAAGAACCAGCCATAACAGATATACACTGCTATCCTCTATGATTTCTCTCCACACAAGCGGTTTCTCCTCCAACTTGTCCGGGAAAACCATTCTTTCCGTACTCCCTGTGCTCTCTTCCTGCACATGAAGTCCTTCCTCAATCCGCCTTCGCAACATTTCCTGACGGGTGTAAACCACGGGATTGACCTGTACATACAGGACATGCTCCCAATTCCACTGTCGGTATTGAAAATACGCAGTTAATGTGACAACTATCCCTTCCGTCAAATCTGTATTGTCCACTGTGCCGTCTGCGTTCACAATGCCATAACTACTGCTCTCCCAGGATATATCAAAGGGGTATCCTTCCAAATGAGTTACAAGTTCCAGGTTCTCACGCACATCTTCCAGGCTGTCATTGTGTCCACGTATGGCCTCCGGTAAAATCTCCACTGCCTCTTGATACAGCTCCTGCGCCTCCTTCTGCGTATATTTGCGCTCCTCCACCACATACTGAAAAATTTCTTCCTCTTCCCCTTCCATCTGTGCCGCCAGCATGACAGGTATGTCTCCTTCTCCGTACGGTTTTCTCCATATGTAACGCCCCTCTACCAACAGCGCACCGCTATGTACACTTATCCATGCCGCCACACAGACCACGGTTCCTGCAAATACCACTGTAAGTACCACGCTATATTGTGTCAGGTAATAGGCTCTGACCTGCCCCGGTATTCCTTCCGCAGGCTGTAGCGTCTTTAACTTTTCTCCAAGCTGCCTCCTGTAAAGCTCTCTCTTCCAATTGTGCTTTCTCCCCGTCTTACCCCGGCACAACGCCTGTTGTTTTTGCAGAATATAAGACGCCATCTTGCAAAACGGACCCTTACACGCCTCCTTCCATGACAGGAAAAAAAGGAATACATAGATACCCAATATTGCCATGTATATATAAATCATGGTCACTGTCGCCTCCTTCCTCTCTACACCTCAATATCTACAATTCTTCTGGACAGCATATATGCCGCAAGATAGAACCCCAGACAGACCGTCATAACCGTTACACCGATTACATTATGGTACAATACGTCAAAAAATCCTTTGGAAGTACTTCCTATGTAGAAGATAATCAGGAACGGCACCAAGTTCATAATCTTCTGTTCCATCTTCTTAGAACTAATCATCAACTGGATTTCCTTGTCCGTCTCCGTTTTTTGTTCAACCACTGCCGCGGTCTTTGACAAAATTTCTGTCATATTGCCGCCGCTTCTCTTTGCAATCAGGAATACGTCCGCAAACTGTATAATATCCGGCAGACTACTTCTCATACCCAGATTGTATAATAATTTTTCTAAGACAACGTTGTTGTCCAATCCTGCAATCAGATACTTTATTTCCATACAAATCATCCCTTTTGCACCGTAAAGCATCTCCATATCCCGGTATGACTCCCGAAAAGCATTTTCAATGGAATATCCTGCTTTCTGGTTCGCCGCCACGGCCAGAATCAGGTCTTTAAACTGTATACTCAGCTCCTGTCTTTGTTTCCTGGCAAGCTCTCTCTTCTTTTCTTTTAGGAAAAAGAAGAGCACCGGTGCAAGAAGCAGCAGGCAGGCCACCCATGAATGGTAGAAAAAATAGCCCGCCGCCGCTGCAACAAGTACGCCTTCTGACACATACAGCACGTATTCTTTTGCCTGAAACCGGTACTTACTGTAATCCGGCAGCCTGTAACTTTTCCACATGTGTTAATTCTCCTTCCCTCCGCAGTGTCCCGACTATCCTGCCTGCTCCATTCTCCCCTGTCTCTACGAAACAGTACAGCGTCTTTAATATAATCCCACCATCCCCATAGCCTAACACTTCTGCAATCTCCAATACCTTCCTTGTCTTATCCCGCAGGCGTCCAAGATGAATAATTATGTCAATACCCGATGCAATCTGCTGTTTGATTGCCGCAAGAGGAATTTCCATTCCCATAAGAATCATATTTTCCAGACGGCTTAACATATCCTTAGAACTGTTGGCGTGTCCGGTGGACATAGAGCCGTCATGGCCGGTATTTAAACACTGCATCATATCGAAGGCTTCCCCGCCGCGGACTTCTCCCACGATAATCCTGTCCGGCCTCATACGAAGCGAAGTCTTAATCAAATCCCTAATGGTAATCTCCTTGCAGCCCTCCACATTGGCATTGCGCGTCTCTAATCGAACCAGATTGGGAATGCCCAGAATCTGTAACTCCGCACTGTCCTCTATGGTAATAACCCTCTCCTCCGACGGTATATAATAGGACAGTGCATTCAGGAAAGTGGTCTTCCCGGAGCCCGTTCCGCCGCTTATAAAAATATTATATTTTGCGCGTACCAGCATACATAACCAATCGCATACTTCCTGAGTAACAGAACCATAGGAAATCAAATTCTCCATCATAATCGGCTTGTCCGGAAACCGCCTGATTGTCACAATGGGACCGTTTAATGCCACTGGACTCAGTACAACATTTACCCTGGCGCCATTTTCCAGCCTAGCGTCCACAATGGGTGATGCTTCATTGACCACCCTGTTGCACTGCGCCACAATCTGCTGTATGACGTTCTGCAATTTCTCCTGATTCTCGAACTCTAGACTGCTGCGAAACAAACGGCCATCCCGTTCTACAAAAATACAATCTGCACCATTAATCATGATTTCTGTGATATGCGGGTCGTCCACCAAATCCTGTAATATATCCAGTTTACGGACTGCGTGAAAAAGCTCCCTGCGAAGTTTTTCCCGCTCCGTCAATGTCAAAGGTATCTCCTTACTTTCCTGAACAAGTATCTTGTCTATCAGTTCTTGTATCTCCTCATCCGAACTTTCCATAGAATAATCAATACTCTCCGAAAGCTTTTCTTTCAGTTTCTTCTTGCGTTCTTGCCTATTTTCCATATAAATCCTCTTTGATAATCGCTTTCACATAACTTGCAAGCTCCCCGTGGGTCATCAGCTCCAGATTGGCGGGTAATTCTTTGAACACCGGAAACCTGCATTTTACGGTTTTATCAGCGATTTCTTCTAGTTCGTTAAATTTTAAAATCTGTTCATACTGGCTAATCTTGGCTGTGGCGAAACTATCTTCTTTCGTGATGGTATAAATCTTATAGCATTGGCGTAATAAATCAAAAAGTCCTTCCATGCCGTCATCAAGGTCTAAAATGATGTATTCATACTGTCCGATTCCGGCAATCTTTTTGCACAGTTCCAACCACTGTCTGCCTGTCACTTCCCGCCAACCAAGGTCAGACTGAATCGGAGGTATATAATCCAGTCCGTTGATATTCTGTACCATGGACGGCAGCCGCAAGTACAGTCTGTCCTGGTCGCACCGGAAATAATACATAAGGTCCATCATATCCATGGGAAACTCCCGTCTAAGCATCTGGCCAAAACCCGAATAACACTCAAAGTTAAAATATAATATCCTGTATTTCTTCGCCAGAATCTGCCCCATGGTAAGTGCAAAAGAAGTCTGCAGACAACGCTTAATGGGAGAATAAATCCCAATCAACTTCACCTTACTCTCCTCATGCGTCTTATTGTCCCAATCCGGTAGTCCGGTAACCGTCTCAGACAACGCCTCCACAATCTTCCCCGGACTTTGGAATTTACTGACATAACCCAAACCTGCCTCCACACCGGTTTCCACAGACACATCACTCTCTTGCAGCACGAATATCTGCGCCGCCTGCTGTCTGACGTATTCCTCCTGTAACATTTTGAAAGCGCTTTCTGCAATGAGAAGTATCGCAATTTCCTCCTGTCTTGCAAATTTCTCTAGTTCCTCCACCCGTGTAAATAAATGGTATGTATAGGGCAGCTTCACTTTTTCCAGCATGTACTCCATCAGCCTAAGCGCATACGCCTCCTCCATATCACAAATTGCAAAAATTTTCTGTCTCAAATCACTCCTCCTATCTGCAGCGCCACACTAAGTAAAACAGGAATCGTAAAATGTATTTTATTCCTGTGGTACTGCCTTACATCCTCCGCCCTGTACGTTCCATACAACTTCCACTGTCCGGTTCTTGCCACCTCCCGCATGTAAGACAGAAAGTATTCCATCCTTTCTGCACCATTATGTTCCGCAATTATTTTCAATAAAGAAAACAATGCCCCGACTGCAAACGACATTGCCAGTACTGCCATAAATCTCTGTACATTTAAAAAACTTCCAATCATTATGAGTATTTTCACATCTCCGGCACCGAATGTACCGATTTTAAACAAGGGATACATAAGCAGAAACGCAAGAGTCATAGAAAAGGCAGACTGCCACACATTCCGGTATACCCACAGGCTGCAAAATGAGCCCGTAAGAATACCTAGTACGATTAATTGATTCGGAACGCGGTCTGTCCTGATATCTGCTAACGCTGCCAGAAACAGCAGTAGAAGAAGCAGAAATTGAAAATAACTCAGTCCAATAAAATCACCTCCACCGTAATAGAAAAATAAAGTTCTTATTCGTTGCCTCTTTGCCTAAAACAAACTTTTTTACAATTTAAAAATAAATCTGACTCAATGAAATACATAGGATGAAGCTCCCGATGCCACTTGGGCAATAGAGTGAAACGATACGCAGAAACAAACGTCATTTCACATAGAATCCGTTGAGTTGTAAGTCAAATTATATACACATTAATCTACTTTGTCCATATCTATTTTGCAGAAAAAACAATTTTGTGAAAAAACTACAATATTTTGAAAAAATGAATCCCATAAAGTACCGCAATCCCCGGAAATCCAAGGAATCCGGATGTCAAAATGGTGAGCGGATTAATACCGACAGCAACCGAAATCTGTTGTGAGGCCAGTAAAAAGTTCAAGCAATAGATTCCCACCGTCCCCATGACCGCGCGCAGGATAAAGTTAACCAGCCACTCCACTTTCCGTCCCATTGCACCTATAATTAATACAATTACGCATACACCTAAAATTGCCAACATTCCTCCGGCATTTTCCATTTGCGTTTCTCCTTCTTTTCAATCATGTGTTCTTGCAACTTGATACAAGATATGTGCCACACATTTCAAATATTACATGAATATTTATCCATATTTTACCTATACTTAAATAAGAAAAAATATTTAGTCTGCCCAAATGTATTTCCATAACTTACCAGTTCATCCAATTTTGACCAACACTTTTCAGGACAGGCTAAAAATTTACCCGAAAACTGTCAGCATTTTGCAGAAAGGTATGGTAGCTATATGAAAGTTTTTTTTCATCAAAGTTCCAATGGAGCGGCGGAAACGGATGTTATTGTGGACTGCCAGAAGTTAACGATACGTGAAGAATTGGCGCAGACAAAATATGCATTGGAGATTGCGTATTCAAATTTCGACAATGTAACTGACCCAGACCTGATTGACTGTTACATCTTTGAAGTAAATGCTGTCTTGAAACGCTACAAATATTTATTGGAGCAGGCGGCGAAAATGAATCTGCTGCCCGAAGGAACACACCATGAGGCTTACCGCACTCTGACATTATTTTCATAATATGGCATCCCGCAAAATGACAAAATCCTATGGTACCCTCAGTGAACAAAGGGACATATGCTCTGTGTCCCTTTGTTCACTGAGGGTACCATAGGATTGTTATACTCCGTAGGAATCCTGTATTACACGCAAAAACCTCTGTTTGTAGAAGGGTCTGCAATATTCTCCATCAAAGTATTCCTTCCGTAGGTAAGTCCTGCGTAAACCGACTGGGTATTCCCCATGACAGGGCCTGACGTGTCCTGTCCTTCAATCTTTGCATATGCATCCTTAAGCTGTCCTATGACCAGACGCACATGCTCCAGATTTTCTTTGCCATCATGGGAAGAAGCTTTGACAAGCTCGCTGTTTACATAGAGATAAAGTTGTAAAAGATTTTGTGCAAGCTCATACTCCAAGTGTAAAGACACCGTCAATTCATCCATGCATCCGCGGATTTTACGGATTGCACTTTTATACTCCACTTTATCGCCGGCTGCCAGCGCATCTTCCGCTTCGTCTACATAAAGCAATACCATTTCATATAGAATCGTAATCAGTTGCGTCTTGTTAGCCTGTGTAATCCGCAACGTATACTCGCGTTTTAATTCCGTTGTCATACTCTCACCAAATCCTTCCGGGCGAAGCCTAAATTATCCAAAGTTACTGACTTTACTACTGTAAAAGCTGTAACACCTGGGAAGGTCTCTCATTAGCCTGCGCCAACATAGAAGTCGCTGCCTGGGATATTACCTGCTCTGTTGTGTAGTTTGTCATTTCTTCCGCCACATCCACATCCATGATACGGGAGTAGGAAGATGTCATATTTTCCTTTGTGATATCCAGATTACTAACGGTATGCTCCAAACGGTTCTGGTATGCTCCAAGCCTGCTGCGAGCATCCGATACATACATGATGGCGCCTTTAATCTCTGTAATCGCTTTGTCGCAGTGTTCATCCGTGTCCACCTCGGTCTGTTCAATGCCAAGACGGTCGAGGGAAATAGTAGGAATACGGATTGCAAGCTGCTGCCCTTCGTTGGCGCCTGTCTGCATATCCATAGAGCCAATACCAGTGACATCAATCGTCAATGGCTTAGCAGCCGTCGCACATTCTACTGACGGGTATCCTGTGATATTGCCATCGGCATCTTTTATCGGTTCCGGTTTCTTAACAGCAAGCGTCATCTTAAAATCCGGGTTTCCGGTAATCGTCACTTTATCCTGGCCAACAGAGGTAATTTTCACGCCTTCCGGAAAATCATACGGCGGAGTCGCACTTGCCTGGAAACTGGCCTGTGTCTGCTCTAAATCAATGTTGCCTTCCGCGTCATAGAACACCTCCAGAGCGTCAATCTGATACTCCTTCGCCAACACTTCATCACTATAATTATCTACCTGTACCGTCTGGCTGTCTGTATAGCCTCTTAAATCAAAACTTCCGTTCAAAAGCGGCTGCCCGTTAAATTCCGTATCATTGGCAATCCTTGTCACCTCTGCCTTTAACTGTTTCAGCTCCTGGTTCAAAGTTTCCCTGTCTGTCGAAGTGAGCGTACCTGTGGCTCCCTTTACTGCCAACTCATTCATTCTCTGCAGCATTTCGTGCACTTCCGTAAGCGCACCGTCCGCTGTCTCTATAATAGAAATACCCCTGTTTGAGTTTTGTGTGGCCACAGATATACCTGAAATCTGTGCAGTCATCCTACGCCCAATAGCGTATCCTGACGGATTATCTTTTGCCGCCGTAACCTTTAATCCCGAAGATAATTTCCTAAGAGAATGTGACAGTCTCTGGTCAGACATATTCAATGCATTATTGGCGCGCATTGCCGCCGAATTATAACTGATTTTCATCGCATTTCCTCCTTTTTAACCCGTTGTTATATACATATGTCCACAAACAAATGATTACGCTGTAACCGTCGCGATAAACGCTTTTGCAATCTGGTACAAATCAGCGGTCTGTGCCGGCGACGTTTCTTTCGTCTCTCCCGCCATAAAACCGTCTAAATCTAACTCACCGCTCTTTACAATTCCGATTTCTCCAAGCTCCAGCTCATCCCTCACCAAGGAATCAACCATATTCTGAAGATTCTCAACAAGCTGTCCGCTGCGGTTCTTTAACATCTCAGTGCCTTCTGCCGTAGAGCAGGCAATATAACCTGATACCCTCTCATTCCTGACACTAAATTCTGCGGCCACTTCACCATAGCTTTCTGTCTCAAGGGTGGCCTTCACCTTCCCGGCCTCTTCTTTATCATGCAACACTCTTAAATGGATTGCCGTAGTCTCCCCGTTAATCTCAACAGGTATCCGGTAATTCTCCTCTTTCGCAAGGTTCCCTGCCAAGGTAAGCTGTTTGTGACAGCTCTGGATTGCTTTCAGGTCAACATAGGTTATACCCGGGCTATATCTTGCCTCTTCCAATATCTCTTCATAGACTTGCTGCATCTGCCCATATGCTTCCTGTGTGCTGTCTTTATCCGTCAACGCTTCCTGCAGATGAGATGCGGCATCTTTTACTTTCTCTTTACCGCCAGGTGCAGTATACTCATTCAGCTTCCTGTAAAGCAGGCCCTTACTGTGCATCAGCATATCCGCCGCCGCCAGATTGTTGAGCGTTACGGGCTGTTTGTTTTGCAAAAGTCCTTCGATAACAGAATCCTCCACCTCACAAGTCTGCCGGCACTCCTGTAGCTGTTCCTCCTGGTATTCTTTTTGTGTCGCGGCATCCTGCTTTGCCATACGGTCCGCAATATCCCTGGCAATGTCACGGTAGTATTTATGGAAGCCGCTCTCAATCTGGCGGGTAATCGACATACTCTCTTCTATCGCCTCCACACCGGCAAAAGCATCATCCACCATAAAGTCCATGCCCGCTCTTTTTTGGCTGCGCACCGCGCTAAGCAAATTCTTAAAAGAAAACTCCGCGCCCATATTTAAAAGTGCGCCCACCGCGGCGTCGTCTGTCTTCTCAAACTGTCTGAGCATCCGGTATATACCGATATACGCGGTTCGTTCGTCCTCCCCGATAGCCTTATTTTTGTCAAGCTTATATAAAAATTTGCTGTATTTCTCGTTATCCTGCTCTTTACCATACTGTATGGAGTCCAGATATTCATTCAATTCCGGTACCGTCATTTCCAAAGGATTCTTTCCGTCACGAATCGTCTGCAAGACAGCCGCCGGCGTCATTTTCTCAATAACACTGTGAAGCTCCATGTCACAAGCCCGCACTGCCTCCACATTCTCCCGGGACAATTCCATCCGGTTATAACCCAGGATACGCACCGCCCGACGGTTCTCCTCACTGGTCTCCATCCCCATCTTCTCCAGAATACTGTCCACATTCCGAAATGCTTTCTGGATGGAATCACCCAAGTCACTCCTGGTGGACGACATCCATGTTTCATATCTTTCCCGCGCCTCGTCATATTGGTTTCTTAAGGCGCTTCCTTCCACATGTACCTTGTTTAAAGTGAAGTCTTCGTCCGTCACCTTAAACCTGCCTGCAATATCTATAGGCAGATACGGAATTTCCGCTATTTTGTCACGGGTCTGGGCATAAATAGCCGCTTTCTCCGATGCTCTGTCGACATCCGTCTCCCCAAACAAAAGCTGCCGCTGCTGTGTCTCCATCTGCTTTAAAGTTTCCACAAGCTTTTCTAATTCCGTCGTATCTATCGAATAACCGCTCTCCAATAACTTACGGTTTACTTCCATTGTCATCATCAGACGGATTTCCTCTAACTGTCGTCTGGCCGTTATATTTTCAGGAACCTCTGTCAGCCCAGGATTCTCCGCGACCTCTCCTGTCTGGTTTGCAGCGCCTTCAGCAGCCACAGACTGCACATCCGCCATCTGGTGCATATTCCCGCTCTCATTGTCTGCGGTTCTTTCATACGCAGCCCCGGCTTCCTGGCTCTGGACTTCCTCCAGACTGGCAAGAGTCAACTCTTTGCCTTCTGCCACTGCCTGGTCAACCGTCTCGTCTGTAATCTGTGCAAAACGTTCTACATATTCGGCCGCTTTCTCTATATGGCTTCTGCCATCTGACAGATTGGCTTCCCCGGCGCTTTTGCCGTCCGCTATGGCAGCGGCAATTGCCGACATAATCTGTCTGTCATCTTGAGGCAGCGTCAGTGTATCAAGTGTGTACAGGTCGGTAACCGTCTCCGGCGTCAAGGGAATACCCTTCTCGATGAGCCACTGTGCGTCTTCCAATGTCTCCTGGCTCACTTTAAGCCCGGCTTCTTCCAGAACTTTTTCCATCTGGGGACGGAGGTTCTCCCAATCATACTCCTCTGCCTTCTTCGCATAGTAGCCGGCACTGTCCGCATAGTAACCTCTGCCCTGTCTGTCTCCGCTTGCCGTGGAACTGTACCCTGCCCGGTACAGATTATCAATCGTGGGCTCCATATGGTTCTCTACCATATATTTGGCTGCGCCTTCCGTGATATCCTTAAGCTGCAATGCCTTATCGTATGCCTTCACCGCATCTTTGATATTTTCTTCCGTCAGAGGAATGTCGTGCTGCGCAAACTGGCTGCAAAGCTCTCTGGCAAAGATTTCGCTGCCTGTAATCTCAGTCAAGGTATCCGCATCAATCTGGTCGGTATATCCGACCACATAAGTGCCGCCCTTCATCAGTTCCGCCTTAATCTTATCGACAATGGTAACAACCTCTTCTACATCCATGTTCCCAATCTGGTAACCGTCTTTCGTCATCCGGTTAAAGTCCTCGGCAGACATAGTATTAGACATAACTGTCATATAGTCTCTGCGTGTGGCAACGTCAATCTGCCCCGCATCCTGCATAACCTCTTCTGTGGTCTTTCCGTGACCCTTATAAGCCGTGTTATCCATAACTGTGCCAGAAATGTCTAATGCAAATGCACCCGTCCGGTTCGCTTTCTCCGTATGGGTATCCCTGTATGTAGTTGTCGCTACCCTGTCTACATTTTGGTTTGTGTTGTTATTATCGAATGTTATCTTCATACACATCTCCACGTAACAGGTTTGTTATTATTATCATTACACTTGTTTTTTATTTCGGCATGTCAGCGGATTTTCTTAACCCCTGTAATTATCCCAAAAGCTCCAGTGCCAACTGTTTGCTTTGATTGGCTTGGGTCAGCATAGATGTGCCGGCCTGGGTAAACACCTTTCCTGCATTCGCAGCCTGGGTAATTGCGCCTGCAAAATCCTGCATTTCATAAGTCATGTAATCGCCGTCGAGCAGAACCATCTCCGGATAATCCCCTGCCACATATCTGGAATTTTTACCAGTGGGGTCGGCGTTGGAGGAATCAAACATTTCCAGTTCATTAAACCGGGAGTCCCTTGCAATTCTGTCAATTTCCCTGTTAAGCTGCTGTATCTCCGCGTAGATAGCTTCCCTATCCTCACTCATATTTGTATCATTCGCCGCTTTGACTGCCAGCTCATTACCCCTCTGCAGCATATCGTGCACTTCATTCAGCGCATCGTCTGCCGCCCGGTTAATCTTATATCCCGATGAAAGTTTCTCCGTATCTTTCTTCTGTTTGCCAACTACCGTATTAAAATTACGGTTAGCGTTTATCGCCGTCAAATTGTGCCCTACAACCATAATCTGTCCCTCCTAGACATTAAGGTATACTTCCCGCCACATCTTCTACCATGCTCTTATAGAAGAAATAAGGGAAATATATTTGCATTCCTCCATGAGTGCATCTTTCTTTTATTGTTGTTCCCTGCCAATCCTACCCTCAGCTAACAAAGGTATAGCGCTTTAATCCCTCAGCCCAACTTGCTGCCAAGTCATATCCCCGCTCCGGCACACCGGACATATCATATGATGGGACTGCAAATCCAGTACTTCTAACTCTCCGTCACATATATTACATCTGTCTCCGAATGTCACTTCACTCCCGTCTTCCAATTTGGCATCAACCGTAAGCTGGCATACTAAGTCGTTGCATTTGCCGCAATAATACACTTTCTGCTCGACATGATAATCGCTCACTTTATTCTCATTGTACAGTCTTCGCCATTCATCCGCTTCTTCCTGGCTTAAGCAGTCTGTAATAATCTCCAACCGCCTGCTGAGAAGCCCTGCGCCAACCGACATCGTTTTCCTATAACCGCACTTATCACATGATAGCTGTATCCTTTGCCCCATTATGTATCTCCTTTTAGTCTGCCGCTTATACTAACCTGCTTTCCATGTATACTGTATCTATACATATTCACAATATTCCAATAATTGTTCTCTTTACCTTCGATTGGCAAAGGCGTTATTCATATATATAAAGCAAACTATAAATTACCCAAGCAGTTCCACTGCCCGTTGGTTCGCCTGATTTGCCTGTGTCAGCATACTGGTGCCCGCCTGCATCAAAATATTATTCACGGAATACTCCATCATCAAATCTGCAATATCGGCATCCCGAATGAGGGATTCGGCCGCCTGTGTATTCTCCTCCACATTCGCATTGATGTTCTCGGCATGTTCTAAGCGATTCTGGTATGCGCCAAAGGTGGAACGCTGCTCACTGACGGTCTGTAAGGCCGCCTTAATTTCGTTGATTGCGTCGCCGGAACTGTCAACGGTGAGTGTGTTTGTCTTGTCAATTCCAAGGGCGATGGTGCTGAGGGCTTCGTACTGAATCTGAATATGTTCACCAGATTCCGTTCCCCCCCCCTGTACATAGAAACCGCAAGTGCCGCCGTAAACAGGGACGTCAATCGTCTTCCTTCCTGCAGTTGCCGTCCCAAAATGTGCAGAACCATAACGTGTAGTCTGTCCGGCAGGCGTATAGAAATCCAGGATTGTATTGGAATTTAACGCGCCGTTGACTCTGTTTAATACGCTTTGCTCCGTGTCTGAGGAATACACCGGAACCTGCAACACAAAAGAACCAACATCATTGCTTTCCTTTCCGTCTCCAAACTTAAATTTCTCTTGTGATTCTAAATCAAAACTTATTCTGATATACCCTCCATTGTCAGCAGCTCCCTTAGGCGGGCTAAGCAAGCCCGGAGTGGAGGTGCCTTTCGCTCCCGTAAGCGTCTGCATAAGAGAACCCAATGTCCCTCCTCCCTTTTCGTTGCATGGTATAGAATTGGGTGACTTACTGTAATGGGGATAATATACTCCGTCTATTGTAGCTGAGACCCAATGCCACCAATATGGGTAATCATCCGCATCCAAATCGGAAGGCGCTGAATAATGAATCGCATAGGAAGTCCCTTTCACTGTCCCAATCCCATCCATCTTAAAAGTAAATTCCCACTTATCGCTACTTTCTTTTGCTACATCAACACTGTTCGTTCCGTTTGCAGGCACATTCGTTAAATTTCCGCCGGAGGGCAAAGTCTGTACCAATGTACCGTTATTATTTGCAGGCTCCAAAAAGGCATCATTTGCTTTGTCAAAATCATGGATATTGGTGCTTGTTGATGAATCTTTTCCTGTATTATGGTTGGACGCATACGCCGCTTGATAATTCAAATTCACTAACGGAGTACTTACATTTGATTTCACCTCATTTCCCTTATTATCTTCAAACCGCCCTTCCATATCTGCATATGCCGAGCTGCTAAATGTCTTTTGGTCGATACACTCCACAAGGACTTTAATGTCTGAAGTCTCTGGCGCAAAGGCAACCTGATGACGGAATACAGGATTCCCCTTGGCATCATACAGTTTATTGTCCGCCGTTTTCTCCCCAAAATAATCAGCCATGTCAAAACTGAAATTTTTTTCCTTTAATTCCTCCCATGTAATGGGCGTAGTCTTATACGGTTTTCCATCGTATCCCGTCCAGTTTATGTATATACCGTCTTTTTCACTGGCGTTGATTGTGTAATCGCCATAGGCCACTACACCACAGTTATCATTGGTTACTGCTATGGATTCGTATGCATAGGTAAATTCCACCGCCTGTTTAGGAACGGTCCCTATCAGCTTCCTCTCCCGCGGCTCCCAAATCCTCTGCTCATTGAATGTCGTCGTCTCAAAAATCCGGTCCATCTCCGCCTTGAGCTGCTGCACTTCTCTGTCTATATATGCCCGGTCTTCCTCCGTATTCGTGCCGTTGGCAGACTTCACCGCCAACTCGTTCATGCGCTGCAACATATCATGCACTTCATTCAGTGCACCCTCTGCTGTCTGCACATATCCTGTCCCTTCCGAAATATTGCTCACAGTCTGATGCAAGCCCCTCACCTGACGGCGCATCTTCTCGGAAATAGACAGACCCGCCGCATCATCCGCCGCCCGGTTAATCTTATAACCGGAAGACAATTTCTCCGTTGTCTTCGCATTTTTCTTTGTGCTTACATTTAGTTGACGGTTTGCATTCTCAGCTAATAAATTGTGTTGTACGAAAAGCATCCTTGCCTCCAAATATCACTTTACAATTTTTTATTTTAAATTTTGCCTGATTATCTAGCTTCTGTTGCGTATATTATACATGGTATCGGCATATTTTTATATCCTATTTAAAAAATATCACAGATTTTATAGCAATTCCTACAAAAACATCTCAATATGCCCTGCCAATCCACATAAATATAAAAAGTGTAAAGCCCGTCAGAATCCAACAAACTTTACACTTTATTTTTATATCCATATTATATCTATCATAGCTGCCTGATTAAGTTGGCAATTCCACTACTTATCAGAACACAAACACGGCGGCCGTATAAGGCGGCAAATCAAAGGTAATATGGTAATCTTTATAATTGCACGCCCCTTTGACAGCGGTGAGCTCTGTGGGAATCTCGTGTCCGTTTCCGCCAAAACGTTTCTCATCACTGTTTAATAACAGCTTATACTTCTTTTTCTTCGGCACGCCGACCATATAGTCTTCCCACATCATAGGAGTCATATTGATTACGAACATAATATTGTTCTTACCCGACTCGTCTTTTCTGTAGAAGCTGAAAACACTGCGGTCACAGTCGTCGGCATTGAGCCACTCGAAACCACTCCAGTCATTGTCGATTGTATAGAGTGCAGGATATTTGCGGTACAAGTTCAAAAGCTCTTTCATATACTCGTGCATACCCTTATTCTGTTCTTCCGCCAGAAGGAACCAATCCAACTCCCTCTCCTCACTCCACTCTCTCTCTTGGCCGAAATCCTGTCCCATAAACAGAAGTTTCTTGCCGGAATGTCCGAACATATAGGTATAACCCAGACGCAGGTTCGCATATTTATCCACAGGATAGCCCGGCATCTTGTTCACCATCGAACATTTCAGGTGAACCACCTCGTCGTGGGACAAAGGCAGTATATAATTCTCGCTATGGTTATAAGTCATGGCAAAAGTCATGGCATAGTGGTTATTTTTACGGAAATAAGGGTCTAGCTTCATATACTCGCAAAAATCATGCATCCATCCCATGTTCCACTTAAAGCTGAATCCAAGCCCGTCATCTTCTACTTTTCCGGTTACCTTGGGCCATGCGGTAGATTCTTCTGCTATCGTCAAAAATCCGGGATATGTGCCAAGCACAACTGAATTTAGATGCTTAAAAAATTCGATTGCTTCCAGATTCTGGTTGCCGCCATATTTATTCGGAACCCACTGCCCGTCCTGTTTCCCATAATCCAGATACAACATAGACGCTACCGCATCCACACGGATTCCGTCAATATGGTATTCTTTTACCCAAAACAGCGCATTGGCAATCAGGAAGTTCCTGACTTCATTCTTGGCATAGTTAAAAATCTTGGTCCCCCAGTCCGGATGTTCCCCGATTCTTGGGTCGGGATGCTCAAACAGGCACTGTCCGTCAAATCTGCCAAGCCCGTGGGCGTCCGTGGCGAAATGGGCCGGAACCCAATCTAAAATCACACCGATTTTGTTGCGGTGAAGCGTGTTAATCAGGTACATAAAATCATCCGGCGTACCATATCTGGATGTGGGCGCATAATATCCGGTTACCTGGTATCCCCAGGAACCGTCATAAGGATATTCCGCAATTCCAATCAATTCCACGTGGGTATACCGCATCTGTTTTAAATATTCCACAATCCTGTCCGCAAATTCCCTGTAATTATAGAAACCATCCTTTGTACCGTCGGGATGCTTCATCCAGGAACCAATATGGCACTCATAAATTGCCATCGGTTCCTTGTTGTAATCTTTACCGTCTCTGCTTGTCATCCACGCGCTGTCAGTCCACTTAAACTTACTGATATCATATGTCCTAGAAGCATTACCGGGACGCATCTCCGCATAATTGGCAAAAGGGTCCGCCTTATAAAGTTTCTCACCGTAAGGCGTACGGATTAAATATTTGTACAGCTCATTCTCCCCTACTCCCGGGACAAACAACGTATAAATACCGGAAGGACCGATTTTTTCCATCACGTCCTTCTCCTCATCCCAGCCATTAAACGTCCCGATTACATTCACGCTTGCCGCATTCGGCGCCCACACAGCAAAAAACATTCCTTCTACGCCATTTTCCACGGAAGGATGTGCGCCCAGTTTCTTATATATATCGTAGTGCGTACCCTGTCCAAATACATATTGGTCAGCCTCTGAAATGAACACCTGTTCTCTTTCCTGTTTTTTCTCTTGTTTCTTCTCCACTTGCCTTTCCGTTACTTTTTCTGCCGGTTTATCCGTCTTTTTTTCTCTTTTTGCCGCCATAAATACCTCTCCCCCATTACTTTACTTTCTTAAAATTTTTCTCCTCGTAGCCTAATAATGCATAAAGTCCTTCTCCCGCAGTATAATCATATCTTCGTCATCATACCTTTTTGCCAGCAGTATATCCATGAAATGTTTCGGCGTCTTCTTATTGGCATAGCTGATTGCCTCGTCGACTAACTCCCTTACCTCCGCCATGCTTACCTCGTGGTCGCTTGTCTGCCTGTCCGCAATCCTCGTATGCAATGCCAAAATACCAAATTCATCGATGGAATATTCCATCTCTTCCGCGTACTGCTTCGCGTAAGCCACAAGCGCTTCGTCGTCCAACGGCTCGATGTCCACACGCAGATTGAAATTGTTATTCAATACCGGATTCTGTGCAAAAAGCTGGTTCATGTCCTGCTTTTTGTCAAGAATAATCACCAACAGTCCCATATTGTCTTTCTCTAAGACTTTGACCATCTTGCTCACCACAGGGGGTTTCAGCTTTCCGGCCTTCTCAATAATTAACGCCCCATTATCTAATCTCGCGAAGGTCTCCGCCACATCCTTCTTATTCAGGACAAGGGACGATATCTTAGCCACCTTCCCGGAGAAATTACTGTCGTTATACTGCATCTCTTTAATTAATGCTTTCGCAAGAGTAAGCGCGGCGCTCTCCTCCTCGCCGGTTACAATCACATTGCCCGTATATGAAGCAAGACTCATGTTGTCCAGCGTATGTACCAACTGCCTCTTAGACTTACGATGATGTGTAAACTGCCCGAAAAGTTCCAATTCATCTTCCGTCAGCTCACGGTCATCCACAGAGCCGGAAACGGCATCTTGATGTTCGCCGGTTGTTTCCGGCTCTTGTGCCTCTTCCTGCACTTCTTCATCCTCAAGCTCCGGTTCAAAGGCTTCCTCATCATCCACGGCAGGTTCTTCAAATCCCTCCGTTTCCTCCAGTTCATCCCCGATACCGCTTTCTATCAATTCACCGACTATTTCATCGGACACTGCAGAAAGGCGCTCCGCAAGCTCGGGCTTGCGCTCCGGAAGGTCTTCCGGAAGAATCACTTTTTTAATCTTGGGCTTCTGCCCGGATTCTTTCAAAATTGCCGCAACAAATGCCTTTTCTAATTCTTCTAAAAGACCGTTCTTGGTAGCCTCATCGAAATCCGCAAAAAGATTACCCGTATGTTCCAAAATGCGCTGTCTCACTTCTTCCATACGTTTCTGTTCGTTGCTCTTCTTCATCTGCTCCCATTCAGCCATAATATCTTCAATGCTAAGCTGTCCGGTAATCTGTTTTTCTATACTCTCCGCATCCGGCACTACAAGACTAATCTGCCCATCATATTCTTGGGATAAAATACGGTCAAATTTGGATGGTTTCGCATTAAGCGGCGTCAAAACGCCCGTCCTTGCACCCGGAATCCGGTCAACACGGTCAGTCTGAACCGTCTTTGGCGCCGCCTGTTTTACGCCTGCATCCAAAAGTCCTTCCCTCTCTGCCGACGGTTTCTTCACCTGTGAGGGCACTACTTTGTCTGGTTCCGGCTCCACTGCCTTAGGGGCATCATTCTTAACAGGCTCCACCTTCTTCGGAAAATTGACAACTTGCGTCTGTCTCAGCCGCTCTTCTACTTTCCTGGGGTCCGGCAGTCTGATTGTCTCTTCCAGAAGAGGTGCAATCAGAGACTCCGTAACGGTTCTCTCCTCGCCAATGCTCTCTTCTTCCTCCTGCATCGGCTCCTCCAATGCAAAAATTTCCTGCATTCCTTCTTTCGCTGTAGTTCTTTCTATGTTTTGTACATCCGCTTGTCCGGGTACATCCTCTGCAAACAACTCATCCCCGGAGTTATCTTCCACAAAAATCTCCTGTTGTGTATAAACCTTATCATCATCTTGAACGGCTTCAGCATTCTCTGCTTCTTGCGCATACTCTTGGGCAAAAGCATCTGTTCCTTCACCCTCTGACTCTTGCGCCAGTTCATCTGAAAGCCATCCCGTCTGCTCCGGCACCTGAGGCTCCGCTGCCCCTTCTGTCCGGATTTCGGACAATTCATCCGTGACCCATTCCTCTTCCTCTGGCCACTCCATGGATTCTTCTTGCCATTGTGACGGTTCGCTTGGAAATTCCGCCGTCTGAATTTCCGCCATTTCATCTGACTGCCAATCTGCCTGGGCAACTGCAGGTATTTTTGTCGGTTGGGCCACCCTTTCCTCTGTCATACCGTTCCGGTGCCAACTGCTCTTTTGCACTTCCTCCTGTGCCTGGTTCTGTTCATCTTCCAGAATCTCTTTCATGCTTTCTGCAAGCGCCATCTGCAGATTAATGGTATTATATTGACCCATATCAATGGTCTTTACTTCCGGAAGTTCCATAGTCGGAACTAAGGGTGCACTTAAATCCGGCCCGTCGTCATCATCCTCCTGCGTATGCTTAACCTTCCCGGCCACCTGCGTATCCACCGAAATATCACTTTCATAATCCGCTGCATAAAGCTGCTCTTCTTCCGAAATCTCTTCCTGCTCTCCCGGCTCACTGGTCCATGCAGTGTATTTGGCCTGTTGGTCTTCATTCAGCGGTTCATGGAGCGCCTTTAACTCCAATGCTTTGACGACATACTTACCCTCTCCGAACCACAGGAACATCTCGTCGCATTCTTCTACACACTTAGTGGAAAGCCCGATTCTATGATACAAATAGGCAAGCTCATATGCCCATTTCTCTCTGTAATCCCGTTTCTTGAACTCTTCCAGTACGGCAATTCTCTCTTCCAAGCTGACGTCCTGCGCCTCGTATAAACGATACTGCAAAACATATCTTCCCGTATCCTTCGGCGCAATCTGTACAAATTCTTTATAGTATTCTATAGCCTGCACGTATTCTTCTAACTTAATAGACAGTTCACACAGAGAATATACAATCAGCCTCCCCGTAGGATGCTTCTCGTAAGCTAACAGAAGAATATCCTTACTCTCCTGAAACCGTCTGTTTATTTTATATAAATCACTGATAGTGCAAAGCATCATAATACTTCTAACTCTGCGCCAGTCAATTGTATCCGCTATCTTGACAGCTTCTACATATTCACCCTCGGCAATCAATGCCCGAATTTCATCAGCACGTACTTTGTATTCATACTTATCCAAGGTGCCACCTCATTACCGTATTTTCGTAACTATTCGGAACTTTGTACCGCATTGTTACGCATTTTTCTACATAGTAACCCTATTATTCACCGTTCTAGTTTACCATAGCCTCCTGTCAATGTAAACAAAATATGTAGAAAAAACAGTAACCGTAAAACCAAAATCCAAAATATAAAAAGGCACCCTTATCCGGTATCTTATTGTTAAATATATACCAACATTTAGGGATGCCTCAATATACAATCACTCTATATTGTACCTTTACTATAAAACTCCAATAAAAGACATTCGCTGCCTCATACACGCCCTCGCCGCACCAAAAGAAGTCTATTCGACAGTTCGGCAAACTGCTCCAATGTCAACGCTTCTCCCCGCACGGATACCGAAAGTCCCATCTCATCTAAAACCTCTTCCACCTGCCCTCTTCTCAGGTCAATATTGCCTGCATTCGCCAAACCATTCGCCAGTGTTTTTCTTCTCTGGTTAAAAGACGCACGGATTATGGCAAACATCCATGCTTCATCCACCGCCTGCACAGGCGGTTGTTCATATCTCGTCAATCGGATTACCGTGCTGTCTACATTAGGCTTTGGCATGAAACATGCTGCCGGCACTTTCGTAATAATTTCCGGTTTCGCATAGTATTGTACTGCCAGGGAAAGTGCTCCATAATCCTTCGTTCCCGGTCCCACACGCATTCTGTCCGCCACTTCCTTTTGTACCATGACCGTTACACTCCGTATAGGTATCTGTTTCTCAAACAGCGCCATAATAATCGGTGTGGTGATATAATATGGAAGGTTCGCCACCACTTTTAGCGGTTTTCCCCCATGTTCTTCCACAATCTTATGGATGTCCAATTTCAGGATATCTTCATTGAGCACCGTCACATTACTGTAGTCTGCCAACGTCTCGTCCAGAATCGGAATCAGGTTCTTGTCAATTTCCACTGCTATGACTTCTCCTGCTTCCTCCGCCAAACGCTGGGTCAGTGTGCCGATGCCCGGCCCGATTTCCAGGGCGACATCTTGTTTCGTAAGGTCGGCCGCCTCAATAATCTTATCTAATATGCTACTGTCTACCAGAAAATTCTGTCCAAATTTTTTCTGGAATCCGAACTGGTATTTATGTACAATCTCTGACGTACTGCTTCTGTTCCCTAAAGTTGCCATATCCATCCTCTCATTTTATAAACCGTAACATAAGTACAAATATATCATACTTTACCGTCAATCCGTAATGCCAAACAGCTCCATCGCATTTCTGCATGTGATTTCCACTACATCTTCGTAACATATATGCTTAAGTTCCGCTACTGCCTGGGCAATACAAGGAAGGTTTAACGATGAATTTCGCTTCCCACGGTTTGGTTCCGGCGCCAGATAGGGACTGTCCGTTTCTAGCAAAAGCCTATCCATCGGAATATATTCTACCGCTTCTTTCAACTTCCTGGCATTCTTAAAAGTAATCACGCCGCCAATCCCGAAATAGAAATCCATTGCAAGATATTCCCGCGCAATCTCTTTCGTGTAAGAATAACAGTGAATGACGCCGCCGGCCTCCTCGGCATGAAGTGAGCGCATGATATCTAACGTATCTTTCGCCGCCTCCCTGGAATGGATAATCACCGGGAGTCTGACTTCCTTCGCCAGTTCCAACTGTCTCTCAAACCATCGTTTCTGTATCTGTTCCTTCGGTTCCGGCCAATGATAATCCAATCCTATCTCTCCTACCGCCACCACCTTATCCGCCATACACTGCTTTCTCAGCCATGCAAAACGCTCCTCGTTTAACTCTGCCGTCTCACCCGGATGCACGCCCATAGCGCCATATACAAAAGGATATTGTTCCATCAATTCCAACGTAACCTTACAGCTATCCAGACTGGCTCCCACATTAATTACTTTATCTATGCCCTGCTCCCGCAAGGAGGACAGCAACTCATGTCTGTCTTCATCAAATGCCTCATCATCATAGTGCGCATGACTTTCAAATATCATTTCGGTTCCCATACCTTTCTTCACTGTCTTTCTTTTAAGTTTACCCGAAAAAGTAAATTTTGTAAAAAAATTAAATTTTTCTTAAAAAATGCTTGCATTATATAAAACATTATACTATAATAACTCTTGCGTGTTGAGGAAACAGCACAACATAGAGTACGCACCGCTAGCTCAGTTGGTAGAGCACCTGACTCTTAATCAGGGTGTCCAGGGTTCGAGCCCCTGGCGGTGCATTTATAAGAACTGATTTTGGAGATATAGAAGCTCTGGGGTCGGTTCTTTTTTTGTTGTTTTTCATTCAAACCTGTCAAAATGTAATTCCCATAGCTTCTATTACCACTCCGGCCAAAACGCCGACTATATATAACAACCCAATAAATTTTAGGTTCTCCTTACGCTCGTCGTTCACCCGAAGAAGCACAATAAGCCCAATTCCCGTACCGGACAAAAGACCTGCAAGCATTGCCCCCGCACTCAGCACGCCATTTAGATAGAGCTGTGTAACAGCCACGGACGCCGCACAATTAGGAATCATCCCAATCAGGCCGGCAAGCATCGCACCAATGACCGGCCGGTTAAAAAGCACGTTGCTCAACACGTCCTCGCCAATCCACCCAATCAACAAATTCAATCCTAAAGAAATCAGAAAAAGATAGAGAAAAATCTCCACGGTATGGTGCAATGCCGATTTCCAGATACCCCTTTCACAATGGCAATGGTGCTGCTCGCACAAATGTTCAATCTGTAAATCTTTCTTATCTTTCCGGAAAATAAAATCGACAATAAACCCTGCAAGCATGGCAACGGCAACCTTTACCGCCAATATTTTCCAAATTACAATCGCTTTCACATTCTCTGAAACCATAATGGGAAGCATTTCATCAGAAGTAGACAAAAAGACAGCAAGCAGCGTCCCCATAGTAATGATTCTTCCTGCGTAAAGGTTGGCCGCCGCTGCCGAAAAACCACACTGTGGAAAAACACCTAAAACAGCGCCAATTACCGGGCCGCCTTTTCCCGCCCTGCGTATTGCCGCCTGCATGTGTTCTCCCGCTTTATGCTCCAGGTATTCCATCATCAGATATGTCCCAAAAAGGAGCGGAAGTAACCGCATACTATCTATAAAACTATCCAAAATTGCGTCAATAATCATCTTTGCTTCTTTCCGCGGAGCCCAAACCGCTTTACACACTAGAATACCTTTTCTGCCTGAAAAATGCAAGTTACATTTTAATTTATTGAAGTTCCAATTGATTCTTATACGAAAATATATTAATATAGTAAGTGTAAGTTTGTCGATGTATGGCAAAAGGAAGGGGTTCTAATGGATGGTTTAAAAAATGCAATGGAGGATGCGGTAGAATATCAGCTCAATAATCTGCTGCCTACTATGCCGCAGGTGTGTTCCTGCGAGAAGTGCCGCTTGGATATGGCATCCTATGCGCTTAACAGGCTTCCTCCTCAGTATGTGCGGACGAATACTGGCGCTCTTTATAAAAAGTTGACTAATTCTTCTGTGCAAGTGGAAGTGGAAGTCATGGCTGCCGTGATTTCCGCCATTAAAATAATCAGTGCACATCCAAAACACGATTAAATTACGGCAGACTAAAGCCAGACCGGTTGGTCTGGCTTTTTCATTTCCCTTATACACTCTCAGTGAATAATGGGACACATGCCCTGTGCCATGCTCTTTTGTCTGCTGACTTCATCCCTGATATAGGATTCTACTTCTCCCTTGGGAATGGAAAGCGCAAGCGCCATTTCACTGTAAAGAAGTTCTTCGGCCTTCCGCAGATACTGCTCGTCAGAGGAAAGTACCTTCTTGCCTTCCCTCAACCTGTTTTGCTTACGCAGATAAAGGGTCTTGATAATCTGTACAAGACTCTCACAATTATAAGTGCGGATTGCCTCCTTGTACATTTGCTCTCTGCTTTTCTCCTCCTGAATCCAAACCGTGTCAATCTCAGTGATGTGTCCGACTAAGTCCTCTGCTTCTTCCCTCGTCATAATCTTGCGCATAACAACCTTTTCATTATCCACAGGCACATAAATCGTACTCGCTTTCTCAAATACCGGCTCCAAAACATAATATTTACGTTTCTTATCCAACCGGTCGAGCGGATTTCCAGTGACGTTGACAACACGACAGACACCGTGTCCGCCACACATAATCAGTTCTCCTTTTTTAAACATAACACCCTCCAATATTCCTGTGCCTAATACATACCGACAATTTCGCTTCTATATATTAGTTTAACACCAAATTCCAATTTTAGTAAGTTTTTTCTGAAAATTATATGGATTTCAGCGTTTTTTTCGCATTTTTAAATTTGGCAGTACATAAAAATATCTTTTTTGACATATTTTGTAAAATACAGGAAAGTGTTTTGTATATAATACCCTTTGTTTTTACTCGGCCTCCCTTAGCCGTTCCACAACTGACCTCTTCGCCACAATATGATAGGCAATAAGCGGCAGCAATGCACCAAGCAGTACAAACACAGGCGCCACGGCCACAATCGGCACAGCCGTAAAGCGATAACTGAAAAACCAGAACATCCCTTCCAGCACATCACGTATAAGCGGCGCCAAAACGACCGATAAAAAGAGCGTAATCACTACGGAACTGCCTGCAAATATAATCCCTTCCGTAATCAACATTGTATTGAGCTGCCTGCCTGTCATTCCCACGGACTGCAATACTGCAAACTCTTTTTTCCTGGAAAAAATACTTGTCAGAATCGCATTGAGGAAATTCAGTATGCCAATAAGTCCCACGATAAAGCTTAACGTCATCCCGACGAAAAAGAACATATTCCTCATCCCGTAAAAGTTCTCTGCGTAAGTCATCCTGCTCTCATAATCATACCACCCGTCATCTTCCGTAAGACGCGCCATATAATCTTCCATGGCGTCTATCTTGTCATCATCACAGTCAAATGCATAGTACAATATTGCATCGGTTCCCGTCTCTTTACGGAAAGTATCGGCTCCCATCACAAATTCATCCCTGCCGTAGAAACGGTAGTTAAGGCTTTTTGGCACAGCAACAAGGGCGCAGACTTCATATTCCACATCTTTGTACTCCACTGCTCTGCTTTTCCACAATTTCCCGGTGAAATCTTCGTCTTCCGCATATATTTCACCTGTTTCCGGATTATAAAACTCAAATTTATCCACATAACGAAGCGTAAGCGTATCTCCAACTTTTGCCCAGTGGGTGTCCGTCATCGGATTGCCATAGTCATCTGTACGGTAAACAGCCGCAATGTAATTGCCCTCTTGTTTTAGTTTCCTAATATCGCCTTTCAACACAGTCAATTTATCAAGTATGAAATCTTCCATGCCGTACATTTGTACATCATCCAACAGTTTATCGCCCACATGTTCAAGAACAGATATATATTCGTCCATCATCTCCCTGGAACTAAGATATTTTTTGGATGAGCGCACCCAATCTTCTGTCACAAATTCCTGTATACTAGAAACCTGGCCATAAGTCCTGCCTCCCGTCACGCCTTCCTCAGATGTAATCTGTACAATAGCATCCTCTGAAACCGCCACATCCTTGCCCCATCTGACAGAACCTGATTGGAAGTAGGAAGCTTCTGCAAAAACAAAATCCTGGCTCATGTCCCGAAGATATTTCTCCATGCTGAATCCGTTGCACAGAATGTATGTCAAATCGAGAATCACCACCGCCAACGACAAGGAAATCACTGTGACAACCGTTTTCTTTTTATTCCTGCCCAGATTTGCCCAGGCCATCCTGAAGACGGAAGCCCCTGTCTTTGCCTTCCTGGTTTTTCTTCTGCCGCTATTGCCTTCCGTATATCGCAACGCTTCTATCGGCGACACACGGGCCGCCATCCTGCGCGGTTTCCTACAGGACAAGAACACTGTGATAAGGGAAAAAACTGCCGCACCGAGGAAAATAACCGGGCTGACAGAATATACTTCCTTGATGTCATTCATATTTTTTATCACAACATGTGCGATTGCCATTCCCAATCCATAGCCCAACAATATACCGATTGGTATGCCAATTGCAGATAGGATGCATGCCTGGATAAATATGATTCGCTTAATCTGCCGCGCTGTAGTGCCAATGGTTTTTAACAGCCCGTAAAACCTCACATCCCCTGCAACGGAAATCTGGAAAATATTATAAATAATGAGATATCCTGTCAAAGTAATTAAAATCACGGCCACGATAAGTCCAAACACCGTCTCCGGGTCAATATCGTCAGACAATTGGGACGATACATATCCCCAGTTAACACCCGTGCTGACATAATTGTCTTGCCCTGTCTCCTCACTTTGATAACCGTGCCGTTCTAAAATTGTTTGCATCTTTTTTTCAATGGAATTGGCATTTCCAAACACCACATCCAATGTCCAATACCCCGTCATGTTATCCGTACCTTTAGTATCCAACTTATGAAGGATATTTTCCACGCGGCTTCGCGGAAGCAGCACATGATTTGCCACTACCGCCGGGTCATAGTCCCAGAAACCGCAGAGCGAGAAGGTTTCCGTTGTCTGCGTTCCGTCCACATTAAATGTCATAGTAAACTCATTTCCAATTACCGGCTCTACACCCAAAAGCCCAAGTACCGTAGTATCTGTTGCCGCCTCGTTTGTTCCTTCTTGGGGAAGCCGCCCTTGTATCGGCTCTATAAACATATGTTTTGCTCCATTGACGTCGCAATAGCTGATTTCCACATGGTTTTTGCGGAAAGGAGCATCCTCTGGCATCCCAAGAAAAAGCCTCTCTCCATATTCTTTGATGAGTGAGTCGCTCTTTAACTCATCCACTTTGTCCCTTGTGATATTCTTGAAAGTGCCATGGCTATATGCCCCTGCCCGACGGAAATTAGACTGTTCATATCCATATTTCATGGACATGCCGGCCGTAAAAAGTGCCGCAAAAAGCACCGTCGTCAGCGCAATCGCCGATATGGTAATGATATTCCTCGCACGCCCGGACTTCATATGTTCAATACTAAGCCTGCGAATGCATTTTTTATTTGCTACTTTCATGAAAGCCTTCCTCCATTCATACTAATCTTACACTAACCGCCATGTCACAGCTTTGCTGTGACTCAAATCCGTGCGGAGAATGCCCGTATTTTGGGCATTCTCCGGCGTGAGAAAAGTCTGCATAGCAGACTTTTCTCACGCTATTTTCCCATCCTCAATGCGGATGATGCGGTCGGCCAGCTGCGCAATCTCCTCATTATGGGTAATCATCACAATGGTCTGGGCAAACCTCTGACTACTTACTTTTAGCAGGCTCAAGACGTCCTGGCTCGTCTTGGAATCCAAATTCCCGGTAGGTTCGTCCGCCAGTATAATGGCCGGTTTTGCCGCAAGGGCGCGTGCCATAGCCACCCTCTGCTGCTGCCCGCCGGACAGGTTGCTTGGCAAATTCTGTAATTTGGCAGACAAGCCTAACATATCGATAATCTGTTGAATGTATTTGCAATCCGGCTCATTCCCGTCAAGCTCCACCGGAAGTACAATATTCTCGTATACGTTTAGCACCGGCACCAGATTGTAATTCTGGAATACAAAGCCAATCTTTCTGCGTCTGAAAATGGTCAGCTCCTCGTCCTTTAGCGTAAAGATTTCCTTGCCGTCCACATTGACGCTCCCGGATGTGGGTCTGTCTAACCCACCAAGCATGTGAAGCAGTGTGCTCTTACCGCTTCCGCTGGTTCCCACAACCGCCACAAATTCACCCTTCTCCACTTCCAAATCCACACCGGCCAAAGCATGTACTTCATTCTCCCCTTGACCATATACTTTCTTAAGATTCTTAGTTGATAATATAACCATATGAATATCTGCTCCCCTTTCCTATTAAAAAATCTGTACCGTGAAGCTATTTCCTTCACAATACAGATTATTACATCATATTCTTTCCACAATCTTTCCCGGAGAAAAAATAAATATGACAGTTTTGAAAGAATCTTATACACCAGGCAGATACATCGAAAAAACTGCGCCCTTTCCTTTCACAGAAACTAATTTCATATAGCCCGACTGCTGTTTTAATATCTCTCTGGCAAGATACAGTCCGATTCCGACTCCTTCCTGAGCGGACACCTCCGGTGAACGATAAAATCGCCCGAATACCTTCGTATGTTCTTCTTCTGCGATTCCTGTACCCGTATCCGCCACGTCAATGCATACAAAAAGTTCATAGGGCTTCACACTGACTGTAATACCGCCGCTTTCAGTATATTTGATGGCGTTGTCAATCAAATTGCCCAAGGCTTCCAAAGTCCATTTACTATCAAAACATGCTTGTACATCCCGTATATCTTCATATCTGACATCCAAATACAGACCTTTTTCCCGGGCACGACCCAAATACTGTCTCTCCATTTCTTCCAACATAGGAGCAATAAATGACTTTTTAGGATGCAGAACTAAAATCCCCGTCTCCAATCTGGACAGCTCTACCAATGAATAAATTAAGAAGTTGAGTTTTTTGGCCTGGCTCTCCAACAGTTCTATATTCTCCTTGCATTTAGCAGGCTCCTCCTGCTCCTTCAACAACTCTGTATAGAGCAATATATTGGCAAGTGGCGTCTTCGTCTGATGGGAAATATCCGCAACCAAAGTCTTAATCCGGTCCCTCTCGACGGCAATTTTCCTGGCCGATATTTCCGATGCGTCAAGATACTCCGACAGCCTGTTCTCCACCGCCGCGTAGACGGATTCATCAAAAGTATTCGCCTGGAAAGTCCCGTCCATAGCGGCCTGCAACATGTCGTTCATCCGTTGCAGGCTACGCTTCCTATGGCTGTAATCAATCAGGATAATAAGGCCAGCACCCGCCAGGCTCAGTACACCTATGACAAATACGATAACCGCCATTGTTCCATCTACTATCACGATATCTTCTAAACCTACCCCTCAATTCTAATCATTCAAACCGGTATCCTATCCCATACACCGTCTTAATTCTTTCCTGCATAGCCAGCTTGTCCCGCAAACGTTTCACTGTGACAGACAGTGCATTCTCGTCCACAAATACCGATTCCACAGACCAGATATAATCAAGCATCTGCTCTCTGGTCAGGGTTATGCCACGGTTTTCCACAAGAATGCGCAAAAGTTTCTGTTCGGTCTTACTTAACTCAACCTTCTGTTCATGATGGACAAATTGCATCTGTGCAAAGTCAAACCGGTAATCATCTATCACAAATATCTGCCCTGGCTCATGCTGTAATTGTCCTGCTGCCTGCCCATACTGCTGCCCCATGCGCCGAAGCTGTGTGTCCACACGCGCCCGTAACACTGCCAGGCTAAAGGGTTTGGTGATATAATCGTCCGCCCCCATCTCCAACCCTGTTACAATATCGGCTTCCATATCATTGGCGGTAAGCATGATAACGAACATACCATACTTTTTCTTAACCTCTGTCAGAAAATCAAAACCGTTACCATCGGGCAAATTTACATCTAACAATATAAGAGCAAACTGTGTGCCCTTATCCTGGCATTCTTTAAGCAGCTCGCGCGCTTCTCCAAGGGTTTTACTGCTCACTGTCTCTGTATTCTCATTGTGCAAAGCACGGCAAAGGCCGCCCGCAAGAACTGCATCGTCTTCCACAATCAATATCCGGTATCCCACTTTATGTCATCTCCAATATGTGATTTGAAATCTGGCTACTTTAACTCATTGGCTGTCATATAGAAATGATGGTAAATGCCGCCAAGCGCAAGAAGACTCTCATGGGTTCCTTCCTCCACAATCCCTTCTTCTGTCAGCACCAAAATCCTGTCGGAATTGCGTATGCTGGATAACCTGTGGGCGATAGTAATCGTCGTCCTCCCTTTGGCAAGAGCCTCCAATGATTTTGCGACCTGAAATTCACTCTCATTGTCAAGCGCCGAAGTGGCTTCATCCATAATAAGGATGGGCGGATTTTTCAAAAATACTCTGGCAATGCTGATGCGTTGTTTCTGCCCGCCGGATAGTTTCACGCCCCGCTCTCCCACATAGGTGTCATAACCGTCTTTCAATGCCGTGATGAACTCATGTGCACCTGCCCGTTTTGCCGCTTCAATGACTTCTTCCATGGAAGCGCCTTCCTTTCCGTAGGCGATATTTTCATACACCGTCCCTGAGAAAAGATACACGTCCTGCTGCACCATACCAATATTTTTCCGCAGACTCTTAATCGTATAATGATGTATACTCTGTCCGTCCAACAAGATTTCTCCCTGGTCGATATCATAAAACCGTGGGATAAGGTTACAGAGTGTGGTCTTGCCACCGCCGGAAGGGCCTACGATGGCAATCTTTTCCCCTGCATGAATATCCAGATTTAAGTCCCTAAATACCACATTATGGTCATCGGGATACTCAAAACCTACATTGTGAAACACAATATTGCCCTGAGGACGCACACATTCCACCGCTCCCGGTTCATCGAAAATCTCAATGTCACTGTCCATAATCTGTACGAATCTTTCAATACCCGTCATGCCTCTTTGGAATTGCTCCGCAAACTCAATAATCCTTCGGATTGTGGCAATGAGCGTACTCACGTACATCACATAGGCCACCAAATCCCCGGGCGCAATCTTACCTTTTACCATGAAGATGCCGCCTGCAACCAAAAGCACCAGATACATGACGCCGTCAAAAGCTCTTGTGGTTGTCTGGAACGTGGCCATAAACTTATAAGTCTCTTTTTTAATATGGTAAAAGTTTACATTATCCCTCTCAAACTTCTCCTGTTCCTTTTCCTCGTTGGTAAAAGCCTTCACCACTTTCTGTCCAAGAAGGCTGTCTTCAATCCTGGCATTCAGCTCACCAATCTGGACACGCTGTTTGCGGAACGCCTCCCGCATACGCAGATTGATTGCCGTACAGGTGATGGCCATAACCGGAACCACCGCAAAAAGTATCAGCGTCAAAGACAGACTGATTCTGGATAAGATAATAAAAGAGATAACCGCCTTGATACCCGCAATAAAAAATTCCTCCGGACAATGATGGGAAAATTCCGTCACATCAAATAAATCGTTCGTAATCCTTCCCATAATCTGTCCGACCTTCGTATTGTTGTAGTAGGTATTGGACAATTTCTGCAAATGGGCGTAGGCGTCACGCCGCATATCCGTCTCAATGCGCGTACCCATCACATGTCCCGTATATGCCATATAGAAATTTGCCACAGAATCTACGATACGCAGGCACAGATACAGCGCGCCAAGACGCAGGATAACCGCCACCGTAAGAGACGACAAATCACTCATTCCCGCATTGGTGATAAAGCGGATAATCATTGGCAACACCAATTCACAGATAGTCGTCAGACCTGCGCAGAATAAATCCATAACAACAATATGTAAATATTTCTTATAATATGGGAGGAACCGCTGCAGCAATTCCCCCGCTTTGTAAGTTTTTGTACCCGTCTGTGTTTCCATGGGAATACTCCTGTCTATTCGTATTGTTCTAAATTTTTATGGGCTATGAAAAATATGCCAGGAAAGCCATCTTCGTATCAACCTGGTCACTCACAGCCCCAAACTCTCTGATAGAATGCATGGCCAGAACGGGCGCGCCCATGTCCACCGTGGGAATTGTGGTAAGTCCCGACAACGCCGGACCGATTGTGGAGCCGCCCGGAATATCATTTCTGTTCACAAATCTCTGAAAAGGAACACCCGCACGCTCACAGGCATCCATAAAATACGCGGCGCCAAATGCCGTGGTGGCATAACGCTGGGACGCCGAGTACTTAATCACCGGGCCCCCTCCCAACACGGGACGGTTCTCCGGGTCATGCTTATCCCCGTAATTCGGATGAACCCCGTGAGCCAAGTCGGCAGAAACCGACGTGGAATTTCCAATCGCCTGGAAGTAAGCGTCATCCGTCATTCCCAGATTCTTACAAATCCGGTTCAAAACATGCAACAGCAAACCGGAATGAGCACCCTGTGCGGAAACGCTCCCCACTTCCTCATGGTCAAATGCAGCGAATGCCTTACATCCTTTCCCTTGTTCCGCCTCCGTAAGCGCTGACAGACCAGCATAAACCATAGACAAATCATCGATACGTGAGGCCGAAATAAATTCGTGGTTTGGGCCCATCAGGATTCCCTTTTGGTATTCATACAAAAACAATTCATAGTCTATGACATCAGATTTTTCGATACCCGTTTCTTCCCAAATCAACTCAGGTAGATAATCACTTTTCTCCATGCCATCCTTCCTCATGGATAGCAGCGGTAAAATTTCCGCCTGCTTGTTGTAGCCGCCCTTGTCGTTCACATCTCTATGCAAATGAATACACAGATTGGGAATGATAAAAAGAGGTTTGTCAATCCTCACCAACTCCTCTTTTAACTTACCGTCTTTTTTTACAACCAACCGCCCCGCTAACGCAAGGGGTCTGTCAAACCATGTGCTCAGGATAGCGCCGCCGTAAATCTCTACGTTTACTTTGACATAGCCATCCGGCGTGACCGTACATGCGCCAGGTTTTATTTTAAGCCCCGGAGAATCAAGATGTGCCCCTATTATACGGAATCCTTCTTCCGCCAGGTTCCCTTCCCCTAAGACAAAGGCAATCACCGCAGACTGATTTTTTACCATAAAATACTTACCGCCCTTATCTAACACCCAGGGCTTTGTCTCTTTCAGTTCCGTGAACCCACACTCCCTAAGCATGTCCGCCCCATTCTTCGCCGCATGGTAAGCGGTGGGACTGTCATTCAAATACCGCAACAACCCATTGGCATATGCAAGTCTCTCACTCTCATCCATTTTCCTATACCTCCAAACATAAAAATGATACAAAAAAGCCACATACATGCCGCTTGATTTTATCATAAGCACGATGTAGCTTTTTTATTACTTTTTATTCAGTTGGCAATACCATTCTGCCGCCAAAACATTCTACAGGAAACGCTTATACCGCATAACTGTTCAGGTATTTCTCCTGTTCCGGTGTAAGCACATCAATTTCCTTTCCGAGGAATGCCAGTTTACGCTTCGCCACATCCCTGTCTACCTCTTCCGGCACATCAATCAGCTTCTCTTTAAGCTCGCTGCCATGCTCTACCAGATATTTAGCAGAAAGCGCCTGGATTGCAAAACTCATGTCCATAATTTCTGCCGGGTGCCCGTCTCCTGCTGCCAGATTTACAAGGCGTCCCTCCGCCAGTACGAAAATCCATTGTCCGGTAGGCAGTTTATAACCCATAATATTCTTGCGCTGTTCTTTTTTCTCCACCGCATTCACTTTCAGCCATGCCATATCAATCTCACAGTCAAAATGTCCTGCGTTGCAAAGGATTGCCCCTTCTTTCATCTCTGCGAAATCTTCCTTATCGATTACGCCGTCACAACCTGTCACAGTGATAAAGAAGTCACCTACTTTGGCAGCCTCTTTCATAGGCATTACATCGAATCCGTCCATAACCGCTTCAATCGCTTTAATCGGGTCAATCTCTGTCACAATGACTCTTGCACCGAGACCTTTGGCCCGCATAGCGGTACCCTTACCGCACCATCCGTATCCTGCTACGACTACAATTTTACCTGCCACAATCAGGTTCGTCGTCCTGTTGATGCCATCCCACACGGATTGTCCGGTACCGTATCTATTGTCGAAGAAATGCTTACATGCCGCATTGTTTACACGCACCATAGGGAATTTTAACTCCCCTGCCTTGTTCATGGCCTCCAGACGGATAATTCCTGTGGTCGTCTCTTCGCATCCACCGATAATATTCGGAATCAGATGAGGCATCTCCTTATGCACCATCGTCACCAGGTCGCCGCCGTCATCAATAATAATATTCGGCTCCGCCTCTAACACATGGCGGATATGCATCTCATATTCTTCCGGTGTCGCACCGTACCATGCGTGCACCTCAAGCCCTGCCTTGACAAGGGCTGCCGCCACGTCATCCTGCGTAGACAAAGGATTGGAACCCGTCACATACATTTCGGCCCCGCCTGCCGCAAGTACCAGGCACAGATAGGCCGTCTTCGCCTCCAAGTGTACGGACAATGTCACCTTCTTACCCGCAAAAGGCTTGCTCTCGGAAAATTCCTTCTCCAGCGTACGCAAAAGGTCGCAATTCCTCTTAACCCACTCAATCTTTCTCTCACCGGATTCGGCAAGATTAATGTCTCTGATTTCGCTACTCATTGATAGTTTCCTCCTTAAAATTAATCAGCCGAATTTTTATTATAGTGATGGTCGTCTGTCCTATCATCACTTTGTATCCTTAACCGTCCAAAGGGAAACTTACACCCTGCATATAAACCGCAAAACTATGGTTCCCCGGGACGGCGGTTGGCAAACCATACTGTTTAAGTTATAAATCAGTGCATCAGCATGATTTTTCAATCTAATTCCCATGCAGCAACCTGACATCAGAAAAACATTTCCTTATACCAGCATACCGCCTCCATGTACGCCTTATAAATTGTATCGATATCAACGCTCTTCACAATCAGCCAACGGCATACTTCCTGCCAGTCTGCATTTTCATAGGCAAGCATAAAGTCATATACTTCCGCAAACTCACCTTTATGGTGCATAAGCGCTTCCGTAATATCCTTAGATACATTAACCCTGTTTAACGCTTCTTCCATAGAAACATTAAGAATAATATCAAGCACTGAGAACAAACCCATCAAAAACAATTCCGATGATTTTGCACCCATGCCAAATGCAGGCGCCAGACATTCCGCAAATTTCGCCCTCAACAGTGAAAGCCTTGTAATCTCATTCGGTTTATCCGCGCACAATTCCTTCGTGATAACAGTATTAATCCATTTCTTCAATTCCTTCTGGCCAAGAATTACCGCAGCATGACGAATTGAAGTAACTTCGGAATTGATGGCGATACGGTTCACCATCTCAAGAAGTGACAACACAAGCGCCGTGTCACGCCCAATAATATCCGCCGCCTGCGTTAGCTCGTAATCGGCATCGTTTACGGTATTCATCAATTCCAGATAATTAACTTTCAGCGGCTCAATCGTCGTCTGTCCTTTGGTAACCGGCAGGCGATAAAACTTTCCCTCAAACAACGGAAATGCTTTATCTTTCTTTAAGCGGTCAAAAGTTTCCTGCTCCGTAACATTGCCGACACATATCTTAATCCTGGGAAACTGATGTGCAAAATAAATCTTCGCCTTCTCGACATTTACTTTCTTACAGTCAAGAATAATATAGTTCATCAGTTTAAAAATCTCTTTGTTATTCTCAAACTCTGCCACCGGAACCTTATAAATTGCCAGTTTAAATCCCTGCTCCTTCAATTGCCTAAGGCGCCTACGGTAATTATCTGTATTTTTAATTGACTTGTCGCAAAGCAGAACCAGCCTGCTTCTCATTTCTTCATTGACTTGTTCATCAAAATCAGAAAAAATATTAATCGGCCCAATGGGTAAGAAAACATTCGTCCCCGGTGATAATGTATCAAGGCCAATCTTCTCTATCACTTCCAAACCGCCTATCCGTCCGGAACCATCCAGTACAGCCGAACCCTGTAATTCCGGATTAAGCAGATAGTTTTCCTTCTGGGAAAATAATGAATAGGCAGACACCTTCATCTCTTTATCAAAAAACGGAACTAATGTTGCAAGCATTACCATTCACCCCTTTCGGATTATTCACGGGCTGCTCCCGTGTATCCACATGTCTTTTTATATTATATCAAATCCTGTGTTAAATGGCTATGATAAAATGCATCCTGACAAAAATAAATCACAGTCTCTGTTTCTCTCATTTAAACATGGCTCCAAATCGGCGGCATATTAAAGTTACACTGCAAAAAATACACAAAATGATTTTCAGGCACACTAGGAAAAACAACAATGCTATGTTACAATAATTGCACATTCATCTACATAATTGAACAAATATAGTTTGGAAACGGAGGACATATATGAAACTGGTCGTTTTAGAAAGAAACAGCGTAGGAACGGATATCGATGTATCCTGCTTTGAAAAATTCGGTGAGGTAGTTTACTACCCCAATACAGTTGCAGACAATACCGCCGAACGCGTAAAAGATGCGGACATCATTATCGCAAATAAGGCGCCCTTAAACGAAATCACCTTAAAAAATGCACCCAACGTAAAGCTCATATGTCTGTTTGCCACAGGATTTGACAATGTGGACACGGCATACTGCAAGAGCCGCCAAATTAAAGTGGCAAACGTAATCAATTACTGCACACCTGCCGTGGCACAGCACACGCTTCTTCTCGCGCTTTTACTGGCGGAGAAAATTGCCTTTTATGACGATTATGTAAAATCAGGCGCCTACAGTGCACAGGACCGTTTTTCCAATTTCGACAGGCCCTTCCGCGATTTGGAAGGAAAAACATGGGGAATCGTCGGCATGGGAACGATAGGGCGTAAAGTGGCAAGCTTAGCACAGGCATTCGGCTGTAAAGTCATCTTCTATTCCGCTTCCGGCAACAGTACCTGTACGGAATATGAGCGGGTGGACTTTGGTACTTTGTTAAAAGAATCAGATATCCTGTCTTTGCACTGCCCTCTCACCGACCGCACAAGAGGACTTATCAATAAGGAAGCTTTCGCACAGATGAAGGACACGGCAATCCTTGTCAATGTTGCCCGCGGACCGGTGGTAGACACCCAGGCGCTTTGCGACGCCCTTATGAATAACCAAATCGCGGCGGCGGGCTTAGATGTATTGGAAAAAGAACCTATGGCAAAAGACGACCCGCTAAACATGATAAAAGACAGCACCAAACTGGTCATCACCCCACACATGGCCTGGGCAAGTACAGAATCCAGGACGAATCTGGTCATCGAAGTATGCAAAAATATTGAATCCTTCCTGGATGGCGGGAACAGGAACATCGTCAATCTGTAAATTCATGTAAATTTGGCAGATATATCTCCGGGTCCACAAACTCCCCATTTTGGCTTATGGCAAAGTGCAGATGTGGACCCGTGGACTTTCCCGTACTTCCCACCGTCCCAATCACGTCGCCCTGTTTTACATGTTCATCTTTCTGTACGCTGACGCTCTGACACTGACAATAATAAGTCATGTCCCCATTAGGATGAAGAAGCACTGTATAATTGCCATATTCTTCCGAATACCCCGTATCATACACCACCCCGTCAGCGGCAGCAATCACTTCCGTTCCTTGTTGCGCCGCGAAATCAATTCCCTCATGCCGTCTGATTTCCTGCGTTACCGGATGCACTCTTTCCCCAAAAACATCACTGATACGGGAATATACGCAGGGCACGGTATAAGAAGCCGACTCCTTTGCCTCCTCACCGCCTGAAAACATCATAAAGACCATATCATCCCAAACACATTTCATATTTCCTAGTTTCTGCTCTTCTTCATCAGACACATACAAGTAAATATATGCAGTCTGTGTGCCCTGTTCGTCTTTATATTCTTCATACAGGTAATTGGAACGCCACCCCACATATTTTTGCAACGACTCCTCTATCGTTAAGAATCTGTCAAATAACTCTTCTGCTTCCAAGTCTATCTCAAAATTTTTGACAAGAGCCACTTCATATAGCTTGTTCTCCTCCACTTCATACCGATACATGTAATGTTTAGACATAGGATGAAGCCATACTGTATTGCCATCGGCGGACACCGCCACCTGACAGGCATCGTCCCCCTGGGTCATATTGCACCCGATAGGCTCTAAATCCAGACTACGCAATACTTTGTTATTGGTTAAGTCATAGACCACCAACCCAAAATAATCATGGAAAATGACAACGCTTGCTTCTCCGTTTTCCATAGCCGAGGCATAATCTAAGACAGCTCCATCCACCCCTAAAAGCGTCTCTGCCGAAATCTGTGCCGGCCGTACTTCCAGCTCCCGCGCCTCCACAGACTCCTCTGCCATATTTTCATCATCCACAACTGAATTATCTAATGGAGGCGCCGCTTCCTTAAATCCCGCCGCATCTGTATCGTTCCCCGCCGGGTTTGTGAGGAGTATGGTCTTTCCATTCTCCTCGGCTTGTGCTGCATTTCCGGTAAATGCACATCCCGCCATGACAACCATAAGCAGACCTGCCATGACACTGACTGACACTCTGCTTGTATTTGCATTCGTAAGCCGCAAAATCCGTTCCTTTATCTCGGACTTGCCTGTCCACAGCATTGTGCCATAGGAATATACCCGCCGTCCTTTATTTTTGCAAGACATCTCCAACAGCATTTCGCTGTAAGAAAACCGTTCGCCTTCGCCTAACCGCCGTATTGTACCATAATCACAAGCCATCTCTCCGTCCTTCGCGGACACAGCCGCCGCAATCCACACAAAGGGATGATACCAATAAAGGGTTAAAAGCACAGCACGCAAGAATGCCCATATATAATCTCCATGCAGGTAATGCACCTGCTCATGGGTGACAATATACCGGAAACTGTCGGAATCTGTTCTCACATTCTTCCCCACATAGACGGCCGGATGCAGAAAACCGACCAGACACGGTGATTTTAGCTTCTTCACACGGTAAACCGGAACACGACGCCTTACTCTCACGTTAATATCTAAATCTCCCATGTATATTTCCCGCGTCCTGCGTAACCTCCTCCAGAACCGGAAATATGCCGCCAACAAGAATCCGCCAACAAACAAACTGCCAATCAGCCTGACAAAAAAGAAAACCCGGCCAATGGCACCGCCATCCTGCTCTGTAATGCCATTGTAAGCACCCGTCAATTGTTCATCGGTTTCCACAGTGCCATTATGATACATGCCCTGAATATTTTCCGCTCCGCCGCTTCCATCATCCGCCATATAGTTTTCCCCGGAATCATTCCCGTTGTTATCCGATTGCCTCTCTGACTCCGTTTCGTCGTTTTTACCAGTCACTCCAACATCTGCTCCGCCGCCATCAACATCTACGGTCACGGCCTGTTCTCCAAAAACCGCTTGTTCCACTGTCAACATCTTGGTATAGAAACTTCCTCCCCATTGTCTTGCCATGGCATCCGCAATACTGACCGCACTAAATGGGCTGTCAGCTATATTAACCGGAATCAAAAGCCGTAAAGCTACAAAGCCCCATAACCCATACCGTACATATACATGGAGTTTCTGTCCAAATATTTTCTGCACGGCAAGTACCGCAATTACCAGAAACGTCACCTGTATCATCATATCCATAATTTTGCCCCTTTCTGCCATAATGTTCTGCATAAACCATGCGTTGTGTTCCGGCCCGTTTACCGTCTCCTCCTCCTGGCTTCCTTAATAATCCGGTATAATTCTTCTATCTCGTCATCCGGAATCTCTTCTTTCTTGACCAGTGTGTTGACCATCAATCCTAAACTGCCATTATATATCCTGTTGATAAAACTGCTGGTCTCCGATTCTACAACTTCCTCTCTCTTTAACAGCGGATAGTATTCCCTTGCTTTCTCCCCTTCTTCGTATGCAATATATCTCTTCTGCTCCATACGTTTCAGGATGGTCTTCGTGGTACTCTTCGCCCAGCCTGTCTCCGACTCCATGGCCTTGACAAGCTGCGTCGCCGTCTTTGGAGAACGCTCCCAGAGATTCTCCATAATATGCCATTCACTGTTGGATAGTCCGATTGTCTTTTCTTCCATAAATAATCTCCATTTCTGCGCAGGTTCTTTGCACATAACGAGCTTGTGTCAAGTGCAGAAGACACAATTTCTCTCTGTCTGACTCATATTTGCACAATGGCAAAAGCGTCCAAATAGTCTACACATGTAACCCTTTTAACCATACCATGTAGGGTTACATATGTCAACCACCATTTTCATATACTCCCTATGATATAAATGTACGCTTCTCTTTTCAAACAAAAACAGCCTCTATGTCCGGAAATGCAATAGAATTTTAAAATATACACCTTGGCTAGTGTATAATCCCACAATGGTGTATAATAAAACCAATTTTACAAGAAGGGAAAATCATCGAACATGAGCAGCGTACTGTTAAAAATAAAAGACAACGTATCACAGGTAATGATTGGCAAAGAACAGGTGACAGAACTTCTTCTGGCGGCCCTTGCCGCAGACGGACATGTCCTTTTGGAAGACGTCCCCGGCACAGGTAAGACAGTCCTGGCGAAATCTATGGCAAAATCTATGGATTTTTCTTTTGGAAGAATACAATTCACACCTGATTTACTTCCAAGTGACGTGACCGGATTATCCTACTACAATCAGGAAAAAGGCGCTTTTGTCTTTAAAGAGGGACCTGTGTTTACCAACCTCTTATTGGCAGATGAAATCAACCGCGCCACTCCAAGGACACAGTCAAGCCTCCTTGAATGTATGGGAGAAAGACAAGTCACGGTAGACGGCACGACAAGAGCGCTGGACAGACCTTTCTTTGTTATCGCGACGCAAAATCCTGTAGAAACTCTTGGCTGTTACCCACTCCCGGAAGCACAGATGGACCGTTTCCTTATGAAAATCAACATGGGCAATTTAAACAAAGAACAGGAACGTCAGATGATTGACCGCCATATAGAAGCCCAGCCTTTAGAAACATTAAAACCCGTCTGCACCCTTGCAGAGATTACAAGACTACAGGATGATTGCAGGAAAATTTATGTCCATACCGATTTGCGGGATTATATGGTAAGCCTCGTACAAGGAACACGAAAATATACCGTCGGTTCCGGCATTAGCCACACCGTCACAGAAGGAATCAGCCCGCGAGGGACTCTAGCCCTCCTGCGCGCATCCCAAGGTTACGCCCTGGTGCAAGGGCGGGACTTCGTGGTGCCGGAAGACATTAAAACAGTCGCCGTGCCTGTACTTGCACACAGACTTATCTTAGAAGATGTTCCCACATCCCAGAAAGCATCCCTTATCGACAGACTCTTAAGCAGCACCCCGCTGCCCACCGAAGATTGGACAAGACCATGATTAGTTTATTTTTCTTGGGGCTTTTGTTTATGACTTTTCTATGGAATACATATTATGCCCGTCACTGGAATCAAGGCCTGTCTGTATCCTTAGACTTTGTACAAAACTCCGTCTACGCAGGCGGACAGGCGGAAATGACAGAAAAGATTGAAAACAGGAAAAAGCTCCCCCTCCCTGTATTAGAAGTTGCTTTCCATATAGACAAGAGACTCTCTTTCCTCCACTGTGAAAATACAACCGTAAGCGATTTTATATATAAAAGAGATATCTTTGCACTTCTTGGCAGGCAGCGCGTTACAAGAAAACTCACCTTAAACTGCCCAAAAAGGGGATACTTCCGAATCACCTCATCCGAGCTCACCACCTTTTCCATGCTGCACAGGCAACGCTATTCCACCTCCTGTCCTGCAGACACGGAATTATATGTCTATGCTGCAAGGACAGACGTGGGGAATATTCTCACTACCTGCGAACGGCTCATGGGAAATCTGCAATGCGCGAAACGCCTTTTTGAAGACCCGTTTGCTTTCTCCTCCATCCGGGAATATACAACCAACGACCCCATGAATACAATTAACTGGAAAGCAAGCGCCCGCACCGGCGCATTGATGGTAAACACTTTTAAATCTACGCTTACCAGACAGGTGATGATTTACCTTGATATAGAAGACAGCGGTATTTTAAAATATGACTGGCTCATAGAAGAATCTATCTCTGTGGCCGCATCCCTGGCCCACAAATTAATTGGAAATGGCATAGATGTAGGTATTTGTGTCAATACAGAATTAGACGAAAGCATGATGTACCCTGAAAAAAACGCCTTGTATCCATCCGGGCAATTTCCCCGGGTTATATATACAAAACCTGCTTGTAGTACAAAACATCTTACATATATCGAGCAGACACTCGCAAAATGCAAGAGCGACGGAAATATCATACCTTTTACGAAATTTTTTATCCCGCCAGACAACGCCCGAAAAGGCTTACCGGCTCACATGGAATCAATCTCCTTCATGCCGCCTGCAGACGCAACCCTAATATTTATTTCAAAGAATGTTACCTTAAACCAAAAGGTGATTGAAGGATTGGCTCACAGGGAGAAGCAAATTGTCTGGGTCATTCCTTACACCAGAGGAGAAACTTGCGACGTAAAGACGCAAGAAAACATCCGGCTCATAAAACGGGAAGTCAATATTTGAAACGAGGATTTCTATGAGAAAAATAATCAAACAATCGGCACAGTGGCTACATGCCTCGCTTATGATAGCAATCATTATCCCTCTTCTCTACGCATTATGTGCCACAAAACCTGATACCATCGGACAAACCTTGTACATAAAATGCCTGGTCATCATCTTTCCGGTAATCATGACTGACTTCATAATAAGCAGATGCAAGGGGCTTTTGTCTTATCTCATCCTGTCTGTATTTTTATTACTGGCAACGTTTGTCTCCGGCCTTGCCGTTGCAGGCCCGCTTCGCCATCATTTCCTATTTCCCGGTTATATGGCGCTTCTTTTATGTGAGACTGTCTTTATTATTTGCAACCGCTTGGCAGAACGCATTAGCAAGGCAAGAGCTGCCGCTGCCGCAAAAGGTGAAGACCCCTCCTGGCGCCCTGCCCACAGCATTTTGAGGGAACCTTCTTTTCCGGCACTGATTTACTTTCTGGCAGTCTATATCCTCGCCCTGAACCTGGCAAATCCCGCTCTGTGTAACGCTGCCTTGTTCAGCGTTGTCATATATACCCCCGTCACTTTTCTATACAGGTATATATGCGAAACAGAAAAATATCTTTCCCTGAACAAAAGAACCTGCAGCCTGCCTTCTAAAAGAATCTATGGAATCGGAAGCGGTATGCTGGCTGCTTTCTTGCTTATGCTTATGTTGATATCTCTGCCTGCCTTGTTCACGGTTTCCAACAGACATTATCATGACATCAGGGACTGGACTGCGGATATTACAATTGACTACACAGACTTGATACCGGAAAATAATCAGGAAGATATCGGAACAGACCCTATGGCCGCCCTGATTGCACAATACGGTGTGCCAAAACCTGCTCCAAAATGGATGACGGTCTTATTCCATATGGTGGAAACTGCTATTTTCCTCTTTCTAGCCGCAATGCTCCTCAAAATCATACGCAGCGCTTTTCAGGATTTTCGTAAAATTGGAGATGATAACGGCGACATCGTAGAACAATTGGAAGATACGGCCGAAGCGATAAGTAAAGTTATAATACCTTCTAACCGCCGCAATCCGTCGGAACAAGAACGCATCAGAAAAGAATACCGGAAAATAATCAGGCGGCACCGCAAAGATATTCCTGCCGCCTATGAATCACCTATCGAGATAGAGACAATTGCCGGAATTGCCCACAGCGAGGATGGAAAAAAACTTCATAAACAATATGAGTCGGCGCGGTATGGGCAGAAATCTGGATGACCGTCACCTATTCCTCCCAATAGCTCTTCTTTTGCCGTGCCACATACCCACTGATATTTCCATCATAGGCCGGATATATATACCCCAGTCGCTCTGCCACCTCCGCCGACACTTCTCTAAACAGTGCCATACATTTCTCTAGCGACTCCCACATATGTGAATACGAATCCATACGGTAAGTCTCCAGTATCCTATGCCACAGTTCGTCCGTCACATAACGGTCAAGAAATTTCGCATTCTTTCCTATGCTGAAATCAAAGCCCTTCTGGGTGCCAACAAGCCATGAAACCATACGCAGCAATTCTTTACGGACAATCTCATTCATGTGGTCAATTGCAAACAGAATTTCCCTCCGGCACAGTCCTTTCACCACATATGTAACCGTATTCCAAAATTCATTACAACAATCATCGAACATTCGGGCCGTAGGATATTTCAAGTGATAATCCATATCGGTGGGCACCGGCGGCAAAGCGATGCGCCCATCCTTATCCAACAATATTTTGACAAGCTTATCCCACGTAAAATATTCCTCCGCCAAATCCACAGGCAGTAAAGTCAAATCCATTTTCACATCATCATCAAACAGCATCAAATAGGAAAATCCCGGCTCAATAGACGGAAACAATTCCATATCTTCGGGTTTTTGCATAATCAGCCTTTTGCCAAATCTGTCAAGCCATTTATCATCCTTCGTAAAACTTTCCATGTCCGTGACAAAAAACGTGATATCATAATCCTGGAAATCATCCGGAGGGATATTAACATTTGTCCTGGAGCCCTCCAGAGTGACCATGCGAATACGCTCGTCCGCTTGTGCAAAATTAAGAATCATCTCATATATTTGTTTTTCTGTCCTCATATCTCTCCTCACTCTATCCACCAAACAATGGCCTTGGCAAATCGTTTCCCGGTTTCATGGAAGTGCCCGCCTTCATTCCATTCAAAATATACTTCTCCTCCATCGGCTTGCATATCCTTCACATCCCCTCCGGCATCCTGCAACGCTAACTGTCTAAGCAGGAGGCACCGCGCCACTTCTGTGCACTCCGCCACTTTGCCCATCCGCGGGTCTCTGCTGCGCTTCTCTCTCCTGCCCAGGGAAAGGTATACTTTCACTTCCGGCCGTATAGGTTTCCTTTTCTCCATAAATTCGCAGAAACCATCATACCACAAAGAGCCTGAGATGCTTCCCACCATACCAAAACTGTCCGTCAGATACAGTGAATACAAGGCCGTCAGGCCACCTAAGGAATATCCCATTAATGCCGTATGCTTGGGTTCCGGCATGGTGCGGTAATTTGCATCCATATAAGGTTTGATTTCCCCGCATAGTTTCCCGATATACTCTCCCGCCCTGCCCTGGGGTGGTGCCTCATCTCTACGGATTGCAGGTGCAGGCCAGGGCGTAAAGTCGTCATTCCAGTCCTTCGGGCAAAGGGCAAGCACAATAAAATACGGCTGCACGCCTGCTGCCACTATTTCTGTAAGGACTTCCCTGACCGGTATTTCCCCATTGACGTAAATAACCGGATATCGTCTTGTCGATTTTTCATATCCTGCCGGAAGAAATAGCTCGCAGGACATATCAGATATTGTTATCTTTTTAAGATTCATAATCATAATAGCCCTTCAATCTCTTCCCGTGTCGCCAAACGTTTTGAAAATGCGCTTGCGCTTCCTGCAGCGATTCCCATGGCAAAGGCATGGTCAAAATCTTTGCTTTCCATCCATCCTGCCATAAATCCTGCCACCATGGAATCCCCCGCACCTACACTGTTCACAAGTTTGCCTTTTGGCGCCGGAGCCTTGCGGACACTTCCGTCTGCGGCCACAAGTACAGCCCCCTTACCACCCATGGAAACCAATACGTTTTGGGCTCCCATAGACTGCAACCTTTTGGCATAGGGTATGGTTTCCTCCCTTGTCTGAACCTCCACGCCAAAAATTTCCCCTAGTTCATGATGGTTCGGTTTTACCAAAAACGGATGGTACTGTAACACATTCGCCAATAAATCCTTGGACGCATCCACCACCACAAGCACATTCCTTCCTAAAAGGTTGTGCATAATTCTTCCGTAAATATCTTCGGGCACAGAGCCGGGAATGCTTCCGGCCAAAATTAACACATCCCCTTTTTCCAAAATGTCTAACTGAGCCATCAATTTCTCAATATTCTCTTCCTCTATCTTCGGCCCGCATCCGTTAATCTCCGTACCGTCAATAGACTGCAGCTTCAAGTTAATTCTGGAAATTCCGCCTTCTACCCGAATCAAATCGGATTTTACACCCATTTGCTCAATTCGTCGGACAATCTCATCCCCCGTAAATCCCGCCACAAATCCCAATGCTGTGTTCGAAATCTCAAGATTACTCAGTACCATAGATACGTTGAGTCCCTTACCGCCGGGAAGAAGCAATTCTGAACTGGTCCGGTTTGTAACGCCCAGCCGGAAGTTTTCCACCGATACAATATAATCCAATGACGGATTGAAGGTAACTGTGTATATCATTTTAATCTCCATGCCTCTCCACAATCTGTAAATTTGAGCAATGTTGAAGACATTCTATATCTTCAAATTTTCTCAAAGCAGCATCCTCACCATTCTCAATAGCCACTTCTACCACGGATTTCGCACTTTCAAATAATTCATTAGACACATTACGCAAATTTAAAAACTGTTGTACTTTATCTGCAATCAATATCTGCTTCTTTAAATCGAGTTTAGGTATAAACAAATTCTGAACCGTCGGTAAATCCGTATTCTGCCTCACGCTCGCATGTGCAATATTTCGATAAAAATAATATGGTTTTGCCAACAATTGAATATACAGCCCAACAAACAGAGGAACAAAGGGCGCCGTATTTTTAAGCCTTAACCTAATTGTAAAAGAGCCAAAGAGACAATTTTCATGTTTTGTTGAGATAACTCCGCAATCGGCAACTGTCCCCATCTGTGAGATAATGATGTCTCCGGCTTTTGTATAAAATTTATCAGGCAAACTTCCAGTATTTGTTATCCTGTCCAAATCTTCCAGATTATCCACAAAGGTATTTTTAATATTCATTCCTTTAATATATGGAACCCCACTTCCATCCATTGTATACGGGCTTGTTGGAACGGTCCCGTAACAGATATCGCTGCAAATATCACCTGCCAAAACATAGTCTCCAACCTTAATATGTTTTTCAAAATTTTCGTATTTAGGTTGGTAATACTCAGCATCTAGTCTACCACTTTCCAGAAAACTAGACGAAAATGTTTTGGTAAAATCAGTTATATCTGTCGACAGAAAATCCTTCATTCCCAATTCCATTTTCAATATCTGTTCTGCTTCATGAAATACGGCTTGGCTATCCTTTCGTCTATTTAATGCATAAAGAACTATCTGTTTAACTTTTTCCTGAAATGATTCACTAAAGCAAGGCACAATGATATTTCTGATTTTATCTAAAAATAAATTAGGCTGCACATTGCCCGTAATAAACCTGTTACATTGATATCTTCCGTACTTGGAAAGCAAAAAAGTAGAAACGTAATAAGGGTTATACCTTTCTTTGACCCTGATAATTGCCACATGGCGGTCACTATTTGCCGGTAAGACTGTATCATCCACAACCGCACACTTTCCAATAGTACCAACGGTAGATAAAATAATATCGCCTTTCTTTAACGCTGTTCTTGGATTCGCATAATGTTGTGCACATGAAATGTATCCATTACCTGACAAGTCAAAGTAATTTTCCTTCGGTGATTTCGCAGAAATTAGATTGATATGCGAATTTTCATCAAATTCAATAGACGTATGAATACCATCTGTCACATACGCAAATTCCCCAATCGTTATACCTGGATTCCTACGTATAATTTTATCATATTGCAAATAGCATCTTGAATAATACTCGCTGTCAATTCTTAATTCCGGGCTCCCTTTTATTATAGAAGATTTTAAAATTTCATTGCATCCTAACCCATCCATCAAGTTGTTGTATCTGACTTCATCAAAGGTTCCGACAGATGGGTCTACTGAAAAAAACTAAAACCTTCCTTTTTTGCAAACTCAATAAAAGCTTCTGCAATGCCATTGTGTGTCATACCGTCATGATTATACAAATCATGGTCAACAATAAAGTGGTTATGATGGTCAAGGAGAATCTCACCATTTTTATCCTTCACGTATATTTTTTCACCGGAGTTGTCTTTACTTGGCTTCTGCATTGTAGCAAAAAAAATCGGATAATCATCTTTCCAAGGACATAACTTGTCATCCCATTTCTGGACAAACAAAACCGATGTTTTTGTTCCCGTATGCGGCTTAAAAACATTTACATGCAAACTGACAACAGCAAGAATACGGCAGCGTTCTGCAATAAAATCCCGTATATATTTATCACCGGAATTGTTAAAACGACCTTGCGGAAGTACAATTGCCATTCTTCCCCCTGGTTTTAAAAAATTAAGGTTCCGTTCAATAAACAAAATATCCCGACCGACTTTTCTTTGCCATTTTCCTTTATTATTTTTGGCCAATTCATAATGAGACAATATTGTCTGTTCCTTAATGTCTCCCGCAAACGGCGGATTTGCCATTACAAGGTCAAAATCAAATTTGCTGAAATCGTTGCTGCCTTTAGGCTGAAGCTTTTTAAGTTTCTTATAGCCCTCATTATAAGTATCATTCCAGTCCTCCTGTTTTGTCACTTCATTCCATCGGGAATAGTCTAGCGTATTCAAATGCAAAACATTTGTCTGTCCATCCCCTGCTATCAAATTAATTGTACGGGCTACGCGTACTGTTTTTTCATCGAAATCAATCGCAAATACATGGTCGCGTACAAAATCCCTTTCATCCTCCGTCCTTTCAGACGCCGTAAAATCTTCTCCAGGTTCAAGCCCTTTGGAAATACGAATTTCTTTCCAAACCTTAAATATACTATGTACGGTAAATCCGGAGCTGCCACATGCGGTATCGATAATTTTATCGTTCACCGTCGGATTCATCATCTTCACACACATATCAATCACATAGCGTGGGGTAAAATACTGCCCTTTTTCTCCTTTCTGTGCTTTACTCATCAGGTATTCAAAAGCATCATCAACAACATCAAGGTTATTGTTAAACAGTTTAATATCCTGCAATGTTGAAACACAGACAGCCAAATGCGAAGGAGATAACAAAATTTTGCTTCCCTCCGGAAAAACCCCTTCCCATTTTCTCTTTGCATCATCAAATAATTTTTGGATTTTCTGTTTTACTTCATAATCTGTATCGCCATTATTACGAAATTTCAAGTATGCCGTTTTATCATTGGCACAAATGAGTTCATCATATAATTTTGCAAAGATTAACTTAAAAATTTCCTCAAAAGAGTCTACACCTGCACTGGCAAGCACTTCATCTTCCATCTCTTTAATTAAGTTCCTAAGAGACCGTTTCTCTCTGCTGATTTTATCTTTGAGCCTTAAGTCATCGTACGTATATTTCTCATTAAAAATATCTGACAGTCTTTGGTCCGCCTGCGGTATATCACTAATCATTTCAAAAAAGTTAGGGTCTTTCCGGTTGTAGCAGGATACCTGTTCACCATTAGTCCAGACACCAATAGGCGCACCTGTCGCGTTGCAATAAGATTTTAGCTGCTCTTTTCCATCAACAAGTTTCGGTTTCTTAATTTCCACAATAATATAGGGAACCATGGGGCGGTCTTTATCCATAATAACTATATCAGCACGTTTAACTTCATGCCCGAAATGAATCGGCAATTCAAGCTGAATCCGGTCAGTCGGATAATAATACTGATTAATCAGCCTATAAACATATAATTGTCTGACAGCCTCCTCAGGGGTAAGCCTAATCTCTTTCTTTCTCACAAGACATTTTATATACGGAATTTCCATTCCTTTTACATTTTTTATATATATGTCGGATTCAATAGCCGCTATTGCTTCTTCCGAAAATAATGTGTCGTCATATGACGTATTCTTAAAAAGCTCATTCAAATTCATCTTGTGCCCTCATATTATTCTTTTCTTAAAATTTATATTCATTAAATATAATAACATAATTTACCTGAAACCACTCTTTTTTCCTAAAAAACAATATAACAAATATAAAGTACAATAAACCAGACTTAATTAAAAATTTTTCCAACAATCTGTTTGCCTATGTAGCTGTATATCTATTTTATATAACAGGAAATGCTTTGTTATGGTAAAATAAAAAGGCACAAGGTTTCTCCTCATGCCTGTACCATAGACCGAATAATTATTTTCATCCATCTGGCGAAGATACCCCAATATCCTGCCACATTGGCATCAATCGCATCGAGTATCGCCTGGCAATCGAAACTGCCGTCCGCTGCCCTGACCTCTTCATAGATACTGCCGTATGCCTCGCTGAACCCCAATGCAATATTGCCCCGGGCGACGTCACCGATGGCCACCTGTTTCCCCAAGGCAACCGCGCCAAAGCTAAACTGTCCCACTGCAACCGCGCCCATGGAAAATACCCCTACGCACAGTGCGCCTCCCGCAATCACACCCACCGCCAAAGAGCCAAACGCGATACCCCCTGCCGCGGCACAGCCAATTGCCAAAACTAGCCCGACACTCACCGGGGCAAAGGCAATGAGCCCCAATCCGAAAATGCCGATGGCAACTACGCCTTGCGCAATATTGCCGATAGCAAAAATCCCTTTGGCACGCACCGGCCTTAACCCAAAATTAACATGCACAAGAGGCAGTCCCGCTACAACCGTCTTGCTTTTATATTCATAATGGAAAGAAGGACGTTGTATAATAATCTGAGAACCCTGTCTGAAAATTTCCTCTCTGTCCGGCATATCTTTTTCCATATCCCACATATCCGACGATTCCGGATACCTCTTGGGCCGTTCCACCTGTTCTTTCAACAGATAATCCGTACTGACTCCAAACATGTTGCTGATTGCCACAATCTTGTCTAACTCCGGCACCGACTGGTCTGTCTCCCATTTAGACACAGACTGTCTGGATATACCCAACATTTCCCCGAAAGCTTCCTGGGACATTCCCCGCTGTGTTCTCAACCTATAAATTTTTTCACCAAGTGTCATATAAATCCTCCGTTCTGCTTCATGTAATCCAAACTCTATGGATATATTATGAGCAAAAGCCTTGGAATCGTCTATACAGAAAGCTTGGAAATTTGTCAACCGCCGGTTGCAGACGCCATATTACTGCATATCTGGACGGTTACCGGGCATATTATGTATCCCCTCCATTAGCCAATTAACACCTTCTTTCCACAAAATGCAAACCCATACTTGCGTATCCTCTCTTCCGGTATCCCCTTGGCCACCAAGCTTTCCTGGTATCCCTTCTCCTCTATCTGCCGCAGCGCCTCCTGCACCGTGTCTGACAGTTCCTTTTCTTCTGTATCCTGTACTTTGAACTCTATGATAATGGCATCTTCCTCAGAGCTATTTTCCGCATCCCATCCGTTCCTCTGCTCCCTTGGCTCCAATATTACGTCATATCTTCCATACCCGCTCTCCCGGTTTGACGTTACCACATACCGGTCTGACAGTTCCACCATCATTCCTAATACAAAGCCATGGTAAAATCGTTCCGGCTCTTCCCCAGACGGGCCATTTCCTGTATCAAAATAGCTGAAACTTTGCAGCGCAACTTTATTCATATAGGCATTCATGCCCTTTATATCCCCCGTAAGCAACGCCTGTTGGAAGGCATTGTTTACCCTGCGGCATCCGCTAAACCATTTCGCAATCATATGCTCAAACATTATCTGCACTTCCAGGTTTGTCAGCTTCAAACTATATTCCGCCTTCCGTCTGGCTATGTTAAATTCATAGTGCACAGCTTTCAAATAACCGCTTGCAAGAAGCAGGCTCCATACCGCATCGTCCCCCTCCCCTAACTGGTCAAATACAATCTGCTCATCCAGCACGGTATGGAATGTCTCCCCACGTAAAAGCCCCTCCATTACCATCTTAATTTCCGGGCTCCCCTCCCGGATAAGCTTCCCGACCAGATTATTACTGCTTGTATTGGCCCAGTATGTTCCCACTTTCTTCTCAGCAAGAAAATTAATAATCGACCAGGGATTATAGATATCTGTTTTCTCCCCGAATTGAAACCCGTCATACCACTCCTTTACCTCTTTCTTCCGGTCAGACAGCCCATATTCATCCAATGCGACAAATACCTCTTTCTCAGTAAAACCAAAATAGTCCTCATATTTTTCTGAAGTCGTTGTTACCACTTTTAGATTATTTAAATCAGAAAAAATAGATTCCTTGCTGACCCTTGTGATTCCGGTCAGGATGGCACGTTCCAAGTAAGGGTTCGTCTTAAAAGTAGAGTTGAAAAACCCACGGATAAAGGAAACCACTTCTTTCCAATATCCATACATATACGCTTCCTGCATAGGTGTGTCATATTCATCCAAAAGGAGAATGACTTTTTTCCCGTAATAACGGTATAGATAACCCGAAAGCATCCTCAAAGACAAAGATGCCCTATAATTTTCCATATCCGCCGATATATTTTGATAATCTGTCTTCTCATTATCATTCAGAATATTACTTTCTAACAAGAAATCAAATTTATTGTATGCCAACTGGATTATTTTACACATTTTCTTGCGCGCTTCTTCAAATGTCGTTTCTTTCACATCGGCAAAACTAAGGAAAATAACAGGATAAGTTCCCTGCAGTTTTCTATATGTCTCATCCTTCCATATGTTCAGTCCCTGGAATAAATCTTCCCTGTCCTTATAGTCGACGGAAAAAAATTTCTCAGTCATGCTCATATTCAATGTCTTGCCAAAACGCCGGGGACGGGTAATTAATGTCACTTCGTCGCCCGTACTCCACCATTCTCTTATAAAATCAGTTTTATCAATATAAAAATTATTTTTCTCCCTGATTTTTTCAAAGTCCTGATAACCAATCCCTGTCGCTCTTGCCATAAACTGTTTCTCCTTCTATCATACCTTCATTGAACAAAGGGGCATATGTCCCTTTATTCAATGAAGGTAACTATAAAATTCTAATGGCACCCACCGCACCGCGAACAGTCACCGCCGCATTGCAACGACTTGCCCGCTTTTTTATCTTTTATCATACTCCGTATTGCAAGCGCTACTGCGCCCGCTACAATCGCTAAAACGACAGCCGTCCCCATACAACAAATTCTCCTTTTTATTTAGTATACCCTACTTTACTGCTTTTGCAAATTTCAATGTGTCTGCTTTCAGAAAATCCGCCTCCTTATACGGCCTGAACAACAGGTACAAAAATCCGGCCACAAGCAAAACCGCGACACCGGTCCCGACAGTAAACCCACCGCCCATAAGAAATGTCCCAAGCTGATAGATGCACATTGCCGTCACATAGGCGAGAAGGCACTGATACCCTATGGCAAACCAGAACCACTTGATATTGTTCATTTCTCTCTTAATGGCTCCCATGGCCGCAAAGCAAGGCGCACATAATAAGTTGAATGCGAGAAAACCAAAAGCTGCAACAGGTGTCATAACCATTGCAAGGTTCCCCCATACTTCCGCGCCATCCTCCGCCACTTCTGCAAAGCCAAACAACATACCGAAAGTTGCCACGACATTTTCTTTTGCAATCAGCCCTGTCACTGCCGCAACTGCCATCTTCCATCCTTCGCCTGCCTGAGTCCATCCTAAAGGTGCAAAAATCCAGGCAATCGTGCCTCCGATTTTGGCCAAAATACTCGAATCAAGCTGCTCAGCCTCCAACATGCCAAAGTCGCCGTTTACCCAACCGAAACTCATAAAAAACCACAACACAATTGTAGATACAAGGATAATAGTCCCTGCCTTTTTGATAAATGACCATCCTCTCTCCCACATGCTTCTCAGTACCGCACCCACAGTAGGCATGTGATATGCCGGCAGCTCCATCACAAAAGGCGCCGGATTACCTGCAAACATTTTTGTTTTCTTTAAAATAATGCCGGAACAGACGATTGCCGATATGCCAATCATCCATGCGCCCCATGCCACGGCGCCGGAGTTATCAAAGAAAGCTCCTGCAATCAACGCGATAATCGGCAGTTTTGCGCCACAGGGAATAAATGTTGTCGTCATAATGGTCATTTTCCTGTCTCTGTCATTCTCAATCGTACGAGACGCCATGATGCCTGGTACGCCACATCCCGTACCGATTAATATCGGAATAAATGATTTGCCCGACAGGCCAAATTTGCGGAAAATACGGTCCATGATAAAGGCAATTCTTGCCATATAACCGCAAGATTCCAGGAAAGCCAAGAAGATAAATAATACAAACATTTGGGGCACAAACCCAAGCACGGCGCCCACTCCCGCCACAATGCCGTCTAAAATCAAGCTTTGTAGCCAATCTGCACAACCGATTCCTACCAACACGTTCTCCACTGCAGGCGGAATTATTTCTCCAAACAGCACATCATTTGTCCAATCAGTCAAGAACCCGCCTACCGTCGTTACAGATATATAATATACGGCAAGCATCACCAACGCAAAAACAGGAAGTGCAAGCCATCTGTTTGTCACGATTTTATCAATTTTATCAGATGTAGTCATGACATTGCGCTTGTTTTTAACGACACAGTCTTTCACAACACAAGAAATATATACATACCTCTCATTGGTGATGATACTTTCCGTATCGTCATCAAAGGCTTCCTCCAATCTGTCAATCTCCACATGGACATCCGGGATTTCTGCCATTTGCTCTGTAATCTTACAATCTTTCTCCAACAGTTTGATGGAAAAAAACCGCTTCTGCCCTTCATCCGCATCTTTTAACAGTGCAGATACGGACGCTATGGCATCTTCCACTCGCTCGTCAAACCTATGCAAGACAGACTGGGCTTTTGTCCCCGCCAAGGCCGTTGCCTTATCGGCAGCCTCCCGGATACCTGTACCCTTTAACGCCGAAATTTCCACCACTTCGCATCCCAGGCTTTTTCTTAATTTCTCCAGGGAAATCTTATCGCCATTCCTGTTTACAAGGTCCATCATATTGACAACCATTACCACCGGAATGCCAAGTTCCATCAATTGCGTAGACAAATACAAATTGCGCTCAATATTCGTGCCGTCCACAATATTAACGATGACGTCCGGCCTTTCATAAATCAAATAATTTCTTGCCACAACTTCTTCCAACGTATAAGGCGACAAAGAATAAATACCTGGTAAATCTATGATGACAACATTCTTATCCCACTTCAGTCTGCCTTCTTTCTTCTCCACCGTAACACCCGGCCAATTCCCTACGAACTGGTTAGAGCCTGTAAGCGCATTAAAAAGCGTCGTCTTTCCGCAGTTCGGATTACCTGCAAGTGCGATTTTTATTGACATGTCTTCTTCCTCCTCCACATAGTGTAACTTTCAATATCAATATATTTTCTATTCGACTTCTATCATCTGCGCATCTTCTTTGCGTAAAGACAGTTCATATCCACGCACGGTTACCTCTATGGGGTCCCCCAAAGGCGCCACCTTTCGGACATAGACGGACACGCCTTTTGTAATTCCCATATCCATTATCCTTCTCTTAACCGGGCCTTCCCCTGACAGCTTCCTAACCATGACCGTTTTACCACATGGTATTTCTTTCAATGTTTTCATACTTACCTCCATTTCTGCGCTGCTTTTGTCTCAACTTTTGTTAAGACAGAGCATGTATCGAGTTTGTGATTAGATATACGCAAACTTCCGTCCTTCACACCATAATCCGGCTCGCCATATCCCTGCCAATGGCAACCCTGGAATCCTTGATATCTACAATCAGATTGCCCGCCGCCGCAGAAATTACCGTTACGCCGGCTCCCGCCACAAATCCAAGATTTTCGAGAAACTGTCTGGTATTTCCTTTTCCTCCCACTTTTTTAATGGAATAGGACTCTCCTTCTTTTACAAACGTCAATGGCATCACTTTCCTCTCCTTCCTCCTATATTTTCATGTTTTTCTCCATTTCTGCGCTACTTTTGTCTCAACTATTTTTGAGACGGCGCATGAACCAAGTTTGTGGCAAGCAACGCGCAGACACAAATCTCGCGATTGAAAATTCTAATTTTCAATCTTTTCTCTATTCGAAATGCTTTATGCCAATGGTTAGCTTTCACTAACCTTTCTTTAAATAAAAAGTTAGCACAAACTAACTAATGTGTCAACAACTTTTTCTTAAAATAAAACCTATCCGATTTTATTATAAATATTGCTTCAGGTTATTCAGCACTACCTGATATCCATTGGCATACATATGGATTCCCTCCACTGTAAATTCTTTTTTTAACTTTCCGCTTTCATCCATCAGGCCATCGTTTACATTGATAAAAAAGCAACCTGTCTTCTTCGCCAACTTCTCTACAGCCTCGTTGGCAAGCATTATATTCTCGTTTGTCCTTGTGGCAAATAACCCGCTGTCCTTATCCAGGGCTTCGTCCGTTTCATCTGTTCCATAAAAAAATCCATAATATGCTCCATTTTTAAATAATACATAAAAAGGCGCATACCCCTAAACCAGATATGCGCCCTACATAACTCTTTAACAAACTGCAAATTGATTTAATTTTATGACTTTAGCCTTACAGCCTCTTAAGCAGTTCCTCTCTCTGCGCCTCATATCCTGGCTTGCCAAGAAGAGCAAACATATTCTTCTTATAGCTCTCCACGCCCGGCTGGTTAAACGGATTCACACCAAGAAGATATCCGCTGATACCGCAGGCAAACTCAAAGAAATAGAACAACTGGCCCAGATAGAACTCATTCACTTCCGGCACAGTCACCATGAGATTCGGCACCTGTCCGTCTGTATGTGCCAAGATGGTTCCGTTCATAGCGCTCTTATTGACAAAATCTACATTCTTGCCTGCCAGATAGTTTAAACCATCCAAATCTACCGGTTCTTCCCCGATGATGATTTCTTCCCTGCTTGCTTCAATGTTGATAACGGTCTCAAACATGTTCCTGGAGCCGTCCTGGATGAACTGTCCCATGGAATGTAAGTCTGTGGTAAGGTCAACGCTTGCAGGGAAAATCCCCTTCTGGTCTTTACCCTCGGACTCGCCGTAGAGCTGTTTCCACCATTCAGACACATAATGCACACTGGGCTCATAGTTTGCAAGAATCTCGATTTCTTTACCTTTTCTCAGCAAGATATTGCGGATTGCAGCATACTTTAACGCATCATTGTCTTCAAAAGAAGCTTCCAGAGCCATCTTTCTGCCCTCTGCCGCACCTTCCATCAATTTATCAATATCGGCACCGGATACGGCAATGGGCAAAAGACCTACCGCCGTCAATACGGAGAACCTTCCTCCTACATCATCCGGAACGACAAAGCTCTCGTAACCTTCCTCTGTGGCAAGATTCTTCAAAGAACCTCTCGCCTTATCTGTGGTCGCGTAGATTCTCTTCGCCGCGCCTTCCTTACCGTATTTCTTCTCTGCCATCTCCTTGAATACACGGAATGCAATGGCAGGTTCTGTGGTCGTACCAGACTTGGAAATCATATTAATGGAGAAATCTCTGTCCCCAATCACATCAATCAGATGTTTCAGGTAAGTGGAACTTATGGAATTGCCTGCAAAATAAATCTCAGGCGTTTTCCTAATAGACTTATCAACTACATTATAGAAACTATGACGTAAAAACTCAATTGCAGCTCTCGCCCCCAGATAGGAACCGCCGATACCGATTACCACCAATACTTCGGAATCATTCTGAATCTTAGCTGCCGCCTGTTTAATCCGGGCGAACTCTTCTTTATCATAAGCAACCGGCAGGTCAATCCACCCCAGGAAATCATTGCCCGCACCTGTCTTGCCCACAAGTACTTCCTTCGCATCAAGTGCCAGTTTCTTCATGGACTCTACTTCATTGTCGCCGATAAAAGGTGCCGCCTTTGAATAATCAAATGTAACTTTACTCATTTTGTCCTCCATTCCGAAGCGTTTCTATTGTAGTATGCAGTTACACTGCGCTCACCAAGAAACCATATCTTGTCCCCATGGCCAGAGAAATTTATAACGCTTCTACATAAATAAGTGTAGCATCACGCCTACTGTTTTTCAAGATTTTTCCATTTTATTACTGATTCGGGAGCGCTTACACAACGAAGCCACTCAAATCATAAATTTCTATCTAGTATTTCCCGTCTGCAGCGTCTTCAATCAGTCCGATAATCGTCCCGATTGCATCCCTCTGGTTGCTTTTTTTCATTGCATCAATATAAGTAAACCTGTTGAAATATAATTCTTGTATCTTTTCCAACAATAATTTGTTGGTCAGGTCATCCTCATCAATCAGTATACTAAATCCCTGGGATTCAAAAGACTGTGCATTCAGAATCTGGTCACCCCGGCTGCTGCTTGACGGCAGAGGAATCAAAATATTAGGCTTCTTCAGTGAAAGAAGCTCACTGATTGCATTTGCCCCGGCCCTGGAAATGACAATATCCGCCATGGCAAAAATGTCTTTCATCTCAGACTTGATATACTCAAACTGCTTATAACCGGAAGTCGTAAGAAGCAGATTATCCATCTTCTCTTTGCCGCAAAGATGCACAACCTGGAAATCCTTGAGAAGCTCCGGAAGTATATCCCTCACAGCCTGGTTAATTGCCGCAGAACCCAAACTGCCGCCCACTACCATAATGACAGGCTTGGATGCATCGAAACCGCACAGCTTATATCCTGCTTCTTTATTGCCCATGACCAGCTCTTTTCTGATTGGAGAACCCGTCAGCACGGCTTTACTGGCCGGGAGCATACGAAATGTCTCAGGGAAATTGCAGCACACTTTCTTGGCTACCGGAATACACAGCTTATTGGCAAGCCCGGGCGTCATATCAGACTCGTGTATGATACACGGAATGCCAAGCGAATAAGCGGCACGCACGACAGGAACGCTGACAAACCCGCCTTTGGAGAATACAACGTCCGGCCTAATCTGTTTAAGGTATTTTCTGGCTTCACCCATACCCTTTAGCACACGAAACGGGTCAGAAAAGTTCTTAGGGTCAAAATATCTCCTGAATTTGCCGGTGGCAATTCCGAAATATGGGATATCAAAATCTTCCATCAGCTTTTTCTCAATGCCGTCATAGGAACCCATATAAGCTATCTCATATTCCAACTCCCTAAGCCTGGGGATTAAAGCCATATTAGGGGTTACATGCCCGGCAGTACCGCCGCCGGTAAGTACAATCTTCTTACTCATTATGGAAGAAACCTCCTAATTGTCTAAGATTTCCTGCAAAGCGCACGCTAGCTGGTCGGGGCAGGAAGTATTTTTGAACCCGCATTTGATACCGCGCAGCCTTTCCACTGCCTCTTCAATCTTCATCCCGGCTACCAGCCTGGATATTCCCTGTAAGTTGCCGTTACACCCTCCGGTAAACTCAACAGACTTAATTACACCGTCCTCTACTTCCAAATCAATCGCTTTGGAACATACCCCTTGTGGATGATAAACCATTTGTATTCCCTCCCATTTATATTATTATATTCTCTCCAGATAAATCTGTTTTACACAATATGATTTAGTATAACATATTTTGCTATTTGTTTCCAGTATAGATACTTTGTAACCACTTCTCCCGGACTGTCACCTATTGATTTTCACTCTATAACCATGGGTTTCTTTGTTCACTGGGAGTAATCCTCTTTTCATAAAAATTACTAATTTTTCAACCTAGCCACCGCGGAATTTGACGATGCCTTACAGCTTTTATACCGCAAAATTTCAAAATATAATAAATATTAGGAAACAGCCCAGGCTAAATTTGCCCGGATATTGGCGAAAACATACGTACCGAACGGACTGCAGCTTATATTTTTATCATATTGTGGGAGGAATTGTGGATTATGCTTGCATTGTTTTTTCAACATAAGAATTTCATGATTGGGATTCTGGGATTGCTTTTCAGTAGTATCATATGCCAGATTGTTCTCGGAGTGATATACCACCGGCTTATCTGGGAGACAGAACACATGTCCACCACTACCAACAAATCTTTACAACAATTAAAGCTAAAATTTTCAGGATGCCGTCAGATTAATGAAAAAATATCCAATGTCCCTGTTTTTGTGGACAAGTTTATCAGCCGAATTAGAATCGGTTGTTTTCCTCTATCCATGATAAAACATCTCTCCGGACAGCTTATGCTTCTCTCAGTCCTGGTTGCGGGAATAGGCGCTTGTCTTGGCATTATCCATGATGAAGGCTTTTTTAGCATCGCGCCTTTTTACCTCGTCAGCTTTCTCGGGCTGTATGGCTATTTCGCGGTTTCTTCTCTGGTTGATATTTCCGGAAAAGTGAATATTTTACGCATCAATCTGGTGGATTATCTGGAAAACCATCTGGCAAACAGACTTGAACAGACTGAGTTGGACATGCAGTTGGTAAAACCGGAACAGAAAGATAAAAAAACAGCCCAAACACCCGCAAAAAACACAGATAACGACAATCTCCCTGCCTTTTCCAGTGACGAGATGGAAGAATTAGAACTGTTACTACAGGAGTTTTTATTATAATCTTTAATATTTATATATCCTACAGACATATGTATTCCCGCAGTTTCTTTGTTCCCTGAGGGTATTTAAGGAGGAAAGCAAAAGCTCTCCTCCTTAAATTAGTTCAAAAGATAAAAGACTGGCGTTTCCTTTCCCACGGTAAGTCAAATAAATCGCCTGTTCACCGTCAGGAATATGGACCGGCGCAGCATACTCTTCCCAAACATTAGAATATTCCACTTTAATTTCCGCCAAAACTTCTCCATCCCAGGATGTCCTCACTTCAAAGATACCGTCCGCATACCCCCTTGTACGGATTTTAATCTCCCGCACTCCTTCACAGGCAAAATATTTAAATCCGGCCGTTGCACAATCTTGCATATTGGCGATATATCCCGGTTCCTTATCTCCATCCCTGCCATCCTGCATAATTTTGGGGAACCTGTCCCCGCCTACATACACAGAAGGTGTATCCGTAAAAAGATGACAGGCGATATAGGCAGGATATTCCCCTTTACCAACCAGTGCCTGCCCGTTTAATCCGCAAGAAGTAATTTCCGCCTGCCTTATCTTTCCATCCGCAAGAAGTTCCACTTTTTCTGCACATGCCTGTCTGCTGTACCATGTGCCATTCGTATGTCTGTGATAAAAAATGTACCATTGCCCATTTATTTGTACAATACTTCCATGGTTATTCGCCCCGTAAGCCATGGGAAGCATGGACGGTTTATAGGTATCAATATTCAAATCACAATTACTCACCAACACACCCCTGTAGGTAAATCCCTGTGTCGGCTTGCTGCTCGTGGCATAACATAATTCGTGCATCAAAATAGAAGAATAAATCAGATAATAGGTATTCCCTATCTTCCTGATAGAAGGCGCCTCAAAAAATTCATGTCCTTCAAAGCCGCTTCCCTTACTGTATTCACATCCCGGAGCCACAAACACCGGCTCCTCTATAACCGTCAACATATCGGCTCCCAATACGGTGGCCATCGCCCCTGTCCTTGATTTGTCCCCTCTGCTGCAAAATCCGGTATACAAGTATGTTCTGTCACCTTCCGTCAATACGCCAGGGTCAAACTGGGGCTCGTCGCCTTCCCTCTCTCCTAACCTCGTACCGTCCTCATAGTGGACATAGCCATAAAACTCATAGCGTCCGGCAGGCGTACTACACACCGCAACGGAAACAATGGACAGGTGGTCAAGTACGTAATAAAGGTAATACCTTCCGTCAGCTCCTACCGTCACATCTGGCGCATACAGGCACATCTTGCCGTCTCTATTAAGCGGGTCCTCATTCCGTGGATAAATTACACCTTCATAGCGCCAGTCGGACAGATTATCCACCGGCGCTGACCAGCACACATAATCCCCCATGCAAAAAACATATCCATTATAAAAATCATGGGAACCATAAATATAAACCCTGCCGTCAAACACATACGGTTCCGCGTCGGGAATATATTCCCAAGACGGCAGATAAGGATTAAACGCCTGTTTTATCATCTTCACTCTTTGTCCCCCACAGTGTCTTACCTACATATTTTAAAATGTTACGCATACCTCTATACTCTTCTTTCCCGAAAGTTCCTCAGTCCTTTTATCCGGCTGTCCGGTGCCCACATAGAGCACATAATTCCCGCTGCCCCAGATACGCTCTCCTTCTTCATTGACCACCAGAAAAGCTCCTCCTGGTACACGGATATCAACCGCTGTCCGCTCCTGTGCCTGCAGAGAGACCCGCTGAAAGGCACACAGGCTGTGATTTGGCACCGCATACAAAGACTCTTTGTCTTTCACATATACTTGCAGTACATCTTCTGTTGCTGTCTTGCCACTGTTTATCAATTCAACATGAATCTGCACATCCCCCGATTCCTTATCCTGTGAAACAAGAATTGCTTTTTCTACCTGCACATCCCCGTAGGTCAGTCCATATCCAAAAGGATACAGCGCTTCTTCTTCCATATAGCGGTAAGTTCTTCCTTTCATGGAGTAATCTTCAAACACAGGAAGTTTTTCTAAAGAGTAGTAAAAAGTTACCGGAAGTTTTCCGGACGGGGAACATTTTCCAAAAAGTATATCCGCCACTGCCTCTCCGCCTCTGGCGCCAGGATACCAAAGCTGTAAGACGGCCGCCGCCTTATCCTGTGCCACAGAAAGGTCGATTGCACTTCCTGACATGAGACATACAATAACCGGTTTCCCTACGCGAAGTACAGCATCCATCAGTTTTCTCTGGGGTGCAGGGAGCAAAAGGTCTGCTTTGTCCCCGGCAGCATAACTGTTTCCCGTATCGCCTTCTTCACCTTCAAGTGTCGCATTTAAGCCCACGCAAAGCACCACGATGTCGCTATGCTTTGCAACCGTCACCGCCTCCGCCAAACGGTCATTTTCCTGCGCTAGATTTTCCACCCGGTCCTTATACAGATGACAGCCTTCGGAATATAAGATTCTCCCACTATCCCCTACTTGGTCCTGAATGCCCTCCAGGACGGTTATATATCTTGAGGATGTACCGCAATAATTTCCGGTTAACGCCTCCCTGCTGTTTGCATTCGGCCCAATTACGCCGATTGTTTTACCCTCATCCCTGGCAAGCGGAAGAATACCGTCATTTTTTAAAAGTACCACCGATTTTTCCGTAAGTTTCCTCGCAACCGCCAAATGTTCCCTGCACTCTACTTTCTCATAGGGAATTTCATCATACTCGCTTCCTTCAAACAAACCCAAAAGATACCGGGTGGTAAAAGCCCTCACAGCCGCCTCCGTAATCTCTTCCTCCGTAACCAACCCATCCTCAAATGCCTTAAGCAAATGCAGATAGGTTACGCCACAGTTAATGTCGCATCCGTTTTTCAAAGCCAGCGCCGCGGATTCTTCCGGCGTATTTGTTATCATATGATTTTCATGAAAATCACGTATCGCCCAACAATCCGACACAAAATGTCCCCGGAAACCCCACTCTCCACGAAGAGTATCCCGAATAAGCGTCTTACTGCCACAACAAGGTTCTCCGTTTGTCCGGTTATAAGCGCCCATCACCGCTTCCACACCCGCCTCTTGCACACAGGCGCGAAAAGCAGGAAAATAGGTTTCTTCCATATCTTTCTTAGATGCCTCCGCATTAAATTCATGCCGTACTGCTTCCGGACCCGAATGTACCGCAAAATGCTTCGCGCATGCTGCCGCTTTCAGTACATATGCGTCGCCCTGCAGTCCTTTCACATAGGCAACACCCATCCGGGAAGTCAGATAAGGGTCTTCCCCGAAAGTCTCCTGTCCCCTGCCCCATCTGGGGTCCCTGAAAATATTTACATTCGGCGACCAGAACGTCAATCCTTTATAAATATCCCTGTCATCTTCCGCAGAATATGCATTATATTTCGCCCGTCCTTCCGTCGCCGATACATCTCCTGCCTCTTGCAGCAGTTCTTCATCAAAAGTTGCCGCCATGCCGATGGCCTGGGGAAGGCTTGTAGCCACACCTTCCCGCGCCACGCCGTGCAGGGCCTCTCCCCACCAGTTATATGCCGGAACACCAAGCCGTTCGATTGCAGGCGCATCATAGCGCAATTGGGAAACCCGCTCCTTGACCGTCATCTGATTTACCAACGCCTGCGCCTGCTCTCTTGCTTTCTCACGATTCACCATTGTATGCTCTCTCTTTCTTTCTTAATATCTTAATATAAGAAACCCCCATTTACAAACTCGTTTTTATGTCCGGCTATAACCGAATCAACCCTTCACTGCACCTGCTGTCAATCCGTCTACAATCTGGTTGCTGAACATACAGTACACAATAATTGTAGGTATAATCGCGATGACAATGGCTGCGAACATCTGGGAATAGTTCGTATTATACGGCCCTACAAACTTTGACAAAGAAACGGGCAGCGTCTTTTTCGTGTCATCCGAAATAAATACCATCGCCAAAAGCAGTTCATTCCAGTTGGCTACAAAAGTCATCAGTCCTGTTACAAAAAGCCCTGTCTTGGAAAGAGGCAGCGCAATATGGGTAAAGGACCTGTAGATAGAGCAGCCGTCGATACATGCCGATTCAAACAACTCATTCGGCAGGCTCTGGAAAAACCCTGTCATAATAAATATTGTGATAGGAAGGGACAGTGTCAGATAAGGCAGCACCAAACCCGTCAGACTGTCCGTCAGGTGTATTTTGGAAAACCTGGTAAAAATCGGAATCAATATACAATGCACCGGTATCATCATACCTGTCAGGAAATAAGCCATCATTGCCCCGGAAAATTTCCATTTCATCCTGCCAATGGCAAAAGCCGCCATGGAACCTATAAGCAGGCACAAAACCAATGTGATTCCGCACACAAGCGCCGAATTAACGGTTGCAACGCCCAATCGCCCGGCCGTCCAGGCGAAATTATAGTTTTCAAACATCAAATGTTCCGGCAATGCCCAAGGTGAAACAAACAAAGTCTTATCATCTTTTAATGATACATAGACAACCCACAAAAGAGGCAACAGATAAAAAACTGCCAGAAACGACAAAAATATGTAAATCAATGTTAATGCGGCTTTACTTTTCTTTTTTGCTGATTTTTCCATTTTATGCCTCCCCTACATTTCGTAATTGTCAACCTTGACAAATTTATTGATAATAAACGTTACAATCAGGCAAAGCACAAGCAATACCGTGCCGATGGCACTGGCGTAGCCATATTTAAAATACTTGAAACCCTGTTGATACAAATGGGTCGCCAACACCTCTGTCATATGGTTAGGCCCACCCTCTGTCATATTGAAAATCAAGTCGAAAAACTTCAGGGAACCAATGGCATTTAACGACATCGCCGTAGCCACCATAGGGCGGATAAGCGGCAGGGTAATATACCGGAAAGCCTGCACCTTCGTACAACCGTCAATGTAAGATGCCTCATATAAAGAAGAACTGATACCTGAAATCTGTGCCATGTAAAGCATCATAGACTGACCAACGTACTGCCACAGGGAAACCGAAGCAATCACCCACATGGGAAGAATAATAAATCCCTTCGTGTCCATCAGCCAAAGCGGGCCATCTATGCCAAACTGGGCAAGTATCTGATTAATTCCAAGCTTCGGCGTAAAAATGAACATCCACAAAAGCCCTAACGCCGCAGACGACAATACGCAGGGCAGATAATATACATTTTTAAAGAAGTTACGCCCTTTTTTGATATTGGTCAGAAGCGCTGCAAGAATTAAGCCTGCAATTAGCTGTGTCACCACAGAAAAAATAAGGAAAAATGTCGAATTTTTTATGGCAATTTTCATTGTCCGGTCTATGGTAAACAGTTGTCTGTAATTTTCAAATCCTATAAATTGCGGTTTCGTCAACGCATCGTAATTGCAAAATGAATAATATACTGACTGGCAAATTGGAATAAACAAAATAAATGTAAATAACAAAAACGCCGGTGCAATAAATATAGTAATTGCTTTCTTATCCCGTAATAATTTGTCCATACATACCTCCGAAATTTTAGAAAAGTGCAGGATTGGATTTCTCCAATCCTGCGCCTGAATATACCATGCTTCTATTTATTCCAAACATTATTCTTAAAGAAATCTTCTAATGAGGAAAGCCCCTCTTCCACAGGCGTTCCCAGATAAATGGAAACCATTGTATCGTCGAAAGTAGAACCTGCCTCTGTGGACGCCATAGATTCATTGTAGAAACCAAAAGTAGATTTCGCACTTCCAAATACATCCATTACGTAAGCGAGCTGTGCAGGAGCCTTGGTCTCGTCATACTCTACCGTTGTTACAGGAATCTTACCGCCTATTTCTGCGGTGTATTTCTGTGCAGTTTCATCCGTAAAGTATTTCATCAAAGCGATTACTGCATCCGGATGAGCCGTCTTGGCGCTCATGGCAAGACTGTCGGATTTCGCAATAACTCTTCCGTCTGTTCCAGGGAATGCAAATACGCCGCACTTGTCCTCAAAATCAGGGTTAGAACCGTTAATCTGTGCAATTGCCCAGGAACCCTGGATGAGCATCGCTGCCTCTTCATTGTAGAAGTTTGCAGTAGCTACATCGTTGGTGTCGCCTGCTGCCGTAGGCTGGAAATACTGGGAAATCTCAACAAGTTTATTGGTGGCGTTTACTACATTGCTGTCAAGCCAGGAAGCTTCCCCTGCATCGATTGCCGCAAGGTCTACCCCTTCGGAATCACAAAGGTATCCCGCCAACATTGATAAGCACCATGCCGTACCCGCTGAAATTGTGAGCGGTGTATAGCCCGCATCCTGTAACTTCGCACAGGCATCCAACATTCCCTGCCAGTCCGTCGGCATTGTGGTAATGCCTGCCGCCTCAAACATTTCCGTATTGTAGAATACACATGCCGCCGCGATGTTCAAGGGCACCGCATGAATCTTACCGTCATACGTTTGCTGTGAGAAAGCGCCCTCACCGCCGTTAAAAGTATCAATCCATCCGTCAGCTTTCAAGTAATCTGTCAAATCTGCAGTGATACCAGGCTCTACATAGACATCCAGGTTCGGGCCAGGGCTTACGATAAAGCAGTCAGGCGTCTCATCTGCTGCAACCAGTGCATTTAATTTTGCATAATATTCTTCCAGGTTCGTAGTCACTACATTAACGTGATATTTACCTTCATAGTCCTTATTAAACCGCTCAACCACATCCTTATAACCTATGGAAATTAAATCTTCCGTCGCATTCAAGTCATCCCAGAACATCCATGTAATTTCTTCTACATCCCCGCTTGCTGCAGGCGCCTCTTCCGATGAATCCGTGGATGCAGAACTGTCATCTGCTGCAGCCGCTTCCTGGCTGCTGTCGTCGCTGCTCTGTGCAGGCGCAGAAGTATCGTTTCCGCCGCCACAACCCATTAATAAGGATGCCATCATAGCCGTGCTAAGTAATACCGATAACACTTTCCTTTTCATTTGCAATACCTCCCTTAAATATTTTTGGTTTTGTTTTACAGTCCGTGACCGGACACAAACTGTATTATTTTGTTACAAACATAGTATATCAGGATAATTTATCAGAATCTTTTAAATAATTGCTTTATATATATTAATAATTGCTATTATCTTAATTCTTGCTATTATCATTTTGTCCTATTTTTACATGTTTTCAAAATATTTTATGTTAATTATGCCTGGTATATTGCGTTGTGTTTCACACTTTATATAAAAAATATTGCTTTTTATATTGTTTTTATTAGAATTTATGTTACTATGAGTATATTAAATAGCAATTTTTAGCACTTAATAATAATATTTTTCTAACTATTAGCAATTTTTTTTGCAACAAAAAAGGATGGATAGGATACTATGATTGAGGTATTAAACGGTATTAAAGAAACTGTCGTTTACAAGGAAATAGAAGGATTCAAGGTGCATGACAATTTTGATTATGAAACCTATCCAGAACATTGGCATACTCCTCTGGAAATTATTATGCCCTTTGAAAACTCTTATGACGTGTCTACTAAGAACGAACTTTTTACATTACAGGAAGAGGATATTCTGTTCATTAATTCCGGCGTCGTACATGGTATGCCCTCAGCCATCCATGGAGAGCGCATGATTCTGCAGATAGATATATCCTTTCTGCACACTGTGGCCAGCATTGAGTCTACGCTTTCCACCATCCCCCAGGCACTGCTGCTCACTCCGGCAACAGCGCCCGCTATCCACAGCCAGATAAAATCCCTTATGCTTGACATCTTCAGCGAATATTTTAGCAATTCCATCCTTATAAGCGCTTCTATCTATTCAAAGGTTTTAGAAATGTTAGTCTTAGTGGGCAGGGAGTACACAGGCAAGCGAAATGCTTTCGATTTATCCTCCGGTAAACAAAAGGAACATACGGAAAAATTTATGGCTGTCTGCAGTTATATCCACGAACACTGCACGGAAGACCTTTGCCTAGATGACATAGCCTTCCTTGCCGGTTTTAGTAAGTACCATTTCACAAGACTTTTTAAAAATTTTACGGGGGTTTCTTTTTATAAATACCTGAACAAAAAGAGAATAGAACACGCAGAGAAGCTGCTTGTAGACCCACAGCTCTCCATCACTGAAGTTGCCTTGCAGTCAGGATTTTCCAGCCTCTCTGCGTTTATTAGAATGTTTAAACTTATTAAAGATTGTACGCCTACCGAATTTCGGAATCTGTACGAAGGTTGAGGCGAGCTGCCGCCGCTTTGTCCAAAATTACTTTTCCGCCGGGAAGCAGTTTCAGTACAGTGCCAGGAATCTGGTCCGTGGGCTGTGATTGGTACATTTTTTCCACAATATCCTGTTTGGCTGCCCCGGATACCTGCAATATCACGCTTTTTGCTTCAAACATATGGTGCACTCCCAGGGTAATTCCTCTCGTCAGCTTCATGGGAGCTGAAAAATATTTCTGTCCCACACTCATTGTTGTCTCAGACAACTCCACTACCTTGGCATAATCTTCAAAATCTCCCCCGGGCTCATTCAGTCCAAGATGCCCGTTCATCCCTAGTCCAAGCAGCATCAGGTCTATCCCGCCACGCTCCTTAATAATGCCGTCGATTCTCTTACATTCTTTTGTCAAGTCTTCTGCATGGATGTCAAACAAATGCATGTACTCTGCTCGTATCCCAAGAACGTCATATAAATGTTTCTTAAGAAAATTCGTGCAATTCTCGCTCTCGTCCTCCAAATCAAGCCACTCATCCAACGCCACAAACTCTGCCTGCGTGAAATCAATTTCCCCTCTGTCCTGCATTTCTTTGAGAATCCCACAAGTCCTCACCACCGTACTCCCTGCCGGGAAACATAGTAAAGCGTTGGGTTTCCTTTCAAGACACTCTTTTACCAATTGCGCACACCGCAAAGACATTGCTTCATAGTCTTCCAGTACTTCGGTATCCGGAATTTTTACAGGGAGTTTTGCACCCAGTTTCATTGCTATTTCTTCCATACAGTTGGGCAGCGTTCCTTCCGCCTTGCTGTGTGCAATGCAGGCAGTACAATTACCTCTGTTTTTACATGGTATGTATGGACAATTACAGTTATTTTTCATTTTTTCCTCCATTCTACGCGAGCAGAATTTTAGATTCTGCTCTGCAATCAATAGAATTTGTGACGTTTCGGCACAGATTTCCGTTCCCCGTCAAAGCCTATTTGTGGTGCCTCTACACAAATAACCTTGGGAAAGGATAAACTATCAAACTGATTATTCAGCCTATCCCTTCACGGCTCCCATCGCCAGGCTCTTCTGAATATTTTTACTCAGAAAAACATACAGAATTAATGTAGGAATCGTGGCAATCGTAAGGCCGGCCCCTATTAATCCCCATTTGGTAGAGTATTTTCCTACCATATCATTGACACCCACCGTAATCGTCTTATACTTCTCGCCACTCACGAACGCAATGGCAAGCATCATTTCATTCCACGAAGACAAAAATGTAAGGATTGCCACGGTGGACAAAATCGGTTTCATCAACGGCATAATAATCTGCCAGAACACTCGGTAAATATTCGCTCCGTCTATAAAAGCCGCTTCCTCTAATTCTTTCGGAAGGGACTCCAATGTCCCTACCATCAGCAGAATAGCCGTAGGCATGGCAAACGCCACATAAGGAAGGATAAGCGCCCAATAGGTATCCAGAATCGGTTTCATATTCACAAAAAGCGGAAGCAGTACCGCATGGATGGACAGCATCATGCCTGTCAGAAAAATGAAATACACCAGTTTGCTTAGTTTCCATTTCAGACGTACAATCGCATAAGTCGCCATAGCGGACAGGACAAGCGTAAAAGCTATCGTCAGTCCTGTAACCACCACACTGTTAAACAAATACCGCCCTAAATGTGCTCTTTCAAATATTTTAACATAATTTTCCCATTGCCAGTTCTCCGGAAATCCAATAATATTTCCGCCGAAAATCTCTTTATTGCTTTTCAGGGAAAATGTAAACATCCAATAAAGAGGAAATAACTGGATTATAGTTACAACCACCAAACAGAAAGCCGTGATTCCTCCGGTTTTTTTCAACTTATCTTTTTTACTTTTCATCCGGTCCTCCTAGTCTCTTACTGCGCCGTCAGACTGTAAGCCTATTCTTTCTGCAAACGGTTAAACACTTTCTGTACAATAAAAGTAAACAACAGACATTCCAGAATAATAAAAATCGCAATCGCGCTGGCATAGCCATATTCATTGGTAATAAATATTTTTTTATACATCAACAGGGACGGCACTTCCGAGGCGTGTACCGGACCTCCATTGGTCAGGATATAAATCAGGTCAAAAGATTTCAACGAACCGATAATCGCAAATATGACACAGGCTTTAATCATAGGCACAATCATAGGTATAATCACCTTGCACGATGTCTGGAACTTCGTTGCCCCATCCACCTGCGCCGCCTCGATAATCTCAGGTGAAATGGATTTTGCCGCCGAATAAAATAAAAGCATATGATAACCAATATATTGCCATACCATCGGCACGAAACATGCCGCTAACGCCGTATTCCCGTCGCCAAGCCATTCCCTCTGCCAACTTTCCAGGCCCAAAGCCTCTAAGCCAAGATTTAAAAGTCCATAAGAGGGATGGTATATCTTCAGCCATAAGTGGGCGATAATTGTCCCGGATATAATCACCGGCACAAAAAAGGCGTTCCTGTAGAAATTTTCTCCCTTGACCCCTCCTGCAAGAACCAGTGCAAGAACCATAGAAATAGGAAGCTGGATAAAAACGGAAGCCGCCGCAAGCAAAAATGAATTCCACACTGCTTTAAAAAAAAGCGGGTCCTGGAACATCTTCATATAATTGTCAATCCCGATAAATTTCGCTTCCCTTATCCCGTCCCAATCCAACAGGCTGTAACCCGCAGACTGAAAAACGGGTATTAAGGCAATCGCGCAAAACCAGACAAGAGCCGGCACTACAAAAAAACAAATTGCTTTCTTATCCCTCAACGCCCGTTCCATATTCCTGCCTCCTTCTTTCCACACAAATTTCCCTGTCTTAGAGTTTCTTAATGTCCTTTTTTCCTCTGCATTTACGCTTTATACGGAGAATGCCCAAAAGGGCATTCTCCAGAACATTTAGTTACTCTTAGGCTGCGTCTTTTGCTGCCTTAGAGTTTCTTAATGTTCACCTACTCGGCCGAACCGCCTTTAACCTCTTCCTGAGCAGCCTGCATACCCGCAGCAAATTCTTCCGGTGTGGTTGTCCCGGCAATCAGGCCCTGCAGCAATTCATAATGGGCTTCAATGGCCGCACCCTCAAGGAATGTATCCCATGCAAGCACATAGCCGTCCGCATTCTTAATCAACTCTTCAACCTGGCGAAGCGTAGGGCTTACCTCTGATTCATCCACATCCACTTTCCATGCCGGAAGGCTGTCACCAATCTTGTAAGCCTCCTGTGACATATATTTAGTGATTCCTACTGCAAATTCATAAGCTATTTCCGGATTGGCTGTATTGGCATTAATCATCATCATATCAATAGCGCCGCCCGAGAAACTGTTAATACCGCCTTTTCCACCGTCCACTGCAGGCATGGGAACCGCTTTTACGAGTCCCTGAATCTCATTCTCTTCACTGTCGCATCCTGAGGATACCCAGCTTCCGCCAAAATACATAGGAATCAGACCCATATAGAACTCTTCCTGCGACTCTTCAGAACCAAGACCTAAAGTCCCGTCCGGGAATGCACCTGCCTCATTCAACTGGCACAACAATTCAGCCGACTTTACAATGCCTTCCGTATCCAGTGTGGCTTCACCCTGGAGAGCCTTGTTCATATATTCCGCACCTTCCGTACGCACGGCCAGAGCGTTCTGAATCATTCCGATGTGCCATCCTTCTTTTGCTCCAAGAACCATAGGCGTTACCCCTGCTGCCCGGAATGTCTTCACCGCCTCGAGAAGTTCATCAAAAGTTTCCGGAATCTTCACATTATGCTCTTCAAACAATTCTTCATTGCAGAACAACGCGCCTGCCCACTGTTTTAAAGGTAAGCCGTAAACTTTTCCGTCATAAGTCCCGTATGTGAGTGTGCCGTCAAGAAGTTCTTCCTTTGTCCCGTTTTTCTCCATCAAGTCATCCAGGGGAAGCACTACACCCGCATCCACATACGCTTTTGCATAACCGCCGCCCCAGCACATAAATACATCTCCTTGTGCACCGGTAGCCGCTGCAACCTTCAATTTATTGTTCTGGTATTCAACCTCCTGTGTAGCTACGGATTCAACTGTCACATTTGGATGTTCTTTTTCAAACATTTCCACATACGTTTCAACTATGGCGCCCATTTCCGCATCCGGCCAGATATGCCAGAAAGTCAGATTGATTTCTTCATCGGAATCTGCTGCCTGTGCCGGAGCCTCCGCATCCTCAGACGAATCTTGTGCCGGAGCTTCTTGTTCATCGGAATCTCCGGAATTGTCCGTATTTTCCGTGCTTGTGCCACTTCCTGCAGAACCGCAGCCCGCCATAGACACCGCCATTATCCCTGCTAACATAAGGCTAACTAATTTTTTCAGTTTCATAATCTTTCTCCTTCCCTTTTGTAATCCTTTTCCAATCGTCTGACCGGAAACCGTTTACTGGTTTTTTCCATATTATCGTAAATTCCTTCTGCCAATTTTCCATGTATCTTTTGAAGCGCCATGGTCACAGCTCCCATAACCGGTTCATAACATGCTTGAATAATATTGGCATTTGGAACATTACGTAATATTTCTTCTTTTACTGCTCTTTGGAACTCCTGGAACTTACATTTAAAAATGCTTCCCGACAAAACAATGTCAACATCCTGGTCGGCAATACCCATTTTCTTTATTCGTGCCACCAAAAAACCGGCAATCACATTTCCGTACTCTTTCCAGATATTCCCCGCTACTAAGTCTCCAGAACATGCCTCTTCCTCTATCATGATAGGCATATTCAGGTAATCATTGCTTTCAATCTGGCCCTTCACCCGCATAAACAACAGTTTATCCACTGTCTCTGCATTGAAATAATCAAGAACCCTTTTTTTCAACGTTGTCTCCGGAAGCAGCCCCATATGGGAATCAAATACTGCCTGGACAGCCCTTTTCCCAAGGCTCCAGCCTCCTTGGTATTCGTCCGGTATATAGAATCCATACACAAAACATTCTTCCATGTTCTGCACTGCGCAATTCAACCCGGAACCGGCACATAAAATACCGCACCTGTCACTGCGTGTGGCCGCCCGCATTGCGATAATACTGTCATTTACCACCTGGACAGCCGCCACCGGAAAGGACTTCCCTATACATTCTTCCAATAATGCAGCTTCATAATCCCAGTCTATCCCCGTCAGTCCTCCTACCACTGCATTAATTTCTTTTCTGGTAATCCCACATGCATTAAGAGCCTGGTCAGAAGCCTCCAATATGGCGCCCATAGCATATTCCAAACTGCTGCTGGAATGGCACGCCCCATAACTTTTTCCCATTCCCAGGATTCTTCCTGCCGCATCTGCTATCACCGCATGGGTCTTACTGCCTCCCTGGTCAATTCCTAAAATATATTCCATATTTACCTTCCGTTCCGCTGCTGTATGTCATGTTTTACTCCATTTCTGCGCATGTTTTTGTCTCAACTTTTGTTGAGACAGCGCATGTAACGAGTTTGTGTCAAGTGAGCGCGGACACAAATCTCGTCTGTGAAAAATCTTTCGCATATGGATTTTTCACACGAATCCCCATGCATACCACAAGCTTTCTTGTGGTACTGCTTAAATAGAAAATTGAAAAATTTCAAATTTTTCAACTTATACCCCTGCCTGTGGAAAAAACTGCGGTAAGTATTCTTTGTTCGCTTCCAAAAGTTCAGGAACAAGTTTCTCCACATATTCCCACTGACGAACAAGCGGATGAGACAAAAGCGCAAGCTTCATCTTCCTAACATCCCCCTCAACAGCCGCCTCCACTGCCAACTGCTCATAATTCTTCACCGCCGCAATAAGTCCCCAACACATTTCAGGAACCTTCGCCACATGTAATGGCTGCATTCCCGTCTTATTTACCAGACATCCCACTTCCACTACCGCGGAATCCGGCAGGAAAGAAACGGCGCCTTGGTTAGGCACATTGACCACCATTTTTGTATCTATATTGTTATAAACGGCATTCACAAATCCCATGGCAACTTCGGAGTAACCGCCACCGCCCCTCTTGGCCAATGCGGCGGGTTTCTCACAATTAGCCTCGTCCGCGTAGGCGGCAAATACTTCTTTCTCTAAATCCTGGACATACTCACCCCTCGTCTTGGGCGCGGTTTTAAACTTTGCAACCTTCTCATTCGTATGATAATACCACTGGAGATAAGGGCTTGGAATCACCCCCAAAAGCTTAATTAATTCCAAATCCACATCATCATTCTGTGCGGCGATTTTCGCAAATTCTTCCTCCGAGACAGGGCGTCCGTCAATTGTGATATTGCTGATAAAATTCATATGGTTCAATCCCACGTAATCATACTGCACTTTCTCATAAGGAATCCCCATGGCTCGTTTCGCCCACATTTTCGGGAAAATACCCCCGGAACAAAAGCCTGCGATGTTAGCCTTCGTATATCTTGTCACCGCCTCTGTCACCAATCCGGTGGGATTCGTGTAATTAATCAGCCAACCTTCCGGCGAAAGCTTCTCCATCCTTTCTGCAACATGTAACATCACCGGAATGGTGCGGAAAGCTTTCATCATACCGCCGGCTCCTGTGGTCTCCTGCCCCACCAGGTCGTATTGGAGCGGGATTTTTTCATCCTTCACTCTCTGCTTATTGCCTCCGACCCGAATCTGTGTGTCCACGAAATCCGCCCCATATAACGCCTTATCCAAATCTGTCGTACTCTTGATTTCCACTTCAAGTCCCATTTTCGCGGAAAATCTCTTACAAAAACCCTCCATAATACCCAGACGCTTCTCGTCGATATCATAGAGCATGACCTCTTTCACCGGAAGCTGCTCCTTCCGCATTGCCATCTCGTCTAACAGTTCCGGTGTGTACGAACTGCCCGCTCCGACAATAGTAAACTTCATTCCTTCCATTGTTCACATACCTCCCTTTCAGTGTGTATCGTTCCACATTGTTATAAAAAATAAAACACGCAATAAATAAATGGTGTTATGACTAACTTTCTATGTTTACCTAACATGATTATATGACAGACTTTCGATTCCCCTCTAATATACTATGTGTATCGTTCCACATTTTTCCAAGAAAAGAACATTTACAAAACTGTTCTTCTCTGTGTACCTTACATATGAAATTACATCATACATCATTACGTCGTCTCCCCGACTACCAACTCCGGTTTCATAATAATCTTCTGTCTCGGCGATTCGGGGTCACGAATCTGTCCAAGCAGAATTTCCACTGCCTTCGCACCGACTTCATAGAGCGGCTGGCGGATAGTTGTCAGCTTCTTAACGCTCTTATCCATGTCCCAACGCTTATCGTCATCGAAACCGGCAATCCTAATGTCTTCCGGTATGCGTATTCCCTTTTCCTCCAGAGCCATCATACCGCCCACCGCCGTGTTGTCTGCCCCGAAATATATGGCATCCGGCAGACCCCTACCGTCATGTTCTTTCAAAAATCTTCTTACCGCTTCATATCCGGTCTCTATTCCAAATTCGTCACATTCAATGACCGACTGGTATTTTTTTAACCCATGATGTTCCATGGATACGAGATAACCCTGCCATCTGCGCAGCGCTGCCTTAGTGCCTTTAGCGCCCGTCACATGCATAATACGTTTGCACCCTCTCTCTACGAGATGGTCAACGATTAACTTAGAGCCATAGGTATTGTCAATGAGGACATTGTTTACATTGGCGTCCTCCACTTCATTCTCTACCACCACAAAAGGAAAATCCATCTGTGCCCGCCTGCGGATTAAATCGGCATCATCCAAATCACTTCCGTAGATAATCGCCCCGTCGGTTGTCCCATTGCTGAAGAAATCTATGTAAGTCTCTTTCTCTCTTCTGTCGTTTCTTCCGCTGCAAAAAATAACGCGGAAACCATTCTCTTCCACCGTATCCTCCACACCTTTGATAACATCAAAAAAATATGGCTCTGTCAGGGAATCCAATATCATTCCCACAAGGTTGGTTCTCTGCAATACCAAAGACCTGGCAAGCGTATTCGGTTTATAATGCAGTTCCTGCATCGCTTCCACAATCCTCGTCCTGGACTCTAAGCCAACCCCCGGCTGGTTATTAAGCACCCTGGACACTAATGTCTTGGAAACTCCGGCTTTTTTTGCTACATCATATATAGTCGCCATGCAGTTTTCCTTTCTCCTTATGCATAATATATCATGTGTATCGCTACACGTCAATATATTTTTGTGCATTTTTTATCCAATTATTTACATGGAATTGTACATCCACTGCGCATAACCTCAGTAAACTTTTCACCGTCTATTTTTCGTCACCCAAAAAAATCAGTCCCACCGCACCCGGACCGGAATGTGCTCCAATGCTCGGCCCGATTGGCCTAATCACAATATCCTTATAACCAAACCGTTCCCTAACCATATCCGCCACATATTCCGCGTCCTCTTCACAGTCTCCGTGCACAATACCGATGAACACCTGCTTATCCCTATATGCGCCAAGCCTGGCCTCCATATTGTTTACCAATGTCATAAGTGATTTCTTCCGCCCACGGACTTTGTCAAGAGCCACTAACTTGCCTTCCCTGTCAAAATAGAGAATGGGTTTGATACTGATAACCGTACCAAGAATCGCAGATGATTTAGACAGCCGTCCTCCCCTGTAAAGGAAATTCAGGTCGTCCACCGTAAACTGGATATTCAGATGGGGACTGTTCTCACGAATCCATAAAGCCGTCTCCTCTATGCTTTTTCCTTCCTGTTTCATCTCCACCGCTTTGCGAATCATAATGCCTTCTCCCAGGGAGCCGGAAAGCGTATCAATGACAATAATCTTCATCTCCGGATGTTCTTCCATCGTCTCGTTAGCCCCGTTCACAATATTGTTATAACCGCTGCTGAGTGCAGAGGAAAAACTGATATGCAAAATATCCTTGTTCTGGGCGGCATACTCCTCAAACCGTTCATTGATAACAGCAGGGTTGCTGGCCATGGTGGCTGCTTTCTTGCCTGCCCGCATCGCGTCATAAAATTCCTTTACGGTCAACTCCTTATCTTCCCCATACATCTCATCTTCCACCGTATAATAATGTGGAATCACTCCTATCCCCTGTTCCTTCAGATATGCCATATCCATATCACAATTGCTGTCCGTGGTAATCACAAATTCGCGCATTATATCCATCCTCTCCTATCTTTTAATAATTCCTGTTCCCATAAGCTACCCCTTTAAATTCCCATTATACACTTGATTATAAAGTATCTGTATGCCACCCACAATGCATCTTCACTGAGGGCACTTTTAAACAGAAACACTTTCGCGAAAAAGAAAATTTATAAATGAATACACACACCTACTCTCCATAAATAGCTATACTCGGCCCCACATAATAATTGTCCGGGCTGTAACGGAACATATCAAAATACCCTATCCTGTATTTCCACTCTTTTCCATAGGATATGCCCTTATAACCCTGTAACAGCGTATAATTTCCAATCTTCTCCTCATAAGCTCTCTTCAAATCAGGATACATATCCCCGCCCTGCACAATCAGATAATCCTTGCGCTGATTAAAATATCCGGTTGCGTATTCTACGTCCACGTAATATTCCTTATCGCCCAACCTGTCCGGCAAACTGCTGATATCCTCCCTTATCTCTATCACCTGATACCGTTCGGAATCTATCAAGGGAGAAAAGGAAGTGCAATAAACAGTAGCACCCTCCGGAATCTGCGTTCTAATGTAATGCTCCGCATGTGTGTATGACAAATGGTAACGGTAACTGTTGGCCACCACCGCCACATTACATACAGCCATCAACGCAATCAGTGCCGGAATCACGCCTTTTTTATAAAAACGCCGCCCTTCCAACAGCCTTTCTGCCTCCATCAGTCCATATACCATAAACAAAAATGCAAAAGGAAGTACCAACGACAGATTTCTTCCTAATACAATCTTATACTTTGACAAAAACAGTATGATACCAACCGGCATAATCAAAAACACAATAAGTTGCTGCCTGTCCTTCTTACGAATCAGGTATACAATTCCTAATATGAGCAGCACCCCGCCCACGGCTCCAAAACTTGTCAACGCATAAGCTTCCAAATAACCTAAAAGAGAAAAATTGTGCTCGATTCCCGGATGTCCCCAGGCATAATGATTCAGGTTATACAGGTTATCCCACACAAATGTTTTGAAATGGAAAAACATAGAATAATTACATACACAAAATACCAACACAAGCACAATACAATTCAGGAAAAACAAATAATTATTCCTGTGGCTTTTCCAATATCTTTTCTTAATATGCAGCGCAAGCCAGAATACACCGAACAAAATCCCATGGTATTTCGCCGCAGCGGCAAGCCCAATACATATTGCGAGAAGAGGATACCAAAGATAGACGACCCTGTCCTCCTGCACATCCTTATAAATCACGCACCCTAAAAGCATAATCACATTTGCCACCGCATACATCATCGTATCCGGTCCCGTATAATACAGGTAAGCATATCCATAGAGCGAGAAAACAGACAACACCAAACCGATGAATCCCCATTTCCGTTCCCCTGTCATCTTCTTCACTGCAAAATAGATACACAGATTCGACAACAACGCCGTCCCGCACACCACATAACGAAACAGAATAACCGTATCCACACCCCGGATTATTTTTCCTAAAATACGCACGCCAAACACGGCATAATAAAATGTCAGATGGGGATACCGGAAGAAATCCAACACATAGATATCACCTGCGTAAATATGCTGGCCTAACAAGTCATAAATACAATCTAAAGACAACTGTTCATCCACATTCGGATAAAGAGGCAGCTCAAAGTGCCAATGCCTGTAAAATACAAGCAGCCCTGCCAGCAAAGTTGTTGCGATTGCCGCCACCATAGCTATTTTTATATATATTTGCTTATTTGATTTGTTCATATTAATCCCCATTTCTGCGCTGCTTTTGTCTCAACTTTTGTTAAGACAGCGCATATATCGAGTTTGTGTCAAGTGAGCGCAGACACAAATCTCGTGTGTGAAAAATCTTCTGTATATGGATTTTTCACACTAACCGCCATGTCACAGCTTCGCTGTGACTCAAATCCGTGCGGAGAATGCCCGTATTTTGGACATTCTCTGGCGTGAGAAAAGTCTACATAGCAGACTTAGAACTTCTTCACGAAGCAGCCCTTGCTGCGAGTGATTAGAAGTTCTTCTTACGTTAATCCCCTTTTGGTTCAGGTTTCCCAATCTCCAATATGGTAGCTCTTCGTGCAGACCGCATCAAACACAATCCCCTGCTCTTCTATGTATTTCCTGTACGCGGGGATTTTCTCTTCCTGCCCCTCCAATTCCGGCGACACGAAGCAAAGCTTATATCCTAACTCCTTCAACTCCACATAACCGTCATAATCAAGCGGAATCTTCGTAAAACAATCCACCCAAACCCAGTCCGCTTTACCTGCCATGTTGCGGATTGTGTCCATTCCTTCCAATTCACTGAACCGGAGCGCAATATCTTTCACTCCCATATCCGTAAGCAGTTTAATCATCGGAAATGAAGAATCCAGGAAAAAATATTTCTCAATATGGTACTGTTTCATATATTCCAGCGCTTTATGCTCAATCCGCTCACTCTTGATATTCAGAATCATCGTGCCGTGACGGTACTGCCTGCAGTAATCCTCAAAATCCTCACCTTTCTCAAAAGGATTGTGGGAAATATAAATCCTGCCGTTCAAATCGTCCCTCAAATCAAGCTCCACCCCATATGCCGGCGATAACTTACAAAGTTCTTCTACTGTATTCACCCGATGCGCTATGTATTCCATATTGATACCCATACCTTTCCTTCCTAAACATTTTATACCACAGATTCCGTCAAAATATTATATTCGGTCTTGATGCAAAGAAAATCCATGGCATCCCTGTACAAATTATAAGTTCCCATTTTTCTTTAAGTTCACGCTAAACTCTATTGTCCTCTTAATAAACTTCCATTTAGCCTTTAACCCTGTGTTCCACTTGGACTCCCCGTAGATTCTCTCCGGGAAAAGCACCGGAAACCTCACTACTTTCAGGTTCTTCTTACGCGCCATATATAAGGCATACAAATCCAAGGAGAAATCATAAGGCGGATTCTCCCATCCGTCAAAGAATACTTTAGGGAAAACATTAGGCTGAGCATTGATATCATACAATTTCTTATGCAGGTAACATGTCTCAAATAAGCTCATCCCCACAGTGAAAAATACATCGAAAAACGGCCTGTTCCTGCGGTTTCCTTTTACAAAGACCAAGCCTCTCTCCTCCTCTATGATGGACAAAGCCTTTAAAATATCCCCAGGGTCAGTCTGCATATCCGCATGTGTCCAACCAATATATTCCCCTTTACACTCTTTCAACCCTTGCAAGATTCCATAACCGTATCCCTGGTTTACCTCTACTTTCACTGTTCTGGCAAAAGAATAGGCAGGCAAAAGACGGGTAAGCGCCTGGGCGCTTCCGTCCGTGGAGCCATTGTCCACAAGAATTACTTCAATATCATCCCTTTCTATGACTTCCCCGAACCGTTTCAGAATTAACGGAATATTTTGTTCCTCATTATAGCATGGAACAACGATAGATAGTTTCATAAATATCTTCCTTTCCCCAAAATGTACTGCGCCGCTTTCTCAAACTGCGCCGCACTAGGTTTTAGCGTATCAAACCAAAAAGCCTGCATCCCTGCTGCCTTCGCGCCTTCTATGTCTTTCTTAAAGTTATCTCCAATAAAACAGATTTCACCAGGCAGCACTTTCAGTTTTTCCAGACACAGTGCGAAAATTTCCCCGGAAGGTTTCTCCTTGCCCGCCTCCTCGCTAGTCACCAGGCAGCATATATCATCTGCAATGCCTAGCGCGTCAATCTTACGATGTTGTATATGAGCCGTCAAGTCAGTACAGACCATCACCCTGATTCCCTGCTTATGCATAGCATCCAAAAATTGTCTGGCACCCTCACGCAAAACCATCTTTTCTAAAAAAGTACCCCAATATGTCTCATACAGTTGTAAAGACATAGGAACGGGATTTACTCCCAAATATTCCAATGTCTTCTGGAAATACAATATTCTGTTGTGGCAGGCTGCCACATCACCCAAACTGCGCTTCGTCTCGCTCTTACCGTATAGAAATGCCTCTTCATACTTCTGTGCGGTAATTCCAAACTCTGCACATGCAAATTCCCGTACTCTCTCACACGCCTCTTTGTCCAGTGGTTCATAGGCGTACAATGTATCGTCCAAATCAAATATAACTGCTTTTATCATCCTTTTTCAACCTATTTTCTCTTCATAATCTCGCCAATTACAACCAAAAGCACTACCTGAACCAGTCCATTGGCCCCGTCTTCCCATATAATATGCCCGCCTGTCAGGTCCTCCATCTGCAAAACAGCCGTACGGGCAGTTTTCTCCCAGACTTCTTTTCCCACCGCCAAATCTTCCCCCTTGAAGATAATTCTCTGGTGCAGCAAGTCATTGTCATATGACAGGCTCCCATGTACTCCAAGCTCCTGCAAGAGAGCGAGCACTGGCTCCGCATCGATGCTCACATCCATCACAAATTCCACCCCTAAACCTGGTTGATGCAGGCCCTTCGTCTCTTTGGAATCTTCCAACAAAGAAGCGTCATAATAGCGGATAACCAAGTCTGCATACTTCTTCTGGGGATGAATATATTTTTCAGCATCGGGACGTCGTTTCTCCATCTGCGCCGCCACCTCTTTCGCCGTATGTCCTCTGTCACCCAAATCCCTGCCCACTTTCCAGTACTTCCTGAGCGCTTCATCCGTATCCAGATAAATTTTTAAATCCAGCACCTCCCTCATCTGGGGCAAATAGAGGGAATGCAGACCACACATAATAATATATGGTTTCGGAGATACCTTCTTTCTTCCTGTAAACGTCCCTGTATTGTGGTCATAGTCCGCCCGTCTGACCGCATTGTTCCCACGCAGCACGCGCAAATCCTCCGCCTGCCTGTACAAATAATTAGCCTGCGGGTTTAGGTGGGTCATTTCATCCCACTTGGCATTGCCCCGCTCCCACCTGTGGTCGCCGTCCCCTTCCACATCCAAAATATTCTCTTCCCCGAGAAGTTCTCCCAACATGGCAAGGAGCCTGCTCTTTCCTGCGCCGCTGTCACCCGCTATGCCAACCGTAAAAGGGCGGTTTCTTCTCCTGTAATAAGAATTGCTCCCCACGCCGTACAGGTACATGGAGACAACAAGAATTACAAACACCCCCACCATCAACGTAAACACGATATCCTTCATGGCTGCGTCATTGTATTTCAACCATTCTAAATCCTTACCCAGAAAAGACAGGTCTGTAAATCCTGCCCTATGAAAACATATATAATACACCAGATACAGCACATGAAAAACGCCGTAGACCATAACCATCTTGCTGCGGCTCACTGACAATCCCGACAGGTAAAGCATGAAAAACGGGGCCACCCATATATACCATGCAGGCATGGCAGGCACAAACACAAGAAATACGGAAAAAAGCAATCCTGCCATACTGATAAGCAAATCTCTGTTCATCTGGTTTACATGGAAAGCCTGGAAATAAATCACCAGGAGTACAAGCACACATAAGAGAAGGTGGGAACTACCATAATCAATATATACATTGTCAATCACGTTCTGCTCTTTATTGAATATAACCATGCTGACAAAACCGTTTCCCCAGAATGGTGCGGCAACCGCTGCCGTACAAATCACCGGAAGGGCAGTCATAATTACTGCTTTCCTATATCCCCGTTTTTTGTAAAGATAAAGAAAAAACAATGGAAAAACCACAACTATATGAAGTTTGGACGCCAGAGACAGCGTAAGGAATACCATAAACTTCCAGTCATTGCGCACGCTTTCTTCCCAAGACACTCCTGCCTGCGTCATATAGTAAATCGCCGCCATAAGAAATACTGTAGGTATAATATCAAGCTGGCCATGCATATAGGAAGCATACAAAATAACCGGAGACAAGAAATACAACGCCATGATATATTTCCGCCTGCACTTCGATATACGCATCAGATAGTACAATCCCATTAAATCCACCAGAAGAAGGGGAAATTTAAAAAGCAGGTTCTTTAGAAAAACCGGAAGCGTCCCGCCCAATTTAATAAAAATACCACCCACACACTCAATAAAAAGCATAACAGGCGGATAGGGGAAAGAAGGAAGAAGCCCATTGTCGTAATAGTACTGGTATGGGTTCTCACCGCCTAGAAAACACTGGACAAAAGGAATAAACATCATGTCCTGGTAATCCGACGAGAACAGACCCATCAATAGCAGCTTAAATAAAACCGCCACAATGACGGATGTTTTTAATAGTTTATGGTAATTCTTTTCCCAGTCCAGGGTTTCCAGTTTCTGTAGCATAGATGTATATGCCTTTCTTTTCGGGTTTTGTCAGTTTCCTATGCATGACTTTTCAGCCTGGTCACATAAGAGTACCTGAATACTTTTACTATGCCAAATCCTCGGCCTCTATTAAGCCTGCAAAGTATCTCCATGTTTTCTGATATCCTTCATAGTCTGCAGGCGTACCCCATCCCACATACCGCTCTATGTCAAATATTTTTGCACGATATCCTAAATCCAGGACATGCTTCGCCACCTGGTCCACATAGTATTCCCCATTGACACAGTCGCCTTCCCCAATCATCTTTTTTGCCGCCTGCAAAAATATCTCTGCCTTCCTGAACCAGAAAGTAGCCACCACTGCCGGGTCTTCCATGGGCATACCGGAAATTGCCTTTTTGATGGATGTACCTGTGATGTTCCCATCCTTGTCCGCAATCATCCACCCGTATGCGTTGGGATTAGCCAATACCGCCTCATTATGACGGTAAGTAAATACGATACAGTCGCTCTCCTTCGTCAGCCTGTCGAACACTTCTCTGTCAATGTCCATGCCGTTATCACAGCCCGCAATCAACAGTGGTTCATCCGGCTCCAACTCATTCTCCGCCAACATGCACGTACATGCCTGTCCTTGTGTCAGACGTTCCACCGTGATAAAAGAAGCCTTCGGGTAATATGCCCGTATGACATCCTCCACCCCGTCAGACTTGTGGAACGTCCTGTCCACAAAAATCACATTGTTTCCGTCAGGCGCTACCCCCGGCAAGTCCGCCGCGGCGCATACCACCATGGGTTTCTCTTTCCCTGTCTTCCGGTCTATGGTCATAATCGCCGGTTTATGTACCTGATAGCCTGCATCCGCAAAACGCTGCCCCGCACCCGCCATGGGAATCAAAATACGGCCAGGGCATACATCCCCCTGCGCCATACCCTCAGCACTTAGGCCTGCGGATTTTTCGTCCTCTCTACCAGAACAATGTTCTTTTCTTCTGGCTTTAGTTATCAAATCCGTCCAGTAGACAAATTCTTCCATATCCTCTGGCGTACCCCACTGGCAAAAATATTCCACATCGGCAGGAACCCATATTTTCAGCCCATCCCGCACCATAAAATTATAGGGCAAAGAAGCATAGTATTCTCCATTGATTGCACATTCCTCATGTTCCACCAACGTTTGACAATATTTTTCCATTATGCCGCCGTTCTTAAAATAATAAACGCCCGGTGAATGTTTCGCCTTCGTCTTATCTTTTTCAAAAGAATATTTTTCCCGTATCTCAATCAGGTTATCTTCTTCATCCGTCAGGCAGGAAGCATAGTAATTCTTCTCCGGAAGCAGATTCGGATGGAATCCCGTATAGCAAGGCACGGCGCCATCGCACCCACGTTTTTTAGCTTCTTTTGCAAAAGAAACATAATCCCATCTCATATAGAAATCGCAGTAGTTGATGATAAATCCTTCTTCCATATCAATTCCTGCTATTTTCTCTGCATCATCGTCGCATAATCTAACACCGTCCACATCTATAATGCCGCCATACGCGGACTCTAAACATTCTTTATTGTCCGTCCTGCCATCTGCATTTGTATCTTTCACCTGGCACATTGCCCTATATGCCCGCAGTACATCAAAAACAGGCCCTTTTTTTACCCAATCCTCAATACTCACAATGACTGCACCGGGAGCTATGCCCAGAAGCCTTTGACGCATAGCCGGATTTTCCTTAAGATGCTCCCCACGGCAGACAAAAATAAAATGCACGTCTCCAGGGTACATTCTCTCTACAATCCATTCGATAACCGGCTTCCCCATCACCTGAATAAAGGGTTTTAAATCCCTGTAACCTGCTGCCACAAAACGGGAACCGTAGCCCGTCATAGGAATTATCACATTCATATGTACATCCTTTCCTGCGCCAGTGTTTTTGTTCTCACCAACCCAATATCTGTCACGCCTTTTGCCTGCGGTATTTTTCCGCATCCCAATTGAGAAGCTCGTCCGCCTGGGCGTCACTTAGAACATGCATCTTCTGCCCTATATTGCCATGCTGTACTCTCGCCGCAAAACTCATCACGTTCTCGATTTCCTGCGCTTTCCTCACACTCTCCGCCAGAATATAAAAATGTCCTTCGTAATATACCAACGCCGGGGCGCCGTACCGCTCCATAAATTCCGTAATTTCCTGGCTGCTGTAATCCTTCTTAAGCCGCAACAATTTCTTATTCGCATAGACCACACAGTCCGGGCAAAAGGCATGTTCCCACAATCCCTTCTCCACCAAGTCCCTTCCTGCATATTCCGGCGACAAATATCTGTTCTCAGACAAGTAAACAATATTCCCCTCAAGCCCGGCAACCTGCTGGAGCGTCTCATAAAGCCCCGTGGCAGCACGCCAGGCGCTGTCATCCACACCCAAATATGCGGCGATTCTTTCTAAAACTTGTTCCGTCGTTTCAATCACCTCATTGCCACTTTCCCCGCTTACCACCAGACCATGATTAGCCAAGAAAATAACCGAACCGTCCGCTCCTTTGGCCTGTTGCTCACGGCACAGTTTATAATATGTCTCCGCCAACGCCGCCCCCGGTTTTTTGTATGGCACAAATACCGCCTGAGGAAAAAGAGTATGCAGAATGTCCATTCCCCCTTCTCTTGCCGTTAAAATATTGACAAGGGTAGGATGGGAATGGAGTGTATATCTTCCGGTGATAGCATGGAGAAATGTCTCGATGGAAGCGCGCCCGCCTTCCATCTGCGCCTCCTGCAATAAATTCTTGCCACACTCCTCTGAAAAGACATCCTCTTCCTGTCCTTCCACATGTTCCCTGAAATAATCCACAATTTTCCTGTAATCTACTTTGGAATAACCTGCCTGTCCACTCACGTCCGCCAACTGGAATCCTGAACTTTTGACAAGCATAATGTTGTCGTCTAATTTGACAGAAGTGTTACCGCCCCCTGCCTGTGCCAAGTCGTTACGCATTCCCGCATATTTTGATATTTTAATAAAATCCTGCATGGTTATGGTGTCCTCTACTCTATTCCAGGCTGCCTACGCCTGTTTCTGGTCCTCTCTGATTAATTCCCGGATTGCCTCCACTGCCACCTGGATTGCCATATCCGTATCATGCACCACCGGATTCTCCAACCCCAGTTTCTCCCTTTCCTGATTGGCAACCACAAGGAAACAGGAGCCAGTCCTGACATGTAAATAACTTGCCACCACAAATAAAGCCGCCGACTCCATCTCGGACGCCAGGCATCCAAGCCTTTTCCACGCTTCCCATTTGTTCATCAATTCATAGCTTACCGGTTTTGTCTCCGGTTCATGTTGACCGTAAAATGCGTCCTTGCACTGCACCACACCTGTATGGAAAGAATACTCTTTTTTCTTCGCTGCCGATACCAGTGCATTCGTCACGTTAATATCCGCCACCGCAGGAAATTCAATAGGGGCATATTCCTTGCTCGTCCCTTCCATACGAATCGCTCCGGTAGCAACCACAATATCCCCGCTTTTCACTTCCGGCTGCATACCACCACATGTCCCGATACGAATAAATGTATCGGCGCCGCATCTGTATAATTCCTCCATGGCGATGGATGCGGACGCTCCCCCGATTCCGGTGGACGTCACACTGACCTTTACCCCATCTAAGGTACCTGTGTATGTGATATATTCCCTGTTGTCTGCAACCAGCACAGGCTCATCAAAATACTGCGCTATCTTTGCACATCTTTTGGGGTCTCCAGGCATAATCACATACCTTCCCACCTCCCCTTGCGCTACCTGAATATGATACTGCCTGCTTGCATCTTCTGAATAATTTTTCATGTTTTCCTCCATTTCTGCGCTGCTTTTTGCGTATATCGAGTTTGTAGCAAGCAACGCGCAGATACAAATCTTGAGATTGAAAATTCTAATTTTCAATCTTACTTCCATTCTGAAGCGTTCTGCTTTTAATTATTTTTGGCAAAATAAATAATAGGAAAATTCTCTTGTTTATTGCACCCTCCCTCCTGTCAACAACGCCAATAGCTTTAATTTTTTGCTGCTTTTGCAAATTTATATACCTCAATTGGAAATCTTCTCAATTCCATGCCGCTTTCTAAACTCTCTAATTGTCTTTATTCCCTCGTCAGACACAGGCTTTATCCATTTACCGGAATACATATGGCACTGCATGATAATGTACCGGACAGGTTCGTCTATATAGCACAAAGCAAAGACCAAAAGAAAAGGTAAATGGAATGCGTAATTGGCAAGATACACGCACGGAAACACCATCAGATACATAAAAGCAATTTCCATCACGGAACCAAAGGCGGCGTCCCCTACAGAACGATAAGTATCATTCTGCGTCTAGTTTCCCATTCTAAACAGAGCGGCCAGGCTGTAAATCAACAACATACCTATATCAATCCGGTAAGATTCCCCGCTAAGGCCCATATCATACTTCCCGTGGTAGTCAGAAGATTCTGCAGAGCCACAGAAACGGCAATAATTGCAATATATTTTAAAAAATAGTTCCAGTCAAATTTATCCGGATAATTCCGCCTCTTCATTTCTACCTCCATAATCCAAAGCTAAGAAATCTCCTTCCAACCGCCACGCTGTTTTCAACAACACAAACAATGTACAGAAAAATCTCTGTTTTGACAGATAATCAAATTTTTGATAGTAGTACCTATTGTAACATAAAAAAGGAAAGTACAATACAATTTCATTCTATCAAAAAAGAGAAAAATCAGAAAAGTGGCAAAAACAACAAAATAAGCCGACACCAAATAACCTGCCGGCTTATTCTGTAGTGTAGTATATATAAGAAAGGGAGTTTTACTACCGTTCTTATTATTTTGTAATCCTAAATTCTAACTGATACGCATGATACTCGCCCAACTCAACAGGCATGGGAATACCCGCTTCCATAAGCGCAGAACCATAATAGCGCTGTCTGCTCTTAACCTCTTCATAGACTACATCTGGTAACAATCCTCTTAGCCTGACATAACTTACCGTCATGTTCCCATGGTTTTCAAGCATAACAACATGTACGAGTACACGGTCTTTCCCCTTTGACACGTGTGTCCATGCTGCACAAGAATCCCGGAATGGATTAGACAATCTATAATATTCCCCTCTACAAATCAAATCTTCATATTCTTTATACTGTCTAATCTGTTCTTTTATTTGCGCCTTTTCTTCTACGCTTAGTTTATCTAAAGATAGTTCATAACCAAACGCGCCTGTCATAGCCACGACTCCCCGTGTATGCAGGCTGATACTGCGCCCTGTCTGATGGTTGGGCACTGCTGATACATGCGCCCCGATAACTGACATCGGGTAAAAGAAGGAAGTGCCATACTGAATCCTAAGTCTGTCCAGTGCATCCGTATTGTCGCTGCACCAGATTTGTGGCGTATAATACATCATGCCTGCATCGAACCTGCCACCGCCGCCGCTACATCCTTCTATCAGAATGTTTGGATATTTTTCCATTAATTTTTCCAGAAAATCATATACGCCCAAGACAAAATCATAGGCTACTTTTCCCTGGAAATTCGTTGAGGAAAAGATGTCCACCATACTCCGGTTCATGTCCCATTTAATATACTCTATGTTGCCCTGGTCCAATACACCGCAGATTTCCTCAAAGATTTGCTTGCGGACCTCTTCCCTGGAAAAGTCGAGAACGAGTTGGTTTCTTCCCCGGACCGACTTTCTTCCCGGAATCTGCATAGCCCAGTCAGGATGCTCCCGGTATAAATTACTGTCCTCCGAAACCATCTCCGGCTCTATCCAGATACCGAATTTTACTCCTGTATCGTTTACTTTACGGATTAACTCACCCAGGCTGCATCCTAATTTACTTTCATTGACCTGCCAGTCCCCAAGACCACTGTTATCGTCCTCACGTTTACCGAACCAGCCGTCGTCCATGACTACCATATCAATGCCTAATTCTGCCGCATCCCTGGCTAACTGTAAAATAGTTTCTCCGTTAAACTGAAAATATGCTGCTTCCCAACTGTTCACCAGTACGGGCCTGATGTTATCCCTATATCTCCCTCTGCATATGTGCTCTCTGATACAGCGATGATATTTCACCGACAAACCGCCGAACCCTTCTGCAGAAAAACACAAGATTGTCTCCGGTACGGTAAAAGTCTCCTGTGGCTCAAGCGGATAATGGAACAAATCGCAATGCAATCCCATTAACACCCTCGTCTGCTCATACTGGTCTCTCTCCGCCTCACACATGAAATTGCCACTATAAACAAAGACCATACCATAACAATTTCCATTTTCTTCCGTCGTATCTTGTCCTGCCACAATCACTGCCGGGTTATACTGGTGACTGGAAGTGCCTCTGCGGCTCCCAATCATATGGCTTGCATGGGTAATTGCGGTACGTTGGAAATTACGTTCCATAGCATGTCTTCCATAGAAAGTCACCAAATCATACTCTCCGTTTACAAAATCAAGACAAGCTGACGCCGCTTTTTCCACAACAATTTTTCCAGTGCCGAGATTCATAATCTGCACACTTCTCGTGATAATATCTTCTTCTTCCAAAACACCGTATAACAAATGTACCTGCACCTTACTTGCAGAATCTTCAAGGATAATTTCCAGTGACTGTGCCTCTTCGTCTTTGGCATAGACTGCCGGCAATCCCGGCAGTCCGTATTTACCTTGTCTGATTTCATGGCTAACATAACGCAGGTCACAACATTCTGATTCGTCATGGTTACGGATAATAAGAGCGCTGTTGCGAAAATCCCCTGTTCCCATCGTGGGATACTCCTGGGGAAGCACGTCCATGGAGTATGTCCTGTCATTGCCCACATCGTATGGATTTCCGGAAAATCCTCTGTCATAATAAGTTAACAGGTAATCCATATCACCAGAAATCTTTCTTCCGTAATACAAATGCAATAGGAAGCCAAAATTATCTACTTTCATCTGGTAAGTGGACTGTCTTGTCTCTAAAGTAAAAATCCGTTTGTCCTTTTGGAATAGAATCGCCATATGCTGCACCTGCCTTTTCTATTTTTTATATATAATAATACAATACCTTCCCATATTTTTTCAAAACATTATTTTACCGCACCGTTTACGACACCGTTCAAAATCTGTTTCTGACAGATAATGTAGAAAATTAAAATCGGAATCAGTGAAAGCAAATAAGATGCAAACGCCAGGTTATAATTTGTTCCGAACTGTGACTGGAAGTTCAACTGCGCAAGGGGCAGTGTGTTCTGGTCGGAACCCGCCATAATAACGAGCGGTGTCATCACGTCATTCCATACCGCAAGCGCCGTGAGTACTGCAACCGTCGCATGCATGGGGCGCATAATCGGGAAAATTATCTTCCAGTAAGTCCGCCATGTAGATGCACCGTCCACCTTCGCTGCCTCTTCCAGAGCCATCGGGATATTCACCAGATACCCCGAATAGAGAAGTACATTCATCGGCATATAGAATACCATATAAAGCAGCACAACACCAAACCAATTTGCAAGACCCATCTCCGCCGTCTGTTTTGCCAAAGGCATCATTAAGATTGCAAAAGGTACGAACATACCGCTCACAATAAACAGATATACGAAGCTGTAAAATTTACTGTGGGCTTTATTCCTGCCAAGCGCATATCCCATGAGGGAATGAAGCAGGATAGACAATCCCACTGTAAGCAGCGTAATCAGTAAACTGTTTCCCAGGGAATGCCAGAAATTAGTAATCTCCATTGCTTCCCTGAAATTATCCAAACTCCATACTTTCGGAAGAGACAAAATACCGTCAATGCTGTTGGTCATTTCCGAAGGCTGTTTGAATGCAATCACAATCGTTAAATAAAGTGGAAACACAATTGTGGAAAGTCCCAGGATAAGAACGACCAACGCCGATTTATTCGATTTAATATTTGTCATAGCTGTTCCTCCTTCTTACCGGAAAATTTCATCTGCGCTACAGAGACAACCACGATAACGATGAAGAAAACAACCGCGTTGGCGCTCTGGAAACCGAACTGTCCGCCCGACATACCGTTATTATAAATCAAGTAAGAAATTGACTCCGTACTCTGTGCAGGACCACCCTTGGTCAAAGCCATAATCTGGTCGAATACCATCAGAAAGTTCTTCACACACAACACCATATTGATGGAGAAGAATGGAATAATCAGGGGAAAAGTCAGATACTTAAACTGTTTCCACCCGGTCGCTCCATCTAAACCGCCGGCTTCATATACATCTTCCGGAACCGTCTGCAGACCGGAAATATAAATAATCGTATTCATCGCAATGGCCTGCCATGCACATACAATCATGATACCAATCCATGCCGCATCAGGATTAGACAATATACTGGTACGCAGGCTGTCTATCCCAATCATATCCGCCACTGCAGGCAGGATATACGTGAAGAAATAATTGAAAATGTAACCTACAACAAGCGAACCCAATATATTCGGCAAAAAATATGCCCCACGGAAAAAGCTTTTCGCCCGTATTTTGCTGTTAAGCGCCAGTGCAAGAAGCAGACTGATTACATTGACCACTACCGTCGTCACTACTGCCAGTTTAAATGTAAACCAATAGGATTTACCTACACGGACATCCGAAAACAAATCTATGTAGTTTCTAAACCCAACCCAGTCGTATCTTCCGAATCCTTTAAAATTTGTAAAACTATATATCACGCCGCGGATTAGCGGGATGGTATTGAAACAAATAAATAAGGCGAGAATCGGAATGGTAATCAATAAGAATGTTCTTTTTCTTTCATTTTTCATAACTCATACTCTCCTTTCCCACTAATCTGCGTTTCCATGCTGTTTTTCGTACTCCTGCACAAGACGGATAATATCTCTGTTATACCGCAGCCAGTCCGTATCGAATTTCTGTAAGAAAGCGTCCACATCCCTTTGAAGAAGGAAGGTCTGTATCTGCGCATCCACTGCCATCTCGGAAGGATAATAGTGGTCCTGGTAGTCCGTCATATTACCCGATGCGATATACTCCGTCATACCATCGAGAATGGAAGGAAGCTTAAAATCACCTTCTTTACATGGAATAGCCGTCTGTGCGTCTATATACTTCTGGATATTTTCATCTTCATAGAGGAAATCCAAAACTTCATACACAGCTTCTTTATTCTTACAGTCCGCTGTCACGCAAAACTGAAGGTCGATTCCTGAATTTAATGTGTTGCCATCTGCAGAATCGTTTGCCGGCATTACGAAAGAATCCAAGTTCAAGTCTGGGTTTACGGATAAAATCTGAGGTGCCGCATAACTTCCGATTGGATACATAGCGGATTCTCCTCTGGCAAAAGCCGTACATGCGTCGTTATATCCATAAGCAAATGGGTCTTCCGGACCATACGCGAGTAATTCCAAATACTTCTCGGACACTTCTCTGTACTCATCGGTAAAAGTCGTCTCGCCACGGTTTACCTGTTTCGCCGTATCAGCAGGCGCTAAATCTACCGCCATGGAGTTCCACGGTGCAAGGCAGGTCCACGTATCTTTGAAACCGAAATAAAACGGAAGTATACCTTCCGACTGAATGTTCTCACACAATGTTATCAATTCATCCCAAGTCTGCGGTATCGTCCAACCATGTTCTTCAAACATGTCCTTGTTGTACAGGATACCTGCCGCATTAGCCACATAGGGCACCGCATATACTCCGTCCATCGGAACAAATTTCAACGCCTCATCAATATCCAGATAACCCTGGTTGATATCTGCAAGCCCTGCATAATCAGAAATATCTGCCAGAATCTGTGCATCCACAAAATAAGAATAATTGATATCCCCGCCTATTCCTATAATGTCCGGATAGTCTTCCCTGATAAACCTCGTTTTAAGTATCGTCATTGCATCGTTTGGTGAACTGATTTTCAGGTGGATGTTATCGTGTGTTGCATTGAATTCTTCTTCCACTGTGGTGAAATAATTAGCAGCTTCCGGCTTGTATTGCACAATTTCAATTTGAATCTTGCCGTTTTCTGCAGAATTCCCACACCCACTAAGCGCCATTGATGCTGCCGCACAACATAATGCCGTTTCAAGGTATTTTACCTTTTTTGTTTTCATAGCATTTCTCCTTCCCTGTTCTGATATTGGCATTATAACATACCATTTTGCTAGCGATAAATAGCAGTATTTTATATATTATATATCTTTATGCTATTTTTATGTTAATTATTTGAAATTAGGTAGCATTTTGGTATATAATAATATAAGAATATTTCTCAAGTTCGGATTATACCATGCTCCACACAAAAACCATGGCGAAAAAGAAAGACAAATATATTTTATATAAAGTGAAATTATCCACAGTGAAAAAGGAATGCGGTATAAAAATCAAGTATAAAGAAAGGCGAAGATGCGATAATGAGCGAAGTTATCTTTTCGGTTTTTCCAAGCGAAAATTTTGTTGATTTAGGTTTATACCAATTCGGATGGGAACAATGTGACCCTTCCCATTCTTTTGGTCCTGCTGCCAGAAACCATTATCTGTTTCATTTATGCCTGTCCGGGACGGGTACTTTAATCGCAAGCAACACCCAAGGTATTTCTGTCACTTACCAGATTAAAAGCGGGCAGGGATTTATGGTATTTCCACATCAAATATGTACCTATATCGCAGACCATGAAATCCCCTGGGAATATGCCTGGCTGGAATTTGACGGACTGCGTGCCAAGGAAACCATCGAACTTGCGGGAATTAATTGGAACCAGCCCGTCTACAAGGCGCAATATAAAGATATTGCGGAGACAATGAAGTCAGAAATGATGTATATTGTCAACCACAAAGACGCCTCTCCTTTCCACCTGATTGGACATCTTTATCTTTTTATTGACAGTTTTGTCCGCTCTTCCACCTCTACCCAGGTAAGCAAAGGCAACAGTCTGCGTGATTTCTATATTAAAGAAGCTTTCTCCTTCATTGAACAGAACTTCCAAAACGACATTACGATAGAAGACATTGCCGCTTCCTGCGGACTTAACAGAAGTTATTTCGGCAAGATTTTTCATGAAAACATGGGAAAATCTCCCCAGGAATTTCTGATTTCCTACCGTATGACAAAAGCGACGGAACTATTGAAATTAACAAACCTATCCATTGCAGACATCGGCAACGCCGTAGGATACCCGAACCAACTTCATTTTTCAAGAGCATTTAAAAACGTATATGGTATTTCACCACGACAGTGGAGATATGAAAACAGCGATATGCATTCTTGAACCGGCATAATGCTGTAAACCAGATTATCCCGAACACCTTATATCACAATTCGTTTATAAACCTTTGTTTCAATCCAGAATTTTTTTCTCCAAAACATACAGTGCCCTCTCATTTTCTTCCTGGCAAAATGCAATGATTTCATCTTTACCCTGGTCCGCCACGATGGTAGTATCGGCGCCAAGCTGCACAAAACAGACATAATTGTTAATCGTCTCCATCCGGGAGGCTTCCGCCTTACACAGATTTTGCGGATAATTTTTATTTTCCTCTATCACTCCTGTACGGTAATGCTCAAGCGCCTGTTCAATCTCACCCACATGGGCCTCCTTGGCATGAATAATAATCATCGTGTCGATGTGGGAGTCCAGAACTTGTTTCTCCGCCAGAAAATCCACATACATATCTTCTGTTATACCTGTTTTGCGTTCCAATTCTTCTTTTGTCAAATCTACTTCCGGCCAATATCTGTCTCCCATAAGTTCTTTCACACTGTCTTTTAGTTCAGATAATGTGACAAACTTTTCTTTTTCCTGGAAAGGGAAATTACTTGCCTGCAGGTCATCGCCGATTTTCTGCATTTCAAATGCCTGCCCGTTATTGACCAGTTCATCCTCCGGAAGCTCATCTGCGCATCCTGTAAGCAACAACATACCTGCTGCCAGAATCACCGTGACTATTTTTGACATAGTTCCTTTCATTCTTACCACCATACCTTTCTTTTTTGTTTCTTTTATTTTTGCTTTATTGTGCCCACCGTATTTGCCTTCAGTGAACAAAGGTATACATGTATCCTTTTGTTTATTGAGGGTATCTTCGCCTGTAATAAACCAGTGGCGCATGATTAGCGCGTAGCGAAGAACTAATATCCCATTGCTTGCATCAGGGTATTTGATTTGATATAATAGGCGCAGTTTCCAGATTACGCCAAAATCTGCACAACATTATTATTTTAACTATTTCTGGTTATGCTTAAGTATAGTTTCCGCTTTTACTTAGAAAAATATGTATTTGCAGGAAGGAATTCCATAATTATATGCTATTTAATTCATATATTTTTATCTTTATATTTCTGCCCCTAGTACTGACCGGGTGGTACACATTAAACCATTACGGAAGGTATTCACTCGCCAAATTTTTTCTGGCGGGTATGTCCTTATGGTTTTATGGCTATTTCAATGCTTACTATCTTGCAATCATTCTGTGCAGCATCGGGGCTAATTATCTGTTAAGTTATCTCCTGACGCGGGTGCCTGACAGTTCGCCCCGCGTGGTGTTCTTAAACCGCGTTGGATTATTTACCGGAATTATCCTAAACCTGGGTATATTATTTTACTTTAAGTATTATGATTTCTTTATTGAAAATATAAACTTTGCTTTCCATACGGATTACACGTTGAAACATATACTACTGCCCCTTGGTATCAGCTTTTTTACATTCCAGCAGTTATCCTTTATCATCGACAGATGCCTTGGAAAATCGGAACATTATTCCCTGCTCAACTACGTTACTTTTGTGACCTTTTTTCCACAGTTGATTGCAGGGCCTATTGTTTTATATAAAGAAATGATTCCTCAGTTTGAGGATACTTCCAAGCGCAGCTTCAACCCGCCTTCTTTTTCCAGGGGTATCTATCTGTTCATATTAGGGCTTACGAAAAAAGTGCTGTTGGCAGATACCTTCGCATTGATGGCAAACTACGGCTTCGCACAGACTTTTTCCCTGGACAGTATTTCCACAGTGGCCGTTATTTTATCTTATACATTTGAACTTTACTTTGATTTTAGCGGTTACTCCGATATGGCTATGGGACTTGGCAAGATGTTTAATATTGAGCTGCCCGTAAACTTTAACGCGCCTTACCGCGCATGCAGCATCAAAGAATTTTGGCAAAGATGGCATATTACGCTTTCCCGGTTTTTTATCACCTATGTATACATTCCCCTGGGAGGCAGCAAAAAAGGCAGAGTGCGGATGTTAATCAACACCTTCATCATCTTTTTGTTAAGCGGCTTATGGCATGGCGCGGCATGGACTTACGTTGCCTGGGGCGCCATGCACGGACTGTTAGTAGTATGGGATAATCTGGGCATTATAGGTGTAAAAGGACATGACGGGAAAAGACCGGCACGTTTCCAGATTCCTCCGTGGCTTGGATGGATTTTTACATTTACACTGTTTAACATGTCCCTCTTTTTCTTCAGAAGCGGAAGTATGAAAGCTGCCATCCAGCTATTTAAAAATTTATTCTCCGGAAACTTTACGGGCAAGATTTATGAAATCGCCGCACAGCTTGATATCTCTGAAATCTATGTCATTAGACAGGCACTGGACTTGACGGCGCCGGATTTTGTGAAATATATGTACCTGATATTCATGTTCTTTCTCTTTATCCTGGCATTTTGGCTGATTTCAAAGCCCAACGCTTATGAGCGGGCCATGAAAGGTGAACTGACTTCCAAACGCTGCTGGGGCATTTGTATCCTGCTTATTTGGTGTATTGTATCATTATCTCAAGTGAGTACATTTTTGTATTTCAATTTTTAAAAAGGAATAACAGATGAATACTGACCAGAAATTTATCAAATCATTTTTTATACGGATGTTTGTTTTCCTAGCAGCAGTGATTGCCTTGGTGGTTGTTTTTGACCCCTTTTACCAATACCATAAGCCGCTGCCCGGTTTAAAAGCCGTGCTCACCGACAAAGAATACCAGTGTATCGGCACATTGCGCACTTTTGACTACGACGCACTTATCGTCGGCTCCTCTGTCTGTGAGAATTATAACAACCACTGGTTTGACGACGGTTTCGGATGTACGGCTATCAAGGCAATCCGCTCCTACGGCGCCACCGCCGACCTGTGTTACCTGCTTGACAATGCATATGAAGGGCATGACTTAAAATATGTATTTTATAACATAGACCCTTCTTCTTTGTCGGCAAGTACGGAGCCAACCTATGCATCAACCGGATGTCCTATGTACCTGTATGACAGGAACCTACTGAATGATTATCCTTATCTTCTCAACAAAGATGTTCTTATGGAAAAACTTCCTTATATGTTGGCTTATTCTTTTATCGACAGTTACGACGAGGGTGATTCCTACAACTGGGCACAGTGGAAGTATTTCGGAAAGGACATGGCTATGGGAATGTACACCCGCCCGCCTGTCATAAAGGACATGCAGCCGGAAACCGTGAACGCAGAACAACTTGCAGGGAATATTGCACTTCTCACTGCACAGGTGGAGGCACACCCGGAGACAACATTTAAATTTTTCTTCTCCCCATATTCTATGTTATGGTGGGATAACGCCTACAGAAACGGTGAGAGGGACGCTGTGATTTATAATGAAAAGCAGGCTGTTAAGACACTCTTACAATACCCTAATGTAGAAATTTATTTCTATCAGGATGACCGAGAGATTATCACAAATTTAGACCATTATATGGATATGATTCACTTTTCCAAGGATATTAACTATGTTATCTATGATAAACTGGCAAAAGGAGAAGAACGGCTGACTATGGACAACTATGAAGAGCGGTTTGATGCAATGTATGATTTATCGGAAGAGATTGTGGAAAAACTCATAAAAGAATACTATCACTGATAACAGGAAAACAAAAGAAACACAGAAATGGAGACGGATATTATGAAATTCATATCATGGAATGTCAACGGGTTAAGGGCATGTGTAGGCAAGGGATTTTTGGACTTTGTAAAAGACGAGGATGCAGATATTTACTGTATCCAGGAGACTAAATTACAGAAAGGCCAGATTGATTTAGAGCTGCCTGGCTATCATCAATACTGGAATTATGCCGAAAAGAAAGGATACTCAGGAACTGCAGTTTTCGCAAAGGAAGAACCTCTCTCAGTAAGCTATGGAATAGGCGTCGAAGAGCACGACCATGAGGGACGCGTCATCACATTGGAATATCCTGACTACTATCTTGCAACCGTATATACACCCAATTCCCAGAGTGAACTTGCCAGACTAGACTATCGTATGAAGTGGGAAGAAGATTTCTTATGTTATCTGAAAAAATTAGAAGAAAAGAAACCCGTTATCTTTTGCGGCGATTTAAACGTAGCGCATAAAGAAATTGATTTAAAGAATCCGAAGACTAACCGTATGAATGCCGGTTTCACAGACGAAGAACGCGCCAAGTTTACCACGCTGACCGAGGCAGGTTTTATCGATACGTTCCGGTACTTCTATCCCGATTTGGAAGGCGCCTATTCCTGGTGGTCTTACCGTTTCAGCGCCAGGTCTAAGAATGCAGGGTGGCGCATTGACTATTTTCTTGTATCGCAATGTCTCGAAGACAGACTGCAGGACGCCATCATTTATAAAGACGTCATGGGTTCCGACCATTGCCCGGTGGGGTTACTAATGAAATGAAAAAAAATACAAAACATAAAAATATGACTCGCATATGCATGATAATCTTGTTCACCGTACTGCTATGTTTTATCACTTTAGAAGATTTTATAACAGATAGTGAAAACCATGTATCGGCAGGCAGCGCAGACGTATCTCTTGCAGAAAAACAACCTTATGTAATGGTAGAAGAACATAAGATTTCTCTTTGGGAAAAAGACGGGAAATACTATGCCTTTCTTCCTGCCGCATATAAAAATACTGAGTTGAAACCGGAAATTTCGGAAGGTATTGAGCTTTCCTCTATTGTGTGGATGTATTCCGAACATATTCCGGCTGTTTTTATCAATACTGATTCAGGCACATCCGAACACATAAACAGTGATAAGAATGTCAAAGAATCCGGCACCGTGACAGTACTGGAAGCAGACGGTACCGTCAGTTTGCGTCATCCACTGGAGTATATCAAGGGAAGAGGAAATACTTCCTATACTGAATTTGACAAGAAACCTTATCAAATTAAACTGACAAAATCCGTTCCATTCCTCGGAATGGATTCCGGCAAAAAATGGATTTTTATTTCTAACGCCCCTGATGCTTCTTTGCTACGGAATGCGCTTGCAAGGAAGCTTGCCAATCATTTAGGCCTTCCACAATCAGAAGAAGGAACCTTTATTGACCTCTATTTAAACGGGGAATATGTTGGGAATTACTATGTAGTAGAAAAAATAGAAATAAAAGAGAACAGGCTTCCCATAACAGATTTGGAAGAAGAGACAAAACATTTAAACAGAAATGAAGATTTCAGCTCTTACGAAACCGCATGGACTGACACCACCAAATCCAAACAAATTCCAAAAAACCCGAAAGATATCACAGGCGGTTATTTGATTGAGAGGGATTTCGATAATCGGTTTTTAAAAGAAGTGGAAATCAATGAAAGCTATTTTATAACAGAGGGAAAAGAACATTTTATAGTCCGCTCCCCGGAATATGCTTCACAGGAACAGATTGCCTATATAGAACAATATACACAGAGTGCAGAAAACGCTATTCTTTCTCCTGAAGGCATTGATGGGAATACCGGAAAGTCTTATGAAGATTTAATTGACGTAGATTCTTTCGTCCGCAAATATTTGTTGGAGGAAGTAATCGCAAATTATGACGGAGGTGTAGCAAGTTCCTATTTCTATAAAGATTCCGACAAAAAGGACGGAAAATTATATGCAGGGTCCGTCTGGGATTATGATATTTCATTTGGAAATGCGCCTTCTTACTTGGGCTATCTCTCTACATCACCCAACAGGCTCTCTAAACTCTCCGCCCACATTGATTCCTCGGTCTGGTTCCATAACTTATACACCAAACCGGAAGTTTATGAGAAAATTACTTTCTGTTATATGAATGAAATCAGTCCTTACCTAACTGTCCTGGCCGATGAAATTCTTCCCGAACTCTCCGAAACCACCGCCGCTTCCGCCGAGATGGACAAGCAGCGCTGGGAGCACATTTATATAGAGAACGGTTATCCGGGGGACAGAAACACAGAAATTGCTTTCCTGGAAGATTACATACATGGGCGCAAAGAGTTTCTGGACAAGACATGGATTGAACAGGTTACGGTACACCAAATTACATTACAGATTGACGGCATCACCTATGCAACTTTGTATGCCTTCTACAATGAAACTTTACCGGAACTTCCTGATATAGAATTGGAAGGTGCACAATTTATGGGATGGGTATCCGCAGACAGTGGTATGCCGCCGGAACCAGACATGCCTGTACAGTCTGATATGGTGTTTCATGCTGTTATAGAATAAAAATATTCAAAAGAAATCCCTAAACTCAAAAATTTGTTTAGGGATTTCTTTTTATATATAAATATCAAAATAGAAATGAAACAAGATAGAATACTCACAGAAAATCCACCGACATCACTTCATCTAGTTTCATAAGAATATCGTAGATATCCGTGCGCTGTGCCGCTCGTTTTATATAAAGCACCAGATGCACGGAAATTCCTTCTCCCGCAACTTTCGGTTCACTCATCTCCATAGAATCTATGATAATCCCCGCTTCTTTTAAGTTATGTATGACGACATGTAAATGCTGGTTTTTCTCCAAATCAATAAACACATTGCAGTAGCGGGAATGTTTCGTAGCAAACCGTTCTACGAAGGGAAGCAGATGGAGGGAAACTAACATCATTAACGTAATCAGTACACCGCCTTCGATAAACCCAATCCCCACCGCAAGTCCTACACATGCGCTGGCCCAGAGCGTTGCGGCTGTCGTCAGTCCCCTGACCCGGTGTTTGGACACAATGATTGTTCCTACGCCGATAAAACCCACACCGCTGATTACCTGTGCCGCAAGACGGTTCATGTTCGCAAGTCCCGGAAAGTTAATCTGGATATACTGCTCTGTCAGCATCACAAGGGTGGCTCCAAGGCAGACGATAGTGATTGTTTTCGTACCCGCGCCACGGTGTTTCATACCCCGGTCTAAACCGATTACACCGCCCAAAACTGCTGATATAATGACACGAATCAAAATATTTTGTATATTCCACGCCGCAAAATTTCCAAGAACCATACATTTTCTCCTATTACCGTTAATCTGTACCCTCATTTATCATGTCAAACCCATTCTAACCGGTTTATAAATACCACCTTCTCCGGGCCATAGCAAATTCTGCCAACTTCATAACACCCATAGTATTGGGAAATGTGACGGATTACCGCCGCCGCATCTTTCCTACCGACTATAATCTGTAGTCCAACGCCACAGTTAAATGTGCGCAGCATTTCTTCATCGCTTATATTTCCGTTTTTCTTAATGTATCTGAAAACAGGCAGCAAGCGTATCTTGGACAAATCAATCTCTGCCGTCATTCCATCCGGTATAATCCTTCCCAGATTGCCCTCTATCCCGCCCCCTGTAATATGCGCCATACCATGTAAAATACCTTTTCCGAACAATCCCTTCACTGCTTTATAATATGGTGTATGGGGTTTCATAATCTGTTCTACGAAAGTTATGCCGTCAATCTTATCCAGTTTTATCTGCGGCATCTTGTCCATCAACATCCGCACAAGAGAATATCCGTTGGTATGCAGTCCGTTGGAAGCTACCGAGAGAACCACGTCACCTTCCTCGATGGCTGAGCCATCTATAATATCTTTTTTCTCAACAATTCCCGCGATACTGGATGTCAAAACGTATACACCCGCATCCACAACAAGGGGTTGTATAGACGTCTCGCCTCCCACAAGGGAACACTCATTGTCCCGGCAGGCGTCCGATATACCTTTTACAAGGCTTTTTATCGTATCTTTTTCCGCGTTGCCGCAGACAATGGTATCCAACACTGCGAGAGGCTTCGCCCCCATAACGATAATATCATTTACCAGATGGTTAATCATGTCATGGCAAATCGACTCCGTATACCCATACTCCATGGCAAGTTTCTGTTTGGAGCCCGGCTCCTCCGCTTTCAATACAAGAACAGGCTCTTTCATCATCGGAAAATGTATATCATAAAGAGAAGCGAAAGCCCCTATCTTATTTAGCACACGTCTGTCACCGGTGTCCAGATGTCTGGCCATCTCTCTTTTGATGGTATCTGTGTAGGCGATATCCACCCCTGCCTTACTGTAAGAAAGTCCGTCATCCAATTTGTCAATTCCTGTCAAAAGTTCATCTACCGTCACATTAAGCGCCATCGCCAAATCACATAAAATCTCTATATTTGGATAAGCGTTTCCTGTCTCCCACTTTGATACTGCCTGAAAAGAAATATTGAGTTTGTCAGCCAATTGTTGTTGTGTCATGCCAATTTCTTTTCTCTTATTCATAATAAAGTTACCGATTTTGACGCTGTCTGTCATATGAATCCTCCATCTCTCTTTAGTCTGTAAACAACATTTTTTAAACATTTGGTTAATTAATGATAACCATAGGAAATGCAGTTTTACAATCATCAGCCATTAGAAGTTGTCAGGATAATTCAACTGACGGTAGAATCCCTATCTTTTTATCACATTACGGCTTCATCAATTTTCTTTCTTGCCATTTGTCGTATAAATCCAAAACGTGTTAATCTACTCTTAATATCATCTCCAGAATCCTTTTCGCGCATAGAGTAATCTCTTCTTTGGAAATAAATCCCTTCTCCAACGCTTCTTTTACCCGCTCAGGATATCCGGTGGCCATCTTGACGTCATTTCCTGCTTTTGCCTCCCTGTAATGCTCGCCGCATGTCCACCAATCTGTCGTCACGATACCTTCATAGCCCCACTCATCCCGGAGAATACCTGTCAAAAGTTCCTTATTTTCGGAAGCCTGTACACCGTTTATCAGATTGTAGGAACTCATCAGCGTATAAGGCTGCGACTCTTTGACAATGATTTCAAAGGCTCTCAGATAAATTTCCCGCAACGCCCGTTCCGATACACGGGAATCAGACGACTTCCTGTTCGTCTCTTTATTATTGCAGGCAAAATGCTTCACGCTTGCGCCCACCTGTTGGGACTGTATTCCACGTACCATGGCGGCGCCTATTTTACCGGCTACCAGAGGGTCTTCCGAATAATATTCAAAATTTCTTCCACACAGAGGGCTTCTGTGGATATTGACAGCAGGCGTAAGCCATATGCCGATATTATTTTCCTTCACTTCCTTCGCTCCGGCGGCCCCCACTTTTTCCACCAGTTCATCATCCCAGCTACATGCCAAAAGCGTAGCGCATGGCCAGGCGGTGGTTGTCACGCCACATTTCGGGTGAATGCGAAGACCTGCAGGCCCATCGGCAGTCATAATATTAGGAACACCGTAAACGGGAAGATTTCCCATTCCGTAAGTATTGGCAACTCCCACATTAGGCTGTCCTCCAAGCAGACAAATCAAGTCATCTTCCGAGAGCTGTTCCATAAACTTTTCTAAAGAAATCTTTCCTTCCGCCACATCCAACAGGTAGTAACTTCCCCCGTCTTCCGGTTTTCTCTCTTCCCTTATCCGTCTTTCCTGCCCCCGCACAGCGGGCATGACTCCTTCCAGAGTCTGCTTATTCTGCCTCTCTAATCCTTCTTCTTCCTCCCTTTCACGAAGAGGTAATTTTTCAAAAGAACCGTCTGCCTTCATTCTTTCACAAAGTTTGTAAGGAGCACACTTTGTGCTTAACTGACTTACGACTGTCATTTTCTCTACCAAATAAGAAAAGTCCAGTTTTTTTACATTCCGTACACTGTTACCTACATAAAAATGATAATAACCCGGCTCTAAAATATACGCTGAGGAACATATTTTACCTAAATCATCATAAGATGACATCCGGGAAACCGGAAACAAAAGATGGAAAATCTGTTCTTCTTCCGGCTCTAATAATTTTGTTTTCTGGTAAGCTGCCAATACTTTTTCCGGTTTACCTAATTTACCTTGAGGAGCGCTATAATATACTTGAACCACTTCCCGCCCCGGAACCTTTCCGATGTTGGCTGCTTTCGCAAGGATACATATATTGCTCTGGTTTTCCCTGATATCCAATACCTCTATGGAAAATTGCGTATAAGAAAGTCCGAAACCGAAAGGATAATTTACCTTATCCCCGGCACCCGGAATTGTCTCAAAATAACGGTAACCTACATAGATATCTTCCTTATAATCCACATAATCCCAAGACTCGTGAAATCCTTGTGTGGAAGGATAGTCATCCAGACCGGCCGCAAAAGTATCCGTCAGTTTTCCGGAAGGATTTACATCGCCACAAAGCACATCGGCCATGGCAAGGCCGCCCTCCATTCCTCCCTGCCATGCCATTAACACGGAAGAAATACTACTGCAATCTTTAAACCAACTGCTATCTACGACTCCTCCCACATTCATCACCACAATAACATTGGCAAAATTCTGCTTAACAGTTTCTACCAATTCCATTTCACTGTTTGTCAGATTAAAATCACCGTTCTCAAAAATTTGAGCACTAAGTTTCATATGTTTCGCGGCATAATCTAATGGGTCGAAATTCTCTCCTATTTCACATTTTCTGTCCCATCCTTCACCTGAAAACCTGCTGATTGCAATGACTGCCGTATCTGTGAATGCCTTCGCCCGCTCCAAAAGTCCACCCGGCAGTTTAGGCTCTCTTGTCATTCCAGGTTCAGCGCCCTCTTTATATTGCTCTTTGACATTGTCCTCATAAAATCCCGACAGTTCATGGAAAAGAGAAACTTTCCCTTCTTTCTCCTTAATTTTCATTCCTTCATATAAATTACGGATGTAATCTACCGTCACATCCCCGCTTCCTCCTCCGCCTTTGACATAATCGATGCTTCCTTTGCCAAAAAGAGCTACCTTACCGTTCTTCTTCAACGGAAGGCACTGGTTTTCATTTTTCAGTAAAACCATTCCTTCCCCTGCCGCTTTCCTGGACAACTCTATATGTTCCTTACATCCTGTCACACGCCTTGCGTCTTCCCCAAGTCCAATACCTGGCTGATAGAAGCTTCTCTGCCATTTACCCATGGTTTATCTTTGATTGAGAATTATATTTTTCAATCTTTCCTCCTGTTATTTTATGAAAATAATTCTTTTGCTTTCTCCATTCTCTCAACAATCGGCACCTGGAACGGACATCTGCTTTCACATCCTCTACATCCAACGCAATCCGACGCATTTGCTTTCAGTTGTCCGTAATGGGCACGAACCGTTCCCGGTATTTCTTCCTGCATCGTTGCCAAATCATATAGTTTATTGACCATCGCAATATCTATCTTAACCGGACACGGCGCGCAATGTCCGCAGTATGTACACTGTCCGGTGGAAAAAGGATGATAAGGGGCAGAAGCTAAAACACCCGCATAATCTTTTTCTTCTTCTGAAGCCGTCTCATATGCCACCGCCTCAATGACATGCTGTGGACAGTCAAACCCTACCATCACGGAAGCTACCGCCGGACGAGTCAAAGCATAATGCAGACATTGTACCGGCGTTAAGGCAACCCCGAAGGGCGAAGTATCCGCCTGGAACAGACGTCCTCCCGCGTATCCTTTCATTACGGTAATACCTACTCCGTTTTTCTCACAAATTTTATACAATTCCTCTCTTTCCGGTGCAATACCGCAAAGATTTTCATCGTATTTCTCAACAAAGTATTGGTCTATATCAGAGATTGGCGGAAGCATGTCGAAAGCCGGATTGACACTGAACAAAATCATTTCAATCTCACCCTGGCAGGCTGCAAGTTTCGCTGTCTCCGGATTATGGGAACTCATTCCTATATGCCGAATTTTCCCTTCTTTTTTCAGTTGACGGACATATTCCATAAACTCCCCGTTTATCACCCGGTTAAACTCTTCTTCATTATCTATAAAATGAATCATTCCAAGGTCGATATAATCCGTCTGGAGCTGCGTCAAAAGGTCTTCAAACGCAGGCTTTACTTTATCCAAATCCCGGGACCTGACGTACTGTCCATTTTCCCAAGTAGAACCGATATGTCCCTGAATCATCCATTTTTCACGTCTGCCTTTCAGCGCCAGCCCAATATTGCTCCGGACATTTGGTTCTGACATCCAACAGTCTAATATATTAATTCCTTCCTTTTCACAGGCATCGATAACATCCTTTACTTCTTGTGTGTTATGACGTTCCAACCACTCGCCTCCCAGGCCGACTTCACTGACTGTCAGCCCTGTTTTCCCCAATTTTCTATACCTCATATATTGTCCTCCTTTAAGATGAATCCCTTCCTACTGTATTTTTCAACAGCTTATACATGAATTTGTTAAATTAATTATAATGGCTGTAATAATTATTATCAATTGCTTTGACAATATCTTTTTTGTCCAAAAAACGAAAAAAACATCTGCTAACCTGTAAGAAAATATGTGTTATTTTCTCCCCCTCTATAAAACTAAAATTATTGATAAAAAATAATTTTTTATTGATTCACAATAAATTTTTATTGATTTTTATTTTAACAGATGCTATAGTATTTTTACAGAAATTGTAAACGAAAGAAATCTATAACTCAAATAACCTTACGGAAATAAAAATTTACAGGTAGAAAGGGCTCGTACACATGAAAGATAAATTGACTCTGTTTACTAAGTTTTTACTGGATTTCATGTTTTACTCAGGAATTGTTGTAATCGCAACGCTTCCATTTAGTTTCAGACTTTATGGAAAGTACAATACTTATTTTGCAAATAACTACTACTCTCTTTGTGTTATTTTTATATTATCCGGAATTTTTGCGATTTTAATTATCATGCAGCTTCGCAAAATGTTCCGCACCGTCATCAACGATGACTGTTTTATAAAAGAGAATGTGGTAAGTCTTGAGAAAATGAGTATTTACAGCTTTTTTATTGCAGTAATTACAGCATGCCGTCTTTTTATCTATCTTACTCCGGCAGTTCTTATCATTATACTTGTATTCGTGATTGCCGGATTATTCAGCAAAGTACTTGCAGGTATCTTCGACAAAGCTGTCACATATAAGCAGGAGAATGACTTGACAATTTGATATGAATACAAGGGAAGATAAAAAGTACATTTTTTAAAAGGAGGCCATAATATGGCAATCATTATTAATTTGGACGTGATGATGGCAATGCGCAAGAAAGGGCTGACCGAGTTGGCAGGAGAAATCGACCTCACCCTTGCGAATTTATCCATCTTAAAAAATAATAAGGCAAAAGCTATCCGTCTCTCCACTTTAAATGAAATCTGCAAGGCCTTGGAATGTCAGCCAGGCGACCTTTTGCAGTATGTAGAAGACGAAAATACTTCGGAAAATGAAGATTAAGTTATGGTTGAAATTTTAATTTTTAATTGCAGAAATGAAGTTAAAAATGAATCTAAGAACAACGGAAAACAGCATATGAATAAAAGAAAGGAGTTTCCTATGGAACCAATCAAAGAACAAACAAACGTCACCTCAAACCAGACAGCACCTCAAAAGACAAATAACGATAAGTCCCCTTACAACAATAGCCCTTACACAAACAATCCTTATACAAATAATCCTTATACGCAGCCTGTATCTTACGAGAGCAAAAAAGAGGATACTGCCTATACAAAGAGATTAAAAGCTAATTTTCCTTTCTTTGGTATCGGAAGTCTTCTCTATGCCATATTTTATACTTTTTGTTTATATAAAAATACATCCGGTATTACCTACCCTTTTTTCGTCACAGGAACCCTTTGCTATTTCTTCTTCTCTATGAAAAAGTTAGGGGTTCCATACAAAAAAGACAGCATTTTTTACATGATTAGTATACTGTTTCTTGGCATTTCCAACTGCCTTACCAATTCAAAACAAATATTGTTTATAAACAAATGTGGTCTTTTTATCCTTTTCTTTATACTAATTATACACACAATGTACCATGACAAGGAATGGAATCTGCCTAAATATTTTAGCTCCATTTGCCAGACAATAGGTACAATATTTGTTTCCGTTTTCCGTCCGCTAAGTGATATGGTTTCTTATGTTGACTCCACAAGACATGAGAAAAAAGGTAAAAAAAGTTACTTGATTCCGGTACTGGCAGGCATCGCAATCACCATACCGATACTTCTTATCGTAACTGTCCTGCTTGCCAGTGCCGACGCCGTATTTTTAAGCATTATAAATAATATATTGGATGCCTTAAACTTTATGACGCTTTTTGAGCTTTTGTTTCTGACAATATTGGTATTCTTCTTCTCTTATGCTGTCTACGCGACACTTTGTATGAAAAATATAAAAGAAGAAGTTACCGACCACAGGACTTCTGAACCGATTATAGCCATTATTGTAACAACGGCGCTTTCTATTCTTTACTTAATGTTTAGCGTTATCCAGATTTTGTATCTTTTTGTCGGAAATATGAAACTTCCGAAGGGATATACTTATTCCCAGTACGCAAGGGAAGGATTTTTTCAATTGTTAACCGTATGTATATTGAATCTTTTTATCGTACTTGTCTGCCTTTATTTTTTCCGGGAGAACATCGTGCTTAAAATTGTTCTGACAATCATGAGTGGATGCACTTTTATAATGATTTTATCCAGTTCATTGCGGATGTTAATGTATATCAGCCGATATAACCTGACATTTTTACGGATACTTGTTCTTTGGTCCTTAGCTGTTATTTTTCTCTTAATGGCTGGTGTGACGGCTTCCATTTATATGGGAAAATTTCCGCTCTTTACTTACAGTACAGTTATTGTCACTTTGTTTTACCTTGTGCTTTCCTTCTCACGTCCGGATTATTGGATTGCCAGATATAACTTGAATCCCTTTCATCTGGAATACTTAGACGATTATGATACATTAGACAATAAAAAATATTTATGTACTTTATCTGCAGATGCTGCTCCCATTCTTTTGAATAAAAAATATAATCCCTATCTCCAGTCGGCGTCCGACTATCTGGATACAGACAATGCACTGGAAAATTGGGATTACACATTAAGATATTATGAACAAGATGAAGATAACAGTATTCTTGACGGACTTACATGGTTCCATGGATATTATGAAGATATGCAGATTCTTTCAGAAAATATGCATATACGGAATTTTAATTTTTCCGTATATCATGCGAAGAAATATCTTCTTCCTTCATCTCCTTAATCACACTCATTCCAATTGGGATAGATACTGTGAGGGCAAATACATCCGAAACAGCCTGACATACTTCCACACCTGTGAGGCCGAAGAAATATGGAAGAATTGCAATCAACGGCAGAAAAAATATTCCTTGCCTGGCCGATGACACAATGGAAGCCTTAACCCCTTTTCCGATAGACTGCAGCATCATATTACACATAATAATCCATGCGCTTAAAGGAAAAGCAATCACAGAATAACGCAGCGCCGCAGTACCGACAGAAATAACATCCAAATCCCCTTTACGGAACACTGTCACAAGCTGCGGCGCAAAAATGTAAACTACAACCGCTAAACCAACAAGAACCATAAATGAAAATTTCACACAAAACCAATAAGCTTCCAACACTCTCTTATACTTTCCTGCCCCATAATTAAAACCGCACACAGGCTGGAATCCCTGGCCGAATCCAATAAGTGCAGAGTTGGCAAACATCATAATCCTTGACACAATAGACATCCCTGCAATGGCTGCATCTCCGTATACGCTGGCTGCATGATTTAGACAAATCGTAGCAACACTAGCAAGTCCCTGCCTAAATAACGCTGGTATTCCTCCTCTTATAATTTCCTTATAGAAATGTATACTCGGTTTAAAATTACTGAAACGAATCTGTATGTTACCACCCTGCCTGACCATAATAAGGAGAAGTATGAAACTTAAATACTGGCTAAGAGTCGTGGCAAGGGCTGCCCCTGCAATCCCCATACCGCATACAAAAATAAGAACAGGGTCCAATATAATGTTAATGACTGCCCCCGATACAATCCCAACCATCGCATAGAACGCGCTTCCCTGGAAACGCATCTGATTATTCAGCACAAGAGATGCAGTCATTGCCGGCGCTCCAAAAAGAATAATCCTCAAATAAGCCACCGTATAAGGCTGTATGGTAGGTGTGGAGCCAAGCGCATAAGAAAGGGGAGCGATAAAAAGCAAACATCCTGCCATAATCAAGGCACCTGCAAAAAAGGATGTAAAAAATCCGACAGAGGACATCTGTTCGGCTTCTTCTACATTCCCTGCACCTAATTTTCTGGAAATATAATTACCGGAGCCATGCCCAAACAAGAACCCTACCGCCTGTATAATTGCCATCAATGAAAATGCTACTCCCACTGCCGCGGTAGACTGTGTATTCAGTTTTCCCACAAAAAAGGTATCTGCCATATTATAAAAAGAAGTCACTAACATACTCAGAATTGTGGGAACCGCAAGCGTACACACTAACTTCTTTACCGGTTCTTGTGTCATATATATTCTTTTTTCTTCCGCACTGGTAAATTTCATATCAATAACCATGCCTTTCTATACCTGCAAATTCAAGTATAAACAAATCAATCTCTTTTTTCCTACCCTGATAATTTTTTATCTTTATCCAAGTATAACGGTAACAGGCAACTTTTTCAATGTAGTACAATTATAAATAATTTAATAAAAGTAATCACATATACATATTTATAAATATTCCGCACATACTATCTTTAATCCATACCAGAAAGGAATCCTCTATGAACCCTAAAGCATTATTTCAATTATCTTATGGCTTATATGTAGTCTCGACAAAACACGAGAAGAAAATGAACGGCTGTATCATCAACACAGTCACGCAGGTAACAGACAACCCGAAACAAATCGTCGTCGCCATCAATAAAGAAAACCTCACCTGTGAACTAATCGAAAAATCAGGAAAATTATCTGTCTCCGTATTGTCAGAGACGGCGCCTTTTTCTCTCTTTCAGCATTTCGGCTTTCAAAGCGGCAGAAATAGTGATAAATTTGTGGACATTCCTTTTTCCATGACGGCACAGGAACTTCCGTATCTGACCAACCATACGACAGCTTACCTGGATTGTAAAGTGGTAAACAGTTTCGATTTCGGAACTCATATGCTTTTCCTGGCCTCAGTAGTAGACTGTGACATCCTGTCCGGAGAAAAGGCAATGACTTATTCTTTCTATCATGAATTTGTCAAACCTCAACCGGAAGCCGTCTCCGCCAAGGGATGGCGCTGCGTAGTCTGTGGCTATGTCTATGAAGGAGAAGAACTTCCACCTGACTTTATATGTCCCTGGTGCAAACATGGCGTAGAAGATTTTGAGAAAATAATGTAAAAAGAGCGGAATATGTTTCGCTCTTTTATTTTTTTGCCCTAATTATTGCAGTGCAACCACAAATTTACATCAAAAAACTTAAAAGCAACACAAAAGTGATAGAATTAACATGGATGTTTTACTAAAATACAAGATAGTTATTGACAGTCATTAACACATAAAACACCAATAATGATTTTTTAACTGCAAGAAATGGAGGAGAAAATGAGTTTAGGGGAAAACTTACAGTATTTAAGAAAAAAAGAAAATATTACACAGGAACAGCTTGCGGAACAGTTAGATGTCTCCAGACAATCAGTATCCAAATGGGAATCCGATACTACTTACCCGGAGATGAATACGCTGCTCCAATTATGTCGGATGTTCCATTGCAGTATGGATGACCTTGTACAGGGAAATATCCACGACATCAATATAGAAGGTAAAACCGAATATGACGTCCATATGAATCTTTTTAGCAAACTTATTTCGTTGGGTGTTGGAATTATCCTCTTTGGTATATCCTTCATGTCTCTTCTTTATGGTATCAATTACTTTATAAGCACCGGCGCAGAAGTTATTAAAGAAGATTTTGCCAACATGATATTTTTAATTTTTGTCACAATCGGCACGGCAATCTTGATTGTAATAGGAATACAACATTCAAATTTTATCAACAAAAACCAACTAATTGAAAATTTTTATACACAAAAAGAAGTAGATTCCTTCAATAAGAAATTTTCGGTTATGATTGCAGCAGGTGTATCGCTTATATTAATAGGCGTTATCTTATTATTGGGTTCGGAATCAATTTATCCGCAAATTAGCTCCAATGAATACCTTGAATCTCTTATTATGTCGTTGTTTATGTTATTTGTTTCCATAGCCGTCATGATACTTATCTACGCTTGTATACAAAAAAGCAAATACAACATAGAAGAGTACAACAAGGCAATGGACAAAGAATCAAATACTTATAAAAGAGAAAAGTTAAAAAATACCATAAACGGATGTATTATGCTACTCAGCACGATTATTTATCTTTTCTTATCTTCCCGGTCCGGTAATTTTGGTATGCCCTACTGTATGACTTTTGCGGTAGGCGGCATTTGTTGCTGCATTGCTTCAATTATTGTAAATTACAAAAAAGATTAATACAAAATGTAAAAAGGCTGCTGCAAAATGGCAATCCATAACAATATATAGTATAAGTAAAGCGAATGCAAAAACCATATATTGGAGATACGCCATATTTGCGACAGCCTTTTTTGTATCAATCCATATTTTTCATCAAATCTTCTTATTTATTAAGACTTTTTTACAAACTTACGGTACGCTGCCTCCCAATATTTTTCAGGAATATCCGGCCACTTCACCGTACCTTCCGCTTCTTTACACATATCCATAGCCAATTTCAAACAAGGTGCACAGTAATCGTCTCCCGTATGTAAAACATGCAGGGTAAGTTTCGCCCAGTGTAACGCCTTTTCCATAATACCTGAAGTTTCAAACTCTTTCTTTAATGCATCTAAGTCATAATCCAACTGGAAAAATTGTTCTTTCCATCCGTCCTTCGTGCCATGCAGAATCATATACTGTGTCTTACCGTCATGATACCATGGAACTCCTACAGAGCCTGGATGAATCAACTTTTTATTACCGCGTACAATCGTTTCCTGAATATGGGTATGCCCGCTGACCAATAAATCCACATCCAGTCCGGACATAATACTTTCTAAATTTTCATTTTCCGGTATAAGCAGTTCATTGGAAGAAGTAAGAGAACCATGGCAATACCTGAAATCAGAATACCCTTCTTTCCGGTAAACACCCTGTATATCTATACTTTCATAAAAATCCAAATCCTTCTTCGACAAATTCTCATAGGTGTAGAGCAAATTACCGCTTGCAGAAGAGAAAGTCCATCTTTCCTCAGGATTTTTCCTGTGGTTTAACATATAATCTTCTCTGTTTCCTCTGATAAAATAACAGCGGTACTCTTTTTGCATGTTATATATGATTTCCATTGTCTTGTGCGGATAAGGACAATCACTAATATAATCCCCAAGAAAAAGAAATTCATCCGCATTCTGGTCAAGGGCATGTCTGATACATCTCTCAAGTGCCACATGGTTGGCATGGATATCTGCAAGAACGGCAAGTTTTATCATAAATCAGTGTCCTCTATGGGAAGTGTCACTTCCTCGTCTATCTCTTGTGGAATATTATATTTCTCATCCTCCGGGATATCTTCCATAGCATCTTCGATGTTCTCGAACTCCTGATTGCCGTCGCTTAATTTTTCCCGTACTTTGGCAATCTTGGCAACCCTCACATTGTCATCCAAATTAATCATCTTGACGCCGGAAGTAATTCTTCCAAGGGTAGAGATATCTTCCATTCTAAGCTGTATGATAATACCTTCGGTTGTTATCATCATAATCTCATGGTCATCATTGACTGCCTTGACGCCTACCACATCGCCAGTTTTCTCGGTAATCTTATAACACTTGATACCTTTGCCGCCACGTTTCTGGACAGTAAACTCATCCAGGTAAGTCCTTTTGCCCATTCCATTCTCAGACACAATCAGAAGAGAATCTCCCTGGTGGTCTAACTGCATACCGACTATCTCATCTCCATCGGATAAATTCATACCTATAACGCCCATGGAAGCCCGTCCTGTATGCCTCACATCCGTCTCCTTGAACCGAATACACATGCCAAGCTTCGTAACCAGGAATATTTCCGTCTCATGGGACGTAATCTTAACTTCAATCAGTTCATCATCTTCACGTAGATTAATGGCAGCAAGTCCGTTCTTTCTTACATTGCTAAACTCCATAACGGAAGTCTTCTTCACAATGCCGTTCTTGGTAACCATAAACAGATTCTTATGCTCTTCATATTCCTTAATCGGAATCATAGCCGATATCTTTTCACCGGGATTAAGCTGCAATATATTGACAATCGCAATTCCTCTTGTAGTCCTTCCCGATTCAGGTATTTCATAGGCTTTCAGACGGTATACACGTCCTAAGTTAGTAAAGAACATGAGATAATGGTGAGTAGTCGTCATCAGAAGGTCTTCGATATAATCTTCCTCAATTGTCTGCATACCCTTGATACCTTTGCCGCCACGGTTCTGTGCCTTGAAGTTATCCACGGTCATACGTTTCACATAGCCAAGACTGGTCATGGCAATTACCGTATTTTCTCTTGGAATCAAGTCTTCCATATTGATATCATATACATCGAAACCAATCTGGCTGCGTCTCTCATCTCCGTACTTATCCGATATTACTAATATCTCATCTCTAATAACGCCAAGAAGAAGTTTTTCATCCGCAAGAATGGCTTTCAACTCGGCAATTTTCGCCATCAACTCTTTATGTTCATTTTCAAGTTTCTCTCTTTCCAGTCCTGTCAAGGCACGCAGACGCATATCCACAATGGCCTGTGCCTGCACGTCCGAAAACTGGAATCGCTCAATCAGCCTTTCTTTCGCAATCTGCGTCGTCTGGCTGCTCCTAATAATCTGTATCACCTCATCGATATGGTCAAGCGCAATCAGAAGACCCTGTAAAATATGGTCTCTTTCTTCCGCCTTGTTCAAATCATATTTCGTTCTTCTTGTGACCACTTCTTCCTGGTGTCTCAAGTAATGGACTAACATATCTAGGAGGTTCATGACTTTCGGTTCATTATTTACCAGTGCAAGCATAATCACACCGAAAGAATCCTGTAACTGTGTATGTTTATATAATTGATTTAAGATAACATTGGCATTGGCGTCCTTGCGAAGCTCAATCACAATCCTCATACCTTCACGGTTTGTCTCATCGCGCAGGTCTGTAATCCCATCAACTTTCTTCAATTTTACAAGGTCGGCAATCTTTAGGATAAGGTTTGCCTTATTGACCATATAAGGAAGCTCCGTAACAATAATACGGCTCTTTCCGTTGGCCATTGTCTCAATATCCGTCACGGCGCGCACTCTTACCTTACCGCGTCCCGTGCGGTACGCTTCCTCAGCCCCTCTTGTTCCCAGAATAATGCCACCGGTAGGAAAATCAGGAGCTTTTACTATACTCAATATTTCTTCTATACTGGTCTTTCTGTCTTCCTCAATCCGGTTGTCTATTATCTTAACAACGGCATGTATGACTTCCCTCAGATTGTGAGGAGGAATATTCGTTGCCATGCCTACGGCGATACCGGAAGTACCGTTTACAAGTAAATTCGGATAACGGCTTGGCAATACGGTAGGCTCTTTCTCCGTATCATCGAAATTCGGTACGAAATCTACCGTATTTTTATTGATATCTGCAAGAAGCTCCATGGAAATCTTACTGAGCCTTGCTTCCGTATAACGCATCGCGGCCGCACCGTCCCCATCCACAGAACCGAAATTTCCGTGTCCGTCTACAAGTGGATAACGGGTAGACCATTCCTGTGCCATATTAACCAAGGCGCCATAAATTGAACTGTCCCCATGAGGATGATATTTACCCATGGTATCACCTACGATACGGGCGCTCTTCCTGTGGGGCTTATCCGGGCCATTGTTCAGCTCAATCATGGAATACAGAACCCGACGCTGCACAGGCTTTAGCCCATCCCTCACATCAGGCAGAGCACGGGCAGCGATAACGCTCATGGCATAATCGATATAAGCATCTTCCATTTTTTTCTTAAGGTCTACTTCCTCAATCTTATCAAAAATCTTATCGTCCATTATCCACTCCTATATATGAAGACAATCCATGAGTAAACTTCCCATCCTATATATCCAGGTTCTTGACAAACTTCGCATTCTCCTCTATAAAAATTCTTCTCGGCTCCACCTTATCTCCCATCAATGTATTAAAAGTAAGGTCAACTTCAGACTCCTCTTCTTCATCGATATTAACACGCAGCAAAATACGTTTTTCAGGGTCCATGGTTGTCTCCCATAACTGTTCCGCATCCATCTCGCCTAATCCTTTGTAACGCTGTATCTTATTATTCTGGTCGCGCCCCACTTCCGCAAGAAGTTTTTCCAACTCTTCGTCGCTGTACGCATACCATACCTGCCTGTTTTTTTCCAATTTATAAAGAGGCGGTTTCGCAAGATATACATGTCCTTGTTTAATCAGTTCCGGCATGAAACGGTATATAAATGTGAGCATCAATGTGGCGATATGCGCACCATCCACATCCGCATCCGTCATAATAATAATCTTATCATACCGAAGTTTACTGATATCGAAATCTTCATGGATGCCTGTGCCAAACGCCGTAATCATTGCTTTAATCTCCGCATTGGCATATATTTTATCCAGCCTGGCCTTCTCCACATTCAATATTTTACCACGCAGGGGAAGAATAGCCTGCGTCGCACGGCTCCTGGCAGTCTTGGCGGAACCTCCCGCAGAATCCCCCTCTACAATATAAATTTCACAGTTTTTAGGGTCTTTGTCAGAACAGTCGGCAAGCTTACCCGGAAGAGCGCTTCCCTCCAATGCCGTTTTACGTCTTGTCAGGTCTCTTGCTTTCCTGGCCGCCTCCCTGGCACGCTGCGCCAGAATAGATTTCTCACAGATTGTCTTGGCCACCGACGGATTCTGCTCTAGGAAATAAGTGAGCTGTTCACTGACTACATTATCCACAGCCCCTCTTGCCTCGGAATTGCCAAGTTTCTGTTTCGTCTGTCCTTCAAATTGAGGGTCCTCAATCTTAACGCTGATGATTGCCGTGAGGCCTTCCCTGATATCCTCACCAGAAAGATTCGCCTCATTATCTTTTAACAGTTTATTATTACGTGCATAATCATTAAATGTCTTCGTCAATGCATTCCGAAAACCTACCAGATGGGTACCCCCCTCCGGCGTATTGATATTATTGACAAAAGTATAGACACTCTCATTATAGGAATCGTTATGCTGCAACGCCACTTCCACATAAACGCCATTTTTAGTACCTTCAAAATACATCACATCATTGTATAATGCTTCTTTGCTCTTATTCAAATATGTAACAAATTCTTTGATACCGCCTTCATAATGAAATTCTTTCTTCTGCTCTTTTCCCTCTCTTGCATCCATCAGGACAATTTTTAGTCCCTTTGTCAAGAAAGCTGTTTCCCGTAACCTCGTCTTTAACGTATCATAATCAAAGACAGTCTCCTCGAAGATAGAAGAATCAGGCAAGAAATGTACTTTCGTACCGGTTTTTCCTTCTTCGCAATCCCCAACTACCTTAAGCGGATAACATACATGTCCTCTCTCATAACGCTGTTTATATACTTTATCATCCAGACAAATCTCTACTTCCAACCAATCAGACAGGGCATTGACAACAGAAGCGCCCACTCCATGTAAACCCCCCGATACTTTATATCCGCCACCGCCGAATTTACCGCCGGCATGAAGAATCGTAAATACAACCTCTACGGCGGGTATGCCCGCCTTATGGTTAATCCCTACGGGTATGCCTCTTCCATTATCCTCAACGGTAATAGAATTATCCTGGTTAACCGTCACATAAATCGTATCACAATAACCTGCCAGCGCCTCATCCACCGAATTATCCACAATCTCATAAACCAGATGATGAAGACCTCTCACAGAAGTACTTCCGATATACATGCCCGGTCTTTTTCTTACAGCCTCAAGACCTTCCAAAATCTGTATTTGGTCAGCACCGTATTCATTAGCCATTTATCCACCATGCCCTTCTTTACTACAAGATTTATCACTATCTTCCCACCTTATTTACAGATTGGAATTTTATATTATAAATCTTTAACAACTGACTGAATTTGTATCTGCTATTCTGCCATTTTCAATATGAAATACTTTGTTAATTTCAAACCTGTTATTTACAAATTCATCCAAACCCGTACAGGTTATGATTGTCTGTATATCACCGATTGTACTAAGAAGATAATTTTGCCTGTTGCTGTCAAGTTCCGACAATACATCATCCAGAAGAAGCACCGGATTTTCTTTCGTAATTTTTTTCACCAACTCAATCTCTGACAATTTTAAAGAAAGAGCAGCCGTCCTTTGTTGGCCCTGTGAACCGAATTTACGGATGTCAATATCTCCCACCGCAAAGCAAAAATCATCCCTATGGGGTCCAACCGTTGTCTGCTTTAACTTAACATCTCTTTCCTGATTTACCAAAAGACTCTTCTCGTAATCCTCTATTTGAATGTCAGGTTCATACTGAATTATCAACTCTTCCCTGCCACCCGATAGTTTTCTGTGTATTTCAAATATGATTTCATTCAACTGTTCTACGAATATTTTTCTTCTCTCTATAATCTTACTTCCAAAAGAAAGAAGCTGGGAATCCCATATATTCAATGTATCTCTGAGAGACGGATTAAAATACATATCTTTGAGAAGTTTGTTGCGTTGGTTTACGGTCTTATTATAGTGATTAAGATTATAAAGATAAAATTTATCCAGTTGACACAATTCCATATCAACGAATCTTCTTCTCTCCGCAGGACCATTTTTGATAATACTTAAATCTTCAGGAGAAAAGAAAACGACATTCAATAAACCGATTAATTCTGCGGCTTTTTTAATTTTCTGCCCGTCTATCGCAATTCCTTTAGACTTATTCTTGCGAAGATGCATGTCCACTCTCGTCTCCATGCCATCCTTTTCAAGATAAGTCCTGATATGGGCTTCCTCTTTACTGAAATTGATGATATCCCTGTCCTTGCTACCTTTGTGTGACTTCGTAATGGCCGACACATATATCGCCTCAAGAATATTTGTCTTGCCCTGGGCATTATCGCCATAGAGAATATTCGTCCCACTGTCAAACTCAATATGTAAGGAATCATAATTCCTGAAATCTGCTAACTCCAATGATTTTATAATCATCAGTTTTCTACCCTAACCTGTTGTCCGTCAAATTCTATCACATCACCCGGATGTATCTTCTTCCCGCGCTGAACTACTACCTCACCGTTTACTTTGACGAAGCCTTCTTGTATTTCAATCTTGGCGTCCACGCCGGAATCCACCAGGCCCGCCAATTTCATCGCCTGCCCGAGCTTGATAAAATCGTCTCTGATTTTTATTGTTTCCATGTTTTTCCTTTTTATTCCCCTTAAACACAAAAAACGTTTATATAACGAAATGTTTATAAGACCTATCAGTTTACGGTCGTAAAATTAACCGGAAGTATCACATAAATATAGGTTCCCTCTGCATTCCTGATAAAGCAAGGCGCCTTCGGGTTTACCATATACAAATCAATCACTTCATCCTCTATGACACGCAAAGAATCTATGAGAAACTTCGGATTAAACCCTATCATTAAATCCTTACCTTCTTTGGATATATCTATCTCTTCATCCATACTTCCCACAGTCGTGTTCATCCTAAGCTGCATGGAACCGTCCGCAATATTAATGATGACCGGTTTCTTATCCCCTTCCTTCACAAGCAGGGTAGCCCTGTCGATACAATCCAACAATTCTTTCTTATTAATCTTTACTTTTGTCTCATAATCCGTGGACAACATCTGGTCAATCCTGAAATATTCTCCTTCAATCAGCCTGGAAACCACAATCGTCCTGGAAAACTCAAATAAAACATGCTTATCCGTGAAATAAATGCTGACGTCCTTATCCGTATCCCCAGAAAGAATCTTGCTGATTTCATTCAATGTTTTGCCAGGAACCACCACTTTTTTACTTTCATAAGAATTTTTCATCAAAACTTTTCTGATAGAAATTCTATGTCCGTCTAACGACACGACTTTTAATGTGTCATGGTTAATCTCAAAAAGCTCTCCTGTCATAATTTTATTATTGTCATTGTCCGCTATAGAAAAAATTGTCTGCCTTATAATTTCTTTTAAAGTGAACTGTGAAATCACTACGCTGTCATTTCTTTCAATTTCCGGAAGAAATGAAAAATCATCGCCGGATTTACCTATAATATTAAATTTAGCTTTCTCACATGTAATCGCTGTCTTAAAAGAATCATTTGTCTTAATCGTAACATCATTATCCGGAAGTTTTCTCACAATCTCTAAGAAAATTTTCGCATCCAATGCAATGATTCCCTTTTCAATAATCTCACCGTCAATTACAGTTTCAATTCCTAATTCCATATCATTGGCAGTCAGTTTAATTTCACCGTTTCTTGTATCAATTAAGATACATTCCAGGATAGACATTGTAGTCTTACTGGGAACTGCCTTTGATACAGTCTGGACACCACTCAAAAGATTGGATTTTGTACATACAATTTTCATTCGTGTATAACTTCCTTTCTTACATATAAACAATTTTTGAAGCAGCCTTAAAGTTATATATTAATATTTTATTCCGTAATCTTAGTAATAATAGGTGTTGATAAGTGTATAACCCTATCCATTATACTATTTTTCAGTGAAAAAGAAAACGATTAGGGTGTTAAAAACTTTGGATAACCTGAAAATAATCTGTAAGTTATCAACATGCATAGCCATAACATTTTGGTCAGGTGAAACATGTTTTTCCTGTATCAACATAGATTTTACATGATATTAACATCACTTGTGGACAAGAATGTTAATATTATGAAGGGTTTATTTTCTTTTTTATGATTTCCACTTTATTCTTAAGTTCTTCGTTTGTAGATAATTCTTCCGTAATTTTCTTTACACCGTGGATGACGGTTGTATGGTCCTTTTTGCCGAGTAGTTTTCCAATGCTGATAAATGGAGTCTCGGTAAGTTCCCTGCATAGGTACATGACGACCTGTCTTGGAAGGACAAATTCAGAATTTCTCTTTCTGGATGTGATATCTTCCGGGCTTACGCCAAAATGCTCTGCCACAACATCAATAATCAGGGAAGGAGTGATTTCTTTTGGTTGGTCTGGGTAGATTACGTCTTTTAATGCTTCCTCAGCATAGGAAAGGTTGATATCTACTTTATTTAATTTGGAGAAAGCAAGAATTTTATTGAAAGCCCCTTCCAATTCTCTTATGTTTGATTTTATATTATTGGCAATATATTGAAATACTTCGTCGTCTATTTCTTTCTTATACACCTCGGCATTCTTTTTAAGGATTGCCATTCTTGTCTCATAGTCCGGAGGCTGTATGTCTGCGATTAATCCCCACTCAAACCTGGAGCGGAATCTTTCTTCCAGAGTTTCCATGTCTTTTGGTGGTTTATCTGAGGTTAAGACAATTTGTTTGCCGGAAGAGTGGAGCGTGTTGAATGTATGGAAAAATTCTTCCTGTGTACTTTCTTTTCCTATAATAAACTGTATGTCGTCAATGAGAAGTACGTCGACTGTTCTGTATTTTTCCCTGAACTTCGTCATTTTTGAGGCGTCACCACTTCTAATGCAGTCAATTACTTCATTGGTAAATACTTCTGATGTAACGTAGAGCATCTTCATGTCGGGGTTCTGTTCTAATATGAAATGACCAATGGAATGGATTAAATGTGTCTTACCAAGTCCCGCGCCTCCATAAATATAGAGAGGGTTGTATACGTCCCCTGGTGATTCTGCCACGGCCAGGGCGGCGGAGTGGGCAAATTTATTGTTGCTTCCAACGACAAAGGTATCAAATTTATATTTCGGGTTTAAATTTGCATTTTCGGATTTAATATTATAAATCGGATTGTTGACAGTCATATTCTCAGAAGCCTGGTTTAAGGCATCTTTCTCTAGTATGAAAGCAATGTCGTAAGTATGGTCCATCATTTCCGATATTGTAACCTGGAAAAAACTTCTGTATTTTGATGATATATAGCTTAAAGCATGTGACTGGTCAGAAGGAATCATGATTGTTACAACATTATCCTTTACTTGATAAAAGTTGAGCGGAGCAATCCATGTTGTATAGGAAATATCAGAGAGTTCATATTCATGTCTTAATGTTTCCTTAATTAAATTCCAGTTTTCTTTAATAGAATCCATATATTGTTAACCTCATTCTCCGTTCCGTATTAATTAAATAACATCAAAATTATCCTACAATATATAATAATACAAATAAAAAAAAATTTCAAATAATATTGGGAGCACACGGAATAAGGTTATAAAAATAATTATCAACAGGTTTACATATTCTTTTATTTTTTTCTAAGGCTTGTGTATAACTTGGAAAATATAAATAAACATAATCCACTATGGTATGCTATATCAGCAATGTGCGCTATTATGCAAATTATGGATGAAAAGTATATGAGATTTGTGTTTAAAATATATCATAATAAACATGAAATTCATAAGTTATGCACAAGTTATACACATTTTGTGGATATAATTATGTAAAGTGGATAGAGCGATAAAATTTTCTGCACTATCGCAGGTAGGCTTGTGCGGTTTTTAATATTTTTTTAAGAATAAAAAATCCCGGATTTACTTGACGTTTCCTTATTAATTTTATATAATCAACATGTTGTTTTTCCAATTAATGTTTAATAATGTCTACCTTATATAAATATTAAGGTTTACGAAAAGGAGGTGCATCACTATGAAAATGACTTATCAGCCAAAGAAAAGGCAGAGGTCCAAGGTTCACGGCTTTAGGAAGAGAATGAGTACTCCGGGCGGAAGAAAGGTTATCGCAGCAAGACGTGCAAAAGGAAGAAAGAGATTATCAGCATAGGCCGCAGTTATGTGGCCTTTTTTCTCGTTGTGGTGATTTTAGGTAAGTAAAGAGGAAAAAAATGGTATTTTCAGAATCCTTAAAGAAGAATTGTGATTTCCAGAATGTTTACCGGAACGGAAAGAGTTATGCTAACAAATATTTGGTAATGTATGTATTGGAGAACAACACAAACCGGAATAGACTGGGAATATCCGCCAGCAAGAAGGTGGGCAACAGTGTCGTAAGACATAGGTTTACCAGGCTGGTGAGAGAGAGTTACCGGCTACATGAAAATATATTTAATAGTGGTTTAGATATAGTAGTCGTTGCAAGAAAGAGTGCGGCTTTCGTTGGATATCATGAGATAGAAAGCGCTTTATTACATCTATCAAAACTTCATCGTATGATTAAAGTTTATTTCTATAATGAAGAAAATTTGTGTGACAAAAATTTGTAAGACAAATTTGTTAGAAATTGATATGAAAAAATTATTTATTTATCTTATTAAATTCTATAGAAAATATATCTCTCCTATGAAAACTACAAAGTGCCCGTATTTTCCTACATGCTCGGAATATGGTTTGGAAGCTGTCGAGAAGTATGGGGCTTTGAAAGGTGGTTTTTTGGCATTTTGGAGGATATGCAGATGTAATCCTTTTTCAAAAGGTGGTTATGACCCTGTCCCTTAACAGGGTAGAAGAAAAATCGAGGAGGTAATCCGGTAGTGTCTTATATGTTATTAACGCAGGATTCCGGTAAAATACTTGGGCCTATTTCCAAAATATTGGGATATATTATGGAAGGTATTTTCTATATGCTGGACAAGGTAGGTATCCCGAATATTGGACTTGCCATTATTTTGTTTACAATCGTAATGTATCTGATTATGATGCCGCTTACGATTAAGCAGCAGAAGTTCTCTAAGCTGTCTGCCAAGATGAATCCTGAGCTTCAGGCGGTTCAGGCTAAGTATAAAGGTAAGAATGATAATGATTCCATGATGGCTATGAATATGGAGACAAAAGCCATCTATGCGAAATACGGAGTTTCTCCGACCGGAAGTTGTGTACAGTTGTTAATCCAGATGCCAGTTTTGTTTGCGCTGTACCGCGTAATTTCTAATATGCCGGCATACGTAAGTAAGATTAAAGAAGCTTTTTTTCCTCTGGTTGACAATTTGATTGCGCAGGCGGGAAGTTCGGAGTTTGTCCAGTCTTTTTCCCAGGCAGGGATGTTTGCCAAGCAGTTTGAGAATGAGGCTTTTACAGGAGGCGTGACTTCTTATATACAGAATACTTTTATTGACGTGCTCAATAAGGCTTCCTCGGCCGAATGGCTTAGTATTACAGATAAATTCCCGTCATTGGCCTCTGATGTGGAACATACCCTTGGGTTGTTAGACCAGTATAATAATTTTCTTGGTTTGAATATTGCAAATTCTCCTTCTTTTATTGTGAAGGAAGCATGGGCGTCGAAATCTTTTTTGATGGTATTGGCAGCTTTATCCATACCTGTATTGTCGGCGGTAACACAGTGGATTAATATTAAGCTTATGCCTCAGCAGTCTACCGAGCAGGATGGCAAAAATAAGAATGCCAATGACCAGCAGAATGCAATGATGCAATCCATGAAGACGATGAACATGTTTATGCCGATTATGTCTGCTTTCTTCTGCTATACATTGCCTGCAGGTATGGGTCTTTACTGGGTGGCTGGTGCAGTTGTCAGAAGTATCCAGCAGGTGGTAATCAATAAACATATTGATAAGATAGATTTGGATGAAGTCATTAAAAAGAATGAAGAGAAAGCTAAGAAGAAAATGGAAAAAGCCGGTGTAAGGGCTGAGCAGATGGCTTCTTATGCCAATATGAATACGAAAAAAGTAAACAGCGTTTCTACAGGTCAGTCTACTTCAGGCATGACACCGAAGGAGAAAGAAGAAGCTGTGAGAAAGTCAACGGAGTATTACAGCAGGAATGCAAAGCCTGGCAGTATGATGTCCAAGGCAACTATGGTCAGACAATATAATGAGAAGAATAATAAGAAATAACTTATTATTAGAAATTTGATTGGAGGATTGATGAATTATGGAATTTATTCAGGTATCTGCAAAGACTGTGAATGATGCGATTACGGAAGCATGTCAGAAGTTGACTGTTACCAGTGATAAATTGGAATATGAGGTGTTGGAAGAAGGTTCTTCAGGTTTTTTGGGAATCGGTGCAAAGCCCGCTATTATTAAAGCAAGAGTAAAATCCTCCGTAGAAGATACCGCAAAGGATTTTCTTAAGGAAGTATTTGATGCGATGGGTTTGATAGTGGTTGTAGATGTCAAGTATGACGAGGCAGACAGTTCTATGGAAATTGAGTTAAGCGGTGATGAGATGGGAGTCTTGATTGGTAAGAGAGGTCAGACTTTGGATTCTTTGCAGTATCTTGTTTCTCTGGTAGTGAATAAGAATGTTGAAAATTATATCAGAGTGAAGGTTGACACTGAAAATTACCGTCAGAGAAGAAGAGAGACACTTGAAAATCTTGCAAAAAATATTTCTTATAAGGTTAAGAGGACAAAAAGACCTGTATCTTTGGAGCCTATGAATCCTTATGAGAGAAGAATTATTCATTCTGCGCTTCAGAATGATAAGTATGTAACGACCCACAGTGAGGGGGATGAACCTTATAGACATGTAGTTGTCGTGTTAAAAAGGTATGAGAGAAATAATGGTTAATTTGTTATTTTAATAAGTTTTTATAATATGATGATATTTCATTTTGGTAAGATGAAAGAAAGCTGTCGCTGTTGTTCTGTGACAGCTTCTTTCATATATAAAATGTGTTATTCAGATTGCAGGAGGGGTATAGGATTTGTATGAAAACAGATACGATAGCAGCAGTTGCCACGGCAATGTCTGATTCCGGAATAGGAATTATCCGTGTCAGCGGTGATGATGCAGTTGTAGTGGTGGACCGGATATACAGGAATGCGAAAAAGGAAAGAGTTTTAATGAAATATAATTCTCATACGATTCATTATGGTTTTATTGTGGATAAGGATGAGACTATTGTGGATGAAGTGATGGTTTCTGTGATGAGGGCTCCTAGAAGCTATACTGCTGAGGACACGGTGGAAATCAATTGTCATGGCGGTATTCTTATGATGCAGAAAATACTTGCGCTTTGTGTATGGTCTGGTGCGAGAATTGCGGAACCGGGGGAGTTCACAAAGCGTGCCTTTTTAAATGGCAGAATTGATTTATCTAAGGCAGAGGCGGTTATGGATGTTATTCATGCAAAGAGTGAGTTTGCCTTACAGTCTTCCGTGAAGCAGTTGAAAGGTTCTGTATCTGATATTATAAATAAAATGAGGGAAGAAATTATTTATGAGATTGCCTATATTGAATCGGCTTTGGATGACCCGGAACATTTTGATTTGGAATCTGAGGGGTACGGGGATAAACTTCTTATCATTGTAGACAGGTTAAAGGAACATATACAATCTCTTATTCAATCTGCCGACGACGGACGAATGCTCTCGGAGGGAATCCGTACCGTAATTGTGGGAAAACCGAATGCGGGTAAATCTTCTTTGTTAAACAAACTTGTAGGACAAGAACGTGCTATTGTCACGGAAATTGCGGGAACTACGAGAGATATCCTTGAGGAGAGAGTATCAATTGACGGAATTATATTTCGTATTTTAGATACGGCAGGTATCCATTCTACCGAAGATGTGGTAGAAAAAATAGGTGTTGAAAAGGCGAAAAGCGCTGTGGAAGAAGCTGACCTTGTTCTATACGTCATTGATTCTTCCATTGCTTTGGATGATGATGATAAAGATATTTTTAATATCATACAGGATAAGAATACGTTGATTCTTTTGAATAAGTCTGATTTGTCTATCAGGGTGACGGAAGAAGATATTTATTCTTTTGCTGCTATAGTGCAAAAACCAAATTCTTCGACAGGCATATCAAAAAGTGGAGAAGAAAAAAATGGTGATAAGTATCAAAACAGGATTATCAGGACATCTATGAGGGAAAAGGATGGAATAGAACTTTTTCTTAAGACAGTGAAAGAGATGTTTTTTCATGGCAATATCGTTTATAATGATGAAGTATACATCACGAATATGCGCCATAAAGAAGCTTTTGAAGAAGCCTATGATAGTCTTGTAAAAGTGAAAGAAACGATTATATGTCAGATGCCGGAAGATTTTTATACCATTGATTTAATGAATGCATATGAAAAACTTGGATTGATTATAGGCGAATCTGTGGAAGATGATTTGGTCAATGAAATATTTGGAAAATTTTGTATGGGAAAATAAAGTTTGCTATATGTATAAGGATTAGGTTAGGAAGCAAGGATGGAAAAGTGTATGTCTATAGGAAACAAAAATCAGATTAGGGAGAAATATGATGTATGTGTAGTTGGCGCCGGACATGCAGGATGTGAGGCAGCTCTTGCTTGTGCGCGTCTTGGATTGGAGACAATAATTTTTACGGTCAGTGTGGACAGTATTGCGTTGATGCCTTGTAATCCGAATATAGGAGGTACTTCCAAAGGTCATCTTGTTCGTGAGATTGATGCTCTTGGCGGAGAGATGGGAAGAAATATTGATAAAACTTTTATCCAGTCTAAGATGTTAAATAAGTCTAAGGGTCCTGCTGTACATTCTCTTCGCGCACAGGCAGATAAAGCTGAGTATACGAGGCATATGCGTAAAGTCTTGGAAAATCAGGAACATTTGACAATCAAACAGGCTGAAGTATGTGAACTGCTTACGGAATCTTATGATGGTTATTCCGAATCTGGTAAATCGGTTGCCACGAAGATAATTACGGGTGTCAAGACTTTTACAGGCGCTGTATATGAATGTCAAGCAGTCATATTGTGTACGGGTACATACTTGAAAGCAAGGTGTCTTTGTGGAGAGGCCATTACCTATACAGGTCCCAATGGATTGCAGCCTGCCAATCATCTGACTGATTCTCTTAAGAGTCTTGGTATTGAAATCAGACGGTTTAAGACAGGTACGCCTGCCAGGATGGATGGACGTACCATTGATTACTCTAAGATGGAAGAACAGTTTGGAGATGAGAGAGTAGTTCCTTTTTCTTTTTCTACCAATCCTGAGGATGTCCAAATTGAGCAGGTTTCTTGTTGGCTGACTTACACAAACGAGAAGACTCATGAGATTATCAAGGATAACCTTGACCGTTCACCAATTTATGCCGGAATTATTGAGGGTACTGGACCAAGGTATTGTCCTTCTATTGAAGATAAAGTTGTTAAATTTGCGGATAAAGAAAGACATCAGGTTTTTATTGAACCTGAGGGTATTCATACCAATGAAATGTATGTAGGTGGTATGTCTTCTTCTCTTCCGGAAGATGTACAGCTTGCCATGTACCGTACGGTTCCTGGATTAGAAAACTGTAAGATTGTGAGAAATGCATATGCCATTGAATATGACTGTATTAATCCAAGACAATTATATCCTACATTAGAATTTAAGGATATTAAAGGGTTATTTAGCGGTGGACAGTTTAACGGGAGCAGCGGTTATGAAGAGGCGGCGGCGCAAGGGTTGATAGCCGGAATTAACGCTTCCTTAACTATTTTTGGTAAGAAGCCGATTGTATTAGACCGTTCCCAGGCATATATTGGGGTTTTAATAGATGATTTGGTGACAAAAGAAAATTTGGAGCCTTACCGTATGATGACTTCCAGGGCTGAATATCGCCTTTTGCTTCGTCAGGATAATGCTGATTTAAGGTTGCGTGAGATTGGATATGAAGTTGGATTGGTTTCTAAAGAGTTATATGAATCTACACTGTGCAAGAAAAAATTAATTGCACAAGAAGTTCAGAGATTAAAAAATACGGTCATTGGGGCGGCAAAAGAAAATCAGGATTTTCTTACTTCTCATGGTAGTTCTACTCTTAAGACTGCTGCGACTTTAGCGGAACTTATATGTCGTCCGGAATTAAATTATGAGTTGTTGGCAGAGATTGATTTCGCTAGAAAGCCTCTTCCTTGTGACGTGGTGGAACAGACTGAAATAGAAATAAAGTATGAAGGTTACATTGAGAGGCAGCTTCGCCAGGTAGAACAGTATAAGAAAATGGAGAGTAAAAAAATTCCGGCTGATTTGGATTATAATGATATTAGTTCTCTTCGTTTGGAGGCTAGGCAAAAACTGATTGCTTATCAACCGGTTTCGGTGGGACAGGCTTCGAGAATTTCCGGTGTGTCTCCGGCAGATATATCTGTCTTACTGGTTTATTTAGAGCATTTTTCTCATAAAAAAAATGTTCTCTATAAGGAAATTTAAGTTACTGTTTTTATTTTCAGTTTAAGAGAAAATGAGGGATTGTTTTGGATAATTTATTGGCAAAGTATGAATTAGAACAGTTTAATAAAGATTTGGATGCGTTTCATATTGTTTTATCAGATTATCAGATGGAACAACTTCTTTTATATTATGAGATGCTTGTAGAAAAAAATAAAGTGATGAACCTTACTGCTATTACAGAGTTTCATGAAGTGATGAAAAAACATTTTATTGACAGTCTTTCTCTTGTGAAGGCTTATGATGTGTCTGGTTTAGAGAGTGGGATTTCTGTGATAGACATTGGTACCGGTGCAGGATTTCCGGGTATACCTTTAAAGATTGCATATCCAAATTTAAAAATAACGTTAATGGATTCTTTAAATAAGAGGATTGATTTTTTAGATGAAGTGATTCATGCTTTAGGGTTAAAAAAGATTGATACCATACATGGACGGGCGGAAGATTATGCCAAGCCGGCTCTTCTCAGAGAAAAATTTGATTTGTGTGTGTCAAGGGCTGTGGCGAATCTCTCTACCCTTTCAGAATATTGTTTACCATATGTGAAAGTGGGTGGAAAGTTTATTTCTTATAAGTCTGAAAAGATTGTGGAAGAAATGAAGGATGCAGAGTATGCGATAAATATTTTGGGTGGAAAAGTGGAAGGTCAGTTTGCTTTTATGTTGCCTGATTCGGATATTTACCGTAATCTTTTTGTGATAAAGAAATGTCGTGTGACTTCTAAAAAATTTCCAAGAAAGGCAGGGACGGCAAGTAAGAATCCTTTATCTCTTGAAGCTTAGTTGAGAAATCTATTTGAAGAAGATTGTATGAAAGGCATGGGGTAATATGAAAATTTTACTTATTGCAGTTAATGCAAAATATATACATTCTAATCCCGCTGTCTTTTCTTTGAAGGCTTGTGCGGGTGAATTTGAACCATATATTACTGTTTTAGAATTTACAATTAATCAACAGCCTTCTGATATCTTACGTGAAATCTATAAGAAAAAACCTGATGTTGTGGCTTTTTCATGTTATATCTGGAACCGTACTATAATCGGTGACGTTATATGTGACCTACATAAGATTATGCCTGATATAGATATATGGGCCGGAGGACCGGAGGTTTCTTATGATGGTTTGAATGTGATTGATGAGTGGAAGTTAAGAGGAGTTATGGTTGGACCGGGTGAAGGTACTTTTTATCATTTGGTTTCTTGTTATATAAATGGAATGGATAAGAGTTTACCTTCTATTCTTGATGGAAATGGTGATTTGAGACTGACTTTAAATCAGATTCCCTTTTGGTATCAGGATTTAAAAGATTTTGAACATCGGATTATTTATTATGAGAGTAGCCGTGGATGTCCTTTTTCTTGTAGTTATTGTCTCTCTTCGATTGATAAAATTATGGATTTCAGGTCTGTAGAGCGGGTGTGTAATGAACTAGATTTTTTCTTAAAAAATAGTGTTCCTCAAGTAAAGTTTGTTGACAGGACATTTAATTGTAAGAAAGACCATGCGATTCCTATTTTGCGATACATTTTGGAACATGACAATGGTGTGACAAATTTCCATTTTGAGATTGCAGCCGACTTGTTGGATGAGGATTATTTCTTTTTGTTACAACAGATGCGCCCTGGTGCCGTCCAGTTAGAGATTGGTGTCCAGTCAACAAATCTACAGACAATTACAGAGATTAACCGTAAGATGGATTTTGATAAAGTTGCCGGGATTGTCAGAAAAATTTCTTCCTGGAATAATATTCATATACATTTGGATTTGATTGCAGGTCTTCCCTATGAAGATATTGATAGTTTTTCTCATTCTTTTAATGATGTCTACGCCCTTTATCCTGAACAATTGCAGTTGGGATTTCTTAAGGTTTTAAAAGGTTCTGCTATTTCTGATAATGTTTTGAAGTATCATATGGTATACACAAGTATACCTCCTTATGAGGTATTGTCAAACAAGTGGCTTTCTTATGAGGATGTCTGTCATTTAAAACAGATAGAAGAGGTATTGGAGATTTATTATAATAGTGGACAGTTTTCACATTCGTTAAATTTTTTAAATTTATTTTTTGATACGCCCTATGATTTGTATGATGCTCTTGCCTTATGGTATGAGGAGCATGATTTATTTGGAGTCCAATCTTCCCGTGTCAGGAAGTATGAAGTTTTGTTGGAGTTTGGTTTGAAATATATTTCCGGTGAGGAAAGTGATGATAGGCAAAAAGAGTTAAAGGAATATATTGCATATGATTTGTATCTTCGTGAAAATATGAAGAACAGAGCTTCTTTTTTATATTCTATGGAGACATGGAAAGATAGAATACATGACTTGTTACACAGGGAATCACAGTGTCATACATTATTTCCTGAATTGTCTCAATGTAATTATAGGGAGTTGATGAAGATTTTGCATGTAGAAGTTTTTGAAAATATTTTTGATAAACCTGTTTTTGTTATTTTTTGGTATGACAGACGTGACTCCTTAACAAATAACTGTATCGTGAAAAAAGTGGAAATATAATGGGACTATTATAGAATGACAAATTTCTACAGAATATGTGTTTACTGTAGATATTGTTTTTCTTATAGTCCCAGGGTTTTTATTTATTACATAAGAATATTTTAATCTGTTCTAGTATTTCATCCGGTGTTTCTAATTGTGGTAGATGTTTTGTATTAGGAATGTATACTTCCTCGATGGCTGCATTGTAATACTTGTAATTTTCTATTGTAGTTTTAATATCTTTTTCTTTTTCCCCGCCAATCATTAATATGCTGTTATTAATTTCTTTTAATTCATGTAGAATGCTCATATTCATGTATTTTCCTACATAACTTGCAAAAGAAAATTTAGCATTGTAATTATTGATATTTGCAGCTTCGAGATAATTTCTAATATATCTTTCTTTAATTTCTTCTGGATTATAAAAATATTGTTCTTTGAATGTTTTTTCTATTGTATGTTTATTCGTGAGAACATGATATGTGAAAGTTCCAAGAATCGGTGTTTCAATAAAAAATTTCATCAGTCTGGTTTGTTTGGATGGAATCTGGTTTTGGAGGTAGAGGCTTTGTGGATTAATGCATATTAGTTTATTAATATTTTCCGGATAATTATGGCATGCCATAATTACAAATGGGACAGATTCTCCTGTTACAACAATAGATGTTTTTCTGCCAATAACATTTTTAATAAAATCGTTGATTAATTGTTCATATAGGTTATTGGTATATGTAATAGATGGTTTATCGGATAAACCGTATCCTAACAAGTCTATGGAAAAAATTTCATGTTGCTCTGTTAGGTTGTTTATTATTTTGTGGTATTCATAGTTAGAACTACCAATCGTTAAATCATGTACCAGAAGGAGTGGGCTTCCGCTTCCTTTTTTTTGGTATCTGATTTTACCAAATCTCCAATTATAATAATGGTTTTCCGAATTGGTTAATAAATTTTTGGATGTACATAAGGAGGCATGTATCCGGTTAATGATATGCATTGCTGAAACGGAAGAACCTAATAAAAATATTGATGTTGTAAGTTTTTTGTTCATGTAAATCCTCCATTTTGCCTAGCTTGAAAGTTTCTGTTTCAAATTATTTTATATTAAATATTGTATATGAGTAGATTAATCTTTCTGACAATTTTATTAGAATTTATATATAAAATAATTATATTTTTCTGTATATATAATATATCATTTTGAAATAAGGGATGCAACTATATATATTTATATTATTTTTCTTAAATAGCTTTTCTTTATGCGAAATATGGTATATGATTTAGTTAATGGACAAACACCTGTTATATTTTATAATAAAAGGAAATAATTTTATTTAAATAAGTAGTTAATAAATTTTAGTTTATATTCTATGTGAAATTATTTGATTACTGGCAGAGTGTTATACTTATATTCTATGATTGGAGACAGCTTATGGATATGGCAAATTATGAAGTTATTCAAGCGATGTATGACGAATTGGAGAGAGAGCAGACAGGTGATTTAACTACTTTAAATAAGGTGAAAAATGAAATTGATGAAATTGATGCTTATCTCAACAATCTGTTTAGTAGAGAGGAAAATGATGATTTACGTGTTTTTCTTCCAAGAAAGATGGAAGGTATTTACCATGATGTAATCGAGGAAAATAAGAAAAAAAGAGAAGAACTTGTTTTACAGTGTGATGAACTCGAGAAAAGTTTTTCTGAAAAAAATGATAAGATGATTCAACTCGAAAAAATTTTATCGGATTCATCAATGTTGCACGTGAAACAATTGTTTATTTTAGATGCTCAGGAAAAGGAAAGACAAAGGATTGCCAGAGATTTACATGATACATCTTTACAGAATCTTACACATCTTGTACATAAGGTGGAATTGACTTCTATGTATATAGATAAGGATTCTGTTAGAGCTAAGTTGGAATTGGCAACTATTGAAAAGGGTATCCGTAAGGTAATTGATGAGATTAGAAATAGTATTTTTGATTTAAGGCCCATGTCATTTGATGACCTTGGACTTCGTGAGACAATAGAAAAGTTACTTGGTGTTTTAAATTCTGAAAATCAATTTCATATTACAACTGATATAGACCAGATTGAGATGGGACAGTTTGATTCTTCTATGCGTGTATTGTGTATATCAATTTATAGAATCATCCAGGAGTGCGTTCAAAATTCTATGAAACATTCTGGTGGAAATGAAATTTCTGTCATTCTGAAAGAATATGATAATGAATATTGTATATGTATTTGTGATAATGGCTCAGGATTTAATTTGGATGAGGCTATGAAAAAAGAAAAACATTTTGGATTATCTGTTGTTAGAGAACGTGTAATGTTTTTAGGTGGAACACTTGATATTGAATCTTCTTCGGGTACTTTTATTAAAATTGTTATTCCTAAAATATGATTTTTTTATTAAAATTATATTTTAGGAATAATGATAATAAATATAGTATACTAAAAATAATGACTTGTATGTGGAGGCTATATGAATACTAGAATAATGATTGCGGATGACCATAGTTTAATTAGAGAGGGTATTAAACAATTATTAGAATTTGATGGAAGTATGGAAGTTGTGGCGGAGGCATCTAATGCTGAAGAATGTCTTAGTCGGTTAGAAAATATTGATTTTGATATTCTGCTTTTGGATATTAATATGCCTGATAGAAGTGGATTAGATGTTTTGGAAGAAATAAAAAGAAAAAATTATGAAATCAAAGTTCTCATTTTAACAGTACATAATGAGGTGGAGTATTTGTTGAAAGCTGTTGATATTGGTGCAGATGGATATATTATGAAGGATTCTGAGTCTGCTGAGTTAAAGAGAGCAATTCATTCTGTTATATCAGGTGAAAATTATATTCAGGCTAGTCTGATACCGGCCCTTAATAATCGTCTTGTTAATAGGGATATTGATAAGGATAAAATTGATTCGTTGACTAGTAGAGAAATGGAAGTTTTAATTGAAATTGCAAATGGAATGATTAATAAGGAGATTGCTACTAGTTTAAATATAAGTGAGAGAACAGTTAAAAATCATATTTCCAATATATTTAAAAAAATAGATGTTTCCGACCGTACACAGGCGGCTGTTTTTGCAATTAAGAATAATATAATTACACTTTTTTAATGTTTATTACTTAAATAAATAATGTTTCACGTGAAACATTTCCTAAATTTGGATTATAGACACAAGATAATGTTTCACGTGAAACAAATGTACCCAATATATTGTAAGTCCATCCGTGAAACATTAAAATTATATAAAATATATCTTGTGAAACATATTATTTTATATAAAATAAGCTTTTTATACTTATAGAATACATATTTTACGAGTTAAGTTTTATATATTTATAGAATAGTATTATTTTACAAGACACAAAATTCCTATAGATTATCATGTAGTTTAGTGATATAATCGTAAACGGACAGAATAACAGAAATAATTTAAAGATGAACGTTTTGTAAGAATACAAAACGGAAAGTAGAGGAAAAGTACATATGGGAAGAACTATTGCAATCGCAAATCAAAAAGGCGGAGTTGGAAAGACGACAACTTCTATTAACTTGTCAGCATCATTGGCAGAAAAGGGTAAAAAGGTATTGGTGATTGATACGGACCCTCAGGGAAACACTACGAGTGGATTCGGCGTAGAAAAAAATGATTTAGAAAATACAATTTATGAATTAATTTTGGGAGAATGTTCAATTAATGAATGCATTATCAATGATGTTGTCCCGGGAGTATCGGTAATTCCATCTAATGTAAATCTTGCAGCGGCAGAAATTGAATTAATTGGCGTAGATAAAAAAGAATATATCTTAAAAAATGAAGTAGATTGGGTAAAAGACAAATTTGATTTTATTATTATTGATTGTCCACCATCATTGAATGTACTTACGATTAATTCATTGACTACTGCGGATTCTGTACTTGTACCAATCCAGTGTGAATATTATGCCTTGGAAGGTTTAAGCCAGTTGATTCATACAGTTAATCTTGTAAAAGAAAGATTGAATCCTAATCTGGATATGGAAGGTGTAGTTTTTACCATGTATGATTCCAGAACAAATCTGTCCATGCAAGTAGTAGAAAACGTAAAAAATCATTTTAAGCAGAATGTATTTCATACATTGATACCTAGAAATATTAGGTTAGCAGAGGCACCTAGTTATGGAATGCCAATTAGTATGTATGATGCCAGGTCAGCCGGAGCTGAAGCATATAAATTATTGGCGGATGAAGTAATCAATAGAAAGGAAGCATAGTATGGCAGCAAAAAGAGGTTTGGGAAAGGGTTTGGAAATAATAATTCCTGTTCAAGATGGTTCTCCTCGTGAAGAAACACAAACAAAGCAGGAGAACCAAAAGAAACCGGAAACTATTGTAAAAATAACACAAGTAGAACCAAATCGGGAACAACCCAGGAAAAATTTTGATGAAGATGCGCTACAGGAGTTGGCTGATTCAATTAAGCAATTCGGACTCTTACAACCGATTTTGGTTCAGGACAGAAAAACGTACTATGAAATCATAGCGGGGGAACGTCGTTGGCGTGCCGCTAAGTTGGCAGGATTAAAAGAAATTCCTGTTATTATACGTGATTATACCGAACAAGAAATTGTAGAAATTTCCTTGATTGAAAATATACAAAGGGAGGATTTAAATCCTATAGAAGAAGCGCAGGCATACAAAAGGCTTTTAACAGAATTTAATCTGAAACAAGATGAAGTTGCTGAGAGGGTGTCTAAGAGTAGAACGGCAGTCACTAATTCTATGAGACTTTTGAAACTATGTGATGAAGTGCAGCAGATGATTATAGATGACATGTTATCTACTGGACATGCCAGAGCGCTAATCACAATCGAAGACCCGGAACAGCAGTATATGATTGCGCAGAAGATATTTGATGAAAAATTAAGTGTCCGTGATGTAGAGAAACTTGTCAAAGATTTAAATAAACCAGAAAAGCAAAAAAAAGAAACGGTGGAAGATAAGAGTCTGGAGATTATTTATCAGGATGTGGAGGAAAAATTAAAACAATCTCTTGGGACAAAAGTAGAAATTTCTTCTAAGGGAAATGGTTCCGGTAAGATTGAGATAGAATTTTATAATCATGATGACTTAGACAGAATTATAGATTTATTGTCTCATAATTAAAAGCAAGATAAGATACAAGAAGATATATGAAACAGACGATAAATTGCATTACAGAAAGGTACGGTATTGATGAATTATAATTTACTGGAAGAGATTGGATTAAGTGGCTTTGATTTAACATACTTGTTTATTGCGACATATGCGCTTATTATTCTTCTTATCATAGTAATCATTGTCCAGACCGTTAAAATGAATAAACTATTTAAACGTTATAAGAAATTTATGTCTGGCAAAAATGCTAAAAGTTTGGAAAATGATATACAAGGTATTTTTGAAGACCACAAATTTATCAAAGCATCGGCAGAAAAAAACCGTAAGGATATTCAGTCATTATATAAAAAGCTTGAAGGAACATTCCAGAAAGTTGGTATTGTAAAATACGATGCCTTTAACCAAATGGGTGGACAGTTAAGTTTTTCTCTTGCACTTTTGGATGAAAATGATAATGGATTTATATTAAATTCTGTTCATAGTACGGATGGATGTTATTCGTATACGAAGGAAATTAAAAACGGCCTATGTGATATTTCATTGGGGGATGAAGAAAAACAGGCCTTAGATATAGCAATGGATATTGATTTAGATAGTTAAGTTTAAAATGGGATGAGTATATGAGGGTATGTAAAGTTGATTATTTAACAGGAACAGAAGTTCTGGCCAGAGATGTTTTTACACCAGAATATCAGATTCTGCTTTCTGAAGGTACATTTTTGAAACAAGAATATATTGAAAAACTTAAGGAGCTTGAAATTAAAGAAGTATATATTGAAGAGAGAGAATCAGATACAAAAACAGTTGTAATTTTGAAAAAGGAAATAGAAGATTCTTTCAGAATAAAGGTACGTGATATACTTGAAAAATACACTTACAGGCATAACGAAAAATTAGAAGAATTGAGTCAGACAGCGGACCGTATTATTAATAATATTCTTAAGGAAGAAAAAGTAGTAGAGCAGATTTATGATATCAAAGGAAGAAGTTCAGATATCTATGAACATTCTATCAGTATTTGTAGTTTATCTACGATTGTGGCATTAAAGATGAATCTTCCATATGAGACAGTACATGACATAGGTGTCGGTTGTTTGCTTCATGATTTGGGACTTCGGTATCTGCCAGTGATGTATACGGATAGAAGTCTTGAAGAATTATCCGAATCAGAATATGCGGAATATAAGAAGCATCCAATTTACGGATATACGTCATTGCAAGGCGAAAATTGGATTTCCAATATGAGCAGAAATATGATATTATATCATCATGAGTGTTTGGATGGCTCAGGATATCCGCTTAAGGCTACGGAAATACCGGAGGAATGCAGGATTATACAGATTTGCGATACATTTGACGAGATGATTTGTGGTATCGGATGTAAACGCACAAAGGTATACGAAGCCGTAGAATATCTGAAAAATTTCAAAGATGTGAAATTTGACGGAAAGATAGTTGATATTTTTTTGGAATTTACAGCAGTATTTCCTGCAGGTTCTACCGTACGGACGAATGAAGGTGAGATAGGAATTGTGTTGTATCAAAATAATAAGTTTCCAAATAGACCTGTATTAAGGATTGTTAAGGATAAAGACGGAAACAGTGTTAATATTGTCAAAGATTTAATTAAAGTCAATAATATATATATTGAGAAAGTTATTGATTAAAGCAACTGCTTTTATGGCAATCTTAAAATATCTGATGTTGTGCATCGGATAAATACTAAATGGTATTGTTTGAAATACAGATGCATAAAGCAAGAATGGAGGACTACAATGATAGACATTAAATTTTTAAGAGAGAACCCGGATATTGTCAAAGAGAATATCAGAAAGAAATTTCAGGACAATAAGATTGCTTTGGTAGATGAAGTAATTGAATTGGACGCGGAAGTCAGGAAAGTGCAGCAGGAAGGTGATGATATCCGTGCCAACAGAAATAAGATTTCAAAAGAAATTGGCGCACTGATGGGACAAGGCAAAAAAGAAGAGGCGGAGGCTAAAAAAGCCGAGGTCGCTGCCAATGCAAAACGACTTGCAGAATTAGAGACAAAAGAAAATGAATTGCGTGAGAAGATTAAGAAAGATATGATGACTATTCCTAATATCATTGATTCTTCTGTCCCGATTGGTAAAGACGATTCTGAAAATGTTGAAATACAGAAATATGGCGAACCGGCAGTACCGGATTTTGAAATTCCTTACCACACAGAGATTATGGAGAAATTTCATGGTATTGATATGGATGCAGCAGGACGTGTGGCAGGCAATGGTTTCTATTATTTGATGGGTGATATTGCCAGATTACACTCGGCAGTAATTTCTTATGCAAGAGACTTTATGATTAACAGAGGTTTTACCTACTGTATACCTCCATTTATGATTCGAAGTGCAGTTGTGGACGGCGTCATGAGTTTCGCGGAGATGGATGCCATGATGTATAAGATTGAAGGAGAAGACTTATATCTGATTGGAACATCCGAGCATTCTATGATTGGCAAATTTATTGACACAATTATTCCGGAGGAAGAACTTCCACATACACTTACGAGTTATTCCCCGTGTTTCCGTAAAGAAAAAGGAGCTCACGGTATTGAAGAGAGAGGAGTATACCGTATTCATCAATTTGAAAAGCAGGAAATGATTGTCGTATGTAAACCGGAAGAATCTAAAATGTGGTTTGATAAGTTATGGCAAAATACAGTAGATTTGTTCCGCAGCTTGGATATTCCTGTGAGGACAATTGAATGTTGTTCGGGAGACTTGGCAGATTTGAAAGTGAAATCTTATGACGTGGAAGCATGGTCTCCCAGGCAGAAGAAATATTTTGAAGTGGGAAGCTGTTCTAATTTAGGAGATGCACAGGCCAGGAGACTGCGCATTCGTGTAAATGGCAAGGACGGTAAATATTTTGCCCACACATTAAATAATACAGTGGTAGCTCCGCCCAGAATGTTGATTGCATTTTTGGAAAATAATTTGCAGGCTGATGGCTCTGTACGTATTCCGGAAGTGCTCCGTCCATATATGGGTGGGTTGGATAAGATTCAATAAGATTATGAAAAGGGGATGGAATTTTGCATAAATTTATGCGGGCCGTCGGTTTTAGTAATTTAACTGACCGGCAAGAGCAGCAACGGCTAATTACCGATATTATTTTAAATGCATCACACCGTTCTTATACGTCTAATGGAAAAGAAACCTTACTTGCAGAATTTTGTGAAGATTTTGCTAAGGATATAGGAATCGCTGTCTGTGGCGAGTTTGACGAAAAAGATAAGTTTACTTATGACTACTATTATCCTTACTTAAGAGGTACAGGAGTCAGTTCCTGTGAGGATGTGTCTGTTGAGCGGCATGCAGATAAAGAATCTTATGCAGGGGTGTGTGATGATATAAAAGTAGGAGTAAGCTTAATCTTTTATCTACAGAATATGGTGCCCTATGTGAAAGCACAGTATGAGAATACGCTTCCAATCAGAGGAACGACTCTTACGTTGTCTGGTTTGTCACTGAAAGGGAATATCATATTGCCAATCAGGAAAAATGAGAGACAGAAGCAGAAAGTCCAGAAAGCTTCCATCAATAGAAACCAATTGATAGACGCAGCCAGAAAAGGTGACGAAGATGCAATAGAGACCTTGACACTAGAAGATATGGATACTTATACATCTATCTCTAAGAAAATTTTGTCAGAAGATGTCTTCAGCCTGGTTGATACTTACTTTATGCCTTACGGTGTGGAGTGCGACCAATATTCTGTGATGGGTGAGATTCTTGACATGTCTTTGAGAGTAAATAAAATCACGGAAGAAGAGATATATGTGATGCGCTTAAGCTGTAATGATTTACAGTTTGATGTATGTATCAACAAACAGGATTTGTATGGAGAGCCGCAAGTAGGCAGAAGGTTTAAAGGAATTGTGTGGTTGCAAGGGTATATTAATTATCCTGCAGGATAAAGGATATATTAAGAAATGATACTCTTTATTTATTGAGGGTAAGGCATTCATAAATATTTCTTACCAGATTGTATACTATTGTTGCAAATTATTATTTTATATTGTATAATATATAAGTCCTATTAATTCGTATAGATGGATTAATCTGGTTTGAAGTAGTTGTTCCCTTAGTTAAATGGATATAACAGGAGCCTCCTAAGCCCCAGTTGTGAGTTCGATTCTCGCAGGGAACGTCGCAAAGGCTGTAAATTCAAAGATTATTGGATTTACGGCTTTTTTGTTTTACTTGACATATAAAAAAGAATTACATACAATATTTCTAATTTGTAAAAACTATATACTTTATAAGAATTATATTTATGTATTGCGTATATATTTTAAAGGAATGATAGAATAGATGAATTATATTATCATGGATTTAGAATGGAACCAAAGCAATAACGGAAAAGAGGAAGTGTCAAAATTGCTTCCCTTTGAAATTATTGAAATTGGGGCCATAAAATTAAATAGCGACAGAAAAAAAATTGATGAATTTTCCAAGCTGATTAAACCACAAGTATACCATGAAATGCATCGTATCACTGGTAGATTGATTCATTTGGAGATGGAGCAGTTGGAAAAAGGACATCCTTTTGTGGAAGTGATGGAAGAATTTCGTAAGTGGTGTGGAGAAAATTATATTTTCTGTACATGGGGTCCTCTTGATTTAACAGAATTACAAAGAAATATGAGGTATTATGGACTAGAGCAACTTTCGGACAGACCAATTGAGTTTCTGGATGTACAAAAACTGTTCAGTATTGCATATGAAGACAGAAAATCCAGACGGACATTGGAATATGCCATAGATTTTCTTAACATCGAGAAGGATATTCCCTTTCACCGCGCTTTCAGCGATGCATACTATACTGCGAAAATATTGGCACATTTAGAGGAATCCGTTTTAGAAAACTATTCTTTTGATGTGTTTCATCTTCCAAAAGACAAAAAATCTGAGATACATGTTGTCTTTGACACGTATAAAAAATATATTTCCCGAGGATTTGATGATAAGACACAAGTGTTATCAGATAAGACGGTTACCACAACGAAATGTTATCTGTGTGACAAAAATCTTCGTAAAAAAATCCGTTGGTTTTCTCCCAACGGAAAACATTATTACAGTGTGTCATTCTGCGAAAAACATGGTTATATGAAATCTAAAATCAGGATACGGAAATCGGAAGACGCAAAAGTTTATGCTGTCAAGACAGAAAAATTTATTACGGAGGCCGATGTTGAGAGCATCCGTAATAAACAAGAGAAATCAAAGAAACAAAGAAGAGGAAAGAAAACGTCTAAAAATCCAGATTGTCAAAGTCTTCAAAGTTAGATTGCATTCTTTCTCTACGTTTCTGCTTTCTTTTCACACGGTTTTTTCTTCGTTTTGCATTTTGGTTATTCATAATAAGCGCTCTGGCCACGAACAACATTATAACGGTTCCGGCAAAAAGAAGTATACCAAGCAGGACCTTTTTCACATTGACAAAAATTGTATTGTCTTGAGAAGGTTCTGCTTCTTTTTCTGTTTTTTCTACGCTTACATTACTCGTTTCAATGTTCGTATCAAAATTATAAGTGGAAGTATTGTCCGTTGCTAAGTTAAGATAAGCGCTTCCAACATAAGTGTCATGATAAGAATACCTGATTTGTGCAATACGGTTTTCGTCCGAAGAGCTGTAATCTATGCTGGAATCCAGGTCATCAAAAGATATTGTATTGGGTATAATAACATAGCTGTCCGTATCAATAGATAAAAGTGGTTTGGAACTCCCGAAAATATCATTTCCGGTCTGTAAGAAACCGGAAACCTCCATCTGGTATTCGTCCTCATGTTCGGAAATATTCATTACCTGGAAGTTATTAAATCCATAATCAAACAATTCTACCGTATCTGTAAACTGGCTTGGTGATTCTTCTTTGAATACGACACACACAAGTTTCATTCCGTTTCGTTCCGCACAGCTTACAAGAGTCTGGTGGGCTTCATCGGTATAACCAGTTTTACCTCCTATAATACCGTCATAAGAAATTTCTCCGGTTATAAGTTTATGTTTATTTTTTAAGTAAAAATCATCGGGTTGTGTGGCGGTCGGTTCAAAATGATAACGAGGGGTGTTACCTATTTTACAGAGCATCTCATTTTGGAAAAAATGGCTTGAAATTATGGCAAGGTCGTAGGCGGAAGTATAGTGGTTATCATCGTGCAGACCATTTGCATTCATAAAGTGGCTGTCTGTGCAACCGAGTTCTGTGGCACGCTTGTTCATCAAGTCTATAAAACCGTCAATTGTGCCGGAAATATATTCTCCCACAGCATTGGACACCTCATTGGCGGAGCCTACCAGAATACCGTAAAGACACTGCTCTAAGGTAATTGACTCTCCTTCATCCATTCCCATGTTAGAACCTCCTACCGGAACGGTGAATACCGCGTCATGGGAAAAAGAAACCATATCGTCAAGATTACCTTGTTCTGCGGCTAACAGACAGGTAAGGATTTTGGTTGTGCTGGCGGGATACATTTTTTTATGAATATCTTTTGCATATAAAATAACGCCGGTGTTGGAGTCCATCAGAATCGCAGACTCCGCGCTGATTGCGGGGCCCACCGGCCAGTTTTCGATTTCATTTGATTCGATGGGAAGCGCTTTTCTTGCCTCCGCTTCCGCTTCTAATTCTTCTAAAGTTGCATAGGAAATCATAGGGGTGCCTAAAAAAAACCCGATAAGAATAAAAAGAGGGGAAAGAAAACAAACAGTTTTTTTTATAGTATATGAAAAAAACATAGTGCCAAGCCTTTCTATGATAGAGAAGTATATGTCAAAATGCCATATTTTATGACAGTATGAGTTACTAAAGTAATCATTTACCATCATACACTATTTTTGCCAAAAACAGTAGATAATTCACAAAAAATACAAAATATGCTATAAAAAGAAATAAATGGAATTGTTGTGCCTGTTCTTTTTTTGTGCTATACTTGCATGTACTTAAGTGTATATTAGAAATGTGGACAAGCTAAAGGTGAGATACAAAAAATGAGATTACGAAATGTAACAGGCTCCAGGGAAGTAATTGCTAAGAGCGCTTATGTTGTGCATAAGCCGGAAGATTATAAAGGAAAATGGAATGAAATATTTGGCAATAACCATAAGATTCGTATAGAAATTGGTATGGGGAAAGGCCGGTTTATTATGGATTTAGCAAGAATGAATCCGGATATCAATTATGTAGGAATTGAGAAATATTCCAGCGTCCTTCTCAGAGGTATTCAGAAGATGGAAGCAGAACCGCTTCCAAACTTGTATTTTATCCGTATGGATGCAGAAGAAATCACAGAAGTATTTGGAGCTGGGGAAGTAGACAGAATATATTTGAATTTTTCGGACCCTTGGCCAAAAGACAGACATGCCAAGAGAAGATTGCCTTCCCGTGAATTTTTACACCGCTATGATGGAATACTAGTGAAGAATGGGGTGATAGAATTTAAGACGGACAATTCTGATTTGTTTAGGTTTGCCTTGGAAGAGATTGAACCATCCGGTTGGCGCTTAGAGAAAATAACAGAGGATTTGCATCATGATGAAGAGATGATGAAGGACAACGTTATGACGGAATATGAAGAAAAATTTTCTTCTATTGGTAATCCAATCTTTAAATATGTTATTTCGAGGTAATCAGTAACAATGGAAATCATATACCCGTTCAGTGTATGACAGGGTATTTGGCTAATTATAAATGATGGGAAACATATACAGGAAGGAGATTGTTATGGAACACAAATTTACAACTGCTAATTTTGATGGGGAAGTGTTAAAAGCGGAGATGCCGGTGTTTGTGGATTTCTATGCGGACTGGTGCGGGCCTTGTAAGATGATGGCACCGATTGTAAAGCAGCTTGCAGAAGAATATGACGGTAAACTCAAGGTAGGTAAGTGTAATATTGATGAGGAAGACGGGCTTGCCAGAATGTACCGTGTAATGTCTATTCCTACAATGAAGATTTTTGTGGATGGCAAGGACGTGTCGACAATTGTTGGGGCTGTGCCGAAGGAACAAATTGTGGAAGAGATTAAGAAAGTATTATAAAAGGTTTGTAAAAACAAAAAAGAAAGGCTGTTTCATAAGCCTTTCTTTTTTATGGTATAAGAAATTCCCCCTCTTATCCGAATTCGCTCTTTTTTCTATTGGAAATTAAGCTGCCGCAGCGCCTTCTTGCTTATCATCTTTTGCATAAAGCAGCTTTAGTATAATCGGAGTTGCGATGGAAGAAACCAAAATCAGAAGGATTACTGCGGTAAAATAATCAGCAGTTAAAAGTCCTGTATCCAAACCTTTCTGTGCAACGATTAAGGCGACCTCACCTCTCGTCATCATGCCTACGCCAATCTTTAATGAATCGGAAAGACTATACCTGCATATTTTGCTGATTAGACCACAACCGATAATCTTGGCTCCAAGGGCAACGAGCACGAAACAGATACAAAATGCGAAGAGCTTTCCGTTCATGGCGTCAAAGGAAGTCTTAAGTCCGATACTCGTAAAAAATATAGGGCCAAAGAACATATAGGAACTGACATCAATTTTGCGTTCTATGTACTCATTATCACTCAAACTGCACAATACGACACCTGCTATGTATGCTCCGGTGATATCTGCGATACCGAAATATTTTTCCGCCACATAGGAGAGGGCAAAACAAAACGCCAGACTGACAATGGGGATACGCCTTGTATGAGGATATCGTTTATCCAGATTGGCAAATATCTTATATACAACATAACCGCCTACAATCGCAACTATGAAGAAAGCAATTGTTTTTAAGACGACCATCCCAGGATTGGAGTTTGGGTCTTTAAAACCGATTACAAAGGTCAGAACAATGATACCGATTACGTCGTCGATAATCGCGGCGCTGACGATAGTGGTTCCGACTTTGCTTTTTATTTTGCCAAGTTCTTGCAGGGAGGCGACGGTAATACTGACGCTGGTTGCAGTCATAATTGTTCCGATAAAGACTGCTTTATAGAAATTATCACTTCCCCAAGGCGCCACACCGTAAAATCCCATGTAAAGAAACGCACCTAATACAAGAGGAGCAAAAACGCCTGCACATGCAATAAGAAAAGCGATGGGGCCGGTCTTGATAAGTTCCTTTAAGTCTGATTCAAGACCTACCTCAAACATAAGGATGATGACGCCGATTTCTGCCAATTGAGTAATAAACTCCGTGTGGTTAATCCATCCAAGAACACAAGGGCCAACCAATAGACCGGCGATAATCTGTCCCACAACCTGGGGAGCTTTACACTTCCTTGCGACTATGCCAAAAAATTTAGCCAAAAGTAAGATAATCGCAAGGTCTCTTAAAACTTCATATGATTCCATAATATCCTCCATATCAATTAAGATAATATTCACATTTAGTTATAGCGGTAAAATGTATCGGTGTCAATGTTTGACATAGAAATTGACGAGAAAAATAAAAAAGAAAACACCGGACTTTTAATCAATCCGGTATTTCCCATTTACATTAGTCGAAGCGACGGGATTCGAACCCACGACCTCTGCGTCCCGAACGCAGCGCTCTACCAAACTGAGCCACGCTTCGAACTTATGAACAATTAGAATCATACATCATATGACAGGTGTTTGTCAAGAGGTAAAACAGAAGTTTCAATGGAGTAAGATACCCTTTGTTCACTGAGGGTATGATAAATTTTTATCTTCATATATGATGACGTATAGTTTAGCACGTGATAAACTATTTAATAAATTTATATGATTAAATAATGTATTGGAATGGAGGGTAATCAGTGGGCGATTTAAAATTAGTGAAAAAATTTGAGGTAAATGGCGGATTTTTCGGCAGGTATAGGGACTTGGTGAGAGAAGTAGTGCTTCCATACCAGGAAAATGCGTTGAATGACCGGATAGAAGGCGCGGAGAAGAGCCATAGTATTGAAAATTTTCGTATTGCGGCAAAGAAAATGCGTACCGCTAAATACGACGGAGAATTTTATGGCATGGTTTTTCAGGACAGCGATGTGGCCAAATGGTTGGAAGGAGCTGCTTATTCACTGGCACAAAGCCCTGATGCACAACTGGAAAGCAGATGTGACGAAATAATAGATTTGATGGGACAGGCACAGCAAAAGGACGGATATCTCAATACATATTTTACGGTTAAAGAACCGGATAAGAGATGGACAAATCTGCATGAGGCTCATGAGCTGTACTGTGCGGGGCACATGATTGAGGCTGCTGTCGCCTATGCGGAGTGCATCGGTAAGACGAAGCTGTTAGATATTATGTGCCGTATGGCGGACCATATCTATAGACATTTTATTGAAGAGGGTGCGGAAGGGTATCCGGGGCATCCTGAAATTGAGCTTGCCCTTATGCGCCTGTATCGTTGTACGGATAATGAGAAGTATAAGGAGCTGGCGCTTCATTTTATTAATGTGCGCGGTGTGGACAGCGATTATTTTAAGAAAGAGAAGGATAAGAACCGATGGTCAGTATGGGGCAATCATCCGTCGGATAAAGAGTATGCCCAGAACGCTGCTCCCGTCAGGATGCAGAAAAAAGCGGTGGGACATGCGGTGCGCGCCGTCTATTTGTATACAGGCATGGCAGATGTAGCTATGGAGACAAATGATGAGAGTCTAAAAGAAGCCTGTAAAGTGCTTTGGAATAATATTGTCCAGAGCAGGATGTATGTGACGGGTGCGATTGGTTCCGCCTATGAAGGCGAAGCATTCACGAAAGATTATCATTTGCCTAACGATACGGCTTACGCGGAGACATGTGCGGCTATCGGTCTGATTTTCTTTTCCAATAAAATGTTGTATCTGGAAAGGGATGGCAAGTATGCGGATGTAATAGAGCGCGCTTTGTATAATTGCGTGTTGGCAGGAATGCAGCTTGATGGTACGAGATTTTTCTATGTGAATCCTCTTGAAGCCTTACCTGGTATATCCGGAGAAGCGCAGACACACAAACATGCTCTTCCTGTAAGGCCGAAATGGTTTGCCTGTGCATGTTGCCCTCCTAATGTGGCAAGGTTATTGTCCTCTTTGGCGGAATATGTGTGGCATATAGAGAAGGGCAGGTTGTATGCTAACTTGTTTGTGGAAGGGACATTGGACGTAACGGATTTATATGGTGGCAAGATTATGCTGAAAACAGATTATCCGTATGGACATAAAATCGCTTACTACTTTGAGCCGGAGAATAAGTCTATGTCAGTTTCTCTTGCAATCCGCATACCGTCATGGAGTAAAAATACCGCTATTTCCATAAATGGCGAACCTGCTGTCTACGATATGAAAAATGGGTATGCTTATTTAAGCGGAAAGTTTACGGCAAAAGATGTGGTCACTGTTGAGCTTGATTTATCTGTCCATAAAGTATATACAAGCAATAAAGTGTCCGCTAATACGGGCAAGGCAGCGGTGGAGAGAGGTCCGCTAATCTACTGTGCGGAAGGGGTGGATAACGGTGGCGATATCTTGTCGCTTTCTTTTAAAAAAGGCGGTGGGGTTACGGTTGGAGAATACCTTCCGGACAAATTATATGGTATACAGGAATTGTATGCGGAGGGGTATAGGGAATCTGTAGGCGATGATTTATACAGCTATGAAGCGCCGAAGGAGGAAGAATGCACAATTACTTTGATTCCGTACTATGCTTGGGGTAACCGTGGACTGAACCAGATGAGGGTATGGATTCCCGAGAAAAGATAAAGAATCCATCATTGCATATTGTGCCGTCTTAGATTTCCCGATATACTATAATTATTTAAGGCTGTCTTTGACAGTTTGGATTCAAAATAATGCAGTTTCAGGGAAAAGTTGAAGAGATTCGGAAAGGGATAACTAAGATATGAAGACAGACAGTAAGAAATATCAAAAGAAGACTGAAAAAGAAATCGATAAGATTATTGGTAAAATGACATTAGATGAAAAAATTTCCATGATTCACGGTGTGGGACTTTTCCGTACCGGTGCGGTAGAGAGGCTTGGCATACCAAGTGTTATAAGTTCTGACGGTCCAATGGGTGTACGTGCAGATTTTATGAATGACAGGTGGATTCCGTCAGGAAATAATGATGACAAGGTGTCTTATATGCCAAGTAATAGTGCATTGGCGTCTACATGGAATCCTGAGAGAGCATATGAGATGGGACATGTCCTTGGGGCTGAGGCGAGAGGACGTGGAAAGGATGTGATACTTGCACCAGGTATCAATATTAAGAGAGACCCGCTGTGCGGCAGGAATTTCGAGTATATGAGCGAAGACCCCAAGTTGACGGCAACGCTTGCCGTTCCTTTCATTAAAGGCGTGCAGGAGAATGACGTTGCTTCATGCGTGAAACATTTTGCCGCTAATGCACAAGAGACTGACCGTCTGATGGTAGATGAAGAGATTGATGACAGGACATTATATGAACTGTATCTTCCTGCATTTAAGGCGGCAGTACAAGAAGGCAATGTTTATTCTATTATGGGAGCGTACAATAAGATTAACGGCTACCATTGTTGTGAGAATAAGAATCTGTTAGATTTCGTGTTGCGCGCAGAGTGGGGATTTGACGGTACTGTAATCAGCGATTGGGGAGCCGTACATAAGACAAGAGAAGCGGCACAGTGCTCTATGGATATGGAAATGTCGATATTCGCGGATTTTGATGAGTACAAGTTGGCGAATCCGTTAAAAGAAGCAATTCTAAAGGGTGAAATTTCCGAGGAAACAGTGAATGCTAAAGTACGCAATATTTTGCGTATGATGTATCGCCTGAAAATGATTGGTAAGGAGAAAGAGCACCGTAAACAAGGAGTTTACAATGCACCGGAACATAGGAAGATGATTCTGCGCACGGCGGAGGAATCTATGATTCTTTTGAAAAATGAAAATCATGTGCTTCCTCTTGATGCAAAGAAAATCAAGAAATTAGTGGTGATAGGCCAAAATGCGGCTAAGATACATTCTGATGGCGGTGGGAGTGCGGAGATTAAAGCGTTATATGAAATCTGCCCGCTTATGGGGCTCAAGACTTATCTGGGTGGCAATACCCAGGTGCAGTACTTAAAAGGCTATCATGTGCCGGATAAACCGAAGACGTTTGACCACAACTGGCAGGCCGACAGTCTGGATGATTTAAAAAATACGGATGTCGGACAGCCTGTGAGGGATGAAGTAAACCAGACGGAAATGCAGAGAAAAGGGGAGGAAGAGCGCCTCGCTGCGTTAGAAAAGGAAAAAACAGAAATTCATGAGAAGAATAAAGTGCTTTTCACCCAGGCAGTTGAAGCGGCAAAAGACGCCGATGCGGTAATTTTTGTGGGAGGCCTGAACCATGATATTGACAGTGAAGGTTTTGACCGCTCGGATATGAAGCTTCCTTATGAACAGGATATGCTGATAGAGGCTCTTTTGGACGTAAGAAAGGATTTGATTGTGACTTTTGTAGGTGGCTCTCCTGTAGAAATGCCATGGCGTGACAAGGCTTCGGCAATCCTGTGGAGTTATTATGCAGGTATGGAGACAGGCAATGCCTTTGCCAAAATTATTTTTGGAGATGTAAATCCCTCCGGTAAGTTGGCGGAAACATTCCCGAAGAAATATGCAGATTGTGCCACTGCCAAGAACGGTCAGTTTGGTTTGTGGGGAAAGATTCGCTTTGAAGAGGGAGTGTACTGCGGATACAGGCATCATGACAGACAGCGTATCGCGCCTGCATTCTGTTTCGGCCATGGATTGTCTTACACGGAATTTGCCTACAGTGGATTGACGCTTAAGACGGAGAAGGGCAGAGATGTGAAATTGTCCTTTACCGTGAAAAATACAGGCAAAAAAAGCGGCTCAGAGATTGTTCAGGTTTATGTGGCGCCGATTGGAGCGAAAGTGAACAGACCGGACAAGGAATTGAAAGCATATGCCAAGATAGAATTGGCGCCCGGTAAGTCGGGGAAAGTGAATCTGGTACTAAAACAAGAAGATTTCGCGTATTTCGATGAACATTTACATGCGTTTATTTCTGACGAGGGAGACTATGAGATTTTGGTAGGCGCTTCCTGTGAGGATATCCGTCTGAGGGGGATTGTGACGCTTTCATAGAGATTATTATCGCTTACGGATAACAATTGAATATTTTCTGTCGTTCCTGTGCATCCTAAATAAAAAAGAAACTGGCATGTACAGGAAGGATGGAGAATAGGATGGATTACAATAATTTACCTCTGGAATTGGGATTGGCAATCACATCGAATCGTGCGGCAATGGATAGATTTGTAGATATGACTGACGGTGAGAAAGAAGAATTTGTGGAAAGAAGCCGCGGTGCGATGTCTAAGAATGAACTGGATGAGATGGTTGGTTCCCTGGTAACGGAAACAGAACCTGAGCTTCACCTTGAAGATGTGAACAATATTTTTAAGGGACCAGGAATTGGGTAATGTTAGAATTTGATATTGGAAGCATCCACTTATGGAGTGGGTGCTTTTCTTGAGAGGAAAACTGAAATGGAGATACATCTGCCTGACAAAGTGCATAAAATTATAGAAACATTGACAGCAGCAGGTTACGAGGCGTATGCGGTGGGAGGCTGTATCCGGGATTCTGTGTTGGGTAGGGTGCCTAATGATTGGGATATCACCACATCCGCGAAGCCGGAAGAGACGAAGAGTCTTTTTCCAAAGACAATTGATACAGGTATTAGACACGGTACAGTGACAGTCTTACTCGAGAAAGAAGGATTCGAGGTGACTACCTACCGGATTGACGGCATATATGAAGACGCCCGACATCCCAAGGAAGTGACGTTCACTGCCAGCCTGGAAGAGGATTTGAGACGGCGGGACTTTACGGTCAATGCGATGGCGTATAATAAACAGACAGGGTTGGTAGATATTTTTGGTGGTATACAGGATATGAAAGATGGGATTATCCGATGTGTAGGAGAAGCCGAAGAGCGTTTTACCGAAGATGCGCTGCGTATGCTGCGTGCGGTCCGTTTCTCGGCACAGTTAGGATACCGGATTGAGGATACCACAAAAGAGGCGATTCGGAGACTGGCCCCGAATCTGAAGCTCATTAGTGCAGAACGGATTCAGGCAGAGCTAGTAAAACTGGTGACTTCACCTCATCCGGCTGATTTGCGTTCGGCTTACGAAGCAGGGATTACGAAACAAATTCTGCCGGAATTTGACCTCTGTATGGAAACACCACAGAGTAATCCTCATCACTGCTACAGTGTGGGGGAACATATTTTACATTCTATGGAGGAAATAGAACCTGATAAAGTCTTACGGCTTGGTATGCTTTTCCATGATATCGGCAAACCGCAGACATTGACAATAGACGAGGAAGGAATCTCCCATAATAAAGGACATGCCGCCGTGGGAGAACAGATGGCGAGAAAAATTTTGCGCCGGCTTAAGTTTGATAATGATACAACGGAGCGGGTAACAAAAATTGTACGTTATCATGATATGGAGGTAGAGCTTGTACCAGGAAGTGTCAGGCGGGCAGTGAACCATGTCGGTGAGGATATTTTCCGGATGTTGTTTGCAGTAAAATATGCGGATATTATGGCGCAGAGCGGTTATCATAGGGAAGAAAAACTCGATAAACTGGAGAAAATTAAAAAGCTGTATGAAGAGATTTGCCGGAATCAGGACTGTTTGGGACTTAAAGACTTGGCGGTGACAGGCAATGATTTGATTGCGCTCGGTATAGCGCCCGGTAGGGAGATTGGTGAAGTCTTACGTAATTTGCTGCAGTTGGTATTGGAGGAGCCTGCATTTAATACGAAGGAAGAACTGCTTAAGATTTGCAGGGAAAAATATATCAAAACATAAATAAAAACAAATTCATACTTTTCCATCGCTTTTCATATGATAGGATAGACGACAAAGCGGGGGGTATTCGTGTGAATGACAGAGCAGTCAGTTTATTAGACCAATATGAGGTAGAGGTAATCCGTACATGGAAAGGACGGGGGGCGATTCTGTGCGACTCCGATAAAGGATTACTGATTTTAAAAGAATATTGCGGACCTGCCGGAAAAGTAAAATTTCAGGATTTTCTGTTGAAACATATAGTAGAATGCGGTGGAGTACAGACGGAGTCTATTCTGCGGACAAAAGAGGACGAGATGATAGTCTATGACCAAGACAAAACCGCGTACATTGTGAAAACTTATTTTGAAGGCAGGGAATGTAACCATAAAGATATGGAGGAGTGCCGCCAGGCAGTTTCAACCTTGGCGAAGTTCCATAATGTATCCGACCTTTCTTTGTATGAAGAATTGCAGAATCAGCCGGTTTTCCGGATTGAGAAAGAGTATGAGAAGCATAACAGAGAATTAAAGAAAGTAAGGAAATTTCTGCGCGAAAAAAGTCAAAAAACAGATTTTGAAATTTATTTAATGAAGCATTATGATTATTTCATGAATAATGCCTTGCAAATTACTGACGAGTTGCGTTATTATGCCTATGAGGATGATTCATATGGCTTCCCGGCAGTATGTCACGGAGATTATCAATATCATAATATTCTGCAGACGGGAAAAGGAAATGTTCTGATTAATTTTGAGAAGTGTGTGAGGGATTATCCGGTACGTGACTTGTATTTGTTCCTGCGTAAGCTTTTGGAAAAAAATAACTGGTCGCAGACACTTGGTGATATGCTTTTGGAGAGTTATAATAAAGAGAGGAGTCTGACGGACAGAGATTACAAACAGTTGTATTACCGTCTGGCTTACCCCGAAAAATTCTGGAAGATTGTGAATTTCTATTATAATACCGGAAAAGCATGGATTCCAGGGAGAAATATGGAGAAGATAGAGAAATTGTTTGCCCAGGAGCGGGAGAAGCAATTATTTCTTGAGAGTATATTTAAATAATGTTTATTTGAGATAATGGTAAAGGGCTGAGATAATTTGGCTCAGTGTACATCTCAGTGTTATGTAAAAAATGGGAGTAACTTAGAAAGGAAGGATAAGAGTCGGGATGCACAGAAGAATGATACAGGCAGCGGCTGTCATGATGATGGGAGTATTAATGATAACCGGATGTACTTCACAGGCAAGCAATATAGGAATGGCAAAAGGTAAAGAGAATCGGGTGGTGGATACCGGATTTAGTGTCAGTTCGGTGGGAAGTTACGACTCGGCGGATACGGCAGTGGTTATTTCTACTGACCAACAAAATAACAGCGTAATCCTTGCAAATATGGATACGGGCAGACAGTATACGCTCTATTATGACGGAACTACATTTATAAAGGATAAATATGGCAGCTCTATGACCATTTCACAGATTAAGGCAGGGGATGTGGTAGATGTTAATTTCCTGAAAGGAAAAAGAAAAATTGCCAGTATGCAGCTTTCTCCGGACGCGTGGGTTTATGAGAATGTAAACAACTATGATTTGGAAGGAGTCAATAAGACGGCCAGTATCGGTTCTTCTACCTATTCTCTTCCTGAGGAAGTGGTAGTACTTTCGGAAGGAAGACGTGAGGAGATTATGGATATTGTAGCGCAGGATATGGTTTCTGTCCGTGGTATTGACCATAAAATTTACAGTATCAATGTAGAAAGAGGGCACGGATACTTGCGCCTTCGGAATGACCAGGCTTTGATTGGCGGTTGGATAGAGGTAGGAAATGAGGTAATCAGGGAAATCACAGAGGATATGTTGTTGATTGTACCGGAGGGAAGTTATCAGGTTTTTTTGTCCAATAATGGTGCAAGTTGTGTCAAGGATATCGTTGTTGAGCGTGACAGGGAAATTGTACTGGATGTTGGAGATTTGAAAGTGCCGGAAAATAGGACCGGGAAGATTTTGATTTCTGTCACTCCTGAGAATGCGAGAGTAGAAATAGACGGTAAGTCAGTAGATATTAGTAAAGCGGTAGAGTTATCTTATGGCATCCATCGGATTCATTTGGAGGCGAAGGGATATGACTCGCTGACCAAATATATTCAAGTAGGCTCTGAGTATGCGAAGATTTCCTTTACGTTGGAAGAAGAGCGGGAGGAGGAGACGCCTTCTATCAGCCAGAACAGCATAGATGACGATTGGCCGGAACAGGAACCAGAACCAGAGGTACATGAGACGCCTGTAAAAGAAATCGAGGAAATAAAACCTTCCGTTAGCGAGAATACAATTAGTGCTTCCAAGACTAATAAAGTATATATTGACGAACCAAGAAAAGTGGAAGTATATGTAGACGGTAATTATATGGGTCTTTCGCCGGTCAGCTTTACAAAAAAGAAAGGAAAACATACTGTTGTTTTAAGAAAGAGCGGATATAAGACTAAAAGTTACACAATTTATCTTGAGGATGACGGAAAAGATATATCTTATTCTTTCTCAGAATTAGAGAAGGAGGAGAAGGAATCTGTCAGTGGCAATGGTACTTCAAGTAGTTCTTCGAGCACTACAACGAGTAGTTCCACAAGTACCACGACAAGTAACTCAACAGGAACGCCGCCAGGTGGTAATCCTGGTGATGGTACCCCGGGCGGAGATAATTCGGGTGATGGCGGCACGGACGGAGATAATTCGGGCGACGGTACTACGGATGGAGATAATTCGGGCGATGGCGGCACGGACGGAGATAATTCGGGCGACGGCACTACGGACGGAGATAATTCGGGCGATGGCACTACGGACGGAGATAATTCCGGCGACGGCACTACGGACGGAGATAATTCCGGTGACGGTACTACGGACGGAGATAATTCCGGTGACGGTACTACGGGCGGAGATAATTCGGGCGACGGTACTACGGATGGAGATAATTCGGGCGATGGCGGCACGGGCGGAGATAATTCGGGCGACGGCACTACGGATGGAGATAATTCAGGCGACGGCACCATGGATGGTAACGGTACAGGTGGTGATGACACAAGTACTGATGATAATTCCGGACAACAAAACGAAGGAAATTCAAGTGACGAAGGCAAAATAAGAAAAAATTTTCTGACAAGTTGGAATAAACTGTTGCTGAAATAGAACAAAAGTGAACGAGCTGAGGAGTAGGTGGTAAGTGGAACAACAGAACAAAAAATATACATACGAAGATTTTCTGGATATCATAAAAACACTCAGGGGAGAGAATGGCTGTCCGTGGGATAAGGTACAAACCCATGAAAGTTTAAGGCCATGCATGATGGAAGAAGCGGCTGAGCTGCTTGCTTCCATCCGTATCTTTGAGCGGACAGGCAATCCTGAGAATATGAGAGAAGAGTTAGGTGACGTGCTTTTACTGGTTGTTATGCATGCGCAGATTGCATCCGAGGAAGGTTTGTTTGCAATGGAGGATGTGGTAGATGAAATCAGCCGCAAGATGGTGCGCAGGCATCCTCATATATTCGGTACGGTGAGCGCAGATACGACGGAAGAAGTGCTTGTTAACTGGGAGGAGATTAAGAAGGAAGAAAAGAAGGGCAAGGACTGGATAGAATCACCGTTACGTGAGATACCAAGGGAACTTCCGGCTCTCGCCAGGGCGGCTAAAGTACTCAAGAAAGTTGATAAACATTATGGGAAAGCAGATACTTACGAACATGATGTAGAAAGTTTACAAAAAGCGGTGGATGTTTTGAAGGCAAGAGGCTCGGCAATTGGCCATGAGGAGCTGGAACAGATTATGGCAGATATGTTTATGAGTCTTTCGGATATTGCCAGAATACATAAAATACCTCAAGAGCAGATATTGGATGACAGAATAGATGATTTGATTGAACGGTATGAATAAGTTTAATAAAAAGAAAGAATAATTATGAAATTGCAAAAATCGACAAATGTTATATACATAATAAGGATTATGTATGACAATTTCTTAAGATACTGTAAAATGGCGTAAAAAAGCCCTTATTTTGCTTGACAAGCATATGAAAAACATATATAAATGAATGTAGACGTTTCAGAAGAGAAACATCTGGTAACAATATGAAAACTCATTTAAGAGGAGGAGTTTAAAGATGAACAAAACAGAATTAGTTGCAGCTATGGCTGATCAGGCTGGATTATCTAAGAAAGACGCAGAGAAAGCTTTAAAGGCATTTACAGATGTTGTTGCTGATGAGTTAAAAAAAGATGGTAAAGTACAGTTGGTTGGTTTTGGTACATTTGAAGTTTCCAAGAGAGCAGCAAGAGAAGGAAGAAATCCTCAGAGTGGCGAAGTTATGAAGATTGCCGCTTCCAGGTCTCCTAAGTTCAAAGCCGGTAAAGCACTGAAGGACATGCTCAACGCATAATTTTGTTGAAAGTGATAGAAGCCTGTATGCATCCGCATATAGGCTTTTCTATGTATACCCATATGATGCAGGGTATGTATCTCTTTGTTCACTGAGGGTAAGAGGAATTTATGTAAAAAACCATATACAAAAATGGGGGATTATTATGAGATTAGACAAGTATCTGAAAGTTTCCAGATTGATTAAGCGCCGTACGGTGGCGAACGAAGCATGTGATGCAGGAAGAGTATTTATTAACGATAAGCCTGCCAAAGCGTCTGCAAATGTGAAAGCAGGGGATATCATTATGATTCAGTTTGGCAATAAAGAGGTAAAAGTGGAGGTTCTGGATGTACAGGAAACTGTGCGTAAGGAAGAGGCGAAAGAATTGTTCCGTTATTTAACGTAGTGTGAAATATAAATTTTTCATACGCGGGATTTTTGTCTGCGTTTACTTGACGCAGACTCATTATGTGCAAAAAAATACGCGGATAAATAAGGATTCATATAAAATGAAACTTGTACAATGAAGAGTCATATTCAGGAAGAATTCAGCATACATTTAATAAATGGTATAAACGGGCTTTGCTCGTTCTGTTTTACTATTTTGGGAGGGTGTGTATGGAAGAACTGAATCATGTGAATAGAAGACCCCATAAGCTAATGCTCACCGACAGGCGGGCATGTACTATAAGCGGTGTCAATGACGTGTTATCCTTTGATGTCAATGAAATTCTACTGGAGACAGAACAGGGTATGCTAATGATTAAGGGCAACGAGCTTCACGTCAGCAGACTTTCGCTTGACAAGGGAGAAGTGGATGTGGACGGTCGCATTGACAGCTTTACTTACTCGGAAAATGCAGGATATGGTTCCAAGGGGGAGTCATTGCTTGCCAGATTGTTTAAGTAATGCTTGGGGGAATCGCAAGGTATGAGTCAAGGCATTGTGCAGGAGATTACTTTTTTTCTACATTCTATTTTAATGGGGCTGGTGATTACATTTGCCTATGACTGGATTTTGATTTGCCGGAAACTGTTTAAGCATGGCAAATTTTTAATCTCTATGGAAGATATCATATACTGGTTTATGTGTGGAATCGGTGTATTCTATATGCTTTATAAAGAGAACAATGGTGTCCTAAGGTGGTTCGCCGTAATGGGGGCAGCTCTTGGGATGCTTTTTTATAAGGTGTTGGTAAAAAATAAATTTATTTACATTATGTCAACATGTCTACACAAGATAATGTGGTTCATTTATCGCGTCATACAAGTTGTGCTAAAACCCGGAAAATGCCTATTTTCTGCGGCTCGAAGGTGTGTTCGATTCGCGATGAAGAAATTGAAAAAAGTAAAAGTATTTATTAAAAAGCGGTTGACGGGTTTTATAAAAACCCTTAGAATGGTTCTATGTAAGCAATGAGAGTCAGCACCAGAAAAGGAGTAACATTGGTAACATGGCAAAGAAAGCAGCATATCGTAAGAAGCGCCGAAATAAGACGGGTATGCTTTTGGTTACCACAGTTGTTCTGATGATGTTGATTGTGGTTGCGGTCAAAAGCGTAGAGTTGCGTGATAAGCGTGCAGCTTACGCGTTAAGGGAAGAAGCCTTGATGCGTGAGATTGAAGCTGAAGAGGCGAGAACGGAAAAGATAGAGGAATATGAGAAATATACACAGACCAAGAAGTATGTAGAAGAAATTGCCAAGGAGAAGCTTGGTCTTGTGTATGAAGGAGAGATTATATTTAAGGATGAAAAATAAGCAGGTTTGGGATGAAAATTCCGGAATCTGCTTTTTTGTGGTAATAATCCGGACAACCTCCTCATATATTGAGTATTGACTAAAAATATCTGTCCGGAATCTGTCCAGGTAGGCAAGATTACATAGTTACGGACAGTAGGATGGTGAATGAAAGTGAGGGAGGCGTGCCATGAGAAGACAGGCGGAAATAAGGGAGGACAACAGGATTACGATTATACCGGAGTACGGTAGACAGAGGCTTTTAAATTATGCGGAATCCTTCAGGGATTTGGCAGATTTGTTCGAGAAAGAAAAGGATTGTGAAGCCGGAACAGAGTATAGGCAGGAAACAGAGGACAGGCAAGATTATATCTGCCAGCGTAAGTTGCAGGAAAACCAGGAACTTCTTGCGGAGCATCTCAAAGAGATGGCACATATCATGGCACAGGTGGCGAAGGAAACATGTCTTTATCACCCTATGGGAGAAAGAAGATATAGGCAGATGTCCAGACTACTCAAAGAATCAGGAATTTTGCTTAAAAACTTTTTTGAGTTGGAACATGAAGACAGGCATCTCGAGATTAGTCTGACCATGAGGACCGCTTCGGATAAATATACGAAATTTGGAGAGAGGGAACATATATCTGTGGAGGATGTGGCCGGTTTTTTGTCAGAAGCGATGAATGTGAAACTCCGTGCTGCAAAGGGTGCGCCAATTTATCTTACGCCAGAATGGGATACATATTGTTTCTTTGAAGAGCCAAGTTTCCATTTGCTTACGGGAGTAGCCAAGGCAGTTAAAGAGACGGAAAAAGTATCGGGAGATAATTATTCTTTTTATGAAGAAGAGCATGGCAGAAGGGTAGTTATTTTGTCAGACGGTATGGGTTCGGGAGAGAAGGCAAGCCGTGATTCAGGCCGCGTGATTGAGATGACGGAAAGACTGTTGGAAGCGGGATTTCGTAAGGAATCTGCTCTTCAGATGGTGAACGGGGCTTTGGCTGCATCGGGGCAGGAAGAGAACATGTCTACATTAGATATTTGTGATATAAATCTGTATACGGCAGAATGTGAATTTATCAAAGTGGGAGCGGCATGTACTTATATTAAACGTGGACGGTTGGTGGACAGGCTGTCGGCACAGAATTTTCCGTTAGGCGTTTTTGGCCAGTTGGAGACAGAGACATTGTACCGTACTTTGCAGAATGGAGATTATATTATCATGTTGTCCGACGGTATTCTCGATGCACTGTCGCAAGGGATTGGAGAAGAGATTCTTCCGGAGATTATCGGGAAGATTGAGGACAGCAATCCGAATGAAATTGCAAACCAGATATTGGCTTACTGTCTGAAACAAAGCAGAGGGCAAATCAGGGACGATATGACAGTACTGGTAACGGGAGTATGGGATAAGAACGGGGATAGTGATTAAGATATCATAGTATTTTGAGGATGGAATTTAAAAAAATATAAGTGACGCGTTTAAGGTGCAGGATGATAAATACAAAATGGATACGGTAAATAATAGATACAACAAAGTGAAAAAATATATAGAAAAACATCATATGATAGAAGAAAGAGATTTGGTTGTGGCGGGGGTCTCCGGCGGAGCAGATTCTGTCTGCCTGTTACATGTATTGTGGAAGCTTTCAAAGGAGTTGGATTACCGGCTTGTCGTAGTGCATGTGGACCACGGTGTGCGTGCCGAATCGGCTGAGGATGGAGCATATGTGGAGCATCTGTGCCGTGAGATGGCTCTTCCCTTTTATCTGAGAAAGGTGGACATGTCCGGTTATGCAAAAGAGCAGGGAATATCCTCTGAGGAGGCCGGCAGGAAATTAAGATATGATGTATTTGAGGAGATATTGTGCAAGGAACGGCGGAAATTGGAGTCATGCAAGATTGCCGTTGCGCATAATGCAAATGACAGGGCCGAGACTATGTTGTTCCATATGTTTAGAGGAAGTGGGTTAAAAGGGCTTAGCTCTATTCGCCCGGTCAGGGATATCGTAATCCGTCCCCTCCTGTGTCTGGAGAGAGAGGAGATTGAGGACTACTTGGAGAGACAAGGGATTGCATACTGCCAGGACAGTACCAACGAGAGTGATTTATATACTCGAAATAAAATACGCCACCATATTCTTCCCTATGCGGGGCAGGAAATTTGTTCCGGCGCCGTGATGCATATGGGAGAGTTGGCTGATATCCTTACGGAGACTGAAGATTATCTGGAGAAACAGACTAAGAAACTTTACCGGAAGTATGTGGAAGAATTTAGGGGAAATAGGACGTTAAAACTGCATATCCGGGTAGAAGAGCTGCAAAAAGAAGACTCTGTGATGTGCAAAAGAGTACTGCTTATGTGTATGGAATGTCTGACTCCTTACCGGAAAGATATTACAAGCCGACATATAGCGGACTTAATGGGATTGATGGTGAAGGAAGGTAGTAAGGAACTTTCACTTCCTTATGGAATAAGGGCATATAAGGAATATGGAACTCTTATTTTATGTCACGATGTGGATAAAGATGCAGATTCCGACAAAGATTGTGGATGGAAGTACCAGGAATATATTGTGGAGCCACCTGCAGAGATTTTGGTGCCTTATGAAGGAGCCTATATTTTTACATTGTTGGAAAATGCGGATACATTCCGCACACAACAGCAAAATATTCCCGAAAATAGATATACGAAATGGTTCGATTATGATAAAATAACTACGACTTTGTTTTTGCGTACAAGACGGCAGGGCGATTATCTTACCATTGACGCCGCGCTGCATACAAAATCAGTCAAGCAATATATGATAAATGAGAAAATCCCCAAAATACGGCGTGACAGTATGTATATACTGGCTGACGGCTCACATGTTATGTGGATACCTGGCTATCGGATAAGCCAACGCTATAAGGTGGATGAAAACACAACGCGTATCTTACAGGTACAGCTAAGAGGAGGATGTCATGGCGGAACGAATTGAAGTGTTATTGTCTGAGGAGGAAGTAGATAAGAGAATCCAGGAAATCGGTGACCAGATTTCCAAAGATTATGCCGGAAAGAATGTACATTTAGTCTGTGTATTAAAGGGCGGTAGTTTCTTTATGTGCGAGCTGGCCAAGAGAATTACTGTGCCTGTATCCCTAGACTTTATGTCCGTATCCAGTTACGGTGGTGACACGAAATCCAGCGGAGTAGTAAAAATCGTGAAGGATTTAGATGAATCGTTGAGGGACAAGGATGTAATCGTTGTGGAAGATATCGTGGATTCCGGGAGAACGCTTAGTTATCTGTTAGAAATGCTTAAAGACCGCGGCCCGGCGGATGTAAAGCTGTGCACGCTGCTTGACAAACCGGAGAGAAGAGTGGTGGACGTGAAGGTGGATTATACCGGTTTTGAGATTCCTGATGAATTTGTGGTAGGATATGGTTTGGATTATGACCAAAAATACCGTAATCTGCCATATATTGGCGTCGTAAAATTTGATTGATGAGAGAGGTTTATTTTGAACAGGAATAATAAGAGTTTTTATTTGTACTTTGTAATTATTATTGGCCTTCTTCTGTTTACTGTCTGGATTGGCACATTGAGAGTACAGAACAGTGATTATACGAAGGGGCAGTTCTTGAATCAGCTTGAGAATAATGAAGTTGCAATCATTAACATCTGTCCCAATAAAGATACGCCCACAGGTTCTTTGGAAGTCACATTAAAAAACGGAGAGGAATATATTCTGTATGTGACGGATGTGACAGAGATGGAGACATTGGTTCGGGAATATGGAATGGACCCTTCGGTGGATAATGTACCGGAGGAAAGTTGGTTTCTAAACAGTGTATTCCCGGTTCTGCTTGTGATAATCGTATGTGTATTCTTCTTTGTGATGATGAATGCCCAGAACTCCAACGCCGGAGGAGGCGGTAAGATGATGAATTTTGGCAGAAGCCGCGCCAAGCTGACGATGGGCGGGGAGAACAAGCTGAAATTAGACGGTGTTGCGGGACTGAAGGAAGAGAAAGAAGAATTAGAAGAAATTGTGGAATTTCTTAAGGACCCCGGTAAGTTCACGAAAGTCGGGGCGCGTATTCCGAAGGGTGTACTTTTAGAGGGTGCACCGGGTACAGGAAAGACCCTGCTTGCCAAGGCCATTGCAGGGGAAGCTAATGTACCGTTCTTTAGTATTTCCGGTTCCGATTTTGTGGAGATGTTTGTGGGTGTAGGCGCTTCTCGTGTGCGTGATATGTTTGCGGAGGCGAAGAGACATGCGCCTTGCATTATTTTTATTGATGAGATTGATGCCGTGGCGAGAAGGCGTGGTACAGGAATGGGCGGAGGACATGACGAGCGTGAACAGACATTGAACCAACTTCTTGTGGAGATGGACGGTTTCGGTGTCAACGAGGGAATTATCGTGATGGCGGCCACCAACCGTGTGGATATCTTAGACCCTGCAATTATGAGGCCGGGACGTTTCGACAGAAAGATTACTGTGGCCGCCCCGGATGTGAGAGGCAGAGAAGATATTCTGAAAGTGCATTCTCAGAATAAACCTCTTGGCGATGATGTTGACCTTTCCCAGATTGCGCAGACGACGGCCGGATTTACCGGGGCGGATTTGGAGAACCTCTTAAATGAGGCGGCAATCAATGCAGCTATGGATAAAAGGGTGTTTATTAAGCAGGAAGACATCAAAAGAGCATTTGTGAAGGTGGGAATCGGCGCGGAGAAGAAGAGCCGCGTGATTTCCGACAAAGAAAAGAAGATTACGGCCTACCACGAGGCAGGACATGCGATTTTATTCCATGTATTGCCTGATGTTGGTCCCGTATATACCGTATCTATTATTCCTACAGGAATCGGTGCGGCGGGCTATACAATGCCGCTTCCTGAAAAGGATGAGATGTTCCTGACGAAAGGAAAGATGTTGCAGGATATTATGGTATCTTTAGGCGGACGTATCGCTGAGGAGATTATATTTGATGATATTACCACAGGAGCGTCCAGCGATATCAAGAAAGCAACTAAGGTCGCCCGCAGAATGGTTACCCGTTACGGTATGTCGGATAACATCGGTGTGATTAATTATGATAATGACGACGATGAGGTATTTATCGGAAGAGATTTGGCTCATGCCAAGAATCACAGTGAAGTGATTTCGGGTGAGATTGATAAAGAAGTAAAAGTGATTATTGATGACTGCTATAAGAAAGCGAAGGACATTATCTTAGAGCAGGAGGACGTACTTCATCGGTGTGCGGAACTGCTTCTTAAAAAGGAAAAGATAAACCGGAGCGAGTTTGAAGAACTGTTTAACAGAGATTTGTAAAAAATGCACAAAAACATATTGATGAAATTGTAATATTTGTGAATCCTTGGTATTGTGGGCATATGGGTGCTATGCTATTATACTACTTGTAACCCCCAATACATTATATAGTTTTTTGCTATACCCCATAAGAAAGAAATACCTTCTCTAAAAAAGACAGTTTTTATAACTGTCTTTTTTACTTTGTATTTGTCACAAGTCACTTAAACTTCTTGAACATCTACCGCAGATAGTATAAAATAATAAATACGCAGACTTTTGAAAGAAAGTGAGATAACATGGATATCAGCCAAGTTCAAAAAGCAGAGAAGAATCAACAATATATTTCTACCATGCGTCCGGTATTTAATAGAAAAGCGTTGTTTTCGGATATGACAGAGGACTATGTATGTCCGCCCGAACCAAGCGCATACGGGGAAGTTACCATTTATTTTCGGGCTGCAAGGAACAATATTGACCGAGTTTTTTTCGTGAGTAAGGGCGAGAAGCACCTGATGATGAAGAAGGAGTCAAATGAAGATTTCGACTTCTATTCCCATTCCGTACAGTTGGAGAATGAGAAACTAATTTATTATTTTGAAGTACATGCAGGCAGGATAAGCTGTTTTTATGATATACGGGGTGTCTGCAGGGATATTAATGAATATTATCATTTCCAATTGATTCCGGGATTTAAGACGCCGGATTGGGCGAAAGGTGCAGTTTTTTATCAAATCTATGTGGACCGTTTTTATAACGGCGACCCTTCCAACGATGTGCTTACGAATGAGTATCAGTATATTGGTGATAAGACAGTAAGGGTGGAAGATTGGAATAAATACCCGGCGACGATGGGAGTCAGGGAGTTTTACGGCGGAGACTTGCAGGGTGTTCTTGACAAGATGGATTATTTACAGGAATTAGGCGTGGATGTCATCTATTTTAACCCTTTGTTTGTATCTCCTTCCAATCACAAGTACGACATTCAGGATTATGATTATATTGACCCACATTTCGGAAAGATTGTCCATGACGAAGGCGAACTGTTAAGACATGACCAGAGCGAGAACCGTTTTGCTACGCGGTATATAGACCGGGTATCCAATAAAGACAATTTGGAGGCGAGCAATGCGTTTTTTGCCGAAGTAGTCAAGGAAGCGCACCGCAGAGGAATGAAAGTAATTCTCGACGGCGTGTTCAATCATTGCGGCTCTTTCAATAAATGGATGGACAAAGAGCGTATCTATGAGAATGCACCCGGATATGAAAAGGGCGCTTACATTACACAGGACAGTGAATACCATGATTATTTTGCTTTCCTCAATGACCATAAATGGCCCTACAACGGTTCCTATGACGGTTGGTGGGGACATGATACATTACCCAAATTAAACTATGAAAATTCTAGGCATTTAGTGGATTATGTATTATACATTGCCCGTAAATGGGTTTCTCCGCCATATAATGTGGATGGTTGGAGATTGGATGTTGCGGCGGATTTAGGGCATTCGCCTGAGTTTAACCATTATTTCTGGAAAGAGTTCCGTAAGATGGTCAAAATGGTTAATCCGGAGGCTATTATTTTGGCGGAGCATTACGGAAGCCCAAAGGATTGGTTACAGGGCGACGAGTGGGATACCGTCATGAACTATGATGCCTTTATGGAGCCGGTAACGTGGTTTTTAACAGGCATGCAGAAGCACAGCGACGACTATCGGGAAGATTTACGAGGAAACGCTGACAGTTTTTGGGGTGCAATGCGGCATCACGGTGCGAGCTTTACGACTCCGTCTCTGCAAGTTGCTATGAATGAATTGTCTAATCACGACCATTCACGTTTTCTGACCAGAACCAACAGGAAGGTCGGCAGGACGAATACCCTGGGCCCTGAGGCAGCCAATATAGGGGTGAATAAAGCAGTGCTCAGGGAAGCCGTAGTCATCCAGATGACATGGCCGGGCGCTCCTACAATTTATTATGGAGATGAGGCAGGTGTATGTGGTTTTACTGACCCGGATAACAGGCGCACATATCCCTGGGGACATGAAGACCAGGAGTTGATTCGTTTCCATAAGGATATTATTCGTATCCATAAGGAAAACAAAGAGTTTTTGACAGGTTCCTTACAGCATATGGAAAGTGACTATAATGTAATCGGTTACGGCAGGTTCACCAGACAGGGACAGTCGGTAATTCTTGTTAATAATAACGACTATGAGATTACGAAAGAATTGAGTGTCTGGTATTTAGGAGTGCCGAAGGAGTGCACAATGAATCGCCTTCTGCTTACTACGGCAGACGGATATACGGTTGAGGATATGGAATATCAGGTGAAGGCAGGCAAGGTTACCATCACGCTTCCGCCTGTTTCAGCAATCATCCTGCGCTATGAAGACCATGTGATTAAGAGCTTTTTGGAATTTATGTAATAAAATGAGCAAAGCTTGTTTAACGGATAAAAAGGCAACCGACTGTTTATTGACAGTATGGTTGCCTTTTGGTATTTTATGAAGATTTCTCTGTTTCTGAATCGTTTCAAAATATATGGAAGTTGTAGGCATGTGACAGAAATGGAGGAAGAGTATGAAAAGAAACATCGTTACATTAGTCATTGTGTGTATGTTATTTTCGGGCTGTGGAGTAAGTCTTACGGAGTCAGGAAGCAGTATGCAATTATCCAAAGAGATTTTTGAAGAGAAGAGTGAAAGTTCGGGAGAAAATTTGGATGAAATAGGGATTGACGAGATAGAAGATAACTGGCCGGAAAGTATACGCTATAGTGCCGAAGGAGTTTATGCGAATCCACTTATTACTACAATTGAAATCAAGCAGCCTTTGAAATTGTCAATTTCTTGTATGACGGCAAGAGGAAATCTACGGTTGAAAATTGTAGACAAGGACAGCAAAGAGGTGTATTTTGATAAGGAGAATCCTGAAGGGGATTACACCGTGGAAATTGATGATGGAGGAATTTACCAGATACTTTTCTATGCCGAGTATCATGTCGGAAGTGTGGAGATTACGCCGCTACAGGAGTAATGACTGAAAAAAAAACATTTCACGGTGTTTTGTTCTTCGGGCAAAGCGAAAGGAATAGATGTATATGAAAGATTTAAAAAGAGCGGTTTTGGTTGCAGCCTGTACATCGGCTTTGTACATTGCTGTATCCGGCCTGCTTTCCATTACGGAATTTTCATTGCGAACATGGGTAGATATTATGGGGAAAGTGACGGCAGGGCTTATATTGCCGTTACTTCTTTTAATTTTACTGTTATCTTGGGTACATAGACGTGATTGTGACAAAAAGTGGTTTCTTGTTGGCATTGCAATAGCGGGGTATGCACTGTGTGCGTTTTGTATGATGCTCTTTCTTTTATTCACTGTGGAAAGAGAGAAGAGGTTTACGAAAGACCTTCTGGTGACAGAGAAGGGAAGATTTTTTGGCGAGCCGTCTTATGCCTATTACCGTCCGGTAGCAGTGTTTTTCAAGGTTTCCACAGAAATTACGGATGAAACCAAGATAAGTTATTTAGAGAACAAGTATCACAGGAAATTTATGGCTGACAGGGCAGGAAGCGGCAAAATCTGTGACAAGGAATTTCCCCAGGTTAAGGTAAACGTATATGTGTCAAATATGGAGTTTGAAGATGATTATGTGGAGGGCATGGTTTTAAAATATTTGTTGGAAGGATATGAGAAGCTTGGAATGGAGCGTAATTATTATGTGTCGGATTCCGGTACAGGTATGAACGGGTATATGTATGTGGAGTATGAGAGTGTGGAGGATATACAGGAAGCCGCACAGGACATAGAGCGATTGATTACTTATGTCATGGAGCAAACAGATTTTTTCGATGATAAATTATGCAGTATTTACTTTTCATATAAAGAGGGAGAAGGAACAGGAAAAGTGCCTTTTGGGGATGGCGGCGATTATTTGGAGGAGCCACTGATTCCCGGAGTGAATCAGATTAAAGGCTATATATTAGCATATGGAGATACTGAGTATTATTACGAGCAGGCTACAGAAAAAACGAAAGAATCTGATGATACTTTACAATATGGCGAAGAAGACGAGGAGTGGGAAACTACGCCGGATATATCAGATATAGAGCCAGATAACAAAGAGATTGCTGCCAAGGTATTGTATGATGAAATTTTTGAAAAAGAGGGGTATTCCTATGAGGTCTGCTATAATGCCAAAGGAAATCTTTATATTGATTTGGGAAGTAAAATATCGGATGAAGCGGATGGCGGAACATATAATTACCGGTTTGTGTACGACCGTCCTTCCAAAAACGGTGCGTGTGAACTTTTTGTACTGTACCGTTCTGCCCAGGGGACGGATGACGAGGTGATTGTGGATATGTACGCGGTGGAGACTAATACGGGTAAGGTTGTAGCCTCCGGAAAGAAAACATGGAGCGATGTGGGTACGGCGCAATACCGGGAGATTACAGGGGAGTAGTCCCTGTGGAGTACGAGTAAGGTTAGGAAGAAAAGACTAGTAAACATTAAGTTAAATGTATAATTTTATCATGGTAAACTGTTAACAGAAAATAACCGTATGTACATGTAAAAGGGAATTGTAAAAGAATTGCATAAGTTATGGAATTTTTGGTAAGCAAAGATTTGTTCTGGAAAGTGCTCAAGGTATTCTATAAGAGCATTGACAAAAAAGCGACGCTCATTAAGTCCATGGAAAAAGAGGAGGACTGGACAGGTTATACCGTAGAAGTACATGCATTGAAGAATTGTGCCAAGCAGATTGGGGCATTGTCTTTATCTGACAAAGCGGCTGTTTTGGAGAAGGCAGGAAATGCTGATACAATTCATGAAAATACAGATGAGATGTTGGAACAGTATATCGGATATATAGGAATGTTGGCTCCCTTTTGTCCGGACGAGGAAGACGCCGCAGATAAAAAAGATATTTCCAACGAAGTGCTTAACGAGTATTTCTCTAAGATGAGGGATGCGGTGGAGAACTTGGATATGGACTATATGGAGGAAGTTATCAAAGATATGGACTAATATCAATATATGGGTTGGGAGGAAAAACTGTTTGAGCAATTGAAAGAAGCGACAGAAGAGATGGATGTGGACCGATGTGAGGAAATCATATGTATGTGGGAAGAGCAGTTGGTCAAAGTATAAAAAAATTGCAGTGTGGATATTGATATGGTACCCCTTTTGCCAGAGATAAACATGGTAAAAGGGGAATTTTTTATTGTATAGGAAATTCTTCCGCTTATCCGAGTTTGCCGGAGGCAAATCTCGCAAACGAGCGAAGCTTGTTTTTTTATATAAATAGGGTGAAACTTTTTTCATGATTCATTCGTATTATGAACAAAGGGTAAATGGCAATAAAAACGCTTTCTTACAGACAGGTTGTGGTATGGGGAGCAGATTGCTTGAAGTAATCAATATAAAAAACTGAGGGGATTTATGATGGATTTAGGATTTTATGGAAAAGAGGGGCATTATGGTTGGTTAAATGCATTGTCTGGAAATCGTACAACGGGGCAGATTGTGAACAGGCAGCAGTGCATAGAGAAAGATTGTGCTTACCGGGATGTAGGCAATAAGAATAATGGAGTCAGCTTTGGAGATACAATATTGTCTAAGACTATGCAGGCGGCAACAAAACAGGGGCATGTGTCCGGGATAAGTTTCCGGGACAGGTGGCAGGCGAGGTTTCCTGGAGGATATTACCATGTGATGGATGCTTCAAAGATTCCGCAAGGTACATGGCAAAGAACAGATTTTCCTTTCGAGAAATTTTTTGCTGAAAAGGTGGATGAATCTGTCTTGCAATGGACATCGCAAGGCGCAGCACCATCGATGCTTGACCCGAAGGTACAATCCAGATTGGATTCTGTGTTAGGACAGCATTCAATTGTAGTTCCGCCTGCCTTGGAGGAGAAGTTAAAAAACGACCCGGCTCTGGCAGATAAAATCATGGCCAATATCGATTATCTTTTCCAGTGGAACGGATATCCGATTCCTGGCAGGATAAATTCAGCGCTCATTGTATTAGATGAAAATGGGGAGGTGGCTCGTTGGAATTTAATCAGCGGCGGTGGTGGGATTACGGGGCCTACGGAGGCAGAACAGAGGGAGTTTGAACTGGAGCAGAAGGCGAAGAAAGAAAGACGCGCACGGTATGCGCGTATCGTTGAAGAGAGCGCTTTAAAGCGTAAGCTTCAGGAGGAAGAAAGGAACAGGCAGTATTATGAGGAAGATACCGTGAAAGCACTGCCATTGTCGTCAGTTTATGAAAAAAGGATGCGGGAGGCGCAGTGTATTGTGAAAATGGGGGCATATATAGGCGGGCATAGCAGTCTGTCCCTCATGCATTCATAAAACTTATTTATTTTAAAGAAAAAGGAGATATCATATGTCAGTCAGTGGAGTTACACAAAATTTTTATCAATATCGGCAACCTGCTGCCAATCAATCTGTGAAAGGAAATAAAGAAGAAGATTTTCATTTAAAAATTACAACCGTCTCTTCCAGGACCACGAACCAAGTCATGCTTGACCCGGACGCACTTTTTTCTATCTGTCATGTATCCACAGGAGAGAGTGCGAATGTATATCATGCAGAAGGGTATTCCGAGGACAATCCGGTGTATTTGGTGAAGGGCATTGGAAAGGATGGGAGAGAATATGAGGAGATAATCGACGTCAGCAAAGTAAATCCGAACCATTGTTCCTACAGGGAAATGCTTGCGTTAAATGCTCATACAGGAAATAAATCAGACAGCAATTTCCTTACCATGTCTGTCTTGAAAGATAAAGCGGGGAATGCTTCCTACGAAGACAAAGTGGATTACCTGTCCATTGCGTATGATATCCTGGAAGAAATGAAAATGGCAGGATGTTGGGACGGATATATACGGTATGACAAATGGATTCAGGATATTCAAAATGTTAGCCGTAATAGTAATCTGACTGCATGGCAGAAAGGTATGCCAGTATATGCAAATACGAGTACAGACCCAAAATATACAGACAAGGAGACGGGAATTTCCTGGCATGTCAGGAATGGCAGGGAGCCTTATATGACAAGCCAGGAAGCGGAAAAACTGAGAGAACTCTGTAAAAAGACAGGAGAGCCATGGTTAAAGAAATTTGCAGAGATGACAGGTACCATACGGCATTTGAATAATGATTCAGTTGCCTACATAGGGGATAACGGGACATTAATTGTGTCGAAAGACGGAAGAAGTCTGTCAGTGGATATGTCGTCCTTAACTTATGATGAGATTAGGAAGCTGTTTCGGAATCTGCCCGGGAACGGAGATTATTTTAGCAGCGGTTTTTGGGCGGAAAATATCCGGAAAGTGAAAGGATAAGTGTAAAAACAAAAAATACCCATATTTAATGGGAAAATAGGTAATTGCGAAACTCCTTCTTCATTGTTGAAATTGTACAAATAGTATAATCAACGCAGATGCGCTTTCGCTCCACTCCGAGCGTAGCAGACGCTAAACTCGTGGAAAACCTCGTTAAGCGCTGACGCTCTACAAGGGTCTGCTTATAATTATACTATTTGCACAATAAAAGCCACGATATCAAGAGTTTTGCAATTGCCTATTAATGGGAAAAGGAAGAAAGGTGGGAAAGTATGGGTGGAATTCATACAAATATGGCCGGATATCAGTCCGGCCAGGCATTTATGTGCCAGACGCACAATAGCGTACAGAGATTTGACAAGGATATAAAGGCAACTTCAACGAAAACATTTTCATTCGGGGAAATCATGCAGCAGAGAGCGCTTTTGGAGTCTACAGGAGAGCAGGTTGGAGGAAAGGGAAAATATTATGAGAAGACCGTAAGCGGCCCGGTCAGGGGACAGAGTGCTGCGCCAAGGACATATCAAGTCTATATGTTGGAAGACGATATGCTGTATTCCGGCGGAAACGGCTCCGGATTGTCTTTTTACCTGAAATATGCGGAAGGCTCCACGGAGGAGGAGCCCATAGTGATTGCCAAGGGTGTGGATGAAAATGGGAATGAGTTTCAGAAGACAATTTATGTCAATAAAATTAATCCCAGACACGCAACTTTAGTCGAGATGCGCGCCCTGGAGGCGCATCTGGGCGTGGATAAGAATGGTGGGCTTTCTTCGCTTCCCATGGACCCTGATGCGGGGAATATGGGTCTTCATGACAGGGCAGATTTTATCAGCATGTTCCAGAAGACTATCAGGCATATGAAAATACTTGGGCAGAAAAATGCGGAAGCTTACTATCGGTATAGTTTGCGTAAGTATTGTGAGTTTATGGATGAAAGGGCTGCCGGAAGAGGTTAATTTTAAAAGTTCTCTGACAAAAGTAAAATGATATGTGTTATAGTATTTAAAAGAATACAAATATATTTTTGCAGAGGACAAAGAGAGTGGAAGCACATAAAGAGATAAATAAAAAAACCGGTCAGTTCCATTTCCAGAAATTAACTCCCTCGGATGAAATCGATTTGGGCATCTATGACGATGCCATAGAATATGCCTTTTCCAATAGGGATATATGCAATATTGCACTTTCGGGGCCATACGGGGCAGGCAAGAGCAGCGTCATTGAATCTTATAAGAAGCTGCATCCGGAGAAGAAATTTATACATATTTCTCTGGCGCATATGTCCGAGAACGGAAAGCAAGAGGATATATCGGTGTCTGCCCTGGAGGGGAAGATTATCAACCAGTTGGTACATTTGATTCCGGTGGAACAAATTCCCCAGACGCATTTTGCCGTCAAAAGAAAAGTAAATATGGATAATGTCCTGAAATATACGCTTTTTATAATGTTGTTTCTTGTTCTGGGCGGTTATCTGTGTTTTTATAACAATTGGTGCGGTATCATTACCGGGCTGTCAGATAAATCGTTTAGGGACTTATTTCTTTTTACGACGAAGAAAGAATTTGTTCTGCTTGTTGTTATTGTCTGTTTGGTGATGCTTGGAAAGGTATGCCACGAGGCAATCAAATGGCAGATGAACAAAAGATTTATGCGAAAAGTAAATGTGAAAGGCAACAATTTTGATATAGAATTATTCGACACGGAAGAAGCGTCTTATTTCGACAAATATTTGAATGAGGTGCTGTATTTATTCGATAACGTGGATGCCCATGGGGTTGTGTTTGAGGATATGGACCGTTATAATACAGGGTTGATTTTTGAGGGGCTTAAGGAAATCAACGGTTTGCTAAACCGCAGGCGAAATCTCTATGAAGAAGAGAAAAGGGAGCCGCTGCGGTTTATTTATCTGCTCCGGGATGATATGTTTATGACCAAGGAGCGGACGAAGTTTTTTGATTATATTATTCCTATAGTTCCGGTTATTGACGGCTCAAATTCTTATGATAAGTTTATCGAATTTTTCAGGGATGAGAATATTGCCGGCTTATTTGAGGACGATTTCTTACGAGGGCTGTCCTTGTATATAGACGATATGAGAATTTTAAAAAATATCGTCAATGAATTTGTTATTTACCATGGGAAGTTCAAGAGAAATTATTTAAAACCAGGCGGAGGTAAACAAAAAGAAGAGCGAGATGAAAAGGAAATAAACCGGGAACCAGGCGATACGGAGCAGAATGACAATAAACTTCTGGCAATGATTGCCTATAAGAATATGTTTCCCAGAGATTTCGTGGAGTTACAGCTTTCCAGGGGTTATGTGTATCAGTTGTTTCATCTGAAAGAAGAGTATGCGGATAAGAGGATAAAGGATATCCAGGGGAAAATAAAAGAGCTGGAACGAAAGGAGAAAGAAGCCGCCGAGGAAGAATGCAGGTCTTTGGATGAGTTGGATGCGGTGTATTATGTGGAGCGGAGTCCGGTGAGGATAAATGATAAAGAAGCCTTTGAGTTTCCGACAAGGGTAGATTATATCAGGCAAATCAAAGAGAATGGTTATAATGTGAAAAGAGGGCGTCCGACTTATGGTGATTATGTGTGGAACGATTTCAATAACAAAGAGGAGTTTGACGAATTACTGTTAATTCCGGAATATGCGGCAAGAAAAGAAAAAGTAGAAAACAAAGCGGAGAAGCGGCGGGCACAAATACAATCGCAGATTGCCGCATGTAGGAGGGAAGAGGAACAATTACGTTCGGCATATTTAAAGGATATTATCACGAAAGAAAATGCAGACGACATTTTTGCAAAACCGCAGGAGGACAGTGTGCATGGGAGAAATGAGTTTCCGGAGATTAAGTTAGACCCGTATTTCCCGTTGATTAAATATTTGATTCGCAATGGATATATAGACGAGACTTATCCTGATTATATGACATTCTTCTATGCAAACAGCATCAGCAGGCAAGATAAAATCTTCTTGCGCAGCATCACGGACGAGAAGGCGAAGGATTACGATTACGGTTTGCAGAATCCCAGGGCGGTCATAGCCAGGATGCGGCCGATAGATTTCAGTGCAAAAGAATGTTGGAATTACGATTTGCTGGATGCGTTGTTAGAAGGAAAAGATTCAAAGGTTTACAGGGCACATTTAGATAAATTTCTGGGAAGCCTGCGGGAATGGAAGCCTGTAAAGTTTGTGGAAGGGTACATACAACACAGCGATGATGAAGCGGATTTTATACGGGAGTTTAATGCTTTGTGGGATGGCGCTGCATCATGGGTTATCGGGGAGACATATTTTGAAATAGAGATAAAATATCAGTATATCTGGTCTACATTTATAACAAGTACAGAAGAAGAGCTGATTAGATATAATAGGGATGGAAAGATAGCTGAAGATATTAGTTCAGGAAAAGATTTCTTTGAATATAGTGATTTGGGTATAGAGCTCATCTCGGATAGGACAAGAGATTACAAGATAGAGAAAATAATTAGTAAATTTAAGGCTTTAGGGGTTCAGTTTTCTTCCTTTTCTGATGATGGTGTATTTAAAGAGCTGCTGCAGGCCATTTACAGCGAAAATATGTATGTGCTGAACCGGTATATGATAGATTTATTTTTGGAGCATATGTACCGTATCGAACCTTCGGAGGAGTACAGTACTAAAAACCTGACGCTTATTTTGTCACAGGAACAACCCTTGGCGGCATATGTCAGGGATAATCTTGCACAATATATTGATATGGAGATTAAGTCGGTCAATCAGAAGTGGCATAAGGAAGATATGGCCACCGTGCTCTACGTGCTGAACCATAAGGATGTGGAAGACAAGAAGAAGATGCACTATATACTTCTTTGGGTTGGTTGGCTGCCAGAACTTTCCGCGGTGGAAGACAAGAAGTTATGGAAAGAACTGCTGATAAGCCGTGTAACTTTTAGTCAGAAAAATGTGTTCGATTACTTCTTCTATTCCGGTAACGGTATGGATGAAACGTTGACAAATTATATGAACAGATACAGGGAAGAGTTGTCTTTTGACACATCGGGATTAGATGCGGAATACGGTGTGGATGCAAAGAAGCGTTTCTTCTGGCAACTGGCTAAAAATAATGATATGGAAAATGAGGCGTATAGGCGGCTTATTCAGTCGTTTCATATGCAGGGACAAACATTTTTCGCTAAGGATGTCAGTCCGGAAAAGATACGGATTTTGATAGAGGAAAAAATAATTGAGATGTCCTTGGTAAATTTAGATTTCTTGCGGGCTAATTATCCGGAAGCCGTGAATCAGTTTATCGAATGTGATATCACACGCTATATAGACGTGATGACAGAAGAAAAGATGTCTGAGGACGAGGTCGCGCATGTTCTTAAGATGGATATTTCTGAAGAGGAAAAAATACGATTATTGAAATTGGAAACCAATCCGGTTTCGGTTATGCACAGGAATTATCCTTCCAAGGTAATTGTCCATATTTTGCAGCATCTGTTGGATGAAAACGAGAAGGAGCAGCTTTTTATGTGGTATCCGGCTGAAATGCCTGAGGTACAAACGCAAATCAGACGGATTGCTATGGATAACGTAGAGAAAGTGATTGCGGACAGGATGCGCATGAACAAAGCCCTTTTAAGCGATATGATGTTGGAGTCTGGGATTTCAATAGAGGATAAGAAGATGTTGTTGGCTAACAATCTGTCTGATTTATGGAAAGACGAGGTAGAAGTCTATCTGGACAGACTTGACTTGAAGGCATTTCATGGCATATTGGAAGGAAAAAAACGGATGTTTAGGGGGACAGAGGCAAACATAAGCCTTTTAAAAGCTTTTCAGGAGAAAGGATGGCTCTCTCATTTTGAAGTTGCGATAGAGAATGAGAATATTTATGCGGCATATGGGGCTGTGGAGGAAGAGGCAAATATATCGTAATGATTGTAATAGAAAAGTGATGCACTGTCTCAACAAAAGCAGCGCAGAAATGGAGTGAAAAATGAAAAATATACGTAAGACATTTTGTACATCGGCCGTTATTGTATCAACTGTCCTGTTTACCGCCTGCGGGCAGACACAGGCAAGCCATATGGACATGCCGGATACTTCCGAGTATCATGGAGATGCTGTTATAGCCCAGGATGTGGATGAGGCGGCGTATAATTTGGATGACGCGCTATCCGATGAGGATATGGAGCGGGAGACGAAGTATATGAAATACCTGGAGATAACTTTGGCGAGTGATATTTTAGATGCATATTCTTCTGTCAAAAGCGCTAATGTGGCATTATTCGGTGATATGAACGAGATGCAGGCCAATATTTGTCTGGAGGTGCAAGATGATTTTACGAAAGATAATGCGGCCGAGGTGGCGAAAGTAGTGGCCACCGCCATCGGAGATGAAGAACAAGAAAATATAAACATCAAGGATACGGAAGGAAATGTGCTATTTTCCGGGAAATAACAGAAACAATTTTTATTTTGCTGCATCCCGCCATTCATGTACGATGTAGGAATAGGGCAAGAATAAATTACGAATAGTTTGTATGTCTGTGCCATGTTTGTCATTGAGATAAACATGGCACAAGCAGAGTCAGTTACTCGACAGATTTCTGTAATTCGTTGGCTTCCCGTATCGTTGTGACGCGCCGTACACCGTCCAACTGGCTGATTTGTTCCCGAACTTGTTGTGTGTTTGCACCCAACCATATACTGACTTCATAATTAAAAGAGTCGGCCAGAGGATTTTCGTCGAAATCATCTGCGTAATCTCCCAGATATTCGGCTTTAAAGTCTGCCCATGCTTCTTCTGCGCTGATGAACCGGTAAGAAGCGATTCCGGGTATCTGGGCAAGTTCATTGCCGATTGTGCCAATTTCTTCCTGTGTTATGCCGACATCCATAAAGACGGCAAGCTGTTTCTCCTGGTAAACATTGTATGCGGCCAGGGAGGTAGAGCCTGCGGCCCCGATTAACAAGAGCGACATGAGCGCGGCGCACAGTTTGGAGTAACGGCTGTAGCGGTAATGCTTTCTATGGGATTTGGCAGAGTTTTGTATTAATGCATCCGTCATTTCAGGCGGCATAGAAATGGATTGTTTGATTTGTATCATATCTTTTTCATTCATATTGTGTTCTCCTTCCACAAATTTCTTCTTTTTAATTACTCATTTTGTAAAAATTATGGCGTCAGTTCTAATTTCAACGCTTCCCGCGCTCTCTGCAGCCTTTTCTTGACGGCATTTTCTGAGAGGCTTGCGATTTGAGCAATTTCTTTGACCGTGTAACCTTCAAAATAGTAAAGGATAAGCACGGTTTTCCATTTGGCAGGCAGTGCATAAAGTTCCCGGATAAGCTGCTTTTCTTCCGGTGCAGGTAAGTATTCCTGAATCTGCTCCAAATCTATATAGGTATGGCGCTTACAAAATCGCAGACAGTCTTTGCAGCAGTTGGAAGTTACACGCAGTAACCATGCCTTTTCATGATTTGAAGACAGGAACGCAGGTGATTTTTCCATATAGCGCAGCAATACTTCTTGCAAAACATCCTGTACATCATGGGGATTGCCTAAAAGCAAGTAGGCGGTGCGATAGAGCATGTCACCATAGGTTTGCAAAATATGTTTGATGTCCTGCTCGCTCTTTTTATTCACATTTGACTCCCTCCCTTCTGTCCGTATAATACATATATTATAGAGGCCTCTTACCATATAAACGAGTGAAGAATGCGAAAGGTGACAATGTTTTTATATGCAAGGAAAAAATAAGAAAAACGGGCATAAACATAAGAAGTATTGTTGCAGAACAATATAAAAAAAGAATAAAATAGATGCATAGCCATTTATGCAACTTTTTATGGATTATGGAGGTATTAAAAGTAAGGATTTGATAGGGGAAATTTGTATGGCAAATGAGGAAAGGATTACGGCGGATGGGGCGATTGACAGATATGCCGACATGGTGTACCGTCTGGCGTTGTCCCAAATGAGGAATACGGTTGATGCGGACGATTTGTTCCAGGAAGTGTTTGTGCGGCTGGTAAACCATATACAGGATTTGGAATCATGGGAGCATGTGAAAGCGTGGTTAATCCGGGTGACAATTAATTGTGCTAAGAAATATTACGGCCAATACTGGAATAAGAATGTAGATTACATGGATGCACCGGAGCGTATGGCAGGAGATAACGGAGCTTATGAACTGCCGGAGGAACACCCGGTCCGGGAGGCAGTGCATAAACTTCCGCCAAAGTATCGGGTGGTGATACATTTATATTATTTTGAAGAACGGACGATAGCGGAGATTGCACAATTAACCGAACAGAAGGAGAGCACCGTCAAGTCGCAGTTGCGCCGGGGGCGCGAAATGTTGAAAAAACTGCTTGGCAATAACGGTATAGATTCAGTATAAGAGAATAGAAGGAAGCAATAATTATGATGGAGCGATATCAAATAGAAACTTCACAGATACATGCGCCGGCATCTTTGGTTGAGAGGACGAAACGGGCGATGCAGGAGGAAGAAAAGCGGATACAGAGAGAAAATGCGGCCGACGGCAATGTGATGCGGGAAACGAAAGAGCAGATACGATGCAGAACAAATAAGTGGGTACTTCCGGTGGCGGCAGCGGCCGTATTTTTGGTCTTGGTAAATGTCCTGGCTATTATGCCAGGCAGGCGGACGGATATGTCTGGCTCCGGACAGGCAGATTCGGCGATGGAAGGAAAGGCAACGATAGAAGAAGAGGCGGAAGATGCACATATGACAGCCGGAGAAACCGGGATAATGGAAGATTTAACTGCAGAGGACAGTGGTATGCCAAATGCGGAGTTAACTGGTATAGATGGGAATATGCCGGATGGAGAAGGTAGTCTTGTCAGAGAAGAGGAAGATAAGGTAAAAGGTACGGCGGATTTCTCAGATGAGGATACGACCGGAAGTACGGAAGATTTTTCGGTTGATAAGATGACGGATGCAGGCAGTACAGAACAGAAAGCAGAGCCGGAGCAGGAAGATTCGTTGGAAGAAAAAAGCAGGTTGGAGGATGTAGAAGCGACAAAAGAGGAAACGATACTTTCCGTGACTGAAGTTGAAGAAATCCCGGATTTCTATGGCAGTGCTGATACGCAGTGTGTGATTTTGCAGGGACTTCGGTTTTATGTGTCCAGGGAACAGGATGGCATCTGGGTTGCCTACGTGCATATGGATAGGAAAAAGTATGTGATTACAGGGGAATCCGGTCAGTATACGGAGGAGAGAGCATTTGTGGAGGATGCCTATGAGTTGTTATTGAATGGACAAAAGTAGCGTGGGAAAATCATGTAAAAATTGTGGATAATTTATTTCATTTTATGCAACTAAATGCCTTGCATCTTTATCTAATGTGCACAAGTTGAGAGAGTTCGACTTATAAACCGCGGTAGGAAACTATTTTGGAGGAAACGATGGATACTTTGGTCAGAAAAGCACAACGTGGAGATGCAGAGGCATTTATTTGCTTAATAGAAGAATGTAGGATGACATTGCTAAGAGTCGCATACGGGTATCTGGGGAATGAGGAAGACGTTGCCGATGCAATACAGGATACGATTTTGTCAGCTTATGAGCATATAGATACTCTGAAAAAAGGGGAGCATTTTAAGACATGGATTGTGAGGATACTAATTAATCACTGTACGAAAATGTGGCGGCAGAATAAAAAGACGGTACATTATCCGGATAATGCCGCTGTTTTGGGTATGAAGGAAAATACGGTCAAGAGCAGGCTGCATCGTGGAAAGGAGCAGCTACGCGAACAGTTACAGTGATGTGGAACTATTTGTAAAAGTAAGCAGAGGGCTTATGATACAAGTCATTGAAATCGCGAATGGAGGATTAGAATGCATAGAGATAAAGCAGATAAAATATTGTATGATGTTTTGGGAGCGGAACTGGAGGAGAGCGATATTATTGATGCCAAGATTGACGAGGCATATAAAATTATCAGGGCAAGGGAGATTCCTATTCTTGGAACAATATTTGCCAAGGTAGCCGATGTGTTCCCTTTCGGGAATCTTCCCGAAGAAGAATCATCTGTGTTGTATGAAGAAGAGGGTTCTTTATACCAAGTGAAAGATGGAGGGATTACAGTTACTTTAGAACAGGAATATGTGTCAAACAAGGCTCTTTTTATCGGTGTCAGGATTGAAAGTGAAGAGTCTATACCTGAGTTGGTGGCTTATGTGGAGAATGGAATTTTAAAGCGCCCATCGTACAGCAGGACGAAGCTTCGAGAATTATTGCAATTAATGAAGTAGATGAAAAAGGTGTTGGAATTGAAAGTATAGAGCTTTCTGCAGTGGAAATGACATTGAACAGTGTCAATGGGACAGATGAGCTGTTGGTAACTATGGTTTTTGATGCTGACGGGGAAGAAATCAGGCTTGCGACAAACATGGACGGCGAAGTGTATGCTATTACCGGACATGATATTTCTACACCGTACATCTATCTGTGTGATTTTAATGAGAGTTCGGATATGAGAAGTGTTTACGAGCGTCCTGAGAATGATAAGAGTTTTCAGGAGCTGATTGAGGAGTGCGCTGTGTTTTGCACGGTGGTGGATGTAGAAGAACAGTAAAAAACATTTTTGCAACCTTTTATTCTCCTGAAAGGTATTAAGTATAGAAACAAGGTGCGGTATAGGGAGGATAAATTATGAAAAAGAGAAGTTATTTTTTAAGAGGGTTATCTCTTAGTTTGGCAGGAACTATTGTGTTGACAGGATGTGGCCGCCAGGAGAAATTGGACGGTGCACAGTCCGGATATGCAGAGGAAAGTGAGTCCATAGAAAGCGGTGGCGCACAGTCAGAGGCTTCGGAGGAGAGTGCAGGGACAGACAGTACGCAGTCAGATAATGGGGGCGGAAATGCACAGGCAAGCGCACCGGCACAAAATTGGGAGGGTAGTTTGGATGAAAGCAGCGCTTCCATGGCGGATGAAGACACATCGCCTTCCATGAAAAACGATGCTTACGACGATTTTGCCAGGAGAGAGAAGTCTATGGCGCCCCATGAAAGTTATCTTGGTTCCTGCTATGATTATGATTGGGAAGCGGAGGATTCTTCCGGTGAAGAATACAGTGAATGGGAGGAGAAAGGTTTTTCTTCTGTTATGAAAGAGCCGCTTTCCACATTCGCGGCAGATATAGATACGGCATCCTATAGTAACCTGCGCCGTTTAATTCAAGATGGATATGACATAGATATGCTTCCTGATGGCGCTGTCAGAATTGAGGAGATGCTCAATTACTTTTCCTATGATTATAAAGAGCCAAATGGGATGGAACCTTTTGGAGTCACCACACAGATTGGCATATGTCCATGGAATGAAGATGCAAGACTTCTGATGATTGGGCTGAAGACGGAAGATATTGACTATTCCCATGCGCCGGCTTCCAATTTGGTATTTTTGCTTGATGTGTCCGGTTCTATGTTTTCCGACGATAAGCTTCCGCTTTTGCAGGAGTCATTCGGGTTGCTTGCAGAAAACCTGACGGAAAAAGACAAGGTTTCCATTGTGACATATGCAGGGGAAGATGAGATTGTACTGGACGGCGTCAGCGGAAAAGAGACAGGCAGAATTAAAAAAGCGTTAAACACACTTGAGGCAGGCGGCGGTACATATGGAAGCAAGGGAATAGAGACAGCCTACGGCATAGCAGAGGCGAATTACATTGAAGGAGGCAATAACCGGATTATTCTGGCAACAGACGGAGATTTAAACATAGGGATTACCAGTGAGGAGGAGCTGGAAGAGCTCATTACAGAGAAAAAGGAATCCGGCATTTTCCTGTCAGTCTTAGGGTTCGGCACAGGAAATATCAAAGACAATAAAATGGAGACCCTTGCAGATAATGGAAATGGTAATTATGCTTATATCGATTGTCTGCAGGAGGCAAAAAAAGTATTGGTGGAGGAGATGTCATCCACGCTTCTTACAATATGTAAGGATGTAAAGTTCCAGGTGGAATTTAATCCTGCCGCAGTGGAGAGTTACCGTCTGCTAGGATATGAAAACAGGGCTCTTTCCAAGGAAGAGTTCGATGATGATACAAAGGATGCAGGGGAAATCGGAGCCGGACACAGCGTGACAGCTCTCTATGAGATTATACTGAAAGATTTTGACGATGGTTTGACAAGAGGAGAAATCAAAGATTTAAAATACAGCAAACAATATCAGGAAGAATTGGGAAATAGAGTCACAGATGCTTCTGCTGTAAAAGAATGGCTAACCCTCAGTGTCCGTTATAAAAAACCTAACAGTGATAAGAGTAATTTACTGGAATATCCGGTGGGAATTGAATGTTACCAGAATAGTCCTACCGATGATTTTATTTTTGCTGCGGCTGTGGCTGAATTTGGACTTTTGGCATCCCATAGCGAATATCCGGAAAACGCTTCGCTGAGGCACGTAGAAGAAGCACTGGAATCCATTGATTTAGGAGATGAATATAAAGAAGAATTTTTGAAACTTGTGCGGATGAGTGGATACAGCTTCGAGTGCAGATAAAAGCAGCACATATATTCCCTTGAGGGGGGATTAGTGTGAAAAATCCATATGCGGAAGATTTTTCACAGGCGAGATTTGTGTCTGTGCTCACTTGACACAAACTTGTTACATGCGCTGTCTCAACAAAAGTCGAGACAAAAATATGCGCAGAAATGAGGATTAACATGTAGCTATTTGGTATTTTTATGTAAGGCAGCGAAAATCCCGCCGATGGTTTTGGCGGGATTTTCTGTTGGGAGCTATTTTACTTCGATTTTCTTAACTTCCTCCTTAGCGGCAAGCTCTTTCTTCGGGAATTTGACTTCCAGAATGCCGTTATTGTAGGAGGCGTCGATTTCTCCGGCTTCTACGTCGTTTACACGGAAGCTTCTGGAGTAAGAGCTGTAATAACGCTCTTTGCGGATATACTTGTTCTGCTCTTCCTCATTTTTCTCGTCCTTGTGGGAGGCGGAGATGGTGAGCAGGTTATCTTTCAAATCAATGCTGATGTCGGATTTATCAAATCCGGGCAACTCGGCCTGCAAAAGATAACTGTCGCCCTGGTCGATTACGTCTGTTCTAAAAGCCTCGAAGGTGGCAAGCTCATTATTTCCCCAGAAATTTTTGAAAGCATGGTCAAACATTTGGTCGAAAGAATCATCAAAAAATGTGGGTTTGTAGGTACGGTTGTTAAACAATGCCGGTCTTAACATAATAGTCACTCCTTTTCTCCATTCACTTATAGTTTGTAGTATAAAATTTTTTAATGTTCATTTTTCAGTATGACCGGATTATCGAATCCGATTCAACACTGACGGTTGTTTCTTTGTTTATATATGTTATATATCATATAGAACAAATAATCAATTATAGAAATATGAAGTATTTGTAAATAAAAAATAAAATGCGAAAAAGATATGGATATGTTAATATATGCGCGCACTGGTTGCGCAGATTCCCACTTGGATTGATTGAATGCTACCATACGTATTGTTAAGATGTACATGTAAAAAATAAAGGAAAGAAGCTTAGAATGGAGGAAAAATATGGAGCTTACAGAAAAATTATTGAATTTGCGCAAAGCCAATGGACTTACGCAAGAACAGTTGGCGGAACAACTAGGCGTTTCCAGACAGTCGGTTTCAAAATGGGAGAGCGGACAGGCGGTGCCGGAACTGGACAAAATTGTGTCTATATGTGAAATATTTCATGTTACGGCGGACTATCTGTTAAAACCATCGGATATGGATATCTTGTCGGTTAAGACAGAGATGTTGGAAAAACAGCAAAAGAGTTTGGAACATACAATCCATAAGAAGGAAGTGAAGAGAAATATTATTTTGGGATGCGTATCAATTTACCTGATTGCATTTGCGATAATTATGTTGATTGAGAGAATTACGTGGGAAAATGATTTTTTGTGGAATATTTTTCCAGGAGTTACCTTGCACATCATTGTGCTCTGCGTCGCTACGGCTGTCGTGATTATATTCTATATAAAGAGCGACAGGGCGTAGTAAGAATATTTTTAAAATTGATTGTGGTTATTTAACAGTTTTCCCGGATGATTCGGCAAGGGTTACCGTAGGCTATCGTATTATCCGGGATATTCTTGGTGACTACACTTCCTGCTCCGATGACCACATTGTTTCCTATCGTAACGCCGGGCATAATAATCGCACCGCCGCCAATCCGGACATTGTCTCCGATGATAACAGGGGCCGTCTGGGTTTTACAAAATTCAAAAGAACCGTCTTCTCTGGGTGTTCCGAACCGTTCTACGGCATTGGTGGGGTGGAATGCTGTGTATATTTGTACGTTAGGTGCGATAAGCGCATTGTTTCCGATTATGATTCTATTATCATCGAGGAAAGTACAGTTCATATTTACTTCGCAGTTATTGCCGAAATAGATATTATTCCCATAATCGGCAAAAAACGGCGCTGTAATCCATAAGTTAGCGCCGCATCCACCAAGCAGTTCGGTCAGGATGCGGTCTTTTTCTTCGGCATTGTCGGAATCTGTCATATTATAGTCTCGGATTAGGTTTTTGGCCTTATGCCATTGGGTAATCAATTCTTCATCACCACAGTCATAGAGCTGTCCGGCCAACATTTTTTCTCTTTCAGTCATGAGTAGCCTCCTGTTATTTTATATATTTTTTAGAAATTGTAGAATGCGTTTGTTGAAATCTTTTACCTTCTCGTAGGCGGCGTGACCTAAATTTTCGTATATATATAGCGTATGATTCTCAATTGCCTGGCTAATTCGTAAGAAGATTATATTCCCACGATTTTGTCCTGACGGCCGCCAATAATCAATACAGGGCAGGATATTTTAGGTGCACTGCTATGCGTGGGACAGGGTCGGGAAAATCAGACGCTCCTGGTCAAATCCGTCGAAGACAGAGTCTTTGACAAACAAGGTGCAGTCTTCTTTCCGAAAGGGAGATATCATATAGCTTTGTGCGTCGATTGGTGTAAACCCTAATATCACTTGTCTGGTTTCCGGGCCGAAGGATGCAAGGATATCATCCACAGGATATTTTTCTTTTGAAAAAATATCGTGCACAACGAGGGTGTCACCGTCGGTTTCTGCAATGATATAGGCATCATACTGCTTATCATAGTAGACACAGTCCTGCATGAAACCAGTGATATAGAACATAATCAGGTTACTGTTTCCTGCCATAGAGAAACGGCTGTAGGATACGCTTTGTCCCATAGCGGCTTCCAGGCTTAGCCAATCCTCTTTTTCCTTCATTGGAATCTGGACAACGGTGCGCTTTCGGGAAGTGGAGAAGGGTTTTGAGTAACGGTATTCCATAGCTTGCCTAAAACCGAATTTGGGGTAGAAATTCAGAACACTATCGTTTGCAAAAAGATAGATGCCATCTACCCGGCGGCTATATTCTGAATCAATCTCATGCATAATACGCCGAATCAGACCTTGGTTACGGAACCGTTCATCTGTCATGACAGTGCCAAGTTGGATAAGATGTTTCTTTTCCCCGTTCCACATAAAATCAATCAGGTTGACAGATACATTGGCGATGATTTCCCCATCGACGATGATAGAATAGGGGTTATAAGAATCGCTCCAATAGCCGTTTTGGTACCATGGTTCAAAATTTAATCCTTCGAAGGTTTTCCCTGCCAGTGCATTGAAACTGTGGCGTAAGGTATCCTGATTGCGGTAGGATTTGATAATTTGGGTGTTCATGCGGGGCCTCCTGGTTTTGGTATATTCGGTTTAGATGTATGTATCCTAAAGATTAATTCAATATTATACAGTACTGTGGTTTATTTGTAAAATTGCGGGCTTATGTGTTGTGGTGGAATAGAATCGGGTATGATATAATGAAATTCTCAATGTAAGGTATAACTAAGTAATATTTTTGGTTTTCAGCAAAAGGGAGGAAGATATCATGGATTTCGGCATGCCTACGTTAATCGAGAATCATAACCTGGAGGAAAACATTGCTTTATGCAAAGAACTAAAACTGCAATTTATAGAATTAAACATGAATTTTCCGCTATACCAGATTCCCCGGTTAGAGAAGATTGATTATCTGACAGAATTGGCGGAAAAAAATGATATTTATTTCACAATCCATCTGGACGAGAATTTCAACGTTTGTGATTTCAATCCTCTGGTGGCGGATGCATACATGGAGACTGCGGCAAGGACATTGGAGGTGGCGAAGAAAATTAATGCGCCGCTTTTAAACATGCATATGAATCATGGAATATTTGTCACGTTGCCTGACAGGAAAGTGAGGATGTTTGAGGAGTATCAGGAGGAGTACATGGCGTCTATGCGTAAGTTTTGTGAGATGTGCCAACGGACGGCAGGCGATACGGATATTAAAATCTGTATTGAAAATACGGACGGTTATCAAAGTTACGAGAAGGAAGCAATTGATTATTTTTTGCAGAGTGGGATATTTGCGTTGACGTGGGATATCGGGCATTCCCATACATCAGGCAATGTGGATGAGGCATTTTTAATGGAACGTAAGGACAGGCTATTCCACTTCCATATCCATGATGGTTTCGGAAATAAGAACCATCAGACTTTGGGCTCGGGCGAAATAGATTTACAACAGAGAATCAATATCGCCCATGAGTGCGGATGTCGCTGCGTGGTGGAGACAAAGACCGTGGATGCACTGCGCCGGTCGGTGGCATGGCTTAAGGAAAACCAATACATGCAGGCGTGAAGTAATGAATAACTATATATGGGCATACCGAACCAGTAGAGGGTGAAAGGCAATATTCATGATTTTAAGCGTAAGCCGCAGAACCGATATCCCCAATTACTATTCGGATTGGTTCTATAATAGAATAAAAGAAGGATTTCTCTATGTGAGGAATCCAATGAATCCTCATCAAGTCAGCAAGATTTTATTGTCGCCTGAGCTGATTGACTGTATTGTCTTCTGGACGAAGAATCCGGAGCCAATGTTTGCCAGACTGCATGAACTGAAAAATTATGCCTACTACTTTCAGTTCACGCTGACAGGATACGGAGGGGATATGGAGCCTAATGTTCCGCATAAGAAGAATCATATGATATCTGTATTCCGGAGGCTGGCGGATATGGTTGGCAGCAGTCGGGTTGTCTGGCGGTACGACCCGATTTTGTTTAATGACATTTATACGGAAGCATATCATATACAGGCATTTGGCCAAATTGCGGAAGCGCTGTCAGGATATACACACAGATGTGTGATTAGTTTCGTGGACATTTATGCAAAAAATAAGGCGGCGATGAAAGCTTTAGGCATTAGGCAGGATGTTTCCTGCGGATGGAATATTTCTGATAGACAGACAGAAGATGACGGTTATATGACCTCTGATAATGGTTTGAATAAGTTGAAAATATTTGCAGGGAAGTTAGGCTACATGGCCCGGCAATATGGCATGGAGATAACGACCTGTGCCGAGGAGATGGATTTGTCAGACTGTGGGATAGGGCACAGTAGTTGTATTGACAGAGATTTGGTTGAGGAAATCACTGGATATACCATTGAGGCTGGCAAAGATAAGAACCAGAGGGCATCCTGTGGCTGTGTGGAAAGCATTGAGGTGGGCGCTTACCATACATGCCTAAATGGATGCAGGTATTGTTATGCCAATGACAGCCTGGAACGGGTGCAAAGAAACTATAAGAGGTATGATGTGGATTCGCCCCTTTTGTGTGGACGGATTGGGGAGGGAGATAAGGTCACCGATAGGAAAATGAAATCATTGAAGAAAGGGCAGATAGAACTCACTTTTATATAAAATACGTGGACTTTTTTATAAAAAGTGCAGACGCTATTGCAGGATGAGTGGAAGTTTATATATAATAGGTATATAGATGCTTGGGAGGTTAGATTTTAACAGGCTGTTCCCGGGAATCATGTACTCTAATAAAAAGGAGAGAAGGCTTATGAGACTTGGAGCATTAGAAGCAGGCGGCACAAAGATGGTGTGCGCCATAGGAGATGAGACAGGCAAGATTTTCGAGCAGGTGTCCATACCCACTGAAACACCGGAAATTACGATGCCGAAACTGGTTGACTATTTTAAAGAGCGTGGGGTGGAGGCACTTGGCATTGCATGTTTCGGGCCCATTGAGTTGGATAAGAAGGCGGCAAATTACGGCAGTATTACTTCTACACCGAAGATTGCATGGAGAGATTATAACATAGTAAAGGATTTCGAGGATGCATTGCACTGCCCGATTGGTTTTGATACGGATGTAAACGGTTCTGTTCTTGGGGAAGTGACATTTGGGCAGGCCAAAGGTAAAAGCTGCGTGATGTATCTTACCTTCGGCACGGGTGTAGGCGGGGGAATCTACATAGAAGGCAAGCTGCTTCATGGAATGCTCCATCCTGAGGCGGGACATGTGCTGATTCGCAAGAGAAGCGACGATAATTATGAAGGAAAGTGCCCTTACCATAGGACTTGTCTGGAAGGAATGACGGCAGGGCCCGCTATCGAGGAGCGGTGGGGCAAGAAGGCAATTGAACTTGCTGACAAGCCGGAAGTATGGGATTTGGAGGCAGATTACATTTCCCAGGCGCTTGTAGGATATATTCTTACATTGTCACCGGAAATGATTATCTTAGGCGGTGGTGTAATGCATCAGGAACAGCTTTTCCCGTTAATCAGGACGAAAGTGCTGGAGATGCTTAACGGCTATGTCCAGGCAGATGAGCTGAAAGATATAGACCACTATATTGTACCTGCCAGCCTGCATGACGACCAGGGTATTATGGGTTGTCTGGAACTGGCAAGAAGGGCATTGGCTGAGTAGAATATTTTAAAGCGGCATGTAGAGGAATAAATCAAAGACTCCGTTTACAGTTTTTAATTCCATATTGCCATGATATCTGACCACGGTTTCGCGGATGCTTTTTAGTCCGAAACCGTGGTTTGTTTTATCCTTTTTGGAGGTTGGCATAATATTGACATAGGTGTCATATTCTAAGCCGTCATAGATTGCCTGGTTGATTGGGACGCCGGAGTTTTCCGGCGCCGGATTACTGACTTCCAGACAGAATAACCCCTTTCTTGCCTTGCTTTTTACGGTGATAAAGCGTTTTTCCTGCTCCAGTTTCATGCAGGCTTCCACCGCGTTATCCAATGCATTGGCATAGAGCGCGCAGATGTCGGTCTTGTCGAAAGGCAGTTCCTGTGGGATATCCAAGGACAATTCCATATGGATGCCGTGTTGCTCTATAAGAGGTTTCTTGACAGACAGTACCGCATTGACTGTGGAATCTCCGCAATAGGACAAGGAATGCATGGCAGCGGTATGCTCTGCCAGATTTTTGATGTAGGAATCCCGTTCCTGTTCGGGCAGTGCGGACAATACCTGCATGTGGTTGGCCAGGTCATGCTTTAGCCGCCGGATTTCGGTGTGCTGTTGTTCCATTGCCTCATAATATTTGCGGTTGATTTTCATAAACATATTCTGCTGCTCCAGGCGTTGTTGTTTCGCCAGGACTGTGACGCACCAGAGCAGGCTGATAAATGACATCAGCGTGATAACAAGCAGAGCCAGACAGTCGGCCGGCGGGTGGAAAAGCCAGACAGAGTATTTGTTCGTGCCTGAATATAATGTGACAATGCTTAATATGATGCCAAAAGGCGTTGCTGTAAGTAGAAGAAGCAACTTCCACAGGCTGTCAGACAGCGAGTAATCTTTATTCGGTGCAAATTTTTTGATGCCGGCGTATAGTGTTAGTGCGAACAGTAACGTGGCGGTGGAAGAGGAAAGCAGCGATAGCGGATAGGAATGGTACCATGCCGCATAAATTTCTTCATAGGGGGATGTGTAGCCATAATACTCTCGAGGATTCCATATACTGAATAAGGGTTTTAAGTAGTTATCCCGCAGGGCGTTGAAAGCCAGAATGGTGTTGGCATACATGGTTCCAATCGTAACCTTCTGCCATTTAGTACCCTCGCAGGCAATCAAAGTGACAAGAAGGAAACAGGGGGTTGTTGCGAGGATATTAAAAGAATCCCCTATGAAAATTACCGTGGTGCTTAAAGTGGCACAGCCAAAGAGCATGAGACACTTTATCCAAGGTTTCCGTTTTATTTTTATAAAATGTTTCATCGAGCGCATAATGAGCCAACCAGATAAAAGGGAAGAAAAGAGCCAATAAATATGATAGAAAAACCGATTCATTGTAAACTGCCCTCCATCATGACTCTGGCAATCCGGCTGACAGCCGTTTCCCGGTAGCGTCTGCTGCATGGAAGCTGCGCTGTGCCCACCAAGATAGATTCGCCCCCAAGATAATCGACGTTTAACGGATTAATCAGATAGCGTTGGTGGATTCTGACAAATTGGGAGGCAAGCTGCGCTTCCACTTCGTCCAACTTCGCATAAAAAGGATATTCGCCACGATTCGTGACAAGGACAACCCGCCTTTTGTCCGAGTAGAAATACAGGATGTCATGTAATTTGAAACGCCATGTCCCGTCTATGTTTTTTACAATGAAGGTCTGTGGTTCTTCCGTTCTCAATTTTGTGCGCACCCGTCTAAGAAGCTGTAAGAGTTTCTCCTCTTGCACCGGTTTCATTATATAGTCCAGGGCGCCAACGCGGTAGCCATCGAAGACGTAGTCTGCATATCCGGTGACAAAAACGATGATGATATGTCCGTCAGACTGCCGGATTTTCTCTGCTGTTTCCATACCATTTAGTCCCTTCATTTCCATATCCAGAAAAAGCAAGTCAATCTCTCCCGGATGTTTTTCAAGCCATGAGACGGCATTGAAGCCGGAAGAAAATTCATATACGACCTTTTCTGTTTCTTCATTCAATATTTTTTCTAATTGTATATAGAGCGCGTCCCTTGCATCCGTCTCGTCATCGCACAGTGCAATCCGCAGCATAAATATTCCACCTTTCCTTAATTCTCTTTGAGATATAGTGTACCATATTTTCTTTTTCATGTTTTCGGTTTGTTTTTCTTACGCTTCCAAACTTTACATCCGGCATGTATAAACTTTACAAACTTTGCATATCGTCTGCAAAATTTACATTTATGCCGCTATTTTTTACATGCCTCCATGCCGGGTTTTTCATTTGTGATATGTTGTAACAAATAGACAGAGTCTGTAAATTTACTTTAAGGAAGGGAAGCCAAAACTATGTTATATGTAAAAAATCTTTTTAAATCTTATGAAATAGGCAAGACAAAATATCAAGTCTTAAAAGGTATTGATTTTCATGTAGCCCAGGGGGAATTTGTTGCCGTTATGGGGCCTTCGGGTTCCGGCAAAACGACCCTTTTAAACTGCATTTCCTGTTATATCCCTTTTGACCAGGGAAGCATCATGGTAGGAGGCACAAAACTTGCAGGGCAGGACGAAGATACACTGGCAAAAATCAGGAATACAAAGTTGGGATTTGTATTTCAGGATTTCATGCTGCTGGACGGACTTACAATCCGTGAAAATATACTGATTCCCCGTATCATACAGGGTGAAGTGGAAAAAGACGCAGAAGAGCTTGTTGATAAACTTGTTGCTCTGTTTGGAATAGGACATATCATGGACAAATACCCCGCCGAGATTTCCGGCGGGGAGAAACAAAGGGCGGCAGTGGCCCGCAGCCTGATTAATAATCCTATGGTTATCCTTGCGGATGAGCCTACTGGGAATTTGGATTCCAAGTCGAGCCGTGCTGTCATCGAAACTTTTACGGAAGCGAAATCTAAGATGAACGCGACGATTTTCATGGTGACTCACGACAGCTTCGCGGCATCCTTCTGCGACCGGGTGATTTTGTTAAAAGACGGCACGCTTTACAGGCAGCTTGAGAATCATGGGAGCCGGGGAGAGTTCCAGGATAGGCTGCTTAATGTGATTAAGGAAATGAGTGCATAAAAGAAAACAGGTGAAGAGAAAGGTATGGTTATTACTATGAAACAGACGTTGACAATGAGAGCAATTGAACAGAAATTACGGAAAGCAGACCGGAAACACGCCAGGCTTTATTTATTCTGTAATTTTATTGCACTGATGATTATTTCTGCATATTCCACACTCATGTTCTCCAAAACCGTACAGAAAGTTTTCCCGAAGGGCGGTGACAGCCGCAAACAGATGTATGGTATATTCGTAATGACTCTGGTGGGATGTGTTGTTTTTACAATATATGCGGCTCGGCTATTCTTTCGGCATAAATCAAAACAGTTGGGGATTTTGATGGCGATAGGGGCATCCAGGAAACGGCTGCGTTCGGGTTTGTTCCGTGAAGTGGTCTCTTTAAGCAGCTTTTCCGCGGCTTTAGGAGTAATTGCAGGATTCCCTTTTGTATGGGTGGTGTGGAGTTTGTTTCGTCTGGTTTTGGTGGATAGTTCAGAGATGGTGTTGGATTTAGATTTCAGATGCCTTTTTGCATCTGTGGCCTTTTTCCTGTTGGTGGTGGTCCTGGCCTGTGTGTTTGCGTGGCGATATTTGAAAAAGACGAATATTATGGAAGTTATCCGCGAAGAGCATATCAATGAACCCGTCAAAGAATTGGGCAGATGGTGTGGCCCGGCAGGATTTTTATTGATACTTGTGGGGGCTGTTATAGGATATTATGCGCCGCTAATATGGATGACATTATTCAGTTCTTATTCGCCTTCATGGTTGGCAATGCTCTATGCGCCCGTATTCATAGGCACATATATGGTGATGCTTTACACGGTTGTATACGGATGGGGAAGGCATAAGAAAAATCCTTACAAAGATATAATTTCCAGGGGCATGATGAAATTCCAGGCCAAGCAGACAGTCAACAATATGCTTGTCGTCACGCTGTTAATTGCGGGAGGCGCGTTCGCCATTTTTTATTTGCCAACGGTAGGGCTTACTTCTGTTTTTCTCTATAAGAGTTATCCATATGATTACTTTTATCAATACCCGGCGGACCAGAAAGTGCCAGGTGAGGAGACGGTGAGGGAGTTAGCGGGTAAATACGGTCTTTCATTGAAAGATTGGAGGGAATGTGAGTACATTAGCCTGGGAGTTGATGGAAATGTGGAAGTCGCGGATGAGGGGAAGAGGTTCCACATTGAATATCATCCTATACAGAGTGAAGCGAGAATACTTTCAGAGGATGCTTATTTTGCGTTAACAGGGCAGGAGACTGACGTGTCGCCGGGTACTTACCTGTATGTAACAGATGCGCAGGAGTCCAGTGTTTGGACAGATGAGGGGGCTGGTAATCTGACCAATATGGTAACCAGGGAATGTATTAGTACAGAGTTTGCCGGGTATTTACACTATGACTTGTTGGCAAGTGCGACCGGCTATTATGTTCTTGACAATGAAGATTATGAGAAGATGGCAGAGGGGTTGACAGATGAGTGGAGAGGACATATCGTACAGTTTAATGCGGATGGCCGGGATTCCTATCAGTTTGCCGATGCATTTTATGACTTATTCGTCTCTTCTTTTGATGAAAGCTGCGAGCACACATACTTTTATGACAAGGTAAAACAGATTGTAGCGGAGGAAAGAGGAGAAACATATACAATAGGGGAAGAATGGCAAATCAGTTACGATGATACGGATAATATGAATTTTAAACACTTTTGGGCATACAGCCCAAGTTTCCGGAGTCTGCTTCTCAATGAGCACTTATGCCTGATGGGTGTGCTGTATATGATGTTTCTGTTTATTTTTATCGTGTGCCTTGTGACTTCCCTTGTGGTCTGCTATACGAGAAGCCAGACGATTGCACTCAACAATCGTTATATTTTCGATGATTTAAAAAAGTTAGGTGCGTCTCCGACATTTTTGTCAAAAGAGGTGCGTCTCCAGTGCGGCAATGTTTTTAAAGTGCCTGCCGCTGTCGGCACCGGGGCTATGTATCTGCTATATGCGCTTCTCCTCTATGCAAATGACGGAAAAATTACGGTCTATGAAGCAACGGGGCTTCTTGCGGCATTGGGTATTGTGGCGTTGATTGGGGCAGTGGTATACGGCACGTATCGGGGAAGTGTGAAGACGATTATGACACAGTTGGGGATAAAGTAGTTTACATTCGTTGTCATAGGAAATGCCAGAAAAAAGTTGAATATGGAGATGTTTTACTCACAGCCTTTTCAATTCCATATTGGCCTAGTACAAAGAATATTAATTAACTGACACATTGGCTTGTCTGATTTTTCATTTGCTTCGTTGTCGTCAATCGACGTAGCCACCGCTACGCCTCAGTCCTCCGCCTTGCACATGAAATAATCATTCTGCGCCAATGTATCAGGAATTAATTATTCGTTGTACTAGCATAAACGCAGGTTATATATTGTTTTGCATATATAACTCCTGGCGGTATTTTAAGTCTGCGAGGGCTTTTTTTAGGTCGTCAATACGGTTGGCATTCAATAAAGTTTGCGTTAGTTTTGCAAAGCGTGCTTCACCTTCTGCGTGACCTTCCTCCCTTGCTTTTTTGCGTGCGGCAGGCAGGTCTATATCCTTGAAATTCTCGAATAATTCAGCCATTTTTCGCTCCTTTACCTGTCCCGTAAATTCTTCCACTTCATTTTCTGGTAAGTTTAGATGCCGTAACATCGACGCAGTCACTTTTGCGATTATCTCTAGCAACTCGTCTGTGGAGTTTTCCGACAGGTTTTTGATGTAGTCTTCCGGCAGGTTCAGCTTTCGGAATGTTGTCGTGTCCTGTAGACGGTTAATCAGCATTAACAAGGACAGCTCGTCTTTCTTCCCAATAAGCTGTTGTGTACTGTAAGAATTAAGTTCCAGCAACTTATAAGAGAAATCCGGCGTGAAAGGCTCAAAAGTTTTTCCTGACAATATTCTGTCTTTTATATTATAGGCCGCAGTCCATTTGCCAGTCCCCTCGTAGTATACCACCGGAAGGATTGGAGGATACCGAAATCCTTTCGTCCTGCTGATTCCTTTCTTCTGCTTCTCCATTTCATGCTCATAGTCTTCCCATATATAGACCATATAACGCAGAAGCTGCATGCTTACATTATAATCTACTTTTGTCTTATGTTCAATCAAAGAGATAAAAAATAATGTATGTTTGCCGGGTAAATTTATACGTTTTACTGTATCGGAATTTCTTTCCTGCGTAAACATGGGGATGTACCTGTCCGTGACATCCTCAATATCCTGTGCCCTGACATTTTTCAGCGCAGGCATGTCCATATAGTTGCGCAGGAATTGGGAACATAGTTCGGCGTTGCCGAAGATGAGCTTGCTGCTGCTGTCATGTATTTTGCTGTTGGAAATGTGAGCGGACTTTTTTTTGGTGCTTTTTTGGGATGCATTTGGTTTTTTCGGGGGTGTTTTGGACTGCTGCCTTTTGTCTGTCATAAAATTCTCCTTTTGGGTGTGAACAGAGACAGGGATGTGCCGGATGGAGATGTGCGCACACTCTGTTTGCTCAAGTTTGTATGATGCCTTATCGCTGTTTGACAGTGTCAGGTGGGTTCGCACGATGATAAAAAGACATCATATAAGTTGACTGTGAGGTGTACAGACCGTATTAGAATATACGGCTGTTATTCCATGATGGAATAAAACAGATGCACAATGAAGATATGTTTTGTGAAAAAAAAAGTTTGGTTTATTATAGATTATTGGCGAAGCTTTTACAAGGGTCAGTAGGTTAAATAGTTCGTAAGAGCAACTACCTGGCGGGCAATTCATTCGCTTTTTTGATTATTGGACGGTGTGGGAGGATAAAATGTCACAAACAATTAGGAAAGTACGGCATAACCTATAGTGTTTTGCCGACGAAATGTGTTATAATTCAATAAAATTTTATGTTAATTGCACACAAATTTAAAGAAAATATATGGTCCATAATGTATTTTCGGAGTTTTTTGTGCAAGAGAGATTCCGAGTGTACATCATATGATGCAGGAGGGGGAACATTGGGATTACATATCGAGGGGGCGGCGTTAACCCATGTGGGCAGAGTCCGTTCCAACAATGAGGACAATTATTGTCTATTTGGAAAATACCGTCAGAATACGGATGTGAATCTGCAATATGATACCGGCGTTCTTGTGCTGGGGCAGGCGGCAGTGGGCGTATTCGACGGCATGGGAGGTGAGGAGGCGGGAGAAGCGGCTTCTTTGATGGCGGCGACGGCTTTTACACCTTGTGGGTTAAATGAAATCAGGGAAGAAGGGCAGAGGCAGATGCAGTCTGCCAATGAAGAAATCTGCCGGAAGATGAAAAAAGATGGCATCCGCATGGGGGCCACAGCGTCTGTCCTATATTTGGACGGGGAACGTGCGGTAAGCTGTAATGTGGGTGACAGCCGATGTTATCTTATGAGAAAAAAGGTTTTGCGCCAGTTGTCGGTAGACCATAGCGAGGCGAGAAAGATGGTGGAGCTAGGCATTCTGACGCCGGAGGAAGCCAGACGGAGCATGAGCCGTCACAGGCTGACCCAACATCTTGGCATTATGCCGGATGAATTTATGATTGAGCCATATTTTAGCCCGGTGATTGACTTACAGCCGGGAGACGTTTTCTTGCTGTGCAGTGACGGACTGACGGACATGCTTTCAGATGAAGAGATAGAGACAATTCTCAGCCAATGGGAATATGCGGAAAACATGGCCGATGTCCTGGTCTCAGTGGCTTTGCGGCATGGAGGAAAGGATAACGTGACGGCTTTGGTATTAGTGGTGCGGGAAGAAAATTATCATGTAAGGCAGCGGGCAGCGTTAAGGGACCAGGGGAAAGGGGGATTTTTAAACTGCATTCTGTCCCATTTAGCAGGTTATTTATCAGGTTAAAAGATTTTAGGATGTTTATATGCTATACTGTAGCAGTGTGGAACCAGATTGGTGTGGCGCAAGGCCGCTTAGATAAAATTGATATAAGAAGGGGTAAAATTATAAAATGAAGAAATTAGTGTCAATTACGCTTATCATTGTGTTAACCGCAGCGCTTACCGGGTGTGGAGATGGCGCGAAGAACATTAGTAATAAGCAATACAAGGAGATAATGTCCCAGATGGGCATTGCAGGGATGGAGAGCGCTGTGGATGGCGTCACGTTGTCGGAGGCTTTTAAAATAAAGACAAAGTTCAACGAAGAGACGCATGATGGCGAGGACGATATTTTTGCGGCACAGTGCGGTGAGAAGGATGTGCATTACTATGCAGCATATGCCCTGGAGACGGATGAAGATGCTGCGGCTGAGAAGCGCGATGCATACATAGAGGTTTTAACGGAGGCCGGATATGAGCACATTAGTACTTATGATATTTTTGGGGATTTTTACAGCAACGGCAGCTATGGCGTGATGGTGAAGGAAGTGATTGGGCCGGTTCATTGGAATGATGAGACGGACGGACAGTATGGGATTTATATTTCCTTCTACTAAAGCAAGAAAAATCATTGCATTTTGTTGACTATATAATTCATATTTGATATATCGAAATACAATGACAAAATAAATGCACGTCTGGAGCACAGACGGCGTAAATAGGCTAAAGATTATCTTATGGGGGACGGTAACATGAGCATTATTCTTTCTGTACATACTACGAAAGCATTTCAGGAGTTTTTGCTTCCGGCAATTAACAACTCTGAGCATTCGGTTATTCTGGACAATGACATTTTCTCATTGGGAAGGGATATCGAGCTACATATGGAGGTAATCGAGAACGGGTGGCATTTCCTTGGTTCCGACGGCTACCGTGTCGAGGATACGATGAGCCATCAGGACTATTTTGGCGTTGACTTGAAGAACGGCGACCTTTTGACGGTAATGCTGCCTAACAGGGAACGTATCTCCATTATGGTGGATGAAACAGAAAGCTCTTTCAAGGTTTTCGAGAAATATGATATCCAGAATCTTGAGAGAGGTGGGATAATTTCTATTGGAAAAAATGAGAGCAACGATATCGTATACGATACGAGAAAGTTGGTTTCCAGGGAACATGCCATCCTGCGCAAGTCGGGCGGGCAGTGCATTATTGAAGATAAAAGTGCAAACGGCGTGTTCGTCGGTTCTAAAAGGATTGTCGGTTCAAAGCCGTTACAGTTTGGCGACTGCGTCAATATATTCGGATTGTGCCTTGTATATTTAGGCAATATTTTAGCTGTCAATTCCCAAACCGAGAAATTTCACGTTAACCAGTCGAAACTGCAACAATATCTGGGCGGCATCCTGCAGGAGACGACTACGCCGCCGTCCCGTATTCCCCAGAAAAAGACACTTTACCACCGTTCTCCCAGGCAGATTTATAAACTGGATAATGAGGTGATTGAGATTGAAGGGCCACCGCAGCCTCAGCTTATGGAACGCAAGTCTGTGGGCATGCTTATCGGTCCATCGTTGACCATGGCTCTGCCTATGCTGCTTGGCTGTGCCATGTCTATTTTTGGCGCCAATGCCAATGGAGGCGGAGGCAGTATGTTCATGTATACAGGGCTTGTGACGGCCGTTTCCTCGGCACTGATTGGCACCGTATGGGCATTGGTGAACATGAAGGCGGAGAAAAAGAAAAATATAGAGGCGGAACAGCACAGGTTTGAAGCCTATGAACAGTATCTGGACAAATGCTCTGTCCAGATTAAGGAGAAGTATGAGAAGAATAGTAACAGTTTGCACGCAATGTATCTTTCCGCGGAGGCGTGCTGTAAGTTTGATGACCGCAACGCTTTTTTGTGGAACCGCAATGTAAACCATGAAGATTATCTAAGCTATCGGGTAGGCACGGGCGACATGCCCTTCCAGGCTCCTATCAATATTCCAAAAGAGCGTTTCAGCCTGATAAGCGATTCTTTAGCCGAGAAACCTTCCGTCATACAGCAGACTTTCCGTAATTTGCATAATGTCCCCATTTGTGCTGACTTGATGGAACATAGGATGGTCGGTCTGGTGGGCGGGGCCAAGAAAAAGGGCGCGGTTGAGGTCATGCACAATATTGTGGCTCAGATTGCCGCCGCCAACTGTTATACGGATGTAAAAATGGCATTCCTCTATGATGAAGGGGAAGATGATGCGGACGATTGGGCATATATGAAATGGTTCCCCCATGTATGGTCGGAGGATAAGAAGAGCAGGTATATTGCGAAAAATAAAGTGGAAGCCGGGGATGTGCTGTACGAGATTACGAAAGTTCTGCGGACGAGAGCGGAGAACAGGCCCACATTGTCGGCCAGGAAGGAGAAGCTTCCTACGCCCCAGTTTATTCTTTTCCTGTCTAATCCGGAATTGTTAGAGGGCGAACTGATTACCAAATATATTATTAATGAAAATAACAGGGACATCACTACGGTATTCTTGACGGATGCTTATGAGAATCTTCCTAACGAGTGTGGGTTTGTGATTCAGAACGATGGCGCTTTCAGAGGCATGTATAATGTGGAAGACGGCGTCGAGGAGCGCAAAGCGATTGCTTTTGACAGAATTGACAACGCTCAGCTTGAGAGACTTGCCAGGACGCTTGCCAATATAGAGGTGCATGAGACGGAGTCCGGCGGCGATATCCCGGCGGCGCTTACGTTCTTCGATATGTATGGAATCAAACGTTTAGAAGAGCTGCATGTACTTGACAAATGGCGTAAGAACCGTACTTATGACAGCATGAAAGCCCTTATCGGGCAGAAGGCAGGCGGAAGTAACTGGTATCTGGATATCCATGAGAAGTACCATGGGCCGCATGGCCTGATTGCGGGTACTACAGGTTCCGGTAAGAGTGAAACTTTACAGACCTATATCCTGTCCCTGGCACTGAGTTTCAGCCCGGATGATGTGGGATTCTTCATCATCGACTATAAGGGTGGCGGCATGGCGAACTTGTTTAACGGGCTGCCCCATATGATTGGACAGATTTCAAATTTGTCCGGCAACCAGGTAAAGCGGGCCATGGTATCTATTAAGAGTGAGAATAAAAGAAGACAACGCATTTTCAATGAACACGGCGTCAATAACATTAACTTGTATACAAGATTATATAAGAACAATGAGGCTAGCATTCCCGTGCCCCATATGTTTATCGTGATTGACGAATTTGCGGAGTTGAAACGGGAAGAGCCTGATTTCATGCGCGAGTTAATCAGCGTGGCGCAGGTAGGGCGAAGCCTTGGCGTACATCTGATTCTGGCCACGCAGAAGCCTAGCGGTACGGTGGATGATAACATTTGGAGTAACTCTAAGTTCAGGCTGTGCCTGCGTGTCCAGGACAGGCAGGACAGCAACGATATGCTGCATAGGCCGGACGCTGCCTATATCACACAGGCCGGACGCTGCTACATGCAGGTGGGCAATGACGAGTTGTTTGAGTTGTTCCAGTCGGGATTCAGCGGTGCGGCGTATGATGAAGAGAACGGCAGTTTCCGTTCAGATATCGCCCATATGCTTTCCACCACAGGAAAGACCGCGCTTATCGGCAACCGCTTGAAAATGAAATTGACGGCGCAGGTAAAACAGAACTGGATTGCAGAATTGTTGGCGGTGCTTTCCGCTGCGCCTGTCCCGGAGGGCATGACGCCGGACGATTTGTTAGAGGATAACAGGCTGTCCAATCTGTACATACAGAATGTGTTCGGTGAGATGGAGCGGAGGAATATTGATTTCCCGGTTAACGAATACAATACCCAGCGTATCCGGGATTTGATTGCGGTATGGATTTACGTGAGGCAGGAGTCTCCTGCAGAATCAAATACGGAGAAGATTGCGGAGCAGATTATTGTATATGCAGAACAGCATAAATATAAACTGCCTGAGAAGAAGCAGAAGACGCAGCTTGATGCGGTAGTGGAATATCTGGCAAGATTGGCGGAAGAGAATGGGTATGTGCACAATTTACAGCTATGGCTTCCGGTATTGCCTGCCATCCTGTATATGGAGCAGCTTCCTTCTTATAAAAAAGAAGATTATTTCGATGGTAGTACGTGGCAGAGAGGCAGTAAGAACTGGAACCTGGAAATCTTGATGGGGCTTTACGACGACCCGGTGAACCAGGCTCAGGATACTTTTACGGTCAATCTTTCCCAGAATGGGCACCATGCCATCGTAGGTACGGTAGTGAGCGGTAAGAGTACTTTCTTGCAGACATTGGTATATGGACTGGTGAGTAAATATACGCCCGAGGAAGTCAATATCTATGCCATTGATTTCAGCGCCAAGATGCTGTCTGCTTTCGAGAAGATGCCTCATGTGGGCGGCGTCATGTATGAGAATGACAATGATAAGCTGGCGAAATTCTTCAATATGCTTAACGGGATACTGGAAGAGCGCAAGCAGCTCTTCAAGGGCGGCAATTACAGCCAGTATGTGCGTGCAAACGGTATCGTGCTGCCTTCCATTATTATCGTGATAGATAATTACTCGAACTTTAAGAATAAGACCAACAATATCTATGAAGATATGATTTTACAGCTGTCCAAAGACGGCGTAAGTTATGGTATTTTCCTTATCATAACTGCGGGTGGATTCGGCGCGCTGGAGATTCCGAACCGTATTGGGGATAACTTAAGGACGGTTATTTGTCTGGAAATGAGCGATAAGTTCCAGTACGCGGAGGCGATGCGCACCATGCATATTGAGACGCTTCCGGAAGTCAATGTAAAGGGCAGGGGACTTGCCAAAGTTGGGGAAGAGCTTCTGGAGTTCCAGACAGCCCTAAGTTTTGAGGCGGAAGACGATTTCAAGAGGATGGAGCAAATTGAGCGGCTTGCGAAACAGATGCGCAGCAGTTGGAATGGTAAGAAAGCCAAGGCAATACCTGAGATACCTGAGAATCCGGTATGGTCAGAGTATGCAGAACTGGATGATACGGAGAAGTTATTCCGTGACGACAGACATCTTCCGATTGGCTACAATATGAAGAATGCGGCAATCTACGGCATCGACCTTAGCAGGACATACTGCTATCTGATTGCGGGCAAGTCCAGGAGCGGCAAGACGAACCTGTTAAAAGTAATGCTTAAGTCCGCACGCAGGCGGGGCGGTGAAGTGACCGTCATCGATTACAGCGGCGAACTGACGAATATCGTGGAGAAGGAATCTGTATCCTTGCTTGACACGGATGCGAAAGTATTCCAGTTCTTCCAGGAACTGCTTCCTGACTTCAAGGCAAGGAATGTAAAGAAGAAACAGAACATCCAGGCAGGCATGTCGGATGAGGAAATCTATACGGATATGCGTTCTTATCAGGCGAAGTTCATACTGATTGCCAATTTCGCGGATTTCGTTACCCATGTGACGCATCCCCAGGATGCAGGGGACGCCCGCGGGTTTATCGAGAATTTGTTGGACAAAGGAAGCCTGCACAATGTATTCTGGGCGGCTTGCTATAACCAGGAGGATGTCTCCAAGGTAGCGGGCACCAAGCTCTATGAATATTTCCTGAAATACAAGACGGGTATCCATTTCGGCGGCAATGTGGCGGCACAGAGGATTATGAATTTCGATTATGTACCTTATAATGAGCAGGCGAAGGCGCAGAAGCCGGGAATCGGCATGCTGCCCTCCAACGAAGATGAAGATGTGCGCAAGGTGGTTGTGCCGCTGATGCGGTAAAGTGAACATTAAGGAACTCTAAAGCTGTAAAGGACACAGCTTAAGAGTTACTAAATGTTCTGAAGAATGCCCGGAATGCGGGCATTCTTCCGGGAGAAAATTACAAATGAAAAGCAAGAAAATTTGGCCAATTATATTAATCGTCATTATCATCGCCGTAGCGGCAGGCGTCATTATCTTCAACAGCACCGATACGGCAAGGTTCAGGAAACAGCTTAACCTAGGCCAGAGATATCTCTCAGAGATGAACTATGAGGAAGCGGTCGTGGCCTTCAACCAGGCAATCGAAATCGACCCGCGAAACGTGGACGCATACTTTGGCCTGGCGGATGCATATCTTGGCTTGGGTGACGAAGAGGCGGCTCTTGCGGCGCTTAAGAAAGGATATGAGGCCACCGGGGATGAACGGCTGAAGACGCGGATAGATGAGATGGAGGCAGCAGCAGAGGAGAGCAATACAGAAGAAATTGATGAATCTAACGGGGAGAATGACGAGATTACACGGAGGGTGCGGGAAATTTCTGACCTTATTCGTGGTGGCGATGGTGGGGTTGGCGAGGTAAATAGTGATGGTTCTACGCACCTTTTAACTTATGAACAGATTGAATCTGCATACCGCCCATTGGCGGAAGAGTTGGAAGGGTATCTGGAAAATGACCGGGGTGAATGGGAGACGGAGGCATATTATCAGCTTGCGGCGATTTATCTTCATTTAGGAGAGATGGACAAATGCCTGGAAGTGCGTCGCAGAGGGTATGAAACTACAGGTTGGGATGGGTTTGCAGCGGAGGTTTATGAAGAGGATAACGGTTCTGTATATGACGAATATGGAAGAATAATCATGGGTTCTTCCGGTGATTCCTGGAGTTATGGGGAGGCAGACCGCTATATTACTTGGGATTTGGGTATTAATGAATTTGGGAACCATGAACAATATCAATATGAATATGACGGCCAGGGAAGAATTGCAAGAGTTTACAGCACGAGTGATGGAAGGGTCAATTATGAGCGGACATTCGAGTATCAGGATGGCAATTCTGTGGCAATAGTAGACGATTATGAGATAGTAAAATATTCTTCTACTATAACTTATAACGAGTATGGAATACATTTGAGTGAAACAGAACGGGTGGAGATACAATAGCAAAAATGGATTAAAATGTAATAACTATAAAAGTGTGCAAGTACTAGCAATGATAAGTAGATTTATGGAGATAAGAACGGAGATTCTCATAGATGAAAACCAAAAAAATCTGGCCAATCATATTAATAGTCATCATCATCGCCATAGCGGCGGGCGTCATCATTTTCAACAGCACCGACACGGCGAGATTCCGGAAACAGCTTAACTTAGGCCAGAGATACCTCTCTGAAATGAATTACGAGGAAGCGGTCGTGGCTTTCAACCAGGCAATTAAAATCGACCCGCGCAGCGTGGATGCATATCTTGGCTTGGCGGATGCTTACATAGGTCTTGGCGACGAAGAGGCGGCTTTTGCAGTGCTTAAGAAAGGGTATGAGGCCACCGGGGATGAACGGTTGAAGGCGCGGATTGATGAGATGGAGGCAAGTCAGAAGGAAAATATGGAGAGCGCGGACTCATCGGGGGATTTGGTAACAGTAGAGTCAGTGGCAAATAAACGATTGGTAGTTACTGGAACGATTTATGAGACATGGGATTATTGTAACCCGCCAATGGGCATTACTTACTCGACTTATTGTTTCGTCCCGAACGAGGAGCAGACAGTGGAGATGGATGGTGAGACATATATATTATCATTATTTGGGGTTAATGCCTACTCATCATCTTTTGATGGAAGAATTAATGAAATTTTAGGACAGGAAATTACAGTGGAAGCTGACATAGAAAGTTATGATGAAAGAAGGCCGACGGATGGTGATGGAGAAGAGGAAGCAGAATTTATGATTGCACCAATTTATCTTGACTTACAAAATATTTTGGAGAATGGTAAAACAGACTCTTCTCAAACAGAGCCGCAAGCACAGACTCAGGAATATACTTTGACGGGAACAGTAGACCAAAGCGAGAATTATTTTGAAAGAGACCCGCAGCTATATGACGAATGGTGTACCTATTGCCTTGTTCTCGACGAACCCCGGACGTTTGAAGTGGATGGGGAGGAATATACCGTATCCATATTGGCGCTTGACGGGGCGGAGTACACAGAAGAATATGGCGATAATCCTTTTCCGGAACTTTGGGGGATGAAAATAAAGGTAGAAAACGTCAGCGTCTATAAGAGCAGATACAATTTTGATGTCAGCCCGCTTGCATGTTATATAGATGAAATCTATGCCAACGAATAAGAATACTGATTTTATAGATGAAACTAACCTTTTATAAACTTTGCATGGGTTTATGATGTGAGAATAGGAGAAGATATATGGCGAAAATTGTGAAAGAGACTATTCATGCGAAAGGTATTGATATTGGCATTTATACAACAAATTTTGAAAATGAGTTCATCTCATTAACAGATATTGCAAAATATAGAAATGAAGACGACCCAAGATTTGTAATTCAAAACTGGATGCGTAATCGGAATACAATAGAATTTTTGGGTGTTTGGGAAAGGCTGCATAATCCTGATTTTAACCGTGTGCAATTCGAGGCGGTTAAAAATGAGGCAGGATTAAATCGTTTTGTGATGACACCGACTAAGTGGATTACACAGATGAATGCAATTGGTATTGTTTCAAAAGCAGGACGTTATGGTGGAACATATGCACATAGTGATATTGCTATGTCGTTTGCAACTTGGATTTCTCCTGAGTTTCAGTTATATATTATGAAGGACTACAGGCGACTAAAGACAGATGAGAATAGTCGGTTATCTCTAAATTGGAACTTAAACAGAGAAATTTCCAAATTAAATTATAGAATACGTACAGATGCAATTAAGGATAATTTGACTCTGCCAGAATTAACACCTGCACAGGTATCTTATACATACGCTAATGAAGCAGATATGCTCAATGTAGTTCTGTTTGGAAAAACAGCTAGGCAATGGAAAGATGAAAATCCAACAGTTAAAGGAAATATGCGTGATATGGCAACGCTGAATCAGTTACTTGTGCTTGCGAATTTGGAAAGTTATAATGCAGTTTTGATTAATCAGGGAAAGATGCAGAAAGAAAGAATGGAATTGCTTCGACAGTTAGCGGTACAGCAATTGCAGACTTTGGAAACGGTAAGCTTGAATAATTTGCCTAAATTTGGAGTTAATTAGTTGAAAAATAAACTTTTAGGAGACTTCCACAGATGAAAACCAAAAAAATTTGGCCAATTATATTAATCGTCATCATCGCCACGGCGGCAGGCGTCATTCTCTTCAACAACACCGACACGGCGAGATTCAGGAAACAGCTTAACTTAGGCCAGAGATACCTCTCTGAAATGAAATATGAGGAAGCGGTCGTGGCCTTCAATCAGGCAATCGAAATCGACCCGCGCAGCGTAGACGCATATCTTGGCTTGGCGGACGCATACATAGGGCTTGGCGATGAAGAAGCGGCTCTGGCGGCGCTTAAGGCAGGGTATGAGGCAACCGGGGATGAAAGGCTGAAAGAGCGGATTGATGAGATGGAGCAAGTGAGGAAGCAGATAGTGGACAGGCGGATTCTGCTGATGATACCAATGGCAGTATAGCCGATGCGAGAATAGAAGAAATCGTGGAAATCTTCTTACAAACCGGAGGAATAATTGATTCTACAGGCATGAACCATTTATTGACTTATGACCAGATTGAAGCAGCATACCGTCCGTTGGTGGAAGAGTTAGAGATTTGGCTGCAGGAGCAGGGAGAAGCGGGTGCGGGCAATGCACTGTACGGAGAGGCATGGAACGCGCTTTCCTTGGGATATTTACACCTGGGGGAGATGGAGCGGTGTTTGGAGAGTCGTCGAGAGGGATATGATATTACAGAATGGGATTTTTTAAAACTGGAGGTTTGTGACCGGACAAGAGTAATTCCAAGCTCTGACTCAGTATGGGATGAATATGGAAGAATCATAGAATCGGGAGGCGGTGTCACATATGGCGAGGCTGATAGAGAGATACGATGGGAAGAAAGTGCGGATGGGATAGTTGTTGTGTTAGAATATGACAGTTTGGGAAGGGTATCGAAATCAGTACAGACATGGACAGATGATGGATACGAGTATGTGCAGGAATACGAATATGAGGGCGGTAATACTGTTATGGTCACGGGATATTCGACAGGCAATTCCCCAAGTTATGCCACACTTTCTTATGACGAATATGGCAGGCCTCTTAATGAGCTTGAATGGAGTAATTAATAAGATTAATATAAAATATCGAAGGAATTATATGGATATAGAGAAACTTATTAGTGAGACAACTGAATATGATAAAAAAGAATCTCAATGGAAAATAAAGTAGGAAGTGACAAGAAGGTGACAGGGAAGTGACAAGGAAGTGACATTTATGCGTGTCACCTGGTTTGTTAAAGCAGTGTTTAGGTGATTTGAAACTAATAGAAAAATTATTGGTAAATAAAACTTTAGGAGATTTCTACATATGAAAACCAAGAAAATCTGGCCAATCATATTAATAGTCATCATCATCGCCACGGCAGTAGGCGTCATCATCTTTAACAGTACCGACACAGCAAGATTCAGGAAACAGCTTAACTTAGGCCAGAGATATCTCTCCGAAATGAACTATGAGGAAGCGGTAGTGGCCTTCAATCAGGCAATCGAAATTGACCCGCGCAGCGTGGACGCATACCTTGGCTTGGCGGATGCTTACATAGGGCTTGGCGATGAAGAGGCGGCTCTTGTGGCGCTTAAGAAGGGGTATGAGGCCACCGGGGACGAGCGGCTGAAGGCGCGGATAGATGAGATGGAGGCAGAAATGGCCGAAAGAGGGGTAGGGACTTTTGAAACGGCCGAAGAGAGTGATGAGATTACAAGGCGGTTAGAAGAAATATATGAAACGATTTTCTATGGTTCGGGAGCCATTAACAGTGGGGTAAGCGGAAGAGAGCATTTTTTGACTTATGACCAGATAGAAAAAATGTATCGTCCGTTAGCGGAAGAGTTGGAGATATATTTGGAACAAGAGGATTTAGGCGAGTCCGCATGGATGGCGTGGGAAGAGTTGGCGTGTATTTACCTTCACTTAGGAGAAATGGATAAATGTTTGGAGGCACGCCGAAAAGGGTATGAGGCCACAGGATGGGGTGAGTTGGTACCTGATATACATGAAAGCGGAGGTATGGTATATGATGAATATGGTCGGATAATCAAGAATAGCCAGGGTAATGACTGCACTTATGATGGAACAAACCGGCGTATTGCTATGGATGGGGTTACAGACAGTGGCCATTCTTCCCATATGGAGCTTGAGTATGATGATTCAGGGAGGATAGCAAAAGTCATTTCTAGTATTTTAGGTGAAAATGGAGAATCTGTTTTTGAGGACAGCTATGAATATCAGGATAGCGGTTCGGTGATTGTTTTACATAAGAGTACATTTTCTGATGGCAGTGTTCAGGAAAGCACAGAGACAGTGACTTATAATGAATATGGTATAGTAGACGGCACAGTGCCATCGGATATACAGCCAGTTACTTAATATCCGTTGTACTAAATCGTCAGGCAGAGTTAACCCGCGTGGGAGCCGAGCGAGGCAGATACTGTCAAGAAAACATGGCAGATATTTTTATGTTAGGAAATGAATTTATGTGAAAATCCCGCAGGAGAAAATAATACATATGAAGAATAAAAAAATATGGCTTATATTATTAATCATCGTTATGGTTATCTGTGCTACAGTGGCAGTGGGCATCATGGCATATAACGGAAGTGACGCAGTAAGGTTTAAAAAACAGCTTGACCTGGGACAAAAATACCTCTCCGAAATGAATTACGAAGAGGCAGTCGTGGCCTTCAACCAGGCAATCGAAATTGACCCGCGCAGCGTGGACGCATATCTTGGCTTGGCGGATGCATATTTAGGTCTTAGTGACGAAGAGGCGGCTCTTGCGGCGCTTAAGAAAGGGTACGAGGCCACCGGGGATGAGCGGCTGAAGGCGCGGATAGATGAGATAAATGCGGCAAGGAATGCATCCAGCGGTGAGGCGGATGTGCCTGCCGAGGAAAACGATGAGATTGCGGACAGGGTAGAAGAAATCTGGAAATTTATGGTCACCGAGATTAACATATTCAGACAAGACACTAGAGGGGAGACGTACCTTTTGACATATGAGCAAAATGAAGCGTTGTTCCGTCCATTGGCAGAAGAGTTGGAGGCATATCTGGAGCAGGAAGAGGGAAGTTGGGAAAGTACCGCCTGGCATGAGCTTGGGCTTATCTATTGCCGTCTGGGTGAGATGGACAAATGCCTGGAAGCACGCCGCAGGGGGTATGAGATAACGGGAGGAGACTACTTGGCTCCCGAAGTGAACGAGTGTCAGAATGGCAACACGGAGGACGAATACGGAAGGCCGATAGAATCAGAGGCTGGAACGCGCACTTATGGGGAAGGGGACCGTTATATCACATGGGATGGTACGTCAAGTTCCGGAGAACCCAGCCATTTTGAATATGAGTATGATGACCTGGGAAGGACTGCAATCGTCTACAACAGCACCGAGAATGGAGAAATCCGTCCTGCATACATCTATGAATACCATGGGGATAATACGGTGACCGTCACAACGGATTATGGTACATCCAGCAGCACACAAATATTGACTTATAATGAATATGGTGCAGTTATTGACCGGACAGAGCCGGTATATACACAATAATGGACGACAGCAGACAACAAATTTGTTTGTACGAGTGCACCACTAAACGGTACACTAATTTACATACCAACAGCGAAGGATTAAAACGGTGAGATGGTTTCTGTATTAGCATATTCGAAAACGGAACAGGATATTGTTGCGTTACGGGCAGTGGCGAGGGAGCTGATTGCTACAATAAGTGAAGATGACTGGGACATCAGACAGATATCTACCGTGGACGGGCTGCGGGAGTATCTGGCGGGCAATCCTTTAATTCACTTGGTTATTTATGATATAAGTGACAGCGCTTCCCTTAGTTTATTGCTTGAATTGAGGAAAGCCTATCAACAGGCGCGGATTATGATTCTGGCGGATATTTCAATTTCCCCCATGGAATATATAAAACCGGGGCTGCGGGCAAGTTCCTTATTGTTAAAGCCTTGGACGAGGGAGCAGGCTTACGAGGTCCTGAGAGATTTTTTTGAAGAATATCTGGCTTTTTCCGAGAGAGGGAAGGAGGGCACAGAGAGCTTTTATGTGGTGGAAACAAAGGAGGGCACCTTTAATATCCCTTTTGAACAGATTTATTTTTTTGAGGCGAGGGAAAAGAAAGTATATGTCTGTATCGGGAAGGAGGAGTTCGGGTTTTATACGACGCTGGACAAACTCAAAGAATCCTTACCCGAATATTTTATAAGATGCCACAGAAGTTTTATCGTTAACACGAAGAAAATTAGGAAAATCATGTTGTCACAGAATATTGTGTATTTGAGCGAGGGATTTGATGTGCCGCTTTCGAGAAGTTACAGGGCGGCTTTGAAGGGGATGATAAGTAATGGGACAGAGTGATAAAGCATATTATCTGAAAAATCTTGATTTAGCAATTCTGCTTTCATTGAAAGGGATGAAAGAATTATACGGAATTAAAATGAACAGCATACAAAACCCTAACCGGGCAATGATTTACCAGACTCTTTTTGCCCTGGAGAGAGATAAAATTATTTGCGCTGACAGTGGCAGTATCATGATTCAGCCGGAGCTTGATTCTATTTTAGAGGACATTAAGAGTGCAGGGAGGATGTTACTCTACATGAGCGTACCTTCCGCATATCCCGACCAATGTATTTATCTGGGCAGAGAGGCGGTTCTCGTATCGGCATATGGGACGATAGGGGAATTGTACCGGATTGAGAGGATTTCTTTGGAGTCATTACCGGAGAAAATCTGCAAGTGTGGTTTTTGTCTGGAAGAATTGATTGGAGGGACAGGATTTATGGAGGATGAAGAAGCGGTTAATCCTGTTCTTGAGGCACATGCGGAGCATCTTTTTGACCAGGAATGCAGTGGACTAAAGACGGAAGAATGGGGAAGTGTGTCTGCATGTCTTAGAATGATATCCTTAAAGGACAGACAGTGCATCAGGCAGTATCTTCTTTTGCATGATAAAATTCAGGATTATGTGTCCGTGACGGATGATTACGACACACGCCTGTATATTTACACGGAGAAAAAAGTTGCCGATATATTAACAAATGATTTATTGCAGGAGGAAAGGCTATGATTTTGGTGGATATTTATGTTCCCGCAGTGGGGAACGTGTATGATTTCCAATTGGAGGAAGAAGAGCGGATTAGTACGATTATTGAAGAAATAGCCGAGCTGATTGGACAAAAAGAGCACTGTCAGATTGCGGGAGATATTGACAGGTTGATGTTATGCTTCCGGAAAAACAATATAATTTTGTCAAAAAATCTAACATTAGCAACATCTGGCGTACAAACTGGTGACAGTCTGATTCTGGTGTGATATAAATTATATAGGGTAAAAGGTCTGCAAGGTGCCTATATACAAATTCAGACGGCGGTAAAGGAGCAGATGATGTTCAGCGTTATAACCGGGCAGGTAATACAAGAGTGCAACCAACTTGAAAAACAGGTATCGGAACTATACGAAGAGACGGCGGAATTAGAACATGTGGTCAGAGAGCTTAAGAATCTGTCCGGCATGGATAATGTGATTGCTGGGCTTATGGATTGTCATGCCCAGATGGAGTTTGAAGATATGGTTTTGAAGCAAATGGCGCAGGGACTTCATAAGTCGATTGTCAATTATATGCAATGTGAGAATAGAATATGTGACGACGCGGAACAAAATGTCATTATATATGAGAGACAGGAGATTGGCGTAAATGATTTTTCAAGTGTTACGGATATATTGATGGGCATGGAAACTCAATGAGAAAAAGCATCGGGATAATGGCGGCAGTCCGGGATTTGCTGTTGTGAATTAGCGACTATAAATATTGATAATGGAAAGGGATATAGAAAATGGCTAACAGGGAGATTGCGGTTAATACATCCACGCTTTCGGGTGACATTAATGAACTTAGAGGGGCGCTTGGGGATGCCAGGGCATATCTTACGGAGATGTTTAATCAGTTAGGAGAACTGGATTTAATGTGGGATGGCCCGGCAAATGAGGCTTTTAAGAAACAGTTTGCCAATGACTATGAGAATGCGAAGAATCTATGCAATACGATTGATTCATTATTGGGCAATATGGAATATGCCAGGGAGCAGTATGATGCCTGTGAAAATGAAATAAGCGGTATTGTGTCGGCAATTTCCATATAAGATACAGCTACTGGATATGATGCATGGCGTGTCGGGTGGCGAAAGAGCGGAGGGGTGATTGGTATGGCTATTATAGGGGATGTGCAGATTAAAGTAAATACAGCGGTGTTAAACAGTAAGGCACAGGCTGTTTCCAAGAGCATTAAGAATATGTCTAACTGCTTTGAGAGGTTGGAGACGATTATTAACCGGACGTCTTACTATTGGATTGGGGAGGCCGGGGACACGCAGAGGAAGATGTACAGGGACCAGAAACCGAAGATTGATGAGATGATGAAACGGCTGAAAGAACATCCCACCGATTTGATGGAAATTGCCAGGACATATGATGCGGTAGAGTCAGAGGTATCGTCCATCGCCACAGAGCTTCCGGCGGATGTAATTGACTGAGGAATGAAGAATGTATATCCGGGGATTTCAGACACATGGTTTTGTATGTATATGGCAGAAATTTTGTCGTAGGAATATGTACAGAGGTGATTACCCGGGTATATAGGAATAGACAGGAGGTAGACTATGGCTACGCGGGAAAAGATAGAATTTGATTTCAGGCAGGCGATGCGGCAGGCCGACAGAATAGAAGAGATTGCGGACAAATTAAGCAGACTGTCAGGCAGTAAGCTTGAGAGCAGCTTACAGAATCTTTCCGTCAGCTGGAAAGGCGAGAATGCCTCTGCCTATCTGGCTAAAGGAAGCAGCCTGCAGACGAAGATGAATAAGACGGCCCAGGGACTGCAGGCGGCGGCATCGGATATCAGGACGGTTGCCAAACGGCTCTACGATGCGGAGATGGCAGCTCTTGCAATTGCCTCCGCCAGGACATATTAGGGTGGCATTATCCGCATTATAGTGGGGAGATTTGGAGCAGAGTGGTTGTCTGTCTTTACAGACATGCATTCTATCGGAAAAAATAGCATGGAATATTTTTCATGTTAAAATGTTTCTATCACATATAGAAAACGTATAAAGGCATAACCAACATAAACAGGAGGAAAAAATTATGGCAGCTTTTATGGTAACATCGAGTGAACTGAAATCAAAAGCGAATGAATTGAGGAACTTAAACGCCCAGTTTAAATCGCAGGTAGGAAACCTGGAATCGCAGGAAGGCTCTCTTGTATCCATGTGGGAAGGAGAAGCGAGAGATGCTTTTGATATGGCTTTTAAGAATGATAAGACCCAGATGGATAATTTCTATAACCTGATTGAGCAGTATTGTGCGGCTCTTGAGACGATTGCAGCGAAGTATGAGGCGGCTGAGGCGCGCAACCTGTCCACGGCACAGACCAGGACATATTAGAATTGCCATATGAGACCAGACGGACAGCAGTGAAAAGAAAAGGAGATAACCGATATGGATGGAATTATTAAAGTTGACCCTCAACAGTTAATTAGCACGGCGGATGAATTTAATGGAACAAACGGCCAGATTAAGGGACTGACCGACCAGATGAATTCTATTGTAGACAGTTTGAAGCCCATATGGGAGGGTGACGCTGCCAATACATATAATGCGAAGTTTGACCAGTTACAGGACGATATGGAGAAAATGCACCGGATGATTCAGGAGCATGTGACGGATTTAAATGAGATGGCGCAGCAGTACATCACCGCTGAGAATGCGAATATTGATACAGGCAATACGTTGGCAGGGGATGTGATTTCATAAATTTTCCTGTAGGCAGGAAACGGTTTATACAATATATAAATTATATAAAAGAAGGTACGCGGGATAAGGCGATGAAGAGAGTCAGGAAAGTTTTAACGGGCATATTGGCAGGCTGTATGGCTGCAGGCATAATAGGTATATCTGCCCTGGCGGACGGCCAGGCGGTTGTTTTGGAAACCTATACCGGGGATGCGGAAGTTTCCGTCTATGTCAAGGGAATGGGAGATGACGGACAGCCTGGCGTACAGATTGCCACGGCAGAGGCAGAGCGTGTACAGGTGCAGCCGGTTTCACAATTGGAAGTCCCTATGCAGACGACAGTTATGCTTGATAATTCTTTGTCCATATCGGAAACGGACAGGGGAAAGATAACAGAATTTCTCCAGGACCTGATTGCGGACAGAATGGAAAAAGAAGAAATCCGCATAGCCTCCTTCAGTGAAGAAGTGCAAATGCTGACGGACTATACTAATGATTATGGAACGCTCAAAAAAGCGGTGGACAGTATTGCATATCAAGACCAGGAGACTTATCTGACAGACGTTTTGTACGATTTGCTGTCGGCAGAGTATATTCAGGATGCCCGGGATGTATACCACAGGATTATTGTGATATCCGACGGGGTGGACAATAAATCCCTTGGATATACGAAGGACGAGCTGTATGCTCTGTTGAAAAGCAGCCCGGTGCCCATTTATACGATTGGCTGTGTGAATGGCAACAACAATGAAGAGTTAGAGAATATGTTTGCTCTTAGCCGTATGACTTATGTGGATTATTTCCTGCTTGATGAGGTGGAGGAGATTTTAAGTCTTACAGAGGCTCTTAAGGCAGACCGGGAGATATATAGGCTGACAATAGTTCCGCCTGCGGAGATGATGGACGGAAGCAGGAAGAACGTGAAAATTACGCTTTCGGACGGCATGGTTCTGACAGCGGAGACAACTATGCCGCAACAGGTTTATGCTGCAAAAGCGCCGGAGAAACCGGAACCGGAGAAGGCGGAGCCAGTGTCCGAGGAGCCGTCTGCACAACCGGAAGAATTAACAGATATAGAAGAAACTGAACAATACGAAGTGCCAGGCTCGTCCCTTCCTCCAAAAGAGAGAGCGCCGATAACACCTATATTAATTTGCATTGTAATTGGCATTGCCGTTGTGGTGGGCCTTCTGTTGATTCTGGTTAAATTATTCGGAAAAAATAAGAAGGCGAAGGCGAGTACTGTTAATGTTAACGTTCCGGCAATGCAGGAACCGGAGTCTGCCGAAATTAGTGAGAAGACAGAAATCATGAGTGATTACACAGGCCAGGAGCAGGACGGCAATTCCACGATGATGATTTGGGAGCAAAATGCCGTTTTCGAGATGGTTTTGACGGATATGGCTTCTCCGGTAAAATCATTCCAGGCGCCATTAGACCGTCCGGTGGTAATCGGCCGGAAGAATGGCATGTGCGATATTGCCCTTGATTATGAGAAGTCTGTCTCCGGCAGGCATTGTGAGATTAGCGTTAAGGGTGGCAGATTCTATGTAAAAGATTTGCAGTCCTCCAACGGCACATGCTTAAACGGAAATAAGGTGTGGGGCGAATCAGAGATTTTTTCCGGGGACATTCTGAAACTTGGACGGTTGGAAATGCGGTTTGAAGTACATTGAGTAAAAGCAGATGTATGGCGAGACATGGGATTTTGGTTTAATCAATAATTGATAACAGGAATAAGTCAGATTGATATTTGGCGAAAACGAGACAGACGGGGGTACATATGAGACTGGAATTTGCCGGGAAGAGTGACTTAGGCGGCAAGAGGAAAATCAATCAGGATTCATTTTGTATGTTTCAAAAAGAAGACGCGGGGCTGTTTGCGGTGGCGGACGGCATGGGCGGCCATACAAACGGTGAGAAGGCAAGTCAGACGGCGATAGCATATTTATCAGACTGGTGGACTTCTTTCTCACCGGTTTTATTTGGGTATGAATTTCGCAGAATGCTTGCGGATATCGAAAAAGTGGTTAAGCAGGCCAACAACAGAATTTATACGCAATGGAATCAGAATGGTGTGTGTGGTACGACCATCACGGTATTGTTTATTTACAGGAATCTGTATGGCGTCATCTATGCGGGCGATAGTCGGTGTTATGTTTCCCTTGGAAGAAAGTGGGAACAACTGACCATAGATGAGGTGTGGGAAAACCAGTCTTGTATTGATGAAAATGAACGGGAGCAGAAAGAACACCCCAACCGGGGGAAATTGGTGAATGCCATCGGTATCAGGGAGGCGGCCCGGTGCAGGGCGTTGACAGACTATATCCTTCCGGACTCGGCATTTGTGTTGTGTTCTGACGGATTGTACAAGTTCTGCACGGACAGATTTATCAGAAACTGTGTCAGACGGTGTGGTGACAGACAGGGCATAGAACAAGCCATTGATAAGATGATTGGCAAAGTATACCAGAACGGCGCGGGAGACAATATTTCCGTAGTGGTTGTAAAATGTTGTGAAGAGTAAGCGGGAATCCGCCTCCTTGGGCCTGAATCATGGTGCTGTTCACTGAGGGTAGAGACTGGGAAATAAAAAATTGGACATAAAAAGGATATAACTATGGGAGCGATAGCCAGAGGAACCATATTAGCAGATACATATGAGATTATAGAAGAAATAGGCGCCGGGGGAGGAGGTATTGTATTTCGCGCGCGGCATCTTAGGTTACAGACAGACGTGGTTGTTAAAAAAATCAAGGACGAAATCCGCGGCAAGGTGAAGCTGCGCCAGGAAGCGGATATTTTGAAAAGACTAAAGCACCCGTATTTGCCACGGGTCTACGATTTTATTGAGACGGCCGACGGCGTCTACACAGTGATGGACTTCATCCATGGAGTGGACTTAGATACGGCGTTAAAGAAACATGGAAGGTGTCCACAGAAGCAGGTGAGGAAATGGGCCGAACAGTTGGGTGAGGCGCTTGCATATCTGCATAGCCAGAAACCTCCGATTATCCACAGTGATATCAAGCCCGCCAATATTATGCTGACGAAGGATGGGGATGTATGTCTGATTGATTTCAATATCTCCCTTGCCATGGGAGGTACGATGGAGTCTGCGGTGGGAATCAGTGCAGGTTTCTCCCCGCCGGAACAGTATAGGGACCCCGCATTATATGCAAGGATTACCCACGCGTATACCATGCAAAAATCCATGCAGGTATCCCAGGCGCCTACGCCGCAGCTTTCTGTGGCAGACGACGCCACGGAGATTTTGGCAGAGGGGCAACCTGGTGCAACCCGGCAGCCATCATGGCAAGGAGGGTATCAACCGGGAACAGAAGGAATATCCTATCCACAGCAGGATGCAGGACAGCCTGGCGTGGACACAAGTACGATGGCATTGTGGGAAGAACAGGGACAGACAGGTAACAGTCAGGCATCGTGGCAGGCAGGTTATAGCCAGCCTGGCACAACAAGCACGGTAGCGCTATGGGAAGAAGCAGGGCAGCCGAACAGATATCAGGCGGCCGACGGGACAGAAATTCTTCGGACTGGTACGGCCGCCACATCCGCCCAGGCGTCGGGCAATCTTCCCGGTTATACCCAATATATCGGCAAAGGTATTGACGCCAGGTCGGATATCTACAGCCTGGGTATAACTTTATATGCCCTATTGACAGGAGCGCCGCCGTCCCTTGACTTTGGGCAGCGGGTTCCAATTGGGGAGACGAGAATCAGAATCAGCGAAGGCTTTGCCGTAATTTTAGAGAAAATGATGGAGCTGTCCCCTGATTTAAGATACCAGAACGGTGGGGAATACCTGAAAGCAATCAGAAATTGCCATAAGTTCGACCACCGTTATGTTGTAATGCACAGGAAGCAGACGGGGATACAGATTGCAGCGCTTTCCTGTCTGGCTTTGGGGATTGTGACGGTTTTTGGCGGGCTATATGTGATGCGGAAAGAACAAAATAGCGCGTACTATGCGTGTATTGCACAAGCAGGGGAGAAAATGGAGCTGTCTAATTTTGAGGAGGCTGACAGGTTGCTTTCGGAGGCAAAAGAGCTTTCCGATACACGGATTGATGCATATGAAGAAGAAATCCGCTTGCTCTATCTGAGCGGAAACTATGAAGAATGTATGAAACTGGGTGAAAATTATATTAATACGCAGCCCTTTTTGATGGAGTCCGAAGAAGACGAACAGTCCTTTGGCAATCTTTATTTCCTTGTGGGAAATGCCTGTTTTGAACTGGAAGATTATCCCAATGCGGGAAACTTGTTTATGAATGCAATAGAGTATAATGCCGAAAACGGGCTGTATTACAGGGATTATGCCATTACCTTAGCGAAGCTTGGACAGGCGGATGAGGCACAGTCACAGCTCGAAAAAGGGATTTCCCTTGGACTTGGACAGGACTCTATCTATATGGCACAGGGTGAGATTGCCCGTGTCAGGGGAGAGTATGAAGACGCCATAAATTATTTACAGCAGACGATTGATACCACCGTAGACCAACAGATGAAAAAAAGGGCGGTGCTGCTTAGCCGGGACGTATACCGGACGATAGGCAATGAAGCGATAGACCAGGAGATTGCATTGCTGGAGCAGTACAGGGAGCAATATGAGAGCAGCGGCGACTTGGTGATGGCTGAATATCTGGCGGAGGCATATGCCAGGAAAGCCCGGACGGATGAGGCTCAGGCAGATACCTATAATGAAAAAGCGCTTACACTTTTTAGGGGTATCTATGACAGCGGGCGCGTGACATACCAGTTACAACAGAATATGGCGATTCTTTATGAAGACATGGAACGTTTTGACGAGGCTGAGGAACTGCTTTTACAGATGGCGGAGAGTTATCCGCAACGCTATGAAGTATATAAGAGGCTTGCTTATCTGGAGGCGGACAGGCAGCAGTCCAGGGAGAACGAGGAGAGGGATTACAGCCGGATGCGGGAGTATTACGAGAAGGCGAAGGAGAAATATGACGGGCAGCCTGATGACATGGAAATGCAGATGTTGGACAGCATGATGCAGGAACTGGAAGACGGCGGTTGGTTCTCGTAGCGGTGACTGTGTTAGAAAGAGAAAAGTTGAAGAAATCATATTCTTTTAACGGCAAATCCGTGTTTCAGCACAGGAACCTGCATATTTAGAAGGGAGCATGATTATCGACATGGGCGGAACGGTTATTTTGGGAATAGGAATTGGGTTCATCGTGCTTGCGGTTATTTTACTGGTTGTGAGTGTTGTATACCGGAAAACTGCAGGGAAAAAGATACAGGAAGAATTGAAGAAGGAATACAGTTGATTTTTATTTCCGCGGACAACGGGCCAGGCGGACATGCTTGCATGTCCATTTGGAGATTGTTGCGAGGCTAGAATACCCCGCGGCTTACTGTGGAATATTTGTTATGGGGCAGAGAGGGAGAAGTGAGTATGGCTGAATTTAATGTAAAGACTTCCGGTTTGAATCAGGTGGAGCAGAGTGAGAAAGCAATTGCCAGGGAACTACAGTCGATAGAGGATGATATACGCAGTATTATCTCTAATTTTGATTTAAATGCCAAGGCGGCGGAACAGATTAAGCGGAAATTGCGCAACAGTATGCAGGAAGTTTCCACGGCGGAGCAGAAAGTACAGGTTCTGTCCAATACACTGAACCAGGTAGCGAGGCTCTATCAGGATGCGGAAAACCGTATTACGGGCAAGAAAACGAAAGATGGCGTAAACGTAACAGACGGGCGGACAGCAGGAACTGCCTGGACTGCGGCGGGCGCCGGTATGGCAGGTATGATTCAAGGTATTGGACAAAGAATCGAGAAAGTATCGGCCAGTTTACGGGAGGGTACTCCCATATCCGGCCTGGATAGTTGTACTTCTTTCAGCAGTGACCCGGTGAACTTAAGTAACGGCAATTATGTCTATGAGAAATCTTTCCTGAAACTGGATACGATTATTCCCATGGAATTTAGGATTTTTTATAATATTCAGAGTGAGGATGTGGGCATCCTGGGGCGGGGATGGATACATTCCTATGAAGTCAGGCTGGCTTTTGACGAGGACAGAGTCGGCATGGTGCGGGACGACGGTTCTCTTTTGTCTTTCTTAAAAGGGGATGGGGATGTCTATTACCCGTTATTTGGCACTTTCGGGAGCCTTGCGAAGACAGAGCAGGGTTATGAAGTAACAGACCGGGATAAGTTTACGTACTTTTTTGACAAAGAAGGCAGATGGATTAGCAGAAAAGACTCCTTCGGAAATACGTTGGAGTTGTCTTATGAGGAGAACGGGGAGGGGTTTGTCTTAGAGTCGGTGCGGGACGGGCATGGCAATTCTTATTCGTTTAGGTATAATGCTGATGGGAAACTGGAGAGCGTATCCGACCATACGGGCAGGCAGCTTTGCTTCCGGTATGAGAAGGAGCAGGTGAAAGAGGTTACTGACCCGGAAGGCAGGACGACGGGCTATGTCTATGACGATAGCGGGTGGCTTGCCAAATTGATAAATGGCAGGGATGTTGCCTGTCTGCAAAATACTTTTGATGCGAAAAAAAGGACAGTGATGCAGCAGTTTCCTGATGGCGGCGTAGTTACTTATGAATATCTGGATGATTTAAACCAGGTAAAGATGACGGAACAGAACGGAAATGTAGTTATTTATGAGCGGGACAACCTGTACCGCAATGTCAGAAATATCTATGAGAATGGGGAAGAGAAATTTACTTTCAACGGAAATCACCAGAGGACGTCTTTCACCGACAGGAACGGCAACACAAGCTATTATGGATATGATGAGAACGGGAATTTAACATCTTTCAAGAATGCCCTGGAGGATGAACTGCAATATACTTACACGGACTTGAATCAGGTTGCATCCGTGGCGTTAAACGGAACGGTGCTGTATAAAGCTGTCTATAATGACAGAAATTTACAGGAATCGGTGGAAGACGCGTTGGGCGCAAGGAATACATATGAGTATGATGAGGCGGGGCAGCCTGTTGTATGGACGATGGCTGACGGCTGCAGGATAGAGATTACCTATGATGAGGCAGGGAATATGACTTCTATTACTAACTCCATGGGTGGCAGGACGGACTATGAGTACGACAGCAGACACAGGGTAGTCAGGGTTATTAATCCTTTAGGCGATGTGACGGAGTTTGCTTATAATGAGGCGGATGAAATTATACAAGCGAGAAATGCCAAAGGGGATGTCCAGACTTATGAGTACGACGCCTGCGGCAATCTGGTCAGGGCGGTGGATTGTGCAGGGGGCGTGACGGAAGTTAGCTATAACGCCATGAACCAGCCCGTGAAGATTACTAACCCGGAGAACCAGAGTGTCAGCGTGGAATATGACACTATGTGGAATCCTGTGAGGCAAACTGCGGCGGACGGGGGCGTGACGGAGTATGAGTATGACAGACTGCACCGTCTGGTGAAGGTGACCGACCCGGTAGGCGCGGTGAATCGGTTTGCTTACGACGCCTGCGGCAATATGACGCAGCGTACCGCGCCCGACGGCGGTATCCATAAAATTGCCTATGACGTTTTGAACAGGCCCAACCAGGTGACGGACCCTTGCGGACAGGTAGTCAAGGCAGAGTATGATGCCATGGGGAATGTGACCAAAGTGCTGTATGAGGACGGGGCATATGAAGAGTACCAATACGACTTAGGAGGGAATATTATCTATAGCCGTGACCGGGGTGGTTACGGGAAGTCTTATACATATGACGCAGGCGGGAACCTGTTGTGCATTGCGGATGAGGAAGTCTGCCTGGAAGAATATACATACTATCCCGGCGGTTTGATGAAAAGCGAGAAACATGCGGACGGCAGCAGCAGGTATTTCGAGTATGATGCCAATGAAAACCTGGTGCAGATTACGAACCAGGACGGCAATAGCTGGCATTTTATTTATGACAGCCTGGAGAGGATTGTGCATTGTAGCCAGGATGACGGGATTTCCGAGTCTTATGAGTATGACGCATTGGACAATATTATTGCGGTGACGGACGGGGAAGGAAATAAGACGGTCTATGAATATTCGCCTTGTGGGGAAGTGGTGTCTGTCACGGATGCTTTGGGAAATTCCACTTATTTTCAATACGATGCTTGCCAGCGTATGGTTGGAATGATTCAGTCTGAGGACGGCAGGCTTGATATCGCAGGCGTTAACCGATTTAACAGGGAACAGAAAAATCTGCGGATTACGTCCTATGAAAGAGACAAGGCGGGCAATGTTATCAGGGCAGTGGACCCGGAAGGAATCGAGACACTTTATACCTATGACGGATGTGGCCGAATCCTTTCCCAGAAGGACGGGGATGGCAATGTTACGGTCTGTGCTTACAATCCTGACGGTACGGAGAAGGAATACACTTTTGCAGACGGGCGTTTTGTGAAATATCAGTATAATGCCTTAAAGCAGCTTATCCAGATGGAAGACTGGCTGGGTGTGACCAAGATAGAAAATGATGCTATGGGGAGGGTAAAGAAAGTAACCTACCCAGGCGGAGAACAGGCGTCCTACGAGTGGGGCGTAAGAGGAGAATTAAAGAGCATACTTTATCCTGACCAGAAGAAAGTACAATACCGCTATGATAAGACGCTTCGCCTGGCTTCATTTATGACGGCAGACGAGGAAGTGTCCTATTCTTATTATGGCAATGGCAGATTGAAAGAGAAGGACTACCGTAATGGATTTTGTACCGCATATGAGTACGATGCTTTAGGCAGAATCAGTGAAATATGCCACAGGCAGGGTGACGGTGTACTTGACAGAATCAACTACCAGTATGATAAAAGAGACCAGAAATCACGGATAATCAGGGAACGCGCCGGGATAGACGGCAGCGGTGTGTATGATTACCGCTATACGGCGTTGGGATGTCTGGCTTTGGTGATAAAGGACGGTGTGGAGGAGGAAAGATACTGCTATGATAATTTCGGAAACCGTATCAGCGCCACTGTCCATGGTGAAGAACAGGAATATACTTATAACAGGCTGAATCAGTTAATCAGCATGAAAAACCGCGGTGGCGAGCATCTCTACACTTATGATGGCAGAGGGAACATGGTCAGGGAAGAGCTGAACGGCAACACCATTATGGAATTGGAGTTTGGCGCCTTGAACCTGCTTTCCAATGTAAAAGCAGGTAATAAGCGTGCAGAATATATATATGACGGTTTTAGAAACAGAGTAGGAAAGAGCATTTTCATACAAGGACAAAAGACGGATGCTGCCGGATATTTATACGATATTACAAGGGACAATCATAATCTTTTGTGTTTCCGCAGCCAGGGCAGTATGGCACAATCTGCGGATGTTATGTGGGATGGCGGACTTCTGGGGCTTATGTCGGACCAGGGAAGTCGGTTTAACTTAAATGACGAATTGATGACGCCGCAGCGTCTGGTAGGCAGGGACGGTGTGTTAGCCAGTGCACAGTATGACAGCTTCGGTAATCTGACTGGCGGAATAAATCCGGAAGAGATAGTATTTGGTTACACCGGTTACCAGAGGGACGACATAGGCGGCATGTATTATGCCAGCCAAAGACAGTATGCGCCTGCCTCGGGCCGGTTTATGAGTATAGACCCATTCCCGGGATTACTGCTTATTCCGCTGACGCTCAATGGGTATGCTTACTGTATGAGCGACCCCATGAACTATATCGACCCTTCGGGACAGATTGTGGGTTGGCTTGCGGGTGGAATTGTGGGAGCAGCGGCCAAGGTAGCAGGTAAAGTGGCAGGCGATGTGGTGAAGTCTGTCAAGAGCGGGAAGATTCAAGTCAGTTCCTGGCAAAGTTACGTGGGAGCGGCTTCAGGCGGTTTTACGTCGGGAGCGGTGTATGTGGCAAGCGGCGGCAACGGGAAACTTGCAAGTGCTGCGGGGGATGCCACGGAGACACTGGTTACCGGCGGACTGAGCATGGCGACAGGTGTGAAAGGATACCGCAAGGAGGATGGATATTCTTTCGGGAAGTTGCTTGGTGATACAGCAACCAGCGCTGTAAAAGGATTTGCCACGGAATACGCTTTTGGCAAAGTAGGAAAATATGTCAAGATTCCAGGAATTAACAAAGGACGGGGCAGTTGCGAGGCGGTGTGGAAACAGGTAATGACTAAGTGTGCCAAGGGGCAGATTGCAAATGTCTCCACCAAGACGATAGGCAAGGGATTGATTGCATATGGGGCGACCAAGACGGTTGACGAGATAATAAAAAAAGGAGTCGGGGAAGTTAAGGATACAATCAAGACAAACCTGGTAGATTTCGGTAAGCAGATATTTGAGCGTGTCAAACGCAATATGAATCCGAAAACCACTGTCAACGTGGTGGAAAACAAACAATATATGAGCGCCAACAGGGGCAGCGCGGTATGTCCGGCGGGTGCATAAGGCGGAAAAATAAGTAGTATTATGCCGGATTTGCGTTATAATAAAGTGTGTGGATATTTGTAGTATACGAAACAGTGGGAAGAGAGGATTAAGAAATGGATACAAATTATTACAAAAGCCTGGAACCCTTCTTTGGCGCCTGGAATATCACCAGGTTAATCGGAGAAGGCAGCTTCGGCAAGGTCTTTGAGATTGAGCGGGAGGACTTTAGGCGGACATACAAAGCGGCTCTCAAGGCAATCACCATTCCCCAGAGCGAGAGTGAAGTGAAAAGCGTCCTGGCGGACGGCATGGATATGCAGAGTGCAACGACCTATTATAAAGGTTTTGTGGAAGAGGTAGTGGATGAGTTTGCACTGATGGCGCAGCTAAAGGGAAACAGCAACATTGTCAGCTATGAAGACCATGCTGTGATTGAACACAAAGACGGTATCGGTTGGGATATTCTAATCCGTATGGAACTTTTGACGCCCCTTTTGGATTACACGACAGAAAAGCAGATGTCGCAGGATGACATTCTGAAATTAGGCATTGATATATGCCGGGCGCTTGAGTATTGTAAGAATTTCAATATTATACATAGGGATATTAAGCCCGAGAATATTTTTATTTCTCCAAGCGGGGATTATAAACTCGGGGACTTCGGGATAGCGAGGACGGCGGAGAAGACAACTAATGGTATGTCCAAGAAGGGCACCTATACTTATATGGCGCCGGAGGTATATAAGGGCGAAACTTATGGGCCCAGTGTGGATATCTATTCGCTGGGAATTGTGTTGTACCGGCTGGTCAATGGCAACCGTGCACCGTTCCTGCCTGCTTTTCCGGCGCCTATCAGCCATAGCGACAGGGAAAACTCGATTGCAAGGAGAATCGGCGGAGAGAAGATACCTGTCCCTATGATTGGAGAGGGAAAACTCAGCGAGATTATTTTAAAGGCGTGTGCATATGCGCCGCAAGAGCGTTATAGCTCGCCGGAGGAGATGCGCAGGGATTTGGAGTCTGTGTTATCTTCCCATCCCGATGCTGCTTTTACGGTAAATCTTACGGCAAATCATGTGACGGAGAAGACGGCGCAGAATCCTGCGTTGGCGGGGGAGTCAGTGCAAGAACGGCCTGCCGAGACAGTATCCCAGATGACCCAACAATTACAGTGGGGTACACAGCCGCAGCAAAGCGCACAAACAGCGCAGCCGCAATGGGGCACACAGGCGTCGCAAGGCGTACAGCAGACGGCACAGCCGCAGTGGAGCGCGCAGGCGCCGCAAGACGTACAGCAGACGGCGCAGCCACAGTGGAATGCGCAGAACACACAGAGTCAGCCTGACATGGATGATGACGGAACGGTGTTTTTATTCGGAGATGAGGATACGCATAAGCCCCAACCTGCGCCTGTGAGACAAGAGGCTCCTAAACAAGAGCCTCCCAGGGAGACAGTCCGGTCCGGGCAGGTGCAGCAAGAGAAGAAGAAAGGAAAGAAAACACCTCTTATCATCGGCGGTGGAGTTGTGGCGGTTGCAGTGATTGGTATTGCTTTGGCAGGAATTGAAAACAGCGGTCCCAATATTCCCACAAACAGCCTGCAGGAAGTATCTGATTCAGAGGGGTCAGGGAATGCGGCAGCTTCGGCTGAGGCAGGCGGCGAAGAAAATATTACGGATATGGCCGAAGTTTCTGAGAGCGAGGCAGGTTCAGACGTGCCTACGTCTGACAATGGCACAGGAGAGCCGATTGCCGATTCTGAGGTAGGGTATTTTAACGAGCTTCTTTTTGGTACATATAAGATGGAGCCTGTGGACAGTTCTGCTGAGAGCGGTGAAATCGTAGAGGATGCCGTACAGTTCGAATACAATGAATACTATGAAACGGATTTTTTCATTTTCCCGGAAGAATTGAACGGAATGTCTGTAAACCAGAACTACTCTGAAGATATGATTTCCTATAGCGGGGAAAATTTCTATGCCAATACGAAAGAGAATCAGCCTGACCTTTTCGCAGATTTCGTATGTGCAGAGTTAGACTATAATGATTCTGAGGCGGCAAAAGCTTTTTACGTAGAGAATATGGCAGGCAAAGTGGATTACATGGAGCTGACATTTGCGGACCGTACGGGAGAGCTGTATGAAGATATAGCGTATTATGAAATCACCGACGGGCAGTTGATTCTCTACAGGCCGGCGTTGAGCGATGAGACGATGGAGTTGGAATTGCAGAGCACGGCATATGGTATTTCCAGGGAAAATTATACATTCCAGTTGTCCAGGGATGGGCTGAGCGCGCAGTATGCCCCGGATGGGTTCGGACAGGACGATGGCGAAATTGCCAAGTGGTTCCGGGGTTATGCCAGCAGCCCGGAAGACGTCTACGAGGGGATTTCTTATTTCAGGCTTTCATTAGAACAGGAATCTTCTTCGGCGAACGCCGCACCGGAGATTAATTTTGTGGATGGGACGACTGCCGATTCGCCTGCGGTGACTTTTACGGGTGACAATACGGTGACCGTTTCCTGGGAATCCAGGCATTCCATGTTAGGCGCGGCAGCGGGGACGATGGACGACGATGCGTATATCAAGGAGCCGGGTTCCGTTACTTTCCGGTATATACCGAACCCGGAAGTCGGGTTTATCCTGATTGGCAATGACGGGGTGCATAAGTATCAGAAGACATATGACCAGTATTTTTATGATGCACTAGGCTCTAATTTGAATGACTCTTTATCAGAGAATGGGGAAATCAGTTCCGTGGGAGAGCGCGGATTATTGGAGTTGTTGGCGGTTCAGAATAAAATCCAGGCACAGCTCGTGGAAGCATTTGCGGCTCAAAATCTGAATGTGAAGATAGAAAACGGCGTCATCGCTTTAGACTCCAGTATTCTATTCGGGCTTGACGATGCAGAGTTGTCTGAGGAAGGTAAGGCTTATCTGGATGCTTTCGTGGATGCATTCTGGTCGATTCTGGCGGATGATTCAGACTATGCGGGTTATATTTCCGCAGTTGTCGTGATAGGTTATACAGATTCCTCAGGAGACGATAATTATAATTTACAGCTATCTGAGAAAAGAGCCCAGGCAGTGACGGACTATTGCACGGAGAGAGAATTTATTTTGTCTATGTTTTTACGGCCGGTGGGCGCGGGCAGTACGGATTTGATTTACAGTGAGAACGGGGAAGAGGACAAAGAGGCTTCCAGGCGGGTGGAATTTAGAATCGTTTTCGATGAACACGGGATATTGCATGGGGAGTAGAGAATAGAGACTTATGTATATGCTCTTGTAAATCGAGAATAAGCGCAGTAAAAAACAAATCATGTGATTATGAGGCGGGAGATAAAAAGAGATGGAAATGTCATACTACAAAAATCTGGAACCTTTCTGGGGCTCCTGGAGAATCAGCAAGATGTTGGGGGAGGGAAGTTTTGGCAAGGTATTCGAGATTGAGCGGGAGGACTTCGGCAGGACATATAAGGCGGCCTTAAAAGTTATCACCATTCCCCAGAGTGAAAGTGAATTAAAGAGCGTTATGTCGGACGGCATGGATGCAGAGAGCGCAACCAACTACTACAAAAGTTTTGTGGGCGAGGTGGTGGATGAGTTCGCGATGATGTCGGGCCTCAAGGGCAACAGCAATATTGTCAGCTATGAGGACCATACGGTAGTGGAGCACAAGGACGGAATCGGTTGGGATATCCTGATTCGTATGGAGCTTCTGACACCTCTTCTTGATTATGCCACCACGGAACGTCCGATGGGACGAAATGACGTGATTAAACTTGGTATCGATATCTGTAAAGCGTTAGAGTGCTGCCAGAGACAGAATATCATTCACAGGGATATTAAACCGGAGAATATTTTTGTTTCTCCCAATGGAGATTACAAACTGGGTGATTTCGGCATCGCGCGGACAGTGGAGAAGACAACCAGCGGGCTTTCCCGCAAGGGTACATATACTTACATGGCGCCGGAAGTATATAAAGGGGAGGAATACGGCTCCAGTGTGGATATTTATTCACTCGGTATTGTGCTGTACCGCCTGTTAAACAATAACCGGGCGCCCTTTCTGCCGCAGTTCCCGGCGCCGATTACACATAGTGACAGAGAAAATTCCATAGCGAGAAGGGTCGGCGGGGAGCCGTTACCTGCACCCGCATTGGCGGAGCCGCAGCTTGCCGGGATTATCCTGAAAGCCTGCGCTTATTTGGCCCAGAACCGCTATGCGTCACCGGAAGCGATGCGGGCGGATTTGGAGGCGGTTCTGACTGCGCAGCCCCAGTCTTCTTTCCAGGTGAACCCTGCGGCCGGACATGTGACAGAGACAACAGCACAGAATCCGGCATTACAATCGCAACAGACACAGCAGCCAGCATGGGAGCAGGCGCAACAGACGGCTACACAACAACCTGTATGGGAAGAGACTTCCCAGGGTGGGCAGACTCAGGCGCCGGAGCAGACGGCATGGGGACAATCATCACAGTCGCAAATGCCAGAGGGAGACAATACGGTATTTCTGTTTGGGGATGAGGGCAGCCGCCAGGGAGTTCCCGGCGGACAGCCGATAGGAAACCAACAGCCGCCAGTACAGGAAGCACCTGCGCTTGCAGAGCCGCCTGAGAAGGGGAAGCGGGATAAAAAAGAAAAGAAAGCAAAAAATAAGCAAGCACAGAAGCAGGAAACGGGCGAAAAGAAGAAAGGGAAGAAAAATGTCCTGATTATCATTGCGCTGGTTGCAGTGGTTGTGATTGGCGTTGTGATTGCTCTGATTGTGCTTCCGGGAGGCAGTGCGGCACCCGGGAATTATACAGGTTTTTCCTATTTGTATGAGGACCATGGAGATATTGGCGTTACGGTTGCGAGCGAGTCAATTGATTTATCCAATAAGCTTCTTTTCGGCGACTACTATGTCAATGAGAAAGCAAGCAGCCTTAATCCGGATTCCAATCCGCTGGAATTTCTGGAGGGAATGGAATTTACGGAAATAGACGGTGAGAATGTATCGGTTCTGCCCTTTGAAATGCATTGTTGGGATGACGGAGGGTTATCTACAAATGACGTACCTTTTAATAGTCCCTTGGAGGCTATTGGGGGAGAAATATGATGTTTATATGCATGCCAGGAGTAAAGAATTAGGGGTGGAGAAAGCCGAGTTTTTCAAAGAGATAGTGACTGCACTGTTTGGAGAGCAGGCCGCAGGGGCGGCAGAAGATTTCTATAAGGAGAACATTGAGGGCCAGAGAGATTATGCGGTGCTTACGCTGCTTGACCAGAGGCAGAATGAGAAGGTGCTTTATGGTTGTTATAAAGCAGAAGGTTCCGTCATGGATTTTGGATGCCTGAAACTGGACGGAAGCGGACAGCTTACCATGGAGACGATGGAGTTTAGTGTAAAGGTGGCAGGACGGAACCTGGGATTTACGCGAAATGGTATTACCCGCCTTGTACCTTACGGATATGCCCATAATTCGTCAGCCGGTTTTGTATCGGATAGTATATATGGTTATGTCAGCAGCACGGAGGATATATATAAGGATATTGTTTCTATAGGGTTACATGGAATGTATTCTGAGGAACCTCGTATATATATTAATTTTGCGGATGGGGATATTGCCGCGAACCCGGTTATGGAGTTGGGTGATAACGGCAATACGATTACTTTGAGTTGGGAAGGGAGAGCTGAGGGCAAGAACATAGACGGTTCTTACAGAGGGGTGATTGGTGAGCCTGATTCCATTACGTTCCAATATCTGTTGTGCGGTAACATGGGATTTGTGTTGCGTGCGGACAGCCAAAATTACTGCTACCAACTGACAAGAGATGAATACTATGCGGATATTTTAAACGATTCCCTGCAGAAAGTGAAAGCAGAAGATTTAAAAGAAATGAGTGATGATTCCCTGAAACAAGTGGTAATCGTGCAGAAAGATATTTTGGAAGCATTGCAGAGTGCGTATGGGGCGGCCGGAATCGAAGTGGAGATTGACGGACAATCCGGTAAGATTACCATGAGTGACAGTATCCTGTTCGGGCTTGACAGCGCGGAGCTTTCCGAGGAAGGGAAGGCTTATCTGGGTGGGTTCTTAAAAGTGTATGCGGATGTGGTTCTGGATGAGGGCAGTGATTATTACGATTATATCGATGCAATCCTGTTGGAGGGGCATACCGATTCTTCGGGAGACTATGCATATAATCAGCAACTTTCCGAGGCGCGCGCGGAAGCGGTGGACGATTATTGCTATGAGCTGTATCCATTTTTGTCCAACTATATCGATACGGTAGGCCGTGCCAGTGATGATTTGATTTACAATGAGAACGGCGAGGAAGATAAGGAAGCGTCCAGAAGGGTGACATTTAAGATTCTTTTGGATTTGGAGGCTTTTGATACAAGTAACTAAAGAAATTTTGTATAATAATTTAAGGAGTGCATCTGCATTTGGATGCACTCCTTAAAAATGGATAAAATTACGAAATATTATGAAAATATTTGGGCAAAATGATTGCCAAAGCCGCTATTTGACTGTATAATATAACAAAGAAAATATTTTGGAATATACGAAATATCATTTACTATATTAGAGGGGGTGTTGATATGGATAATAGTATGCGTATACAGATTAATGCGTTGGCAGAAGACATTATCAAACTATTTGATATACCAATGCCTATTGATGATATGGATATGGTGGTTACGAAGCTAGGTGGGAGACTTCAGGAAGATGAGGCAATCAACTGTTATTCAGATGGTATCATTGAGCGTGAAGATTTGAACTATCCTTTTTCTATCAAAATCCCATACAGTCAATCTGAAAACAGGAAGAATTTTACAGTTGCACATGAACTGGGACATTTGTTTCTCCATATGGGATATATGATAAATTCTGATTTATGGGAGAGTTCCAGGTCAATGAAATTTTACCGAAAGGGAAATTCAGAAATGGAACTGCAGGCGAATGAGTTTGCGGCGGCATTGCTTATGCCTAAAGAAAAATATAAAGAAATATTAGATAAATTTTCTGAAGATAATTATGTTTTAATTGCCAAGGTTGCTGATTATTTCCATGTATCAATTGACGCTGCAACTTACAGGGGAAAATGGCTGGGATATCTGGAATGGTAAAAGAAAAAATAGATTATTTGTCTAAATATAAAAATGTATTTGATTATACGGAAGAACGGGATGTATTATCTTCTGAGACGACGTTACTGTCGAAGAGTGATAGTGTCGTCTTGTTTTTTTCGTTTGATATTGTAAACTCCACAGCTTATAAAACAGTAAACTATTATGGATGGTCTGTTGTGATTGACCATATTATTTCAGAATTGCGTATAGAAGTTAAAAATAAAATTCCACGTGCAGAGTTGTGGAGAATTTTAGGCGATGAAGTGATTTTTATAGTGGATGTATGTGATAGAGAGTTTATTTTTGAGTATATTTCTTCTATATACAGTATTCTGATTGATTTTGTAAATGATTTGGAAGAGGGAACTTTCTTTGATAAAATTGAAAATTTTTCTGGCACAATAGTTAATTTAATGAAGGTTGAGAATATTATTTCTTTACAGGCATGTGCGTGGATTGCGGCAGTGACAGATAAGATGGAAATTAAGGACAAGTCATATTCCGGGTATGTTGAAAATTTATTTGAGATTATTGAAGAGAGTAAAAATATTAAGTTTTATGAATTTATAGGAATTGACATAGATACAGGTTTTCGCCTGTCAGAACAAACACGCGAAAAGAGATTGGTATTAAGTTTTGAATTGGCATATATGCTTTCAAAACGTCCGGATTTTTCAGAACGCCTTAATATTATAACTTACCGCAAACTAAAGGGTGTATGGAATGGTGATGCATATCCGATTATTTGGTATTATGATAAATCGAAACACGGTGATAGGGCGTTTAGGAATAGCTTTCCATTTGATGCGGTGGATAAAGATGAAATCTATATTGAATTTTTGGAGAAGAGAGTCTTTGCTAATTATATGTATAATAATGCAAAAGAAGCTTTGAAAAAAATCTTATTGGATAAAAGATTTACTCAAAAAATAGAAAGAATACAGAATATAATTGATAAAAGTAAAAATACATATAAACAATTTATAGACAATCCCAGATTAGAATTACATTGTGTAGCTGTTTGTTATAATGATGAAGGAAAAATTCTCATTGCAAAAAGAGACGGACGGGAGATACTGGAATCTAAATGGGAGTTTGGTTGTGCCAAGGCTAATTCCAGAAAAGAATTGGCTGAAAGTATAAAGGAGGAATACAAAAAGGATTTTGGGATTATCGTAGAGCCTTTCATGGATGTTGGCAGACAAGATTTACAGCCAGTACCTCTTGCAGTATATAAGATAGAGAAGCAGGATGAATTGCATAAAGGTATTATTTTTCTTGCAAAAATAATTTCTGGTGATGTTATACTTGATTCTAATAAGCATTGTGCATTCAGGATGATTAGTGAGGATGAAATAGACTCTTTAAATGTGGATGAATGTGTACCGGATATGAAGGCGACATTGAAATTGGCTTTTGAGAAGATAAAAGGAGATAGTAGATAGCATGAATGAGAAAAAAGATGAATTTTTGGAGAAATCGCTTGACCGAATTAATCATTGGCTACAGTTTGCAGAGACAAAACATGGAGCTTTGATTGCATTTTTGATAGCAATATTGGCAATTGTTTGCGGTGGGGATTTCATTAATAATCTTGTCTTGCAAACGATTGTTGCAATCGTATATTTAGTAGCGCTTATCATATCACTGCTTTCTTTTTATCCCCGGTACGATAAAGATACTTCCAGAGCGACGGGAAAATATAATGATGATGATAATTTGTTATTTTGGAAAGATATTGCAAAATATTCGGAAGAAGATTTTTTAAAAAAGATATACAAAGATTTTTTTTCAGAGGATGAGGATTCTTTTAGGAAAAGCGAAAAGCTATACGCACAGGAAATTATTACAAATGCGAGAATTACAAGTAAAAAATATGACTTATTCCGGATTGCCGTTATAATAGCGGCGTTTGGGATGATGCTTTTGGGAATAATTCTTGTTGTTATTACATAAGATATTTTATTGATATATTTTATAGTTGAATTAAAATACAGCCACCCCGAACCTCTAAAATCGCCGGGATGGCTGTTTTACATTTACTAAGCGTCGACCGTATATACAGGAACGCTCAATGATTTAGTTGTAGTTCTCGATGCAAGGCTGGAACATATCCTTGGTTACGCCGCAAAGAGGACAGCACCAGTCAGCCGGAAGGTCCTCAAATGCCGTGCCGGCAGCAATGCCATGCTCAGGGTCGCCTTTTGCGGGGTCATAAGTATATCCACAGGGATTGCAAAAATATTTCTTCATAATCTTTTGTCTCCTTATTTTTCGTTTTATTTAATCTTATTGTATAAGAAATTCTTTACCGCTATTTGCTTTTATCAAGCGCACGTTTGTTTCTTAAAAAGGGGATTGTTTTTAGCCAAAATATCTCTTTAACAAGCCTTCAAATGCCTTGCCGTGTCTAGCCTCGTCACGAGCCATCTCATGTACGGTGTCATGGATTGCGTCAAGGTTAGCAGCTTTTGCACGTTTAGCAAGGTCAAACTTGCCTGCGGTTGCACCGTTCTCGGCATCTACTCTCATTTCCAGGTTTTTCTTGGTAGAATCTGTCACTACTTCACCGAGCAGCTCAGCAAACTTTGCAGCATGCTCTGCCTCTTCCCAGGCAGCCTTCTCCCAATATAAACCGATTTCAGGATAACCTTCCCTGTGAGCAACTCTTGCCATAGCAAGATACATACCTACTTCTGTACATTCGCCGTTGAAGTTAGCGCGAAGGTCTGCCATGATATCTTCACTAACACCCTTTGCAACGCCCACAACGTGCTCTGCAGCCCATTCTTTCTCACCAGCCTGTGCTGTGAATTTCTCAGCAGGTGCATTACATACGGGGCATTTTTCCGGAGCAGCATCTCCTTCATGGACATAACCACATACCTGACATACAAATTTCATAATTGTATTCTCCTTTTCTTATTAAGATTATATTGTAAGGCGTCATGCAGAACATGTGCGCCTTATGACCTGATTTCGTATTTTGTAACACTGTTCATGTGATTTATCATTCCTGCGTGCAACAAGCCGGTAAATATGCTTCCATGCACACTAACTTTCCACATCGCAATCTATTAGCGTATTGGCATTATAATACAAGTCTTGGTAATTTTCTGTGAAAAATACATCAAATCTTTTGGAAAAATTTTTATATTTTAGCAAGATGTTTTTTGTCACAACAATCTCCACAAATTCCATGGAAATAGACGACATGTCCTTGTATTTCTCCATCAAAATTCCGGTTCGCCATCTGCGTAATGTGGTCAAGGTTGTCCATGTTCAAATCAATTACACTTCCGCATTCCGTACAGACACAATGATAGTGGCTAGAGGTATCTGCATCAAAGTGGTCAACGCCGTCCCCCACGCGTAATCTGGCGATTTCACCTAAATCGGCCAGGAGTGAAAGGTTACGGTAGACAGTGCCAAGACTGATATTGGGATATTCGTGCCGAACATTCATGTACACCGTGTCGGCGGTAGGATGGTCCTTGCGGGTCATCAGAAAATCCTTGATGACTTGTCTTTGTCTGCTGTATTTTTGCGCCATTGATATTTCCCCTTAAAAATAGTAATGGTTACTATTTCTAAAAATAATATAGCAAATATAGAAAAATATGTCAATTATTTTTTATAGATACTCTTCGTTCATTTAAGGGAGCCAGCTTGCATAGAGTGGTGACGTGTGGGTTTTTACCTTTGCAATAGCATAAGTCCGTCAGGGTTATCAATTATTGTCAAATGTAGTATGCCATGTCATCGACACTATGAAAGCAGACATTTTCATAGTATAATAATAAAAATAACAGGAAGTGCGAAAGAAACAACAAAGGAGAAGTTTATGGGGATATTTAAAAAGAAAATGACGGTGATTGAAGCAATTAACAAAGTACGGACAACTCCCAATACATATTTAGTTGATTGCAGAACCCGGGAAGAATATGCAGGCGGACATATTTCGGGTGCAATTAATTATCCGATTGAGAAAATAACACAGGAGCGTGTACTGCGTAGGTTTCCTGATAAGGAATCATATTTTTATATTGTCGGAAACTATACACAGAAAGCCTCTGTCGCCGTAAAGAAGTTTAAGAAGATGGGCTATCAGAATGTGGAAGCCGCAGGGGCAATGGAGGAACACCATGGTACTCTTGTCAGGTAGAAAAATGACGAGATGCGGCATATATGGATTGTCCGTATAGCGGCAGGAAACGGAATGATGGCTTGTATGGCTTTGAATTTATAAATATTTTATAACATTATTTGATAGGTTTTATTTTCGCCACCTAAAAGTGTGGTATATTAATATTACAAATGAAATCTGCCTGGTCTTCGTCTGCTATTTGTAAGAATCAATACATGTTTTACGGTATGTTAATGTCAGATACAGCGACAAGGTATATGCTTAACCAAAATTTTGGTATAAGGCAGGAAAGGGGAGACTTGCGTGAAATTTAAAACAAGGCTATTGGTCACCTCGGCGGCAATTGTATTGGTGCCGTTTTTACTCACATGTATCATGTTTCTTGTGGTAGTAAGCCATGTGGAGGATGCAGAAGGCGAGCTTAGCATTTTAGACAAGGACAACCTTTCTTTTGCCTACACGGTGGAAAATTACAGTTACGTGACAGAACAGGTTCTGGAGAGAGTCAAGGAACAGATTGCCAAGGACCCGTCCAAGATGGAAGACCAGGCATATTTAGACAGTCTTGCCGCAGACTTAAACAGGAAGTTCTCATACATTGTGGTGAGGAAGGGCGACAAACTGTACTATACAGGCAACCGGAAAGCGGCCGATAAGATTTTTAATATGTTGCCGGAGTATGGAAACGAGATGCCCGATTCGGAGACGGGTTTATACTACAATGATATGAAAAAGCTTGTCAAGCAGGTTGACTTCCAATTTACAGACGGAAGCAAAGGGAGCTTTTTTATTGTGGCCAGCGTGACATCCCTTATCTCCAAGAATATGTTAAAAAGGATGATTGTGGCTTTTATCCTGGTCTTATGCCTGACAAGCGCTGTGCTTACCCGATGGATACAGCGGGGTGTTTTCAAGCCTATCAACCAGCTTAACACCGCCATGCAGAACATTGCCGAGGGTAATCTTGAGTACATGCTGACCACTGAGGAAAAGGGAGAAATCGGAGAGCTGTACCGCAATTATGAAGACATGCGCCTGCGGTTGAAGGAATCCTTGGATGAAAAGTTCGAGCATGAACACAAGAATAAGGAATTGGTCAGCAATATTTCCCACGATTTAAAAACGCCTATTACTTCGATTAAGGGATATGTTGAGGGAATTATGGACGGTGTGGCCGACACGCCGGAGAAGATGGATAAATATATCCGGACTATTTATGATAAGGCCAATGATATGGACCGACTTATTAATGAGCTAACGACCTATTCCGGTATCGATACGAACAGGATTCCTTATACGTTCCGTCGCATCAATGTGGCAGACTATTTCGGCGACTGTGTGGAGGAGGTGGGATTGGACTTAGAGTCTAAGAACATTCAGTTAAATTATGAGGATTTGGTGGAGCCATCCACGCAGATTATTGCGGACCCGGAGCAACTTAAGCGGGTCATCAATAACATTATCAGCAACAGCGTGAAATATATGAATAAGGAAAAGGGCGTGATTGACATCCGCATTCTGGATGAAGTGGATGCTATACGCGTGGAGATTGAAGACAACGGCATGGGTGTGGCCGCGAAGGACCTGCCTAATATTTTTGAGCGTTTCTACCGCACGGACGCGTCCCGTAATTCATCAAAAGGCGGCAGCGGTATCGGATTAAGTATTGTCAAGAAAATTATAGAAGACCATGGGGGCTATATATGGGCGACCAGCAAGGAAGGGGAAGGAACCTGTATGCATTTTGTCATCCGGAAGTATTTGACATCGCCCGAGTCTTTGGTCTAAACAAGAAGGAAATCTACAAAATTTCAAGATACATGAGAGTAAAAGAGAGGGTATAAGCTATGAGCAAAATATTAATTATAGAAGACGAAGAGGCAATTGCGGACTTAGAGAAAGATTACCTGGAACTGAGTGATTTCCAGGTGACGATAGAGAATACGGGGGATAAAGGTCTTGAGACTGCATTGTCGGGAGATTTCGACCTGGTTATATTAGATTTGATGTTGCCGGGAGTGGATGGCTTTGAAGTGTGCAAGAAAATCCGGGAAGATAAGAATATTCCGATTATTATGGTGTCCGCGAAGAAAGATGATATTGATAAAATCAGAGGTCTGGGGCTTGGAGCAGATGACTATATGACGAAACCTTTCAGTCCGTCCGAGTTGGTGGCAAGAGTGAAAGCACATATGTCACGTTACGACAGACTTGTGGGAAGCAATCAGAAAATGAACGATATCATAGAAATAAGGGGGCTCAAAATTGATAAGACTGCAAGAAGAGTCTATGTGGACGGGGAAGAAAGAATCTTCACGACGAAGGAATTTGACTTACTGACCTTCCTGGCGGAGAACCCAAACCATGTGTATTCTAAGGAAGAACTTTTCCGCGAAATCTGGGATATGGATTCTATCGGCGATATCGCCACAGTTACCGTGCATATCAAGAAAATTCGGGAAAAGATAGAGTTTGACACCGCCAAGCCCCAGTACATCGAGACAATCTGGGGCGTTGGATATCGTTTCAAAATATAGACATGTGGCTAACTGCCATGCACGAGGAATAGCGCGTGGTTAGTAAACAGACGGACACTGGCGTCAAGAATCTATTTTATAAAAGGCAGAAACGATTATGAACCAGGAACGGATTCTATATGAAGATAAGGATATCATCGTGTGTCATAAGGCCGCAGGGATTGCGACGCAGACGGCCAGAGTCGGTCAGGCTGATATGGTGAGCGAAGTGTCCAATTATTTAAAGAGCGCACCCTATTTAGGTGTGGTGCACCGCCTTGACCAACCCGTGGAAGGGATTCTTGTGTTTGCCAAAAATAAACAGGCGGCATCCAAACTGAGCAGGCAGATTACGGAAGGATGTATGGAGAAATATTATTATGCCATGGTCTGCGGATGGACATTCAAGAGGCAGGACACGCTGACGGATTATTTGCTAAAAGATGGCAGGAGCAATATGTCCCGCATTGTGCCGCCGGAGGTTAAGGATGCCAAGAAAGCAGTGTTGGATTACGAAATACCGGAGGAGAATATCTTTTCCTTAGAGAAATATATGGAAAAAGTTCTTGCGAGGAAAGCGTCCGGAAATGAACCTGTTAAGAAAGCTTCCTGTTTAGGGAATGGCACGGACACAAATACAGTAATAAGAGAAGACGCGGGTTTCAAGGAATGTCCGGAAAAGCCCCGGATTGCCCTCGCCCAGATTAGGCTTCATACAGGCAGGCATCACCAGATTCGGGTGCAGATGAGTCAGGCAGGGATGAGCCTGTTGGGGGATTACAAGTATGCAGATGCACAGACCGTGAAAATATCGGAACAGATGCACGTGAAGGAGATTGCACTGTGTGCGTACAGGCTCATTGTGCAACATCCTGGAACCGGGAAGCGGATGGAATTTCAGATTCAGCCCGAGGGAAGATGGTTTCAGGCAGCTATGAACTGGTAAATTTATACAGCCCACAGGCCGCATAAGAAATTGCGGATGCAGTATACTAGTATATGTTTGGAAAAGGTGATTGGGAAAGGCATATACGTTTGCATGGGCATGGATAAAGAGACATTATGGAACAATAAACTGATTAAAGTGTGTGTGGTTTTTGCAGGAGTCTGGTTTTTCTTCCGGTATCTGTTTACGTTGGTCGCGCCGTTCGTGCTTGCTTTTTTGTTGATTACATTGTGTTATCCGTTGCTGGAACGCATACAGCGGCGGATTCCGGTTAAGAAAAAATTTCTGGCGGTTGGAATTATCCTTCCGCTTATATTACTTATGATAGGTATTCTCTGGGCAGTTATGATATTGGGAGGAAAACAGTTGGATGGGCTTCCTGCGTTTTGCGCACAGGTTGGAGAACAAATCCAGTTGTTTTTTCACGAGTGTTGTTGTGGACTGGACGGCAAGTTTGGCTGGGATGGGCAGCAGATTGAGAAATTTGTGGTTGAGAGAATGACAGTTGTGATGGAAAATGTGCAGATTCAGGTGGTGCCGCGGATTCTGTCTTCTTCTTATAACTGTTTTAAGGGGATTTTTGCCGCCATCGGATTTCTTGCTATCACCTGTATCGCGGCTTTTCTTCTGGAAAAAGAATATGCACAGATTGTATCAGGCTTAAAACAGTCAAAAGAGCTGAGGTTAGTCTGGTCGGTGGTGGAAGGAGTTTTGTCTTATATTATAACTTTTATGAAGGCGCAGGGCGTAATTCTTATGATAATCAGCATACTATGCAGCGTCACGCTTAGTCTGGCAGGCATCCCGGGCGGGGTGATGTTTGGTATTCTGGCGGGGGTGTTGGATATGCTTCCTTTTATCGGAACGGGGATTGTGCTTGTACCGTTGTCCGTATGGCAGCTTTTGAACGGACAGTATATGCAGATGGCGGTATGCCTGATTCTGTACGGGGTATGTATTGTGACAAGGGAGATGTTGGAACCGAAACTAATTGGTAAGAGGATTGGCATAGCGCCTGTTTTTATGCTCGTTGCTGTTTATGCGGGCGTGAAGTTGTTTGGTGTCGGGGGAATTATCAAGGGGCCGCTTGCACTGATTGTCATAGCAGAGATACTCAAGGTAGCAAATCGCCCGGATGCCTGTTCTGCCGACGGGATGTAGCGGTTTAGCCGAAACCGGACTGTTGCGACAGGGGCCGGTGTGTAAAGCAGAGATAATTTGACGAAAGCGCCGCATTCTATTATGATGAGTCTATGGTAAAAAAATTTTGGGGCAAAAGCGGGCAGGAGCAGTGGTTATACGAAGGGCGGATAAAGACACACAAAATCAGGACAGGATGACTTCTCACAGTGAGGCAGGACGTTGGCACGGGGATATCTGCCAGGGAATCATCATGGCCTATTTCCTTGTAATGACAGTTATTTATCCCTTCTATGCCCCGGGCGGTTATGCGCGCATTGGAGAAGTGAAATATGCGTTTTTCCGCAATATTACCCTGGTTACGTTGGCTGTCATGGCGGCAGTCATTATTCTTTCTGTGCTTGTGCGGCGGGACTGGGAGTGGGTGGTAAGAAATTACAGGCAGATGTCGGTGACAGATTGGTTTGCCTATGGCTATTTTGCGGTTGTTCTGCTATCGTACTTGTGTTCAACGTATAAAAGGGATGCTTTATGGGGAGCGGAAGGATGGTATATGGGCGCCGTTACCCAGATAATGTTTGTGTTACTCTATTTCTTCTTTTCCCGCTATTTCCAATACAATTTAAAATGGATTGGTTTGTGTCTCCTTGCGGCATCGGGTGTTTTTGTCCTTGGCATATGTAACAGCTATTCGTTCTATCCGATTCAAATGGAAGGGCAGGGAGAAGGGTTTATTTCCACCCTTGGCAACATCAATTGGTTCTGCGGATATTGGTCAGTGACGGCTCCTCTTGGCATGACATTATATTGGTGCAGCAAGAACGGAAAGATACGCTTTTTTACAGGAATCTATAGTGTGATTGCCATGGTTGCCGGAATCACCCAGGGCAGCAGCAGCGCTTATTTAGTCTTTATCGTACTTCTCCTGACGTTGTGCATTTTGTCGTTTCAGGATAACAGGAGATTTTACCGTTTCCTGGAGCTTTGTATGATGTTTGCATTGAGCTGTCAGACAGCCGGCCTTTTGTTGTATCTGCCAGGTTTTACATACAATTATATGTATTACGGGCCGGATGGGAAGTCGGGCGTCATGGCGTTTGTGTGGAACGGCAACGGGATAGGGTGGATACTTTTTGCCCTGATTGTGGGCTATGCTTTATGCAGAATCTTGGAGCGGCGCGGATGTTTCCGTATTGAAAAGCACAGATGGCTGTGGACAATCCTGAGCGTGGTGGTTGTCGTGGTGATATGCGTGGTAGTATTTTTTATCCTGATTGACAACAAAGTATTGTATTTTAGGGAAGTGCCGTTTACGGTGGAGCGGGATGGCTATCTGGAACTGGTATTTGACGAGGATTGGGGTAATGGCAGAGGAGCAACATGGAATTGCGGTATAGAGGCTTACCGCAGCATGGATACGGTGCATAAGATGATTGGCGTGGGACCGGACTGCTTCTCGGATTACATATATGACAAACCGGAACTGGCGCAGAAGCTGGGGGACAGATTTGTGAATTTAAGACTGACCAATGCCCACAATGAGCAGCTTACTACATTGGTAAACGTAGGCGTGCTAGGGTGGCTGTGCTATATGGGAATTTTTGTGACAGCGTTTGTGAGGTATGTCAGAAGAGGGAAGGGACAGTTGTTGTTATATCCATGTGCGATATGTATACTGGCATATACCATACATAATCTGGTCAGTTTCCAACAGGTGTTAAGCACGCCTTATGTCTTTATGATATTGGGGATTGGTGAAAAACTTTGTCGGAATACACAAGAGGGAACAGTAGATGAGGATTCAGGCAGATAGGTTCAAAAATATGCGGAGGGGGACGTATGAGGCAGAAGGAGGCGTAGCAGTTACAGGCAGAATCATGGAATATCTGGTTGCCATGGTTGCCGTTATACTATGTATTGTTGTGCCGCTGTATGCAAAAGACGGCTATTATCAAATCGGAAATGCAAAATTTGCCGCATACAAGACGGTGATGACGGGCGGCAGTATCTTGCTCATTGTGGCGGTAATGCCGTATCTTTTTTTCCGGTGCAAGGAACATAGGAAAGTATGTCTGTCTGTCACGGACCGGTTCGTTCTTGCCTACGCGCTTCTTACAGGAATTTCCGTAATCTCCGGCGGGTTTTATGAAGATGTCGTATGGGGTAGTTTCGGTTGGAATATGGGATTGATGTCTCAGGCCAGTTTCGTACTACTCTACTTCTTTTTGTCCAGGTTTGGCAGGTATGGGCGGGTAATTATCACGGTGCTGTGTGGGGTGGCAGGTATTGTATATGGAATCGGTATTCTGCATCGTATGATGTTTGACCCCATTGGTTTTTATGAGGGCTTAGAGAATTACCAGAAAGCGCAGTTTTTGTCCACTCTAGGGCAGGCCACATGGTATGGAAGTTTTCTGGCGGTGACGCTTCCTGTGGGCATTGGGGTTTTTATCCACTGCGAACAGAGAGTGTGGAAGATTTTAAGCGCAATCTATATGACATTGGGGTTTTGTACGCTGGTAACACAGAACAGCGACAGCGCGTATTTTGCGTTGGCGGGAGCGCTTGTCCTTCTGTTTGTCACTTCGGCGGAGGCGCAGCCTTGTATGTGCAGGTTTATGGGAGTGCTCACACTCTTTTTCGGGGCCGGGAAAATAATGTATTTTCTGATGCAGATTCACCCGAACCCGGATTTGGAGGTTGATTTTATTACGAATATTATGTGGACTTCGAAAGTGACTTGGATTTTGCTTTTTGCTTGTTTTGCAACTACGATTGCTTTGTATGTTGCGGAGACAGGCGGCAGGAAAAGTAAAGGCAGTCTAAAAAAGGTGAAAGGGGCAGTCACGGTGCCTGTTTTTTCGATAGGGGCTGTGGCAGGGATTGTTTTGGTCATATTTCTGCAGGCGCAGGGGGCATTGCCGGAGGCAATTTCTAAGCGGTTGGATACTATTTCATATTTTAACTGGAACGACGATTGGGGTAATGGGAGAGGCAGGATTTGGCGGTTTAGTGCGAAGGTATTTTCGGAAGAAAATGTTTCCCATAAACTCTTTGGAGTGGGTCCGGACGGGTTTTGTAGTTATGTATCCGCTTACCATGGTGAAGAGGAAGAGTTGCTTTGGGGAGAGAAGATGTTGACCAATGCCCATAATGAATGGTTAAATATTCTTATTAACGGCGGCATCCTGGGAGCCGCGGCGTACTTGGGAATTTATGTGACGGCAATCCGCGGGTGCCTGCGTGACGTTAAGAGAGACATTTTACTTGCATGTATCGCCGCGGCGGTGGTGTCGTATATGTGCTACAATTTTTTCTGTTACCAACAGGTACTGTGCACGCCGTTTATTTTTATTTTGATTGGACTTGGGGAATATATATTAAGGAGGACATAATGGAAGGATTATTGGAAAAGAAAGAGATTCTTAAGCAGTTTCAACTGGAAGGCGAAGTCATAGAGTTAAAGCCCTATGGCAGCGGCCACATCAACAAGACATTTCTCGTTATCATGGAGGGTGGGGAAAGATATGTCCTGCAGGAGATTAACAGAAATATTTTCCATGATACGGCAGGATTGATGGAAAATGTAGTGAATGTCACATCCTATCTTAAGGATAAAATTGCGAAAGAGGGAGGGGAGCCTGACAGAGAGACCCTGACTGTAATTCCTACTGTGCAAGGCGGGTACTATTACAGAGATAGGGCAGGCAACGACTGGAGAGTCTACAGGTGCATTGACAGAATCATAACGCTTGACCAGGCACAGACACCGGAAGATTTCAGGGAAAGCGGCAGAGCATTCGGAAATTTCCAGGCACAGCTTGCGGATTACCCTGCACAGACTTTACATGAGACGATACCGGATTTCCATAATACGCCCAAGCGGTATTTGGCTTTTGAAAAGGCGGTGGAAGAGGATATCTGCGGCAGGGCAGCGTCTGTGGCGGAGGAGATTGCGTTTATCAGAGCGCGTAAGGATGAGATATCAATCCTGGCAGGGCTTTTGGATAAAGGGGAGCTGCCGCTTCGGATAACGCACAATGACACGAAGCTGAACAATGTCCTGTTGGACGAAGAGACGCATAAGGCAGTGTGCATCGTCGATTTAGACACGATTATGCCGGGGCTGTGCGCCTATGATTTCGGGGACGCCATCCGTTTCGGCGCCAATACGGCGGTGGAGGACGAACCGGATATCGGTAAAGTTTCACTTTCGCTGGAGCTGTACCGGGCGTATGCGGAAGGTTTCCTGGAGGGATGCGGCGGGAGACTTACGCCGAAGGAAATTGAACTGCTTCCCTTGGGCGCAAAGACAATCACAATAGAACAGGGCATACGTTTCCTTACGGATTATCTGCAGGGGGATACTTATTACCATACGGAGCGGGAAGGTCAAAACCTGGACCGCTGCCGGACACAGCTTGCCCTTGTGGTGGATATGGAGAAGAAGTGGGAGCAGATGGCAGTTTAAGGTGGAAATGTGAGATGTCTGTAACTTTGAAAACTCTCGGTTGACAAATCACCGATACGCGACTAGAATAAAGAAAACCAGAGCATCAAACGAGACGTGGCGAAGAAGAGAATAGTACGGAGATGGAATGTGACAGAGAGAGGGCTTAAGGTGGAATGTCCTTACAGGAAGTGTCCGGAACCGGCCTCGGAGCCCTGCGTGATAAGCGCAGCGTAGCACCGGCGATAACGGTATGAAAAGAGAGTATGCGTATGCATATTAATCAGGGTGGTACCGCCGAGATTTCGGTCCCTTATGGGACGGAAATTTTGGCGGTTTTTTGATTCCCGCGGGCAACGAGCCAGGCAGACGTGCTTGCACGGATATTTGGCGACTGCCGCGAGGGTTACATACCCCGTTGCTTGCAGCGGGGGTGTTGACTACAGGGCATAAGGAGGAAAAAGAGATGGCCGACAAGAAGTTAGTGGAAGCGATTACTTCCATGGAAGAGGATTTCGCACAGTGGTATACCGATGTGGTCAAGAAAGCAGAACTGTTGGACTATACCAGTATTAAGGGGTGCATGGTATTCAAACCGGCGGGTTATGCAATCTGGGAGTTGATTCAACAGCAGATGGATGCCATGTTTAAGGCGACAGGCGTGCAGAACGTGTATCTGCCTATGTTTATTCCCGAGAGCCTTTTGAATAAAGAGAAAGACCATGTGGAGGGATTTGCGCCGGAGGTGGCGTGGGTAACCCATGGCGGGCAGCAGCCTTTACAGGAGCGGCTGTGTGTAAGGCCTACTTCGGAGACATTGTTCTGTGATTATTATAAAAATGTAGTACAGTCTTACCGCGACCTGCCTCAGCTATGTAACCAGTGGTGTTCTGTTGTACGCTGGGAGAAGGAGACGAGACCTTTTTTGCGCAGCCGTGAGTTCTTATGGCAAGAGGGGCATACTGCACATGCCACAGCACAGGAAGCGGAAGAGCGGACAATCCGGATGCTTAACGTATATGCTGATTTTTGCGAGCAGGTTTTGGCGATTCCTGTCATAAAAGGGCGCAAGACCGAGAAGGAGAAATTTGCAGGGGCGACGGCCACCTATACGATTGAGGCATTGATGCATGACGGCAAGGCGCTGCAGTCCGGCACGAGCCATAATTTCGGGGATGGCTTTGCCAAGGCGTTTGGGATTCAGTTTACGGATAAGGATAATACGTTAAAACATGTACACCAGACTTCGTGGGGCACCACGACCCGACTGATTGGCGCGGTAATCATGGTGCACGGCGACAACTCCGGTTTGGTACTGCCTCCCAGGATTGCGCCTACCCAGATTATGATTATACCCATTCAACAGAAGAAAGAGGGCGTGTTAAATAAGGCATATGAGCTGAGAGACAAGTTAAGCAATTTCCGCGTGAAAGTGGATGATGCGGATAAGAGCCCCGGCTGGAAGTTCTCAGAGCAGGAGATGCGCGGTATTCCTATCCGTGTGGAAATCGGGCCTAAAGATATCGAGGCGAACAAGTGTGTCATCTGCCGCCGTGATACGAGGGAGAAGATTGAAGTTTCTCTGGATGAACTGGAAGCCAAGGCAGGGGAAATTCTTGAGAAAATACAGTCCGAGATGTTGGAGCGTGCCAGGACGCACAGGGACAGCCATACCTATGTGGCAAAGGACATGGAAGAGTTCCGCAAACTGTTTATGGAGAAGTCCGGTTTCGTCAAGGCGATGTGGTGCGGTGAGCAGGCTTGCGAAGACCAGATTAAAGAGGAGCTGGCCGTTACAAGCCGATGCATGCCTTTTGAACAGGAGGAAATTAGCAGTACTTGTGTGTGCTGTGGTAAACCTGCGAAGAAGATGGTATATTGGGGCAGGGCATACTAAGAAGATGTTTGCGCCTGTATCCAACCGTGCAGGCAAAGTAAGAATGGAGGGTTTAAGATGAATGTATTGGTTATTAACTGTGGTTCTTCTTCCTTAAAGTATCAGCTCATTAACAGTGAGTCGGAAGAGGTGTTGGCGAAGGGACTGTGCGAAAGAATCGGGATTGACGGCAGTGCGATTGCCCATCAGCCTGCAGGTGGGAAGAAGGTAAAGACTGAAGTGGCTCTGCCCAACCACACGGCAGCGGTGAAATATGTGATAGAGAAATTGACCGACCCGGAAGTTGGCGTTATCAAGTCTCTCGATGAGATTGATGCGGTGGGACACCGTATTGTACATGGCGGCGAGAAATTTGCCACATCGGTGGTGTTGGATGATGAGGTGATTGCGGCGATTGAGCAGTGCAATGACTTAGCGCCGCTTCACAACCCGGCGAACCTGATTGGTATCAATTCCTGTAAGGAGATTATGCCGGGCGTGCCTATGGTTGGCGTTTTTGACACGGCGTTCCACCAGACTATGCCCAAGAAAGCATATCTGTATGGCCTTCCGTTGTCTTATTATGAGGACTATAAAGTACGCCGCTACGGATTCCATGGCACCAGCCATGATTTTGTATCAAAACGTGCGGCGCAGATTCTTGGCAAAGATGTAAAAGAGTTGAAGATTATCGTATGCCATTTGGGCAATGGCGCTTCCGTGTCGGCAGTGAAGTATGGCGAGTCGGTGGATACATCCATGGGACTGACACCCCTTGAAGGATTGATTATGGGTACAAGGTCGGGAGATTTAGACCCGGCAATCATTACCTTTGTTGCGGATAAAGAGGGCGTCGGCGCAGAACAGGTAATCGATGTATGCAATAAGAAATCCGGCGTGCTCGGTTTATCCGGCGGCGTATCCAGTGATTTCCGTGACTTGGCAGAGGCAAGCGCCAAAGGCAATGAGGCGGCTGCGACTACCCTGGAAACTTATGCATATCGTGTGGGCAAGTATATCGGCGCCTATGCGGCGGCAATGAATGGCGTGGACGTCATCGTGTTTACGGCAGGCGTAGGAGAGAATAACGCCGAGGTAAGGACGTTAATCGGCCAGTATATCGGTTTCTTAGGAACGAATATCGACCCGGAGAAGAATAAACTGCGCGGCGAGGAAGTGATTCTTTCCGATGCGGACGCCAAGGTTACCGTTATGGTAGTTCCTACCAATGAAGAACTTGCGATTGCAAGGGAGACGGTGCGGTTAGTGGAGGCGTAGAGGTTTCAATGTGCAGATGCATGACCCGCTTTCGGGGAAAGGCAGGTTCTTTGCACATCAGTTAAAAAGGTGCGTGGTAAATAACTATGTCGAAAAAAAGACGAAAAAAGAATAGAGGAATAGGAAAAATAGTTTTTCTATGCCTTTTGATTGCGGTGTGCGCAGTCGTCTTGTATGGGCTGGTAAAAGGCTCCTTTGCGGACGGGGTGAAGTCTGCGGTGACAAGGAAGGTGACTGAGACGGTCATGGAGCAGGCTGTCCAGAAAGCCTTGGAAAGTGCAGGGGAGCCCGAGGCAGCCGCGAAAGCGAAAGAAATCATAAATAATATGGATGAGGGTGATAAAAAGGATGCGACGGCAATTATTGAAAAATATGCCGACAGCGATACCCTGTCCGATGTTATGGAAATAGTAGGCGATGGCATTGACAGCGAGTCTATCGCCCGGGTTCAGCAGTATTTGCAGGAGAGTGTATCCGACGAAGATATACAGAAACTGCAGGAGCTATATGAAAAATATAGTAGTGAGGTGCCTTAGGCTTATGGAAATATTAAACAGAAAAAGATTTGTGCTTGGTACTTGTTATTATCCGGAACATTGGAAAGAAGAAATGTGGAAGGAAGACTTGGAGAGGATGCTTGCCACAGGGATTGAGGTAATCCGTGTGGCAGAGTTTGCTTGGAGTAAGATAGAGCCCACGGAAGGAAACTTTACGTATGAGTTTTTTGACCACTTTTTAGATGTGGTGGAAGAGACGCAGATGAAGGTTATTTTCTGTACGCCCAGCGCGACGCCTCCTGCATGGCTTACGGACAAATATCCGGAAGTATTAAACGTGTCCAAAGAAGGGCTCGTATACCGGCACGGACAGAGACGCCATTATAATTATAATTCGCCTGTTTATCAGCGATTTTGCGCGCGGATTACGGAGAAATCGGCGGCCCGTTATGCCGGAAGGAAATGCATCATCGGGTGGCAGATTGACAATGAGATTAACTGTGAGAAAAACGAGTTTTATTCGGAAAGCGATACGGTGGCTTTCAGAAAATTTTTGCAGGATAAGTATGGGACACTGGATAAATTAAACGATGCCTGGGGAACGGTATTTTGGAACCAGACGTACACGGCATGGGAGGAAATATATGTTCCCCGGCTCACCTACGCAGACTCTACCAATCCCCATGAAGTGTTGGATTATACAAGATTTGTTTCGGCCAGCGCGCGAGGATTTGCGAAACTTCAAAGCGATATTCTTAGGAGATATGTAAAACCCGGTGATTTTATCACCACAAATGGCATTTTCGAGAATCTGGACAATCATGCCATGACGGAAGAGAGCCTGGATTTTATGACCTACGATTCGTATCCGAATTTTGCTTATATGGTCCATACATATGACGAAGCAGACGCCATGAAGGACAGGAAATGGAGCCGGAATTTGGCGGAGGTGCGCTCAATTTCCCCTATATTCGGGATTATGGAACAGCAGTCCGGTGCAAATGGATGGAACACCGGCATGGCAGCGCCTACGCCCAGGCCGGGGCAGCTTACACTTTGGACAATGCAGTCTATTGCCCACGGCGCAGATTTTGTCAGCTATTTCAGATGGAGGACATGTACTTTCGGGACAGAGATATATTGGCATGGCATTCTGGATTATTCCGGAAGGGAAAACAGAAGAATCCGAGAAGTGAAACAGGTATATGAAAGACTGCAAAACATACAAGAGGTTTCCGGGAGTTACTATGAGGCAACAGTCGGTATCTTATGTGATTATGACAATTTGTGGGATGCAAACCTGGACGTATGGCACAGCAGCGTGGAAAAAGTAAGTAAGAGTGCGCTTTTCCAGGCGATGCAGCACAACCACACGCCCTTTGATTATGTATATCTGACAGAAGCAAAAAGGGCGGAGGATTTACAGAAATACAAAGTACTTTTCTATCCTCATGCCACCATCATGAGTGAGGAACGCGCCCGTCTGTTGGAAGAGTATGTAGCAGAAGGCGGTATATTGGTGGTTGGATGCAGGAGCGGTTACAAGGATATGCATGGGAAATGTGTGACGGCGCACTTGCCGGGGCTGTTGGCGGATGTGACAGGTACGGATATCCCGGAATATTCTTTTATCGCACCGGATGCCGGGGATGTAACCATCGACTGGGCAGGCACACAGATGAGGGCGCAGGTGTTTGCCGACCTGTTGGAGCCTTTGTCGCAGGACGCGTGTGTGGAAGCTGTCTATACTTCCGATTACTATGCAGGAAGCGGGGCCTTAATCAGCCATCCTTACAAAAAGGGTAAAGCCTATTATTACGGGACAGCCTTTGATGAACAGGCGGCAGGCGTTTTCTTGCAGAAACTGGGGGCAGCGGAGCCCTATAAGAACATTCTTACCTTACCTGAGACATGTGAGATTGCCGTCCGTGTCAAGGAAAACAGGAGATATATGTTTATCTTAAATTACAGCAAAGAGCCTGCGGACATTGTGTTTTTGCAAGAAGTAGTTGATTTGGAAAGCAAAGAGGCTGTCTGCGGTAACAAGGTATTAGAAGGATATGGCGTTATGGTTGTAAGTTTAGAAGAAAAAGTATAATTGACGGCATTTGGTATTCGTTCAATTGAGTATAGGGTCAGTCATATGGAGCTGTTGCAAAATACTATTTTGTGACAGCTCTATTTTTTGTGCGGGTTATGGGCTATTTGCTCTATCTTTATACACGTCACACTTAGCTCAAAGCAAAAAGGTTGACATACGTATACCAATATTGTATTATGACATAAAGGTAAACTAATGTATACCAATATATGGAATACACAGTTGTGAGCGCAGGAAAGGGGTGGCGGACGTAGTGTGAAAAATCCATATGCGGAAGATTTTTCACACGAGAGATTTGTGTCTGCGCTCACTTGACACAAACTCGTTACATGCGCTGTCTCAACAAAAGTTGAGACAAAACATGCGCGGAAATGGAGATTATTATGGTTAATTTGTCAGACGGAGAGTGGAAGATTATGAACAGATTATGGGAGAGCAGGGGGAGTACAATCACGGAGCTTACAGTAGATTTGCAGCATGAGACGGGTTGGGACAAACACATTATTATCACAATGCTCAACCGTATGGAGAAGAAAGGAGCCATAGCCTACATAAAAGAAGGGAGAGCCAAGGTCTTCTATCCCATTGTATCCCGCAGCGAAGTGTCTATGCAGGAGACATGGGGGTTTCTAAAGAAAGTGTACAGAGGAAGTCTGGGTATGATGGTCAATGCAATGGTGGAAGATAAGGCATTGTCCGGGGAGGAAATCCAGGAGCTGTATGATATTCTGGAACGGGCAAAAGATAAGAAACATGAGGGAGAATGAGAGTCCCGACAGTGGAACAATTGTGCGCAGGGTTATTGTTGAATCTGTGGCGCTTTGGAATGGAGGAATACATGAAAGAAATTATGATTACGTCTTCGGTTTTGATTGTGTGTATGATGTTGATACGCCTAGTTTTTCAGGGGAAAATCAGCAGCAGACTACAGTATGCCTTATGGCTTTTAGTGGCCTTGCGGCTTGTCATACCGTCTTCGGCACAGATTGGGATGGCAGTGGGCTCCGTGAAGGAATTTCGTGCCATGGATTTAGTAAAACTGTGGGAAGAAGAAACAGGTGACGTGGAGAAAAAGTTGGAAGATGCAATTCCGTTTACGGTTTCTCTTAATGGTCCGGTAGGGAATTTGGTGGCGAGGTGGATTCTACAGGAAGATTTAGGGCTCGCAGATGCCGCAAATGGCCCTACCAGCGTGTTCCTGGCAGGACGAATTGGGATGAGCCTGCTTGATGTGCTGCGGGGAATCTGGATTGGCGGTATGGTGGTGATAGCGTTTTGGATGCTTGGGACGAACATTGTATTTTGGCGTAGGCTACGTGGGGGACGCAGGGAATTTGTGTTGCCTAAAGAATTACAGACTGTGCAGATTAAGGCTTATGTGGTGGATGGACTTGTCTCGCCCTGCCTGTATGGGCTGCCGGGGCGGGAGGATGTTTATCTGACACCGGATGTTGTGGAAGATAGGGATAAGCTGCGGCATGTGCTGACCCATGAAATGTGCCATAAGAAACATGGCGATAGTTTCTGGTCACTGTTGCGGTGTATGTTGTTATGTGTATATTGGGTAAACCCCTTTGTGTGGGCAGCGGCAGTTTTGTCTAAGAGGGACTGTGAGCTTGCCTGTGACGAGGCGGTGCTTTTGATGTTAGGAGAAGAAGAAAGGATTCCCTATGGCGAGACGCTTGTGTCCATCATCACACACAAGAGAAAATTGTCCGGTATCGTCTGTATGGCCACCACCATGGCAGAGAGCGGTAAGAGTGTGAAGGAGCGGGTCCGCAAGATTGCGGAGAAACCGAAGGTATTAGGAGCGGCAGTGGCAGCGGTGCTTTTATTGGTTGCGGCAGCATCGGTGTTTGTGTTTACAAGGAATCCACAGCCCGTCAGAAAAACGTGGGAAGAAGGGGAACTGACGGTTGAGGCAGGCGATATGCAAGTGACGCTGCCGGAGACGATAGCCAAAATAAGCAACTATTATATCGAAGAGGGCAGTGATGACTTGGTAGTGTGCCAGAAGGTTTCCGGGAAAGAAGTGGGAAGGTTCAGCGTTCTCTCCTACGGAACGGCGGTGACGTTGATGGAGGAAGGAAGAGAGGTTGTTCCTCTTGGGGATTATGGGCAGAATCCGAATTTAAAACAGTATATGGCCTTTTTGTATGATGGTTTCATGTATAGTGTGCCGTCGGAGAAGACACAGCATACTTATACACCCAACGATTCTGATTCCGTGACAGAGCATCATTATACACAAGAAGATAGTTTGGAGGGGATACCGGGCACGGACAGTAACGACGACGATACGACCTATGTGATTGAGGACGAGTCGTGGGAAGTTTTACCCTTGGAAGAGGAATCACAGGACTATCTTCCCAATGAAGAGATAATTACCACCGTCACACACACGTCAGGCAACCCGGCAGACAAATGCTATCTTTATGTGAAAGGGGACTACTCCGGTGTAAAAGAGCAATATCTGGAGGAAATGGAATATATTAACGGGGAATTAAATAGTATAGCTGACCGGGTAGTTGTCATCAGTATTAACCAGACGGCCCGTAAAGAGATATTTGCATCCCTGGCGGAGAACAGGACAGAGTATTTAGGCGACGCATCCAAGGTTTCCGCACTGGTGATGGCGTTGCCCTGCCCGGAAGGGGTGGCATACCGGGATATGGCGCTTGACACGGGGGAGGACGCTCCCCTTACTTTAGAAATTCATTATGACGTGGTGGAAGAAGATATGGCGGATATAGATGCCGATATGACTTTTTTCAACGCAGTTATGCTTTTTGCCACGGTTAAGAACCTGGAAGAGTGCGATTTTTCTGTGGATGGCAGTGAAGGTACGGTTTACAATGAAACGGAAGTTACAAAAGAGACTGCACCGGAAGGAGAGAGTCAAGGAATGCTATGGCATTATGAGAATATAAGAACCACGAACATCCATTATACAAGGACGGACTTGGAAGAAATATTTGGGGAACTCTGGCTGGATGAAGCGGCAGAAGAAGATGGAAATTATGTGGCCTGGATTGAAGACTTGTATGGACGGGTGATGGAATATTTGAAGTAAAAAAAGATTTTTATAAAAAATTAAGATTTTTTGAAACTTTTTCTTAACTTGTTGTCTCTAATATATAAAGTGGTGTACTAATCATGATAGTACGCTGATTCACATATTGGTAGGCAGTAAATACTCCGCCTTTCTGGGGCGCTGCAAGCTTGATGCTCCATTACTTACAGCGGAGTTTGACTGTACTATTACATATGTGAAAATGAATCGGTGAGCGCGTTGGCACACAAATGCTTGGAAGCAGAAGCTATTTAGATGATGGGAAGAGATGCAAAAGAGGGGAAAACAAGTGGGACAGGCAGAAAGAAACAGGCAGGATGTAAGGTATAGGGATGTAGAACTGGAATTATGGGAACTTGACGCGGAAGAAGAATATGGCGGCAGGAGCCGTAGAGGGGGCAGGGCAGGTGCAGACAACAGCGCGCGCAGGGCCCAAGGCAGAAACGGCGGCAGTATGCGCCGGGCGGACAATGTAAACCGCAGACAACGGACGGACAGGCAAGAGTATGCACGTGGCACAGAACGCGTACGCAAAAGCGCTATGGAAGGTGAAGCGCGCAGAGGGCAGAGCCGTGTACGTCCAAGAAACGACGGTGCATATGGGGAGAGCAGAGGTTATAGGAAAGACGACAGGAACCGTGCAGCCCGGAACAGGACATATGCAGGTGAGCCTAATATTATGCTGTATGAGAAGCGACAGGCTCGCGGGCGGTATGGTCAGACGAAAACCAGACATACTGAACATGAATTGCAAATACAGAATATCAGGAGATATCAGGGAGGCGAAACAAGAAGAAGGGCAGGAACAACAAACGGACATGCAAAAGAGTTACGTTGCGCGAAAAGGCGCCGCACAAGAATGTTCAAGGTTTATCTGGCCCGAATGACGGCGGCATTGTTGGCGGTAATGTGCCTTGTGGTGATATACTATATGGTGGGCGAAATCTATAAGATGGTCCATGATATCCGTGAAAGAAATGATAATATGGAGAAAGGGATAGTTAAGACCATATCGGAAGAGCCTGTGGAGGAAGCCGGAGGGGTTGTGGCTCCGGATATTACGAAAGATTATCTGGAGGTCAATGAGTTTTCCAGGCCCGGAACAAAACTTGGTAAAATCAATAGCATTTTCGTGCATTACACGGCAAACCCTGGTACGTCAGCGGCACAGAACAGAAGCTATTTTGCGAATCTTGCATTGACACAGGAGAGGTCGGCGAGCGCCCATCTGATTATTGGATATGATGGAGAAGTGATACAGTGCATACCTTTTGACGAACAGGCATATGCGGTCATGACCAGAAATGAAGATTCGATATCCATTGAATGTTGTTTCGTGTCCGAGGATGGTTCTTTTACCCAGGAGACATATGATACTTTAGTACATACATTGGCATGGTTGACTGAACGCTTTGACTTGTCCACGTCAGATATTCTACGCCACTATGACTGCGGCGGTAAGAAATGTCCGATTTATTATGTAGAGAATGAAAGTGCATGGGAGCAGCTACTGCAGGATGTGGAAGATTACAGGAGCGCTTCGCAGAGTGCGCACAAGTAGATGAAAATGATATAGAATGTAGAAGATAAAGAGACGCCGGATTACGAGGCACCCTATGCAAAAAGGGTGCCTCATGTTTGTTTCGGATTGTTAAAACTACTGTTTTGTTGGAATAAAGAACTATAAAAAACCGTGGAAAGAAACTATGTTTAATGATACAATATAAGTAACTACAGAATTATGCCAATGCGTATCGTAAAGGACGGTGAAAGTACATGGAGGAAAGGAAAGACAAGATAGTATTAGAGCAGACTGGTGACTTGGGGAATAGGAAACATATCCTGATTATAGACGACGATTTAAATACGTTAAAGACACTTCGGTATTATTTACAGGATACCTATAAAGTTACGGTGGTTAATTCAGGTAAAGTGGCGGTGGATTTTTTGCTAAAATATATGCCGGATTTAATTCTTTTGGATTATTTGATGCCTATGTTTAATGGGGCGGCGGTTCTTAAGATTATCAAGAGCAGGGAGGCAACCAAAGATATTCCGGTTTATTTCCTGACAGGACAGACGGACAGGGAGACGGTTATAGAATGCCTGTCGTTAAAACCTGCAGGGTATATAATTAAGCCTGTGGCTAAAGATGCTTTGCTGGCGAAAATGGAAGAAGCGTTTGGACAGTAGGAAAATGTCTTCAGTGTTCTTTGCCTTGGACATAGAAATCCGGGTGTCTGTATAGGGCAGCGCAGGGAGTGATAAAGGGGTATAGTTATGTGGGGAGTAAGGGAAGACAAGGTTCCAAAATATCTTTTTGGAACCTTTTGTTTCTATTTATTATATTTTGTAGCTGTTATTTTTTATTTGGAGACGGGCGTACAATGGCTTGCAGTACCCGTGGGCAGTTTTGCGGTAAGTCTGTTTGTATTGGGCTTGTATGGAAATAATAGGCAAGTGCAGGCATATACGGCCTCAATTCTAATCTGTTTTAATGTCTTTGCATATAGTTTGATGTCCGGTGAGTATACGGAAGTCTTCACTGTATTTTGTGCGGCAGTCTGTTTGGTTTCTTTTTATCATATTCCCAAAGCCAACTATGTGATGTTGGCACTTAGTACGCTTTATATCATATACGGGTTGGTTTGGCATGGAGAAGGCCAAAACGTTCTTTGGCGGGGCGGCTTCCTTTCGGTTATGATTCGCATTTTCAGCTTATACATGGTACAGATTCTGTTGATTATGCTGATTAAGAGACAGCAAAAGATGCAGAGCGTGGCGGAGCAGAAGAGGCAGAGGGCGGAGGAGGCGGCTCAGGCGAAAGAGGATTTTCTCGTCAATATGAGCCATGAAATCAGGACGCCTATGAATGCCATTACAGGGATGGCGGAACTGGCTTTGCGCAATAACCTGCTTACCGGACAGGGCAGGGAGTGTCTGTACAATATCCGGGCAGCGGGAGAGGATTTGCGGGTTATTATAGACGATATTCTGGATGTCACGAAGATAGATTCCGGCAGACTGGAAATCATGACAGAAGAATATGAGATTACATCGGTGGTGCACGATGCGGTGAATGTGATACAACTTATGCTGGGCGAAAAGCAGGTGGTGCTATCGGTGGATGTAAATCCGGATATACCTGTAAAGCTGCGAGGGGACAGCATCCGCATTAAGCAGATAATATTGAATCTGTTAACCAATGCCGTGAAATATACCGAGCAGGGGACAATACACTTGAAGGTAAAGTCTATGCCTGTTGAGGGGGCCGGGGAGCATATTTACCTGGAAGTTTCTGTGACGGATACAGGAATTGGGATGTCCCAGCAACAGTTGGAAGATTTATTTACGAAATTCCGGCAGACGGACAGCGGCAGGGCACGAGGCGGAAGTGGTCTTGGCCTGGCTATTTCAAAGAGGTTGGCCGAGTTGATGCAGGGAGAACTGACCGTAGTGAGCGAGCTTGGTAAGGGCTCTCAATTTACGTTCACGGTCAGACAGGAAGTAGTGGATGCCGGTCCTTGTATGGTGAATGTTTCCCAGGATGAATGCCGGCTTCCGGTTAAAAAGGAAGAGAACACAGAAAAAGAGAAGCCTAAGAAAGAAGGCAGGCAAGTGACCTTTACAGCCCCTTTAGTCCGCATACTTCTTGTGGATGACAACAAAGTAAATTTGAAAGTTGCGGAAGGCTTGCTTCGTCCATATAAGATGTGTATAGAGACGGCAGGAAGTGGGATGCAGGCAGTGGAGTTGGTTAAGGAACGTATTTATGATTTGATTTTTATGGACCATATGATGCCTCAAATGGACGGTGTGGAAGCGGCTAAGATTATCCGTGGGTTAGACAGGGAATATTGCCATACTGTACCCATTATTGCTTTGTCGGCGAATGCTGTGCCTGGCGTGAAAGAGCTGTTCTTAAATGCGGGTATGAATGATTTTGTGGCAAAGCCTATTGAGATATGTGTCATGGACCAGGTATTGCGCAATTGGCTGCCGGAGGATAAGATGATATCCGGTGAGGCTTCTGCCGGGGAAGCGCCGAAGGGAAGATTTACGGTGTCTTCCGATTTGAAATCCAATCCGCTGTTATGGCAGATGGAGGGGATAGATGTAGTGGTGGGTATGGAATATTCTGGGGCAGATGCGGATTTATACAGAGAAGTGCTTACCGATTATATGGATACGATAGAGGAGAAGGCACAGACCATTGAAGACACCATGAAAGCAAGGGATATTGACGCGTATACGATAGAAGTGCATTCTCTTAAGAGCACGTCGAAATCCATTGGCGCCATTGCATTGTCGCAGTTAGCCAGTAGTTTGGAGGAGAACGGAAAGAACGGGGAGTGGGAGCAGATTGTCGCAAGAACGCCTGCGTTATTGTCCATGTACCGGGGACTGTACCATATTATTATGCCTTACCGGACAGTGAGAGAGCAGGAGGCGCAGGTGAAGAAGCCGATAAGCGATGGTGAGCTGACAGGCATATTGGAGCAGTTGTTTGACAGCGTCAACATGTATGATTCTATCCGTGCGGAAGAAATAGTCAGGGAATTATCTGCATATGATTTGTCAGACCGTGCAGATGAATATATGGAGGAGGTAAGCGAGGCGGTGAACCGGTTTGACTATGATGGATGTAAGGAGAAGGTGACTCTGTGGCGGGCAAAATTACAGGAGAAGAGGAAAGGTATGCCAGAGCACTAAAGTTTTATGGAAATGATTTCAGATGATTACGGGGCATTACCGCAGACGCCGCTGCGGGGTGTACGGGTGTAGGGATGGAAAAAGCATATAAACTGGAATTTGCCGGCGCACAGACGGGTAGTCTGTATGTGAATTGCTGCGGCCTTTCGCAGACGGAGGGACTACATAGTTTCGGCCCGGCATTAAAACCACATTATCTGGTACATTATATACTAAGTGGCAAGGGTAGGTTCTGTATCGGTGGCAAGGAGTATCCGCTTGAGGCGGGGTACGGGTTTTTGATTACACCGGATGAACTGGCATTCTACCAGGCGGATGAAAGCGAACCATGGACATATGTTTGGGTAGGATTTAGCGGTACGCAGGCAGCAGAATATATAAACAATATCGGGTTGTCTGTGGGACAGCCTATTTTTAAGTCGGAGGCGTCGGAGGAATTATATGAGACTGTGAAGGATATGATGGAGCATAATACATCCGGCTTGTCCAATGACTTACGCCGTAATGGACAGTTGGGTATTTTTCTGTCGGTCATAGCGCAGAGCACCCAGGTTGCCCAGAAGAATGAGGCTGATAAGGCAAATATGTATGTACGCAAAGCCATTTCTTTTATTCAGAGTAACTATTGTAACCCGATTAAGGTGACGGATGTAGCGGACTACGTCTGTATTAACAGAAGCTATCTATATACGTTGTTCCAAAACTCCATGGGTATGTCTCCGCAACGGTTTCTGGCGACTTTCCGTATCACAAAGGCGGCGCAGCTTTTGCAGCTAACTTCGCTGCCTATCGAGAGTATAGCGCTGTCTTGCGGATATCATGACCCTTTGGTGTTCGCCAAAGCTTTTAGGCAGATGAAAAAGATGTCCCCCACACTTTACCGCAGAGAGATGCGCAAAGGGGAGACAAGGCGGAACAAGGAGCACTTAAGGCAGGTAGAAGAATTTATCAACCAGATTAACAGTTTGAATAGTAACTAACATTTTGACAGATTTATATAACAAAGGGGTATTTCAGGATTGTACATTTTCTAATATGATATTTATAAGGAAATGAGTGTGAGCAACCGTGTGCGCATATTGTATTTAAGCCTGTGATAAGGTAAGATGATAAGAGTAGATTATAACAAAAGGTAAGTTTGCATAGCATTACAATGAGAATCTAAAATAAAGAAAAAGGAGAATGGGGTATGAAAGAGATGGTGTTAAAGAAATTTGAGGAACTTTTTGGGGATACGCAAGGCGTGAATGTCTACTTTGCTCCAGGGCGCGTGAACTTGATTGGCGAACATACGGATTACAATGGGGGACATGTTTTTCCATGCGCGCTGACCATTGGGACTTATGCCGCTGTCAGGAAGCGGGACGACAGGAAATTGAATTTTTATTCGATGAATTTTGAGGAACTTGGCATAACCGTGAGCAGTCTGGATGATTTGACACCTTCTAGTGCGGCGGGCTGGACGAATTATCCGAAGGGTGTTATGTGGGCTTTTGCAGGCAGAGGCATGGTGATGGACTGCGGGATGGATATTGTGCTTAACGGTAATATTCCTAATGGCTCCGGACTTTCTTCTTCCGCGTCTTTGGAAGTATTGACCGGTTATATTCTGAAAGACCTTTACGGGTTTGACGTGACCAATATCGAGCTGGCGAAAATCGGGCAGTATTCCGAGAACAATTTTAATGGAATGAACTGTGGCATTATGGACCAGTTTGCTTCTGCCATGGGTAAGAAAGGGCATGCCATTTTCCTGGATACGGCGGACCTTTCTTATGAGTATGCGCCGCTTGCGTTAAATGGCGCCAAGATTATCGTGACCAACAGTAATGTAAAACATTCTTTGGTAAATTCCGCGTACAACGAGAGAAGAAGCGAATGCGAGAAGGCGCTCAATGAACTGCAGATAGTGCTCAATATCAAAGGATTGGGAGACCTTTCCGAAGAAGAATTTGAGGCAAATAAGGATGCAATTAAAGACGAAGTGCGTGTCAGGAGAGCAAAACATGCGGTGTATGAGAACCAAAGGACAATCCGTGCAGTGAAGGCACTCCGGAATAATGATTTAAAGTTGTTTGGAGAATTGATGAACGCGTCCCATGTATCGTTGCGTGACGATTATGAAGTGTCCTGTGAGGAGATTGACGTGCTTGTGGAAGAAGCATGGAAAGTTGATGGAGTAGTCGGCTCCCGTATCACGGGCGGTGGTTTTGGCGGTTGCACGGTGAGCATCGTGCTTGATGAGGCTGTGGAGACATTTAAGGAAAAGGTGGGTGCAGCATACATGGAACGTGTGGGAAAGACGGCTGATTTTTATGTAGTGGAAATTGGGGACGGTCCCCGCAAAATTTAAGATATTCCCGGAGTTTTGTTGCGCACAATTTTGAGAAATGATTTTGACGGGTTTTGGAAGGAGCAGGGGCGGATATGATTCAGAAAAATATCAGGAAATTGGTACAGTATGGTTTGCAGACAGGATTGATTACGCAGGCAGATAAGATTTACACGACGAACAGGCTGCTTGAACTTTTCCGGCTGGATGAGTTGGAAGAGAGTGACGAAGCTGTCACAATGAAAGAAGAGGAGTTGGAACAGGTATTAGGCGAGATGATGGATTATGCCTATGAGAAGGGCATTATGACAGAGAATAGTATTGTGTACAGAGATTTGTTTGACACAAAGATTATGGGCATGCTTGTGCCAAGACCAAGCGAAGTTATTTCTGTATTTGAAAAAAAGTATGAGGAAAGCCCTGTGACGGCGACTGAGTATTTTTACAAACTGAGCCAGGACACGGATTACATCAGAAGATACCGCATTAAGAAAGACCAGAAGTGGGTGGCATCGACGAAATATGGCGACTTGGATATCACCATCAATTTGTCCAAGCCGGAGAAGGACCCGAAAGCAATCGCTGCGGCAAAGAATGCGAAGCAAAGTGGCTATCCGAAGTGCCTGCTATGTATGGAAAACGAAGGGTATGCAGGGCGCGTGAATCATCCGGCGAGGCAGAATCACAGGATTATTCCCGTAACCATCAACGGTAGCAGATGGGGATTCCAGTATTCTCCTTATGTATATTATAATGAGCACTGTATTGTGTTTAATTCCCAACATATTCCGATGAAGATTGAACATGATACGTTCTGTAAGCTGTTTGATTTCGTGAAGCAGTTCCCTCATTATTTTGTGGGTTCCAATGCTGACCTACCGATTGTAGGCGGTTCTATCTTGAGCCATGACCATTTCCAGGGCGGCCATTATGAGTTTGCGATGGCGAAGGCAGGGGTGGAGAGAACATTTACCGTCAAAGGCTTTGAGGATGTGGAGGCCGGGATTTTAAATTGGCCTATGTCTGTTATCCGCATTTCTTCCCAGGATTCCGACAGGCTGATTGCGTTGGCGGATGTGGTGTTGGCAGCATGGAGAAGCTATACGGATGAATCGGTATTTATTTTAGCCGAGACGGATGGCGAGCCGCATAATACGATTACGCCCATTGCCAGAAAACGGGGCGACAAGTTTGAGTTGGATTTGGTTCTGCGCAACAATATTACGACAAAAGAACATCCCCTTGGCGTGTACCATCCTCATGCGAAACTGCACCATATTAAGAAGGAGAATATCGGCCTGATTGAGGTGATGGGGTTGGCCGTTTTGCCTGCCAGGCTGAAAGATGAGATGGAGAAGCTTGCTGCAGCAATCGTTTCCGGCGCGGATATCAGACAGGATGAGATGCTTGAGAAACATGCCGACTGGGTGGAAGAATTCCTTCCCAAATATCAGGCGATTACCAAGGATACCGTTATGGGTATTCTGCATAAAGAGATTGGGGATGTATTTATGCAGGTGTTGGAAGATGCAGGCGTGTATAAGAAGAACGAAGAAGGACAGGCGGCATTTGACAGGTTTGTGGCAAGTCTGGGTTAGCATAGTGTAAATTTTCTTCAGTGAATAAAGGGACATGAAATAGGCATAGAAAAGGCGGAATCAAAGGATTCCGCCTTTTAGACACGCTACACCTGAAGGTGAAAACGTGTAGAACAGATGTGACAGAGAAAGATGAGTATTTGACTGGAATGGTCTGCCAATCTGTAAGACATGCTGTTTTATTATGGCATAGCTTTAATCCGCTGCATTGTTTTGGATATCACTGTCCATATTGTAAGATTTGTCATTGCCAAATATACTGGAAAGAAAATTATAGAAATCTGTCTGTTGCCTTGGAGTCATTTTTTGGTAGAGGGAGATAAGATGCTGATATTTCTTGAGATGGTGCATATTGTCTGCCAATAATAAATCTGCGCTCAGACGTTCCTCAGAAAGATATAGAACATAGTCTGCCGAGACATGAAAAAAACGTGATAAGCTTACTAGAAGCATAGCATCCGGAGTAGACAGACCGCATTCCAATTTGCTCAATGTGGTCTGATTGACACCCAGATGTTTTGCGAGGGTCTGCTGCGTTAAATTTTTTTCCAACCGAAGTTCCTTAATCCTTGTTTTCATTCGTATATCCTTCTTGTTATTTTAGACTATTTCTTTCGCAAAAATATTCCGATTTTTAATAAGGATATGCAGCAGAGAATATTTTATTGAATTGTACTTTGAAAAGTGTTGTATACAAAAGAAAAGTACAATATATAGTAGATATAGATGATTATATCAACTATATATAGATAATATTTGATATGTTAATTATATGAGGATAAAAATAAGGATATTAAACAGAACATAAACTATATGTACATAGATTATAGGGACAGACAACTATAAGCGTTTGAAATTTAGCTTGCGGCCTTCGCAAAAATGTGTCGGTATGGAGGGAAGATGACAGATTCATACGTATGCGTCGATTTAGAGACAACCGGGCTCAATCCCAAGAAAGACAGAATCATTGAGATTGGAGTCGTGAAGGTAGAAAACAATGTGGTGGTGGAAGAGTGGGGGACTTTTGTGAATCCGGGCAGGCAATTGGATGAACGTGTGGTGGAGCTGACGGGAATCCAGGATAGGCAGTTGGAGCAGGCGCCGTCTATCGACGAGGCGCTCCCAAGGCTGCTTGGACTGTTGGACAGTCCTGTCTTGTTAGGACACAGTGTAATTTTTGACTATTCCTTCATCAAGAAGGCGGCGGTTGACCGCAGAATACCTTTTGAAAAAGAAGGAATCGATACATTAAAAATAGCCCGTAAATATCTGCCGGAGTTGGAAAGCCGCAGCTTAGAATACTTGTGCAGACATTATGGCATATCGCACAGGGCGCACAGAGCGCTCTGTGATGCCAGGGCCACCGTGGAGTTGTACCAAAAGCTTGTAGAGCAGTTCTGTGATAAGGAAGAAGAGAATGTGACAGATTTGTTCTGTCCTAAGAAGCTGCAATGTCATATAAAGCGGGAGACACCTGCCACAATCCCGCAGAAAGAACAGTTATATAAACTGGTGGACAAGCATAGACTGATAATAGACTATGATATTGAGACGCTTAGTCGGAGCGAAGCTAGCCGACGGATTGCTCGGCTTCTTGCAGAATACGGACGATAGTTTTCTGCATGGCCGAATGAAGGACTTCGACGATAGGATACAGGCTACCGATTTTCTCCGGTGTATTTAGCTGTATATAAATCTGGCATAAAAGACGGTAAGTGGCACTCACGTCGGTTCCGGTGGACACGGAAAACTCTAACATATGCAGGGCTTCATTGATATAACCGGAATCGTAGAGCAGTTGTGCCCATTGCTGTAAAGTGCATACCAACAGGGTGTAGTTTTGGTCATATCCGCATAAAAGGTCTATATTCGGTGCGCCATAACGAAGTTTCAATTCCGTGTTGCTGATGCCTGTGAAATTGACGATAGGAAGTTCGGCCAGAGTCTGGATTATCTGTTTATAGTCCTCGGCTTTGGGAACATCGGACAACAATGACATGGGAAGTTTCTCTATGGGAATCTTAATATAGTCCAGGTTATCCAGCGATTTACGCCGGGTACTGTTGGCTTCCCGCTCTTTTTCCCAGAAATCTTTTTGGGCAGTGTCCTGGGACTTTTTGTTTTTAAAAAGATACAGTGCGATTACTGCGGAAAAGAGTAGAGCGCTTGCATTAATTAGAAAATTCATATATAATATCCTTTCAGAAAGTGAGGAGGGTCACTTTATGTTTAATCGAAAAACTAGAAAAATTATTTCATCGGTCATCATTATAATTCTGATATTTGCGATGGTCGTTCCACTTCTGCTCTCGGCAGTATAGATGAAGGCAGAGATGGCAGCCAGGGTTTTATCTGGCGCAGCAGAACATGCAACGGCACCGATGCGGTTATTTTATCACACATTTTCTGTTTGGGCAATTTGATGTAAGCAAGTTATTTCGGGGAAATGCGAAGGTGCTTTTAATGTCGTATAAAGCGGCAGGCTGGGAGAAAGGCATGGTAATTTATATGGGGAGATTATGGAAAGCAGTTCCTGTTCTTGTGGCGGTGTCGGTTATGACAATGCCTGTGGAGGCCAAGGAGAATAAAATTGAGCCGGGCGTATATGTAAACGACATGGACATGTCAGGTATGACTACGGCGCAGGCCAAGGAAAAAGTCGAGGAATATGTAAATTCTTTTGGTGATACGCAGATTACGCTGAACGCGGTAGAAGGAGGTACGGTTATCACGACGGCTTCCGAACTGGGGCTTAAATGGGGTAATGATACGATTTTGGATGAAGCGGCTAATTTAGGCAGGGACGGCGATATACTCCGGTGCTATAAGGAGTTAGCAGATTTAGAGTATAAAAATAAAGTATATAAAGTAAGCTTTGATTTTGACAAAGAAAAAATCAGGAGTTTAATTGAGGAGAATGCACAGGAGTATAACCAGGAGGCGGTCAATGCAACGCTGACCAAAACAGAGTCTGGTTTTGAGATTACGGAAGGGCAGTCAGGGGTCGTGGTTGATACGGCGGCGTCTGCGGACGCGGTATACAATTATCTGACAGGAGAATGGGACGGCTCAAGTTGTGAGATTGATTTGGTGGTGGATGTGGATGAGCCGGAAGGCAGCGCAGAGGATTTGGCTATGGTTAAAGATGTGCTGGGTACTTTTACGACTAGCTATTCTACGTCCGGCGGCTCCAGGAGCGCCAATGTGGCGAACGGGTGTAATCTGATTAATGGTACAACTCTGTATCCGGGTGAAGAGTTTTCCTGTTATGAGGCGGTTTCTCCGTTTTCGGAGGCTAACGGTTACTACATGGCAGGTTCTTACTTGAACGGACAGGTAGTGGACAGTCTGGGAGGTGGTATATGTCAGGTATCCACAACGTTGTATAATGCGGTTTTGCTTTCCGAGTTGGAAGTTACGGAGAGATATAACCACTCTATGATTGTTACCTACGTCGACCCTTCCGCGGATGCGGCGATTGCGGAATCCTCAGGCAAAGATTTTAAGTTTAAGAACAATACGGATTATCCGATTTACATAGAGGGTGTCACAACACCTGATAAACATATTACGTTTACTATCTACGGAGCAGAGACACGGGACAGTAACCGTGAAGTCATATATGAGAGCGTTGTGCTTGAACGGATTGTGCCGGATACGGAAGTGATTCATGCGGATGCTTCCCAGCCGGTGGGATTTTGCTCGGTGCAGTCGGCACATGTGGGCTATAAAGCACAGCTATGGAAGGTTGTGCGTGAAAACGGCGTAGAGGTAAGCAGAGAGCAGGTAAACAGCAGTACTTACATGAAAGCGCCCAGAAGTGCGACGGTGGGTGTTGCAACAGCGGACGAGGGAGCATACAATGCCATTATGGCGGCGATAGCTACCAACAGTATTGATGAAGTTAAGGCAGTGGCAGGCGCTTATAAGGCAGCGGCAGATGCGGCGGCCGCACAGGCAGCCCAGGATGCAGCCGCAGCGCAGGCGGCAGCAGATGCAGCGGCTGCAGGACAGCAGCCTCCGGCAGAGGGAGCGCCGCCCCAGGAAGCAGCGCCGCCGGCACAGTAGGCTGTGCAGCATTATAATGGCGGTGATGGGAAACTGGTGCCTGGTGAGAGTATATTGGAATGAGAACATATAGTTAGGCAGCAAAAGTATGAGAACAGGGAAGATATCGGAGAGCGTTTTGAAGCGTTCCGTCTTGAAAAAAATTAAGGTACATAGAGAAGAAGTAGAAAATGGCGCAGGTGTAGGGACAGACTGCGCCGTTTTATCATTTGGGATGGGCTTTGATACCGTGCTCTCTACAACACCTGTCACGGCGCCAATGGAAGAGGTCAGCAGTTATGCAGTGGCCACGGCGTTGAACAATATTGCGGCGGCGGGCGCGGAACCGGTAGGCGTGATGCTTGCGTTTTTGCTGCCGGAGGGGACACAGGAGGAATCCTTACAGGTAGCGATGGAGCAGGCGGCAGACATATGCCGTATATGTGGAGTGGAGATTATCGGTGGACACACAGAAGTCACGCCGGCTGTCAAAAGCCCTGTGCTCACAGTGACTGGCGTAGGTAAAAGGGATGCGGTACAGGCAGGTATGCTGTGCGGGATTAAGCCGGGGCAGGATATTGTAATCAGCAAATGGATTGGGCTTGAAGGAACCGTGCGGCTTGCCAAAGGATGCAGGCAGGAACTGTGTACCAGATATCCAGTGCGGATGGTGGAAGAAGCGGCAGGATACGATAAGTATTTGTCGGTGATACCGGAGGCCGCCACCGCCATGAAGTCCGGCGTTTGCGGGATGCACGATGTTTCCGGGGGAGGTGTTTTTGCCGCCCTGTGGGAAATGGCAGAGAGAGCAGGCGTTGGACTGGAAATTGATTTGAAGAAACTTCCTGTAAAGCAGGCGACGATAGAAATCTGTGAGTTTTATGGGCTGAATCCTTATGAACTATCGTCGGGAGGCTGTCTGATTATGACGACGGAGCATGGCGATGCGCTTGCCGCAGCGCTTATGCGGGAACATATTCCGGCGGTGCTTGTAGGGAAGACGACAGAGGGCAATGAGCGTGTGATTTATAACGAGGATGAGAAACGCTACCTGGATAAGCCACAGACAGACCAGATTTATAAGAGTAAATTGTTCATAGATGATAGCATGTTTGCATGAAAAGAAATGGAGGATATCATGAGAGAGGAATTATTAGCGATTGTAGAGAGGAACAGCCGTATTGATTTAAAGGAACTGGCGGTCATATTGGGTGTGGAGGAAGTAGATGTGGTCAATGAACTGGCTGCATTGGAAGCGGAAGGTATTATCTGTGGATACCATACGATGATTAACTGGGAAAAAACTTCTATCGAGAAAGTGTCTGCGTTAATTGAAGTGCGCGTGACACCTCAACGCGGACAGGGATTTGACAATATCGCGGAGAGGATATACAAGTATCCGGAAGTTACTTCCGTATATTTGATTTCCGGCGGTTATGATTTATTGGTCAGCCTGGAAGGCAAGTCCCTGAAAGAGATATCCGGTTTTGTATCCGATAAGCTATCGACTTTGGATTCGGTCTTGAGCACGGCGACCCATTTTATCCTGAAAAAGTATAAAGACCACGGAACAACTTTGGCTAAGAAATATGTAGATACAAGAGAGAAGGTGACACCGTGAAAAACTTATTATCAGAAAAAACAGTAGCTTTAAAACCCTCCGGTATCCGGAAGTTTTTTGATATTGTAAGTGAGATGGATGATGCCATTTCTTTGGGCGTGGGCGAGCCGGATTTCGATACGCCGTGGCATATCCGGGATGAAGGTATTTATTCCCTGGAGAAAGGCCGTACATTCTATACCTCCAATGCAGGGTTAAAAGAGCTGAAAGAAGAAATCTGTTACTATACAAAGAGAAAACAAGGTGTTACATATAATCCGGTAAATGAAGTGCTAGTCACGGTGGGTGGTTCCGAGGCCATCGATATCGGCCTTCGGGCAGTAATCAATCCGGGGGACGAAGTGCTGATTCCGCAGCCCAGTTTCGTGTCCTATGAACCTTGTGCGATTATGGCAGGCGGGGTGCCGGTTATTATTGAGCTGAAAGCAGAGAATGAGTTTCGTTTAACGGCACAGGAATTGGAAGAGGCCATCACGGATAAAACCAAGATACTTGTACTTCCATTCCCCAATAATCCTACCGGGGCAATTATGGAGCGCAGCGATTTGGAAGCCATTGCGGAAGTTATCAGGAAACATGACATACTCGTCATGTCGGATGAGATTTATGCCGAGCTGACTTACAAAGAAAAGCATGTATCCATTATTGAGATTGAAGGAATGCGTGAGAGAACCATTTTGATTAATGGTTTTTCTAAAGCTTTTGCAATGACCGGGTGGAGGCTGGGTTATGCCTGTGGCCCCAAGGAGATTATTGAGCAAATGCTTAAGCTGCATCAGTTTGCGATTATGTGTGCACCCACCACAAGCCAGTATGCAGCAGTGGAAGCGTTGCGCAACGGGGATGAAGACGTGACGCAGATGCGCATGGCGTACAATCAGAGAAGACGCTATTTGATGCACGCCTTCCAGAAGATGGGATTGGAGTGCTTCGAGCCTTTTGGGGCGTTCTATGTGTTCCCATGCATTAAGGAATTTGGAATGACCAGTGAGGAATTTGCCAGCAGGTTCCTGGTGGAAGAGAAAGTAGCCGTGGTGCCAGGAACTGCATTCGGGGATTGTGGGGAAGGATACCTGAGGATATCTTATGCGTATTCCCTGGATAATCTGAAACTGGCAATCGGAAAACTGGCAAGTTTTGTGGAGAAACTGCGCCGGGAGAAGCAGAAGTAAGTTAATCTTGACGTGCCGGATATTATGTAATTACGACAACTCATAATATCCGGCACTGTGTGTTGAGAAAGATAAACAAGATGATATCAGAGTGTATATTTTTGGTTTGAGGAGGGACATCACATGCACATTATACTTCATCAGCCGGAAATTCCGGCGAATACGGGAAATATAGGGCGCACTTGTGTTGCCACGGGGACAAGCCTTCATCTGATTGAACCACTGGGATTTAGGCTGGATGAGAAATCGGTTAAGCGTGCCGGGATGGATTATTGGGAACACTTGGATGTGGAAAGATATATCAATTATCAGGAGTTTTGTAAGAAACATCCGGGCGTTAAGGTCTGGATGGCGACTACTAAGGCAAAGCGTATTTACACAGAGGTGTCTTTTTCACCTGACGATTATATTATGTTCGGCAGGGAAAGCGGCGGCATCCCGGAAGAAATTTTAGTGGAAAATGAAGAAACCTGCATCCGCATTCCTATGATGGAGCAGATTCGCTCCCTGAACTTGTCTAATTCCGTGGCCATTGTACTGTATGAGGCACTCAGACAAAACAGCTTTAGGGATATGCAGACGGAGGGGGCGCTGCATCGGCTGCGGTGGGGATAAATCAGTCTTCATCTTCGTATCTGGACTTTGGAAGCGAGAAGATAAATTCTGTTCCCACTCCTTCGGTACTGATAACGTTGATGTTTTCTCCGTGGGAGCGGATAATTTCTTTGGTGATGGACAGCCCTAAACCTGTTCCTTTCTTGTCCTTGCCACGTGATAAGTCGGACTTGTAAAAGCGGTTCCAGATAAGCTTCAGGTCATCTTTGGGGATGCCGATACCGGAGTCTTTCACACTGACAAATATTTTATTATGCTTTTCTGAAGTTTCCAGTTTGATGATGGAATCGTGGTGGCTGAATTTGATTGCATTATCTAACAGGTTGTAGAGTACCTGTTGAATCTTGTCTATGTCCGCGAGCACATACATCTCATCTCCGGTCAGCACAAGCTCTATAGCAATTGTCTTGGAACGGCATGTTCCTTCGAAAGTAGCCGCCACGTTGCGGATGGTCTGATTGATATCGAAATCTGTCTTATTAAGCATAATTCCTTTTGTATTCAGATTATTAAGAGTGAGCAGGCTGTTGGTCAGTTTGCTCAGCCGTTCGGTTTCATTCAAGAGGATGGTAAGATATTTCTCGTACATCTCGGGCGGAATCGTGCCATCCATCATGGCTTCCAGATATCCCTTGATGGAAGTCAGGGGAGAACGGAAATCGTGGGAGACATTGGCTACGAATTTCTTCTGGTCATCTTCCGAGCGGGCGATTTCACTGGCCATATAAGATAAGGTGGCGGCCAGGTAGCCAATCTCGTCCTCGCTCTCCACACTAAATTCATAATGCATGTTGCCGCTGGCATACTGTTCTGTTGCCTCGGTGATTTTGCGCAGGGGGATATAGACAATCTCCGTGAAGAAAATCAGGATGATTAGTGACAACAGAAACAAAATAATAAGCATGACATAAGAGATGTTGAGCAGCTTGTTTGCCTCAATCTGGATACTGTTCATGGAGTAATGAATGACGACATAACCTTTGACTTTATATTCTGACGTGATTGGGGCGAACACACTCAGCATGTTTTCTTCAAAAGTATGGAAAAAGTCGCCGATGGTGTAATAAGACCCCTCTGTGACAGTGGGGTCAAAATTTTCTATGACAATTTCATTTTCCAAATCCAGCGGAGCCGAGGAATCCAAAATCATGCGCCCGGAAGGATTGATAATCCACAGGGTAGCATTGAGGTAAGTGTCCAGGGCGTCCAACTGTAATTTAACCGTTTCCAGTGAAACTTCATTATCATACAGGTCAGATGCGTAAGTGTTGGCAATCAAAGTGGCTTCCCGGTAGAGAGCATCCGCACGTTCTTTTTTGAGATGGTCGATAGTCATATTGGATACGAAAGTAGCTACCACCACGAAACCGAACAGACCAAAAATGATATATGCAAGTATTAATTTGAGGTACAGCGTTTTTCTCATGATACATCCTGTGCTTTCCGATATTATCTGGATTCAAATTTATAACCCACGCCCCATGTGGTGACAATGCCCCACTTTTCGTGGTCTTTTATTTTTTCACGCAGACGCTTGATGTGCACATCCACGGTACGCGTGTCGCCGAAATACCCATAACCCCATATCTGGTCTAAGAGCTGTTCTCTTGTGAAGACCTGGTTTGGAGACGAGGCGAGGAAATAGAGCAATTCCAGTTCCTTAGGCGGCATTTCAATGGGCTTGCCCATGTAGATGACAGAATAGTTTGTCTGGTTGATGATGAGGTCCGGATACTCCACGCTTTTGATATCGGATACTTTAGGCTCGATGACGGCCGGCTTGTAACGGCGTAGGACTGCCTTAACCCGCGCTACCAATTCCTTGGAGTCAAAGGGTTTCTCTATATAATCGTCGGCGCCAAGCTCCAGTCCAAGTACCTTGTCAAAGACCTCTCCTTTGGCGGAGAGCATGATAATAGGCAGAGTCGATTTGGAGCGGATTTCGCGGCATACCTGGTAGCCGTCGATGCCAGGAAGCATCAGGTCGAGCAGCATTAGGTTTGGCCCGAAACTGTCTGCCGCGGTCAATGCAGATTCCCCGTCGTTGACAATCATTGTCTCGAAACACTCTTTGGTGAGATAAAGGGAAATCAGCTCTGCAATATTGTTATCATCATCCACGATTAAAATTTTCTGTTTGTTTACCATAGTTTTCCTCATTTCTGCGTTGCTTCGTGCTACATCATTCTATTCTTTAAATACTGCAATCGTGACGCCTGCGTCGCCCTCTCCAAATTCACCTAATCGGTAACTCTTTACGACCCGGTTTTTGCGCAGATAATTATGCACTGCATTGCGCAGCGCCCCAGTGCCTTTACCGTGTACAATACGGACATTTGGCAGGTGTGCCAGATAGGCGTCGTCCAGGTATTTGTCCAAGGCGGACAGAGCCTCGTCTACTGTCTTACCTAACAGGTTAATCTCGGTGGAGACGGAATAGGACTTGGACATCTTAAGTTTTCCGGAGGAGGAGCGCTGCAATTTGTTCGTATTGACCGTTTCCTCCTGTATCAGGACGATATCCTCCAAGGATACCTGTGAACGGATGATGCCGCATTGGACGAAAAGTTTGCCATTTCGGTCAGGCAGGGAGCTTACCGTACCTTTCAGTCCCATGGAAACAATTTTGACACTGTCTCCAAGCCTAAGTTGGTTCGGCTTCAATACTTTATGGGTAGGTTTGTCATTTTTCAGCGCGAGTTTTTCATTTTTCTCGGAAATTTTATCACGCACTTTTTGGCGTGATTTTTCTAGTTCTTTCATAGAAGAACCGGAGCCTGCCTTCTGGAATGTGCGGATGGTTTCGTCTGCAATTTCCTTGGCGTTTTGCAGGATTTCCCGGGCTTCCTCGTTGGCTTCGCGCAGAATGCGGGCCTTGGATTGTTCAATTTTCTCCTGCTTGGCTTCTAAGCGCTGTTTTAGAGTCTCTATCTCTTTCTTATAAGATTCGATTTGCGCCTGTTCCTTCTCCACGGTCAGACGGCTGTTCTCCAGGTCGGAGAGCAGGTCTTCAAAACTTTCCTTGTCTTCCGTAATATGCCGTTTCGCATCCTCGATGATGTGGTCTGGCAGCCCCAGTTTGGAAGAGATGGCAAATGCATTGCTCTTACCGGGAATACCGATGAGCAAGCGGTAAGTAGGCCGTAAGGTTTCTACACTAAACTCACAACTTGCATTTTCCACAAAATCGGTGGACAGAGCATAGACTTTCAATTCGCTGTAATGAGTGGTGGCCATGGTACGTATGCCTCGTCCATGGAGGTGGTCAAGCACTGCGATAGCAAGGGCGGCGCCCTCTGTGGGGTCAGTACCCGCGCCCAATTCGTCGAAAAGGCAGAGAGAGTCGGCATCCGCTGTCTGCAGGATAGATACGATATTTGTCATATGGGAGGAAAAAGTACTGAGGCTTTGCTCAATGCTTTGTTCATCGCCGATATCTGCATATACTTCATTAAAAATGGACAACTCGGAACGGTCAAGAGCCGGAATATGGAGCCCCGCCTGACCCATGAGCGTCAAAAGACCGACCGTTTTAAGAGAGACGGTTTTACCGCCTGTGTTAGGACCTGTGATGACTAAAAGGTCGAAATCTTCTCCAAGCCGTATATCGATGGGGACGACTTTCTTCTTGTCCAGAAGAGGGTGGCGTCCCTGGCGGATGCGAATGCGGCGTTCCGTATTAAAAACCGGCAGGGAGGCATTTTGTTCCATGGCCAGGGAGGCTTTGGCAAAAACAAAGTCAAGCATTGTCATTGCTTTCTGGTCGTTTGCCAGAACTTGTGTGTATGCACCTGCCTGTGCGCTTAAGTTGGCGAGAATAACCCCGATTTCTTCCTGTTCTTTGATTTCCAGTTCCCTAAGTTCATTGTTCAGACTGACTACGGCAGCCGGCTCGATAAAAAAGGTGGAACCTGTGGAAGACTGGTCATGTACCATTCCCGGAACCTGCCCTTTATATTCGGACTTGACAGGGATGCAGTAGCGGTTATTGCGCATGGTCACTACGGCATCCTGTAAATAGGTACGGCTGGAGCCATTAATCATGGATGCGAGCTGGGAATGGATTCTGTCGTTGGTGATTGCCATGCGGCGCCTGATTTGTTTCAGCGCAGGACTGGCATCATCGGCAATTTCTTCTTCTGACAGGATGCATCTGCGAATTTCATTTGACAGCGGAGTCAAAGGCTCTAATTCTTCAAAATAATGGTCTAAAGAGTCTGCTGGCGCATCTTCCCTGTCTTTTCTGCCATAAGCCTTGATGCGGGCGGTGTTTTCCAGGAAAGAGGCGATGCGCAAAAGCTCAGCAATGGAAAGAACACTGCCCACTTCCAGGGATTTGATACAAAAGCCAAGGTTCTTATTGCCGCCAAAAGAAGTGGAGCCCTTGCGGAACAAATGTCCGAGAGCGTCGGCGGTTTCGGCCTGTGCTTTGGTAATATGCTCTAAGTCTGTCATAGGGGTGAGGGAGGAAGCCATTTTTTTACCTTGTTCTGAAGAGGCTTTGTCCGTCAGCAGCCCGATGATTTTATTATATTCTAAAACATGCAATACTTTACTGTTCATAGTAAATCCCCTATCGTTAAAAAATTGGGTGTTTTGTTACAAAAAATCATTTTTTTGTTATTCACTATAGCATTCTAACACAAAACAGGAAGAATTACTATACAAGGGAATAGAAAGAAGATATACTAATGTCATGGAAGAATATAAAATAGGAAGGCTGTATATTATATGGCGGAGCAGGGAAAAGAAGAGAACAGTGTGAATCAGGATACGGAGAAGGAACGGGGAGAGTATACGCCACCTGTCCAGTCGGATTTCCTACGTGAAACGATTAAACAGAAGCCGGTCAATAAAAAGAAACTGTTAAGAAGAACATTAATTACGGTGGCAATGGCGGTGGTTTTTGGATTGGTGGCTTGTTTTACTTTCCTGGTGTTAGAGCCGGTAATCAGCAATAGACTGTATCCCGAGGAAGAAGCGGAGGAGGTCCAGTTCCCGGAGGAGACAGTGACGGAAGAAATGAGGCCGGAAGACATGCTGGTGGAGGAGGAAAAACAAGAGCCGGAGGAGAAAGAGCCGGAAGGACTGGATGATGAGAAGATTGAAAAGCTTTTGTCACAAGTCCGGTTCGGGTTGCAGGAATACCAGTTGCTGTATGAGGAGATGGCGGAACTTGCCAAAACAGCGGGAAGGTCTGTGGTTACGGTTACCAGTGTGGTATCGGATGTGGACTGGTTCAATAATATTTATGAGAATGAGGCGTCGGCATCGGGGATTATCGTGGCGAATAACGGGAAGTCAATTTTGATTCTTGTGAGTGCCGGGATGTTAAACGACGCGGACAGCATTATTGTGACATTTTGTGACCAGGCGACGGTGGATGCACAATTGGTGCAAAAGGATGCCGCCACGGGGTTGGCAGTGTTGTCCGTACCCCTTATTTCGATTGACGAAGAGACCATGGATATCATAGATATTGCAAACTTAGGAAGCTCCAATAATAGTGACTTGCTAGGTAGTCCTGTGGTGGCGTTAGGAAGCCCTATGGGGACCAGCGGTTCCGTGTGCTATGGCGTGGTGACTTCTGTGGGAACCGTGGTTGACCAACCGGATTCTGCTTATAAGACGATGGCCACGGATATTTACGGCAGCCGGAATGCAACGGGTGTTTTGGTCAACCTAAAAGGTATGGTCATAGGTATTATCGATAATATGAATACGAGCAATGATATGGGAAACCTGTTAACTGCCTATGGAATATCAGAATTAAAAAGAACCATTGAAAAAATGTCCAATGACAAAGAAAGGGCGTATTTGGGTGTGCATGGCGCCGATGTGCCGGAGGAGGCGGGCGAGGAATTGGGTATTCCTATGGGTGCATACATTAAAGAGATAGAGATGGATTCACCGGCTATGGAGGCGGGGATACAGAGCGGTGATGTGGTGATTGAAGTCAATGAAACGCCCATTATGACATACAATGAGTTGTTGACAATCTTATATAATGCCAGCCCGGAAGATGTGTTGGATATGGTATTGATGCGTCAGGGGAAAGAGATGGATGTGTCTGTGACGCTTGGGAGATGGCAATAATTTTGTTATACGTAAAACGAATTTTGGTTTTATATTTCAAATGAATTATATGTTTTCAGAATAGGAGAAAGGGACGGTAAAAGCAATGAAGTACATCAAAGATTACAAGGAAGGCGACAGGGTATTTGACATTTATCTGTGTAAGCATAAACAGTCGGCGGTGACAAAGAACGGGAAACCATATGACAATGTAATTTTGCAGGACAAAACGGGCACCGTGGACGCCAAAATATGGGACCCCAACAATGCAGGTATTGAAGATTTTGACGCGTTGGATTACATAGAAGTATATGGCGATATGACCAGTTTCCAGGGAGCCAGCCAGGTCAACGTAAAGCGCATCCGCAAATGTCAGGAAGGAGAGTATGACCCGGCGGATTATCTTCCTGTCAGCAAGTATGCAGTGGATGATATGATGAAGGAATTACTCGGTCTGATTGATAGTATAGAAAACTCCTATTTAAAAAAATTGCTGCGGGCTTTTTTTGTGGAGGACAGTGAATTTGTCAAAGCATTCCGGCAGTCTTCCGCGGCGAAGACGGTGCATCATGGTTTTGTGGGCGGACTTCTGCAACATACCCTGGCGGTGACGAAACTATGTGATTATTTCTGTACACAGTATGCTGTCTTAAACAGGGATTTGCTGCTTGCGGCCGCTATGTGCCATGATATTGGAAAGACAAAAGAGCTGTCGCTTTTTCCCCGGAATGATTACACGGATGACGGACAGTTTCTTGGACATATCGTGATTGGAAGTGAAATGGTAGCGGAGAAAGTTAAGGCCATTGACGGCTTTCCGTCCTTGCTTGCCAATGAGCTCAAACACTGTATTTTGTCGCATCATGGAGAATACGAATTTGGTTCGCCGAAGAAGCCTGCTATTGTGGAGGCTGTGGCGCTCACTTTTGCGGATAACACGGATGCTAAAATGGAGACTTTCACAGAACTTTTGGAAAACAGTACAGAGACGGGATGGTTGGGATATAACAGGCTGTTTGAATCAAATGTGCGCGGAACACGGTTGGAATAAGGATGGCTTGGATGTTTGGCAATGGCATATTTAAAATAGATAGAAGCAGTGTGGACGGATATATGACGGAAATGGCGGTAGGGAATTATGGAATGCGCAAATTTTAAGAAGAATGATATCGTCACGGTCACGATAGAGGATATCGGAAATGACGGTGAGGGAATCGGCAAAGCTGCGGGCTATACATTGTTTGTGAAGGACGCGGTCATAGGTGACCGGGTGGAGGCACGGATTACAAAATGTAAGAAGAATTATGGCTATGCGAGAGTGGAGAAGGTTTTGCAGCCTTCTTCTTTTCGTGTGGAACCAAAATGCATGTTTCACAGACAGTGCGGCGGCTGCCAGATTCAGGCGATGCACTATGACAGGCAGCTTGCATATAAACAGGATAAAATACGGAATAATCTCCTTCGCCTGGGGGGATTTGGGCAGGAAGAAGTGGACGCCGTGATGGAGCCGATTATTGGGATGGAGCAACCTTGGCATTATCGTAATAAAGCACAATATCCGGTGGGGTATGATAAGAATGGCAGGTTGGTGACAGGTTTCTATGCGGGCAGAACACATGACATCATATCCAATACGGACTGTGCCCTTGGCGCGCCGGAGAATCAGCAGATTCTCGAGGCGGTTCTTGCGTATATGCAGGAGAATCATGTGTCTGCATACCGTGAGACGGAAGGGAAGGGACTGGTGCGCCATATATTGATACGGACGGGGTTTGCCAGTGGAGAGATTATGGTATGCCTTGTCATCAACGGAAAACAGCTGCCAGAGGAAGGACGACTGACAGAGAAATTAGTTGGACTGCATTTTGCGGAGCGGATAAAGAGGATAACAAGCATCTGTATTAGCATCAATACAGAAAAAACGAATGTGATAATGGGAAAAGAAATCAGGGTACTTTGGGGCAGCGGAAAAATCAGTGACACATTGGGAGCAATTACCTTTTCTATTTCTCCTTTGTCTTTCTATCAGGTCAATCCGGCACAGACTGAGAAGCTTTATAGTCTGGCGCTTGAATATGCGGGGCTTACGGGTAAGGAAACAGTGTGGGACCTGTACTGCGGAATCGGGACAATCTCTCTTTTTATGGCAAAAGGGGCAAAACAGGTGTATGGTGTGGAGGTTATTCCCGAGGCCATTGAAGACGCCAGGGAGAATGCCCGCAGGAACCAGATTGATAACGTGCAATTCTATGTAGGCAAGGCAGAGGAAGTGCTTCCGGCGTTTTATGAAGGTGCCGGGCAAAAAGTACAAGCGGCAGAAGGCAGCCTGAACATGGCAGATTCAGATATAGGGACTGGGGAAGCCAAGGAAGAAGGGATGCTTCATCCTGATGTAATCGTGGTGGACCCGCCCCGCAAGGGATGCGACGGGAAATGTTTGGAGACGATGCTTGCTATGCGCCCGGAACGGATTGTGTACGTAAGCTGTGATTCGGCTACGCTGGCGAGAGATTTGCGGGTGTTGTGTGACGGGGGATATGTATTAAAACGCGTTCGGGCGGTGGACCAGTTCGGGCATAGTGTGCATGTGGAATGTGCCTGTCAATTGGTGAGGAGAGATAGAAACGAGCACATATCAGACAACGTCTCAAAAAGAGAAGAGGACATGGTTAGAGCGGGTGAGGAGGTTAAGAGAAAGATACATTATAGGGAAGAAGAGGTAGAAGATTGTGGGTGTATTTACGGATAGGATAATTACTAGATTTTCTGAATGCAAAGATTACTTGTTAAAAATTATTAACAGCCTATAAATTTCATGGGTTTATTTAAAGATAGATTCCAGAGGAGTAGTATATGGAGAATGACAAAAAAGAAGTTCAAAGCGAAATTATCATATACCAGACAGAAGATGGAAATACAAAAATAGATGTTAAACTTGAAGATGAAACGGTTTGGCTTACGCAGGCTCAATTATGCGAATTATATCAAACCAGTAAATCCAATATCAGCGAGCATATTAAACATATATTTGAAGAAGGAGAATTGGAGGAGAATTCAGTTGTTCGGAAATTCCGAACAACTGGCGTTGATGGCAAGAATTATAATATTACCCATTATAATCTTGACATGATTATTTCTCTTGGATACCGTGAGGGTAACATAGGAACGAAGATGGAAAATTCATATCGATTTTTTGAGAACAGGGAGTGTGAATATTTTCCCTGTCATAAAGGGCTAAAAGACTTTAATTGTTTATTTTGTTACTGTCCTCTATATACAAAATTACATTGTCCAGGAAACCCTACATATATAGAAAAAGGCGGCATAAAAATTAAAGTTTGTACAGACTGCACCTTTCCCCACAGATATGAGAATTATGATGTTGTCATGAGAATTTTGAAAGGGAATTAAGGCATGGACTATGAAATAATGGGAAATAGTACTAATTTCCTATTTTTTCTCCCAAATTCATTGACTTCACCTGAGATAGGCGTATAATAAAATTATCGAAAAATTAGGAAATTTGGAAGGTGGTGTGGTGACATGAAGGAGAAAACGGCTACTAGGGAACAGGGGGTAAAAGGATTTCGAAGTTTGACAGCTATGCTGATTTCGATGATTTGTATTATGGTTTCTATTCCCACAATTGGGTTGGCATGTTTGGGTGTTTATTATCTGCGGCAGTCGATGGATGAGACGGTTGAGTTGTATGAAACTTCAATGACAGACGGTTATTCGATGGAAATCAAGTCCCAGGTACAGGGGGCGCTTGCCGTAGTGGAGAGTTATTATAACAGATTCCAGAATGGTGAGCTGACGGAGGAAGAGGCACAGGAAAGGGCGAAGGATACGATTCGTTCTATGCGCTACCGGGATGACTCATCGGGTTATCTTTGGATAGATGGTGCAGATTATAATTTGGTGGTACATCCGATTCTGACAGAACAGGAAGGAACAAACAGGTATGACCTGACAGACCAAAACGGTGTGAAAGTGACACAGAACGTGGTGGAAGCGGCACAGGCGGGCGGCGGGTATAACGAGTTCTATTTTACGAAATCGGACGGTGTGACAGTTGCGCCCAAGATTGCTTATTCGGAGATGTTTGAGCCATGGGGATGGGCAATTGCTACCGGTAATTACGTGGATGAGATGAATGAGAAAATTGACGGCACGAAGGAGCATATTCAGACAGAATTTACGAGTATGTTAATGATTTATGGTATTGCCGCAATCATAATGTTAATCGGGGCAGTGGTAATATCATCCATGAGTGGGTATAAGATTACCGGAGGAATTAAGCTTGTGGAAGATAATCTGCGTCAAGTGGCTACAGGAGATTTAACGTTTACCGTTGACCCTTCATTGTTGCGACGAGCCAATGAAATTGGGAAAATGGCACGTTCCTTGGAACATGTGCGGGAGTCACTGGCAAGTATGCTTGGCAGCATGGTTCATACGGGAGAGTCCTTGAATAAGAGCAGTGAGAAGTTTAGCGAGAAATTCGGACATATTTCGGAGAGTATCCGGAACACAAACCAGGCTATTGAAGATTTGGCACAGGGGGCCACGAACCAGGCTAACGAGACAGAAAAAGTAAATGAGAAAATTATGGAACTGGGCGACGTTATCGAAGTGGAGGAGAATGATGTACATAAACTGGAGGATGCCGTGGCTGCTATGACAGAGCATTCTGCCAATGCCTCCAGGAGTATCCAGGAGTTAGACCAGATTACGAAGGTGACAATTGAGACGATTGATATTGTATCTGAGCAGACGAATAAAAACAATGACTCTGCAGCAAATATCAATAAAGCCATAGAGATTATCAAAGGTTTGGCATCCCAGACGAATTTGCTTTCACTCAATGCCAGCATAGAGGCAGCCAGGGCAGGTGAAGTTGGCAGAGGATTTGCGGTTGTGGCAGAGGAAATCAGGAAACTTTCCGAAGAATCTTCCGGCAACGCGCAGGAGATAGAGAGTATTGTAAAAGAACTGGTCGGTAATGTAGAAGTTTCCGTCAGCAAAATGCATGAGGTGACATGTAATGTGCAGAAACAGCAGAAGTGTCTGGAGGAGACCAGGGAAGCTTTCGAGCATTTGAGCAATGAGGTCACTCTTGTAGGAGAGGTTACAGGAGAAATTGGCGGACAGACAGAAGTGCTTAATTCCTTGAAACAGATTGTTACGGATTCTGTCAACAGTTTGGCCAGTGTGGTGGAAGAGAATGCGGCATCTACCCAGGAGACAAGCGCCAGCATGATGCTTTTATCCCAGACTATCGGAGAATGTACGGAAGATACGCAGGGGTTGGTACAATTAAGCCACAGGCAGAATGAGCAGGCAAGTAAATTCCAGTTGTAAGTATCATTTATTTGCATAGATAGTGCAGGCAAGGGGGTTACGGAAGTTGGAATAGTTGAAGATTTATTTAAGACTATTCCAACTTCTGTTTGTGCCTGTACATTGGGGATGTTTCGACATATTGTATTTGAAAAAATATAATTGCGTTTTGTATTTTTTTTGTTTTTTTTATTCTCATTTTAAATATACGTGTTAGAATATATACTGGTCAGATAAAAGTGGGAGATTGTCGTTTTTTTCTATAAGAAATACAACGGTTAAGTGTTTTCGGCTGTATATCCATAGAATGATTTGTGTAGTGGCAGCTTTTAAGTTTCCTGTTTGGGCACTTGCCGAAGTATACTCCCAATTTTTGAAAGATTCTATGGAAGTATACAAGGAGGAAATGTGGATGTATGAGAAGTTGAACAAGTATCGAATTAAGGACCGCTTGCTGCATGGATTTGTTTTTGCGTCAGGCGTTCCGGCATTAGTGGCAGTGGTTGTTTTGGTGGTTATGATTATAATTGCCAGGATTTATGCTACGGGCCTGAGGGATTATGGTTTTGCGCAAGGTGATGTGGGTAAGGCGATGACATATTTTGCGGAGACGCGTTCCACGTTGCGTGGCTGTATCGGTTATGAAGAATTGTCGGCCGTGGAGAGTATGAAACAAAACCATCAAGAGAGCGTAGAGAAATTTACAAACAGTTTTGCGGATTTAGAGAAATTTATGGTGTCTGATGCAAATAAGCAGGTTTACCGCACAATTTCAGATAAACTACCTGCATATTGGGCGCTTGAAAATGAAATTCTTGAGTGGGGCGCTACTGCCAATGCGGTGAAGTCCAAAGAAGCGCAGGACCGGGCGATGAATGAGCTGATGCCTCTCTATGACGAGATTAATACACAACTTGTTTCAATTATGGATATTAAAGTAGACAGAGGTAACAGTATCTCTAATACGATGACAGTAGTATGTGTGGTACTGATATTTGTGATTGCGGCAATCATTGTTATATCAATGGCAGCTTCTGTTCGTTTAGGAAGATATGTGGCTGATAATATTTCCGTACCGTTAGTTCAGTTGCAGGAGCGGTTAGAGAAATTTGCTATGGGCGACTTGACAAGCCCGTTCCCGGAAGTGCCATCAGAGGATGAGGTTTCTGATATTATTAAGTCGGCGTCAGGGATGGCAGGGACGTTGAACTTTATCATATACGACATGGATTACATATTAGGCCAGATGGCGGATGCCAACTATGCTATCAGGTCCAAAGACGGTTCCAAGTATACAGGAGAATTCCAACAGATATTTGAATCCATGCGTGCGCTTCGTGACAGCATGGTAGAAACCATTCGCTATATCAGTGATTCGGCAGTACAGGTTTCCGCAGGTTCCGGCAATCTTGCCGAGAGTTCCCAGAGTCTTGCGGAAGGCGCTACAGAGCAGGCGGGAGCAGTGGAGGAGTTACAGGCAACCATCGCAACCATTGCCGATGCGGCGAAGATGGCGGCGTCATCTGCCGAGGAAGCCTATCAACAGTCACAGAAGTATGCTGACGTGGCAGACCGCAGCAGCGATGATATGAGGGAGATGGTGGAGGCTATGTCCCGTATCAATGAGACTTCTAAGAAGATTGGAAATATTATTTCGGAAATCGAGAGTATCGCGTCGCAGACGAATCTGTTATCTTTGAACGCTTCCATTGAGGCAGCCAGGGCAGGCGAGGCGGGACGTGGCTTTGCCGTTGTAGCCGACCAGATTAGACAGCTTGCGGAACAGAGCAGTAAATCCGCTGTGGACACTAGAACATTGATTGAGGGCGCTATGCAGGAGATTGATAACGGTAATAAGGTGGCTGACCGTGCTGTTTCTTCCATCGAGACTGTGGTGGACGGAATCAGGGAAGTTGCTGCTTCCTCCAAAGAATTAAGCACCGTTTCTGCGAATCAGGCGATGACGATGCAGGAAGCAGAAGCGGGTGTAAACCAGATTTCTGATGTTATCCAGACGAATGCAGCGGTTGCAGAGCAGTCTTCCGCAACCAGTCAGCAGTTGTCAGCGCAGGCTGTTTCATTGGATTCGCTGATTGCGAAGTTCAAACTTCCTTAATAGAAGACATTGTATTTGACAGTCTCCGGGTAATATGGAACTTATCCATATACGGTTACATGTGGGGTGCGCAGGAGATATTAATAAGTAGTTTGTACCATATGGCGTGTTGATGTTGCGGCGGCCGTATGTGTCTTGGATTTGCAGTAAATAAACGCTTCCGGAATTTACCGGAAGCGTTTTGTGGTCATTAATATGGACAGAAAATAACTTGTGGAGGGAGGGTGTGAAGATGGCCTTTTGCGATACTTTAAAAACATATACTTTAGAAGAAGCCGGAAACTACAAAATACATGGCAGAACCGATGAGACACAGTACCCGTTGCCTCTGTTTTATAACGGGAGCGGTGTAGAAGTGAATGTGACGGGGTCTGAGCTTTGGATTGACGTGGAAGTTAATTTTGATACATATGAACCGTGGATATGGACAGAGATAAATGGGGCGTTTATGAGCAGGCAAATGCTTTTACCGGGCAGCTACCCGCTATGTCTTTTTAGAGGAATGAGTCCGGATACTGTCAAGAATGTCAGGTTTTGCAGGGAATTGCAAGCGATGTCAGAGGATAATGGGTGTCGTCTGCTAGTCAAAGGGTTCCGTTGTGACGGAAAATTTCTTCCGGTGGCATCTAAACGTCTGAAACTGGAATTTATCGGTGACAGTATCACTTCGGGGGAGGGGACTTATGGAGCCAGAGAAGATATGGACTGGATTCCGATGTACATGAGCGTCAGCCAGAATTATGCGAAAATAATTTCCGATGCTTTAGATGCGGAGTATCGTTTGGTTTCCCAAGGGGGATGGGGTGTGTTGTGTGGTTGGGATAACGACCCCAGGCACAATATTACATCTTGCTATGAACAGATATGCGGGTTGGCGCAAGGAGAAATCAATAAGAGATTAGGCGCAGGGAAAGCCTATGATTTTGCTGCCTGGGTTCCGGATGCCATTATTGTGAATTTGGGTACCAATGACGCCAGCGCTTTTAAGCAGCCGGAGTGGAGAGAACCTGAAAGCGGAAGGACTTTTAAGCAGCGCATACAGGAGGATGGGACATATCATCCGGAAGACATCGACAGATTTAAAGAGGCGGTGGTTAATTTCCTGGAAATGGTACGCCGTAACAATCCTTCCTCTCATATTGTGTGGACGTATGGGATGTTGGGATATGAATTGGCTATTGCCATTGCGGATGCCATGGACACTTACCAGAGGAGGACAGGGGATTCTAATATCGCTTTTCTGCAACTGCCTAATACCACAGGGGAGACAATCGGTTCCCGTACCCATCCGGGTATAAAATCCCATATCAGGGCAGCACAGGAAATTATCGAGTATTTAGAAACGGTTTATAAGATATGAACTATAAGAAAATGACAAGAGAGCATCTTCGTCAGGTTATAGCACTCAGTATTCCGGCTGTGCTTGCTGAGATAAGTTCGATTATTATGCAGTATATTGATGCGGCGATGGTAGGCAGCCTTGGGGCAAACGCTACGGCAGCCATTGGTTTGGTTTCCAGTACAACATGGCTGTTTGGCGGGTTGTGTATTGCACTTGCAGCAGGTTTTTCCATACAGGCTGCGCAGTTCGTAGGTGCAAAGCAAGATGAAGCCGCGCAGAGAGTGCTGCGGCAGGCATTGGCGTGCACGTTACTGTTTGGCTTAATGATTTCTTTGGTGGGAATCGGTATCAGCCGTTATCTTCCTGCCTGGTTGGGCGGGGAGGAGGCTGTTCAGGCTGAGGCATCCCGGTATTTTTTCATTTATTCTTGTGCGCTTGTGGCGGCGCAGCTAAGACATACGGCAGGAGGCATGTTACAGTGCAGCGGCGACATGCGGATTCCGAGCAAATTAAACATTATGATGTGCTGCTTAGATGTTGTGTTTAATAGCGTGTTGATATTTCCGGACAGGCAGGTATCATTGTATCATTGTTCGGGGTTTCCTTTACCGTATACGGCGCCGGATTGGGGGTCACCGGAGCGGCTCTTGGCACGGCATTGTCGGAGGTAGTTACGGCGATATTGATGGTATATGCCGTCTGTTTCCGTTCTTCTCATTTACGGCTAGGAAAAAACGGAAATTGGCGCCCTGAAAAGCGATGTATACATACTGCTCTTAGGCTTGCCTTGCCGATGGCCTTTGAACATACCGTCATGTGCGGTGCGCATATTGCAGAGACGCGTATCGTGGCGCCTCTGGGTACGGTAGCCGTAGCGGCCAATTCACTGTCCGTGACGGCCGAGAGCCTCTGCTATATGCCGGGACATGGCATCGGTGCGGCGGCGACAACACTGGTGGGGCAGAGCATTGGGGCAGGAGAACCAGAACTTGCCAAGCGGTATGCAAATCTGTCCGTTATATTAGGAGCCGCCGTTATGACATGCACAGGAGGATTGATGTTCTTGTGCGCGCCTGGGATGCTTGCGATGCTCACGCCAGATGCGGCAATTCGTGCATTGGGAGTGAGAGTGCTGCGGATTGAAGCTTTTGCCGAGCCGTTGTTCGCGGTATCTATTGTGGCCGCGGGAGCGCTAAGAGGTGCGGGAGATACTTTAGTTCCCAGTTTGATTAATCTCGCCAGTATGTGGGGTGTGCGGATTACGGCAGCAACTTTGCTCGCACCACGGTTCGGTCTAGTCGGCGTGTGGATTGCCATGTGTGGTGAACTGTGTGTGAGGGGAATTATGTTTTTTGTGCGTTTGATGCGGGGACGATGGGCGCAGCGGAAGAGCCTGTTGTCCGGGGAATAGATTTTTTCACAAATGATTGTTGTAAGCAGACGGACGGTGTGTATGTGTATTGGCGGAGGAAAGAGCTATCTATGTTTAGAAGAAAAAAGGTTATGCAGGATTATAAATATGACCCGGAAATTCAGAAGCCGATTTTGAAATGTAGTATATGTAATGGAGAACAGGTGGCAGGGTTTAAGAATCTGCAGACAGGCAAGTTTGAAGAAATCATGTTAATCAGTTGCGACACAGATTTGCATGAATTTATGCAACGGTGCAAAGTCAGCACAATACTGAAAGAGTATTGACGCACAGAAAGCATGGCTATAAAATAATATCAATTATCGACAAAAGAAAATACAAGACGGAGGTACTTTATGGCAATATATAAATGTAGTATATGCGGGGCGGTTTATGATGAAGAGAAGGAAGCAAAGCCGTTTTCTGAGTTGGATGTATGTCCGGTATGCAAGCAGCCGGCGTCTCGTTTTGAGGTGGTATCTGACGAGAAAGAACAGCCAGTGGAGAAGAACTATTGTACTGAGTTGGATTACGACAGCGCGACGGCAAGACATGACCTTTCCAACCGTTATATGGCGCAGATACATGAGATGGCTGTGACAGGGAAAACCATTGGCGATGCGATGTGTACCAAGATGCCTATGCCGGGATGGGATGATATTTTGCTGCTTGGCGCCCAACTTAATCCGCCGCCGCTTGATGACGGTGAGACGGTGGATACGACTACGGTAATCGGTAAGAATGCGAAAAAGCCGATGGTGCTTGAAAGTCCGGTTTATATTTCACATATGTCTTTTGGCGCATTGTCGAGAGAGGTAAAGATTGCCTTGGCGCAAGGCTCGGCGATGGCTAAGACGGCAATGTGCAGCGGAGAAGGCGGCATCTTACCTGAAGAGAAGCAGGCAGCATATAAATACATATTTGAGTATATTCCAAATAAGTATAGTGTGACGAGCGAAAATCTGCAGACATCGGACGCCATTGAAATTAAGATTGGACAGGGTACAAAACCGGGTATGGGAGGACACCTTCCCGGAGAGAAAGTAACGGCAGAAATTGCCGCTGTCCGCGGCAAGAAGCAGGGGGAAGATATTCAAAGTCCCAGCAAGTTTCCGGAACTGAACTCTAAAGAAGACTTACGTTCTATGGTAAATCTGCTACGGGATTTGTCAGGAGGGCGTCCTATTGGTGTTAAGATTGCAGCGGGCAATATAGAGCGCGACCTGGAATATTGTGTATTTGCAGAACCAGATTTTATTACGATTGACGGCAGAGGCGGGGCTACGGGCTCCAGTCCGTTTTTTCTTAGGGAGGCGACTACGGTTCCGACAATCTATGCGTTAGCACGGGCAAGGAAATATCTGGACTCGGTACATTCCGATATCCAGCTTGTAATTACCGGAGGGCTTCGTGTTTCGGCAGATTTTGCGAAGGCTTTGGCGATGGGGGCAGATGCTGTTGCAATTGCCAGTGCAGGGTTGATTGCTGCGGCGTGCCAACAGTATCGGATATGCGGAAGCGGAAATTGTCCTGTAGGGGTGGCGACCCAGAATCCGGAACTGAGGGGGCGCCTACAAGTTAGTCCGGCGGCGCACAGAGTAGCCAATTTCCTGAATGTGTCACGTAAGGAGTTAGAAATGTTTGCCCGGATTACCGGAAACCGTTCGGTGCATGGCTTATCGATGGACAATCTTGTGACGTTGGACAGGGATATTGCCGAGTATGCAGGTGTACGGCATGCGGGGCAGCCCAATATGGGTTAGTCTTTATACTTTGTTAGGGCCAAATATCTTGCAATGGCGGAAGGGCATGTGATATAATTAATAACTAATATAATGAGCGTTGACTGCCATTTCGGGTCGTTATGCGACATGTTTTAATTCGCTCTTTTTAGGAAGGGATTGCTAATGAACAAGAGTATTGTAAAAAGTAAAACTACACATTTTCTAATTGGAAGTTTTATTTGCCTGCTAATCTTCAGTGTGGTTATTTTTCTTGCACTAGGAATTTATATGAGTCATCTTAACGAACAGACAATCAATGCGGTAGGAAACCTGTATATGACAGGCATGAGCGAACAGATGTGCGCTCATTTTGAGACGTTGATAGATTCAAAATTTGACCAGGCGGACGTGGTGACGGAAGTGGTTTCTGCAGATATAGAGAATATAGATGAGTTGTACGAAGAGTTGGTCTATAGAATCCAGGTCAGGGGATTTGATTATCTGGCTTTGTGTTCTGAATCCGGGGAGCTGCAGATGCTTTACGGCGAACCGATACAGCTTGCGGACCCGGACCCTTTTCTTGAGTCCATGCGGCATAAAGAAAGAAAAGTAGCTGTAGGCACGGATGAGTCAGGAAGGGAAATTGTTATATTTGGTGTTGACGCCAGCTATCCTATGGCTAATGGTGAGGAGTGTATGGCGATGGTCACCGCACTTCCCGTGGAATATATTACGGAGCTGCTTTTGCGCGAGGATGAGGATTCTTTGGTACATTCGCATATTATCAGGAAAGACGGCAGTTTTATTGTACATGATTCGGAAGTGCAAGGACCAGATTATTTCAGTAATCTTTACATAAAATTCAGTGAGAGCGACCCAGTGGAGTTAGACCGGTATGTGGATGAATTGTTTGTTTCTATGCAAGAAGGAGAGAATTATTCAACCATATTGCAGTTAAACGGAGTCAGAAACCAGGTGTACAGCACGAATCTGCCCCATGCGGAGTGGTATTTGGTTTCGTTGTTGCCATACGGTATTTTGAATGAAACGGTAAATGGACTGAACACCCGCAGGACATTGGTGATGGTCGGGGCTTTTTCCGTAATTTGTTTTGTTCTTTTGTTGATTTTTGCCAGGTATTTTGGCTTAATCCGTGAACAGCTTGAGGAAGTAGAAGAAGCGCGTGCGACTGCTATGCAGGCAACCAAGGCTAAGAGTGAGTTTTTGTCTAATATGAGTCATGATATCCGTACGCCAATGAATGCGATTGTAGGTATGACGGCGATTGCCACAGCCCATATTAATGACAAAGAGCAAGTGCAGAACTGTCTGAAGAAAATTGCACTGTCTGGCAAACATCTGCTTGGTTTGATTAACGATGTACTTGACATGTCTAAGATTGAGAGCGGTAAGATGACGTTAAGCATGGACCAAGTTTCCCTGCCGGAGGCAATTGAAGGAATTGTGGGAATTGTACAATCACAGGTACGTGGAAAGAAGCAGAGCTTTAATGTACATGTGGACAATATACAAGTAGAGGATGTTTACTGCGATAGCGTACGTTTGAACCAGGTTCTGTTAAACCTTCTGTCGAACGCGGTGAAATATACGCCGGAAGGAGGCTCCATCTGGCTGTCATTGTATGAAGAAGAATCACCGAAGGGTGATAATTATATCCGTACTCATGTGATAGTTGAGGATAATGGAATCGGTATGGACGAAGAGTTCCAGAAGAAGATATTCGACACCTATTCCCGGGCGGACAGCCAGAGAGTACATAAAACGGAAGGTGCCGGATTGGGAATGGCAATTACAAAATATATTGTGGGTGCAATGGAAGGTAATATCGAGGTGGAGAGCCAACTGGGCAAAGGCACGAAGTTCCACTTAACGCTTGATTTTGAAAAAGCTGAGATTAGGGAAGTTGATATGGTGCTTCCGGCATGGAAGATGCTTGTAGTGGACGATGATGAAATGCTGTGCCAGACCACCGTAGAGGCTCTATTGACAATCGGAATTGACGCGGATTGGACGCTCAGCGGTGAGAAGGCTTTGGAGCTAGTCCGGGAACATCACCAGAAGAGAGATGACTACCAGATTATCTTGTTAGATTGGAAGCTGCCGGGGATGAATGGTGTTCAGGTTGCAAGAGAAATAAGGCGTGATTATGACCAGGATATTCCGATTCTTCTGATTTCCGCATATGACTGGAGTGAATTTGAAACAGAGGCGAGGGATGCCGGAGTTACAGGATTTATTTCAAAGCCGCTGTTTAAATCGACTTTATTCTATGGATTACAGAAATATATGGGAGTGGAAAGCACCGTCGATGATAAGGTTGACCAAAATGTGGATTTGACTGGCAAACGTGTACTGGTTGCGGAAGACAACGACTTGAACTGGGAAGTTCTCAATGAGCTGTTGTCCGATGTGGGACTTGAGTTGGAATGGGCAGAAAACGGACAGATAAGTGTAGAAAAGTTTGAGCAGTCCGAGGCGGGATATTACGATGCAATTCTTATGGATGTGCGTATGCCTATTATGACGGGGTATGAAGCGACTAAGGCGATTCGAGCGTTGAATCATGCAGATGCACAGACAATACCGATTATTGCTATGACGGCGGATGCTTTCTCGGAAGACGTACAGCGCTGTCTGGATTGTGGTATGAATGCGCATACGGCTAAACCGATTAACCTGGATGAAGTGTTGTTTTTACTTAGAAAGTACTTTAGCATGAATGAAAAGTCTTAGTTCATGGGAACTTGTCAGGAAGGGAAGGATTGTGCCTAATACTACCAAAAATGCATTGGAAACATCGCTCAAGAAACTTGTTGCGCAAAAACCCCTTGATAAGATAACGATTAATGATATCACATCGGATTGTGGAATCAGCCGTATGTCTTTTTACTACCATTTCAAAGATATTTATGATTTGGTTGAGTGGTGTTGTGTCGAAGATGGTAAACGCGCACTGCAGGGGAAGAAAACTTATGATACATGGCAGGAAGGTGTGTGCCAGATTTTTGAAGCGGTTATGGAAAACAAGACATTTATCCTGAATGTATACCGCTGTGTTGGCAGAGGCAAAGTAGAGAGATATCTTCATAAGCTGACATACCAATTGATAGTCGGGGTAGTAGATGAAAAGTGTATACAGGCTGATTTGAGACAAGAGGACAGGGTTTTTATTGCTGAGTTTTATAAGTATGGATTTGTAGGTGTTATGCTTGACTGGATTGAAGGCGGGATGCGTGATGACTATGAAAAGATTGTGGAGATGATGAGTATTACACTGCGGGGCTGTATTACAACATCCATACACAATTTCCAGGAGTTAAGACATTCAGACAACAAAATATAAGTGAATTTGAGAAAGGCTGTTGTAAAGTATTGGATTTAGGAAGACTTTACAGCAGCTTTTTATTCTTTAGACGGGATATTTCTTGATATGCCTTTTAACACTCTAATCTTTATCAAAATGGGAGGGATGATAAGTTTTTTATCATCTCTCCCGTTTTGTAAGTTGGATTTTCTAAAATACCTGCGTAGAATATCAGCATAGATGTTGATACGAACAGATGTCGAGTATGTAGAATCTGTAAAATGTAGTAGTTATCAATCATGGCGTATGCATATGAATGCGAATGCAGACCATAGAAACTGGATAGCATAAAAAGAAAGGTGGATATGATTATGGCAAACAAAAAAGGAATCGGGATTGGTGTTGCAGCAGTGGCAGCGGGAGCGGGAGCAGCAGCGTATGTGGCAAGGAACCATAAAAAGAATGAAGAGGGGGACAGAGGAGCTTGTAAAGATTCGTCCAAAAAGGTATCAGGGAAACATAAGGAATATGTAGACTTGGATTACAGGAATACGGAACTTGGAAGGTACGATAAGAACAGTAAAGGGATTTACTATTCTAATGGAAATTATGAAGCGTTTGCAAAACCCAGAAAACCGGAAGGCGTGGATGAAAAGAATGCGTATATCGTAGGGAGCGGATTGGCATCATTGGCTGCGGCATGTTTTCTTGTGCGTGACGGACAGATGCCAGGCAGCCATATCCATATATTGGAGGCCATGGACATTGCAGGCGGCGCGTGTGACGGGATTCATGACCCTATGAGGGGTTATGTTATGAGAGGCGGACGTGAGATGGAGAATCATTTCGAATGTTTGTGGGATTTGTTCCGCAGTATTCCGTCGTTGGAGACTCCCGGTGTATCCGTGTTGGATGAATATTATTGGCTGAACAAGGAAGACCCTAATTATTCTCTTTGCCGTGCCACAGTCAACCGGGGAGAAGACGCCCACACGGACGGGAAATTTAATTTGAGCCAGAAAGGCTGTATGGAAATCATGAAGCTGTTTATGACCAAGGATGAGGATTTGTATGATAAGACAATAGAGGATGTCTTTGACGAGGAGGTATTTGATTCCACATTCTGGCTATATTGGAGGACTATGTTTGCGTTTGAGAACTGGCACAGTGCATTGGAAATGAAGTTATATTTCCAGAGATTTATCCATCATATTGCAGGGCTTCCGGATTTCAGCGCTTTAAAATTTACCAAGTATAATCAGTATGAATCATTGATTCTTCCGATGCAAAAATATTTGGAAGCTGCGGGGGTTGACTTCCAGTTCAATACTGAAGTAACCAATGTTATTTTTGAAATAGAAGAAGATAAAAAGGTAGCAAAGGCCATTGAATGCAAGGTGAAAGGCGTGGAAAAAGGGATTGTATTGACAGAGAACGACCTTGTATTCGTAACCAACGGAAGTTGTACGGAGGGAACAATTTACGGAGACCAAGAGCATGCGCCTAACGGGGATGCGGAAGTCAGGACGAGTGGCTGCTGGAGTTTGTGGAGAAATATTGCGAAACAGGATGCTTCCTTCGGCCACCCGGAAAAATTCTGTTCCGATATTGCGAAGACTAATTGGGAATCCGCTACTGTTACCACATTGGATGACAAGATTTTGCCCTATATCACCAATATTTGTAAGCGTGACCCGAAGAGTGGTAAAGTTGTAACGGGCGGTATTGTGAGCTGCCAAGATTCTTCCTGGCTGCTTAGCTGGACGATTAACAGGCAGGGTCAATTTAAAGAGCAGGATAAGGACCATGTTTGTGTATGGGTTTATGGTCTGTTTACGGATGTACCTGGGGATTATGTCAAGAAGCCGATGAAAGAGTGCACAGGCAAAGAGATTACCCAAGAATGGCTTTACCATCTGGGTGTTCCGGAGGAAGATATACCGAAGTTGGCTGAAAAGAGTGCAGTCTGTGTACCGACTATGATGCCATATATTACGGCATTCTTTATGCCCAGGACAAAAGGAGACCGGCCTGATGTCATACCGGATGGCTGTGTGAACTTTGCTTTCTTAGGCCAGTTTGCAGAGACGCCAAGAGATACCGTTTTTACCACAGAGTATTCTGTCAGGACGGCTATGGAAGCCGTATACGGACTTCTCGGCGTGGACAGAGGCGTGCCGGAAGTGTGGGGCAGTGTGTATGATATCCGTGAACTGCTTAGCAGCAGCGTGAAGCTGATGGATGGAAAATCACCACTTGAAATTGCGCTTCCCGGACCGCTCAATGCATTGAAGAAGCCTCTGCTTAAGGTGGTTAAGGGCACTGTGATTGAAAAAGTGCTGAGAGACCAGAATGTATTGAAGGAAGGAATGTAAATATAACCCTATCAAAAAATCTATAACCAGTCTCTTATGTGCAAGCACAACGCGACTGGTTAAGGGAATTTGGGGCTGTAGAGAGCAGTGCAAGCTCGATTACGCTACGCTGCATCTCGCTCACGGGCTTCGCCCTATCAAAAAATCTATAACCAGTCTCTTATGTGCAAGCACAACATGACTGGTTATAGATTTTTTTGCACTGCTCATTGCCAACGTGAATATGTTAAATAAAAGGGTGTGTGAGTTGGTGGGGACGAATGCACTGAACATGGGAGATATTTGCGTATGGATGGAATAGAAGCAGTTTTACAGAATAGTTGCGGTTTTGGGGGCGTGACGCCTTTAAATCTGCCTTTTCCGTATCCGCCGATAAAGGTTAGGGAGGAGAATCAGTTTTATGCCAATCTGCTAACACTGGATTATTGTGGCTCGGTATCGGAACTAACTGCGGCAGTACAGTATATTCACGGGGAGAACAGTCTGTGTTGTCGTCAGTGCAGTGTGGCAAAAACAATTGTGGGTATGGCGGTAGCCGAGATGACGCATCTGCAGAAGTTAGGAGAGATGATATTGTTACTCGGCGGACATATTGATTTTTCGATTAAGACCCGGACGGGAACGCAGATGTGGACGCCGGAGTACACGAATTTAGCCAATGATGAACAAAAGATTTTGGAGGCTAACCTTGCATCGGAGAGAGCGGCAATTGAACAGTATAAGCAGCATATTAGTATGATTGAAGACGATTATGTGAATGCCTTGTTGGAACGGATTATCCAGGATGAGGAATATCATATTATGTTGTTAGAGATGATGAAGGGTTAAAGAAAACCAATCATCTTTACCAGGAAGCAATTATCATCGCATATGCTGCCAGCCGGAAGAGAGGCAGATGGCAGTATGTGCGGTATATGGATTAAAATAGATTGTCAGAATAATCGGACAAAAAAGACATGTTGAAAGTGGAGATAGTATGTTAGATGTCGTTGGATAATGGAAGGTTTTGGCCGATATAAAGTAAAAATATACTTATTAATATTTGCTTGCTAAAAGTTATCAGTATTTGGTATAGTAGATATACACTGGCAGGAAATATGTTTATTCCAAATTACAGAAAGAAGAGAATTCGTTATGAATGTGGCTTTAATTTTAGCAGGCGGTACAGACCCTACATTCCAGATGAGTGTGCCCAAACAGTTTGTGAATGTATTTAACCGCCCTATTATTACATACACGTTGGAAGCTTTCCAACGGCATAAAGATATTGATGCGATTATGGTAGCTTGCCTGAATGGGTGGCAGGAGATGGTGAATGTCTATGCGAAACAATTTAATATTGATAAACTAAAATGGATAGTATCCGGTGGCAAAGACGGACAGGCATCGGCGAGAATCGGTATTTTGGCATTGCAGGATATTTGCCGTGCAGATGATGTCATTGTTTTGCATGATTCAATCAGACCCTTCGTATCAGAAGAGATTATAACCGACAGTATCAGAGTTTGCCGTAACCATGGCATGGGTGTGGCAGCTGTGCGGACGATGGATACGATTATGAAGACCGCTGATGGCAAAATTGGAACCGAAAGCATTTCCCGCTATGCCATTATCCGTATCCAGACGCCCCAGGCGTATCGTATGGACAGGCTGCTTGACATACATAATAAGGCAGTGGAAGCAGGGATTGTGGGGGAAGTGGATACCAACAGTGTAGTATCCAAATTGGGAGAACCGGTTTATTTTTCTAAAGGCTCTGATTTGAATATGAAAATCAACACAGTGGAAGATGTGGAGATGTTTAAGGCTTTGTATCGGATGCAGCAAGAGAAGCCGAAAGAATAATTTGTATATAAGCGCAAGGAAGTGCACAAGACGATGAATATTGCATTAATATTGGCGGGTGGAAGCGGGACCAGAACGGAACAAGATATTCCAAAACAGTTTTTTAACGTATATGAAAAGCCTATTATTCTTTATACGTTGGAGGCTTTTCAGAGACATCCGGATATAGACGGAATTACGGTATCCTGTTTGGATGGCTGGCAGGAAATTTTGCGTGCTTATGCACGGGATGCGGGTATAACGAAACTACAAAAGATTGTAAAAGGCGGTGAAAATGGGCAGACATCGGCGAGGAATGCGTTGTGGGAACTGAGGGGCATGTGCAAGGAAGATGATATTGTGATTATTCATGATGCAATACGCCCCATGGTGTCTGCGGATATCATTTCCGACTGTATCGTGAAATGCAGGCAGTATGGTTCAGGACTTTCCGCTATGCGGTGTCAGGAAACGATTATCAGGACGGGTGACGGAATAAAAGGGAATGAGGGAATTAGCCGCAGCGACATTATGCGTGTACAGACACCTCAGGCGTATCTCTATAAGCGCGTCATGAAAGCCCATGAAGAGGCTCTTAAGAAAGGGATTACAGATGCTGTTTACACCAATACCCTGATGTTAGATATGGGAGAGACGCTCTATTTCGCGAAAGGTTCTGCGAAGAATATTAAGATTACAACGATGGAAGACGTAGAAATCTTTAAAGCATTATATAAGGTGCAGAGAGAAGATTGGGTAAAATAGAAGCATGGCATCTGTCTGTAAAATTAAAATAGAATGAGGTAGTACAGTCTTATGCGTAAATTTCAAAAACTGCAAATTTTAGATATTTTTAAAGAATTACATACGATTCATCTCGAATGCAGAGACAAGCTTTCGGTGAAAGAATATCCGGCAGTACAGAATATGCTTGCAGACTGTCAGGAAGCGGCTATCCAGATTGGAGAATTTATTGAAAGTTTGGAAGGGTCAGAAACGGAAGCTGTCGCCTGCATGGAACAATACTGCGAAATATTGTATCGGGTTAACACGCAGTTGCAGGACATTTCTGCACAGAAAGCTTATAAACGCTTAGAAGGAATAGTACTGAAGGCAGAAAATGCAGTGACGCACATAAATGTCAGGAGGGAAGTCGTTTTTCTGCCTTATAAAGCAAGCATGTGGGATTCCTTGGAAAGTGTTTATCTGGCAGCGTTGGAAGACAAAGATTGTGACGCCTATGTGGTGCCTATACCGTATTATGATAAGCTGGAAGACGGAACTTTTGGCGCGATGCACTATGAAGGTGAAGAATATCCGGAGAATATCAAGATTATTCATTATGAAGAATATAATTTGGAAGAACGGCATCCGGATGTGATTTATATTCATAATCCCTATGACAACTGTAATCTTGTCACTTCGGTTCCGGAACGGTATTTTTGCAGCAATTTGAAGAAAAGTACGGACTGTTTGGTGTATATTCCATATTTTGTATTGAACGAGATAGAGCCAGATAACCAGGAGGCAATTGATGGGATGAAGCATTTTATCTTTTTGCCAGGAACAATTTGGTCGGACAGAGTAATCGTACAGTCAGAAAGTATGCGCCAGATTTATATCAATGAATATATAAAGGCGGCAAAAGAAGCTGGATTGCCTCAAGAGCATACTGATAGAAAGAGGCTGGAAAAGAAAATTTTAGGGCTAGGCTCACCGAAATTTGATAGAGTTCATAGTGTAAACAGGGGCGGTGTAGAATTGCCGGAAGAATGGCGCAAAGTGATAGAGAAGCCAGACGGCACTTGGAAGAAAATTATTTTCTATAATACAAGTGTGGGTGCATTGTTGGAGAATGATGAAAAGATGATTGGGAAGATGCAATCCGTTTTTTGTACATTTAAAGAACAACAGGAGGATGTGGCGCTCCTGTGGAGACCGCACCCTTTGATACCGACTACCATTCGGGCGATGAGGCCAAAGCTGTGGACAGAGTATGAGAAGCTTGTACAAACCTATAGGGAGGAAGGATGGGGCATCTATGATGACAGCGCAGATATGGACAGGGCTGTGGTGTTAAGTGACGCATATTACGGAGACCAAAGCAGTGTAGTGCAGGTATATAAAGAAACGGGGAAGCCGGTTATGATACAGAATGTTGAGATTGTATAGGGTAGATTACGATTATATTTCTCATTTATTGCAGCAGGCGAATTTAAATTTAGGAGAAGATATATTCATGGAGGAACTTTATGGTAATAAAGCATAACATATTAGCCATTAATGCAGGGCGGCAGTTTGGCGTAAATAGAAATAACAAAGTGGATTCTATGGAGAAGTTATCTTCTGGTTACCGTATCAACCGTGCGGCTGACGATGCGGCGGGTCTTTCGATTTCCGAGAAAATGCGCCGACAGATACGCGGCTTGAAAAAAGGCGTGGAAAATACCCAGGAGGGGATATCTGTATGTCAGGTGGCGGACGGGGCCTTGGCGGAGGTAAGTGATATGCTCCAACGGATATCGGAGCTGTCGATTAAATCTGCAAATGGGACAAATACGCATGAAGACAGAATGTATATCCAGCAGGAGATTGACCAGTTAGTTGAGGAAGTGGACCGCATTGGTTCCACGACAACTTTCAATGAGATTAAGCTTTTTGATGGAATGGAGTCATTCTCTACGGGCACAATTATTAGCGGAATGAAGCCCTCTACCGATGGAAAATTTTTTCAGTTATTTGGGAATAGCATTTCTAAAACAGGATATATGAATGAACCGTTAAATGCCAGTGATGTTACGGCATCAACTTCTGTCATGCATCCAAACGGGCCAGATAAACCGCATGTCAGTGTGCAAATTGATATGTCGGTGTTGAATGATTTGAAGGACTTGATTGACACTACGTTTTTCGTTAACTGCTGTACGGATTGCTGCCCAACTACGGTGGTGTTCACAGACGCGGTAGGAGTGAAGACAATTGCCGAGGACCCTGATGTTGTGATGGATAAGATAGAAATTGGACTGAAGAAAGCCGACGGTACTTATTATAATAATGCGGCAGATTTTTGTAAATATATTGTAGATTCTCTTCAAGGAACAGACCCGACTGATTTTCATCATGTAGAGTTTGCCTATAAAGGTTCTACACTGTATCTTTATGATGTCAATAATTATGATTGGTCGCAGGATGAGCAAGAGCTGGCATACTTTTGCGATTCCAAAGAAATATTTAAACCGATAGAAGATGCGGGTAAGAAGATATGGATACATTCCGGTGTCGAACCGGGCGAAGGAATTTGGTTGGAAATCGGAAATGTAAGCTCCGCATCTTTGGGGATTAAGGGGATTAACGCTTCAACGATAGGCGGCGCCGGGGTGGCCATAGATGCTTCTAAAGAAGCTTTACGGAGAATAATGGTGACCCGCAGCAGGATTGGAGCGCAACAAAACCGATTGGAACATACGGTAGCTAACGAAGAAAATATTGTGGAGAATATTACTGCTGCAGAATCGCGTATCAGGGATACCGATGTGGCGAAGGAGATGGTGCGGCTGTCGAATCTCACTATACTGGAGCAGGCCGGTATATCCATGATGACACAGGCGAACCAGAGTAACCAAGGAGTGTTAGGCCTGCTATAGATTAGAAAATATATCGAATATACTGTTTATGGAGAATCCGTAGGCGCATATTTATATGAGATTCACGGAGCAAGGATATGGGGAAAGCTGTGTGGAAATGATATAAGGGCGAAGATTCATAATTTTTTTGGGTGGAAAGGAATACAAAGGCCTTATTTTGTAAACATATAGCAGTCATGGATAATAAATATATCAGAGAATTAATTGAAAAATTAGAACATACTGAAATAAAAGATAAAACTGCCAGAGGATGTCAAAGTTATGACGATGGAATGAGTCTGTTAGTCAATACGTTTACGCGGCATAAAGAATGTGGCTCACAACTTTTCTTTATCGGTAATGGCGGAAGTTCCGCCATCGCAAGCCATATGACGGCGGATTTTATGAAAAACGGCGGTATGAATACATACAGCCTGTATGATAATGCGGTGACGACGTGCATGGGCAATGATTATGGATATGAGTATATTTTTTCACGTCCTATGGATTTTTTAACCAGAAAGGGAGATTTGTTAGTAGCAATAAGCAGCTCCGGCAATTCCATTAATATCATCAATGCAATTGAGACAGCTCAGAGAAAAGGGGCGGCTGTCGTTACATTTACAGGCTTTGAGCCGGATAACAGAGTCAGACAGATGGGAGATATAAATGTGTATGTGCCATGTCGGAAATATGGTATTGTGGAATCTATTCATAACCTTATATTGCAGCAGATAGTGGATTCGATTATGGAGAGGGACGGGGTAAGATTTTAATTTAAATATAACGGACGACGGAGATTAACATGCAGGCAGATAAGATGGTACAATTGAAAAAGCCGGCTGTATTCCTGGACAGAGATGGCGTTTTGACGGAGGAAAGGAGCTATATTTCATCCTTGGAGGAGCTTCATATTTTCCCCTATGTGGCGAAGTGTGTCAGACAGATTCATGAGAAAGGCTACTATGCTATTGTTATTACGAACCAAAGCGGTGTGGCAAGGGGATTATTCAGCGAAAAGCAACTGGTGGAGATGAACAATTATTTAATGCAGCGGACGGGGGTAGACGCTGTTTATTATTGCCCGCATCATCCGGAAGGAAAAGTTACAAAGTACAGACAGAATTGCCTTTGCCGGAAACCGGGAACGGGGATGTTCGAGTCGGCGTGTAGGGAGTGGGATATTGACTTGGCACATTCTTATATGGTGGGTGACAGAGCGGGGGATGTGATGGCAGGGCAGAACGCGGGGGTTAAGACTGTATTGGTTGAGTCCGGATATGGTTCGGAGAGATTGGAGAGCGATGTGACGCCTGATTATTTGTTTGAAGATTTGAGAGACGTGGTGGGGATATTATAAGGAGAAAGTATATAGAATGATGTGGGGTAAATGGAAGCCGTGTATAAAAATATAGCATTTGGATAATTAGACAAATCTTCCGGATGGCAATGGTTTTTGTATTAGGGCTTGTGGTAGAATTGGAAGACAGGTGTATGGTTATGTCTAACTGGGAGAGTGTGTTGAAGGGAGGGTTATGGGTTATGAATCAGTAAGAACATAGAAATAAAAATTAAGTGTTTGTGCCGTGCGGCTAAAAATTTGCAGACTGAGAGGGAGGCATAGTTATAGTAATGAAAGTACTTATATTGGCAGCAGGACATGGAAATAAACTGCGTCCTTTGACAGATGAAATGCCTAAATGCATGATAGAGGTTAATGGGAAAAGTATTATTGACAGGCAGCTTGATGCGATACGTGCCTGTGGTATACATGATGAGGATATTACGGTTGTTTGTGGTTACTGCAGTGATATTTTGCAGGAAAAATTTAAGGATACAGCCATTCATTTTATTGTAAATGAGCATTATGATACGACAAACAAAGTTTATTCTATGATGTGTGCAAAGAAACTGCTGGAAACAGAACAGGATGTTATCGTTTCCTATGGCGATATTGTGTATGAGGCGTCAGTTTTTCAGGCAATTATGGAGGCCAAGGATGAGATATCTGTGCTGATTGATGATGGTTGGCTTGGATATTGGTCGGAACGGTTCGATAATCCGCTTAGGGATGCGAAAACATTGATGTTAAGCCCAGACGGATATTTAACGGAAATCGGACAAAAGACAAGGGAACTTGCCAGGGTGCAGTCACAGTATGTCGGTTTGATGCATTTCAGAAAACAAGGTTTGAAGCAAGTGTTGGCTTTAAATGCGGAGGCGGAACGCAGAGACAGGGACGGGCAGAGGCTTTGGCGGACGACCAGGAACTATGCCAAGATGCATATCACTGACTTATTGCAAGGGCTGATTGACGAGGGGTATAAGATAAAGGCTGTACACATACGTAGAGGATGGTTTGAGATTCATGGATATGATGATTTGAGGATTGCAGAGGAGAAGCTGCGCTGATTACCAGACTCAGACAGTTTGGAAAGGCGCTTACCATAAACATGACACCCCCCTTTCATTAGACTTGTATTTTGTCTAACAAAAGGGGTTCACTTCAAAAGGGCGACTTGCTTTAGAGAATTGCTATTTGACAGAAGGAGTTTCATGATTTGTTAAGTCGTAAAGTATTTTATTTTGCTTGCTGATATTTATTGCAGCCATTTAGGATGAATGATAAAATGTTACATGATGCGGTATGAGACAGGGGTATAAACTATTACTGCACCGGGATGTAATGACAGTTTTTTAGGGAAAGGCATGGTTGCGAGTATGGAGAGACTCGGTACGAAAGCGGAGACATTACAGCGGCTTTACCAAAAGCTGGAATGTGCAACGGTATTGCCACAGTATACCTTTACCGTGGAGGAATGGGAGCGTGAGCCAGAACAAATAAAAAGTAAGCTTCTTTCCTTGGATTGGAGTGAAACAGTAATTGTACGCAGCAGTTCGCTTGCGGAGGATACCAGCACCAATTCACAGGCGAGCAAATATGAATCGATTGCCAATATATCTGGCGAAGAAGAGTTTCAGCGTGCGGTAGAGCGGGTGATTTTTTCGTACGATGATGATAATGGCGCAAATCAGATTTTGGTGCAGCCCATGTTATCTGATGTAGCAATTTGTGGCGTTGCTTTTACATTAGACCCAAATACAATGGGCAATTATTATGTAATCAATTATGATGCTCAAGGTTCTACCTCGGCGATTACTTCCGGACAAGGGGCAGAGAATAAATTGTATTATAGATTCAAACAAAATGGCATAGAAGGTCATTCGGAATCTATGGGACAGATTGACCGGTTATGCCTGGCATTACAGGAATTAGAAGTCTTTTTTGGACAGAACAATCTGGATGTGGAATTTGCATTTACCCAGACAGGTGTACTTTATATTTTACAGGTAAGAGCTCTATGTATACAAGGAATGCCTGTTGACAAAGGGTTACAGGAGAGAGAACTGAAACGCATAGAAGAAAAGATTAGGCAGGCACAGAAGAAGAAACCTTTCTTGTGTGGTGAAAAAGCCCTTTACAGCGTTATGACGGATTGGAATCCTGCGGAAATGATTGGAATTCGCCCGAGGCCGTTGGCTCTGTCTCTCTATCGGGAAATTATTACAGACAGTGTGTGGGCATACCAACGGGATAATTACGGCTATCGGAATCTGAGGAGCTTTCCTTTGATGGTAGATTTTGGTGGGCTCCCTTATATAGATGTCAGGGTAAGTTTCAATTCTTTTGTTCCGGCGGGCCTAGAGGAGGAACTTAGCGATAAGCTAGTGAATTATTATCTTGACCGCTTGGTGGAGAATCCTGCCAAACATGACAAGGCAGAATTTGATATTGTGTTTTCCTGTTATACGTTTGACTTACCTGAACGGATACAAGTGTTGCGGGATTATGGGTTTTCCGGAGAAGAAATTGGTAGGATTGTGGATGCGTTACGAAAGGTGACAAATAATATCATTGACCATAAGAATGGGCTGTGGCGTAAAGACTATGGGAAGATACAGATTTTGAATAAACGCTATGACGAGATTGTGGAGAGTGACCTTAGCAGAATCGAAAAAGTATACTGGTTATTGGAAGACTGCAAGCGGTATGGGACATTGCCTTTCGCCGGTCTTGCAAGGGCGGCGTTTATAGCGGTACAAATGCTAAAATCATTGGTAACGTGTAGGATTATCAGCGAGGCTGATTATGAGTCTTTTATGAGCGGAGTCAGTACGGTAAGCTCGGATATGAATGCAGATTTTCAGGAGCTGTCAAAAAAAGCATTTATTAGAAAGTACGGACATTTGCGGCCGGGCACTTATGATATTACCTCTTTGCGCTACGACGAAGCTCCGGAGTTATATTTTGAATGGGATAAACAGGGGACGAACAGTTCGAGAGAAGAAGATTGTGCAAAAGGAAGGGAAGAATTTCGTTTATCCTTACAGCAGTTGACTTTGCTGAAAGAGAAAATTTCTGAAAACGGATTGACAAACGATATATTGGAGTTGATGGATTTCATCAGGATAGTCATAGAAGGGCGGGAATATGGCAAATTTGCTTTTACAAGGAACCTGAGCATGGCGCTCCAATTAATCGGTGAGATTGGACGGGAGGAAGGAATATCTAAGGAGGACTGCGCATTCATCAGTATCCATGATATTTATGGGCTCTACGCGTCCGCTGAGGATGTCCGGACGAGCTTATTGTATTCTGTACAGAGGGGGAAGCAGGGTTATCAAATGACAGAGTCAATTACGCTGCCTCCGATGATTGTGCATCCGGAAGATGCAATGCAGTTTTACTATCCTGATTCGGAGCCAAATTATATTACATCAAGCAGAACAGTTGGGGATGTTTGCGTCTTGGAGGATGGACGGCATGTAGAAGAGATGAGGGATAAGATTCTGCTGATTCCAAGCGCTGACCCGGGATATGACTGGATTTTCTCGCATGACATTAAGGGATTTATTACGATGTATGGCGGAGCTAACTCTCATATGGCAATTCGGGCAGGGGAACTGTCCATTCTGGCGGTTGTGGGAGTGGGCGCCAAGGACTTTGAGAAATATAAGAAGGCGCAGATGTTAGAGATTGACGCAGGGGGAAAATTGGTAAGGATTTTAAAGTAAATGGGTAGTGGCTGGATACAGGTTATGTGTTTCAGCTATAAAAATAATGTGACAAATTGGAGGATGGAAGAAATGAAGCATGGAGATTTTACGGAACTGGCAAAATTTTATGGTAACAGACCGGGATATTCTAAGGTGGTATTGGAATGTCTAAAAAACCACGTATTTAATACAGTTGGAGAAGGAAAAGTAGCTGATATAGGAGCAGGGACAGGAAAATTAACAGAGAACCTGGCGGAGATAGGTCTTAGCGGGTTTGCTGTGGAGCCTAATGAGGCTATGCGTGAAGAAGCGGCGAAAAGTGTGTGTGGGGTGTTTTCCTGGTCTGAAGGTTATGCGGAGACGACAGGGCTTAAAGACAATTGTGTAAACTGGGCATTGATGGGCTCTTCTTTTCACTGGGCGGACAGCAAATTGGCGGTGAAAGAATTTTACCGGATTCTTGTTCCGGGTGGTTTCTTTACTGCGATATGGAATCCCAGGGATATTGAGAGCAGTGAGCTACATATGAGGATAGAAGAAGCTGTCTATTCAGAAGTGCCGTCGATGAAGCGTGTTTCTTCCGGAAAGTCAATTTCTACAGAAGAAATGAAGGAGAAATTGCTTACTGGGGGGTATTTTAAAGATATTCTTTTTGTGGAAGCTCCTCATACGGAGATTATGACAAAAGAGAGATATATGAATACATGGAAGTCAGTCAATGATATCCAGGTGCAAGCAGGCGAAGAAGGATTTCGGAGAATTTTAGATAAAATAGAAAGTATTGTATCTGAATTTGACGAGATAGAAGTTCCTTATCGTTCCAGGTCATGGACAGTTCAGAGCTGTAAGAAGGCTGAGGGAAATTAGGTAAATTGAAGTTAACCTCCTAATTTTATTTTGTCTGTATTTGGATAAGCAAAAAACAGTCATTCCATCCATTTATGGATGATATTATAAAATTCAAAAATATGTCGGAAGATATATTGACAAATTCCGAATATGGAGATTAGGAGGGTAACTATAATGAACACAGAATGGGATTACACAAATTTAGCAGAGGCATATTTAAAAAGGCCGGATTATGCACAAGCGCGATTAACCAGATGTTTAAAGTTTCAGGGGTTAAAAAGGGTGACAGTGCATGTGATGTTGGAGCCGGGGCGGCACGTTTGACTTTAAAATTGGCGGAGTATGGGCTTCATGTATGCGCGGTAGAGCCTAATGACGCAATGCGTGCAAACGGAATCCGGAGGACAGCAGAATATAAGAATGTCCATTGGTTTGAGGGCGTTGGAGAACATACCGGGATGGAAGAAAGTAAATTTGATTTGGTAACATTCGGTTCTTCCTTTAACGTATGCAACCGTCAGGAGGCATTGATGGAGGCCAAGAGGATTTTAAAAGAGAACGGTTGGTTTGCATGTATGTGGAATCATAGAGACTTAAGTAACCCTTTGCAGAAAGAAATAGAAGCGATATTGCAAAAGGAGATTGCAGGCTATAGCTATGGAACCAGGAGGGAAGACCAGACGGAAGTGATTAATCAAAGCGGATTGTTTGGTGAAGTAGTTTATGTAGAGAGGACAGTGATTCATGAAATTTTAGCGAAAGATTTTATAGAAGATTGGAAATCTCATGGTACAGTGCAACGTCAGTCAAAAGATAAGTTTGACGCAATTAATGAGGAAATCCGTAAAGTAGTGGAAGCAAAAGATGAAGAATATATCAAGGTGCCGTATACGACAAGGATATGGATGGCACAAGTAAAGTAAGGCGGAGTCGGATAACGGAATTTGCCAATGTGTAAAAGAAGAGAAGAAATCAGGTAAAATATGAAGATTGTATTATATACGCAGAGAGTTGAAATTGTGGCAGGCTATGAAGAAAGGCGTGACTGCGCCGACCAGAATATCCCACGCTTTATTAAAGCGTGTGGATATTTGCCGGTGCCTGTGCCAAATGTCCGTAGTATTGCAGGGCAGATGGTAAGGCAGATGCAGCCAGCCGGAATTATTCTGACTGGCGGAAATAGTCTGTTAAAATATGGTGGGGATGCTCCGGAAAGAGATGAGACAGAGAAAGCTATTTTGGATTTGGCATTAGAGCGTCGTATACCGGTATACGGCTTTTGCCGTGGAATGCAGATAATTCTGGATTACTTTGGATGTACACTGCAACAAGTGCAAGGACATGTGGCAGTGCGACATGGGATTGACGGAATTTTAGGGGCTCTGGAAGTAAACAGTTTCCATAATCAGGCGTGCAAAGAGGTCAATCCGCCTTTGGAAGTATTGGCACAGACAGAAGACGGAGTAATCGAAGCCGTATGCTATAGAGAAAAGCATATTCTAGGAACGATGTGGCATCCGGAACGTGAGGAACCATTTTGTGATTCTGATATACAAAGAATACAGAAGCTATTCGGATAAAGAATCTGTATTTGTAATTAAGAGGGGCAGATGGTTTCTTATAGAGAAAACACAAGACGTTGTTACGTTACCAGCAGAGAAAGTGGGAGCATAAAGTTTTACGAAAAAGAAATAAAGTACAGAAACGTGCTATTTTGGCCATAAACTTGCGTGTAAATGTGCAAATATATGTAGTGGGAAGGGAGCATGATTAAAAAGTGAAAGTAATCATATTAGCGGCGGGACAGGGAACCAGATTGCGTCCTTTGACGGATGACAGGCCGAAATGCATGGTGGAGGTCAATGGAAAAACCATTATAGAGAGGCAACTTGACACAATGCGTGCCTGTGGCATTAAGGAAAATGATATCACAATTGTCTGCGGATATTGCAGCGATGTATTAAAGGAGAAATTTGCGGGAACAGACATACACTTTATAGTAAATAAGGAATTTGAGACTACAAATATGGTCTGTTCGTTGATGTGTGCAAACCAATTACTGGTATCGGAAGATGATATCATTATTTCTTATGGAGATATCATATACGAGGAGTCGGTTTTTCAAAAAATCCTGGGAGCAAAAGATGATATATCGGTCATTGTTGACGATGGATGGTATGGCTACTGGTCGGAGCGCTGCGAAAACCCGCTTGATGATGCGGAGACACTAATGTTTGACCAAAATGATTATCTGACAGAAATCGGACAGAAAACAACAGAACTTGCAAAGGTCCAGTCCCAGTATATTGGTTTGATGCGTTTCAAGGGAGAAGGACTGAAGCAGATGTTGGCTTTGAATGCGGAAGCAGAGCGTAGAGACAGGGATGGAGAGCCTCTTTGGAGAACAAGCAGGAACTATGCCAAGATGTATATGACTGATTTATTGCAAGGGTTAATAGATGTGGGATATAAATTGCGTGCAGTACATATACACAGGGGATGGTTTGAAATTGATGATTGTGACGATTTGAAGGTAGTAGAGTCAAAGTTAAGTTAGTTTGTGACAATACATTATGCATTATAATAAACTGCATCATTTGAGAGGAATGATGATATGTAGTAATCATGAATTATTTTTGACGGGAAATAGTTCATGATTATTCTTGTATTGTCATAATTAAGATATGGGAGAGTGTTAGACATGGGTACAGTATATTGGATTACTGGGCTTTCCGGTGCGGGTAAGACAACTATTGGTAAATTGTTTTATGAGAAAATGAAAGAAAAGTATCCCAATACGGTTTTTCTTGACGGGGATATCATGCGGAAGGTGTTTGGCGGTGACCTGGGTTATTCCAAGGAAGAGCGAAGGGAATGCGCCATGCGGTATGCGAGGCTTTGTTCCATGCTTCAAGAACAGAGGATGAACGTCATTTGTTGTACCATTTCCATGTTTGACAGTGTGAGGGAATGGAACCGGAATAATATCCTTAGTTACAAAGAAATTTATGTGAAGGTTTCTACGGAAACTTTACGAAAAAGAGACCAGAAGGGTCTTTACAGTGGCGCTACAAAAGAGAAGCAGAAGGAAGTCGTTGGTATTCATATGGATATTGAGGAACCGAAATGCCCGGATTTAGTTTTGCAAAATGATGGGAATGTGGCACCGGAAGAGCAAGTAAGGATAATTATGTCTTCATGTCTGTAGTCGTAAATAAATTCTGGTTTTATTTTGAAAAGATTGAAATTATCACCATAATCTGCGAGCCTAAAGTATTTAGTTTTTCTGCCGATATATATACCGTAGTAATTCAGGAAGAATGAATCAAAGTTGCATGGACGCAGAAATAGGATGAATGATAACCTGTTATTGTATTCTTATGCAATAGCAGGTTTTTCAATAAGGCATTTTATATATTATATAAATAGTCAAAAGGAACAGTTATTATATTATGATTTGCAGATGGAGGATAACGCATGATTTCATTAGTGACCGGGGGATGTGGCTTTATAGGCTCCCATATGGTAGACAGACTGCTTGCGGAAGGCCATACAGTCAGGGTGATTGACAATTGGACAACAGGACGTCCGGAGAATTTAGAACATCAGAAAGATAATCCGAATCTTACAATATACCATATGGATATCAGAAACAGAGAGGAGATACAGCCTGTTTTCCAGGGGGTGGACTATATATTCCATTTTGCGGCATTGGCGGATATCGTTCCTTCCATTCAGAAACCATGGGAGTACTATTCCTCTAATGTGATTGGAACTTACAATGTAGTTGAATATGCCAAAGATGCAGGCATAAAGAAACTGGTGTATGCTGCGTCTTCTTCCTGTTATGGTATTCCTGACGAATATCCTACGAAGGAATCTGCGGAAATCAGGCCGCAGTATCCTTATGCATTAACAAAGAGATTAGGTGAAGAAACCGTATTGCATTGGGGGCAGGTCTATGGGCTGCCTGTGGTGACATTACGGCTTTTTAACGTATATGGGACTAGGTCAAGGACATCGGGGACTTATGGCGCAGTATTTGGCGTGTTCCTTGCACAGAAATTAGCAGGAAAACCGTTTACGGTTGTGGGCGATGGTAACCAGACAAGAGATTTTACTTATGTGACAGATATTGCGGATGCGTTTTATACGGCTGCCATGTCAGATGTGGTGCAGGATACTTTTAATGTGGGGAGCGGCGGTACCTATTCCGTGAACCGGTTATGCGAATTGCTAGGCGGAGAGATTACACATATCCCTAAGAGACCAGGGGAGCCGGATTGTACTTTTGCAGATACTTTGAAGATTGAAGGCAAGCTTGGGTGGAAGGCGAAAGTCAGCTTTGAGGAAGGGGTACAGAAGGTGCTTGACAATATTGATTATTGGAGGGAAGCACCGGTGTGGACACCGGATAGTATCGGGGTGGCTACGGAGGATTGGTTTAAGTATTTAGGGAAGTAAATGGGGGATTGTAAATGCCTTATATTGATTTTATATCTGAACTGCATAAAGCAACGAAAAGAGACTATATTGGCCGGGTAGTCAGTGATGATAAGGCGGAATGCGCCAAAGTTGCAAAACAATATGGATATGACTATTGGGATGGTGACAGAAAATATGGCTATGGTGGATACCGTTATGACGGAAGATGGAGAAAGGTTGCGCAGAAACTGGCAGACCATTATAAATTGAAGCCAGGACAGAAGGTATTGGATGTTGGGTGTGGTATGGCGCACTTGCTGTATGAGCTGACACAAGTGGTGCCGGGGCTTATTGTGCATGGAATAGATATATCGGAATATGCATTGGAACATGCAAAGGAAGAAATACGTGACAGACTACAATATGGGCATGCACAAAGCATTCCTTATGAAGATGATGAATTTGATTTGGTGATTTCTTTGACCACGCTGCATAATCTGAAAGTATATGATTTGAAGAAAGCGGTGCAGGAGATAGAGCGTGTCAGCAAAGGCAACAGTTATATTGTGGTGGAATCTTTTCGTAATGACAGGGAAGAAGTGAATATGCTGTATTGGCAGCTTACATGCGCAAGCTACTATTCGGTTGATGAATGGGAGTGGCTGTATCGGGAGTGGGGATATACAGGAGATTACAGTTTTATATTTTTTGAGTAAATAACAGATGTATGAATGAAGCAAAAAGAGGTGGAAAAATGTCGCAAAGAAATAATGTGCCTGTAAAATTGTTACCGGTTTTGGATAGATGGGATGAGCAGGGGAAGGAATATTATCTTAATCCAAATAATATGTTTCAGTATTGTCATCATAAAATAACATATCATGGCGGACAGGATATTCCTTTAAGTGGATGGTTTGCGTGCAATGGAAATGCGACAGAAGATTATTTACTGACGAAAAGTGATGTGGAAGAGATACAATGGGAATTGTTGCAATTTTATGAAACTACCAGATGGACATTACTTTTGGATTGGCATTGTAATTACCAATGTTCAATGTGCCCATATCATGGGGATGGTGTCATCGAAAAAGAAAATTATTTTGAAGACAGAGGGGGACAGAAAAGAGTTGTTCCAAAAGAAGAGGCTTTTGACAGAATTGACCGTCTTGCAGAGTATGGGATTAAAACATTGAGCATTATGTCTTCCGGAGAAGTCTTGCTGTATCCTTACTGGAGTGAAGTATCAAGTTATGCACATACTAAAGGCATGGAATTATGGACAATTACAAATGGCTCTTTGTGGACGGAGGAAACAGTAAAAGCGGCAGTTTCGTTAGGATATACTAACATTCGGGTAAGTTTGGATGCCTTAACTTTTGATACTTATGCTCAGATTCGAAGCAATAGGGAAGAACACTACAAACGCGCCATGGAGCTTCCTGAATTGTTAATGAAATACGGAATTATTACGAATGTGCATTTTGTAAAGCAGAAGGAAAATTTGCATGAGGTGGAGCCTTTCATAGCATATTGGAAAGAAAGGGGTGTCAATTCCATCAGTATAGCAAATGAGTTTTGTTATGACGGGGAAGAAGTAATTAATAAGTTTGCAAAAAGTGATAAAGAGTATATACAGGGATTGTGCACAGCGTTTGGCAATATGCAGACTGTGACAGATGGCAATACAGAATGTTGTTGTGGGACTTTGGCACGGATTAATGGAAGCGGGGAAAAACTAGAGAATATAGGATGTAAGGCTAGTATTAAAGAGGCAATTGAGGCTATGCGTGACGAAAATTCCGAATTAAGAAAGCAATGCCGCCAGTGCGCACTTTATGTGCCATACACGGATGAAGAGGTGGTCGATGGGTGGAGAGTCAGCAGGAATTATGAGCGGGAAACATGGGTTAAAATTATATAAACAGGAGAAATAGATTGATGCAATATATTAGGAAAATTCAAATTGGTTTTCAGGAGGGAACATGTCCATTAAGATGTAAAAAATGTTTAGCGTTTGGTGAAAATGCTAGAAAGAAGAAGCAAGTGCGGAAAATGGCGTTGGATAAGGCGAAGATATTGGTAGATGAAATTTCTAAAATGGAAATTATTCCTTCTATTCAGCCAAGCATCCATACAGAGCCATTTGCAAATGAGGATTTAAAAGAGATTATACCATATTGCTATAATAAAAATGTCCCTCTAAATATTATTACAAATGGGATACTGTTAAATGAGGAATGGATGGATTTATTGATTAAATGGATGAATCGCAGTTCGGTTATTTCTTTTAGTCTGGATGCTGTTACACAGGAAACCTATGGGAAGGTTCGAGGGGATTATAGTCTGGAGGACTTAGAAAATAAAGTAATGTATTTAATGGAGAATCGTGGTGATAGCGGACCACGGGTGAGTGTGAACTATACTTATGAGGAAGATAATTATGAAGAAAAAGATATCTTTTTAGAAAGATGGAAAAATAAAGTAGATGCTGTGCGCATTAATGTAGCATTAGATTCACATAGAAAAATTCCAGATATATACAGAAAAGAAGAAAAAATAAAAAATCATGGTGTCTGTTCTTTTTTACGGGAAACGATGACGATTGATTCTGATGGCGAAATACGGTTATGTTCAGTGGATGCATTTGGAGAAACTAATTTAGGAAATGTGTTTGAAGAGGGAATTGTGCCAATATGGACAGGGGAAAAAATGGAGATGTTTAGAGAAAAGAACAGACTCCAACAATTTTCACAAGAAGATTTTTGTTATGGATGCGAGTGGGGAGACAGTGTGTATGATTTTAATGAAGTGGAGGAGACAGATAGTTATATTTTGAAAGTTGCGGATTATGCAATATACTACAACCGCAAATAAATGTTATTTAAGGGGATGGAATGGTGTATGAAGAATGACTTGTTAGATTATTATAAAAAATATAATATATCGCCTGAACGTCAAGACATAGCAGATTTGTCAGTTCATTATGCGAGACGGAAGAAGTTATATAGGCAGTGTGGAATACCGGAGGTAGCTTTTAGGAATGCAGAAATTTTAGAAGTTGGACCAGGCGGAGGACATAATACGCTTGCTTTTTTTCACTGGAAATGTAAGCATGTTGATTTGGTAGAAGCCAATCCGCAAGGTATTAAGGATATGCGGGCGCTTTTTTCAGAAGAGGGGATAGCTGAAGAACAGTATAGTATTTTTGAATGTCTTATAGAAGAGTATAGCACGGAGCGAAAATATGATATTGTTATAGCGGAGGGCTTTTTGCCTACGCTTTCTAATCAAGAAGAAGTTACAAATAAATTGAAGCAGTTAACAAATGAAAATGGCATTGTAGTAGTGACATGCGTTGATAAAGTAGGTTTTTTTGTTGAAAGGATTAAGAAATTAGTTGGTAGGATTCTAACACAAAATATAGAAGATTACCAAGAAAAAGTGAAGTATTTAACAGATATTTTTCAACCACAGTTAAAAAAACTCCGTGGAGTATCTAAAATACCTGAAGACTGGGTCAAGGATAATATATTAGTCCCTACAATAGATTATGGACAAGAGTTTAGTCTTTCTAGAGCTATGCAATATTTTGAAGATGATTTTGAAATATTAGGAACATCTCCACAGATGTTTACTGATTATTCGTGGAATAAAGATATTTGGTATGACTACAAAAAAGATTATTTAGAACAGTTTGACCGAAAACGGTTGAGTTTTTTGCTGGCTAATATGCCGGAAATAATACTGCCACTCAATGTGGCTAATATACTGGCGAAGTGTTTTATGGATATTAATAATGCAGAAGCGGAGTATGAGGAGACCTTGGATTTAAGCAAAGTATCCTATATTCTGGAGTGTATGGGTTCTGTAGAAAAACTGGTACAACAAAATTTTAATGATGAATTTATTAAAGTTTTTGCAGAAATAGAGACTTTGCTTACCTGTCTTATGGCAGGTTTAAATATAGATATGGGAGATTATCCACATTTTTTTGGTGCCTTTGGGAGGACTCAGCAGTATATTAGCTTTGTAAGAAAATGAAATTATCATTATTAATTAGTGAAAAAGGTAATAAAAGGAATGAAAAAAATAATTTTATTTAGTCCTAATGGATATATAGGTGGATACATAAAAGCGAGAGTTTTGAAAGAAAAACAATTACAGTTGTATACGGTGACGCGTGACAGTAATTTATCAGAATATAGAGATAATTATGATGTTATGGTTTACTCAGCGGGGATTACTTCTGCCCGCAATGAAAAAGCAGGTAAGTATGTGGAGGACAATGTTGTGACTGCTGTTTCAATGGTAAACTTCTGCCAGGAACATTCTGTGAAGAGGATTATATATTTATCTACAGACGAAATATATGGGATGACGAATGTGGAAGTTGTCACTGATAAATCAGTTATGGTAAATCCTAATTTGTATGCGACGACAAAATATTTGGCAGAGAAAATTATTATAGAGAGTGGAATACCATATTTTATTTTGCGGCTACCTGGGGTAGTAGGCGGAATATGGGGTAAAAATTTTATGTATAGTTTGATGGAAAGAATTGGCAGTGGTGAAACCGTTGAGTTATATAATATGGACAAAGAATTTAATAACATAGTGGATGTGGATGATTTAACAGAATTTATTATGTTACTTTGCAGCTATGAGGATAGCGGTAGAAGTGAAATCTTACTGTTAGGCAATACTGAAAAAAGAAAATTGAAAGAGATAGTTTATTATATAAAAGAATTAAGCCATTCTTCATCTAAAATTTGTAATGCTAAAGTTGGGGGCCAGAGATATTTTACATTGGATGTAGCAAAGGCAATTGAATATGGATACAGTTCTAAAGAAATTGAAACAATAATAGGCGAGCTATACCAGATACAGAAAAGAGGAGTTTTCTAGTTATGGAAAAAGCATTTCGCCCTGGCGGCAGAGAATATTTGCATGTGAATGACAGTAGAGAATTAAAAATTGATAAAAAATATATTGACTATTTGAAGTTGTTAGCAGTTGAAAACAAAGAACAAAAATGTACGATGTGTTTACATAATGATACAAGGGAACATGTACATGAAATGATAAATGTGTATCCGGCAAAATGTTATATCCGTCCACATAGTCATCCATTCAAGATAGAGTCTAAAGTAATTATTGAAGGGAAGCTGTTGGTAATTTTATTTGATGATACTGGAAAAATTTCAGACAAATTTATTATGGAGAAAGATGGTATATTTACGTTCCGTTTAGATAAAGGGATTATACATACCAATATACCATTGACGGATGTTGTTTTCCATGAAATTATTGAAGGCCCTTTTGTAGGAAAAGATGATAGTGTTTTCCCCCAATGGGCGCCAGATATCTCTGATAAGGAAAGGGTAAGCCTATACATGGAAAAATTGCGTCTAGAGTGGCAGGATATATATAATGATATATAGCCATGATGTTAGTTTGAATTTACTATGAGTATATTTAGGAGGAATAAGGATGATTGAGGTATGGAATAATGTTCTGCAGGAAAAAGAGTTAAAGAATTTTAGTGATGCGGTTGCGAACAGGAACATTATGGAAGGCCCTGTTTTAAAAGAATTTGAGCAACGTGTCAAAGAATTGTTGCGAGCAGATTATGTAGTAGGGGTTTCTAGTGGGAGTGCTGCACTTGCATTGTCCTTTATGGCAATAGGGATTCAGCCGGGGGATGAGGTGATTGTTCCTGATTTGACCTTTATTGCAACGGCGAATGCCGCATGTCTGTTAGGGGCTGATGTTGTCGTTGCCCCGGTGTCAGACCAGCGGCCGCTTCTTGATGAAAGTGTGGTTGAAAATTATATTACGCCTAAAACAAAGGCTATTGTGACGGTAGATTTAAATGGCAGGATTGCCTGTACGGAGGCATTGAAAAAAAAATATACGGAAAGAGGTATTTATATTATAGACGATGCTTGCCAGGCATTCATGTCGTGTGGACAGGATGGGACAATGGCCGGAATCAATGCAGATATTTCTTGCTATTCTTTTGGCATTACTAAAATGGTGACAACCGTTATGGGTGGACTTGTTGCCACAAACCATCAAGATATATATGAAAAAATAAAAATACTTAAAACACAGGGTATGCCTTCTATTTTTGAAGGGGATACTTATATGTATCCAGGATTTAATTTTAAGTTTCCGGATGTCTTGGCGGCTATTGGGATAGGGCAGTTGGACCGATTGGACATGAAGATGGAGCATATGTGTAGAATTAATAAAATGTACAGGGAAGAATTATCTGGAATAGAGGGTATTTCTTTTTTAGATAGAGAAGTTGGGGAACACCCATGGATGACGGATATTATTTGCGAGAATAAGGCAAAAGTAAGAAAAGTGTTGGCGGATAACGACGTTAGCAGCAGACCGTTAGGTGAACCACTGCATATGGCTCACTATCTGAAAAGCAAGGGGAATTATGCGGCTGCCGACAGGATGAGGGAAAGAATGCTGTATCTGCCTGGTGGACCAGACCAGGATATTGATAATATCGAAAAGGTAATTCATGTGCTGAAATCAAATGATTTGAAATAATTAAGGTGGTAATATGGGCAAAATTGTTTCTAAAGATATGTTCCGTACAGAAATCAGGCCGAGAATAAAGGAACAAAATAAAAAGATAATATTATGCCATGGTGTTTTTGACTTGGTGCATCCAGGGCATATTATTCATTTGGAACAAGCAAAGGCGATGGGTGATGTGTTGGTAGTTTCGGTCACGGCGGCAAAATATGTCCGTAAGGGGCCAGGAAGACCATATTTTGGCGACGAAATGAGAATGGTTTTTCTGGAAGCATTGGAATGCGTGGATTTTGTACTTCTCTCAGAAGGATATACCGTGGATGATATTATTGAAGTGGTTAAACCAGATATCTATGTTAAGGGAGAGGAGTATGCCAGACCAGAAGAAGACCTTACCGGGAAAATTGCTGAAGAGAGGGCATTGGTAGAGGAGTGTGGTGGCAAGTTATGCTTTACAACTGGACAGACATATTCTTCTACGAAATTAATTAATACAGCAATGGCAGGGCTGACAGATGAAATCAGGGATTATATGTCAGCGTTTAAAGATAAGTATTCTATACAGGATATTAAGCGGTATGCAGAATTAATTGCCCAGTGTAAGATTTTAGTGATTGGGGACATTATAATTGATAAATATACATATTGCGATATTCAGGGCCTGATGACGAAAGACATGGGATATTCTGCAAGGATGCGTGAAGCAGAGGAATATTTGGGTGGAGCTGCTGCGGTTGCAAGACACCTTTCAAGTTTTTCATCAAGTGTTACTTTAATGTCAATTGTGGGTGATGAAGAGAGATACAAGGAGAAATTCAGCCGTGAGTTATCAAGGCGGATGGAATTATGCTTATATTATAGTGAAAAAGTACCAACTCTTGTAAAGCACCGCTACTTGTCAAGAGAGAAAAAGCGTGAAGAATATCGTAAAATTTTTGCGATTAACAATATTCCAGCACAGTTAGGTTACGAAGATAATGTTGTTCTAGAATTTAGCAATAAGTTAGAACAGAAGCTTTCAGAATATGATGTAGTATTTTTGTGTGATTTTGGGCATGGGTTAATCAATCAGGAAATTATGGAGCTAGTACAGAAAAAAGCAAAATTTCTTGTTTTGAACTGTCAGACAAATTCTTCTAACCATGGGTTGAATATTATTACGAAATATACAAGAGCAGATGCTTTTTCGGTAGACCAACAAGAATTGAAGCTTGCTTTTCCGGTGTACGCAGGCAATGAAAGCCAGGCATTGCAGACATTAGCACAACATCTTAATGGAAAAGGGTGGCTTACCAGGGGTTCTCAGGGAGCATACGGAATCGAAGGAAAACAGATATGGGATTGCCCGGCTTTTACATTGAATGTCAAAGATACAATCGGTGCCGGTGATGCTTTTTTCGCTGTGGCAGGTGTTTTTGCAGCGGTGGAGGCGCCAGTAGAAATGGGGACTTTTGTTGGCAACATAGCAGGGGCGTTGGAGGCTAATATTGTTGGCAATAAGGAGGCAGTTGAGAAAGTTAATGTACTGAAATATGCAAACACGCTGATGAATGTGTAATGCACTAGCGAGAAAATAAAAAAGAAAGTAGGTGGCGATACATGATACCGTATAGCACACAACATATTGACCAGGAGGATATTCAGGCGGTGACAGAAGCCTTGCAGAAAGAATATCTCACGAGTGGGACAACTGTGAATGAATTTGAAGAAAAGGTTGCCCAATATGTGGGGGCAAAATATGCTGTCGCTGTTTCAAGTGGTACTGCTGCGTTACATGCTGCATGTGCAGCAGCAGGCATACAAGAAGATGATGAAGTCATTACTACTCCCATCACATGGGTTTCTTCCGCGAATGCAGCGTTTTATTGTGGCGGGAGGCCTGTTTTTGCAGATATTGATAAAGATACTTACAATATTAGCCCGGATGAGATTGAAAAAAAAATTACGAAGCATACGAAAGCGATTATTCCGGTTCATTATGCCGGGCAGCCATGTGATATGGCGAATACACATGAGATTGCCCAAGCACATGGATTGACGGTAATTGAAGATGCGGCGCATGCCATTGGCGCTATATATAAGGGATGTAAAATAGGTGCTTTATCAGATATGACTATTTTTAGTTTTCATCCGGTTAAGCAGATTACGACTTGTGAGGGCGGGATGGTATGTACTAATAACAAGGAACTGTATGAAAAACTAAAGTTGTTCCGTGCATACGGTATGGTCAAATCGCAAACAACCATGGAACAGGAAGGACCATGGTTTTCTGATGAAATGTCGTTGGGATATAATTATAGGCTATCAGACGTACAGTGCGCCCTGGGAATCAGCCAGATGAGAAAAATAGATAAATTAATTGAACGGCGGCGGGAAATTGCGCGTATATATGATTTTGAGTTTCAAAATGTAGAGGGGATTGTTGTGCCAAAACAATCACCTGATGGTATAAGCGCATACCATTTATATCCAATTCAGGTAGATGCTGATAAGAGAAAAGATTTGTATATGCAGTTTAGGGAAGCCGGGATAGGTGTGGGAGTGCATTATTATCCTGTTTATAAAAATACTTATTATCAGGTAAGTGGTTATAAGGATATATGTTGCAAAATAAGTGAACAGTTTTATGAAAGGGAATTGTCGTTACCGGTACATTATAAAGTTACTGATGATGAGGTTGACTATATTGTGGAAACAACGAAGAAATTATTGGCTTAAGGAGTTTAGGATATGAAGGTATGTATAGCCGGGAAAAATGACATTGCTGTGGATTCGTTGGTATATTTAGTGGAAGATAAGATTGTTGCTGCAGAAGATTTATTGGTTCTCCCCAACCAATGTGTTACGGAAGAAGATACATGGCAGAAATCATTGATTAAGGCAGCGCGTAAATATGATATTCCAATAGTGGGATTAGAAGATTTATACGAAATAGAAGATTTGGTTTTTATTTCATTGCAGTATGAAAAAATTGTTGTGCCAAAGAAATTTAAAAGTAAGAAATTATACAATTTACATTTTTCACCATTGCCCAAGTATAAAGGGATGTATACTTCTATTCTGCCTCTTATAAATGGAGAGACAGTGTCAGGAGTAACGATTCATGAGATGGCAGAGGTGGTTGATAGTGGGGATATCATTAGTCAGGTGCTTTTTGATATCGGATTACAGGATACAGAGAGAGATTTGTATTTCAAATATTTGTCTTATGGTTTAGAGCTGTTTAAGGAAACCGTTCCAAAACTTATATCGGGGAAATATGTGGCAACGCCACAGGCAGGAATTGGTGCTACAATTAGCTATGCAAGCGATTTGAAATATAAAGAAGCTGATATTGATTTAAGGAGAACTTCTTTTGAAATCCACAATAGGATACGTGCCTTTATTTTTGAAGAATTTCAATTACCGGAAATTAAAGGGTATAGGATATATAAGAGTATATTGACGGATGAAAAGAAAACAGCGCGCATGTTTGAACCGAATGACTTTTATATAGAGATTACAGGGATTGATGGGTATATTATTAAAGCATATTATAGAAAGTAAATTGGAGAAACAGAGATATGGATATGATTTATAAAAATACTGAAGAAGAGAAGAAATTGGCCAGGAGAATATTTTTGAATGAGTTGGCTGAGTGTGAAAAATTCCCTAAATATATCATGATAGAGCCTGTCGATGTCTGTAACGCAAGATGTGTCATGTGCAATGCCGGAAAGCATATGCAAAAGAATAAAGGAAATGTAATGGCAATGGAATTATTTGAAAATATTGCCATGCAGATTAAGCCGTATGCTGAATGGATTGAAATGGTTACGTTGGTTGGCAGAGGGGAATCACTTTTAGACCGTACGTTGGAGCTTAAGGTAAAGAGGCTAAGAGAAATTGGAATTAAGAGGGTTCAGTTATCCACCAATGCAGCATTGTTAGAAGAAGACCGCATAGTTGGATTATTTGAAAGCGGGTTAAATGATTTGAGGATTTCTATTGATTCAATCCGCAAAGATGTTTTTGAGAAGATTAGAAGAGGTTTAATCTTTGAAAAAGTCATTGAAAATACAGAAAAGGCAATTAGAATTCGTGATGAAAGGTATCCAGATATCCCGATTAGAATCCGTGCAGTTGAACTTCCTGAAAATCGGGAGGAACGAGATGAGTGGACAGCGTTCTGGAAGGAAAGATTATCAGATATTGATATGGCGCAATTTATGCCATATTCAGCGAAAGAGGCAGGGGAGATAGATAATATTGCTGCAAAATATCCGTGCATTTCAGTTTTCTCGACATTGGTTATCCGTTCATTGGGACAAGTAAATTTGTGTTGTGCGGATTTATTGGGTGAAATGGAATTAGGAAATATTAAGGAAACATCTCTTGCCGATATATGGCAAAGTGAACAATTCCGTATGATTCGTAAAATGCATTTAGAGAAAAACAGGGACCAAATTACATTGTGCCAAGGATGTGAGTTATGGGGAGAAACAAAATAGAAAGGCGGCAGCTTTTATGGAACGGGTTGTAATTTATGGTGCAGGAAATGTGGGGAAAAGCCTGTATTTTTATCTGAGAAAACAAAAAGACTATGAGTGCTTATTTTTTGTAGATGGCAATAAGAACAAAGAAGGTGGGGTCTTTGAGGGGCTTCCTATTAAATCGCCGGATATTTTAGAAGAACTGAAAGATATCCAAGTTATTATTGCAAGTATTTATTGGAGAGAAATATTAGAAAAAATAAAAGGAATTGATGGGATAAAAATATCTGTTTATAAGCCCAAAATGGCGGATGTTTTATTAAGTGATGCGAAGGGGATTGAGGAAGTACAGGAACGGGATGATTTTGATGTTGTCAGGAAGCAGTTAGGGAAAAGAACAATAGACTTGGGAGCTTTTTTTCAGGATTATCAGCAAATAAAGTGTAAGGAACTTACTTTCTTGCCTGGTGGCTCAAGTGTATTGGATTATGCCTTTCTAAAGACTTTGGCTATAAAATATAATTGTAGGAATTATTTGGAAATAGGAACCTACATAGGGGAAAGCATAAATGTGTTATCAGACTGCTGCGAAAAGCTATACAGCATTACTGCCCCGGAGGATGGGGAGTTTTCTATGGATGAATACTGTAAGAAGCGAGAATTACCTAATTATAGCGAGCGGCTTGCATACAGTGATAAGATAAGGCATTTTTACTGTGATTCAAAGGTGTTCGATTATTCAAAGATTCAGGATAGCGTTGATTTATATTTTATTGATGGTGACCATACCTACAATGGTGTGTATGCTGATACGAGAAATATTTTTGAAGTTAGAAACGGGAAATCAATTGTCGTATGGCATGACTTTCGTAAAAGTACATTCCAATACAATCAGGAAGTAGTAAGCGCTGTAAAAGATATCTTAGGTGATGACTTTCGCAATGTGTTTGTGACAAACGGGAATCTTTGTGGGGTATATTTACCAAATGATTATATACAAGATTTTAAATTGAAAGAGTTAAAGTATGAGAGGTGTGCAGATTTATACACCTATGATGTTATTTTAGAGAATTGCCAGATTAAATAGTATGAAAGCGGCGGGTGGTTATATGCAGAATAATACAGCAGAAAATATAAGGATGGATTCCCATAAACTGATTTACCATCCGGAAACAGTAGGGAAGTGGCTGAAAGGAGACAATATTTATCCGATTGAAATCGAAATATCTCCTAGCGGTGCTTGCAATCATAGATGTGTGTTCTGTGCGGTGGACTATATTGGGTACCAACCGGATTTTTTGGATAAGAATATTATCTTGCGAGATATATCGCAGATGAGTAAGCATGGGCTGAAAAGTGTTGTCTGTTCTGGTGAAGGGGAACCGCTTTTAAATAAAGATATGCCTGACATTGCAAATAGCATTAAAGCATGCGGCGTGGATGTAGCTATGAGTTCTAATGGGGTGCTGCTGACAAAGGAGATAGCAGGTGATTGCCTTGGCGCGTTTACATGGATACGTTTCAGTGTTGCCAGTATGGAAGAGGAATCGTATCATAAGATTCAAAGAGGTAAAGATGAAGATTTAGATAAGGTTAAGGAAAATCTGGCAGAAGCTGTCAAGGTTAAGAGGGATAAGAGGCTTAAAACAACTTTGGGTGTACAGTGCTTGTTGTTCCCGGAAAATATGAGGCAACTTCCGGATATGGCAAGGCAGCTTCGCGAGATTGGTGTTGATTATTTGACGGTTAAACCATATTCCCAACATTTACATAGTGAGAATACGTTTCAGATTGATTATATGGAAATGATGGAATTAGGACGTGAAATTAGGCAGTATGCAACGGAAGATTTTTCTGTTTATTTTAGAGCGGAAGCAATGAAAAAGATGCATCATGGGAAGAGTTATCAGCATTGTTATGGGCTGCCTTTTATGACACATATTGATGCAAAAGGGAACGTGTGGCCTTGTATAGCCCATATTGGAACGCAGGAGTTTTGTTACGGAAATATTTATAGGCAGACATTTGAAGAAATATGGGAAGGCAAAGAACGACAGGAAGTTATACAGAAATTGAATGCATTGGATATCAATAAAGTTTGCCGGGAAGCATGCCGGTTAGACGAAATTAATAAATATCTTCATGAATTAAAGCATCCGGGAGAACATGTAAATTTCATTTAGAAAGGCAGAGGCTGTGTTAAAGAGAGCAATTGAGCAATTGGCAGTATATAAAATTGAGGAGGATACAGAGGAATTGCCCATAGGCGGCCTGCATAGTCTGTATTTGGAGAAAACATCAGAAATTATATATATTGTTAAGAACAGTGCATTGTATGGAATTATATCTACAGGGGAAGTGTTTCGGCACAGCCTAAATATGGATGTGAAGATTAATAAGGATTTTACTGTCCTTACAGGCTTCAATGTTATTCATGCACACCAAATTTTCCGAAAAAGAGCTAATATTCATAAAATACCGGTGGTTAATGAGAGAGGAGAGCTGCTTGGAGATTATTCACGTTGGGATGATATGCTCTACATTAAGCGGAATGGGGCATTGCTTAGCAGAATGGAATCTGTCGCGCAGATGCTTGCACAGTATGATATAGTATACATTGTAGAACCTGTTGACAAACAATACATGGAATATTCACCATTATTAAAGTATTTGGAGCAATTTCAGGTTAGGCATCACGTATTGAAGAAAGACCAACTTGTGGGAAAATGGACAGAGCAGGCATTGTGTATATTTTCGGATGAAGATGAAAAACGTGGTAGCCTGTGCTTTTGTGAATTGGAATCTTCCAGGAATGAATCTTTTGGACACATTCAGAGAAGAGCGCGTTTTATAACATATAAAGATTTATTGAAACAAATTATACGTGAGGCGGAGTTGAATGCGTTGGGACTTGGAAGCGTCGATGCTGCATCTTATGCTAGGGTAGATGAAAAGGCAACTATTTTGCTTTCAGTATTAAAAGATAAGGGGATAAAATGCTTCCGGCTATATAAAGATGAGCCTGTACAGACAGAATATGGGAAAGATTTTAATTATAAGGCGAAAGAAAGATTAAAGAGATATCCGATTGATCCGGAGTCAACATGGCCGAAGAAAAAGGAAAATGAAAAATTTTATGATGAGTTATATAGGCAGGATGATTATGAAAGAGAAATAGCCCAAAAAGAAATTTTTGATGCAAATAGTGTATTTGGCTATAAGAAAGATATCACAGGAGAATATTTTAATGCAAGAGATGGAAGAAGAATAACTTGTTTTCAGCCCGAGGAATATATAGGAACAATTTATTGTTTTGGACCGTGCACGGTTATGGGCGGGTTTGTTGAGGATCAGTATACTTTTGAAAGTTATCTGCAGCAGAAACTGCTACAAAAAGGATATAGATACAGGGTGGAAAATTACGGGACAACACTGCGCCCCGATGCGGCATTGGACAGTAGATTACAGGAAATTGATAAGTTTTCTGCTAATGATATCGTGTTGATATTAGGGCGTCAGGGAGAGATGATTGATGTGCCAGGCAGTTCTTTAGAGAAAATATTTGAAAGGAACAAGATACCTATCGAATGGGTAACAGATTCCTATATGCACTGTAACCATAAAGCTAATGAACGGATAGCGGACAGCCTATTGGAGATGATTGAGCCTAGTTTGGCAAGTGGAAAAGAGGAGGACAGTGGCAGCAGAGAAATCAAGATAGATTTTCATGAAATTATGAAGCATTATGTACAAGACAAATATCTGCGTTTGTATTTCAGGGATTTTCCATATGGTGCATATAGTACAATTGGCGCGATTGTCATGAACTGTAATCCTTTTAGCAAGGGGCACCGCTATCTGATTGAGCAGGCGTGCCGCCAAGTAGAACTTTTGATTATATTTGTGGTTGAAGAGGATTTGTCTGTGTTTCCTTTTGAGGAACGTTTTAAGCTGATTGCAGAAGGAACAAAAGATTTAAAGAATGTTATGATGGTACCAAGCGGTGACTTTATCCTTTCTAAAAATAATTTCCAGGAATACTTTACAAAAGAGGAGGATAAAGTAATCGCATTGAATGCGGAGTATGATATCAATGTATTTGCGGATTACATAGCCGAACCGCTTCATATTACGCATCGTTTTGCAGGAGAGGAACCAGAAGACCGGGTAACGTCAATTTATAATACAGCGATGAGAAAAATTCTTCCGCAGAAGGGGATTACATTTGTGGAGATACCAAGAATCAATGCTGGAAGTGAAATTATCAGTGCTTCCAAAGTACGAAAGTATCTGGAAGAAGAAAATTATGAGCGGGCGTTTGCATTTTTGCCTGAGACAACAAAGCAATATTTTGCACAGCAGATATGTATCTAAAAATAAGATATTTTTGGTTTTCTATTTTAACTATCTTGCAGGTGAGTCTGTGATGTGAATTGAAAAAGTATGTAAAATAAATTTAACTGGTAATAGGAGAATACAGATGGAAAAAGCAACGCCATACAGTAATTTGAAAATATTTGCCCATGCAGAGGCACTCAACCAGATTGGAGAAGGCAGAAGAATTGCGCCGATTTATGTCCGTATTAAACCTACTAACTATTGTAACCATAAGTGCTATTACTGTAGTTACGCCGATAGTGCGCTTGGACTGCGCGACTCTGTAAACAGGCAGGACCAGATTCCACGGGATAAAATGAGGGAAATTATTGGTGATATGGCTAATATGGGAGTTAAGGCGGTAACTTTTAGTGGCGGTGGCGAGCCATTGGTATATCCGTATATTGTTGAAGCGATGCAGCAAGTTTTAGATGCAGGAATTGATTTGTCAATTATTACAAATGGACAGTTATTGCAGGGAGAGCGGGCAGAGGTGCTTGCGAAGGCTAAATGGGTAAGGGTTTCTTTTGATTCAGCTAACGCAGATACATATGCTAAGACAAGGAACCTTTCATTAAATGCGTTTGATGAAGTATGTAATAATATTTGTGAGTTCGCGAAGAAGAAACAGGAAAATTGTGAATTAGGGATTAATTTTGTTATTAACCATGAAAATGCTGACCAGGTATATAAGATGGCAGAAATGGTCAAGAAATTGGGGGTTAATCATATTAAATATACCGCTCGCGTTACTAAAGATTTGTTTGCTTACCACGAGCCTTTCAGGCAAAATGTGATAGAACAAATCAAACGTGCGAAAACTCAATTAGAGGATGAGAAGTTTAAAGTTATCAATAAATATGAGGGTGATTTTGATTCGGCATTGGTATTCCACCGTTGTTATGAGAAATGTTATATTAACAGGATTTTTACCGTGATAGCGGCGGACTGCAAGGTGTATTTCTGCCATGACAAAGCATATGTGAGCGAGGGTGCGGTAGGAGATTTGTGTGACCGTTCTTTTAAAGATTTATGGTTTTCGGAAGAAACTACGAAAAGATACCAGAATTTTAATCCGCAGGAGGAATGCAACCATCATTGCGTATACGATGACAGAAATGAGCTGCTGAATACGTTTTACAGTTTGGACAGAAACCATATTAATTTCATCTAAAAGTATAGGAAGATTATTATGACAGAAATAGAGAATATAGCGAAGGAAATCAGGAAGCAAATATATAGAATTGCGCATTTTGCTGGCGGCGGCCATATGGGAGCATCTTTTTCTATGGCAGATTTGATAAGCGTTTTGTATTTTGATGATGTACTGAAATATGATGCGTCTCATCCTGAATGGGAAGAGAGGGATAAATTTATTTTGAGCAAAGGACATGCTTGCTATGCTTTGTATGCAGCCCTTGCCAAAGCAGGGTATTTTCCGGAGGAGGAACTAAGAAGCGTAGGTCAGGCAGGCTCGAAGTTTGGCGGACATCCCAAGATGCATGATATTCCCGGCGTGGAAGCATCCACCGGTGCATTGGGACATGGATTGTCCTTTGCAATTGGAATAGCTTACGCAAATAAAACAGACCAAAAGAAAAGCCATGTCTATGTCGTTCTTGGGGACGGTGAGTGCCAGGAAGGTTCTGTGTGGGAGGGAGCATTATCCGCCCCTACATTAGGATTGGATAACCTGACAGTCATTGTGGACCATAATAAATTACAGGCTATGGATAACTTGGAAAACATTGTGCATATGCAGCCGTTTGCAGATAAATGGAAAGCGTTTGGATGGAATGTGACAGAAATAGACGGACATAATTATACGGAGATTAAAGAGGCACTTTTGCTCAGAGAGCAGGGGAAACCGACACTGGTTATTGCGCATACGGTTAAAGGAAAGGGAGTCTCTTTTATGGAAAACGTCCCTATTTGGCATTACCGTATGCCAAACGAGCAGGAACTGCCTGTTTTAATGCGGGAACTTGGTCTGTCGGAAGAGGATTTGAAATAGCGTTTATACATTGCAATGGTTACATAGAAATATGAAGGATAAGGAATTATGTTATGTATATATTAGGTATATCTGCATTATACCATGATGCGGCGGCAGCGCTGATTCAAGATGGGGAGATTATTGCAGCGGCACAGGAAGAAAGATTTACAAGAAAAAAGCATGATCCTTCTATCCCTAAAAATGCAATTGCATATTGTTTAGAAGAGGGGGATATAGCAGCGAACCGACTGGATGCTGTTGTATATTATGACAACCCACTGCTGACAATGGGGAGATTTATGCAGAATCTGCGCTATGCAGGTGCAGACAGCAAAGAACTGTTGACTTTGTCATTAGAGCCGCTTATAAACCGTAAGATGTGGATACATCAAATGCTATTGGATAATTTGGGTCGACTTGGAATACAGAACAAACTTTATGTCACAGAACACCATATTTCCCATGCTTCCTCGGCGTTTTTCCCATCGCCATATGACAAGGCTGCAATTATCACTGTTGACGGCGTAGGGGAATATGCCACAACAACTATTGGTTATGGGGAAGGCAATCATATAAAAATCTTACAAGAGATAGATTATCCGCATTCCTTAGGATTGTTGTACAGTGCGCTTACATATTTCTGCGGTTTTAAAGTAAACTCGGGCGATTATAAATTGATGGGTCTGGCGCCTTATGGAGAACCGGTTTATTACCAGATTATGAAAGAAAAGATAATTGATATTAAACCGGACGGCTCATATCGGCTGAATTTAGAGTATTTTGATTATCAGTATGGCAGGGCGATGACCAGTGATAAATTTGCACAGCTTTTTGGTGGGAGCAGGAGAGAACCAGAATCGGCAATTACAAAGAGGGAAATGGATTTGGCTGCGTCTGTACAGAAAGTGGTGGAAGAAGTCCTTGTGCTGATGGTACGCCATGCAAAGCAATTGGTAGGGGAGGGCGTAGAGAACCTGGTGCTTGCTGGGGGTGTTGCTTTAAATTGTGTGGCGAATGGCGTATTGAACAGGGAAAAAATATTCAAAAATATATGGGTTCAGCCAGCAGCAGGAGACGCCGGAGGGGCGGTTGGCGCAGCGATGTTTTATTATTACCAACATTGTGGCTATAATAGAGTGGCAGACGGCGTGCATGACAGGCAAAAGGCTTCTTATCTGGGACCGTCATATTCTAATCGACAGGTTCAAGAATATCTAAAGGTGAACGGATATTCCTATCATGTATATGATGATAAAGAAGTATTTTGTCAGAAAATCGCTGAATTATTAAATAATCAAAAAGTGATTGGGCTTTTTGAGGGACGGATGGAATATGGGCCTAGGGCATTAGGAAACAGGAGTATTATTGCCGACCCACGCTCGCCTCTGATGCAGTCTAAATTAAATTTGAAAATAAAGTACAGGGAATCCTTCCGGCCCTTTGCACCTACTGTTCTGGAAAAGGATGCCCAGGAATATTTTGAGATAGACTGTAAAAGCCCTTATATGTTATTGTGTGCGGATGTACAGAAATCAAGAAGGAAAGAATTTTTGCTAGAGAAAGAAATCGAGCAGTCGAATGAAAACCTGCTTCCGGTTGTCAATAAAGCGCGTTCGGATATTCCGGCAGTGACACATGTTGATTATTCTGCGAGGATTCAGACAGTGGGAGAAGAAGATAATCCCATGTATTATGGCATTATTAAAGCATTCCGTAAGCTGACAGGTTGCGGGGTGGTGATTAACACTTCTTTTAATGTCAGGGGGGAACCGATTGTCTGCAGCCCGGAAGATGCATATCTGTGCTTCATGCGCACAGAAATGGATGTATTGGCAATGGGAAATTGTATTTTATATAAGAAAGAACAGCGGCAGTTAGTAAATGATGAAGATTGGAGAAACCAATATGAGCTTGATTAATGGGGAGGCGGCAGGAGAACTTTGGGAATGGGCGCGAGAGAATGAGGACAGGAGTATTTTCCCGCAAATTTCTAAAGGGGAAGCATCTTATTATATGAACAGAAACTCAGAAGAGACGTATATCATGGAGTATTCGTTCAAAACAATTGCTGAACTGAAAGCGTTATTGGAAAGGCACAGCGGATTATCAGAAGAGCCACAAATGTTAAAGAAAATGGCAGTTGAAGTGTGCCAGAATAGATTTAGGGGCAGTATGGATACAGGCGCTGATAGCAGCCATGCGGGCACAAAAACAGAAGCACATAAAGAAATGAAAAAACCGGAAATTAAGAAAGAACCCGATGATGAGAAGGTTTTGCCAGAATTTATATATGTTTTTTAGTGCAATTTATGGGAGAGGCTGAAGATGATTTGTGCGCTATATACCTTGATGAAAAAATATCGTGAAAAAGATATATATTTATGGAATGTTAATGCAGATTCCATAAATGTATTTATGATGGCGGCCTGCAGGCATATAGACATACAGGGATTTGTTACGGCACAGGCGGAATATGTCGGTGAAAAGTATATGAACCGGCCTGTAGTAACCTTGGAACAGGCGCTTCAAAATGAGCGTAGTATTATTTTGGTGTCGGATGAGGTTTCACAGGAGACAATGAATAAACTGCCAAAGGACAGGGCGGTTTATTGGTCAGATGCGTTGGCATTTAATGATGAACTGCGGTCTGTTAAAGTAATTGTCTACGGTACCGGGCGTGGGGCTGAGAAATTCTGTAAGGCGTTGGAAGAGGAAGGGGTCGAGGCGGAGTTATACTGCTTGACGAAGAGAGGTTCTGTCGGACAGTACAGAGGGAAAACAGTTATAGAAGCAGCAGAGTTAGACAATTATAAAGATTACGCGGTGGTTATTGCGGCAAACGTGAAAAAATACAGGTGGGAAATCCTCGAAAATCTCTCCGGATTTCAAGGCAGGATTTTTGTCGAGATGGAACACCGGATAGGGACTGCTGACTTAATAGGAAATGTGGATTTGCTGAATTTTATACAGAACATTGATTATGCGGCAAAAGAACAGAAGAGGATTTATCTGTACAGCAGGCGGAATGCAGTTGCCAGATTAATAGAAGAAGTGTTGAGTATTTATGGCATCAAAATTACCGGATATGTGGGTGAAACAGAGATACATGAACAGGACATACAAAGCATATACGGCTTAGCCTATGAGGGAACGGAAGACAAGTTAATTATTATCAGCGAAGAATTTCCAGAGAAATTTGTGGAGGCAAGGGAGAATATAGAACTTGCGGGGTTTTCTTTGGAAGAAAGAAATTATACAGGCTTTCAGTGCCATACGCGTTCTAAGGGAATGATGCTGTCGAAATGGCATTATTATAAAGACCCTCTATTGGGGGGGAGCATTATATACCCAGAAGGAAAGCCGGGATGGAAGCTGTATGGTAAGGAAGAGGATGGTGCAGTCAGAATAATGGTTTTAGGAGGCTCCACTTCTTCGGAGCAATATCATCCGGAGAACTGGATTAGTAAATTGTATTATAAGCTGTGCCAGGACAATATTAAAGCAGTTATATATAACGGGGCGCATTCTGGCAATGATGTCGTTGATGAAATATTACGGCTGCTTAGGGACGGATATGCTTTAAAGCCTCAGATTGTGATTAGCATGAGCGGCGTGAATAATACAAGCTATAAAGACTGTACTAACCAGTTTAATGAAATAAATTTGATTCAATGGGTGCAGACTCTGTCGCCTGACAGTATATACTGCAGTGGAGTGGAGAGTGATGAGCCATTGTATTCTTTCTGGAGCAGGAATATAAAAATACTGAAATTGATTGCCGAGTTTTATGGAGCCGATTTTTTTGGCTTTTTACAGCCCATGAATATCACAATGAGCCATATGAGCTTGTGGGAGAAGAGCCGGTATGAATTAGAGGGGCACGCTGAGGCATCCAGGGATTTCATGGAACATGCGAAAAGTTGTGATGATTACAGGAATCTTATGCAGTTGTTTGAGCATCAGGACGAAATGTATATTGACATGGTTCACTATACTGATTTGGCACATGAAGCCATTGCAGATAAAGTATATGAGACTGTAATGCCTGCCATACAGAATATGGGTTAGGAAAAAGATAGAATAGAAAGGTACAGAGCCAGGATGAGAACAGCCTATTTAGACACTTTATATGATTTAGCAAGCAAGGATTCCAGAGTATATGCGCTGATATCGGATAATGGTGCAATCGTATATGATAAATACCGCAGGGATTTAGCTTCACAATATTTAAATTTAGGGATATCTGAGGCGAATATGTTGGGTATGGCGGCCGGCATGGCAAGCTGTGGGAAGGTTCCGTTCGCGTATACGATAGGCGCTTTTCTTGCCTATAGGGCATATGAGTTCATACGGAATGACATTTGCTTGCAGAAGCAGAATGTGAAGATTGTTGGAACTGGAGCGGGAGAGGTTTATAGTGCGTTGGGGCCAACGCACCATTCTACGGAGGATTTAGGCGGGCTGCGCGCATTGCCTAATCTGACGGTCATATGTCCGGCAAGCCCATTGGAAGTTAAGAAGGCAACGCTTGCGGCTTATGAGCATGTTGGGCCTGTTTACCTGAGACTTGGAACTAATAAGGAGCCGGAAGTATATACGGAAGATTATTCATTTGAAATTGGTAAAGGCGTTATTTTGCGGGAGGGAAGTGATGTTACCCTGATTGGCACGGGAAGCATCGTAAAGGATATATTAGACGTGGAGGGAATGCTTCGTGACGAAGGTATTCGGGCGAGAGTAATCAATGTGCATACAATCAAGCCCATTGACCGGGAGCTGCTTATCAGGGCAATTGAAGAGACAGGGAAGATTGTTACGATAGAAGACCATAATATCATTGGAGGCCTGGGCAGTGCGGTTGCGGAAGTGATTGCCGAGTCAGGACATGGCGTAGCGTTTAAACGTTTCGGATTACATGATTTTTCCAAAGGATATGGTACATATGCGCAGGTAAAGGCTATGAATAGTATCAGTGTAGAAAAGATTTGCAGTGAAATTAAGAAATGGTTTTAAGAAAGAGGAACAAGATGTTTAAAATAAATGTTTATATCAAGAAAGCAGACCATCTGTTACAAGATTATTCTAAAAGATATTTTCTGTATAGGAAACTTAGCATGTATAAGGAGAAACTACAGCAATATAAACATTTTAATTTAAAGGCAATTAGGCTATATGAAAAGCGGTGGCGGCATCTGAACCAAAGATACAGCCGGATTGTTTTTCATGATATTCAGTTTGTGAGCCTTGGAGAGACCATATTCAGGCTTTTTAATTTGCTAGAAGACATGAACCGGGAAAATAAGGGCGTGCTGCATGTGGTTGTCCCCACATTTTTTGACAATTATGCAGGTGGGATTTATAACCGGAGAATATTTGATTTATTTGGTAAGAAAGTATACTTTATTAAAGATTCTAACATAGATTTCTGGACGTATGTATTTTGTGCCCATACGAAAGATATGGATATGGCGCAATTTAATCGATATGTGCCGGTTAGGTTGGAGCCGACAAAAATTAACCTTGGGGAACTTCTCCTTCCTTTTTCTAAAACGGAGATTGCCGAAGGGGAAGAAAAACTTCATAAGATGGGGGTAAATGGGGAATTTATATGCATACATGCTAGGGAGAGCGGGGTCAAAGCGAAAAACTTTGGAGGAAATGCAGGATACAATAGTAGCTGCAGAAATTGTGATATTGATACGTTTATGAAGGCGAGTAAATATTTTGCAGGTCATGGCTTGCTGTCAGTCCGTCTGGGAAAGTATGAAGTCAAGGAGTGCAATCAAGAGTTTGTCATAGATTACGCGAACAAATATTATGATGAGTTTATGGATTTTTATTTACTATCGCGGTGTAAGTTTTTGATTTCCTGCGATACGGGAGTTGCTTCTATATGCGGATATTGGGGCAGGCCTGTATTAATGACGAATATGATTAATGTGTGTTATGGTGCGGAGAGTTGGCCAGATACAGGATATTGCATGTACCTTCCTAAGAAGTTTTATTCTAAGAAGGTAAAGAGATATCTCAATCTTTATGAAACATTGGACATGATGGAAGAGTGCTATATATATACTTCCAATTTTGACAGACAAGGAATCCGGTTGGAGGACAATACAGAAGATGAAATCCTGGCGGCTTCCAGAGAATTGAATGACCGGATAGACGGCATATGGAAAGAGACAGAAGAAGAAAAGAAGATTATGGAAAAGTATTGGAAGATTATGCATAGGTGGAATGCCAAACATAAGAAGATTAAAATTGTTTCAGATATATTTGGCGGATACCGGATGTGTATTTCCAGGCCTTGTTATAGTTTCTTGAAGGATAATTTATATTTATTGGATGTGGAAGATGTATTGTTGCAATAGATATTGCATGGGGGATTATATGGAGGACAAGAGAGGCTATCTTAGATTAATTGATAGCAGTCATATTGAAAACCGAATTTATTTTATGAACCATACGTTCAACGGGATGTTTTATTTAGATGTGGAAGATTTTTCAGTACATTTTGTACATAGGTTTTCCAATGGGCAGGATGATGCATTGAGTATGTCATCGGTAAATTTGGCTTGTGGTGATATCATTTATTTTTTCCCGGCCAAGGCAAATGCTATTATGGGGTACGACTTTACCAGGCAGCAGGAACGGATTATCCCTATACAGTATTTCCAAGGGGAAAATTGTATGTTGGGCGGAATTATCAGGTTGGGAGATATTGTGTATATGTTTCCCTCTGATTTAGGGAAAGGAATATATAGGTTTGATTTGCAGACAGAGAGAATTGACAAGGAAGTAGAACTAAGTAGATTGTTTGAATCAGGTTTCGCCTGTGGTAATATTTTTATAAGAGATGATAATTGTGCATTGTTAAGCATGGCCGGAGGGAATAAACTTGCAGAAGTTAATTTGCAGACGAAAGAAATCGTTTATTCCAAGGAGTTTGGGGAAGATATGAGGATTTTTTCCGTCTGTTTTGACGGAAAACATTATTGGATACTGCCGGAAGGCTCCACTGATATTTATGAATGGGACATAGAAAAGGACACCGTGCGGATATATACAAATGAGAATGCTGTATGGGGAGAAAGGCAGGATGTAGCATATTCTAATCTTGTTTTCCTGGAGAATGAAATTTTGGTGTTAAACTGCCATATGCAAAATATTTTGCGGATTAATAAGGAGAAGAAGACGATAGGTGAGCCGGTACCATTTCCGGAAGGGTTTGAGATTGTTAAAAATAAATTTCCAGGTCGGCCTGTGTGTGAGCATTACGTAGTCTTAGGAGATAAGATATTATTATTCCCCGGGAATGGAAATATGTTATTGGTTTATGATATTGTGACCCGTCAGATGTCTGGCAAGGATTTCTCTGTATCTCCTGAGGAGGATTCTGTTTTGCAGAAAGCACTGAAAGAGAGTTTTATGAGAGAGGATTCTTTTAAGGAAAGAGATAGTCTGTGGGGGAGATTGGAAGATTATCTTTATATTGTAAAGGCAGATAAAGGTTCGGATAGCATTTCGTTTTCCGGTGAACAGAGCGGGAAATTAATATATCAGAATTGCCAGAATCAAGTGTAGTGGGAGAAAAAGCAGATGCAACAAGGGCGGAGACGTTTTAAGAGGGAAAAAAGATTTTTGTTGCTTATGCCTGAGTATGTATTGGGCGGCGCGGAAACACAGTTCCGGTATATGATTGAATATGCGGATAAACATAGGTGGAATTTGGATGTTCTAGTGGAACACAGATTTTGTGGAAGCAGCACTCTTTTCAAGGCAGATGCCAGGCGGATGAAAAATGTAAGATTTTTTGAAGTGGACAAGCAGGGAAGTAATGGAGGAAAAATGCATCCATGTGTCATGCGGCACTTGATTAAAAAGTTTTCGTGTACAAAATATGAAGCATGTCTCATTTATTACCCACAGTATCTAACACTGGTTCCTGTATTCAAGGCTCTGGGAATGCGCATAGTATATTCGGAGAGGAAAGATGCGGCATATATTTTGGACAATTCCTGTATGATTAAAAATATAAAACGGTGTGACTGGGTTCTTGCAAATGCCAGGAGCACGCAGAGAAAATTAGAAGAAAAATTAGGTTTAGAAGTTCATCTAATCAATAACGGTAAGCCTGTTGTTGAACAGTTGGCAATGAAAGAAAATCGGCAAATACGCCGCATATTGGTTGCGGCAAGAGTAAACCAGAGTAAAAATCAAATGATGGTGCTGCGGTTTTTGCGGGATTATCCAGATTTTCAGGGGAAAATTATCTTTGCCGGCCGTGCGGACAATAAGATGTATAAGAGGGAATTGCTTGATTTTGGCCGTAAAAATAATTTGAATGACCGGGTTCAATTTCTGGGTTATGTGGCAAATATGAGAGAGGAATACGATAAGGCGGACATTGTCTTATTACCTTCACTTGCTGAAGGGACTTCAAATGTTGTCCTTGAAGCATATGGCTATGGCAGACCGGTTATTGTATCAGATATTGAGGCTGAAAGGGATATTGTAAGGAACCCTGCTTTAAGATTCGGTTTAAATGATGCATCCGGAATTGACCGCTGCATAAAATATGTTGAAAATTTATCGAATGAAGAATATTGTGCTTTATTGGAGGATAACAGAAAATTTGTGCTTGAAAATTACGATATAGAAAAAATGGCTAAGAAATTTCATCAATTTTTGTCAAGAGAAATGTGAGAGAGGAGTACATGGCTAAATGTCGGCGTTGAGAAACAGGATTGTCTATTTGCCCAAGTTGAGTAAGGGAATAACAAATGAATATGTTTATAATATGGTCAACATATTGCAGGATGAATATTTTGTGGCAGGCGACTTGATTGCTTTTGCATCGTTGATCCAGCTGTTTAGGACTAAGGCTGTATTTTTAAACTGGGTGGATAGTTGCCTGGATGTGAAAATGAAATTTCAGTTATTACTTCATCAAGTTTGTGGCGCTAAAATTGTATGGGTATTCCATAATAAATATCCGCATGGAAAAACAGTGGATAGTCAGGTTCTTGATAATATGAAATGGCTTGCAGAAAATAGTAATATTATTATGCTACATTCCAAAGATAGTAAGAGATACATTCCAGGTGGAGAGCAAAATAAGAAAAAAGCGGTTTTTGTTCCACATATATTATACCATTCTGATGCAAGTAGTCTTAATATAGAGACTCTTAAGCAGAAGTATGGGATTTCATCTGATGATTTTGTATTTATTATGTTTGGCAGGATTATGCCATTTAAGAAGTTTGAAGAAGGAATCAAGGCATTTAAAAATTTGCAGTTAGAACATGCTAAGTTGTTGGTAGCCGGGAAATCATATGATCGTAGCTATGCTAAAAGAATCAGAGATTTATGCGTTGGCTGCGATAATATTATTTTGGATTTGCAATTTCTTTCTGATGCAAAATTAGATGCGATTATTGATATTTCAGATGTAGTGATTATGCCTTATGAAAGTGGAAGCTATATGAATTCAGGGGTGATGATACAATCATTTTCAAGGGGCAGAACAGTCATCACGCCAGATATATGTATGGCACGGGATATAGCGCCGTATAAATTTATCTATATGTATCGGAAAAATCTTGATAAGGCTATGCTGAAAGCATATAAAAATGGTAAGGACATAAATAAGGATATGGGAGAGAAAGCAAGGGATTACGTGAATCGGAATAATAGCAGAGAAGCAGTCAAGAAGCGGTTATACGAAATGATAAAATGAAAGAAGACTAATAAGAAAGTATATGAGGAAAAAAGATGCGGATTGCCACTTTATTATTCACTTACCACAGAAGCCATCATACAGAACAAGTATTGACATCTCTGAAAAATAATACTGTGTTACCAGACAAACTATTTATTTTCCAGGACGGCCTCAAACCGGATGAGGACGATTATGAGTGGAAGAAAGTAAACAAGCTTATCCAAAGGATAGACTGGTGCGAGAACGAGATTATTGTTTCGGATTATAATAAGGGCTTGGCAGCGTCTATTATATCAGGGGTGAACTATGCCCTGGAAGAATATGATGCTGTTATTGTGTTGGAAGACGATTGCGTTCCGTCTTCAGGCTATATGCAGTTTATGACGCAAGGATTGGCAAAATATAAGCGAAATAGCAAGGTATATTCTCTTAGCGGGTATTGTTGGCCAATCACCATAGAACAGACAGAATATGACGCTTATAGCTGTGGACGGGTCTCTACTTGGGGATGGGGGACATGGAAAGACAGATGGGAGAAGTTCCATAGAGATAATGATATTATAAAGCGGCTTAAAGCAGACAGAATTAAATCTGAAAATCTGGCGGTATGGGGAAAAGATTTAGAATCCATGCTGTTTGGAACGATTATAGGGCAGTATGACTCATGGGGGGTATATTGGGCGCTAAATGTTATTGAAAATGAGGGCATATGCATTAATTCGGCCAAGCCTCTGATTAAGCAAATAGGATGCGATGGAACCGGGACAAATATTTCAAAAATAGACGGACATGAAATTGAAATTGCGAGTGATTTAAATAAGGAGTTCAACTTACCGGATGAAGTCGCAATTTTAGAAAACACGAAGAAGGCTTTTGCTGATTTACATGGCAGCCATACAGGTTTAAACCATAAGGACGCTTCTAAAGAGAATGTACTGATATACGGATTGGGGAATTTCTATTTCCAGAATGAAAGGGCAGTCTGTGAAAATTACCACATTGAAACCTTTATTGACCAGAGGAAGCATGGCTGGTTCGCAGGAAAGAAAATTATTAAGTTAAGAGATGTACAGAAATATACATATGATAAAATTATTATTATGATTTGGGATATCCAGGAATGCATTAATATCGCAAAGGAATTAATATTCCAGGGAATCAGTTATGAACGGCTTCTATTAGGGAACAGTTTATATGGGCGATATAACCAGAATATTGACAGGATTGCTATTTTGCCAGACGGTAACCTGTCCGTAACTGCTGATGGCATAACCGTTAAAGTAAGGTCTAAGGATGAGTTTAATAATGCCTATGAAGTCCTGGTGGACCATACATACCATTATTTTATAAATAATAACAAAAAAGATATCGTGCTTGATGTGGGCATGAATATAGGAGACGCCTCTTTATATTTCTTGGCTAATCAAAGAGTCGAGAAAGTATATGCTTTTGAACCCTTTAGGGAAACATTTATGGTTGCCAGAGACAACTTGCGTGAATATCTGGATAAGCCAAGCCGGATTGAAATGCTCCAATATGGTATCAGCAATGAGAATAGCAAGCGGATGGTAGGGTTTAACTCTAATATGACATGTGGGCAGAGTACATTAGTTGATGTTAGGGAAAGAGCTTATGAATGGTATAAGAAAGTTGGGTTGGCTAAATCACAGGACGAAAAGGAAGAATTTATAGACGTTAAGGATGCGGCGGAGACATTCATGTCTATCATACAGAAGCACCCGGAGTGCAATATCGTGCTTAAGATGGATTGTGAGGGGGAAGAGTATGGAATTATAGAGGAACTTTTGGAGAAGGATATTCTCGGGATGATTTCCTTTATTATGTTAGAGTGGCATTATAAAGGCAAGCGCAGCCTTTTAGATTGTCTGGAGAAATCGGGGTTTTCTTATTGGTGTAATGATAAGACGAAAGATATGGGATTGATATATGCTTATAGAGAAACCATATCAGATTAAGAAAGAAACTGGAGGACATATCTTGCAGGGGAAGCATATCGCAGACATGCCAAAATGGGAATTGATAGGCATTGCTTATTTTTTTAACTTTTTTAAAGAATATCAACATATATACATAGAATCAATGCATTATTCTGGACTGCTTGAATTATATAAGAGATGCGTTCCGGCTATTCCTATTGAAATTTTGGCAGAGGACAGTTTCATAGATGGCAGCCAGAGCATTTTAATATGGGAGAGCGACAGCCACGAGGAGCTTATCTGTGAGAAGATTAGCTGTGCAGAGCTTTATCAATGCCTGCATGATGAAACCATCCGGTCATTGCAAAGAGGAATTATGGTCAAAAACGACTGGGGGGAGGTAAAAATAGAAGAGAAAGACCTTACCCATGAATTGGCTGTAGCGTACTTTGACCAGGGAAATGCTACAATTTGCGTAGTGAATGAAAAGCAAGAGTTTTTATATGCGTTATGCCAGGGGGATATGCAAAGAAATTATCTGTTTTCAGATATTCCAAAACGGCATAATTTATTTGTGAATAATTCTGATGATGTGCTGAGAGACACAGCATGTATTTTTTATGAGGCGAATCATATTGAGGAGATTCCTGTTTTAGAAAACCAGAAAGTGGTAGCGTCTGCAATTAGGAGACAACGTCGAAAGCAGGTTTTATGTTGGGAATGGATTGAGGAAGAAACGGTTGCGCAGATTTGGCACAAGGGCGCTAAATTGCTAGTATCGTCATTGAATCCTGGTATACAAGGGTTTGTGGATAGATTTGTAGGTTTCTATGACATTGAGGCGTTTTGCAGTGAATTGTATGAAAAATATTTGTCAGGTAAATATGAGGCACTGATATATTCGGAAGAAATATGGGTTAACTCATTGACTCCCAAGTATAATATTAAACGATTATACTTGGATTGTTTAGCTAATGACATGCTAAGATGGTTTGAACAAAATCAGATATCATACCATTATTTTTCGATGCCTTGGGGAGGCTCTATATACCGTTTTAATAAACGGTGGGTCAGCCAACCGACCATATCAGGGGATAATATAGAAATAAACGGCTGCTATTTTCAGAAAGATGTACAGAAAGAGGGATTTCATGTATATGGGGGACGCCGGGTGACAATAGGCGAACCGGATACAGCGGAACATACAATTTATGTATATGGCCCATGTATTGCCATAGGCTCCTTTGTTGTGGATGAAGATACAATAGAAAGCAAATTGCAACTGCGCCTTAACGATATGCATTTGAATTATAGGGTAGTGAATTGTGGTGGCGGAAACAGTCCGTATGAGGTTGACAATGATATTAACTCTTTTTATATGATGGTGAACACGAAGTTTAAACCGGGAGACATGATAGTCCATTTTGGGTCAATCGCATGGCGGAATGCGAAATTGCCTGCCTTAAAGAATTACCATAGTTGTTCTGAGGCATTTAATATGAGGGATATTCAGCATGAGAAATGTTTTTCTGCCGGTGTAGCTGCACATTTAAATGCGACAGGGAACAGGATTCTGGAACGGTTTGTCTTTTCTAAAATAGAAAAAGAACTTAAGAATAACATGGCGGAAGATACAGGATTTGTCTCATACAGAGAGGGAGAAAAGCAGGTAGACAATGACAGTTTGAGGGTATGGCTTAAGGAACTATGTAAGAATAAGACAAATTACGAGAATGTTGGCTGTATTGTCATGAACTGCAATCCTTTTACGAAGGGTCACGCTTATTTAATAGAACAGAGCAGAAAAGAAGTGGAATATTTATATATTTTTGTTGTGGAAGAGAATCAGTCGGATTTCCCCTTTAAAGAACGCTATGAAATGGTAGTTAAGAACTGCGCCCGTTGGAATAATGTGAAGGTAATCCCATCGGGGAAATATATTATTTCTTCACTGACCTTTGAGGAATATTTTAATAAGGACAATCTGCAGGAAGAAACTATTTTTCCGGCGATGGATATACAGATATTTGCTAAATATGTTGCTCCAGCGTTGAACATTACGGTCAGGTTTGTGGGGGAAGAGATAACAGATAAGGTAACCGCGCAGTATAATAAAGCAATGAAGGAATTGCTTCCTCTGGATGGAATAAAAGTAGTAGAGTATCCGCGGTATGCAGAAGATGGTGAGGTTGTCAGTGCATCTAAGGTGAGGAAGTGTATTGCGGATAAGGACTGGGGACAATTGAAGAAGTATCTTACAGACGAGACTTACCAGTATGTGATAGGGAAATATAAATAGAACAGTGCATTGATATTAGTTAAAGGTATATGAAAAAATGGGTGAAGATAGACGATTACAACCAATGAAAATTGCTTTTTTCCAGGATTTACCCTGGGGGCTTGGGGGAGCGGGAACGTTATTGCTGAAACAGGCTTTATTGATGTCTGAAGTGTATAATGTGGTAGTTGTTATCCCTGCCGACAATCAGGGGGTTCCGAACCAGGAGTATGTGAAGCGATGTGAACAGTATCATCTCCCATATGTATGTATCCGGTATGTGTCTGCTTTTAATTTTTTAAAGCTTGAAAATTTCCACGGCGCTATGGAAAGTGCGGCTTCCATTGAAGAGTTTGCTAGGAAGGAAGGAATTACCTTTTTCCACAGCGTCCAAGTCAATCTGGCGGTGGAATATGTGTCCAGGAAATTGATGATTCCCCATTTGATGAATAGCTACCAACTGCGGGAGGAAGAGTTTAAGTTCTGCCCGGGTAATATATATACGCACTATCATTTAAGCGATTCTTTGTTATATTCGGACCGTTGGTGCAGGCAGTTGGGTATGGAATCCAGGTGTTCCAGACCGGTGGCATTATTGGACGAAATAAGGAAAAAGAAAGCCTATCCACAGAACGGTATAAGAATATTAATGTTGGGAGTTGTTTGCAATAAGAAAAACCAATTGACGGCCATCAAGGCAGTGGAGAAATGTATTGGACAATTTCAAATAAAATTGGACATTGCAGGCGGGTTGGACGGGCAGTATGCAGAAGAATGCAAAAGGTACGTTGCGGAACGCGGATTAGGTGATGTTGTGACGTTCCATGGATTTGTGAGCGATATAACATCGCTTTTGGAGAGCAGTGATTGCCTGTTATGTACAAGTGATGACGAGTCTTTTCCGTCTTCCATCGTGGAAGCGGTAACATATGACCTGACGATTATATCAACGCCTGTTGCCGGGGTACCGGAAGTTTTCCGCGACCAGGAGAACTGTTTTCTCAGCAAGGATTTCTCGGAAGCAGGAATCAGTGAAAGCATCATGAAGTGTCTGGAATATTATAAAAATGGGGAAATATACAGAATCCATGAAAAAGAGCAGGAGACTTGGCGTAAAAATTTTGCACCTGATGTGGTAAGGGAGCAAATTGATGCTTATTATAAAGATATTGTGAAGAATCCTGTGTTTGGCAGCATGGAGCCCTTTGCTGCTTTAGCGGAGGAGGTCAGAAAGACGGAAGAGCTGCTGGCCGGAATAGACGATAACGGAGAGAAATGGATTTATGGAAAGACCCTATATTATTCAATTCTAAGAAAACATTTATCTAGAGGCAGGATTTATATCTGGGGTGCAGGTAGCAGGGGGAAAGTGTCATATGCGATTCTCAGGCGGATATGTCCGGAATTGGAAATTGCTGCGTTTATTGATTCCTATAAAGAGGGTATGTACTGCGGTCTTCCAGTGATAAAAGCAGATAATGCCCCTATTGAAGAAAATAGTTTTTATGGAATTAGCTTTGCAAGGGGGTATGATGAGGTTATGCTGTACCTTGAGAGGCGGGGGCTAACATATGGCAGGCAGATATTATACATACCTTAACATAACGTCTTGAAATTATCTGTCAAAAGTTCTGGCGCATTTCCCCAGGGCTTTTTAGAAATTTCCGCACTAGTTTAAAATGCCTGAGGATTTGCACAGAAGCTTGCAAGGCAGAGTCTGGCCATGGTGAAATATGATGCAGGAGAAAGCGGGGAGAAAATATATGCTGCGTTTTGTGGGGGAAAACACGGTAAAACAGAGTAAGAACATAAAGGTTGATATAGCAGAACAGCATTTAACGTTTGACGAAAAGATATGGCGGACGGCAAAAGAATATTATAAACAGATAGGGTATTGTGACTCCACAAAGGTGCGGCTTATTCCGATTGGGAATGCGGAAGGGGGGTTAGTCTGTTATGGATGGCAGGATGGAGAAGCAAACAGGGAACTCCGTATGCTGAAAGAGTTGAACAGAGAGCAGAATATTCTGCAGTTTGGGGATATTTTCCCTGATATCAAAGAAGTCATAGTATGGGGCTGTAACGAACTGGCCTATCATTTTGTCAAGTATCTGGAAAGCCTGCGTATTCCTGTGTCCGTGGGAGGGAAGTATTGGGAACATTTTGGATATCAGAGTATCTGTGCTATTGATTTTGAAGAAAACGGCATAATGATTATCCGTGCAGAACGGATATTAGAAAATAAAAGTGATTTATTTCAGAGAATAATCAGGAGTGCTTCACCGGAATTTGAGTGTATAGATAAAATTTATGAGAATAACATCCTTGCAGGAAATATCAAGGATATTAAGAATGATGGAGGCATCACATGGCTTCTTGACCAATTAAGGGATAAAGATATTGTGCTGTTGGAAACTGATGCGAGAGCACAGGATGTGTATGATTTTCTTTATGCGCATGGTATTGATATTCAATGCTTTACGACATACGAGACGGATGAGCAAGCCCCAGGGCAGCTATTAGGGAAAAGGGTAGAGCCGATTGATAAGGTTCTGCGTAACGGAAATAACGCTGTCCTGATTGATGTTCACAGTAAAAACAGTATGTGGGGAAATGCGAATGTGGAGTTATTTGATTATTACGGGTATACAAGAAATGAAAATTTTTTTGTATTTAGCGATTATACAGAAGTTCCCCACAGTAACCTGCTCCATGTGTTAAAAGGAAAAAGCCTGTTTTTGACAGGAGATGAGAGGCTTTGTAAGATTTTAGCAGAATATCTTGAGGAGGTGGAACAGGGGGATATTGAATTGCAGTATGCTGAAGTAATTAGAGAGGGAATGCTGCGAGAAAAAGATATTCCTTTTTTTGTATATTTATGGTATGGTCAGGGTGCTTCGGATAGGAAAGCGCGGATACTTGGTGAATATTTAACCCAAGTGCCATATATGGATTATTTTTCAAGGATTGTGGTTTTTGAAAACATTGACCAATATAGAACAGGATATTCAAGCAGATATTGTGAAAATGGACTGAGGCCCAAAGGTATATTAATCAACGATTCACATAGCCACTGCGGAAATGTCTTTCTGAAGGGAATTATGGATGGACATCCAGATATATTATTGCTGCAGTATAGTATGTTTAGCAATAATATATTTACTTATTGTATTCGATTGTCAATTGAAAAATCGGAAAATATATTAAGTGTTTTCCAGTCTATGCTGAAAGCAGAGATGGGAGAAGATGAATTTCTGATGTGTTTTCCATATTGGGGTAGATTTAAGCGAAGAATGGAAAAATGGCTTTTGCTACGGGAGAAATTTACTTCACAGGAATTATTTGTGATTTTTCATGCGGCATTTACAGAAATGGCGTATGATAAAGAAATTGCAGATATGTCGCAGAAGGTGATTTATGTTGACCCGCACTGGATTCACCCAAGAGAAAGACTCCCGTTCGTGAAATGGCTCGAAGACGAGACGATAAATGGGCAAATCATTACAATCCGCAGAGATGGTATTGCATGGCTGTGCTCGCGCACAGGATTTGCAAAATGTAGAATCGAAAGTCTTAAATTAGCCGGTAGTATTGTAAAGTGGATGGTTCAGGACATTATAAGTGTCGGCGTAAAACAGGATGATTTACAATACTATGAAAAGTTTGAGGTGCGTTTTGAAGACCTTAAATTACATCCTAAGGAAGAGCTGTCAAAAATATGCGGGCTAATGAAAATTCCATGGTCGGATTCTATGCTGCATACTACATATGAAGGAAAAACAAGCAGCATGGGAGCAATCAAGGATTTTGATTTGAAGCCGGTTTTTAATAAACATGAAGATGAGTGGTCGGAGTTTGACCGTTTCAGACTTTTTTTAATTAGTAGCCTGTATCAGAAAAAATATGGATATTCCTATGAAGACTGTACAAAATTTTCGAGAACAGAGCTGTGGGAGCTGTTTTTAAAGGAATTTCGTTTTCAACAAGAACTACAATTTAATTCCATAGAGGAGAGGGCAATTTATTATTTATGGGCATATGAGTCCATTAGATGGAAGCTGTGGGAAAACAGAAAGCATATAATCATGGACGATATTAAATCTGTGTTTAAGCCGATAGAGATAGGAAAGCCAGAAGAGCAATGTAAGAAAGAGTTGAAGGCGGAGCAACGGGAACAGATAAGGGCAAATAGAAAATATTTTGTGGAGTTAATTAAGCGAAAGGAAAAGATGGTTATATACGGACTAGGCGCAGACGGTGTTGCATTATGGGAGTGCCTGGATGAAATGTGCCGGTTAAATCTTGTACTTTGTGACAAGAAAGCAAAAGATGAAATATATTATTTTCAGGGGCGACAGGTAGTCGGTCCAAAAGAACTATGCATGAGATATAAGGACTATGAAATACTGATTACCTCCAGTCGGTTTTACAGGGAGATTTATAAGGAACTGATAGATATGGGGATTGATGCAGACAGAATTATCTGCAATAAAATACCGTTCTATGAGGAAGATGAATGATAAAGCTTAGAAGATGGGCTGAGACATTTAGCAATATTTTAGGCACATCACAATGTCCATTGGCATTGTGATATGAGTGAGAAAAGCAGGAACTGTTTTTCATAAGTTTATTAATTTCTATTAACGAAGGAATTAAAACATGGACATAAATACAGAAATCAATGAAATCATTTTTAAATACCATATTGACCAATACTATCCCCATTACCGGAATATGTACGAGGCGAGAAGGATACTGCGCAATGTTGTGCAGGATATTGTGGATAATGGACAACAGGCGGTTTTTGTAGCCGATGACGAAACAGAAATTGAATTGATTAAGTGTATGTCCAAAGATTATTCCGGTATCTGTTTTCTTTCTTATGACCGGAGCGATACTAAACTGAACCAATTGGAGGATATTCGGCGGCAGGATTGTGGCCATGTATACCTGCTCTCATATTATGGTGCGGAACATGCCGAAAGATGGTTCCGGATGCACCATATCAAATATGAATGGGTATATGATTTGTTTGAGCGGAGGGAAATTTTCCTGCAAAGACCATTTTATGCCTTGGGTAAAGAAGATTTGTATACCTTGCTTGTACCGAATTTTGAACATGTATCCCGCGATGGATGGACAGAGTCATTTCAATGCGAGTTATATTGCCAACGTAGTAAATATGAAAGTGTTGACAATCTCCGGACGAAACAGATTGCCCTTGAAAAATGTTTATTCCTCACTCTTTATATGAGGAATTTTATAGAAGCTGAAAAATATGTTATATTGTTAATCAAAGAGTCGGGGGACGCTGAACGATTTCAAAGCCTGTGGGATGAAATACAGGGTCTATTGGATGATATCAAGGTAAAGATTCGTGGCAGGAACCAGAAGGACATTATTTTGTACTGGCTTGATGCAATTCCATTTGGCGATGAGAATGTCATGCCCTATTTGCAAGGGATTCTGGAGAAGGCTATGGTGTTCGAGAATGCTTTCACGTATGTGGCGAATACGCGCCCCACATTGCGCGCCATGTTCATGGGGAAGAAAGATATAGACGACGAGGCTTACAAGACGCCGGAGATTACATACGACAATAGTCCTGTTATACAGTTTTTGGAAAAAGAAGGATATGGCATAAGGGCTTTTACAGGTTATTTTACGGATGTTTTCCCGCGGAAGTATCTATCGGATTATTTCTATGTAGACCAGTATGAGACAATTTCCATGAAAATGTGGGATATGCTTTCTGATATGTTAAGGGAAGAGAGGAAGATGCTATAGATTATCCACGGAATGGAACCTCATCCTCCAGGATTAAATGCGAAATTAAACGACAGTAATTATGCCGGTGCGGGTGAACGTTACCGGTTGGTGAGACAGGAAGTAGATGAGCAGCTAGCCTTTTATGATACGGTGATGAATGAGAATGCATTCCGCATCTATATGTCGGACCATGGGCAGAATGCAGGAACGGTTCATACCGACCGGAAACTGCGGTTCCATATATTATTCAATGTTTATCACAGGACACTGGAGCCCAAAAGAATAGAAGGCTTCTTTTCTCTTTTGGATTTTGGGAGCGTGCTGAGGCAGATTATTCTGGAAGGGAAAATACGAGAAGAGGAATTTGTGAAGGAATATGCCGAAATAGGGTATATGGATTTGTATAGTTATGGAGGGGTCAGCAGTGTATTTAAAAGAAAAGTGCCTCTTTCCATGGCATGTTTCGGGTACAAGGGAATTGTAGACAGGGAATATGTCTATATTCATTACCGGACAGGGAAAGAATGGCTGCAGAGGCGTGATAATTTGCCTGTTGAGAATCCCCAGTTGTTTTATGATTTTGCTTCCGATGTATGTGAGCCATCACTATTGCCATATTACAGAAAGTTAGCAGGTGAATTCCCGGAGGGAATCAAGACGGACGATAAATTTAAATATTCGAGATGCTTATATGCTGTCTATCATAATATTTTAGCGCATAATCATGTTTCAGAATGTGCCAGGCTGTTAAACCAGATGTTAGAAAAGCATGCGGAAAGGTGCGTTGCGCTCAGAATGGGTGGTTTGCATTCTAAGATGCTCTATGCCTGTCTTTCTGTGGAGAATAAGAAAAAGATATGGGGATTTGTTGACAATAATCAGGAGTGTATATGCAGTAGCTTCGGGCTTCCGGTTGTCAGTCCCAAGCAATTTATAGACTTGGATAGGGTGGGCGTGCAGGCAGTGCTGCTATCCTCCTACGACCATCTGGAAGCACTTAGGGCGGAGACGGCGAGTTATCCGGTGAATGTTAAAGTTTTGGATATTTATGACTATTTCAAGAGCTATGGAATACCATGTGATGGGAATTTCTGGGAAATTAAAATAACAGATGAAGATTTTGACGTTGGATTTCCATTTTAATGAAATCATAAATGGAAGACCTAAATTTTTTTAATTTAATATTTATATGTGTAAGTGATGAGTATAAAAGATTTAATATTTTTTTGTTTATACGGTATCAATAAGTAAATTCGCGGACATATGGAGATTGAATAAAATAATGATGGAAATTTTCAGACAATTCATGAAGCAGAACAAGATAGGGAAAACAGAGTTGTTTCATTTGGATGTAAAACATTATGGCTCTTTTAACCGTGACACGATGCTATATTGTATTTATGAGGATGGCATAAACCTTGGCTTTTTTGCCATGTACCGCCACTGGTTGGAATATCTCTATTTTGCGGATATATGTGGGTATACTCCTGTTATACGTGCCGGAAAGAATTTTGAGTACCAGGAGGAACATGCCATTGGAGGGACGAAGAATGCTTTTGAATATTTTTTCAAGCAGCCTTCGGCTGTGAAGGTGCAGGATGTAAAATATAGTTATAAAGTCATGTGGTCTAGCCCGGTTCACAGAGAGATGGTGGAATTAGTTTACACAGGGAAAATGGACCATTACGGGTATACGGAAAAGTATATGCGGGAGATGGGAGAAATTGTAAGGAAGTATGTGGCATTTAATGAACGGACGTCAAATTATGTGAACGAGGGCATGTCAAAAATTGGTATAGGAGACGGAAAAGCTCTCGGCATTCATATACGCGGAACGGATTTCAGGGGGAGATATAATAACCACCCGGTTTTTGTCACGGAACAGGACTGTTTCCATGAAATAGACAGGATGATGCAGAAGAACCGTTATGACAAGATTTTTGTTGCGACGGACGACCAGAGAATATTGGATGCATTTCTTGTGGAATATGGCAACTTGATATGTTGTTATCATGATGTGGTAAGAGGCAGGAATAACAAATCTGTCGCCTTTAGCACAAGTGACAGGAAGAACCATAAATATTTGCTTGGCCTGGAAGTGATAAGAGATATGTATACTTTATCTAAGTGTGACGGGCTAATTGCCGGGATTTCACAGGTGGCTATATGCGCGCAGATTAATAAACTGTCAAGACATGAGACTTATGAAGATTTGTGTATTTTAGATAAGGGTATTTACCAAAACCAGAGGGGATTCCGCAGAGGGGGAAAAGGTTAGAAGAAGGGAGCATATTTTAAAAATGATTATATGGCTGATAGGTATTTCGGGTGCGGGTAAGACGACGCTTGGAAGAAAACTGGAAAGGTATTATAAAGAGAAGGGTCTGAAGACATATCTTCTTGACGGGGATGAAGTAAGGAGCCTGTTTGAAAATGATTTGGGTTATACGGATGCGGACAGGGAGGCGAATATCAAACGTATTGTTTTGGGCGCATATCTTTTAGACAGGAATGATGTTATCGGCATTATATGCAATATTTCCCCATTCCAGCATCTGCGTGATTTGGCGCGTCGGAAGATTGCGGGATATAATGAGATATATCTGGATAAAGATATTCAGGTCAGCATGAAAAATGACGTGAAAGGCATTTATAAGAAAAATATTGGAAAAACAGATATTGTCGGGTTAGGACAACGATTTGATGAGCCGGTAAACTGTGACCTGCGCATCAAGGTTGATGAGATGACGGAAGACGAATCCTTTGAGATAATTAAAAAATATATAGCACAAAAATATGGAGAGCAGTACAATGACTGAGTATATAGAGATAGATGAAGAAACTTTACAAGATATTATTAATATAGAGACAGGGCTTCTGTATCCTTTGAAGGGCTTTATGAATGAGGCTGATTTCAGAGGTGTTGTAGATTCCTATATGCTTTCTGACGGACAGGTTTTCACGATTCCGGTTACATTGGATGTACCGGATAATGCTGCTCCCGTATCTGGTCAGACGCTGCATTTGTCTTTTGGCGGCAGACATGTGGCAGACATGGAAGTGGAAGATACGTATTATATGACGGATGAAGATATTGAGAAGGTATTTTGCACATTGGATATGAGCCATCCGGGTGTTAGGAAGGAAAAGGAACGCTCACCTCTCAGGGTTGGTGGAAAGACCACTCTGCTTGACAAGACATTTTTGCAGGATGCCTTGAATCCGGAGGAGACGAAGAAAATTTTTGCAGATAAGGGTTGGAAAACAGTAGTTGGTTTCCAGACCAGGAATCCCATCCATAAAGCCCATGAACATTTGCAGCGCATTGGATTGGAGGTTTGCGACGGTTTATTTATTAATCCTATTGTTGGGTGGAAGAAAAAGGGAGATTTTACACAGGAGGCTGTGGTCGCAGCGTATGAGAGGATGGCTGCGGAATTTTACCCGGAAGAGAGCGTCTATATGGCAGGGCTGAAAACACAGATGCGGTACGCAGGACCAAGGGAGGCGGTATTCCACGCAATCATCAGGAGAAATTTGGGATGTACGCATTTTATTATAGGCAGGGACCATGCCGGAGTAGGCGGTTTCTACGGTGCGTACGATGCACATGCGCTTGCCAGGGAACTTTCAGGGAAATATGATTTGGGGATAGAACTGCTTTTACTGCATGAGCCATATTACTGTAAGAAATGCGGGATGGTGGTTAGTGAGAAGAACTGTAGCCATTATAAGACAGACCGTATTGAAATCAGTGGTACGATTATCAGGAAATATATTAATGAAGGCAGCATACCGGATGAAATTATGCTCAGAAAGGAAATTTTCGAGGCAATTCTTGGATGCGGGCAGATTTTTATAGAATAAGAGTGCACGATATGAATTCTAAGGAAGCGTTGCAGATATTAAAAGGTATTATAGGAGAGGAAGCATATAAACAGGTTTTGAAAGAAATGGCAGGAACTACCGTGTATTTTCCTGCTGCATCTTCCGGCACTGAGTGGATAGATAAGGAACAAAGAAATATAAGCCTGAAAGAGGATTTTTATAGCGGAAAATATGAAGTAGGGGATTTGGCAAGGAAGTATGAGTTAAGCATTTCGCGCGTGTATAAAATCATTCAAGGCAGGGCATAATGGTTGGTTTCTTGGAAAACGGCCAAAATTTTATTTTAGCTTTTTTCTTGGGCAGCAGCCAAAGGTGGTGCCAAGATGTTGCATATGGTTTAGGTCAGACCGATACTCTCTCTGTAAAAGTATAAAGAGAGAGGTGTTTAATATGAAATTGGTTACACTGACGGACAGTGAAATTATGATGACACTGACTGCACTTGCCTGCCTGTTGACGGGTGCTTTCCTTGTTGGGAGACTGTTTGAGAAGATGCAAGCACCTAAAGTGGTGGGAGAAATTATCGGAGGGATGCTTTTTGGCGGAACTTTCCTGCAGGCAGTAGTGCCAGGACTAATGGAGGGTATATTTAACAGTTACAGTGAAGAAGGGAAAGTACTGAATATATTTTATCAATTAGGCTTGTCCTTCCTTATGTTTTCGTCCGGATATAATACGAAAATAGACTTGCAAAAGAAGAATTCAACAATCTTTTTATCTTTGTTTATTGGTTCGACAATTATCCCGATGATTGCAGGGCTTGCTTTTGTGAAAGGGTTTGCACCGTATTTTATTGGAGAGGCCAACAGTTACGTTGCGTTTTTACTTGTTTTTATCATAGGAATTGCCATTACATCTATTCCGGTTATTTCAAAGATTTTCTTTGACATGGGTATTATTCATACACGGTTTGCCAATGTGGTTCTGACAGCTTCCACATTACAAGACTTATGTTTATGGATTCTGTTAAATACGGCGATTGATATTGCCCTGTCGGAAGAATTGAATCTTGGCAGCATGTGCGTTGTAATTTTCCTGACGCTTGCACTGTTCCTGATAATCCATTTCATTGGCGCTAAGTTGGAAAAAGTCGATATACATATCAGCAATTCTTCTTTTATGCAGTTATGCTTTATCAGTCTTTTTGTGATTGTGGCAGCCTTGAGTTATCTGAGAATCAATATTATGTATTCGGCGTTCCTCACGGGTTATATCATTCGAAGTATAACGAACAAGGATAAGAATGCGGAAGAAAAAGTAAAGTGTATTACTGACTTTTCGTTTTCATTTTTTGTGCCCATTTACTTTGCACTAGTGGGTATACAGCTAAACTTGCTCCACAACTTTTCTTTGGTACGTTTTGCGGTATTTTTTCTGATTGCATTTGTGTTGGAATGGATTGGCACAGTTTTATTGTTGCTAATGACAACGAAACTAAAGAAAAAAGTAATTTGGAATTTTGGTATTACGATGAATGCAAGGGGCGGGCCGGGTATTGTGCTTGCAACTGTGGCTTATAATTACGGGATTATCAATGTGGAGTTTTTTACCGTCTTGATTTTGACTACAATGCTTTCTTCTCTTCTTGCCGGTTATTGGCTCAGAGGGCAGCAGAAGAAAGATGAAACAATATTTGACAGTTTGGAAGAAGGAGAGTGTGCATAATGAAAAAGTTTATTTTAACAGTAGGTCCTGCACTTTTGAATGAAGTGCCTGTTACCGATATACACAGTGATAAGAATATTTACCGTATTAACGGCGCTCATGGTTCTATCGTAGATATAGAGGCCTACATTGAGAAAATCCGCGCACAAGTTCCGGATGCGGCAATCCTTATGGATTTGCCAGGGAATAAAGTGCGCACGAAAGACTTGCCGAATGACGGTATTGAATTGGTTAAAGGAGAGAAATTTACTATTCCCAATGAGTGCTTTAATTATCCTGATTTTTATACTCATTTGAAGCAGGGCATGATTGCCTGGGCGAATGACAGTGTATTTGAGTTTGAGGTGTTGGATGTGGACAGCACGAAGATTACGTTTCTGTCTAAGTCAGATGGTATGCTTATCAATGGCAAAGGTGTGCATGTCAGGGGAATGCACAAAGATATCCCGTTCCTGTTTGAAAAGGACAGACAGCTAATCCAGGTAGTTAATAAATACCATTTAGAGTATGCGGGGCTATCTTTTGTGCGCACGGCAGAGAACGTAAAGGAGGCGAAATCCCTTTTGTCAGACAGTACCAAGGTAATCTCTAAAATTGAAACTTTGGATGCGGTAAATGATATTAATAACATCTTGCCTCTGGTGGAGTATATACTGGTGGACAGAGGTGATTTGTCCACGGACATAGGGATTATCAATATACCAAGATACCAGAAATATATTATTGAGAAGGCGCAATATTATGATGTAAAAGTTTTTTTGGCGACACAGGTGCTTAAAAATATGGAGCTGAAGCCTATTCCGACGATTGGGGAAATCGAAGCGCTGTATGAGATTTATAAATCGGGAGTATACGGAGTGCAGATGTCGGAGGAGACCGCTGTAGGGAAATACGTGAGAGAGACTGTGGGAGTTTTGAATGATATGTTCCGGTCAGTTCAGAATGAAACGATATTTAACGGCTCTATGCAATAAATTAGTATGAGGTGTAAACTGTTGTATAATGGACATTGCGGTTAAATATAGAGAAGAGGATATCCGATGCACAAATTATTAATCTGGGGAACAGGGAACCTGGCAAGGCATTTCATAGAAAATAAGTACCATGGAGAAATTATTGGGTTTATTGAGACAAAGAAATCCAGAGACTCTTTTATGGATAGACCTGTCTATGCAAGTGATGAAATACCTGCATGGTATGATTATATTGTCGTGGCTAATTCCTATGTGATGGATATATATAGTTTATGCATGGAGTTATGCATGGATATGTCCCGGGTCATTTTTCTGTATGGCGTGAAAAGCAGGATGGGCTGTACCGAGACGGCAGTATTGAAAGATATCCTGTCGGAGAGAAATTATACCGAGTACTGTACGGAGTTTTGCATTAGTGAGGGTTCTTTTATAGAAGAAGATGCGGTAATATATCAAAAGTTAAATAAAAGGCCGACATTTGATATAAAACAACAATATCTGTGGCCCGCTATCAGAGATAAATATGCAAAGGCCGGTAAAATGAAGAACTATTTTTGGCAGGATTTGTGGGCGGCCAAGTTAGTGATTCAGTCGGGCAAAAGGAATCATTTTGACATCGGTTCCAGAATAGATGGGTTTATTGCCCATCTATTGGCGGCAGGCATCGATGTCACGATAATAGATATTCGTGAATTTCCGGGTGAAGAGGAACATCTTCACACGATTGTGGATGATGCTACGAGTCTTCACCAGATACCGGATGAAAGCATCGAAAGTATGTCGGCATTATGTTCATTGGAGCATTTCGGGTTAGGCAGGTACGGAGACCCGGTTGACCCGGAAGCGTGTTTCAAGTGTTTCGAAAATATCCAGAGAAAATTGGCTAGGGGAGGGAAATTATATATTTCTCTTCCCATAGGTATGGAAAGAGTTGAGTTTAATGCCCATAGGGTTTTCTATGCGAGTACGGTTGTGGAATGTTTTCATTCATTGCAGTTAAAGGAATTTTCTTGTGTGGCAGATGGGAGGATAGAGTATCATGTTGATATACATAAATATGATAGTGATTCCCATGAGGGAGAATATAGGTATGGATTGTTTCGGTTTGTTAAGAGTTAGCGGCACAGGGGGTATAGAGGGCGGAATGTTATGTATCGGATTTTGATTTGGGGTTTGGGATACAGGTATTTTGTATTCCAGGGTTTTGTTTCAAGTATGTATAGTTGGATATAATTTGTTGAAAAAGAAATGAGCGTTATGAAGAAAAAAGGCATCGTTATTGTAAGAGTTTGGGAAGGGTTGGGGAACCAACTTTTTCAATATGCATATGCAAGGGCATTGCGGTTAAGAAGCATTGAAAATGTTAAACTTTGCGTATTACCAGACCAAGGCGACAGAACCGTAAGGGACTATAAATTGGATAGGTTAAAAATAACAATCCCCCGCGCCAGGATGTTTGAAAAAATAGCAGTGTTTATTGAGCGATATGAGATTGTCAAGAAAATAGTCCAGTATATTACAGAAAGAGTTGGTTTTATTGGATACATGGAGGAAGATGACGTTAAGTATAAAGAAGAATTAAAATATTTAACAGGGAATTATTATCTGAGCGGGTGGTTTCAGAATGAGAAATATTTTGAAGAATTTGCAGAAATAATAAGAAAAGAGATAAGACCACGAAAAAAGATAAAAATATCCACAGAGTTGAAGGATATTCTTGAGCACAAAAATACGGTATCTGTCCATATAAGGCGTGGAGATTTCGCAAGGTATTCTAATATATTAGATAAGGAGTATTACTATAAAGCATTTGAGGTGATGGAGGAGCATATAGATGATATTTTCTATGTAGTTTTTTCGGATGAATTAGATTGGGTCATAGAAAATATGCAGTTTGGGGATAATGTATATTATGTGAATAAGGATAAGAAGTTAGAGGATTTTGAAGAACTTTTTATTATGAGCCACTGTAAACATCATATTATTGCGAATAGCACTTTTAGTTGGTGGGGAGCATGGCTGAACATAAATGAGGAGAAAATAATCATTGGCCCGGAGAAATGGTTTTTTGGAAGAAAAAGAAATATTATGCCAGATAATTGGATTAGAATATAGTATAAATAGCAAAGGCCGGCAGAGGAAATGTAATGCGCATATTTTATCTTTTAGGCTGAAGGAAAAATTATGGAAAAGATAGGTATTGTTTTATTAAATTATTTAAATTATCAGGATACAATTGAATGTGTAGACAGTATACGGAAGATGGATTACGAAATAGAAGGAATTGTGATTGTTGATAACCATTCAGACAATGAATCTTTTGCCGTGCTACATAAAAAATATCAGGATGATGCAAAAATTATTGTAGTAAAAACAGGGAAAAATTATGGATTTGCCAAAGGAAATAATGTTGGAATCAATATTGCACGGAAAAGATTTCGGGCAGAGTTTATATTTGTTGCTAACAATGATATCTTGTTTGTACAGAAGGAGTATTTTGATAAGCTGTTAGGGCATTATGCAGAGGGTGTTGGGGTGATTGGCTCTGAAATCCAATTGGGTGATGGAACAATTCAGAAAAGGTATCTGACATATACATCATTAAAGGAATCCATTATCATATTTCTTTATTATTTTAGTCTGGTGCATCAAAATATTTTTTTAAGGAGTTTATTGCCTGAAATTCATCGCAGTGCCTGTACTCTGCATGGATGTGCGCTGCTTTTGACCCCGGATTTTTTCAAATATTATGAGGGATTCTATAAAAGGACTTTTTTATATTGTGAGGAAGATATATTATATCTAATGTGCAGGATATACAATTTACAACAAAGGTATGTAAATGGCTCATATATTTTCCACAAGGAGAATCAGAGTTCCCAAATGAGCTTTCATGATGAAGAAAAGATTAAATTGGTATATAAATTACAGAGTAGCAAATATGTAATTTGGTGGATGATAAAAGAAAAAATTCATAGCATATTTTAGGTAGAAGGAGGACTAATCATGAAGAAAACAGCAGCAGGAGTATTATCAGTATTATCGGCAGTGGGAGGAGCGGCGGCAGGAGGCGCTGTAATCGGAAAGCAGCTAAGTAGCCGGCTGACAGATACACAGAAAATGTCAGATAAGCACCTAGCTTTATTTACGATGATGAACCAATGGGTGAAAGTAAAGCAGGAAGGGAAAAATCTTTCCTCTTATTTTGAGAAAAACGGTTATAAAGAAATTGCCGTTTATGGTATGAGCTTTGCAGGTGAAACCTTGTTAGGTGAATTTAAAGCAAGCGACGTGAAGGTTAAATACGGAATTGATAGAAACGCAGACAGGATTTTTGCGGATGTTGAGGTAGTTACACCGGACAGCTATTTGGAAGAGGTAGACGCAATTGTAGTTACTTCTATTACTTTCTTTGACGAGATTGAAAGAATGCTGAGTGAGAAAATGGACTGTCCGATTATTTCACTTGAAGATGTTTTATATGAGGTTTAGGCATTGAGGGTGTATAATATTAAAGCGAAAGGATAGCCCAAAGTGTTCATATGATAAATATATCAATTATTATGCCGGTATACAATACCGCAATGTATTTAGGAAAAAGTATAGGAAGCTTGTTAAAGCAGACTTACGGATATTTTGAATTAATTTGTGTCAATGATGCTTCTAGTGATGCTTCACTTGCTGTTTTAGAAGAGTTTAAGGGGCAGGATAGCCGCATAGTGATTATCAATCACGAAAACAACTATGGCGCTGCAGTTAGTCGTAATGATGGACTGAAAATAGCGAAAGGCGAATATGTAATCTTTTTAGATTCGGATGATTTTTTTTACAGGGATAATATGTTGGAGGAACTCTATAAATATGCCAGTGATAATTGCGCGGATATAGTGTTGTATGGTTCGGAGTATACTGACAAAACTTCGACGCAGAAGAAAAAAATAGCATATCAGTTTGAGATAATTGATTCTCTTGAGAAAAAGGCTTTCTTTTTGCCAAAGATGAGACATGCACCATGGGACAAATTGGTTAGGAGAAGGATATTATTAGAAAATAATATTTGTTTTCAAAATATTTTGACGAATAATGATATTTTTTTTTCTTATGCAACCGTTATGTCGGCAAAAAAAATGGTCGTATGTGACCAGGTATTGGCTGAGTATGGAGACTTTCAAAAAGGTAGGGCAGGCAGTTTAACAACCTTAAGATTTTCAAGGTTTAACTATACAGTTGAAGCTTTCTATGCCGTATACACGTTTTGCAATCGCCAAAATATAGAACGATATCTGAAGACAGTGTTTATGAATATATTATTAGACAATATACAGATGTATTTATCAGAGAAAATGTATTCTGTAGAAATGCGCCACAGTTCATTAAATCATTTATTAGAATATTCGGATTTAATGAATGAATTAAAAGTGCGGCTATCAGATAATTCATTGTATCCACATAATGAAGACTTTGCCAAGAAGCTTGTAGATGGAGGCGATGTATGCAGCATGGAATACATGCAGTATTACGCGAATGGTTTGGAAAACATTATTTTACGGACAAAAAGCCAAAATAAAAAAACTGCATTATGGGGCTGTGGTCATAATGGTAAACGGTTGATTGATGTGATGCAAACACATAATCTTGTTATTGACTATGTAGTGGATGAGAACAAAGAATTGCAAGGGAAATCATATGGGAAATATATTATCTATCCATATGATGATGTTTCGGAAGACATTGATATTATATGGATTACGAATCTAGCCTTTAAAGATGTAATAGAGGAAAGGGCTGTAGGGAAAGAAGTTATTTATGTATGGCAGTAGGGGCAAGTAAGTGCGCTGAGTGTTTTTACCGACAGCGAGCCAAGCATATGTGCTTGGCTATACGTGGACATCAACATATTAGTTGTATGGCAGAACCAAACCTGGCGATATGCTGAAATCCATCAGTTTTTAACGCACCTTTTCGCTCGGAATTTTCTTGTATTTGGGTAAAAAGTGTTTTGAATGTAGGCAGGAGTTTAAGCTGTAATTCATCTGCCAGTCTAGCGGGCAGGAGAACAGTCTTAGGAAATGAAAAGCTAATATGAGGAATTCTAAATTGTTAATGCTGATTTTTGACTATAAATGAATCAGAAAATGGAGGATTACCATGATACGGACCAACGAAATGACAATATTGAAGCAGGGTATGAGTGAACAGGAGATACAGGCAGCGATGGAATCAGTAAATATTGCTTTTGTGGTTGATGATGTTGGAACATATATAGGATGTTACACGAGAGCGAAGGGCATTAATACTAATTCAACATTCATCTGGCAATCTAATGATGAAGAACAGTTGGCAAAAGAAATATTTGCTGTGAATGAAAGAATACATAATATCCCTGTACTTGACCGTGATGGGAAGATATTGTATCAATATGTTGGAGGGTTTGAGGATTTTGATTTTGAGAGTAAAAAGTATTGGGAAGACAGGTATTATCATGGGGGAACGTCGGGAGCCGGGAGTTATAGCCGCTTAGCAGAATTTAAGGCTGAGATTATCAATCAGTATATTAAAGAAAATAATATTAATTCCCTTATTGAATGGGGGTGTGGCGATGGAAATCAGTTGAGCCTTTTTTTGCCAGTTGACTATAGGGGGTATGATGTATCTAAGTCAGCGATTGAATTATGTAGCGCAAAGTATGCGGAGGAAGATGGAAAGAGAAGTTTCTATGTATATGATGGTTCAAGGATACAAGTGGAAAAAGCGGATATGGCTTTGTCATTAGATGTGATTTTCCATTTAGTTGAAGATGATGTGTTTGAGAATTATATGCATAATTTGTTTATGAGCAGTGCAAAGCATGTGTGCATTTATTCATCAGATATTGATAATAGGATTGCGACACATGTAAGGGAAAGGAGATTTACAGAATATGTGAAAAAAGCGTTTCCGGAATGGGAATTAGTCGAGTATATAAAAAACAGATATCCGTATAGCATAGAAGACCCAGAGAATACATCTTTTTGTGATTTTTATTTTTATATTAAGAAACATACTAAATGAGGCAGACATGGTACTAATATTATATTATGTGAAAATAATTATCAAGAAGTTATTTCTGGCAGATTCTATCGACAAATATTTGGAAAAAATAATAGTTGGATATTATAGATTATTTCCGCGGAAGAAAGCAGGAATACGGGAACGACATGCCAGAAGAAAGGTGATTATATCTCTGACCACAATCCCAGACCGAGTAGGCAAGGTGTGGATTACCATCGAAAGCCTGTTAAGGCAAACATACAAGCCGGACGAGATTATATTGTGGTTGGCGAAGGATGAGTTTGCCAATGTTATAATTCCGGAGAGGCTCCATGAGCAGGAAAAAAGAGGCTTAGTCATTAGATATTGTGACAATTTGAAGTCGTACAAAAAGTTTTATTATACAGCAGCAGAAAATCCGGATGCGTATATTGTAACAGTGGATGATGATATTATTTATGCGGAGAATCTGTTAGAGAATCTGGTCAAAGCATATAGGAAGAATCCTGGATGTATTATCTGTACACGCTCTCATCGGATGGTCAAAAGGAATGGAAGGCTTTTGCCATATAATAGTTGGATTACATATGAGCAAAGGGAGGAAATTTCTGAGACCCCGACATATCAAAATTTTTTTATTGGATGTGGGGGAACTTTATTTCCTATGTTTCTTATGGGCAGAAAAAGTTTACTGGATAAAGACGTTTTTATGGATATTGCGCCGACGGCAGACGATGTGTGGCTTAATTTCAATGCATGGACCTCTGGGCTGAAAGTTAAGAATTTGCAGAGTATTTTGGGAAGTCTTATCTTAATCGAGAGCAGTTCCAAGAAGGGTTTATATGAGACGAACTTAAACAGGAATAAGAATGATGACCAGATTAGGCGAGTTGTTGATTATTTGGGAATAAATATTGATAAATATATAAACTGAATGTTTACATGGACAATTAAGAATATAAACGCAATATTGCCTTAAATTATTCAGAAAATCATGTTACAATTTTTCAAGCAATCTAACATTCTAAGTATCTAAAATTCTATTTCATTCGAATGTCTTTGCTTATTTTTCAACGTTTATTTATTACACAAAAAGACATTGAAGTAAAGTAGATTTTGCAGGAGGGAAGGACATCGTCTATATGGAGAAAATTGTAGTTTCTATCATTATACCTGTCTACAACGCAGAACAATACATAGCACAGTGTTTAGACAGTTTGCTAGGCCAGACGTATCCTTATTTTGAGATAATCTGCGTAGACGATGGCTCTACTGACCAATCATTTAATCTGCTGAAAGAATATGAAGAGAAAGACAGGCGGATAACAGTCATCAGACAGAGTAACCAATACGCAGGCGTAGCCAGGAACCGTGGCTTGGAGATTGCGCAGGGGAAATACCTTTTATTTCTGGATGCCGATGACTTCTTCCATCCGGAAATGTTGGAACAGGCTGTAACACAGGCAGAAAAAGACAAGACAGAAATTTTGATTTTTGATGTATTCCAATTTGACAATACGTCCAGACAAGTAGTGGAGACAACATGGTGTCCGTTAAAGAAAGGGCTGTTTGGTGAAGGGGTGAAGTCTGCGGCGGAAATCTCGGATGTTATTTTTGATTTTGCAACTTCTGCGCCTTGGAATAAATTGTTTTTGGCAGATTTTATTAGACAGAACGACCTTCGGTTCCAACCCATCCAACGGTCAAACGACTTGTATTTTGTATTTGGCGCATTTGCCTGCGCTAACAGAATCGGGCTGCTAGACAGGAAGCTTATCTATTACCGGGATAACAATGCGGACAGTCTGCAAGGAAGCGGTTTTCGCACACCGACGGTTTATGCGGAAGCGCTTTATGCACTGAAAGAGTTATTGGAGAAAAGAGGGCTATTGGATATTTTCGGGGAAAGCTTCCGAAATATGGCAATTTCTATTTCTGTCTATAATTTAAATAATATGAAAACACAGGATTCTTACCGTGAGTTATACCGTGCATTATGTGATGAGATATTTCCTCGCCTGCATTTGGGCATTGGATGGGTGGAGGCACAGGTTGAGAAAGCAATATGTGCGAAAGAAGAGCTGATTATTTATGGGGCGGGTACGCTAGCTGTGGCTATTGTGAATTTTTTATTGTATGAGTGTGGTTATACAAAGGGGAAGATATCCATTGCAGTATCAAATAGCAAAAATAATCTAATGCAGGTAAAAGGAATTGTGGTAAGGGAATTTAGTGAGATATGTTCAAACTCAAAAAATAGATTGGTTATGATTGCAGTATCTGACTGCAGGATTCAGGAAGAAATAGAGAAAGATGTGAGGAAGAGCGGATTTGTCAATACAGCAAAAATTGGGTTTCATGAGTTTGCGGCACTGGTAAGAGAACATTGGAACATAGAAAATATGAAATAAAACTGAAGCAGTTAATGGAAAGGCATGAATATAAAGATGGATAAAGCAGTTGTTTACGGATTAGGCATTGAAGGAAGGAATATTGTCGAGTCAATGTATGGCCTGGAGGAAGAATTAGGGCTGGAAATAGTAGCTTTGGTTGATAAGGCGGAGGTAAAGAAAGAGTTTCGCTATCCCGTTTATAAACCAGATAGCTTATTGGGGATGCCATATGACTACGTTCTTGTGACTGCACAGAGGTATTATGATGAAATTAAAAAAGAACTTATAGAGAAATACGCTGTTAAACAAGAGCAAATTTTTCTGTGGCATAATTGGCTTGTAGGGCGTGGGAAGAGACGCTATTATTGTAATGTGTGTTCCCATGATATGCCATTGATGTTAAAAGCCGGATATGAGAGTCCTGTATTTTCGGTTAAGAAAATTGTGGGCGGAGGAAGCAGAGATGCGGTGGTGTGCCCGTTTTGCCACAGCTATGACAGGAACAGATGGGTACAGTATGTATTGGAACACAAGACGGAAATTTATGAGAGACAATCTAAAATCCTGCATTTTGCGCCAGAAACGATGATTGAACAAAAATTGCGGGCAGTGCATCAAGGAGAATATATTACGGCAGATATCAATGCAGTCGGGGTAGACAGAATAGAGGATATCACGGATATTTCTTTTGCAGACGGTATCTTTGATTATATTATCTGTAACCATGTATTGGAACATATTAAAGCGGAGGAGAAGGCACTGTCTGAATTAAAGAGATGCCTTAAGGATGATGGAAAAATTATTTTTTCAGTGCCAATATGTTGGGAAGAGAAGACGGTGGAAGATGAGCGGATTCATACAGATGAGCAAAGGCTGATGGAATATGGGCAAGAAGACCATGTAAGGTTATATGGCAATGACTTGAAGGAACGGTTGGAGAAAAGTGGATTCCGGGTTATTCTGTGCAGGGTTGACAGGGAGCTGACCGGAGAACAGATTGAGCATATGCGGTTATTGGTGGAGGATACGGTATGGATTCTGGAAAAGTAGAACAAGGGGCAAAAATTATATTATATGGTGTCGGAAGACATGGAAAGGCAATTTATGGGTTTTTAAAAAGTAAGAGGCATGAGGACATTGTCTATGGATTTTGTGATAGGAATGCCAGGCAGTTTATAGAATACGAAGGAAAGCATGTCTGGCTGCCAGAAGAAATGAAAGGCAAAGATATTGTATACTGTATTACTTTGGTGGACGAGAAAATAAAAGAAGAAATAAAGAATGATTTAGGGAAGGAAGCAAAATTTATTGAAGTTAGTGCATTAGCGGATTATATAGGTGAAGACAGGGTGGCATTTAACCGGGATTTCTGTGCCTTTTACCATATCAAAGATATGGATGAGTACTTCCGGAATGCGGAAAATTCATTGGGGAGGTATTGGAACGAAGACAGTATTTTTTACCATATGTTCCAGAAGCTAGACTTGTCTGATATTATCGAGTTGGGGTGCGGACGGGGCAGGCATGTACAGAAATATATGGATAATGCGGGCGAAATTACACTTGTGGATATTTTGCAACAGAATATTGACATGTGCAAGGAAAGATTCCGGGAGAACGAACATATCCATTATTATAAAAATGATGGATATGACCTAAAAGACTTAAAAAGCGAAAGTTATTCTGCCTTGTATACATATGATGCCATGGTTCATTTTGAGATGATGGATATTTATTCTTATTTAAAAGACATATACCGCATATTGAAAAAGGGTGGGAGAGCGCTTTTTCATCATTCAAATAATACGCGGGACTATAAATATGATTTCAGCAGTACACCGAATGCTAGAAATTATATGAGCAAAGAACTTTTTGCATATTTGGCATATAGGGCAGGTTTTACGGTTTTGGAGCAGAAGGTGATTGATTGGGGCGATGAGCCTGAATTGGATTGTATAAGCCTTGTGGAAAAATAGTTTGAAAACAATTTAATAGTTTGTTTAGGAGGAAACTCATTGAAGAAAATCTTGCATATGACTCCGCCGGATATCAATAACGGAGTCTATCGTTATATTTTCAATCATATGCCATATATTGACCAAAACGAGTATTGTTTTGAGTTTCTGACGCGTAACCGACAGGATTTAATGGCAACAAAAGAATATAAGCAGTATCATTTTATGATTAGGTCTTTTCAGAATACAGAAAGAGAGTCTAAAATAGGTTTGCACGAAGAAATGATGGATATATTGGGTTCAGGATATGATGTAATCCATTTACATACCAGTTTTTGGAGGGGATTTTTGATTGAAGAGGTCGCCATGGAATTGCAGATTCCCCATGTCATTGTGCATTCACATAGTACAGGTATAGATTTTACAGATGAAGAGGAACGAAATAAGTTATTGCAGATTCATGAGGGATATAAGCAAGCTTTTGGCTTTAACAAAGCTACGGATGTCTGCGCGTGCTCCAAGTTGGCAGGTGAATGGCTTTTTGGCGCCCAGATTCCAAGAGAAGAGATTAAAATACTGCCAAATGCCATAGAGGTTGAGAAGTATCACTATCAGCCGAAAGTCAGAAGAAAAATGCGGGAGAAGCTTGGCATTGAAAACAGGATTGTGATTGGAAACGTGGGTAGATACTGTTATCAGAAGAATCACCGTTTTCTGGTCAGGGCTTTTTCAAAGGCATTGGAACAAAATCCCAAGCTTTTTCTTATATTAATTGGCCAGGGGGAACTAGAAGATGGTATTTGTGCTTTTGTGAAAGAATTAGGGATAGAGAACAGCGTCCTTTGCCTGGGATGGCAGGCTAATATAGAAGATTATCTGCAGGCGATGGATGTTTTCTGTCTGCCCTCTCTTTTTGAGGGATTTCCCATTTCTGTGATTGAGGCGCAGGCGGCGGGCCTGCCTTGTTTTGTTGCGGATACGGTTACGAGGGAAGCAGGGATAACGGATTTAGTCAGTTTTATGCCTTTAGATGAGGAAATATGGTGCCATGCACTGGCCGGATGTCGTGCAGAGCATAGCAGAGAGCGGGTGGACGAGTTAATTGGCAAAAAGGGGTACGATATTAAGATGGCAGCAGGGCGCTTGAGGGAGTTATATTGCTAATACAACAAATAATTAATTTCTGATACATTGACGCAGGATGACAATATTTGTTGCACTGGTTATTGTCCAGATATATTTTAGAACTTATTGCATAAGTATCACAATAGTTTAATTTTCGAGGAGTTATCTGTAAATTAATTGCAGAAAACTCCTTTTTTATGTACGATATAACTACAATAATAAAATATAGAGGAGGCACTATCATGGCATACCAAACAAAAATGCTCTTCAGGACATCATTACAAGATATAGGTGACATGAGTGGACATGGCTCCTACTGTTCATCGCCCGATATGATTGTCCATTCCCTGGTGAAGAATCCGCAGTCAGAATTTGGCGCTAATTATGACAAAGACCCAAATGAGAAGGTAGATACGTCCAGTCGCGCGAATACAATCTATACACGGGTAAAAAGCATGCAGGAGTCTTCGGGGGCTACTACCGGATATATTAGGCTTTACCGTGCCAGTATGTCCTTGTTTATGAATACCGACCAATGGAAGAACAATAAGCTGCGCACATCCGATGGCAAGGAGTACGTTATTGTGACCTCCACAGAAAATGGAGAGATTGCAGTTGGAGATGGTGTGTTGGTAGTGGACGGCACCAAGCCCCATTTCTGTATGGTGGGCATTGTCAATGATTCCGAGCAGGAAACACTTCCCAATAGGTTTTCCAGTTATGACGATTTCGTTATGTGGGTTCATAGTGAGCGCTGTGTTGCAGTGCGGAACTTTTCTTTGCAGAACTCCGGACAGAAATACGATTATGAGAGTTTATACTATTTTACCAACCCAGAGAGTAGGGCACGGCTTGGTACGATTCTGGTGGAGGCTTCAGGATTGCCGAAGAGAACGGTATTCGGTTTAGTGAACAAAGACATAGGTATGGATAAATGGACTGAGTTTGACCCGGATAATCCGGCGAAGAGGCAGGTGACGGATTCGGCGTTTCTGGAGGAAGGATTTGACGGATACGTGAAGATTTATGCCCGTCTTCCTCAGGGACAGGTGTGGCCTGCCAGTGCGTCTCTTGTCACCACATTCTGGATTAGCGCAGAGGAAAAGGAAAAAATGCTGCAGTTTGCCAGACCTGTGCACCAGGTACTTTTAAACAGAAACGCATTTGAGAGCCTGGATAGGAGCGATGGAAATGGCAGGCTTGTGAAAGTGGGTTTCTGTGAGACATTGTATATTTAATTCTGCGAACATACCCTTTGTTCACTGGGGGTAGAGTAGATGAAAAAGAACATATGCTCCCTAAGCTGTTTTGTCCAAGACAGACTTGGGGAGGAATCATCATACAAAGGAGGGCGGTTTATGGATTATCCGTATCAATATGCGGCTTTGGTACTTGACGGCAGGAAAAGGGCAGAAAGCAGTTCACAAATTGGCATCAAATTTGATGGAACAGAATCTTTTACCATAGATGCGTGGGTGAAATTGGACGAAGCAATAGCCAAGAAAACAATCATCTCACAAAAAGATGGATTCAGTTTAGGGTTGGATGGGAAGCGGATGTTTTTCCAGATATCAGGTTTTCCTTCCGCATATAGCAGGCAGCAGGAGGATGCATTTGCTCCCGGTGAATGGGTGCATCTGTGCGCTGTCTATGATACTTCGGCAATTACACTATATATCAATGGCGTTTCTGATACTTATGTGGCGATAGGCGGAACAGGAAGCAGTACAGCGGAGCCTTTTTTCTTTGGAGAAAATCTGAGTGGAGCGCTGCGGTATGTGAGGATTTTCCACTGTGCCCTGCACAGCGACCAGGTTACGGCGTATTTGATGCAGACAGACTTGGATGATAATATATTCCGCGGCTTGCTCGCAGCTTATTATGATTTCTCCAAAGTACCGGCGCAGGAACGGATTAAGGAGCAGAAGATTACACTGGAAGATGCAGGGATGCAGCAGCTTTTTTCTACCGGAGCCATGTTTGAGGGTAATTCTTTTCTTACCATAGACGGAGAACCGGATATCAACCCGGCAGGGCAAGGGAATGACTCTTATACGATACAATCCTGGATATTTTTACAGCCCAATGAATTTGAGAAACGACATACAATTTTTTCAAACGGAGATATCAATGGCAGGGCCGGGATGTCATTGTTTATCGAGCAGGAAGAGGGCGGTTACTATGTAAAAGGGCTGCGCGCCAACGGGACGGATGTGGACGATATAGTAGTGTCATCTGCGTCGGTGCAGCCGAACCAATGGATAAATATTGCGGTGACATATGACGTTGACACGATGAAACTGTATGTCGGGGGAAAACTAAGCAACACGCTTGCGGGTTTATTTCCCATTCCTGTTAACCTGTATGCCAGTCAGCCGAGGATTGGCTCGGAAGTATTGGAAAATGACGTGAATGGGCAGGATTGGATGACGGGATGCATCTCCCGCCTGGATATCTGGGAGAGAGCGCTTTGTGTGGATGAGATTGTCCGCTATGCGGGAGAAGCGCCGGAAGTAGATACACAGACGCTGCTCGCAAGCTATTCTTTCCATCAGAAAGACGCTTCTAACAGTTGTAATGGCAAGCTTCTTGGAGAGCATAACGGTTTAATCTTCAGCGAAGTGGGCGTGAAAGTGGCACAGGGATTGTATTTCCAGGAAAGCGGAGTTACAGATATGGAAAATGACGCTGCGGTATACGCAGAACCACTACAGTCTGTTCAACTGGCACAGTTCAGGGAAGCGGCGTTGGGGACAAGGGATTTCTCTGAGGAAGAGGATAAATTTTTCTATACGGTAACGTCGCATGTGTTAGGGGATAGGCTCTATTTTGTAGCCCATGACAAGGATGCATCCTATACATTATGCTATGGGGATGCGGATGATATTGACCCTTTGACCCAGTGGTACATTGAATTAGTGCTGATTCTTGTGGGCGGTGTGCTCGGCATTTTATTTGGGGCGAAGATAGACGGCTCCAGGAAGAAGCTGCTTGGTATTGTAAAGAGTATTGTCAGGAATCCGAGGGTTCTGACACTATTTGCAAAACAGATTACGGTAAATGCCATTATTGAATTTTTTAAGATTCTGTTTAATTCGGGTATGCTGACTGACCTGTTGCGAGCAGCTCTCGCCGGGTTTAGTTTCTGGAAAGTTGCCTACATGGTTGCCAAGATGATTGCCCTGGTGGCGGCTTCTGCCGTGGGTGCATGGGCAGTGTATGCCGTTCGTCTGGCGACGCTTGTGGGCGAGTTGGTTTATCATTTGACGAAGTATCCTGGCAAGAAGGAAAAGAAAAAAGAAGTGCAGACGTTAGGGTTAGCTTCGGTACGCTTTCATCATTCCCTTCCGGGGGATGCCACGGTGCGGCTAAACCTGGAGAAGTGGAGAGCCGTTCCGGTTCCCGAATGGACAAGCAGCAACACCGGACAGTCCCATGCAGCCTATTGTCTGAATATGCTTGCCACGAAAAACTCATGGGCGGAGTATGCTTTGTCAGGCACAGAATACGGAGACTTGGATGTATCTGCCGTGCAGGCTGTTAAGATTCAGGCGTCCTTCCATAGCAGCAAGGCCGAATCCTTTACAAAACAGGTCAGGTGCGTCAATGTAAGCCAGGATAAAATTTTGGGTGATTCCGGTACGGTTACGGTACATATGTCAGGAGGCTCATCCGTGCCAACGTATGTTACCTTTACTTTTAATGCCCATCGCCTGGCAGCGTCGGGCGTGAGATATGTGGAGACAGAGTTTGAATGGCAGGAGAAGAACTCCGCAGGAGAGTGGCAGGTGATTGCCAGGACAAAACATCATATTTATGTGATATTGGGTCAACCGCAGCTTCCGTGGAGCAAGACCCTTTTCCCATGGGTGGAAGCGCTCCGGTATTCCTGTAAGTGGGCAGCGGGAGCGGTGACGAAGGAAGATGTGGCGAAGAAAATTGTCACACAGGTAAATGAAGCGCTTGGACTTTACTATGATATTGACAGCGGCGATACAAGCTATGTGGAAGAAATCATGCAGAGCTTAGGATTTAACCTTACGGCTTTCCTGGGGCATTTAAAGAATAAGATGTATTCTGATGTAGTTAACTGTATGGACTGTGCCACAATCTGCGCCACATTTGCAAATGCGGTGGGCTGCTTCCTCAGCGAGAAAAGAATGTACACTACGGTTAACGAAGAGGGATTTTTGTGCAATAAGATACAGGCGATAGGGTACGAGAAATGGGAGGTGCCATTTGACGGAGGATTTTCATACCATGAAGTATGCATGATGGAACCACTGCAGAAAGATGTCCGGCCGTCGTCGGTGGCGGAGAACAATTATTATGTATATGATGCCTGCCTGAAACTAGATGCAAGTTCTACGCCGGGTTCAGATTCAGGAAGGATTGCACATTTGCCCACAGGGATGCACTTTTCGGAGTATAATGATAATGTGGCATCTGTCTCCAATATACCAGAATACCGCTCTTACAGGGAGCATCTGGCGGCCAACGAGGAGAAAGGGATTGAATATTGCCGTTATTTCTATTGGTATAATAATCGCACTGACCTAATATATAAGACAGTGATTTAAGGGAGGTACTATGGCAGATATAAAAGAGAGATATGGTTTTTCATCATGGCCTGTTGGCAGCATTATGGAAGAAAACGGGATGTCCGTCAACTGCCGCCTGGAAGAGGATACAGGATTTGAGCTGCTTGACAGGAGAGCGCTGCCTTGGCCGAAATCTTATGAGGACATCTATCAGAGCAGGGAGGATGCGGACATCCGTATTTCGGTTAGAGTCATTAACTGTGAATCTTTTGAGGAGGCAAAAGAGCAGCTTGCCAGTCATTTATCACAGTGTGCGGCTTATAAGCTTCCTCAGGTTACAGGACGGATGGATGCTTTTTCAGCGGATATTGCTTTCGGCGCGGCGGACGGGTCAGGGAAAGCAATTCGTGCGGTCAGGGGAAATGCTGTGGTTCTGGTGAGAAATATCGGACGAAGGGCAATTGATTTGTTTCCTGTATATGGGATGTTGAATGAGAGGATTCATTTGGCGAGAACAAAGAAGTGATAACGGTGTGTATTGGTTTCTAAATAGTTGTATGTTATTTATATATTGTTTTTGTTTTCTTCATGTGGTATGTTGACAGTAAGCTGATATCCATGGCTTTGCGCTTTAGCGGCAGATATGTTGCATGGCGGCAGAATTATATGAGTTTCATGTGGAGGAAACAAACAATGTCTTTTTGCATTTATGGCGCCGGTATTGTCGCATCAAGCGTCTACACGGCAATAAAAGCATTATATCAGAAAGAACCGCTCTTTTTCCTGGTGTCTGACCCGGAGAATAAGGGTGGTATATCAGAGCAGTCACCAGAAGGGCTTGACGGGATTCCTGTCAAGTCCTTGTCTGCGTGGGAAGAAGAATTGCAAAATGGAACAAGCGACCTGGCAGTGCCAGAATATTATCTCATTGCCACGCCGGAAATACACCACGCAGCCATCATGGACTCGTTGCGTTCTTTGGAGAAGGTACAGCCAGAAGATTTTCGGATGATTCCTATTACCGATGAAGCAGAGAATAAATTGATGGACGCATATTACAGAAATTTGCCCGGGCATACCACGGTGTCCGAATTGCTTGACGATGGGTATCAGGTGACAAATAAAATGAATAGGCGCTTTTGGCCGTCGCAGGGAAATAATGTTTTGATGCATGACAGCTCGGTGCAGGTTTTCCAGGCCAAGTCCCATATGGATAAACAGTTAAATTATCAAAAGCAAGGCGGATGTTCAGATAATCAGAAGGATTGTAATTTGAAACACAACGAATCAGGGCAGGGAAACACAAAGTACCTGCACATGGACTACATATATCCAATTCAGGTCGGCGGGGCCCTCACGGAGCAAACCATTGCAAGCCTTCGGGATGACGTAGGGGATAATATATCTGTAAAGAACCGTAATTATTGTGAGCTAACGGCGACCTACTACGCCTGGAAGCATAGCCCTGCAGCGTATAAAGGGATATGCCATTACCGGCGCATTTTTGATATTAATGAGGAGCAAATGCGGGCGTTGTTAGGCATGGGAAAGGAGTGGGATGTCATACTGCCCTATCCTACGGTGCACTACCCGGATATTTCGGTACAGCATACCCGTTATGTAGCTGAATCGGATTGGAATGCTTTAATGCGGGCGCTACAGGAAGTTGCCCCGGAATATTGGGAAGCGTATAAGGAAGGTATTTCCGCCGGGGAACATTATTTTCACAATTTTAATATGCTGATTGCCAGGGCGGAGGTGTTTGATGATTATTGTGACTTCTTGTTCCGCGTTCTTGAGCGGACGGAGGAGCTGGCAACACCGAAAGGGTGGGAACGCTCCGACCGCTTTGCAGGGTACTTGGGAGAAAACCTTACCACGCTGTATTTTCTAAAGAACCGTGATAGGTGGAAAACAGTGTATGCAGGGAAGATTTGGCTGACATAGTCATGGAAAATGAGATATAAAGTTACCTTTTATTATTTATTTACGAAAAGAATATTGCAATTTATCATATAGGATGTTATGATGTACCAAATAATAAACAGGTCTTTATTCTTGGTGCATATTATACGGTCTGGGCGGTTCTGCAAGAGATTCATATAAATTGGATAAATGATACAAATTAATAAAGGGAGTAATGCTGATGGTTTCTATTATAACAGGCGTAACACACAAACCAGCATCTAGTCAACAGTTAGAATGTTTTTTTGCTAATCATAAAGATTGGGAAGGCTATTTGTATATTGGCTATCCGGTTATTGGAACGGCGGATGGAGCATACCATATCGATGCGGTTTATCTATCGAAGGAAAAGGGATTGGTTATTTTTAATCTAGTTGAAAATGATAATCTTGAAGACTATCAGGATGAACAGGACGACAGTTATAACAAGATAGAAGCAAAATTAAAGAGTTACAGGGATTTAATGTACAGGAGAAATTTGTGCGTTAAAATATCAGTTATTACATTTGCGCCATGTATCCGGGAAATAGCAAGCATTAGTGAATATCCTGTATGTAATGAGAAGAATCTGGAAAGTTGTTTAGACAGTATACAATGGGACAATCCGGAATATTTTGAAAAGCTGGTGGCTGTTTTACAGTCTGTTTCTACAATCAGAAGGAGCAGGCGTAAGAGGATTACCCAACAAGAAAATTCTAAAGGAACCAAACTAAAATTACTGGAAGATTCTATTGCAAACTTGGATAGCCAACAGAGCAAGGCAGTGATTGAAACCGTAAAGGGAGTACAACGTATCAGGGGGTTAGCAGGTTCTGGCAAGACAATTGTTTTGGCGTTGAAAGCGGCGTATTTGCACGCACAGCATCCCGAATGGAAAATAGCTGTAACATTTCATACAAGGGCGTTAAAAGGACAGTTTCGGCAGTTGATTAATACTTTTACAATTGAACAGACCGGGGAGGAGCCGGATTGGGATAATCTTCAGATTCTTCATGCGTGGGGTGCTCCTGGCGGTGAATACCAGAATGGAATCTATTATACATTCTGCACTATGCAGGGAATTGAATACTATGATTATATGGGCGCGAAAAAGATGTACACAGATAATACATTCGGGAGAATATGTGAAAAGGCTTTGGGTGAAATGACAGAAAGCTGTGCTGTATATGATGCACTCCTAGTGGATGAGGCGCAAGACTTTTCACCATTTTTCTTAAAAATATGTTATGAGCTGCTAAAAGAGCCGAAGCAGTTAGTATATGCATATGATGAATTACAGAATCTTAGTTCTCAGTCACTGCCATCGCCAGAAGAAATATTTGGTAAAGATGAGACAGGGAATGACAGAGTGTCTTTTTCATATGATGAGGAGGGTAAATCTAAACAGGATATTATATTAGATAAATGCTATAGAAATTCCAGACCTGCGTTGGTGACTGCCCATGCGTTGGGATTTGGCGTCTATAGAGAAAAGGGAAACAGTTCAACAGGAATTGTCCAGATGTTTGAAAATAAAGAATTATGGGAAGAGATTGGCTATAAGATTTCAAATGGGCAGCTGGGGGATGGAGAGAGAGTAGTCTTGGAGAGAACCGGAAAGAGCAGCCCGGAGTTTCTTGAAAATCATTCTGCTTGTGATGATTTAGTAATGTTTAAAGCGTTTGAAAGTGCACAGGAACAGGATGAGTGGGTAGCGGCTGAGATACAGAAAAATATACAACAAGACGAGTTAAGGCGGGATGATATTATTGTCATTAATCCGAATCCGCTTACAACACGTAAAAGGGTGGCTCCAATCCGTAATTTGTTATATGAGAAGGGAATATCTTCGCATGTGTCAGGTGTTGATACATCACCGGATATATTTTTTACAAATGAATCAGTTGTTTTTACCGGAATATACCGGGCAAAAGGCAATGAAGCGGCAATGGTGTATGTTATTAATGCGCAAGACTGCTATACTTCCGAGAAAGAAAATGAGATAGCTGCAGTGAGAAATCGTCTGTTTACTGCAATTACAAGGAGCAAGGCATGGGTTAGGGTTTTGGGATTTGGCAGTGGCATGGAAAAATTGATGCAGGAGTTTGAAGAGGTGAAGAAGCACAATTTCAAATTGGATTTCATTTATCCAACCCAGGAAGAAAGGAAAAGGATGAATATTGTTAACAGGGATATGAGTAATACACAGAGAAATGTATTAAAAAGAAGACAGAACAGTGTGAGTGATTTAATTAAAGGATTCGAGGAAGGACAGCTTTATTTGGAAGATTTCGATGATGAGCAAATTGCTAAGTTGAGGGATTTGTTGGTAAAGGGCAGGATAAATGAGTAATATAGAAAGAATTTTGCATCAAATTAATATATTAACCAGTGATTTAATAAAGACCGGATTATGCGATGACCAAAATTTTCCTCACATAATTAAATTAAAGAACCATCAAAAGAAAATATGCATAGGGGAGTTAGGCACAAATATATTTTTAAGAAACGTATCATATAAAGATATTTATTATGAAATGCTGCGCAAAAGAGCATACAATTTCAAGATGCTTGATGGAGCAATGCTGCTATTAGAGTATACTTTTCAAAATGAGGAAATTATTCATCACAGACTTTCGTTTTTTCCATCGCCGGATTTGTTAGAATACCAACAGAATGAGGAAATCTATTTAGAAGATGACGTATATTTAGATATCATCAATAAACAGGTGGTAACGGTACCATTACGGTTTGATTATGAAAACCAGGAAGAAATTGCCGAGAAGATAGAGCATCCTGTTTCACACTTAACTATCGGGCAGTATGAAAATTGCAGGATACCTGTAAGCTCTGCTGTCCCTCCATCATTATTCATAGATTTTATTATAAGAAATTTTTATCATACAGCCTACCATAAATATTGCAGCGGAATCAGAAAATATAAGAATGAATTTGCCGAATCCATATATGGGGAGGAAAAAGAGTTAGTGTATATCGGCATTCCGCCATATTGATGAAAAGGGATTTATATAAAGGATAGGAGTATATTATGTGTACATATACATATCAACAGGAACTACAAACATTAATCGGACAGAACCTTCCCTGGGGCAAATTAGCCGGCAAGCGTGTCATGCTCTCTGGCGCCACAGGCATGATAGGGAAATGTATCATTGATATATTGATGCGGTATAACAAGGACTGCGCAGCGGATAAATGTGTTGATATCGTTGCCTTTAGCCGGAATGAAGAGACGGCAAGGACAAGATTGGGAGAGCACTGGGGGGAAAACAATTTTCACTATCTGTCCTGCGACGTCAACACGCAGATTCCCGAATGCGGGCAGGCAGACTTTATTATACATGCAGCTAGCAACACCCATCCGCTGCAATATGCAGGGGACCCTGTAGGAACGATTACGTCCAATGTCATCGGTACGAAGAATCTGCTTGACTATGCGGTTACTCATGAAACCCAACGGTTCTGCTTCCTGTCATCGGTGGAAGTTTACGGGGAAAACCGTGGTGATACGGAGCGGTTTGCGGAGGATTATCTGGGCTATATTGACTGTAATACGCTGCGGGCGGGCTACCCGGAGAGTAAGAGAGTGGGGGAGGCTATGTGCAATGCTTATGCCAGGGCCTATGGACTTGATTTTGTCATTCCGCGGCTGAGCAGGGTTTATGGTCCCACCATGCTGGCTTCAGATTCCAAGGCTATTGCCCAGTTTATTAAGAAAGCGGCAGCAGGGGAGGATATTGTATTAAAAAGTGCTGGAATGCAGTTATATTCCTATACTTATGCATTGGATGCCGCTATGGGAGTCCTGACGGTATTACTGAATGGAGCAAACGGAGAAGCATACAATATTTCGGATATGGAATCGGAGGTGACACTGCGTGAAATTGCGGAATGGTTGGCGCAAGATAATGGCGTGAAGGTTATATTTGATATACCGGACGCGACGGAACAGGCAGGGTATTCCACAGCGACGAAAGCACTTCTGAATACGGAGAAAGTAAAATTGTTAGGATGGGAGCCACAGACACATATGAGGGAGGGGCTTTTGAGAACTGTCCGTAATTTGGGTAAGTGTGCAGTCTGAATGTGGAGATTTTTGTCATATATTGCGCTGTAGCGACTGTGAAATAGACAAATCCTCCAAACTGTATACCCTCTGTCCTTTCCCAGGGATTGTCAATTTTTTATCACAATGATATAATTTCCATCGAACAGTGTAGGAGGCGCTTGTACGATGGACAATGAATTAAATACAAAAAAGAACGGTAATCAGGCGATGGTGAAGATATGCGGGTTTATTGTGGACAAGAGAAACCTCTTTTTCCTGCTCTTCGGTCTCCTGATTATTTTTTCTGCAATATCGAGAAACTGGGTCAAAGTCGAAAATTCCATGGCACACTACCTGCCGGGAACGACGGAGACGAAACAGGGGTTGGACCTCATGGAGGCGGAGTTTATTACATATGGCACCTGTAATGTGATGGTTGCAAATGTATCTTATGGGCAGGCGGAAGAAATATGTGAGCGGTTAGAGCATTCTGACGGCGTGTTTTCCGTGGATTTTGACGACACGGAGGAACATTACACGAATGGTTCCGCCTATTATAATATTACATTTGATTATGACGAGAAGGAAGATGCCTGTCTTGATGCCCTGGATGGGGTGAAGGAAAAACTGGACGGATATGATTACTATCTGACGACCAGCCTTGGGGACACGCAGTCAGAGCTGATTGGACAGGAGATGAATACGATTACCGTGTTGGTAGCGATTATCGTGGTATCTGTGCTGCTTCTGACGACCCAGGCGTATGCGGAGATTCCGGTGCTGCTTATCACCTTTTTGTCAGCGGCAATCCTGAATATGGGAACAAACTTCCTCTTAGGGACAATTTCCTTCGTGTCCGATTCCGTGACGATTGTGCTACAGCTTGCGCTGTCAGTCGATTACGCCGTTATCCTTTTAAACAGATATAAGGAGGAGCATGTAAAGCTGCCCGCGCGAGAGTCTGTTATCATAGCGCTTAGCAAGGCGATTCCGGAGATAGCGGGCAGTTCTATGACGACCATCGGCGGTCTGATTGCCATGACATTCATGCAGTACAAGATGGGACCGGATATGGGCGTGGTTCTTATTAAAGCGATTATTTTGAGCTTGTGTGCGGTGTTTCTTCTTATGCCCGGCGTCATTATGCTTTTCTCGAATCTGATGGAAAAGACGAAACACCGGAATTTCATTCCTGAGATTCCGGTGGTGGGCAAGTTTGCTTATGTTTCCAGGTACTTGGTGGCACCCCTTTTTATCGTTGTGATTATGGGTGGGTATATGGTTTCCAAAGGCTGTCCTTATGTATTCGGATACAGCACGGTCACGCCGCCTCTGCAGAACAGTGTGCAGAAAGCGGAGGAAATGCAGGAGACAAATTTCGGTGAGTCGAATATGGTGGCGTTGCTTGTGCCGGCGGGAAGTTATGAGAGTGAGAAGGCGCTATTACGAGACTTGGATGCCTGTCCCGAAGTGGATTATACGATGGGGCTTGCCAATATCGAGGCTATGGACGGCTATCACCTGACGGACAAGCTGACGCCCAGGCAGTTTTCAGAGTTGATTGATTTGGATTATGAGGTGGCGGAATTAATTTACGCTGCCTATGCCGTGAATGACGAAGATTATGCCAAGGTGGTCAACGGACTGTCGGAGTACCAGGTTCCTTTGATTGAAATGTTTATGTTTGTATATGACGAGGTGGAGGAAGGGTATGTGACACTGGAGGAGGACTTGCAGGAGACTCTTGACGATGCCTATAAGCAGATGAATTTCGCTAAAAACCAACTCCAGGGAGAGAACTATAGCCGTATGCTTGTCTACCTGACTCTGCCGGAAGAGAGCGCAGAAACTTTTGCATTTATTGACAGAATGCATGAGATTGCGGGGCGGTATTACGATGGCAAGATACTTGTATGTGGTGAGTCGGTGAGCCAGTATGATTTGCAGAAGACTTTCTCACAGGATAACATTGTGGTCAATGTGGTATCTATTCTGGTGGTGTTGGTTGTGCTGCTGTTTACCTTTAAGTCGGCGGGTATGCCTGTACTTTTAATTTTGGTTATCCAGGGAAGTATCTGGATTAACTTTTCGGTGCCTGCGCTACAGCATGATAACCTGTTCTTTATGGGATACTTGATTGTCAGTTCCATACAGATGGGTGCGAACATTGACTATGCCATTGTCATTGCAAGCCGTTATACGGAGCTGCGCAAAGAGATGGGCAGGAAGCAGTCGATTATTGACACTATGAACCAGTCATTTCCGACCATTGTTACATCGGGCACGATGTTGGCTATATCCGGTATTCTGATTGGCAAGATGACTTCTGATGTGGCAATCTTTGGCATCGGTAAATGTCTGGGACGGGGAACACTAATTTCCATTTTTATCACCATGTTTGTTTTGCCACAGATTTTACTTGTAGGTGATAAGATTATAGAGAAGACTGCTTTCGTCATGAATATGCCGATTCGTACCAAAAATGCTACCGGTTTACTGAGAGTGGATGGTCTTGTGAGAGGTAAGATTGACGGTACGGTGACGGGTACTATGCGGGCAATCGTCAGGGGTAATGTAAGCGCTTATGTGGAAGCGGGGGATGTGACGGAACTGACGGAGGAAGAGTACAGGCAGTTGTCGGCATCTATGACGAAAGAGTTTGAGAGCAGGGAGGTGAAGGAGCATGTGTAAGAAGAACATGTACAGGCAAAAAGTAACCTCTTTGGTTTTGGCAGTATTTCTTACGGCAATACCGGTTATGGATGCCTGGGCGGTAGAGGGCGCAAAAAACAATGTCCAGGCGTCAGGAGACGGTGAAGAAGATTCTGAGGAAGTTATCAGTGTGGAGGATGCCAACGAGGTTGTGGAATCCTATGACGATGAGGAGGCCGAGTGGGAAGAAATATATATAGATTCCGTGGAAGGGTTGAAAGCCTTTTCTAAGAAATGTTGGTTAGACACATGGTCCCATAATAAGAAAGTATATTTGACGGAAGATTTGAATCTGGCAGGCAGTGGATTTGTGCCGATACCCACCTTCGGAGGGTTTTTTGACGGACAGGGACATATAATCAGCGGTCTGTCCGTAAGGGATTCTGTATCCTATGCGGGATTGTTTAACTATACCCAGAGGACAGCCGTAATCACAAACCTTAATGTGCAAGGAGCGGTGCGCCCTTCCGGCAGTCCGATTGTGGTGGGAGGCATTGTTGGAGACAACGGAGGGATTCTCATAAACTGTTCTTTTGACGGAACGGTGGAGGGCAATGACTATGTAGGCGGTGTTGCAGGCTTTAACGAACTGAGCGGTATTTTGATAGAATGCAAAAGCGGCGGAACGGTGACGGGCGCCCACTACACGGGTGGCATAGCCGGGGAAAATGTAGGCAATATCGTGGGATGTGTCAATGAAGCAGATATCAACACTTCCAACGAAGATAAAGCGAAGTCTTTAGACGACATTAATATTGCCGATTATACTTCCGGTCTTTTGAAGACAGGTGAAGACGAAGAAGCGGACAAGGAGGCATCTACGGTAAGCAATACCATCGATTCCGGCGGTATTGCCGGGCTTTCCACAGGAATTATACAGTTTAGCACAAATAAGGGTACGGTCGGCTATGAGCACGTAGGCTATAATACGGGAGGTATCGTAGGGCGGCAGTCGGGATATGTGTACGCTTGTGAAAATGCGGGCACGGTCTATGGACGTAAAGATGTAGGTGGTATTGCCGGACAGACAGAACCTTATATTGCCATTGACTTGTCGGAGGACATCGTGTACCAGCTCACGGAAAATATTGATAAGATGCATGACTTGACGGGAGTGATGTTGGACGACGCGGGGACAGAGTCAGATACCTTGTCTGCCAGGTTGACAGTGGTTCAGGATTTTGTGGACAAAGCATTGGAGGATACTTCCTTTCTGGCAGACCGTACCGTGGGCTGGACAGACGAAATGATAGGTTCTGTCAATGACGCGATGGGACGGTTAGACTATATCATGGAAGAAACTTCCAAGCAGGACGGTGTATTCGACCAGACGAGGGAGGCCGCAGGCAACGTGAAGGATGCGGCCAAGAAACTGGGAGATGCGGTGGATACGATGGATATCTACCAGTATATGTCCTCAGAAGACAGGGAACGATATGAGAACGCCAAGGCGAATATGAAGACGATGTCGGACTTGTATGCGGGGTACCGCGCGGGTGCGCTTGAGGCGGCGGAAAATTACTATATTGATTATACGCGTAAGGAGGAGAAGTATAAGGACTCCAATGGGGTCAATGAAGATAACTTAAAACCGCGCATAAGTGGAGTGGTGGATGCCACCTGGTCAGGTGCAGACGGGAAATCTTATGAAGATTATGAGGATGTGGAAGGCTGGGTTCATATTAACTTGGACAGATTACCCGATGTGGAGGTGATTGATGATTTTCCGGCTTCCAATGAAGCACAGGGCGCGCTTGACAGGGACTTGATAGCCGATGCAACGGCGCAGATGGGTCAGAACATGGCGGCGGTGGAAAGATATATTACGGATTATTCGGATGAACAGTATTATAATGCTACCGGAGGCAATTATACAAGCGACATGGAAGGATATCTGAGCATTATGTCCGGTATCGTCATGGAGTGTCAGGATGCTATGACCAAGGACATGGCGAAAGAACTGGAAAAGGCGGTTGACTATACAGAAGATGCTTCGGATAACCTGCACAATGCAGGCAGTGAAGCTAAGAACATTTTCGATACGCTAAATGAAATGCCGGACATCCAATTGCCACAGCTTGGAGAAGACTACCGCTCCAGAACAAATAGCCTCACTGCGAATTTACAGGGCTTGTCGGAGAACATGGGCTATCTGAATGATGAGATGGCTTCCACAAACGATGTACTGATTGATGATTTGGGAGATATCAATGACCAGTTCAGTACGATTATGAAGCTTTATACGGATGCCATAGACGGCGTCCTGGATATGGATTATACCAACTCCTATGAAGACACTTCCCAGGAAGATGCGGAGAGCAGCACAGACGCCACGGTGGCAGACTGCAGGAATACAGGGACAGTCAAAGGAGATATCAATGTATCCGGTATTGTCGGGACGATGGCGATAGAGTATGATTTTGACTTGGAAGGAGATGTGACAGGAATTGAAGATGCCAGGTTAAATTCTACTTTCTTAACAAAGTGTGTCCTGCGCCAGAATGTGAACCATGGAAAGATAACGGCACAGAAGAATTATGCCGGGGGTATTACCGGCATGCAGGAGATGGGGACTATCCTGCGCTGTGAGAACTATGGGAGAATCGAGAGCAGTACCGGAAATTATGTGGGTGGCGTGGCAGGACAATCCCTGTCTAATATTGAGCAAAGCTATGCCAAATGTACGGTATCTGGAGAAGCATATGTGGCAGGAATTGCGGGTTCCGGTTCCGATATTGGAAATTGCTGCGCAATTGTACGGATTCAAGATGCAGTCTCCTTCTCAGGCGCCATTGCCGGGGAAACTTCCGGCAGCGGTGAAGTGACGGGTAACTATTTTGTGTCGGATGAGATTGCGGGCATCGACAGGATTAGTTACAGCGGTAAGGCAGAGCCATTAAATTATGAAGAAATGTTAGAGATTGAAGGACTTCCAAATAAATTCCGTATGATGACGATTTCCTTCTGTGCGGATGATGAGGAAGTTAAGGTGGTGGAGTGCCCTTACGGCGGCAGTGTGCCTATGCAACTGTATCCGGAGATTCCGACGAAAGACGGATTCTATGCGGACTGGGATATCAAGGACTTAGATAAGGTACTGTATGATGAAGATGTGACGGCAGAGTATGTCCGTTATCTGACTACCCTTGCATCGCAGCAGACGAGGGACAACGGACAGTCGGCGATACTTGCGGACGGCATGTTCCGTCAGGAGGATATGTTGGATGTGACAGGCGGAGCTGTTTCCGACAGCAATAGCGTGGACGGCGTGACAAACATACCCCAGGAGGAATTAGTGGAGAATTGGATGATTAAGATTCCGGAGGACGGGGAAGAAAGCCATCAACTACGCTATCAGGCGCCGGAAAGCCAGACTGACGGGGTGACCATCTATGTTAAGAAGGATGGCGGATGGGAACAGACAGCCCCTACGCTTATGGGGATGTATCATCTGTTTTCCGTGGATGGGACAGAGGCAGAACTTGCAGTTTATATCCATGAAAAGGATATTATGGATTATCTGGCGTATCTCATTCTTGGGGCGGCTGTCCTGGTTGTTCTGTTTATTATGCTGATATGCAAGATTGTGAAGAAGGGAAAGGAAAAGCGGCAGAAAAGCATACAGGAAAAAGAGGAGAGTGTGACCGAGGATTAGTGATATATGATACAAGTTTGAGATTTGAAAATTATTTAGATGAAAAGGGCCTCCATACGACAATGGAAGCCCTTTTTTAAATATTCCTACGAAGGACAACTTCGTGAATATTTTATGCAATCTGCCAGTGAAATTTTATGACAGCGCCTTTTCATACCTTAATTGTTAGAATAAATCCATCACAAACAGATAGGCAATCATCAGCACCAAGCCGATACAGAATAATAACAATCCAAAGGACATGCTGCGTCCAATCATGGCGCTGTTCTCACGCCACTCTTCGTAAACCATTGCCAGTTTATGGTCATAGTCCACTGTACGGGGCTGTTTTTTGTGCCACATCTTGTTGCCCAGGTGTTGGAAGCCGTCCATGATGCAGGCAGCCATGTGGGTAAGTGCCGTTCCCTCCGAAAGCTCGTGGGGAAGCTTGCTGTCCCGGTAGACTGTCTTGCGTAGGAGGACGACGATAGTGTCCACAAGGCTGTCCAGTACGCGGCACATGACACCGAACAGGAAAGGCAGGACACGCAGTAACAGGGGGCGGTATACCAGGTTTTCCAAATCCAGGTGTTTATTCCAACGGTTCACATATATTTTTATGTGTTCTGCTTCTACGCTGCTTTTTGCATTCGCCGAATTTATGGAGAGTGAAGCCGTGTGCATCATCCATAATCTGACAATGAGCAAATAGGCGGCAGCGCCTATTGTAAGAGAGATGACGGCTCCCTTTATATTTTCCGGTGAGAAGTAGGGGACAACTGAAACTACCGTGGTTTCCTGCACTTGCATAAAACTTTGTCCCAAGCTTGCTATGCTGTCCATTACCTTATCAGGTAGAAAGCCCATAATAGGAAGCAATGTTGCACAAAAAGTTAAGGAGACAGCGCTGGTTTTGTTCATATATTTGCCTTTCAGGTTATCAAACCCCCGCTGTACGGATTGGTCTGCATTTTTTTCGATAAAAAGCGCTACATACAGTTTTGTCATATATGCGACCGTCAGTCCGCCACTTGCTAAGAATACCCATTCGATGGCGCGAAGTGCACCAATGCTAAGTACACCGGGCACCTGTCCTGCGGCTGTGAGGGATGTGTATTCCACGATGCTTTCATGGATTAAGGTCTTGCTGATATAGCCGTTCCAAAGCGGTACGCCGCCAATACCCAGGGCGCCCATCAGGAAGATGTAGTTGAGCAGTGGCTTTCCATGGCCGAAGCCCCGTATATCATTTAAGTCCAGTTTGTGCACGTTCATAAAGACAACGCCGGCCGCCATAAAGAGAACCAGTTTGATGAGGGAGTGATTTACCATATGCAACAGACTGCCTCTTACTGCCGACATGTTTTCCACCCCAAGAAGGCCGGACATACCGACACCTACCAGGATAAAGCCAATCTGGGAGACAGAGGAGCAGGCCAGGGTACGCTTCAGGTCAATGGAGAAAAGAGCCAGAAGTGCGCCGATTACCATAGTGCATGCGCCTAACGCCAGAATCAGGATTCCCCACGTTGTGTCACATAAGAAGATATAGGCGGTCAGAATCAATATGCCATACATTCCCGCTTTCGTCAGTATGCCGGACAGAAGGGCGGAAGCAGGGGCAGGAGCTACCGGATGGGCTTTCGGAAGCCAGATATGCAAGGGAAAAGCCCCAGCCTTGGCGCCGAAACCAAATAGCAGACATAATCCTGCGAACCAAACCTGCGTATGCCTTGCATGTAAACCGCCGGAAAGTGTGTAAATGGAGGACAAATTTATCAAATCGCGGAAAAATAATGTTCCGGTCACATCATAAAGAAGAAAGATTCCCATCAGCATAATCAGGCCGCCGATGACTGCCACGGCAAGGTAAGTGGCGGCAGCCCGCAGAGACTCTTTCTTTTCGTCATGCGCTACCCACATATAGGAGGTGAAGGACATGATTTCAAAGAAAATAAAAGTGGTATAGAAGTCGGCGGAAAGAAATACGCCCTCCGTGGCACCCAGGGTAAGCAGGAGGAATAGATAGTATCTGTTACGGTTGCGGTAATGGGCAAAATATTCCTTGGAAAAAAGGGTGCTCGTAAACCACATAAATGCAGCAATTATACTGTACAGTGCACGGAAACCGTCCAGCGTAAAATGAAGTCCCATACCGCACAAATAGGGAAGCTTGGCCGTCACTTCCGGGAAACCAAGGTTAAACGCCAGGAAGAACATGCACAAGGTAAGCGCAAATGTCAGTCCGGTCACTACATCGGCGAAATAATCGCGTATGTTCTTTTGCAGCCGTCCAATAACATAGCTTAACAGTGCAGCCACCATTGGTCCGAAAACTATCGTGTAGATAAGTATTTGAATACGTATATCCATAATTAAAAACCTGCCTTTTTTATCATATAAGAAATTCCGCCGTTTATTCGAGTTTGCCGGAGGCAAATCTCGCAAACGAGCGAAGCTCGTTTTTTTACCCTATAGGAAATTCCGCCGCTTATCCGAGTTTGCCGCAGGCAAATCTCGCAAACGAGCAAAGCTCGTTTTTTTACCCTATAGGAAATTCCGCCGCTTATCCGAGTTTGCCGCAGGCAAATCTCGCAAACGAGCAAAGCTCGTTTTTTTACCGGATTGTCCACACGCCTGCGGCTACTTCGTAGAAGAAATCCACAAGAGGCTGGGAATGGACGCCGAACAGTACGATAAAGAAAGTAAACACAAACAGCGGTAGAAGCATTTTCCAGTTTGGGTCTTTTACGCCTTCGAGTGTGCTGTAATCAAAGTTTTTGCCAGGAAAAAAGGCACGCACTACGATGGTCAGCATGTAGATGGCGGTCAGCAGTGCGGAAATAAGCAGGCAGGCAATGCCGAAATAGGAGACGGGATTACCGCTTTCCACAGCCGCGCCTGCCAGATTCCATTTGCTCATAAAACCTGCCAGGCCAGGTACACCCATGAGGGCGAAAGCCGATACGGTGAATACGCCGAATACGCAGGGCATTCTGTATCCCATACCGTCCAGTTCATGCACGTAGTTACGCTCTGTCTGATGTATGATGGCTCCTGCACAGAAGAAAGAGGCAATTTTGATGACTGCATGGAACACCAGATGGGACAATGCGCCAATTAATCCAAAGGGCGTCATAATGACGACACCAAAAAGGATATAGGATAAGTTGCTGATGGTGGAGTAGGCCAGCCTTCTTTTCAAATGTGTTTCTTTTACGGCACGGCTACAGCCGTACACTATCGTAAACATGACAACAAGCATCACCACTGTTTGCGCCCATGTGCCTCGCAGGAAATCCGTTCCAAAGCTATAGTAAGTGAGACGGATAATCGCAAATGCGCCGGATTTGACGACAGCCACCGCATGAAGGAGCGCTGTGACCGGAGTGGGCGCCACGCCCGCCTGGGGCAGCCAGGAGTTGAAAGGGCAGACGGCAGCCTTGACACCGAATCCCATGAAAGCCATCACATAGATAAACAGCAGTATATTGGTGCGTTCACCGACTTTGGCAAGGTCAAGAATACCGCCATATATAAAGTCGGTGGTCGTCCCATAGACGATAATCATAATCAGTCCGATAAAGGCGAAAGCCGCGCCGCCCAGGGAATAATATAAGTATCTTCGGCTTGCAAGGATTGCTTCTCTTGTCAGCGTATGCATCACAAGAGGCACGGTCACAAGCGTCAGCAGCTCATAGAAGAAATACATGGTCAGCAGGTTGGCGGCAAGCGCGATACCCAGGGTGACGCCGTAAGTCACGGTGTAGAACAGAAAAAATATTTTCTCGTGCTCTTCCTTTGTCATGTATTCAAAAGCATATAATGTGGCGAAGGGCCACAGGGCGGACACCAACCCTGCGAAAACCATGCCCAGACCGTCTACCTGGAAGCAGATGGACAGGTTTCCGGTGAAATGTGCGAGCAAAAATGTGCTGTCCGGACGGTGTAACAGAAGATACCATACCAGTATACTGTTCAGGATTACCGCACACTCCAGGAAAATTTCCATGTGCCGCCTTTTTTGAAAAGGAAGCAGCGGCACGAGGATTCCTGCAATAAATGGGATAAGAATTACTAATATAATCATAATTTGGAACCCACTCTTCCAGGTACAGAGATAACTGTATCTGAGAGATATTTCTCCTTTCGCTGTAATCTATCTTTATGTTTTATAAAAGCGTATTAATAAAGCTTTCTATCCAATTCACAATCTGAGTCGGGAACAATCCGATTAAAACTGACAATACTGTCATAATTAGTATTGGTACAGTCATGAAAAGAGAAGGCTCCCGTTTCTTCAGATTCGTATAGTCATAGTCTGCCCCGGGCAGAAATCCCTGAATTGTGAGGGGCAGCAGATAACCTGCGGTCAGAAGCGCGCTGATAAGCAGGATAAGTGGGCCAAGCCATCCAAATACCGGGATGGAGGAAGCAAAGCTTCCCACGGCAAGGTACCATTTACTGATAAAACCGCCTGTAGGGGGGATACCAATCAAACCTAAGGATACAATGGTGTAGCACCACATGGTAAGGGGCATTTCCTTGCCTATGCCGCGCAGCTCATCTACTTTCGTCTTTCCTGTAGTATAGATAATTGCCCCGGCACAGAGGAAGAGAACAGCCTTTATCAGCCCGTGGGCAAGTACATGCAGGAGAGAACCTGTGATGGATTGAGTCTCCATGACTGCTATTCCGAAAAGAATATAGGAAAGCTGGCTTACCGTAGAGTATGCAAGTCTTTTTTTCAGTGCGGGTTCCCTGTAAGCCAACATAGAACCCATAAACACTGTAACTAAGGTGAGCACAAGCCATGTGCGCTGTACCCATGTACCGTTTAGAAAAGAGGAACCGAAAATATAGTAAACCACACGGAGGATGGCCAATACGCCACCCTTGACGATAACAGCAGACAGCACCGCAGATGCAGGGGCAGGTGCTACCGGATGGGCGGTTGGCAGCCATGCATGCATAGGAAACATACCCGCTTTGACGCTGAACCCAAGAATCATAATCATAGCCACGACCAGAAGAAGGCCGGGATGGGAAGCAGCAGATTCGTTCAGTACGCCTCCCGGCGTAAAAGTTAGAGAGTCACTGTTTTGGGAGACAAAATACAGACCAAACAATGCCATATATGCCCCGCACAGCGAGTAGAACAGATATTTTAATCCGGCCATAATGGCTTCCTTACTGCCAGTGTGCAGGACAAGGGGCATAGAAGATAAAGTCAGCATTTCAAAAAACAGGTAAAAAGTAACCAGATTGCCCGCAAAACATAGTGCATTGAGTACGCCGAACACGATGAGATAAAAGCCATAGTAGCGTTTTTCCTTTTGTTCGTGTTTCATATACTCGAAGGAAAAGAAACCTGCGCCGAGAAAGATTATCAAAGTGACGACGGCAAACAGAACGCTCATCTCATCTATTGCAAAAACCACAGGTAGTGTCCCGGCAAGGTGAAACAATGTGTAGGAAAAACCTCTTGGGCCACAAAGGGCGGCGGTTACGCACGCGCCAGTGAGGATGAAACAGCTCCCGGCAACGAAAAGAAGACGCTTCCTGTCGGCATACTCTTTTCTTACCAGAAGATAGATACCGGAGAGAACCGGCACCAATATGGATAAAAGAATAAGATACATGTTGTCGCCTCCCTATGCGAACGTGGCAAGTCCCTGCTGTATCATGTCGACGACGGGCTGGGAACTGATACCTAAGATTACATTTAATACAATAAAAGCCACTAAAACAACGGCGCAGGACTGTATGTCCTTGTAAGTCACGCTTGTGTAAGCCGCATCGCCCACAGGCGTGTAGATACGGATGACAGTCTTCATAAAATAAATCGCGTTTAAAATCGTGCTGATACCAAGTACAATCAGTGTGGGCAGCATTTTTGTGTGGTTCTGTACGGCGGCCTGAGCAAAAAGAAGTTTGCTGATAAAACCGGAAAAAAGCGGAACGCCTACCATGGAGAGTGCGCCTACCGTAAATGTGACGCCCGCCCATTTATGGCGGTAGCCTGAACCGGTCAGCTCTATAAACTTGCGGCTTCCGCCGGACACATCGGTTAGCCCGATGGCGGCGATAAACAGTAAGGATTTGGTGGCCGCATGGGATAGGATGTGAAAAACACTGGCGGTCATGCCTGCTTGGGTGCCCATACCGAATCCCATATAGATATAACCAATCTGCGCCACAGAAGAGTAGGCTATCATTCTGCGGACATCGTTTTCCTTGATAGCACTTAAGGAACCGAAAATCATGCCCATCAGCCCGAACAGGAACAGCACGTCTATGATATGTGTGTCGTGGTACACATCAAAGCCGATGACCCGGTAGATAATCTTAATCAGAAGGAAAATATATCCCTTTGACACCAGGCTTGAGAGCATAGCGGCAGAGGACGCTGTGGAGTAGCCGTAAGCATCCGGCAGCCATGCATGGAAAGGAAACAAAGCGCTTTTGATGCACAGGCCCACAGACATCAGGACAATGGATACGATTAAGGGGATTTCGTAAGAGCCGTCCGCCACAATCATCGTCACAGCTTCTTTCATATTGCTCATTAACAGGTGCCCGGTCAGGTCGTAAAGCATACACAGCCCAAGTAAAAGCATACCGGAGCCCAAAAGGCTCATAATCATATACCGGACGGCGGCTTCGATGGTACGCCCGTTCTGCCGTATCATAATCAACCCGCATGCGGCGATGGTGTTGATTTCCACGAACACATAAGCCGTGAACATGTCGTTGGTGTATATCAGTGCAAGTAAAGAACTGAGAAGTAGGTCTGTGAGTACATAGTAGAGATAAGTCTTGTCTTCTTCCACTTCATCTGCCAGTTTATGTTTTCCGCCGAGCATGGACAAAAGCATGATAACACAGAAGAAAAATGCCGTCAGTGCTTCCAGTACGCCCGCCCGTATTTCATTGCCCCATGGAGCAGGGAACTTGCCCATCACATAGACAAAAGGTTCGTTTAGGGTCAATGTGTAGGTCAGTGTACAGGCGCTTAAAACTATGTTAACTATCAGCAGGAAGGTATTTACCCACATGGCAGTTTTGCCCCTAAGCCCTGAGCTGATAATACCTGCAAAAAGGCATAGTATAATTGAGATACAGGGGAAGTTCCGTATATAATCCATTACAGACCCTCCTTTTTCAACTGCTTAGATATCTCATCCAAGTCCAGTGTATGATAGCGTTTATATAGACGGATGGTAAGGGACAGCATGAGAGCGGACACAGACACGGACACAACGATGCCGGTGAGTACAAGGCCGCTTGGAATAGGGTTGATATAATGCTCCATATCCTGTATGCCGTCCACAATAATCGGTGCTATGCGCCCCGTAATATAACCTTTTTCCGCAAGGAAAAGATAGATGGCGGTGTCCATGATGTTAAGCCCAATAATTTTTTTAATCAGATTGGACTGTAGCAGCAGATTGCCGAACCCGATGCCAAAAAGCAGCATCGCCACCGCCTCGCCATAGTTGGTAAACAGATTAGGTCCCATGTTACAGTCCTCCTCTCCGGAATAAAGCATAGAAAGCATACATCGTGCAGGCAACTTCCAATCCTACACAGATATCGATAGGCAGGATGATGCCGCCGCTTAGGATATGCCCTGGTATACCCAGCGGGATGTGGTTTTCAATGCCGTTTGCCCCGGTCATGTAGAAGTAGGTGCCAATCAGCCCGTACATGCACAAGGCGGTAATCTTCGCAATTTTATAGATGTGTTCATCAAAAAACCGCTGCGTTTTCTTGAATCCGAAAGCACTGACATAAAGAATCAGTCCGGCCCCCATAATAGAACCGCCGGAGAAACCGCCGCCGGGAGACAGATGCCCGTTGAGGATAATATAGATGCCGAAAATAAAGATAATCGGACAGAGCACAAAAGCGGCGCCCTGGAGAATCGCGTCGTTTTTCGGCTCAAACCGCCGGTCATTTTTTACTTCTTGCTTTTTCAGGATGGCGTCATCCACCATTAGCAGAATCATGACACAGCATGTGGCGATGAACAGGACGTTTGTTTCCCCGAAGGTGTCGAAAGCCCTGTAGGTCAGAATCATGCCTGCCACGGAGTTAAGCGCCCCGGTCTCTTCAAGACCTTGCTCGATATAGCGCTTGGAGACCACGTTATTAACCGGGTTTGCAGCGTTGCCGCTGGGCGGCAGGTAGGACACGGTCACTAATAGCACGCCCACCAGAACGATGCAGAACAGGACGGCCATGACCACATAGGTCTTATGGAACAGACGGGCGGCCTTATTTAATTCCTCATCATATACTTTATCCCGGACCATCTCCGCTTCGTGCATACGCTCAATCATAGTTTCTTGGGCCAACACTTTTTCTTTTTGAGGCTGCATTTCCATATTCCCCACATAGGGGTCATAGTTGCCGGACAGCCAGCGGAAAAAACGGAACGCAGGTGTTTTTTGATATTCTTCTTGTGGTTTTAATTTACTCATTCGGTGTAGCCTCCTCTTTCGTCTTATCCTTCTCGATGCGGATTGCCTGAATCTTTTTCAGGGTGGCAAAAAACAGGACACTGGTGATGCCTGCGCCGACGGCGGCTTCCGTAATTGCCAGGTCCGGGGATTCCAGACATACCCAGAGTATGGACATAATCAGGCTGTAGGACATATAGATTAAGATAGAATTAAGGAGATTTTTGGAAAAACTGACAGAGATGGCGCACACCACCAGAAATCCCATTAAGATACATTGGAATATTGTCATGACGGCTCGCCTCCTGTCTCTTTCGTATGCTCTCGTGCCAACTCTGCCTCCAATGTTTCAAGGTCTGTGTAGACTTTGCAGCGTGCGGAGAGATTGTCGTTGGTTGCCACTTCAAGCCTTGCCAGGACATGGGAAGACACCGGAGATGCAAACCAGAGAAATATCACAATCAACAGCATTTTTAAGGAAGTAAAGTTGAATCCCGAAAAAATAATGAGCCCAAGCAGGCAGGATGCAATACCCAGGGTGTCGCCCATGGCAGTCGCATGCATTCTGTTGAGTACGTAGTCTAAATGGAACACGCCAAATATTTCCGTAAAAAAGATGACCAATCCGCAGATTAAAAAAACACTTCCTATAATCAGCCGAATCCATTCATAAACTCCCATCAGACATACCTCCTTCATCGTTATTGTGCGGTTCCTTTGCTTGATAGCGTTTTTCTTCATAGATTCCGATATATACTTTCGAAAGAACGACCACTGCAAGGAAACTAATCATGGCATAGACCAAGCTCACATCCACTAAGAAACCTTCATCAAGCATCAGGGCGAGTATGGAAATCATGACGATAACCATTGTGCCCATCATATTGACGGATACAAGACGGTCTGCGATACGGGGGCCTTTGACTGCACGGATAAGACAGGCGAAGAGCATAATCCCCAATATGATAAGCGTTGTAATATAGATATAGTGGTATAGCATTGTGTATCACCTCTTTTAATTTTTGGCGTTCAATCTGACATGGCGTAGCAGATATTTTATATAGTGTTTATGTCACATTCTCAATTCTTTTAAGCAATTCTACAAATACGGAAGAGTCGATACCTTGGGCAAGCTCTTTGTCCAGGCAGTGCACCACGTACTCATCGTCGGAGAGGCTGACCGTGATGGTGCCGGGAGTCAGCGTGATAGAGTTGGCCAAAAGCACTCTTGCAAAATTTGAACGAAGCGGCACATTAAAATGGACCACGGCAGGTTCGAGGCGGTATTTTGCAGAATAAATCATATGGAAGACCGAGCCGTTGGCTTTCAGGATTTCCACCAAGAGCACGAATACATAGTGGAGGATAAGGAAAAATCTTTTAAAAAGAACGCGGTCGCTTGCGGGACTATAACCGAGGCAACGACAGACAAACCAGTACATTGCACCGGCGATGACCAAGCCGAACGCCGCAATTTCTAAGGTTAACTGACCGTTGAAAATAATCCATATCAGAAAAAATATGATAAACATACTCTTTATTCCTCCGAAAAGTTTCTTCCTATTTATTATATCCGAAACGCATTAACGGTAGCCATTATATACCTTCATCTGAAAATGTCAAGTGCCTGGAGGGATAAGAAAGTGTCAAGGTTATGTAAAAACAATATAATTTATATTACTCTCAGTGAACAAAGGCATACATGCGCCTTTGTTCACTGAGAGTAGGCTTGGAAATTTAAGAAAAATAAGGTATAATCTTGATTTAAACATGGAATATGCTAACCAAATATATATTTTCAGAGACTGTTTATTTCAGAGAAATTCTAAAAACGGATTCTATATGTGAGGGAGGAAAGTAAATGAAATATCTTGTAATCGGTGCAGGCGGCACGGGTGGGAGTATAGGCGCATATATGACACGGGCAGGCAAGGACGTGACGCTGATTGCCCGGGGAGAGCATCTGAAACGGATACAGGAACAGGGTATTAAGATGGAGACGAAAAAAGGCAGCTATATTGTACATCCTGTCAAGGCGGCAGACATGGAACATTATGAAGGGCAGCCGAATATTATTTTCGTCTGTGTAAAAGGATATTCGCTGGAAGACACCATTCCTTTTATCAGGCGCGTCGCGAAGACAGACACAATCGTAATTCCGGTTCTGAACATCTATGGTACAGGAGGGAAAATGCAGGAGAGGCTGCAGGAGCTGCTTGTGACGGACGGGTGCATTTATATTGCGGGAGAGATTAAAGAACCGGGGACTATTTTGCTGAAAGGAGAAATTTTCCGTATTGTTTACGGTGTCAGAAACCCGAAAGAGATTCGGCCGGAATTGTTTGAGGTGGCAAAAGATTTGAAAGAGAGTGGCATCGAGGGCGTTTTGTCGGACAATATCAGACGGGATGCTTTGCAGAAATTTGCCTATGTGTCACCCATGGCGGCCTGCGGTCTGTATTATAATGTGTCGGCAGGGGAGGTGCAGAAAACCGGGGAGCCGAGGGATACTTTTGTGAAATTGATGAAAGAGATTGACGCCCTTGCCGTGGCCATGGACGTGCCGTTTTTGGTGGATATTGTGACCACTAATCTGCAGATATTGGATGCGCTGAATCCTGAGGCGAGCACCTCCATGCAGCGTGATATTTATGCGGGTAAGCCCTCCGAGATTGATGGGCTAATTTATGAAGTGGTGCGGATGGGTGAGCGGTATGGCGTACCTACGCCGGCATATAAGATGATAGCGGATTATGCGCGGGCCAAGGGGCTTGTGTAGAAGCAACAGTCTGATTAGATTGAAAATTAAAATTTTCAATCGCGAGATTTGTGTCTGCGTGTTGCTTGCCACAATCTCGGTTCACGTGCTGTCCCAAAGATAGTTGAGACAAAAGCGGCGCAGAAATGGAGTTAAATATGGAAAAGGATACAGGATTAAAATTTAAAGACAGATATCTGGCAGGAGAGATTGACTTTGAGGAAATCGATGATTACAGTCAGAGATGGGGATTCAGCGATGAGCCTGTCACACTGCGTGAATATCTGGGACTGAATGCGGAGGAAGAGGACGCGTGGGTAAGCATCGGGGATGATGCACTTAAAGAACTGTTGGATGGGCAGAAGCAATTTTGAGGTTTATTTATATGATTAAGTACCCTTTGTTTACTGAGGGTATCATAACAAAATAAAACAAAGTGACAGAGGGTAATTTCTATGAACCAAGATATATACACACCATTGCAAATTCAGATGTTGTTACAGCCTGTATTCAAAGATTATAAGGTAAAGAAGGCAATTCTTTTTGGCTCATATGCAAAAGGATATGCAGGAAAACAAAGCGACATTGATATTCTTGTTGACAGTGGGTTAAAAGGACTTGCTTTTTTTGGTTTACTTGAAGATGTTGTCACAACACTTGGCAAAGAGGTTGATTTACTTGATGTATCCCAATTAAAATATAATTCACAGGTTGGTGAAGAGATTCAAAAAAGTGGAGTAGTAATTTATGAACAATAAAGACAGACAAGTATTGAAGAAGATTTATGCACATGTGATTTCAGTCCTGAAATATTGTGAAAACTGTAAGGGGCTTGATGATTTCTAGGTGGATGGTATGAGAGTTGATGCTTGTGTATTTAATCTGATGCAAATTGGTGAACTTGCAAAAGCTTCGGTGACAGATGAATTTAAAGAAAAGGTCATAACAATTCCATGGAAGCAGCTTTATGGTATGCGAAATAGGATTGTGCATGGATACTCAGGTGTGGATATGAGTATTGTGTGGGATACTATTCATGACGATTTACCATTACTGAAAATTAAGATAGAAAAATATCTGGATTTTCCAATTAAACTATAGCCTCAAGCCAGTCTCTTTTTATGAGATTTGAGACTGGCTTGAAACCATACTTTTCTTTACTTCCCGTGCCTTTGCAGTCCAATCACTGACAGTACGGAGAACAATACAATATACATGATGCATCCGGCTACAAAGTTTCCGATATCCAGCTCCATATATGGATTGTTAGCGCGCATGCCTATGGCGTAGAGAGAGTAGGGATAGTATAATCCGGCTCCCTTATTGGTCAACAGCAAGCCGCCTATGCCTCCTGCAAGTCCGATTCCGATGGGAATGGCGAAGGAGCGGATGAACATGGAAACGGTGAGCTGTACGCAGCATATGGCAATACTGCCTATGGTGCCGCAGAGGAACCATTCCAGGATTTTGGGCGGCAGATGATTGTCCAGACCACAGATTTTACCGCAGGAATAATAGAGGATGAAAACCCAGGCATTGCCTGCGGCGGATATCACGACGGCCTGGAACAGCTTGCCCAGGTAGAGGCTTGGCAGGGAGACAGGGGCCGTTAAGAATGCATTCCAGTTGTCACGCATATGTTCCAGGCGCCACAGGTAGGAACAATATGTGCCAATCAGGGCAGGCATGAACAGATAGCACAGGAAAAGTGAGTGCTGCGACCAGAGGCTGTACCATTCTTCTTTCAGGACGCCCTGGTTGGCGGTATAGTTGATTGTGCCGAAGAAAGCGGATATGGGCGGTAATGCGAAGAATGCCAGCCATACCGGGCTTCGTTTTAATTTCAGGTTTTCGGCTTTAACGGTTCTGACAATGGATGATTTCATGGTATGGTTTCCTTTCGATTCGTGTAATGATAGAATATGCAACGTTCTTTATCGCTATTGCCTGCCCTCAGTGAACAAAGGGTAATGGCCAATACGCTAGACTTCCCTGTGGGCAAACAGTATCCTGCCTGCAAAGTAGAAAAGGATGAGCCAAATAAATATGCAGACGACGGCGGCCAATTCCGGTGGTGAAAAGGCACGGTAGGCGTATGTGATGATTCTTGTGTCCGGATTCCACTCTGACATCACTAAGGCCGCGCTCAGGTTGCCGCCCCAGGGAAGAAAAGAATAGGTGGTGACGAACATAAGGAGCAAGGCAACCATGGAGCCGCCAAGGCCCGCCACAAGCGGAACCATCTGATTGGCGAAGAGCATGGACAATGCAAGCTGCAAAAAGAACAGAGATATGGTGCTGGCAAGTTTGAGCATATAGGAAAGCAGGTAGTATTTCACATCCGGATTTCCTACGTATCCTAGCCGGTATCCAAGGAAGATAAAAAAAGCAAATTGGACGGCAAACATCACAGCGATGATAATGCATCCGCAGGCTGCCTTGGCATGGTACAAGCTGCCCGGGCTGCGGAATGTTTCAAGTTGTTTGTAAGTATTGCCCTTGTGTTCGATATCTGCCAGGCGGGAGGCCAGGACAGATATGATGGCCGGCATCATAATTCCGTCCATAAGGGACAGAAAATAGAGCAGAGAAAGCCAGCCGCTTTTCAGTTCCCAGTCTTTGGGGGCACGTAATGCCCATACCCCCCACAGGAGTTGTACGGACAACAGGCCAAACATGGAGAGCCATACTTTTCTTCTCTTAATCTTATAAAATTCTAATTGTAATGTTTTCATAAACTGGACTCCTTTCCGGTCAGGGCAAGGAAGATATCTTCCAGACTCTTCTCACGTTTTTCTATACGATATAAGGAAATACCTTGTTCTATCAGGTGTCTGCATAGCCTGGCGATTTCATTATCGTCCGCCATGGGAATGAGAAAATAGTCCGATTCCTTTTGTGCTTCGATGCCGTTTTGACGAAGCAATAGAAGGGTGGTGGCGGGGTTGTCTGTGCGCAGGGCAATCTGTTGGCTTGCTTTGGCATGTAATGATTCCAATGTATCCTGATAGACCAGTTCTCCTTTGCGGATAATGCCTACGTGGTCTGCCATCTGGTCGATTTCGCTGAGCAGATGGGAGGAAACTACTACCGTGATGCCGTAGGACGAAGGTAGGGTACAGATTAGCTCCCGCATTTCCTGGATACCTGCCGGGTCCAGGCCGTTGGTAGGCTCGTCGAGGATAAGAAGACGGGGGAAACCAAGCAGCGCGCCTGCAAGGCCAAGACGCTGTTTCATGCCCAGGGAGTAATGACTCACTTTTTTTTGCCGCGCATCATACAGGCGTACGATTTTCAGGACTTCATCAATATCCTTTTTCGGGCATCCTTTGAGGGTTTGGAGAATGTGAAGATTTTCCTCCCCGGTCAAGTGCCCGTAATAACTGGGAGATTCAATCAGGGAGCCGGTATCCGCAAGCAGCCGGATGCGGTTTTTTCCATTTACCCTTGTGCCAAAGAGCGTGATGGAACCTTCGGTGGGCTTGACAAGTCCCAGAATCATCTTGAGTGTGGTGGATTTGCCTGCGCCGTTGGGGCCGAGAAAACCGTATACTGCTTCTCGCGGGACCTTCATGTGCAGGGTGGTGACGCAGCGTATTTTGCCGTACTGCTTTGTCAGATTTTGTGTCTCGATTAAGTTTGGTTCAGCCATAATATAATGATTCCTTCTTTCTTTAATTTGTTTTTCTTAAGTGGACAATGGAGTGGTAATTGTCCGGGTATTCTGTTTACAGGCTCAGTATAGGTTAGGCATATTACATGGAACTGAAGTCTACATTACATTTACATTAAGATTTAGGATAGTGTCTTTTATTTTATGGAAAAGTACGCAATAATGTAGTGAAGGGACAGGAGGCCGGGATTTTTCGGAATATGGGGCTTTGCGGTAAGCAGCTCAAAATGAAAGATTAAGGTGATAATTTGATATGGATTTATACAATTGCAAAATAATGTTGGTAGACGATGAATCTGCACTGCGCAGAATGGTAGAGGAGTTTTTAGCCAGGGAAGGATTTTGGCGCGTAAAGGGAGCGGGAAGCTGCAAAGAGGCACGGGAGATATTTGGCGAGGAGCATCCTGATTTAATCTTATTGGATGTGATGCTTCCGGACGGGGACGGATTTAGTCTACTTAAAGAATTGCGCCGGGAGACGGAGGCGCCGGTCATTTTCCTCTCGGCAAGGGACGAGGATGAGAACAGGCTGCGCGGACTAGGGCTAGGGGCGGACGATTATATCACGAAACCTTTTCTTCCCCAGGAATTAATCCTGCGCGTGCGTGCGGTGCTTAAGAGAGTGTATCGTATAAAGGATAAAGGGGAAGAAAAGAAAGTCATTGTACTTGGCAGATGCAGCGTCAACCTGGGCAGCGGTGTGGCGTGTATAGAAGGAAAAGAGGGTAAGAAGGAAGCTACTTTGACAGCCAAGGAGTATGCCATTATAGAGAAACTGGCGGTTAACAGAGGGCAGATTGTGACGATAGACGCGCTATGTGAACATGTTTGGCAGGATGGCAATTATGGATATGAGAATACGCTTATGGTGCATATCAGGAGGCTTCGGGAGAAAATCGAAGAAGAGCCTTCTCATCCCAGATATCTGATTACGGTGAGGGGACTTGGGTACAAATTACTATGAAATCGTTATGCTTGTGCACCGAGTAGCAATGAACGGATGCAAAGGGAAGGAAAACGGCATGAGAATGTACAATAAACTGCCGGGAATTCGGTCAATTTTATATTTTGCAGTGACAGTGATGGCGACTGCATGGCTGATGATTGCCTTAAATATCATTTTTTTTTGCGTGGTAGCGTACTGGTATATTGAATATAATCCGGACTATATTGGCGGCGGGGAAGTGATGGAGGAATTGATTTTGACAGACAGCGGCTATGCGCTTAACAGCGCCATGGAGGAGAGATTGCGGAATCAGAACTGGTGGGCAATGCTGCTTGACGGGGAAGGAAAGGTCGTATGGTCCTTTGACAAACCGGAAGAGGTAGAGGATGCTTACAGCCTTTCGGACATTGCCCGGATGAGTAAATGGTATTTGAGAGATTATCCTGTTTATTTGAGAGTGTGGGAAGACTATATCATGGTAGTTGGGCAGCCTAAACATACGGTCTGGAAATATAATTTAGAGTTCCCGGAATTGTGGATAGATACGGTACTAAAGTCTTTTGTGTGGATGGTTCTGCTAGACCTTCTATGGGTTCTCGGACTGGCGTTCTTCTTTGTAAGGCGGTGGTCTAAAAGCAGAGAGCAGGCGAGAATTGAGTGGGTGTCCGGTATCTCCCATGATATCCGGACGCCGTTGTCGATGGTGATGGGCTATTCGGACGGGTTGGTTGACAGTGAGAATCTTACGCCTGTGGAGCGGCAGCAGATGGCGGTGGTCAGGCACCAGAGCATTGTGATGAAAGAGTTGGTGGAAGATTTAAACCTTATTTCCAGATTAGAATATTCCATGCAGCCACTGCGTGTGGAGAAAGTCCGTATGGCGGCGCTCATAAGGGAAGTGGCCGCGGCATTTCTTGGGGATGCCAAAGAAGAGGAACTGGAAGTGGAGGTGGAGATTTCTTCACAGGCGGAGCAATCATGGGTCAAGGCAGACAGGAAATTGTTAGTCAGAGCCTTGCGGAATCTGTTTCACAACAGTTTGCAGCACAGCAAACAGGGAGAGAAGGTGGAGATTTGGCTGCGTATGTGGAGAGAAGGAAAATGGTGTTGTGTCAGCTTTGCGGATAACGGTACGGGGTATTCTATGGAGGTGCTGCGCCAGTTACAAAGCAGGAAGAAAAAGCGGACAGTTGCAAACATCAGAGGGCTTGGGATTGTATACAAGACAGTACTTGCACATGGCGGAAAAATCCGGTTTGAAAACAGGGAAGAAGGAGGAAGTTTTTGTGAGATGCGGTTGCGTGCATATGAGCTGAAAAAGTAGGGAAAACAAGAAAAAGATATAGAAAACTGTATGCTACTATGCTACACTTAAAATATCTTGATTTATAGCAAAAATGTAGGAGGGTTGTCAAATGACGGCAGAAAAAATCAAGGAATTAGTGGGCAAGATGACTTTGGAGGAGAAGGCATCCATATGTTCTGGCGCCGACTTCTGGCATACGGAGGCGGTAGAGCGGTTAGGAATCCCGGCGAGTATGGTTTCGGACGGACCGCATGGACTGCGCAAGCAGGATGACAAGGCAGACCATTTGGGAATTAATGACAGCATTAAGGCGGTATGCTTCCCGGCAGGCTGCGGTACGGCAGCTTCTTTTAACAGGGAACTACTCTCCAAGATGGGCGAAGCGCTTGGCAATGAGTGCCAGGCAGAGGGGGTCAGCGTCATCTTAGGGCCTGCGGTGAACATCAAACGTTCTCCCCTCTGTGGACGTAATTTTGAATATTATTCGGAAGACCCATATGTGGCAAGCGAGATGGCGGGGGCTTTGATTCACGGCATACAGAGTAAGAATGTGGGCACAAGCATCAAGCATTTTTTGGCGAACAACCAGGAGACGAGAAGAATGTCTTCCGATTCCCGAGTGGACGAACGGACTTTGCATGAGATATATCTGGCGGCATTTGAGGGCGCAGTGAAGAAAGAGAAACCTTGGACAGTGATGTGCTCTTACAATAAGATTAACGGCACCTATGCGGCTCAGAACCATCTGTACCTGACAGAGACGTTGCGTGACCAGTGGGGGTTTGACGGTTATGTGATGAGTGACTGGGGTGCGGTCAACAACCGGGTGGAAGATTTGAAAGCAGGACTTGATTTGGAAATGCCCGGTTCCATGGGTGTGAATGACAAACTTATTGTGGGGGCGGTACTGAGCGGTGAGTTGGATGAGGATGTTGTAAATGAGGCGGTGGAGCGTATTTTGAATATTGTGTTCCGCTTTGAAGAGAACCGTGACCATGACGCCGTGTTTGACAGGGATAAAGACCATGAGATGGCGCGCAAGGTGGCAGAAGAGACAATCGTACTGTTAAAGAATGACGGTGTGCTTCCTCTGGCGGACGGACAGAAAGTTGCATTTATCGGTAAATATGCGAAGGCGCCGCGCTACCAGGGTGGTGGAAGCTCCCATATTAATAGCCACAAGATAACTTCGGCATTGGATGCAGTTGCGGATAACGCCAATGTTGTCTATGCGCAAGGCTTTGACGATGGGGAGGATAAGACAGACGAAAAACTGCTTGCGGAAGCTGTGGAAGCGGCGCGGGGCGCAGACGTTGCCGTAATATTTGCCGGGCTCCCGGATAAATTTGAATCCGAAGGATTTGACAGAAAACACATGTCAATGCCGGATTGCCAAAATGAGTTGATTGAGAAAGTGGCGGCGGTTCAGCCTAATACCGTGGTAGTTTTGCATAACGGCTCCCCGGTTGCGATGCCTTGGATAGACAAGGTGAAAGGTATTGTGGAAGCATATCTGGGCGGACAGGCGGTGGGCGGCGCGGTCTGTGATATCCTGTATGGCAGAGTGAATCCGAGTGCGAAGCTTCCGGAGACATTCCCGCTCAGGCTAGAAGACAATCCTTCCTATCTTTCCTATATCGGTGAAGGAGATATGGTAGAATACCGGGAAGGCATTTTTGTGGGATACCGTTATTATGATAAGAAGAAGATGGATGTCCTGTTCCCGTTTGGCCATGGTTTATCCTATACGACTTTCGAATATTCCAATTTGAAGGTGGATAAGGAAGAGATGAAAGATACCGATACGATGCGGGTTTCTGTAGATGTGACGAATACCGGTTCCGTGGCAGGTAAAGAGGTGGTACAGCTTTATGTGGCTGACCGTGAGAGTACGGTAATCCGTCCGGTGAAGGAACTGCGTGGTTTTGAGAAAGTAGAGCTTGCGCCCGGAGAGACGAAGACGGTCGAGTTTATCCTCGAGCAGAGGGCGTTCGCATACTACAGTGTGAGAATCCATGACTGGCATGTGGAGACGGGCGAATTTGACATTATGGTCGGTAAATCTTCCCAGGATATCGTGCTGACTAAGACCGTAAAGGTGGAGTCCACGGTGAAGCTGCCTTTCGTTTATACGACAGACACGACGATGGGAGATGTGAGCAAAGACTCGCGTGCGTTGGCAATCGTGCAGGAGGTTACCAAGGGTGGTATGTTTGGCGATAGACCACAGGAGTCCGAGAGTAGCGTTGCAAGTGAGGCCATTTCGGAGGAGATGAACGCAGCGATGTTTGAGTATATGCCTCTTAGGGGAATGATTAGCTTTACGGGCAGTGCCACAATGGCGGATGTACAGGCGTTGGTGGACAGACTAAATGCGCTGGATGAGTAGTTTGATGTAACATAAAAACAGACGGGGATGCCGTAAAATCCGGTGTCCCCGTTTTATTGTTGTAAGAGTGTTTACTATTTCGCAAACAAGCTGTCAAATATTTTGGTACTAACCTGTCTATGCATGTTTTTTAATAAGCGCCGCTTCCACAAATCCCTTGAACAGCGGATGAGGCCTGTTGGGCCTGGACTTTAACTCAGGATGTGCCTGGGTTGCCACAAAGAATGGGTGCGCAGGCAACTCACACATTTCCACAATGCGTCCGTCAGGAGACAGACCTGACAGCTTCATGCCATTCTCGGTGAGGACGGCACGGTAATCGTTGTTGACTTCGTAACGGTGCCTGTGTCTTTCGTGAATCGTCTTTTCGCCGTACAGTGTGTAGGCTTTGGAATTTTTGTCAAGCACACAGGGATAAGAGCCAAGACGCAGGGTGCCTCCGATATCCTCCACACCGTTTTGGTCAGGCATAAGCGCAATCATAGGATGAGTGGTGGAAGGGTCGAGTTCTATACTGTGGGCGTCATTATAGGAGAGAACATTCCTGGCAAATTCTACAATCGCAAGCTGCATACCGAGGCAAAGGCCAAGGAAAGGAATGTTATTTTTTCTTGCAAATGTGATAGCATGAATCTTGCCTTCGATGCCTCTGTCACCGAAACCGCCCGGCACTAATACGCCGTCCACATCATCTAATAATCCGGCCACATTGTCCGCTGTCACGGTTTCGGAGTCCACCCATTTAATATTGACTACACAGCGATTGGAGATGCCGCCATGCTTTAATGCTTCGACAACACTGATATATGCATCATGAAGCTGGGTATACTTACCTACGAGGGCGATTGTCACTTCATCGGTAGGGGTGCGTAGAGCCTCCACCACTGCGCGCCAGTCAGTCAAGTCTGGTTCCGGACAATCTAAATGCAGACAGTCGCATGCCACCTGTGCCAGATGTTCTTCCTCCATGGCAAGAGGAGCTTCGTAGAGATGCTCCACATCCAGGTTTTGCAGTACACGGTTGCTTGGCACATTGCAAAACAGTGCGATTTTATCTTTTAAAGTCTGGTCCAGGGGACGCTCGCTGCGGCATACGATAATATCCGGCTGCAGTCCCATGCCCTGTAGTTCCTTAACACTTGCCTGGGTGGGTTTGGTCTTCATTTCCTGGGAAGCGCTTAAATAAGGAATTAACGTCACATGAATTAAAATCGCATTCTCCCTGCCCACCTCGTGTTGAAACTGGCGGATAGATTCAAGGAATGGCTGGCTTTCAATGTCGCCTACGGTGCCGCCCACCTCGATGATAGCAATGCGGGTATCTTCGTCAGTAAAATTACGGTAGAAACGGCTCTTGATTTCATTGGTGATATGTGGAATTACCTGTACCGTACCGCCGCCGTAGTCGCCGCGCCGTTCTTTCTGCAGGACGGACCAGTATACTTTACCGGTGGTTACGTTGGAATTCTTGTCCAGATTCTCATCGATAAAACGCTCATAATGTCCCAAATCAAGGTCAGTTTCCGTCCCGTCTTCCGTGACAAACACTTCGCCGTGCTGGATGGGATTCATTGTCCCGGGGTCGATATTGATATAAGGGTCAAATTTCTGCATTGTAACTTTATAGCTACGGGCTTTCAATAACCTTCCCAAGGAAGCGGCGGTGATGCCTTTGCCAAGACCGGATACGACGCCTCCTGTTACGAATACGTATTTTACTGCCATTTTAACAACCATGCCTTTCTCTGAACTTAAAAAACAATAACGAAAAATAACTATTGAGAAACCATGTGTGGTTTCCGGAATAGTTACAGCTAAACACAATATGGATTTATTATACAATGGGAAGACGCAAAAAATCTACTGCAAAGGTCAATTTTTGTAAAAAACTTTATAATTCTTTTATACTTGTGTTCATAAATTCATAATTCGCATATTGATTTATGGTTTTTCCTTCTATATACTAAACTATAGCCGATGCGTGGTATTATACAGTATGCACCGGATGCCATAAAACAATCGGTATATTATATTGCACTGCGTGTCGCATGTGTGGCATGACTATAATAGAGTGAAAGTGAGGATTCCTCATGGATGACAATTTGAATCAATATGAAGGCGGCCCAAATCATGGTCCTGGCGGTCCGGGAGCAGGCGGCCCGGGCGGTTCCAATAATGGTAACCGTAATGGCGGACCCGGAGGCAGCGACCCTCGTAAGCAGAGCCTGATTATGCTTATCGTGGCAGCCTTGGTAACGCTTCTATGTATCAGCATGTTTATGAAGATGCTGACCGGGGCAAGCAACCAGGAGATTACCTATAATGCGTTTGTCAAGATGGTGGAGGACGGTGAGGTTAAAAGTGTAACGGTGGAATCAGACAGGCTTACGATTTACCCCAAAGAAGAGAAATCCACTTCGCCTTTTCTGTATGGATATGGATACAACCTGGGTGGAATGACGTATTATACAGGAAGAATGGAAGACGACGATACGCTGACGAAGCGTCTTTTGGAGCATAATATCGATGTAAATAAACAGACTTCCGACAGCTCCAGTATTATTATGACTGTGCTGCTTTATTATGTGTTGCCGATTCTTTTGATGTGGGGGCTTCTTAGCCTGTTGTTTAGACGGATGGGTGGCAAAGGCGGCCCAATGGGCGTGGGCAAGAGTACTGCCAAAGCCTATGTGCAAAAAGAGACCGGCATTACGTTTAAGGATGTGGCAGGAGAGGACGAGGCAAAAGAGTCTTTGGTGGAGGTCGTTGATTTCCTCCATAACCCGGGTAAATATTCTAAGATAGGCGCCAGGCTTCCCAAGGGCGCTCTGCTTGTGGGACCTCCTGGTACAGGAAAAACCCTGCTTGCCAAGGCGGTGGCGGGTGAAGCCCATGTGCCTTTCTTTTCCCTATCCGGTTCAGACTTTATAGAACTATATGTAGGCGTGGGCGCTTCCCGCGTGCGTGATTTGTTCAAGGAGGCGGAGAAGAACGCGCCGTGTATCGTGTTTATTGACGAAATTGACGCTATAGGCAGAAGCAGGGATTCCAAGTACGGAGGCGGTAACGAAGAGAGAGAGCAGACATTGAACCAGCTTCTGTCCGAGATGGATGGTTTTGACGGCAAAAAGGGTATCATTATCCTGGCGGCCACCAACAGACCGGAGATTCTGGATAAAGCGCTTCTGCGTCCGGGACGTTTTGACAGACGAATTATTGTAGATAAACCCGATTTGAAAGGGCGCGTGGAAATACTGAAGGTACATGCCAAAGACGTGCGCATGGATGATACGGTGGACTTAAACGAGATTGCGCTTGCAACTTCCGGGGCGGTAGGTTCGGACCTGGCCAACATGATTAATGAGGCGGCGATTAACGCTGTCAAGACAGGCAGGGAATGTGTGAGCCAGAAAGATTTGTTTGACGCCGTGGAGCAGGTGCTTGTGGGCAAAGAGAAGAAAGACCGCATTATGAGCAAGGAAGAGCGCAAGATTGTCTCTTACCATGAAGTAGGGCATGCGCTAATCAGCGCTTTGCAGAAAAATTCCGAGCCTGTGCAGAAAATTACGATTGTGCCCAGGACAATGGGGGCGCTTGGCTATGTCATGCATGTGCCGGAGGAGGAGAAATATCTGGATACGGAAGCGGAGCTGCGTGACAGGTTAGTGTCACTGCTTGGCGGACGTGCGGCGGAGGAGATTTTCTTCGATACCGTCACAACGGGGGCAGCCAATGATATCGAGCAGGCCACAAGTATTGCGCGGAACATGATTACGCGTTTTGGCATGAGTAAGAAATTCGGACTTATGGGGCTTGCCACAGTGGAAAGCCAGTATTTGGATGGTAGGGCTTCTCTTACATGTTCCGACGTGACGGCGGCGGATGTGGATACGGAAGTGATGAAGATTCTGCGTGACAGTTATAAACAGGCGAAGAAGCTTTTGAAAGAAAACCGGGATATAATGGATAAACTGGCGGCATACCTGATTGAGAAAGAGACAATCACCGGCAAGGAATTTATGAAAATTTTCCGCAAGGAAAAGGGACTTCCTGAGCCGGAAGAGAATGATTCGGAGAAAGACGGCGGTAAGAGTACGGCAGAGCAGAAGAGGGAAGCAAAGCCGCAGCAGGATAATGCGCAACGGCAGGTACCGCGTCCCGAGCAGCCGGTTCACGGGCAGCAGCCCACGGTTGGCGCATTCCAACAACCTTATGGGCAGCCATCTGCGCCGGGTGCACAGCAGTCGCCATACGGGCAGCCATCCGTACCGGGTGCGCTGCAATCACCATACGGGCAGCCATCCGCGCCGGGTGCACAGCAGTCACCATACGGGCAGCCATCTATGGCGGACGTACAACAGACGCCTTATGGGGAACAGACAACTCCGGGTACGGGACAGCCGACCTATGGGCAGCAAGCTATGAAACAGGAGGAGCAGGCAGCCAGGCAGCCTGGACAGGATACACAGGAACAGGCATGGATACCACCATCTCAGCTACAGAGCGAGAACCGTGGACTATTTTCAAACGCACCGGAACCACGGGATGATGATAAGTAATGATAAAATTAAGGCAGAGTCTTCTTATAGTTGACTTTGCCTTATTTATTCTATTAATATGGTATAGGATTAAAATGCCAAAGAGCCAGGAAGGAAACCAATATGTTTGATTTTGACGAAGAGCTGAAGAAGCTGCCCAATTCGCCGGGCGTTTATCTGATGCATGATGATGCCGATACCATCATTTATGTGGGGAAGGCCGTGAACCTGCATAACCGTGTGCGCTCTTATTTCCGTAAGATTGTGGGCAGAGGCCCTCAGATTGATAAGATGGTGCAGCAGATTGCCAGATTTGAGTATATCGTGACAGATTCGGAACTGGAAGCGCTCGTGTTGGAGAACAACCTGATTAAAGAATACAGCCCGAAATACAACACGATGCTTAAGGACGACAAGACCTATCCTTATATCAAGGTGACCGTGGGGGAAGATTATCCACGGGTGTTTTTTTCCAGGGAGATGAAGAAAGACAAATCTAAATATTTCGGACCTTATACCAGCGCCGCAGCGGTGAAGGATACCATTGACCTGATAAACAAGCTCTATCAACTTAAGACTTGTAACAGGAGACTGCCGCGGGATATCGGGATAGAACGCCCTTGCCTGAATTACCACATTAAACAGTGTGCGGCGCCTTGCCAGGGATATATCAGCAAGGAGGACTACAGGGCGCAGGTGGAGCAGGCATTGGATTTTTTGAATGGCAATTATAAGCCTTTGCTGAGAGAACTGGAAGAAAAGATGGAGCAGGCGTCGGAGAATTTGGAATTTGAAGAGGCCATTCGTTACCGCGACCTTTACAATAGCGTGAAAAGCGTAGCGCAGAAGCAGAAGATTACGGACAGCGATGGGGAAGACAAAGATATACTGGCATTGGCCAAGGATGATACGGATGCGGTAGTGCAGGTGTTTTTTGTGCGGGACGGCAAGTTGATTGGCAGAGAGCATTTCTATATGACCCATGTGCAGGGGTATGATACGGCTCAGATTCTGTTGGATTTCGTGAAACAGTTCTATGCCGGGACACCTTTTATTCCGCGGGAGTTGATGCTGCAGGAAGAAATTGGGGATATTGATATTCTGGAAAAATGGCTCAGTAGCCGCAAGGGCAGCCGGGTTTACATACGGGTGCCAAAGAAGGGGGCAAAAGAGAAGCTTGTGGAGCTGGCAGCGCAGAATGCACATCTCGTATTGAGCCAGGACAAGGAAAGGATAAAGCGTGAAGAGGGAAGGACCATCGGTGCGGTGAAGGAGATTGCGGCCTTACTTGAACTTGAACATGTGAGCCGTATGGAAGCCTATGATATTTCCAACATCAGCGGGTTTGCCAATGTAGGCTCTATGGTGGTCTTTGAAAAAGGCAAGGCAAAACGCAGCGATTACCGTAAATTCCGAATCCAGTCAGTATCCGGTCCGGATGATTATGGGTGCATGAAAGAGGTTTTGACCAGGCGCTTTTTGCATGGAATGGAAGAAAAAGAAGAACTAAACCGCAAAGAGATTGACCAGGCGTTCGGTAGTTTTACGAAATTTCCGGATTTACTTTTGATGGATGGCGGCAGAGGACAGGTTAATATTGCTTTGCAGGTGTTAGAGGAGCTGCGTCTCAATATCCCGGTCTGCGGCATGGTGAAGGATGATAATCACCGTACCAGAGGATTATATTATCAGAATGTGGAGATTCCTATTGATACCCATTCAGAGGGGTTCAAACTGATTACCAGGATACAGGATGAGGCTCACCGTTTTGCCATCGAGTACCACCGTTCCCTGCGCTCAAAGGCACAGGTAAAGTCCATGCTGGATGAAATACCGGGTGTGGGACCGGCAAGGCGCAAGGCATTGATGAAGCATTTCGGCTCTATCAATGAAATAAAGGAGGCATCGGTGGAGCGGCTATGTGAGGTGAAGGAAATTCCTGAGAATATCGGGAGGCAGATTTATGAGTTTTTCCGGACAGGGCCGGATAAAGAGGCGGAGGCACGGCAGGAGCAATAAAGGCTACTGTCAATACCGCTTATTGCGAACGGTTCTGTCTTATGCTACAATATACATTAAGTCAAAGGCATAAATCATAAGGAGAGGGATATGGCAAGCATCAGTTTAACAAAGGTTATCGAAAAATTAAAATTGGAAAATCTAACGCCTGAAATTGATATCTCCAAAATCGACGTCACGCAGCCGGATATTAACAGACCTGCGTTGCAGATTGCGGGTTATTTCGAGCATTTTGAGGCGACGCGCCTGCAGGTTGTTGGGTTTGTGGAGTACTCTTATATGAATGCGCTGGAAGCGGACAGGCAGGTAGAGATTTACGAGAAGCTGCTTAACAATCCGATTCCGGGTATTGTGTTCTGTCGGGAACTGCATCCCAATGAACTTTTCCGGGAGACTGCCGTGAAGTATGGCGTTCCGCTTCTGATGAGCAAGAAAGCTACTTCCGCATGTATGGCGGAGATTATCAGATGGCTGAATGTAAAACTGGCGCCCTGTATTTCCGTACACGGTGTTCTGGTGGATGTATATGGTGAAGGCGTCCTGATTACAGGAGAGAGCGGCATTGGTAAATCGGAGGCGGCACTGGAGTTGATTAAGAGAGGACACCGTCTTGTGACAGATGACGTGGTAGAGATTCGTAGGGTCAGCGAAGATACGCTGGTTGGTTCTGCGCCGGACATCACCAAACATTTCATTGAGCTGCGAGGTATCGGTATTGTGGATGTAAAAGCCCTGTTTGGTGCATCCAGTGTCAAGGACACCCAGAATATTGACCTGGTTATCCGTCTGGAAGACTGGGACAAAGATAAAGAGTATGACCGCCTGGGTTTGGAGGAAGAGTATACGGAGTATTTGGGGAACAAAGTTGTTTGTCATAGCATACCAATCAGACCCGGACGTAACTTGGCGATTATCTGCGAGTCCGCAGCGGTCAATCACCGTCAGAAGAAGATGGGATACAATGCGGCACAGGAATTGTATAAGCGCGTGCAGAATTCTTTGACCGGTGGCAGGGAAGGCTGATTTTTATATATGTCTTTGGCGCGAATATGCACGGAGAACCGGAGGGTTGGCCGAGGGTGCAGGGAAAAAGGTGTAACAGAATAAGAATATAAGAACAAAAAGCGGGGTAATTAAAATGGTAAAGTATGTATTCGGAGTAGATGTGGGCGGTACAACTGTAAAACTGGGTCTTTTTGACATTGACGGACGTGTGCTTGACAAGTGGGAGATTCCTACCAGAACCGAGAATGATGGAGTCAATATCCTGCCGGATATCGCGGTAAGCATTCAGGAGAAGATGTCCGAGAAGGCGATTACAAAAAAAGAAGTAGCCGGGGTAGGTGTGGGCGCGCCGGGACCTGTTGACGGCAAGGGCATCATACATAAAGCCGTAAATTTAGGTTGGGCTGAGATGAATCTGAAGGAAGTGCTTTCCGGGCTTCTTGCCGATATGAAAGTGGAAGGCGGCAATGATGCCAACGTGGCAGCCCTTGGCGAGATGTGGAAAGGCGGCGGCCAGGGATACAGTAATCTGGTGGCAGTTACGTTGGGAACCGGCGTAGGCGGCGGTATTATTGTTGATGGTAAGATATTGACAGGGTACAACGGTTCGGGAGGAGAGATTGGACATATCCATGTGGAGGACAACGAGACAGAGCCTTGCGGATGTGGCAATCATGGATGTCTGGAGGAATATGCTTCCGCCACTGGCATTACGAGGCTTGCGAACAGAAAGCTGCAGTCCAGTGATAAGGACAGTGTACTCAGGCAGGGAGAAGTATCCGCGAAGACCGTATTTGATGCGGTGAAGTCAGGGGATGAACTTGCCATAGAGATTGCACAACAGTTCGGTGAATATCTTGGAAAAGGGCTAGCGGTGATTGCGGGGGTTGTCAACCCGGAAATTTTCGTTATCGGCGGTGGTGTTTCCAAGGCTGGAGACGTGTTATTTGATTATATCCGTCCGGCTTTTGAGAAAACCGTATTCCATGGTTGCAAAGACACGAAATTTGCTCTTGCCACGCTCGGAAATGATGCAGGGATTTATGGAGCGGCCAAGCTTGTCCTAGGCTAATCCCGAATATAACGGACCAAGCTAGCGCGCAGGTAGGCATAGCCATTTGGAGGCGTTGCTGGGAATCCGAATAGGAATTATGTTTGGCAAATACATAATTTATATAGGAACGGATAACGCTAAGATAAGGAAATTATGCGTCTGCATAATTTCCTTACAATAATGTTATGGCGGCATTTTAAAAGACGCAGTCATGCGTTTGTGTTGTGGCATATGTTGCCGTGGCGGAATATAAATAAATAAGTAATCAATCTGAGGAACGGATGGGATAGAAATTGAGCGCATCAATGTATGATTATATTAAAACGGTGGTTCCGAAGGAACATATCGTGTTTCATGAACCAATGAGTAAGCACACGACTTTCCGGGTAGGCGGGGAGGCAGAGTGCTTTATCATGATACAGCAGGAAGAAGAACTGGCACAACTGATTCCATACTTGAACCAGATTGAGAAGGAATATTTTATTCTGGGCAATGGCAGCAATTTGTTGGTAGGTGATAAAGGGTATCGAGGAATTGTGATGAAATTCGCAGGCCCGATGGAGGACATCCGGGTGGAAGGCACGCGCATTACAGCCAAGGCGGGCGCAATGCTGACCAAGGTAGCCGTGACGGCTAAGGAAAACGCGCTGAGCGGATTGGAGTTTGCGGCGGGCATACCAGGCAGTATCGGCGGTGGTGTGGTGATGAATGCAGGCGCGTATGACGGGGAAATAAAGCAGGTCGTAGAAGCTGTCCGCGTGATGGATAAGGACGGACAGATTACGACGCTTGACAATGATACCATGGAATTTGGTTACCGGACCAGTATCATTAAGAACAGACCGTTTATTGTGTTGGAAGTGGTACTGCGTCTTACGGAAGGTGACCAGACGCAGATTGGCGCCAGGATGGAAGAATTGATGGAGCAGCGAAGGAGCAAGCAGCCCCTTGAGTATCCCAGCGCAGGAAGCACTTTTAAGAGACCCGAAGGAAATTATGCGGGCAAGCTGATTATGGATGCAGGGATGCGGGGTTACCGGATTGGCGGCGCGAGGGTGTCGGATAAACATTGTGGGTTTGTGGTTAATACAGGGAAAGCTACCGCGGCAGATATCAAGGAAGTTATCGAGGAAGTGCAGGAGCGGGTCAAGGAGAGATTTCATGTCACCTTGGAGCCGGAAGTAGTATTTTTGGGGGATTTTTAGGAGGCTAGCTTTTGTTGGGAAAACGCCGTGGGTATTTCCACGGCTCGTATGGGGTAAAGTGTTATGAGGTTTGTAGTAGTGACCGGCATGAGCGGTTCCGGCAAGAGAACCGCAATGAAGATGCTGGAGGATGTAGGATTTTATTGTGTGGATAATTTGCCAGTGCCGTTGATTGAGAAATTTGTGGAGTTGGTCGCTACGCCTAACGGGGAAATCAGCAAGGTTGCGTTAGGACTTGATGTGCGCGCAGACCAACCCTTCGGGGATGCGCAGCGTGTTCTGGATAAACTGAGGGAAGATGGATATCCCTTTGAAATCCTGTTTCTGGAAGCCGGCGACGGGGTTTTATTAAAACGGTATAAGGAGACGAGGCGTATGCATCCTTTGTCACTGGAAGGAAGAGTGATTGAGGGTGTGCATAAAGAGAGGAGCATTCTGGAAGGGATTAGGAAGAAGGCGGATTACGTCATTGACACTTCCAATCTTCTTACGAGGGAGCTGAAAGAGGAGATTGACCATATTTTTGTGAGAAATGAAGAATACAGTTCACTGATGGTCACCATATTGTCTTTTGGATTTAAGAATGGGATTCCGGCGGATGCCGACCTGGTATTTGACGTCAGATTTTTGCCCAATCCGTTCTACATTGATGAACTTAAGCATAAAACTGGTAATGACCAAGAAGTACAGGACTATGTAATGAGTTTTCCGGAAGCGCCTATGTTCTTGGGACAGTTGACGGACATGCTTGATTTCCTTATTCCCAATTATATCAAAGAAGGTAAACACCAGTTGGTGATTGGTATTGGATGTACCGGGGGCAAACATAGAAGCGTCACGCTTGCCAATGGGCTTTACGCTAAGATGAAAGACCATAAGAATTATGGCGTGAAATTGTATCACAGGGATATCAGACAGGGAGTATAGATTTTTCTATTTAAGCAGTATTGCAGACAGGCTTGTGATATGCATTGGAATTGGCGTGGGAAGATTAGGTTGGAGGTAAAATGTCTTTTTCTTCGACAGTGAAAGAGGAGCTTTCAGCGCAGGTCAGCACAGCAAGACATTGTCAGTTGGCAGAGTTGGCGGCGCTCATTCATTTTTGCGGAAGCACTTGTGATGATGGCATGCATTTATGTTTAGAGACGGAAAATGAAGCAGTTGTCAGAAAGTGCTTTACATTACTCAGAAAAACATTTAATATAGATAATGTTGTGACAAGGGGAAAAAGCAGGCTGTTGTCCGATGACGAAACAGAATTAAAAGTGATACAAGCCTTGCATCTTGCCGGGAAAGCGGGTTGTCCGATTGTGCTTGAAGCACCGGTAAGTTCTCTTATTATTAAAAGCTCTTGCTGCGCAAGGGCATATCTGCGGGGGGCATTTTTGAGCATTGGCTCTATGAGCGCTCCGGAGAAGAGTTACCATTTAGAATTTGTCTGTAATGCGCAGGAGCAGGCCAGACAGCTTCAGGGAATTATTCAAGAATTTCAGATTGAAGCGAAAGTCATTAAGCGTAAGAAATACTTTGTTGTATATTTAAAGGAAGGAGCAGGGATTGTTAATCTTCTCAATGTCATAGGCGCACATGTATCTTTGATGAATCTTGAAAATCTTAGGATTGTCAAGGAGATGCGAAATTCCATTAACAGACGTGTTAACTGCGAGACGGCCAATATTTCCAAAACCGTTACGGCAGCGTCTAAACAGATTGAAGACATACTCTTAATCAGAGATAAATATGGATTTGAGAATTTGCCGGATAATTTGAGACAGATGGCGGAGATTCGATTGGAATATCCGGATGCTGCGTTGAAAGAACTGGGCGGCTATCTGGAGCCGGCTGTGGGTAAATCGGGTGTGAATCACAGATTGCGCAGGCTGAGCGAAATTGCCGATGGGATTAAACCGTAAAGGAGGAGAATATTATGATACAAAAATCTATCCAGATTAAACTGGAGAAAGGCTTGGAAGCCAGACCGGTGGCGATGCTTGTACAGGTAGCGAGTCAGTTTGAGAGCACGGTGTACATCAATGCGGATGACCGAAAAGTCAACGCAAAAAGCATTATGGGTATGATGAGTCTGGGACTTGCAAGCGGTGAACAGGTGACTGTCGTTGCAGAGGGCAATGACGAGGGACTCGCAGTCGATGAGATTGAGAAATTCTTGAGCGGCAAATAGGCGGGCAGGATGAGTACATGACATTTCGATAAGGCAGAATACAAAGAAGCTTCCGGGAGCGGGGGCTTCTTTTTTTGTACGCGTAGGCGGAAACTTGAATCTTGTACCTGCACCATGCTATAGTTGATATATATTCTCCGAATCTCATCAAATGATACAGAGAGTTTTTGAGAGGACATTAACAGAAAAAGGAATTATGTGGCCGTATTATGATAAACAAAGAAATTGCTGACTGTCTACAGATATTTGAAGAGGAAACATCGGCTTGGTTTACCCAGGCTTTAGGAAAACCTACACCGGTTCAGGAAATTTCCTGGCCTGCCATTGCGGCGGGTGGACATGTATTGGTATCGGCTCCTACGGGAACGGGTAAGACCCTGTCTGCCTTTTTGGTCTTTCTGGACCGGATGAAACAGATGAGTGCGGAAGGAAGTTTAAAGCAGGAATTATATCTGTTATATGTGTCACCGTTAAAATCTCTGGCGGCTGATATACGCGAAAATTTAAACAGACCATTGGACGGCATAGGGGGAACGGACAGTATACGGGTTGCAATCCGCACCGGGGACACCACTCCGCGGGAACGTCAACAGATGATAAGAAAACCGCCTCATGTCCTGATTACCACTCCGGAATCGCTCTATTTACTGCTCACATCGAAAACGGGCCAAAATATGCTCTCTACCGCAAGAAGTGTGATTGTGGATGAGCTTCATGCGCTGATTGATACCAAGCGGGGCGCGCATTTGATGCTGTCCCTAGCCAGGCTGGACATACTGTGTGGAAAGCCGTTGCAGCGAATTGGGCTGTCCGCCACGATTTCACCCCACAGCGTTGCGGCAAGCTATCTGGCGCCTGAACCGGTCTTCGTGGCTGCGCCTTCTATGGATAAGAAGATACAGTTACAAGTTCTGGGTTCCTATGTGAATAACCGTAAACGGCAGAAGGACCCTGTCTGGGAGGAACTTTCTAAGTTGGTGTATCAATATTGCCAGGGAGCCAAAAGTGTGATTGCTTTCGTGGAGGGAAGACGGTATGCGGAAAAGTTGGCATATTATGTAAACTTAATTGGCGGTGAGGATTTTGCTAGAGTCCATCATGGGAGCCTGTCGAAAGAACAACGCATGGAGACGGAAAAAGCCCTGCGGGAAGGCAGACTGCGGCTTTTGTGTGCAACTTCATCCATGGAACTTGGCATTGACGTGGGAGAAATCGAGCAGGTATTGCAGGTGGGATGCCCACGGACTGTTTCCGGAACGATGCAGAGATTGGGCAGGGCAGGGCACAATCCCAACCGCACCAGCGTGATGTACCTGTTTCCCAGGACGGCGGCGGAGAGTATCCAGAGTGGGATGACGGCACAACTCGCCAGAGAAGGAAGGATAGAGAAAACCAGTCCGCCGGAGGGCTGCCTGGATATACTTGCCCAACATCTGGTATCTATGGCAGCCTTTAAAAGTTATGAAGTGGATGAGGTTATGGCGATACTGCCGCGGGCATGGCCGTTTCGCAACGTGGGCAGGGAAGAAGTGGAATCTGTACTGCGGATGCTTGCCGGAGATTATGAACACAAGAGGGATATTCCTGCCAGGCCCAGGGTTTTGTATGACCGGATTCATGGATGCGTGGAGGGGGATGGCTATAGCAGGATGCTTGCCATCTCTGCAGGAGGCACCATTCCTGACAAGGGAATGTACACGGTGCGCACGGAGGAAGGCGTAAAAGTTGGCGAGGCGGACGAAGAATTTGTATATGAAACCCAGAAAGGGGACAGATTTATTTTAGGCGCTTTTGCATGGAAAGTAGTACACATCAGCAGAGATACCGTGACGGTGACGCAGGCGCCGGTGGAAGGAGCAAGGCTTCCTTTTTGGAAGGGAGAACTAAAGGGAAGGAATAAAGAGACAGGAATACAGTTTGGAAAAATGTTCCGGAATCTGGAGCAGGCAGCGGGGGAAGGAAAGCTGACAAAGGCCCTTACGGAGATGGGGTTGGATGAGTCGGCGGCCACGATGGCGGGGGAATATTTGAAACGTCAGATTGCCTCCACAGGGGCTCTCCCTACAGATAAGTGCATACTGGCGGAACATTTTAGGGACCAGTCCGGCAACTGGCAACTGATGGTCCATTCCGTTTTTGGGAGACGCGTGAACACGCCCCTTTCTCTTCTTGCCGTGCAGGTTGCGAAAGAAGAAATGGGTATGGAAGTAGGCTGTGTGGATGAGGAGGATGGCTTTTTGCTCTATTCCTACGGAGACCGGGCAGTGCCGGAGGGATTGTTGCTGCGGATTATCCCGGAGACTGCGGAGGGGATTCTTTCTGCCCTCCTTCCTGCTACGTCGGTTTTTAATATGGCATTTCGGTACAATTGCGGCAGGGCATTGATGATGGGAGCCAAGGGCTCAGGACGTCAGCCGTTGTGGATGCAGCGTTTGCGGAGCGCAGAGATGTTAGAGCAGGTGGTTCGTGAGAAGGAGCATCCTTTGGTCCGTGAGACAAGACGGGAATGTATGGAGCAAATCTGGGATGTGGAAGGCACACGTGATGTGATAGAGCAGATTCGACTCGGTGAAATATCGGTACGTGAGATTTATACGGAAACGGCTTCTCCTATGTCGCTGCCTTTGCAGTGGAGCCAGGAGGCGGCAGTGATGTATGATTACGCTCCTACTCCCAGGGGTATCCACGGAGCGGTGGAGGAGGCGCTTAAGCAGGAGAAAGGGGCTCTTTCTCCCGGCATCCGGGAGCTTGCCCAGACCCAGGACAGGGAGAAACTTCCGGAGAATGAGAAACAGCTTCACTCCCTTCTGATGGCGGAGGGAGACCTGGCGGCAGGGGAGTTGGATGTGCCTGTGGAGTGGCTTGAAGAGCTAAGCAGAGACGGCAGGGCAGTTTACCTAGAGCAGGGTATTTGGATTGCGGCGGAACATGAGCAGGTGTACCGGGCAGCCATGGAAGAATGCGGGCATGAAGAAAGCCTTGATATTGTGCGGCGCATGCTCCGCTATCGGGGAGGTTGTGGCGCAAGGCAAGTGGCACACCGCTACGGATGGGATGAGACAACTGCAGAAGGGATACTGCAGGAACTGTGCGGGCGGGGTGAAGCTGTTTGCCGGAGTGAGCCTGTTTCGTCTGCGCATGAGGGTAACATGGCCGAACAGGTCTACTATCATGCGCAGCTATACAAGCGGGCAATCACAAAGACGCTGAAAAACCGTCGAGAAGAGGTCACGACATGCCCTTCTGCGGCTTATGCCGCGCTGCTTCTTTCACGCATTAACCAGTCTGCGCCGCCGGAAGAGGCAATCAAGAGTGCCGTTGGAAGCCTTGCAGGAACTGCATATCCTGTTACTTTGTGGGAGGGACAAATGCTGCCGCTTCGCGTGAAGGGATACCGGGAAAATCTGTTGGACGGCTATTTGGCAAAAGGAGAATATTTTTGGCATATGGAAGAGGGAAGGATTCGGTTTGAGCGCACGGATGAGATAGATTGGGAGGAGACATCCCAAATTAAAGAGGAAGCTCTATCGGAGAAGGAACGGTTGATTGTGCAAGCATTGTCCAGGCGGGGCGCCAGCTTCATGCAGGCGTTAAACGGAGTGTTACCTGATGAATCTCCCTATGACACATTACTTTCCCTGATGGAGAAGGGAATCGTATGTGCGGACAGTTTCTTGCCTGTACGACAATGGATGAATAAAGAAAAGATAAAAAAATCCACCGCCAGGCAGCGTGTAGGCGCACGGATAAAGGCACAGCAGGCAGGACGGTGGGATTTGGTGCATCCTATCCGAAAGCGTACGTTACAAGAAGAGATGGATGACTGCTTTAGACGTTATCTTGTGTTATGCCGTGAAACGGCTGCGCTTTGCGGCCTGTCTTGGCAGGAGGCATTAACACTTTTGCGTGTTCAGGAATATACGGGACAGGTGCGCAGAGGATACTATGTTGAGGGGCTTTCCGGTGCCCAGTTTATCCGGAAGGAAGATTTTGGAAGTGTTACGTCCAGACTGCTTCATATGCCCCAGGAACTACTTTGGATAAGCGCCGCAGACCCTATGCAGCCGTGGGGAAAACTGCTGCCACATCAACCAAACCTGGCATTTACCAATATACCAGGCACGGCTGTGGCTCTGCGGGGTGGACTGCCGGTGGCGCTTTTTGAAAGGCAGGGTAAAATTCTGAAAGTTTTTAGTCAGGAGTACGCAGAGGAAGCGCTGTGTCTGTTTGCCAAAAACTACCGCCAAGGACATATTTTTGCGGACAGGAAGCGGATTACCGTCAAAGAATATCCGGCGGAGGCGGCAGGGGCCCTTGGCGCAAGCGGTTTTGTGAGGGAAGCGCTGGATTATGCATTGTACCGCTGAGGAATATCTTACAGGAGCCCGGTTGGGAATTATGGAAATTACGGCAAAGCGACTGTTATGTTCTTTTATTATATGGTATACTGTTCACGAAAGAAGTGGGCGAGAAGGGGCAAAGAGAGGCGCTCATACACAGCGGCCGGAAATCTATTATCTTGGAACATCATCAATTCAATCGCAGTGGAGGCTGGTTATGGAACAGAAAATGCTTTTTATCTATAATCCGAGGGCAGGGAAGGCACAGATACGCAGTAATTTGTTGGATATCATAGATACTTTCGTCAAGGCAGGTTATGAAGTTACGGCCTATCCTACTCAGGCGGCGGGAGATGCTGTTAAGGCGGTAAAAGAGCGCCATGCAGGATATGACATTGTGGCTTGCAGCGGCGGCGACGGTACGCTTGACGAAGTGGTAAGAGGGATGATGCAGTGTGAAGAGAAATTACCCATCGGCTACATTCCTGCGGGCAGCACCAATGATTTTGCCAATAGTTTGAAGATTCCCAAGAATATGACCAAAGCGGCGGACGTGGTGGTGGGAGGCAGGGATTATCCGTGTGATATAGGAGTTTTTAACTATGACAGTTTTATCTATGTGGCGGCATTTGGCATTTTTACGGATGTATCCTACGAGACAAAACAGGACGTAAAAAATGTTTTGGGACATGCTGCATATTTGCTTGAGGGTGTGAAGCGGCTTCCTTCCATACGGGCTTATCCGCTTAAAATTACATGTAACGACCAGGTGATAGAGGGAGAATTTCTGTATGGAATGGTCACCAATTCTTATTCGGTGGGCGGTTTCAGGGGGATAACCGGGCAGGATATACAGCTTGATGACGGACTTTTTGAGGTTACACTCATACGGAAACCGTCTAATCCGCTTGACTTGAACAATATCATATTGGCGCTGGTGGACAAGAGGGTGAAGTCGGAGCACATACATACCTTTAAAACGTCCCGGCTGACAGTGGAAAGTGAGGCGCCAATCTCCTGGACTCTGGACGGGGAATTTGGCGGAGAACATTGTAAGGCCGTGATTGAAAACAGGCGTCAGGCATTGCGTATTAGGGTTCCTGCCGAAGGCTGAACGGTTAAATTTTTGGCTACATTTTCCTAGAATATGTTTGCGTAAGGCCAGGCTTTGGGTTATAATGAAACCAGTAATTAATATCCGGCCAGGCAGCCGGTTATAATAATTATAAAATTAAGAAAGGTGGTAAGAACAATGCCATTAGTAACAACAAAGGAAATGTTTGAGAAAGCATACAATGGCGGCTATGCGGTTGGTGCATTCAACGTTAACAACATGGAAATCGTACAGGGTATTACAGAGGCAGCAGGCGAACTGAAGAGCCCTGTTATCCTTCAGGTTTCCAAGGGGGCACGTGCTTATGCTAACCATACTTATCTGGTTAAGTTAGTAGAAGCAGCGGTTGCAGAGAATCCTGAGATTCCGATTGCCCTCCACTTAGACCATGGCGATAGCTTCGAGCTGTGCAAATCCTGTATCGACGGCGGTTTCACATCCGTTATGATTGATGCGTCTTCCAAATCTTTTGAGGACAATATCGCTTTGACAAAGCAGGTTGTAGAGTATGCTCATGATAAAGGTGTGGTTGTAGAGGCTGAGCTTGGAACATTGGCTGGTGTTGAAGACGAGGTTGTTGTAGAGGCAGGTAAAGAGTCCTATACCCGTCCTGAGGAAGTGGAAGAATTTGTTTCCAGAACAGGCTGTGACTCCCTTGCAATCGCAATCGGTACTTCCCATGGTGCATACAAGTTTACGGCAGCACAGTGTACAAGAAATGCTGACGGCATCCTTGTTCCTCCGCCGCTTCGTTTTGACGTATTGGAGGAGTGCATTAAGCGTCTTCCTGGTTTCCCGATTGTTCTTCATGGTTCTTCTTCCGTTCCGCAGGAGTTCGTTAAGATGGTTAACCAGTTCGGCGGCGATATGCCCGATGCAGTAGGTATTCCGGAAGAGCAGCTTCGTAAAGCGGCTGAACTTGCAGTATGTAAGATTAATATCGACTCCGATATCCGTCTTGCTATGACAGGTAACATCCGTAGATATTTTGCAGAGCATCCGGACCACTTCGACCCTCGCCAGTATCTGAAACCGGCACGCCAGGCTGTTAAGGAGATGGTTGCCCACAAGATTAAGAATGTTCTTGGTTCTGATGGCAAAGCTTAAGCAGGAAGTACGAGGATAAGTCGTAAGAAGAAATCAAATAATGAATAGAAAGACCCCAGCCTTGGATATTAAGCTGAGGTCTTTTTTATGGTATAGGAAATTCCTCCGCTTATCCGAGTTTGCCGGAGGCAAATCTCGCAAACGAGCGAAGCTCGTTTTTTTACCCTATAGGAAAGTACGCCATAATGTGGTGAGATGCCAACAAGAATTTGTGGAGCAAATTCTTGCAAAGTTGGCCGCCGGGCCAACTTTTTTTATGGTATAAAAATTGCGATAGTGTAAATTATTTAAGAGAATATGGAGCATTCTTTGAATCGTCGTTGCCAACATATTCCTGTAAAAAGTCCTGTATCGCCCCGTAGTATGCGGCAGGGTCTTTATCCTGTGCCTGTGCATGTCCTGCGCCCTCTATGATGAGCAATTCTTTTGGACATGTGGCGGCGGCATACAAGTCCTGCGACATATCGGAAGATATCATGGCATCGGAAGCGCCGTGAATAAAAAGTGTGGGTGTATTGCTTTTTGCAACGGCATTTAGTGCGGAGGCATCTGCCAAGTCATAGCCTCCCCGCAGGAGCAGGGCAATACGGGCGGAATCTACCAACGGAAAGGCGGGCAGATAGAACCATTCCGTGACTTTGTCACCAAACATAGAGTAAGCGTCCGTGTAGGCACAGTCAGATATTACGGCGGCTACATGGTCGGACAGGGCTGCGTCTCCGGTCATCATCAACGCGGTGGCGGCTCCCATGGATTGTCCGTGGATGACAATGCGGGCGTCAGCATCCTGTGTCAGTATGTAGTCAATCCAAAGATTACAGTCGTAGTGGTCTGTCCATCCCATACCGATGAAATCACCTTCGCTTTCCCCCTGACAACGCAGGTCCGGTACGATAACTTGATAGCCTTCTTTGTAATACCAATAGGCGAAAGGGTACATTTCTTCTTTCCATCCCGTGTATCCGTGAAGAACGATAGCCCATAGATGGTTCGGCTCATCGTCTTCCAACATATAAAATTGTTTTGCAACCAAAAAATAGCCATCATCACTAACCGTTGAAATAGTTTGGGAATTTGTTGCTTCAAGCCATTCCAAGGTTTCATTTAATGCCAATTGACGGTTGAGCTGAATGTCCGATGTCTGTACCTGCGCCGCATAGCTTTCCTCCGTAATCCGGCCGAAAGCTTCTAATTGCTTCATAAAGGAGGGAACCAGCGCCGCACTTACAAGAAAATTCACCAGAATGCAGTACGACAGGGCAGACAAGAGTAATATGGCATATATTGTTATCAAGATTTTATGTTTTCTTTTCACATGTCTTATGTCCTTCACAGCGTATTTTTGTAATAGGATTAGGGTGTCAAGAGGTGCATTTTATAAGTCGCAGGGGCAAATGGCATAAAATGTTCCCTTGTGTCTGTCTCCGTCATATGGATTTTCTAAAATATTCCGGGGAATTTATGAAAACGGACGTAACCGCCCGCTATTCGCCATCCGGGCGAACATCGGGCTTTTCGTGGCGTCCATGCCCCGAAATTACTGGGGACTTCACGGAATAATAAGAAAATCTCATATTCCTACGAAGGACAACTTCGTGAACATTTTATGCAATCTGCCAGTGAAATTTTATGATATCATCTCTTAACACCTTAATCCTATTAGGAAAGTGCTCCGGATTTCCTCGGCAAGTTCCCAATTTGTACAATGAATTGGTTTTCTTTATTGTACTATATTTTGCTGTATCCTGCCAACAGGAGAACACTGTTTTATAGCTGCCATATTCTGTGTATTTTGGAATAAAAATCCATACCCTTTTTCATTGAGAATATTCTTAAACCAGATGATAAAAGAATGAGCAGAGAAGAGGATATTTGTCTCCTCGTCTCTGCTCCCATAGTACGAAACAATGAACATACAATTTTGCATTTAGAAGTTTTAGATTAGTCCTACTCTGCGTGTTCTGCATTGATTTCCGGGAAAACGGAGAGAATGGGCTCCACATCTTCCTTACGGATAACGCGGTCGACGTAGTTCCTGGTGATTTTCACAACGAGCGGAGACAGGCAAAGTACGCCGATTAAGTTGGGCATTGCCATCAGTCCGTTAAAGGTATCGGAAAGGTCCCATGCGAGACTCAAGTTCATGGTTGCGCCAATGAAAATCATCAGAATGAACACAATCTTATATGCAATCGTGGATTTTGTCCCAAACAAATATTCCCATGCCTTAGAGCCGTAATGGCTCCAGCCGAGTACGGTGGAAAAGGCAAACAACAAAATGGCAACAGCGATAAACATAGGCCCGAAGGAACCGAATATAGTGGCAAATGCTTCGCCTACAAGGGCAGAACCGGAAGCCTCGCTTAAAACTGCACCGGTTTCTAAGTCAACAAGACCGGAAGAAAGTACGGAGAATGCCGTCAATGTGCAGACAATCATCGTATCTGCGCATACCTCGAAGATTCCCCACATACCTTGGCGGACAGGCTCTTTGACATTGGAGTTGGAATGTACCATGACAGAAGAACCAAGACCGGCTTCGTTGGAGAATACGCCGCGCTTCATGCCCCAGGTCAATGCCATCTTCACGCCCGAACCGACAATACCGCCTCCCACGGCCTTTAATCCGAATGCTCCTTTGAAGATTGCGGAGAAGATTGCACCGCATTGGTCGATATTTGTAAAGAAAATTGCCAGTGTGCCGATTATGTATGCGATTGCCATGAAAGGAACTAATTTTTCGGTGACGGATGCGATTCTCTTTAATCCGCCCACGATGACCAGTGCCGCTACAATCATCAGGCCCACGCCTGTTGCCGCGGTGGGAATGGAAAAGGCAGCTTCCATATTTGCGGAAATGGAATTAACCTGGCTCATATTGCCAATACCAAATGAGGCAAGCAGACAGAAAATGGAGAACAAGACGGCAAGCACGGCACCAATTTGTTTACATCCTTTGTAGGAACCCAGCCCGTCTTTCAAGTAGTACATGGCGCCGCCGCACCATTCATCTCTTTCATTTTTCCGGCGGTAGTAGATACCAAGTACATTTTCGGAATAATTCGTCATCATGCCAAAGAAGGCAACTATCCACATCCAGAAGATGGCTCCCGGGCCTCCGGAGATTAAAGCGCTGGCAACACCTACGATATTGCCGGTTCCGATGGTGGCAGCCAGTGCCGTACAAAGGGACTGGAATTGGGAGATAGATTTGTCTTCCTTATCCGTATGTTTCGTTATGTGTCTGTCGCTGAAAATACCGCCGATTGTGTTTTTAAACCAGTGTCCAATATGGGATAACTGGAAAAACTTGGTAAGTACAGTCATAAGGATACCTGTACCAACCAGGAGCACCAACATAGGGATACCCCAGACAAAACTGTTGACTGTGCCGTTGATTTCTGTAATAGAATCAACCAACCCTGCAAAAAATCCGTTCAAGTTAATTTCCTCCTTCTCTCGCTTCCGTAAAAAAGCGCAGACATGAAAGATATGCCTACGCTGACATTTCGGAAAGAATTTGATTCCCGCGAGCAACGAGCCAAGTGGCCGTTTGCAGACATTTGGAGATTGCCGCGAGGGTCACATAATCTGCAGCCTGGCTGCGTTGTAAGTTGGATGCCCCGTCAGCTTGCTGCGGGGGTCTTGACTTTACGCTCTCAGGCAAGGACATAAGAAGAGGCATATATACTCTTCTTGCTAACGCTCATTATAACATAGGGGAAGTGGTATAGCAAGGGAAAATTGTATACATGGATATTTGAATAATGGATAGGCGGTAAAATAAAAAAAGCCCTAAAAAGGGAGGATGCCAAGTAAAGAAAATCTTTACTTGGCATTATTATGAAAAAGTTTTAATTAATCAGTTAACTTTGATGTATTCTGTGTTTGTGTTGCATCTGTATCTTATGATGTTAGTATACGAGGGAGAAATGTCTAAAAAATGATTCTTGGATGAAGTTTTTTTAAAATAAATATGAACAATCCATGAACGCGCTTGTACAAAAAAAGTAGTATACGTGCCCGGGCACTATCGGGATTATTTTTATTTGGACAATTGGCATGAAGCAGACTATGACAAATTTATTATGCCCGATGTCTGTATGTACTAGTGTATTGACACGTTAATATTTCGATGAATTGCTTGCCTGAAAATGAACGTGTCAGTACACTAGTGAAAAGGCTTGATTAAATTAATTTAAGAATATATAAACAATATTTAAATTATAAAAATACTAAGTATTATAGAAAATTATCCGATATATATATACGACAAGGAAGTTTTGATTCAGATGCAAGGATAGCATCACGAGGTAAATTTATGGTTATACAACATAATATAACGGCAATGAATGCGAACCGTATGTTTAACCTGACAAATGCAAATCAGGCGAAATCTACGGAGAAGTTGTCTTCTGGGTATAAGATAAACCGTTCTGCAGATGATGCGGCGGGCTTGTCTATATCAGAGAAAATGCGACGCCAGGTGAGAGGGCTTACGCAGGCGTCGGCAAATGCAGCGGACGGTATCTCCTGCGTGCAGACAGCGGAAGGAGCTTTGAATGAAGTCCAGGATATGCTGCAGCGCATGGGTGAGTTGGCGGTCAAGGGGGCGAATGGGACGCTGACTTCGGTAGACAGGGAATATATTACTATGGAAGTCAGGCAGCTAATGAGTGAGATTGACCGTGTGCAGTCGACTACTACGTTCAACGAACAAAAGCTGTTGGACGGCTCTTTTTCAGGCAAAGGACTGCAGGTAGGGGCAGAATCCGGGCAGCATATTACGATTAGTATCGGCAATATGTGTACCAATGATTTGATTGCCAGTGCGCTTTCCAAGGGAATCTTCTACCAGACGAATAATGACAGTCCACGGTGTCAGGTTACGGATAAGCCTCATCCATCGGTGGCGCCTTATCCGCCGGGAGTGACCGCATACTGGATTCCAGGGGATGGGACAACATGGGCGAAATACGAATATTTTGATAAGAAAACAGTTCAGCCTTGGGGTTCTCCGGGACATAGTCATATTCTGTCGGCTGAAGACCTGACTATTTTCCACAGTTTTTCTTATGATGCCATTACGGATGAAAAAGTAAAAGACAGGCTGACAAACAAATGGAATAATTTTATGCCTGAAACCACAGGCGGCTCCGAAGAGGCTTTGGCACTTGACAAGGCTCAGGATGTCCGTTACTTCCAGGCGTTGAATGTCTTTGCGAAGAGTGCGATTTCCGATGTGTCGGAGGCGCGTTCCAATCTGGGCGCTATACAAAACCGGTTGGAGCATACGATAAGTAATCTGGATAATATTGTCGAGAATACTACGGCGGCGGAATCTGCTATCAGAGATACGGATATCGCCACAGAGATGGTCAAATATGCCAATAATAATATTCTTGCCCAGGCAGGACAATCTATGCTTGCCCAGGCGAACCAGAGTAATCAGAGTGCTTTGGCTATCTTACAGTAAACTAATCCGGTGCAGCCCAGGGGGATGCACCGGATTTGTTTGTTTTTTAAAGTTTCTCAGGTTCCGGGTATTCTACGCCGAAGGTTTCTACGGTGACGGTTTTTATCCGTTGTTCCTCAAGAGGGCGGTCAGAATAATCGGTTTCTGTCTCTGCTATCTTGTTCACATTCTCTATGCCTTCGGTTACTTTTCCAAACGCCGCATATTGTCCGTCCAGGTGTGGGCTTGTCTTGTGCATAATGAAGAACTGGCTGCCTGCGGAGTCAGGGTGCATACTCCTTGCCATGGAAAGGACGCCTTCCGTATGGTTTAAGCTATTCGGATGACCATTCTGTGCAAATTCACCACGGATAGAATAACCGGGACCTCCCATTCCGGTACCTTCCGGGTCGCCGCCCTGAATCATAAAATCTTTGATGACTCTGTGGAAAATCAGACCGTCGTAGAAATTTTGATTAATCAGGCTAATAAAGTTGTTGACGGAGACGGGTGCAATATCAGGGTATAGCTCTGCCTTGATTACGTCGCCGTTCTCCATGGTAAAAGTTACAATAGGGTTCTGTGCCATGTTTTCCTCCATTCTGAAATCTGTCCTGACATACAATATAAGGTGCAAGTTCACTGTATCAGTCACTGACAGCGGTATATGCTTTCGGACAGCATTCTATGTTTGTGGTAAAATATCTGTATACTGACAGATACTATTATATATAGAAAGAGAAGAAGAGCGCAAGGGTTATTCTGCGCCGTATTTCATCGTGTAATGCATAAAGGGGGCAAGTTATGCTTAGGAGAGCTGAATTATGGATAGAGGAAAATATTTTGCGGGAAAAAATCCTGTGTGCAGGATGTATTCTGGTGAGTGACCTACAGAAACATGGGGTGGAAACGATAGTCAGAGAATACAGCGGAGTGAGGGGCGAAGAGACAGACGCGTGGATGCATGATGTTTTAAACGAGCAAACAGACCTTGGACGGGAGAATGTGTGCATCGGTACAGTATCATGTGGAGACTTGTATACTGCGCACAGTAGCATGGCGCAGGGAACTTTGTATATTACGGATTCCGAGGCGGCATATAGGGTGCTGCGGCAGCATGGCAAGTATGTGCTTGCGTACCGTCATGAAGAAAACCAAGGGGCATCTTTTGCAGGGGGATTGTACGTGATTGAGAAGATAGAGGAAGTTGATTATGAGATAGTGGATATGGCATACCGCCGTCTTGCAGGTTTACCATGGGAAATTTTAGCAACAAAACGTTGTATAATCAGGGAGACCATAGAAGCGGATACAGACAGCTTTTACAGTATCTATGCCGGGCCTGATATTACAAAATATATGGAAGATTTGTATGCGGACAAGGATGAGGAAATTGCTTATATCAGGGACTATCGGGAGAAGGTGTACGCATTCTATGGGTACGGTATGTGGAGCGTATTGACGAAAGAAGGAACGGTTATCGGGCGCGCAGGCATTAACTGGCGTGAAGGTTTTGATTTGCCGGAGCTGGGATTTGTAATTGGGGTACCGTGGCAGAGGCAGGGATATGCTTATGAGGTTTGCAGTGCGATTCTTGCCTATGCCGATGAAGAACTGGGCTTTTCACAGGTGCAGGCGTTGGTGATGGAAGGAAATGATAAATCCGCAGCGCTATGCCGTAAATTGGGATTACAATGGGAAGAGAAAGTGATATTAGAAGACGGCGTGTACGATTTGTACCGGAACTTATAAAAATACATTACTCGGTGGGAGGACATAGGGTGGATACACAATCTTTACAGACTTTTCTTACATTAGCGGAGCACAGGAATTTTACAAAGGCGGCAGACGCTTTGTTTGTGGCTCAGTCCACAGTGACCAACCGGATTGCGGAATTGGAGCGTGAAGTCGGAAAGCCCCTGTTTGACAGAAACAAGAGGAAAGTTACGCTGAATAAAGAAGGAGAGGCGTTTCTCTTTTACGCCAGAAGAATTTTGGAACTACAAAGCGCCGGCATCCAGGAAGTCAACTCCCTCAAGAAATATCAGGAAACCTTTCGGATTGGAACTACCAATACAATTTATGAATGTTATCTTTTTCCTTTGATTCAGGAATACATGAAGAAGCATCCGCACCATGCGGTGAAGGTGACAATCGGCCATTCGGGTGATTTGCTGCAGGCAATCCAGGACCATCTGCTGGACGTGGCATATTGTTACCTGCCCTTGTACCATGCCGGATTTACCTGCGACGTCTTCGCCACGGACCGCCTTATGCTCGTGACGGGATGCGAAAATAATACTTATGAAGGTGGTATCACAAAAGAAGAGCTGGCTGGCTCCAACTATTTGTATTGTAATTTTGCTTTGCAGGAAGTGGGGCTCTTTATCAGAGAGCTGTTTCCTCCTCATTACCAATTTGGATTTGAAATCGACAACAGTACGAAGCTGATTCCTTATCTGGTTGCTTTTGACGGGATTAGCTTTGTGCCGGAAAGTCTTGCCGCACCCTATATCTCGGAAGGGAAACTTAAAAGTATAAAACTACTTGATTTTGAAGCGCCCAAGATTAACAGTTACAAAATCAGCGTAGGATAATAGATGGATATATTAATTGGACGGGCGAAGGGGCATGACCAGGAGGCATTTGGGAATTTAATCAAAGCGTATACGGTTTCTATGTACAAAGTTGCTAAAGCCATTCTTAAAAATTCTATTGACATCTGTTAAACGCAGTGTTACAATCAAGTTCGTAAAAGCAAAGGCGCTTTGAGGAAACTCAAAGCGTTTTTTATTGTGCTGATACAAGACAAAACATAATCTGGAGAATGGAAAAATGCGGAGCAATGGGGCTTATGGAAGAGACACATTGTATCCGCACTTTTTTTATCAAAAGCATTTTTCTTTTTCGTGTGACATTTGGGTTTACAGAGAACAAATTCTATGAAACAGGAATATGCTTTCTTCCAGGGACATGCAGAGTCAAAGTGAGGAGAAAAATGTGTAGAAGCCTGTTTGCAGGCGGAAACAGGAACGGAGGAAAATTTATCTATGACAGAGGAGATTATGGAGGTTTTAAACGGGCAGGTATTTGGCGTCTGGTTTTTGATTGGCGCGGCTTTGGTCTTCTGGATGCAGGCAGGGTTTGCCATGGTTGAGACGGGTTTTACAAGAGCCAAAAATGCGGGAAATATCATTATGAAAAACCTGATGGATTTCTGCATCGGCACGGTAGTGTTTATACTGATTGGTTTCAGCCTGTTGTTGGGTGAGGATATAGTTGGGTTAATCGGCAAGCCGGGATTCGATATTTTTACAGGTTATGCGGATTTTGACTGGTCGAATTTTGTATTTAACCTGGTGTTTTGTGCGACCACCGCGACAATCGTATCCGGCGCCATGGCAGAGCGGACGAAATTCTTAAGCTACTGTGTCTATTCGGCGGTGATTTCTGCGCTGATTTACCCTATTGAGGCACACTGGATTTGGGGCGGAGGATGGTTATCCCAAATAGGGTTCCATGATTTTGCAGGTTCTTGCGCGATACATATGGTAGGCGGTATATCGGCGTTAATCGGGGCGAAGATACTAGGTCCCCGTATCGGAAAGTTCACGAAGGATAAAGACGGAAAGATTACGAAGGTCAATGCTTTTCCAGGGCACAATATTCCAATCGGCGCCCTTGGCGTGTTTATTCTGTGGCTTGGATGGTATGGGTTTAACGGTGCAGCGGCGACAAGCGTGGAACAGTTAGGTTCAATTTTCGTGACAACGACGATTGCCCCTGCAGTGGCTACGGTCGTGTGTATGGTTTTTACATGGATAAAATATGGTAAACCGGATGTATCTATGTGCCTGAATGCATCTCTTGCCGGCCTGGTTGCAATCACGGCTCCATGCGACGTGACGGATGCTTTCGGGGCAATTGTAATCGGTGCGGTTGCGGGTCTCTTGGTGGTGTTCGGTGTATGGCTGTTAGACTATAAATTGCGGATTGACGACCCTGTTGGCGCGGTTGCGGTTCACTGCATGAACGGTATCTGGGGTACGGTTGCGGTAGGCTTTTTTGCAACCAACACGGCTCCGGGGTATGCGATTGCAGACACGGCAGGAAATGAAATGGTAGGTTTGTTCTATGGAGGCGGATTAAAACTTCTTGGATTGCAGATGATTGGATTCATATCTGTGGCGGCATGGACGGCAGTTACAATTACGATAGTATTTGTGGTGATTAAGGCAGTGATTGGACTGCGCGCCTCAGAGGAGGAAGAGATTGTAGGCCTTGATGCCATGGAGCATGGTCTCGCATCGGCATATTCAGGGTTCAGTATCATGGATGTGTCCAACACAATGGCTATGGAGATTAATGAAAATACAAGCTTAGGTACGGAAGACTACGAAGCGGCTTCCGAAGTACAGAAAGACGCAGCAGTGAAGGTTGCCCAAGTGCCGATAGCTTCCGCAACAGGTATGTATAAAGTGGCTATTATCGCAAAATTGTCCAGGTATGACCATCTGAGAAAAGCAATGAATGATTTGGGCGTGACTGGCATGACGGTGACACAGGTAATGGGCTGTGGCATTCAAAGGGGCGCCGGCGAAATGTATCGTGGCGTCGAGATGGATGCCACCTTACTCCCGAAGGTTAAGGTTGAGGTGGTAGTCAGCAAGATTCCGGTGGAGAATGTTGTGGAGGCGGCGAAGAAGGCTCTGTATACAGGGCACATCGGAGACGGCAAGATTTTTGTCTACAATGTTGACAGAGTCATTAAAGTCCGGACAGGTGAAGAAGATTTCGCTGCCTTGCAGGATGTGGAGTAAATATTTCTTTCAGTAAGCGTATATCTAATATCCCTTAGTTTGTATATATAAAACGGGTTCCCGGTGCTTCCACCACCGGGGACTCGTTTTATGTGTGGCCTGATTGCACCAGACAGATTGGCAAGCATGGGCAAAACATTAATCTTTTGCTAAGATACCACAGCCATTAGTTAAAAATCGGCATAATATGATATGATTGAAACATTTCAGAAAACAGGAGATTTATAAAAGGCAAGTGAAGTAAATAGGATTCCTGTAGGGCAGCACTTGTTTAAGATATTGTATTTTCGTATAAAATAGAAATATAATTAATATGCCCGGTGGCAGATGCAGTGCTGAACATTTCGGAATAGAGGAGAGAAAAAGCCTGGCAGTTATAACATTTAAGATGGAGGATGAATATGAGGAAAACCAAGATTGTGTGTACGCTCGGCCCGTCTACAGAAAATGAGGATGTGCTTAAACAAATGATGATTGAGGGAATGAACGTGGCCAGATGTAACTTTTCACACGGAACTTACGATGACCATAAGAGAAGAATGGATATGGTGAAAAAACTCCGCAAGGAGGTCGGGGAACCGGTGGCAATTCTGTTGGATACGAAGGGGCCCGAAGTGCGTGTCAGAAATTTCAAAGAAGGTAAGGTGGCTTTGGAAGAAGGACAATTGTTCACGTTGACTGCGGATGATGTGGAAGGGACGAAGGATATCGTGAGCGTGACATATAACCGCCTTTATGAAGACTTGGAGGTGGGGATGCGGGTTTTAATAGATGACGGTCTGATTGAAATGAAAGTGGAGAAGGTTGACAAGAATAACATTGTCTGCCGGGTTATAAACGGAGGCATCGTATCAAACCATAAAGGAGTCAATGTGCCGGAAGTGGATTTGTCGATGCCGTATATCAGCGACAAGGACCGGGAAGATATTCTTTTTGGTATTGAACAGGATGTGGATTTTATTGCTGCGTCTTTTGTCCAGAAGAAGGAAGATATTTTGCAGTTGCGCAAGCTGCTTGAGAAAAACGGTGGTGAAGACATCAGGATTATTTCCAAGATAGAAAATGCGCAAGGTGTTGCAAACATCGACGATATTATAGAAGTGTCCGATGGCATTATGGTGGCCAGAGGCGATATGGGAGTGGAAATTCCCTACGAGGAAGTACCTGTGATTCAGAAAAAGATTATCAAGAAAGTTTACCGTGCGGGCAAGCAAGTGATTACGGCCACACAGATGTTAGAGTCTATGATTAAGAATCCGCGGCCTACCAGGGCGGAGACTACCGATATTGCCAATGCAGTGTATGACGGCACGAGCGCCATTATGCTGTCCGGCGAGACGGCGGCGGGGGCATATCCGGTGGAGGCCGTTAAAACCATGGTGCGGATTGCAGAGCGTACGGAGCAGGATGTGGATTATTGCAAACGGTTTTTCCAGTATGAGAGAAATGCCAATCCGGACATTACGGATGCGATATGCCATGCCACATGCACCACTGCGCTTGACCTGAATGCCAGAGCAATCGTGACCGTCACCAAGTCAGGCAGGTCGGCGAGGATGATTTCCAGATACCGTCCAAACAGCGATATTATTAGCTGTGCCACCACCGAGAAGGTATGCAGGCAATTATCCTTGACATGGGGTGTGGTGCCGGTTTTGATTAAAGAAGAAAAAGAAGTTTTTAATCTCTTCGATAAGGCAATCCAGGCGGCGATGAAGATGAAGCTTTTGGAAAAAGGGGACTTGACGGTTATCACCTCAGGGGTTCCCATCGGCGTTTCCGGTACAACCAATATGATGAAGGTGCAGATTGTATAAGAGAGCTTTCGGATATTTTCGAGTTTGCGGCAAGTTTTTCGTAGGAGAACTTGTCGTAAATAAGCTGTGCTCGTTTTTTATGATATAGAATTAGGGTGTCAAAGGTGCAATTCCCATACTTCTATGTTTGAAAAGTTGGCCGTTAGGCCAACTTTTTTAGAGGAAGAAGCTTACCACCGGGATAGTCACCAAACTCAAAATGGTGGTCAGGATAATACCCTGGGAGATTGTGTCGGTGTCCACATGAAGTTGTTTGCAGAGCATGAGCGGCATATTAGCGGCAGGGACAGCTAACATCAAGGCCATGGTATTTAGTATAAGGGTATCCTGTACCATTGGCCGCAAGAGCAGGATACAGCCGACAGGAAGCAGAATCTGGCGTAACAACGTAAAGCCATACAGCTTCGGGTGGGAAAAGATATCTTTTAACGTCATCTGAGCCACGGAAACTCCTAACACGAGCATGGACAACAATGTGGTGGCCTGTCCCATATAGGACAAGGTGGATGAGACGATTACGGGCACCTTGAAGTCGCCCAGGTAGAAAATGATGGTTGCAGCGGCGGAAATTGTCCCGGCATTGACGAGTTTTTGCAGACGGTTATGGGGTTCTTTTGTCCTGGTTGTCTGCTTTTTGTCTGTACAGACATAAGCATTTGCGTCGTCGTGCACTGTTGCATCACAGGCAGGTGTCGTATCCTCCTTTCTGGATGCAGCCTGTGCGGCAAGTTGCTTCGCTTCGGCTTTGCGCAGGAGGGAAATACCGAAAGTATAGATTAGAATATTAAAAATGAGGTTGTAAATTGATACGAAGATTAAAGATTGGGCGCCTAATACAGCCGAAGCTAAAGGGATGCCGATAAATCCTACATTGCCGAAGATAGTCAGCATCTGGTAGGCATAGTGGTACATGTCCGGTACACGCAGGATACGGGGAATCAGGAAACTTGCCGTGATTAAAAGCGCATAGATAAGCAAGTAGACTGCCAATGCGGTTCCCAGTCCCTGCAGTGAAACTTTAGGGCCATCCTGGAAAGCGGAACAGATTAAAAGAGCAGGGTTTGTCACGTTGACGATAATACCTGAAATTTGTTTGGATGTCGTTTCAGAGAGCAATTTCTTCTTATATAAAAGCATTCCAATACTAATCAGTATGAAAATAATAACCATTTGCTGTAATACAATTGCGATATCCATGCGTATCCTCCGGTCGATGATAAAGATATTTTGAAAGTGTAGTAGTTTGTTCCAACAGGGGTTATTGTACCACGATTCTGAAGCATTTCAAATGGTTTCTTTTTGGATTAATTTTTCTGCTTTCAATTAAGACACTTTCCTAATAGACAAGATATTGGTATAATATGGTCGTGGAAAATTTTTAACAGCGAGATTTGTGTCTGCGCGCTGCTTGTCACAAACTTTTTTAGCGCAAAAAGCAGTGCAGAAACGAGGAGAATTATGAATATCAGCTTCAATGAACAAAACAGGGTATTTAAACTGGATACGGAGCATACAAGTTATTGCATCGGTATTGTGGATGAAGAGAACTTTGTCGGACATATTTATTATGGAAGAAAATTGACAGAGGACAATTTGGTGTATTTGATGCGCACAGAGGAGGCACCGTTTGTTCCGTCCCAGTATAACAGGGAAAGGACGTCGTTTTTAGATTCGTTTTTGATGGAATATACGGGCAATGGATTGGGTGATTACAGAGAGAGTACATTGGAAGTCAGAACAATGGGCGGGCATACAGGCGTGTCTTTGTCCTATGTGTCCCACAGAATCTATGACGGTAAGGAAGAACTTCCAGGGCTTCCGGCCACATTCGGGAAGGATACGGAGTGTAAGACGCTTGAGCTTACTTGCGAGGACCCGGTACTGCATTTGCAGATTATTTTATCCTACAGCATTTTTGCGGACAACGACGCCATTGCGCGCAGCGTGAAGATTGTAAATGGCGGACAGGAACCGATTTATTTGACGAAGGTACTGTCGGCTTGCATAGATATGGACAATGACGATTATGAGATGATTTCGCTGCACGGTTCATGGGCAAGGGAGCGCGCTATCCAGACACGTCCGGTTATGAAGGGCAAGCAAAGCGTTTCCTCGGTCAGAGGGGAGTCCAGCCATCAGGACCATCCTTTTATTGCGTGGAAGAAGAAAGAGACGACGGAGGAAAATGGCGATATTTATGCCATGAATTTTATTTATTCCGGCAACTTTTTGGCACAGATTGAAGAGGACCAGTTTGACAATATCCGGGTTGTTATGGGTATTCATCCGAACAATTTCTGTTGGAAATTAGAGGTGGGGGAGAGCTTCCAGGCGCCTGAGGTAATCTGCCTTTACTCTGCGGACGGAATTGGCGGCATGACCAGGAATTTCCATGACTTGTACCGCAGGCATTTGATACGCGGCGAATACAAGGATAAAAAACGTCCGATTCTGATTAATAACTGGGAAGCAACTTATTTTGACTTTAATACGGAGAAATTATTAAGCATTGCGAGACAGGCTTCGGAACTTGGCATTGAGATGCTTGTCATGGATGATGGGTGGTTCGGATGCAGGAACGATGACAATTCGAGTCTTGGAGACTGGCAGGTCAATGAAGACAAGCTGAAAGGCGGCCTAAAATATCTGGTAGATGAAGTGAATAAATTAGGCATGAAATTTGGTATTTGGCTGGAGCCTGAAATGGTGTCGCCGGATTCCGATTTGTATCGTGCGCATCCTGATTGGGCAATTGCAATTCCGGGCAGGGTTGGAAGTCTTGCGCGTAACCAATATGTACTTGACTTGACAAGAAAAGAAGTCAGGGATTATGTATACGAGATGATTGCTGCTGTTTTGCGCAGCGCCAACATCGAATATGTGAAGTGGGATATGAACAGGCAGTTGAGCGATATCGGAAGCTATGGACTTCCTGCGGACAGACAGGGAGAATTGTTCCACAGGCAGGTGCTTGCAGTCTATGAACTGCAGGACAGGATGACGAAGGAATTTCCTCACCTGTTATTGGAGAATTGCTCCGGCGGCGGGGCAAGATTCGACGGAGGGATGCTGTATTACAGCCCGCAGATATGGTGTTCCGATGATGCGGACGCAGTGGAGCGGCTTTCGATTCAGGCAGGTACGGCCCTGATTTACCCGTTGTCTACCATGGGCGCCCATGTATCTGATTGTCCGAACCATACGGTGGGCAGAATAACACCTTTTAAGACGAGAGGATATGTGGCGCTAGCAGGAACGTTTGGATATGAATTGGATGTGACGAAGATTCCTGAAGAAGACCGGAATATGATTCCGGAGCAGGTGGCCATGTACCATAAGTATAATGATTTGGTGCGTGAGGGAGATTATTACCGAATTGCCAACTATGCGGACAACCATTATTATGATTGCTATGAAGTGGTGGCAAAGGATAAAGGTGAGGCGCTTGTCACTTATGTCCAGGTACTTGGAAGACCTAAAATGCAGAGTATGCGCGTCCGTATCCCGGGACTAGAGCCGGAAGGCACCTATGTGATTGAGAATGCACAAGACTGGCCGGAGATAAAGCAGACACAGTATAAAGGCGCTACTTTGCACTATGCAGGTATCAATATCCCGCCGCTTACAGGTGATTTCCAGGGCAGGCTTATGCATCTGATTAGAAAATAAAATATGAACAAAAGTCAGGAGAACATATATGATTGTACAGAAATACAAAGATATGCTGCAGGGGAAGTCGGTTATCCGGCAGCTATCCGAATTTGCTACAAAAAGAGGCAGTGAGATTGGCTACGAGAATGTGTTTGATTACAGCCTGGGGAACCCTTCCGTGCCGACTCCCAGGCAGTTTACGGATACGATGATTCGCCTGCTGCGGGAGAAAGACCCCATGGAGCTGCACGGCTACAGCCAGAGTTTGGGGATTCCTGCGGTGCGGGAAAAGGTGGCAGCGTCTTTGAACAAAAGATTTGGCATGTCATATACGGGCGGACATATCTTTATGACGACCGGAGCGGCGGGCGCCATCGCCCATGCGGTGAGGTGTGTGAGCGAGCCGGGCGACGAAATACTTACTTTTGCACCTTATTTCCCGGAATATGGGCCTTACATTAACCTGACAGGTGCGACGCTGAAAGTGGTTCCTGCAGATACAGAGGGATTCCAGATTAATTTTGAAGTGTTTGAAGAAATGCTTACGCGGAAGGTAGCGGCCGTTTTAATCAATACGCCCAATAATCCTTCCGGTATCGTATATTCTTCGGAGACTTTGCAGCGGCTTGCGGGGATTATGACAAAAAAAGCGGAGGAATACGGACATGATATTTTCCTGATTTCGGATGAGCCTTACAGGGAAATTGTGTTTGCAGGTGTGGAATCTCCTTATCCTTCCAAGTTTTATGACAATACATTATCCTGTTACTCCTTTTCAAAATCACTGTCGCTTCCGGGGGAGCGTATCGGGTATGTGGCAGTGAATCCGGCTTGCACGGATGCAGAGTTTATCACCGCCATGTGCAGCCAGATTTCCCGGGGTACAGGCCACAATTGTCCGCCGTCTATTATACAGCTTGCGGTGGCCCAGGTGCTTGACTTGACTGCGGATTTATCGGTTTATGAGCGGAACATGAATATGCTGTATGAGGAACTGACTAAGCTGGGATTTTCCTGCGTCAAGCCGGGCGGGACGTTCTATATTTTTCCGAAAGCACTGGAGGAGGATGCGGTGGCTTTCTGTGAGAAAGCGAAGAAGTACGACCTGGTTGTCGTACCAAGCAATACCTTTGGCGTGAACGGGTATGTACGTCTTGCGTACTGTATCGATACGGAGAAAGTGGAGCGCTCGCTGGAGGCGTTTAGGAAGTTTGTTAAAAATGAATATTAAGGCCATCCGGCATATTACAAGACGCCGTAGCTTATATATTATAGTAGGCGCGGCATAAGAGCGTGGGATGGCGCGGGCGGTATTTTACGAGAGGAATGAGAATATATGATAAGTATAATGGAAATTCTGAAAGCAGTCTTATTCGGGATTGTGGAAGGCATCACGGAGTGGCTGCCGATTAGCAGTACAGGGCACATGATATTGTTAAATGAGTTTGTGACACTGAATGTTTCACCGGAGTTTTGGGAAATGTTTTTAGTTGTGATACAGCTAGGGGCAATATTGGCGGTTGTACTTTTGTTTTGGAATAAAATATTTCCTTTCCGGTTCGGGCAAAAGCCGGTGATACAGAAAGATATTTTTACGCTTTGGTTTAAAATTTTGGTGGCGTGTGTACCTGCGGCGGTAATTGGCCTGGCGTTTGACGACGTATTGGATGCACTGTTCTATAATCCCTGGTGTGTGTCTGTGGCGCTGATTGTGTTCGGTATTGCATTTATTGTAATTGAAAACAGAAATAGGGGAAAGTCGGCAAGAATTACGGAACTTGGACAAATGACTTATCAGACGGCGCTTATGATTGGTGTATTCCAGCTCCTGGCGGCTGTTTTTCCGGGGACGTCCCGTTCAGGGGCTACGATTGTGGGAGCTCTGTTGATAGGGGTTTCAAGAACTGTAGCGGCGGAATTTACTTTCTTCTTGGCGATTCCGGTGATGCTTGGGGCAAGTTTGCTTAAAGTGGTCAAATTTGGATTTGCATTTACAGGGACGGAAGCTGTTATTTTGTTGGTTGGCATGGTGGTAGCTTTTGTTGTATCGATTATTGTTATTCGATTCCTGATGGGCTACATCAAGAAGCATGATTTTAAAATTTTCGGATGGTATCGCATTATCCTTGGGGCGGCAGTGCTTATGTATTTTACATTTTTGGGTTGAGTAAGCAGAAGGCGGGTTGATGGAAGCAGGTGCCGCAAATAGGCATAATTTGGGCTTTTTTTGTGTCATTTCGCATAAAATACCAGTAGAAAGTTCAACTATTTGTTACAGATTGTTGATTGACACTGCATCGGTATTGCGTTAAAATCCCCATATAGTCCCGAACTACGGGATTAGGGAGTATGAAAAGGTAATGATTGTAGTATGTAACGTCTGAGGACATAGACGTGTGGAAGGAGAAAACTTATGGCACAGACAAAGAAAACAACGGCCGCGAAGACGGCAGCGAAAGCCGCAGATACAAAGACAGCAGAAGTGAAGGCAGTTGCAGCGGAAGCGAATGCAGAAGATGCTAAGAAGACAGTCAAGAAGACAACAACAAGAAAAACGGCAGTAAAGAAGGCGCCTGCGAAGAAGGAAGTGGAAGAGGCTGTACAGAATGAGGAAGCAGCGGTGAAGGCAACAGTGAAGCTTCAGTTCGGCGGCAGGGAAATCTCTATGGAGGAACTCGTACAGAATGCAAAGAACGTATGGCAGTACGACATGAACAAAAATCCGGAAGACTTCAAGACGGTGGAGCTGTATGTAAAACCTGAGGAGCAGACGGTATACTTTGTGATAAACGGCGGCGAGCAGGGATGTTTTAGCCTCTAATCAGTATAGTTTAGCTGCATATTGGGAAACATAACGTTACATAGACAGTCGATTTGGGAGAGTATCCCGGGTCGGCTGTTTTAATATTTTTTTAATAAATTTTTTCCATAGAAATGTTGACAATGAAAATCTTAAGTGATAACTTACTACTAGAAGATGTTAGCACTCTAATTGGTCGAGTGCTAACAATGGGAGAAATGGTATGCAGTTAGACGAAAGAAAATATAAGATATTGCAAGCCATCATTCGCAATTACCTAGAGACAGGAGAACCCGTAGGGAGCAGGACGATTTCCAAATACACTGACCTGCATCTTAGTTCCGCGACCATCCGCAATGAGATGGCAGATTTAGAGGAATTGGGTTACATCTTGCAGCCGCACACTTCCGCGGGACGTATTCCGTCAGACAAGGGCTACCGCCTGTATGTGGATAAGATGATGGAGGAGAAGGAACGGGAAGTGGAAGAGATGAAAGAAAATCTGCTCGAGAAAGAAGGCAAGATGGACCATCTCTTAAAGCAGGCGGCGAGAATGCTCGCGACCAATACAGAGTATGCGGCGATGGTTTCGGCACCGCAGTACCACCGTAATAAGTTGAAGTTTATCCAGTTATCCCGTGTGGATGTAAATCAAATACTGGCGGTCATCGTGGTGGAAGGCAATGTGATTAAAAACACGATGTTGACGGTGGAAGAACAATTGAGCGATGAAACGCTTTTAAAATTGAATATCCTGTTAAACACACATTTGAACGGACTGTCTTTGGAAGAAATCAATCTTGGAATGATTTCGGCGATGAAACAGCAGGCAGGTATCCACAGTGAGATTGTGGCAGATGTAATTGATGCGGTGGCGGAAGCCATCAAGGCGGACGAAGACTTGGAGATTTATACAAGCGGTACGAAGAACTTCTTTAAATATCCGGAATTGGCGGACCATGAACGGGCCAGCGAGTTAATCACCACATTTGAGGAGAAGCAGCTTTTGAGTGAGCTGGTGCAGGGTAACCTTTCCGATGAGAATAACACTGGTATCCAGGTTTACATCGGCAACGAGACACCTGTACAGGGCATGAAAGACTGCAGCATTGTGACAGCGACTTATGAGCTTGGACAGGGAATGAAGGGCACAATCGGAATCATCGGGCCTAAGAGAATGGATTATGAGAAAGTGGTTAAGAATCTGAAACTGTTAAAAAACCAATTGGATGACTTGTATGGAAAGTAGCTCACATAACGGTTTTCAGGACAGTGAATCAGTATAGCAGAAAGGAATGAGAAGCGTGGCAGAGGAAAAAGATAAGTTGCAGGGAGAAAATCAAAACGAAGAAAAAGACGGGCAGCAGGAAGAAAACTTGAACAAAGCAACCGAGGGTAGCCCGGACCAAAACAATGATACGCCCGATACGGCAAACACAGGACAGGGAGCAGGCAAGGCGGAAGCAAAGGAAGAGAAGAAAGAAAAGAAGAAAAAAGAAAAGACAGATAAGAAACAGGAAGCGCTGAAGGAGAAGATTGCGGAACTGGAAGACAGGGTAAAGCGCCAGATGGCAGAGTTTGAAAACTTCCGCAAGCGGACAGAGAAAGAAAAGACAGCGATGTTTGAGACAGGGGCAAAGAGCGTTATCGAGAAAATGCTTCCGGTGGTGGATAATTTCGAGAGAGGGCTTGCGTCTGTACCGGAAGGTGAGAAAGACGGAGGTTTCGCCCAGGGCATGGAGATGATTTACAAACAGCTCATGACCGAATTTGAAGGTATGGATGTGAGGCCGATTCCTGCAGTGGGCGAGGAGTTTAACCCTGATTTCCACAATGCGGTGATGCAGGTGGAGAGTGAAGAGTATGAAACCGGCGTGATTGCGCAGGAGTTGCAGAAAGGCTACACATACCGTGACAGCGTCGTAAGGCACAGCATGGTGGCAGTCGTAAGCTAGGGCTCTGGCAGGTCTGTATTAGGCAGGCCATGTTAATAGAAAAGAGACAACAGGGAAACATGTGATATAGGTAGTTCAAGTAATTGTAAATATAGATATATAGTTTATAACAGGAGGAAATAGTTATGAGTAAAATTATCGGAATCGACTTGGGAACAACCAACAGTTGTGTTGCGGTTATGGAAGGCGGTAAGCCTACCGTTATTGCAAATACGGAAGGCGCAAGAACCACGCCTTCAGTCGTAGCGTTTACGAAGACAGGGGAGAGACTTGTGGGTGAGCCTGCGAAGCGTCAGGCTGTAACTAACGCTGACAAGACGATTGCATCCATCAAGAGGGATATGGGAACGGACAGGGGCCGTACCATTGATGATAAGAAATATTCACCGCAGCAGATTTCCGCAATGATTTTGCAGAAATTAAAAGGCGATGCGGAGAGTTATCTGGGAGAGAATGTAACGGAAGCCGTTATCACGGTTCCTGCATATTTCAACGATGCACAAAGACAGGCAACCAAGGATGCAGGTAAGATTGCAGGACTGGATGTAAAGCGTATTATCAACGAGCCTACCGCGGCAGCGTTGGCATATGGCCTTGACAACGAGAAAGAGCAGAAGATTATGGTATATGACCTGGGCGGCGGTACATTCGATGTGTCCATTATCGAAATTGGGGACGGTGTTATCGAAGTGCTTTCCACCAACGGCGACACGCGCCTTGGCGGTGACGATTTCGACCAGAAAGTGATTGACTGGATGCTTGCCGAGTTTAAGGCACAGGAAGGCGTTGACCTGTCCAACGACAAGATGGCGCTCCAGAGACTAAAAGAGGCGGCAGAAAAAGCGAAGAAAGAACTTTCTTCCGCAACAACAACCAACATTAACCTTCCGTTTATCACTGCAACGGCAGAAGGGCCGAAGCATTTTGATATGAACCTTACCAGGGCGAAGTTTGATGAATTGACACATGACCTGGTAGAGAAGACAGCTGTTCCTGTACAGAACGCGATGAAGGATGCAGGGCTGACTAACGCTGACCTTGGGCAAGTATTGCTTGTAGGCGGTTCCACACGTATCCCGGCGGTACAGGAGAAGGTAAAACAGTTGACAGGAAAAGAGCCCAGCAAATCACTGAATCCGGATGAGTGTGTTGCCCTTGGCGCTTCTATCCAGGGCGGTAAGCTGGCAGGCGATGCAGGCGCAGGCGAAATCCTTCTGCTTGATGTTACGCCGCTGTCCCTGTCTATCGAGACAATGGGTGGCGTGGCTACAAGGCTTATTGAAAGAAATACGACTATTCCGACAAAGAAGAGCCAGGTATTCTCCACGGCGGCAGACAACCAGACAGCGGTAGATATCAACGTTGTCCAGGGTGAGAGACAGTTTGCGAAGGATAACAAGTCTCTTGGCCAGTTCAGATTAGACGGTATTCCGCCGGCAATGCGCGGTGTGCCGCAGATTGAGGTTACTTTTGATATCGACGCCAACGGTATCGTCAATGTATCCGCAAAAGACCTTGGCACAGGCAAGGAACAGCATATCACCATCACTGCGGGCTCCAACATGTCGGATGACGAGATTGACCGCGCAGTGAAGGAAGCGGCTGAGTACGAGGCGCAGGATAAGAAGAGGAAAGAGGCAATCGATACAAGGAACGAGGCGGATTCTTTCGTATTCCAGACAGAGAAAGCGCTGAGCGAAGTAGGTGACAAGATTGACGCGTCCGACAAAGCGAATGTGGAGGCGGACTTAAAGGCTGTGAAAGATATTTTAGAGCAGACGAAGGACCAGGAGATGTCTGACGGACAGATAGATGACCTTAAGGCAGCGAAAGAGAAACTGACCAATTCTGCACAGGCATTGTTCACGAAGATGTACGAGAACATGCAGCAGGCGCAGGCAGGCCCTGATATGGGCAATATGGGTGGCGCAGCAGAGGATGGCGCACAGTCCCAGGCGGCTGACGATGTGGTAGACGGAGACTATAGAGAGGTTTAATTCGATGGCAGAACAGAAACGAGATTATTATGAGGTGCTTGGCGTAGAGAAGAATGCCGATGAAGCCGCTATCAAAAAAGCATATAGAGTTCTGGCTAAGAAATATCACCCTGATATGAATCCGGGAGACGCGGAAGCTGAGAAGAAGTTTAAGGAAGCTTCGGAAGCTTACGCAATTTTAAGTGACCCTGAGAAGAGACGGCAGTATGACCAATATGGTCATGCTGCTTTCGATGGTGCCGGCGGACCGGGTGGATTTGGCGGATTCGATTTTAGCAGCGCCGATTTCACAGATATTTTCGGTGACATCTTTGGCGATATCTTCGGCGGCGGCCGCCGTGGCGGCAGAAGCAGCGGGCCGATGAAAGGTGCCAATATCCGCACCAGTGTAAGGATTACGTTTGAGGAAGCTGTTTTCGGTGTGGAAAAGGAAATTGAGCTGACACTGAAGGATGAATGTACGGCATGCCACGGAACAGGAGCGAAACCGGGGACCAGCCCGGAGACATGTATGAAGTGTGGCGGTAAAGGCCAGGTGGTGTTTACCCAGCAGTCATTCTTCGGAACCGTGCGAAATGTCCAGACCTGTCCCGATTGTCATGGCACCGGTAAGGTCATCAAGGATAAATGCCCGGATTGCCGGGGGACGGGTTATATCGCCAACAAGAAGAAAATACAGGTGTCTATCCCGGCCGGTATAGATAACGGACAGTGCGTGCGTATCCGGGACAAAGGAGAGCCCGGAACCAACGGCGGCCCAAGGGGAGATTTGCTTGTGGAAGTGGTGGTCGGAAGACATCCCATCTTCCAGAGGCAGGACGAAAACATATATTCTACCGTTCCGATGTCCTTTGCGATTGCGGCGCTGGGCGGTGAGATAGTGATTGATACGGTGGACGGCAGGGTAATCTATGATGTCAAAGCAGGTACACAGACAGACACGAAAGTACGGTTAAAAGGGAAAGGGGTTCCTTCTTTGCGTAATAAGAATGTCCGTGGCGACCATTATGTGACATTGGTGGTGCAGGTGCCGGATAAATTGTCCCATGAGGCTAAAGAACTTTTGAAGAAGTTTGACGTACAGACGGGAGACTCGTTGAACGCGGCCAAGAAGGTGGCTTCAGGACATGGGGAAGAACCCACAGGCAAGACTAAGAAGAAATTCAGAAAGTAATGGCAGGCTGTTGCAAAATAGTGGATTTACGGTATATTTCCATATTTTTGCAGCAGCTTTTCTGTTTTTACGTTCTTTTTGCAAAGACAGACCCGCGTTTTCTTTTGAAATCTCAGTGTACAGCTTTCCAATTTTCGGTTATAATAAAAATGTTTATCAGTAGCATACTAATCTACATACGCTTAAGCATTCTATGAAACACAACTGATATCTATTAAAATACGGAAAAGAGGTAAAGATGTTTCAAAAGAAAATAATGAGATTGGCGACAGTTATGCTCTGTGTGGTGATTTCACTTGCCGGATGTGGCAAGCAGGAAGAACCAGCGCCGGAACCGGAGGTGGAAGAACTTCCCCAGGAAGAGGAAAAGCCGGAACCGGAAGAGGAAGTGACCCATGAGCCGGATACAGCGTACCCGGTGATTGAGACGAGGACAGTCGTGGACGGGAAGATACAAAGTTACCTGACCGGTGAATGGACGGATGTGAAGATGGCGGACAGAAGGCCGATTGCCGTCATGATTCCGAACAATAGACCTGCGATGCCCCAGTATGGCCTGTCCAAAGCGGGTATTATCTACGAAGCGCCGGTAGAGGGGCGTATCACAAGGCTTATGGCGGTATTCGAGGATTTTGATGACTTGGAAAGAATCGGCCCGGTGAGAAGCAGCCGGGATTATTTTGTATATGTGGCGATGGGATACGAAGCCATCTACTGTAACTGGGGTTTGGCGAAGCCTTATGTTGAAGAACTGATAAACAGGCCGAATTATTATAATATCAGTGCTTCGGTGGACGGTATCCATAATCCGGCGGACGAGGCGTTCGGGAGAGTGAGCCGTCCCGGATATGCGAAGGAGTTTACAGGATACCTTAAAATAGACGGTGTTTTCAAGGCGGCGCAACGTCTTGAATACGATTGGAATTATGATAATGCGTATGTGCCGCCATTTTTATTTGCGGCGGACGGCGTATATGCGGATTATGCGGATTATGACAGAGCGACCCTAATATACCCGGGAGGAAAAGTGGGGAATAATGCCGGCGGATATGGCGCCTACCACCCATATTTTGAGTATGATGAAGAGGAGCGTCTGTATTACCGTTATCAGGATGACAAGAGACAGATGGATGAATACAACGACAAACAGCTTGCCGTCAGCAATGTGATTTTCCAGTATTGTCACGGCGAGGTGAGAGATGCTCATGACTATCTCGCGTTCGGCGTTCATGGCGAAGGAGATGCCCTTGTTTTCACCGGTGGTAAGGTCATCAAAGGTAGATGGATGCGTTATGACGGAGATTTCACACCGGCAAAGTTCTTTGATGAAGAAGGCAATGAAATTATTTTTAACCAGGGCAAGACCTGGATATGCAATATTTGGGAAGAGTATGGCGAATATGTCCGATACGGCGAGAATGGGGAAAACCTGGTAGAACCAGAAGCGTTATCCGGTCTGACGCCAGAAGACGGGGATGAAAATCTGTAGACAGGCCATACCCGTCTTATATGTGATTTTCTCTGATAAAGATGATTTTCCGGTTTGCCTGTCTGGTGTTGGGGAATACCCGGAATGTGGGTGTTCTCCATAACCGGCCGGGAATATTTGAATCCTGGGAAGTGTGTCCGTGGGTGATTTTCGTGAACCTGGAATGTATATAAGAATTGGGCAATAAAAAGCGCAGAAATGAAGGTAAAATTATGAAGTGGATGAAATTTAAGATTAAGACAATTACAGATGCGGAAGATATCATTATAAGCGCCCTCTATGACATAGGGTTGGAGGGTGCACAGATTGAGGACAATATTCCGCTTACAGCTCTAGAGAAGGAGCAGATGTTTGTGGATATTCTTCCTGAAGGACCGGAGGATGACGGTATCGCGTATCTGAGTTTTTTTGTGGAAGAGGCAGAGGACGGCAGCCTGAAAGTGGGAGACGTAAGCACTGACCGGGAGACGGTGGAGGCGCAGATTGAAGAACAACTGACAGACCTGCGTTCTTTTATGGATATCGGTGAGGGAACCATCACCGTGGCGGAGACGGAGGATATCGACTGGATTAATAATTGGAAACAATATTTCCATCAATTCTACATAGATGACCTGTTGGTTATTCCTTCTTGGGAAGAGGTCAGGGAAGAGGACAAGGACAAGAAGATACTGCATATTGACCCGGGCACCGCGTTTGGAACCGGAATGCACGAGACGACCCAACTGTGTATCCGGCAGATGAAAAAGTATCTTACACCGGAGACGGAACTTCTGGATGTGGGGACGGGTAGCGGCATACTGGCAATTCTTGCCTTGATGTACGGCGCCAGACATGCGGTGGGGACAGACTTGGACCCTTGCGCGGTGGAGGCGGTTGCGCAGAATATGGAAGCCAACGGCATTCCGGATGATTCCTTTCAGATGATGATTGGCAACATTATCACGGACAAGGAAGTACAGGACAAGGTGGGATATGGGCGCTATGATATTGTGATGGCCAATATCCTTGCGGATGTACTTGTGCCTTTAACCCCGGTTATCACGCAACAGTTGAAAAAAGGCGGTATCTATATTACGTCCGGTATTATCGACACGAAAGAGGAGACGGTAAGACAGGCGGTGGAGGCCGCAGGTATGGAAATCCTGGAAGTGACATACCAGGGCGAGTGGGTTTCGGTTACTGCCCGTAAAAAGGAAGCGTAGCGCGGGATTTGAAGATTTATGTGAGTTTCTTGTGCGTATTAGGTAAACACAGTGTAGATAAGCCGGAATGAGGGAAAAACGGATAAGGATTATGGTTAGTACAATAAGGAAAGACAGAGTGCGGATGTACAGCAACATTGCGGGCGTCCTTGCGGTGGCCTGGATGTGTGTTATCTTTGCTTTTTCTGCACAGACGAAGGAAGAATCCAGTGTGGTCAGCGAAGGGTTAAGCTATCGTATGGCCAGTGCTACGGGACTTTTTTTTCATTTAAATATTGATGAGGAGACGCTGCGCGCAATCGAGCACCTTATCAGGAAAAGCGCCCATATGACAGAATTTGCGATTTTGGCGGTTATGATTTTCGTATGGCTTGGCAGGTGGCAGATGTTATATCTGCGCAGGGCTGTTGGCGCTATGGCGTTGGCATCGCTGTATGCGTGTACCGATGAATTTCACCAGTTGTTTGTGGAAGGCAGGGCGGGGCTTCTCAGCGATGTGTTGGTGGATAGTTTAGGAGCAGTAATTGGCGTGCTGGTATTTCTTTTGATTAGGAGGGGCATAAAATATGTATCGGTTTTTCGTGGAACCATGGCAGATACAGGACAAGAAAGTCATCATCACGGGCAGTGATGTCAATCATATCAAAAATGTACTCCGGTTGAAAAACGGGGAAGAGATTGCAGTCAGCAACGGCATAGACGGCAAGGAGTACCGATGTGGAATAGAGGCATATACCGATGCGGAAGTGTTGTGTACACTGCGTTTTATCAAAGAAGACGGGGTGGAACTAGCTTCTAAAGTCTATCTTTTCCAGGGGCTGCCTAAAGCGGATAAGATGGAACTGATTGTCCAGAAGGCGGTGGAACTTGGAGCATGTGAAGTGATTCCGGTGGCGACGAAACGAAGCGTGGTGAAACTGGACGAAAAAAAAGCGGTGGCGAAAGTGGGCAGATGGCAGACAATCGCGGAGGCCGCGGCCAAGCAGAGCAGGCGCAGCGTGGTTCCTGCCGTACATAGGGTTGTGGATATGAAGGAAGCGGTGGAGTATGCTAAGGGTATGGACGTGAAGCTTATTCCTTACGAGTTTGCACAGAATATGGAGCACACAAGAAAATTAATTGGCGAGGTGAAGCCCGGGCAGAGCATTGCCGTATTTATCGGGCCGGAAGGCGGGTTTGAGGAGAGTGAGGTACAGGCGGCAACAGAGGCGGGGGCGGAGCCGGTGACGCTTGGCAGGCGTATCCTGCGCACGGAGACGGCGGGCCTTACGGTACTGTCCTGGTTGATGTATCAATTGGAATCTTAGCAACATATTATAAGATTATGAGGGAACTCACAATTTTATGTATAAAATATAATATAATTTACTTTCCGCGGACGATAAGCTAAGAGAAAGGAATGACAACCATGGAAGTGTATTTAGACAATTCTGCAACCACAGCGTGTTTTGAAGAGGTTGCACAGTTGATGTACAAAATCATGTGCGAGGATTACGGTAATCCTTCCAGTATGCACCACAAAGGAGTAGAAGCGGAGCAGTACTTAAGATATGCCAGGGAGACTTTGGCGAAATTGTTAAAAGTGAATGAAAAAGAAATCTTGTTTACCTCAGGAGGTACGGAATCCGATAATATTGCGCTGATTGGTGCAGCGATGGCAAACCATAGAAGCGGCAGACATTTGGTTACGACGAAGATTGAACATCCGGCAATCTTACAGACAATGGCATATTTAGAGAATCAGGGATTTGAGGTAAGTTACCTTCCGGTGGACACTAGTGGACGCATTTCGCTGCAGGACTTAGAGCGGGCTGTCAGGCCGGACACCATCCTTGTATCCATCATGCATACCAACAATGAGATTGGGAGTGTACAGCCTATCGCTGAGGCGGGCGAGCTGATTAAGCGCATCAACCCGCAGACGCTTTTCCATGTGGATGCGGTACAAGGGTTCGGTAAATTCCGTATCTATCCTTCCAGAATGCATGTGGATATGTTGTCTGTCAGTGGACATAAGATTCATGGCCCGAAAGGTATCGGTTTTCTTTATATCAAGGAGGGATGTAAGGTCAGCCCCATTATTTATGGCGGTGGGCAGCAGAAAGGAATGCGCTCCGGGACGGAGAATGTTCCCGGAATTGCCGGTCTTGCCAAGGCGGCAGAGATGGTTTATGCGCATTTAGACGAAGATATGGATAGAATGTATGGACTGCGGGATATGTTGATTCAAGGCGTGGGAAGCATAGAGGGTGTCCGGGTGAACGGTTGTCCGGGACATGAGGGCGCGGCACATGTGGTGAGTCTGTCCGTACGGGGTATACGCAGTGAAGTGCTGCTTCACGCATTGGAGGAGAAAGGGATTTATGTATCGGCAGGAAGCGCTTGCGCGTCCAATAAACCCCAAACATCTGCCACGCTCAAAGCCATCGGTGTGGAACGGGAATTGTTGGATTCCACAATCCGCATCAGCATTAGTGTCTTTACAACGGAGGAGGAAATCCAGTATACTATACAGGCATTGTGTGAATTAGTTCCGATGCTGCGGCGGTATGTGCGGAAAAGGAAATAGAAAACATGGTTTTAGGCAAAGATAACATGCAGGCAGCAGAATGCAGAGAGACATAAGAAAGGCATGGGTAATCATATGTTTACGGCTTTTTTGATAAAATATGCTGAAATCGGCGTGAAAGGGAAGAACCGGTACTTGTTTGAGAATGCGTTGGTACAGCAGATTAAGTATGCTTTAAAGAAATGCGAAGGCGAGTTCGCAGTACGCAAGACGGATGGGCGCATCTATGTGGATGCGGTTTCAGAGTTTGATTATGAAGAGGCAGTGTCGGGTTTGCAGAAAGTATTTGGCATATCCGGCATTTGCCCCATGGTCTATGTGGAAGACGAAGGTTTTGAGCAGCTTGGAAAGACGGTGGTTTCTTATATCGGCCAGGTTTATCCGGATAGAAATAAGACTTTCAAGGTTGCCGCCAGGCGTGCGAGGAAGAATTATCCTCTCAATTCCATGGAAATGAACATGGAGCTGGGCGGCATGATTCTGGATGCCTATCCTGAAATGCGCGTGGACGTGCATAAACCGGATATTCTTCTCAATGTGGAGGTGCGTGACAAGATATATATTTACTCCGAGATTATTCCCGGACCGGGCGGTATGCCGGTAGGGACGGGAGGCAAAGCCATGCTGCTTTTATCCGGCGGTATTGATTCTCCGGTTGCGGGGTGGATGATTGCCAAGAGGGGCGTCAAGATTGATGCTGTGTACTTCCATGCACCGCCGTATACAAGTGAGCGGGCGAAACAGAAAGTGGTGGATTTGGCACGGAAGGTGGCGGCTTATACAGGCCCCATCTACCTGCATGTCATCAACTTCACAGACATACAGCTATATATCTATGACAAATGCCCTCACGATGAACTGACCATTATTATGCGCCGTTATATGATGCGTATTGCGGAACATATTGCGAAGGAGACGGAGTGTCTGGGTTTGATTACCGGGGAGAGCATCGGACAGGTTGCATCTCAGACGATGCACAGCCTTATGGCCACTAACGAGGTATGCGAACTTCCGGTTTACAGACCGCTTATCGGGTTCGATAAGATGGAGATTGTAGAGATTTCAGAAAAAATCGATACTTACGAGACATCTATACAACCTTTTGAGGACTGCTGTACAATCTTTGTGGCGAAGCATCCGGTGACGAAACCTAATCTGAATATTATCAGGAAGCATGAGCATAATCTTGAAGAAAAGATTGATGAGTTGGTAAAGAAAGCGCTTGATGAGGACGAAGTGCTCATTGTCAGGTAGGACGGAAGGTTTTTTGCAAACAAAAAGAGCAAGCCTTCTGGCTTGCTCCCTCCATTCCTTCCGGAAACCTGACTTACATCAGATAAGGTTTCAGAGCTGTAAGAACATCTTCAGCACCGTCTTCTGCGTGGATATTCAAGTCAATCGGCTTGGACAAATCTAAGCTGAAAATACCCATGATAGACTTTGCATCGATTACGTATCTGCCGGATACTAAGTCAAAGTCATAATCAAATTTCGTAATATCGTTTACGAAAGATTTAACCTTATCAATAGAATTTAATGAAATCTGTACTGTTTTCATTGCAGTGTTACCTCCTTTGGATTATTCATACCTTCTGCTATTATACTAAATGTTGGAAGGCTAAAAGTCAATGATAAAACAATACAAAAAACGTGGGGATTACTATGAAAAGTGTAGCATTACATAATTTGGGCTGTAAGGTCAACGGATACGAGATGGATGTTATGCAACAAATGTTACAAGAAAAGGGATACAAAATTGTACCATTTGATAAAGCAGCCGATATCTATATTATAAATACGTGTACGGTAACCAATATTGCAGACAGGAAAAGCAGGCAGATGCTGCACCGTGCCAGGAGGCTTAACCCGCAGGCAGTGGTGGTGGCGGTGGGCTGTTATGTACAGACCGGGGAAGAGGCGGTCAGGCAGGATGAAGCCATTGACCTGGCCATCGGCAATAACCGTAAGAAAGAAATTGTCGCCATTCTGGAAGAATATTTGGAGAAAAGGCAGACCGCCGTGGATGTCATAGATATCAACCATACCAATGAGTATGAAGAAATGATGCTGAGAAAGACTGGCGGGCATACGAGGGCTTATATTAAGATTCAGGACGGTTGTAACCAGTTTTGTTCCTACTGCATCATCCCTTATGCCAGGGGCAGGGTCAGGAGCCGCAGGGAAGAAGATGTCCTGCAGGAAGTGCGCGGCATTGTGGGGGCCGGGTACCGTGAGATTGTGCTGACAGGTATACATATCAGTTCCTACGGAATTGATACCGGCGTTTCGGGGCTTTTGCCGCTGCTTATGAAGCTCCATGCAATTGAGGGGCTTTCACGTATCCGTCTGGGTTCATTGGAGCCACGCATTATAACGGAAGAATTTGTCAGACAGATTAGCGCTATGCCAAAAGTATGCCCCCATTTTCATCTGTCTTTGCAGAGCGGGTGTGATTCGGTGCTTGCCAGGATGAATAGACATTATACCAGTGGGGAATACTTCCGGACAACGGAGCTGCTTAGGCAGTATTATCCTAATCCGGCCATCACTACAGATATTATCGTAGGTTTTCCCGGGGAGACGGAGGAAGAATTTGCCGTCACAAAAGAGTTTGCGGGCAGCGTTCGTTTCTACGAAATGCATATTTTCAAATATTCCAAGAGGAAGGGAACGAGAGCGGCGGAGATGGAGGGGCAGCTCACAGAAGCGATAAAGGGCAGCCGCAGCGAAGCGCTGTCTAAGATAGGGGGCCAGATGTCGCGCGCATACAGGACAAGTTTTATTGACAGCGAGGTGGAGGTGCTTTTTGAGGAAAAGAAAGAGATAGACGGCAAAATGTACTGGATAGGGCATACGCCAGAGTATGTGAAAGCAGCTATGGAGGCAGACCCGGCATATGGAATGGGTAACCGGATTGTGAAGGGAACTGTCGTAGGATTTTTAGAAGAAGACATCATGCTTTTAAAATGATTGAATTTTGCGTTGTGATAGAGTATTATGGTAATAATAGGGGTAATATCAAAAGATAATGGATAAGGGCGTGGAAAAATGCATGATTTAGAGAATACACAATTTTTTACGGTAGAAACAGAACCAGAGACAGGCGTGAAACTGGTGCTCTCTACAGTATATGAGGCACTGACGGAGAAGGGGTATAATCCGGTAAACCAGATTGTCGGATACATTATGTCCGGTGACCCTACTTATATTACTAGCCATAAGAGTGCACGCAGCCTGATTATGAAAGTGGAACGTGATGAATTGGTAGAAGAGATGTTGGTGGAATACATTAAGAACTCCCTGGGCAAATAGGCTTGCTGTGGGATATTTTGCTGTGCGTCTTCATAAGTGAGGGGAACAATGAGAATCATGGGGTTGGACTTCGGTTCCAAGACGGTGGGAGTAGCGGTCAGTGACCCGTTACTCATTACGGCACAGGGAATTGAGATTATCAGAAGAAAAGACGAGAATAAACTGCGCCAGACATTGGCGCGTATAGAAGAATTGGTTTTAGAATACGAGGTGTCCGAGATTGTGCTCGGGCTGCCTAAGAATATGAATGATACAATCGGAGAAAGGGCGAAACTGTCATTGGAGTTCCAGGATAAGCTGGAGAGAAGGACGGGCCTGCCTGTGGTTATGTGGGATGAACGTCTTACCACGGTGGCGGCCGATAAGGCGATGATGGAAGCCGGAATACGCAGGGAACACCGGAAAGAATATGTGGACAAGATTGCGGCCACTTTTATTTTGCAGGGTTATCTGGATTACCGTATCAACAAGGAGAAAGAGTAAGTGGAGAAGATTGTTTTTACACCGGAGGGTGGTGAACCTGTCCGGTTCTATGTGTTAGAACAGACCAGGTTAGGCGGTATAGATTATATTCTGGTGACAGACTCTGAGGAGGGCGACGGGGAAGCGCTTATCCTGCGTGATTCTTCCGCTATGGAAGATGCGGAAGCGGTATATGAGATAGTGTCCGACGACGAAGAATTAGAGGCAGTGGCGGCTGTGTTTGAGAGCATGTTAGAAGATGTGGAATTGACGTAAGAGATGAAGCGAAAAGTAAAGAATGAAATATATACATATAGAATGTTGAGGCCAGGCTGTGACGGTATGGTATGACGTTAGCGGACCGGAAATATGAGGAACGGCAATGCCCGAGCAGGAAAGCCGGGAGCATTCTGTCTGTAAAAGTGCGGAAGAATGGAGGAAATTTTTTTGAGGAAAATTGAAGAGGGGAAAACAGCTGCTAAGCTGAAGGTCATCCCATTAGGCGGTCTGGAGCAGATTGGGCTTAATATTACTGCCTTTGAGTATCAGGACAGCATCATTGTAGTTGACTGCGGACTGTCTTTTCCGGAAGATGAGATGCTGGGAATAGACCTGGTAATTCCGGATATCACATATTTGAAGGACAATATGGACAAAGTGAAGGGCTTTGTCATCACCCATGGGCATGAAGACCATATCGGCGCCCTGCCCTATGTCTTGAAGGAATTAAATATTCCGGTTTATGCGACGCGGCTGACCATGGGAATCATCGAGAATAAATTAAAAGAACATGAGCTCATTAATACGACAAAACGTAAGGTGGTTAAATTCGGGCAGTCCATTAACCTGGGGCAGTTTCGGATTGAGTTTATCCGTACAAACCACAGTATCGTGGACGCGGCGGCGTTGGCGATTTATTCGCCTGCGGGGGTGGTCGTGCACACAGGCGATTTTAAGGTGGACTATACACCTGTGTTCGGGGATGCTATTGACTTGTCCAGATTTGCGGAAATCGGCAAGAAAGGGGTCTTGGCGTTGATGTGCGACTCCACAAATGCGGAGCGGCTCGGGTTTACGCCTTCCGAGAAAACGGTGGGCAGGACTTTTGACAGTCTTTTTGCGGAACATAAGGATACGAGGATTATTATTGCGACTTTCGCGTCGAATGTGGACCGTGTACAGCAGATTATCAATTCCGCATATAAGTTTGGAAGAAAAGTGGTGGTGGAAGGCAGGAGCATGGTCAACATTATAGAGACGGCTTCTGCGCTTGAATGCCTGCACATTCCTGAGAACACATTGATTGACATAGAGCAGCTTAAGAATTATCCTAATGACAGGACGGTTATTATCACCACCGGCAGCCAGGGAGAGAGCATGGCGGCGTTAAGCCGTATGGCAGGTAATAACCATAAGAAGATATCGATTCTGCCGGGAGACACGGTTATTTTTTCGTCCCATCCGATTCCGGGAAATGAGAAGGCGGTCACGAATGTGATTAACGAGCTGCAGATGAAGGGAGCCGATGTAATTTTTCAGGATGTGCATGTATCGGGACATGCCTGTCAGGAAGAGATTAAGCTGATATACAGCTTAGTAAAGCCCAAGTATGCGATACCTGTCCACGGTGAGTACAAGCATAGGAAAGCACAGGCGAAGATTGCGAGCGAACTGGGTATTCCCAGGGAAAATATTTTTATGATTCAGTCCGGCGACGTGTTGGAGATGGACGATGAGAAAGCGGAGGTGGCCGGTAAGGTTCCTGTGGGCGCTATCCTGGTAGACGGGCTTGGCGTAGGGGATGTAGGCAATGTGGTGTTACGTGACAGACAGCATCTTGCGGAGGACGGTATACTGATTGTGGTGCTTGCGCTTGACTCGGGAAGTGACCAGTTGGTGTCAGGACCGGATATCGTGTCAAGAGGATTCGTCTATGTAAGGGAGTCCGACGAGCTTTTGGATGAAGCCAGGCTGCTTGTAAATGAGGCGGTTCAGGGATGTCTGGACAAAGGTAAAGCAGACTGGGGCAAACTAAAGTCTACGATTAAAGAAGTGCTTAGTGATTTTGTCTGGAAGAAGACCAAGAGGCGTCCGATGATTCTGCCGATTATCATGGAAGTGTAGCAGCGCGGCAGGGGCTGAAACAGATTCCGAGAGTACATCATCTACCGAAGGAGGAAGACGACATGTCAGACAGCGAAATTATGGAAGCCGCAAAAGATTTTGCAGCGATTATCCAAAGGTCGGATACGTATCAGAAATATCTGATAAAAAGAGAAGAAATAAAGAAACAGCCGGAACTGTATGACAAAGTCAATGAATACAGACAGAAGAATTATGATTTACAAAATGAGTCGGACAGCGACGACCTGTTTGACAGGATGGAAGCGTTCGAGCGTGAATACTCAAAATTCCGGGAGAATCCGTTGGTAGAAGGATTCCTGAAGGCGGAGCTCGCTTTTTGCAGGATGATGCAGGATGTCAACGTGCTACTTGCGGCAGAGATTGATTTTGAGTAAACGCTTGAAATGGGGAATACTATGAAGCTAAAAGAAGTTATAGGAGCGACGACGCAGCTTATTATTAAAGTTGCAGTGTTTGGATTTATTATCATGTATATATTCAGGTTTGCGACGGCGGCATATGATTACGGGTTTCGTGTGTTCGCAGAAGAACCGGTATCGACGGGGGAAGGAAGGACTATCAGCGTCTATGTCGAAGACGGCAATTCTCCCAAGGATGTAGGGAATATGCTACAGGAAAAAGGATTAATCCGCGATGCGAACCTGTTTATGATACAGGAGCTTCTGTCGGAGAACCATGGCAAAATCCAACCGGGAATATATGACTTGAGTACTTCTATGACTGCCCAGGAAATGTTGGCAGTTATGGCTGAGCAAGCTGAGTCGGAGGAAGAGGAAGAAGAATAGGGGAGGATAGAACCGCAATGATAGCAGATGAGCGCATGAGCGCGTTTATTGATTCCCTGGATACTGGCAACACTCCTTTTTTAAACAGAATAGAAGAAGAAGCAATCAGAACCAATGTGCCGATTATCCGCACGCAGGTGCAGAGCTTAATCAAACTGCTGCTTGCGCTGCACAAGCCGGCTTCCATCCTGGAAGTTGGCTGCGCCATTGGTTTTTCTGCGCTGCTTATGAGTGAATATGCACCGAAGGACTGTCAGATTACAACGATTGAGAAATATGAGAAAAGAATACCTATAGCCAGGGAGAATTTTAAGAGAGCGGGCAAGGAAGCGTGTATTACTCTCTTAGAAGGCGATGCCACGGATATTTTAAAAGAATTGGAAGGCACATACGACATGATTTTTATGGATGCCGCGAAAGGACAGTATATCCATTTTCTTCCCGATATTATGCGGCTATTGCCTGTGGGCGGAATCCTACTTTCGGACAATGTATTGCAGGATGGGGATATTATAGAGTCCCGGTTTGCGGTGACCAGAAGAAATCGTACCATTCACAGCCGCATGAGAGAGTATTTGTATGAATTAAAACATCATCCCGGTTTGGAAACCGTAATTCTACCGGTGGGGGACGGCGTGACAGTCAGCGTAAAGCGTGAGGCGGCGCGGGAGGCAGAATAAAGATATGAAAAAACCAGAATTATTAATTCCGGCTAGCAGTCTGGAAGTATTAAAAACAGCCGTTATATTTGGGGCAGATGCGGTATATATCGGTGGTGAAGCGTTCGGGCTGCGGGCAAAAGCGAAAAACTTTACTGCGGCGGATATGAAGGAGGGAATTGCATTTGCCCACAAGTACGGTGTGCGTGTGCATGTGACGGCGAATATCCTGGCTCATAATGATGATTTGGAGGGGGCTTGCAGCTATTTCCAAGAGCTGAAAGCGCTGAAACCGGATGCGCTGATTATAGCGGACCCAGGTATGTTTATGCTTGCCAGAAAAATCTGTCCGGAGATTGATATACATGTGTCTACTCAGGCCAACAATACGAATTATATGACATATCAGTTTTGGCAACAGCAGGGCGCAAAGCGGGTAGTCTCAGCCAGGGAGTTGTCCTTGAAAGAAATTAAGGAGATAAGGGCCCATATTCCCGACGGATTGGAGATTGAAAGCTTTATCCACGGGGCGATGTGTATTTCTTATTCCGGCAGGTGTTTACTGAGCAGTTATTTTACGGGCAGAGATGCCAACCAAGGGGCCTGCACCCATCCTTGCCGTTGGAAATATGCGGTGGTGGAAGAAAAACGTCCGGGAGAGTATTTTCCCGTCTATGAAAATGAGCGGGGAACTTATATTTTTAATTCTAAAGATTTGTGCATGATAGGACATATTCCGGAGATGGTAAATGCAGGGATAGACAGTTTTAAGATTGAAGGCAGGATGAAGACGGCGCTCTATGTGGCTACGGTGGCGCGCACATACCGTAAGGCAATCGACGATTTCTTAGAGTCGGAAGAAAAATACCGCGCCAATATGGATTGGTATTTGGCGGAGATTTCCAAATGCACATACAGACAGTTTACCACCGGATTTTATTTCGGAAAGCCTGATGAGAGTACGCAGATTTATGACAATAACACTTATGTGAGCGAGTATATTTATCTGGGCATTGTGGGGAGCCTGACACGAGTGGCAGGAGAAGACTGCGTCCGGATTGAACAACGCAATAAATTCAGCGTAGGGGACGCCATTGAGATTATGAAGCCTGACGGCACAAACGTGACGGTGGAAGTGTTAGCCATGTACGACGAACAGGGGCGGAGTATAGAATCCTGCCCACATTCCAGGCAGATAATAGACGTGAAACTGAGCAGGACGCCGGATATCTATGATATTTTGCGGGTCGAGGGCAGCAGATAAGCGGCGTAGCGGCTGTGTCGAGGCTGTTCAAGAAAAAGGGGATACGAAAAATACAAAAATGTGCTTGCATTTTTCGGTAAAGTAAGGTATTTTATAAAAAGGGTTGTAAGAAAGCCCAATATAATGGTATCTTGAACGAGGATGTTCCAAAAGGTTTATTTTTGGAACATTTTTTTATGCGTAGGCCCGCATAGGAAATGGAGGAGAATTATGAACGAAGCATTTAATGTGGAACAGATTTTTGCGAAAAACTTATTTACCCTTGGAAAGATGCAGGAGAAGCTGCCGAGAAATGCGTACAAAGAAGTGCTTAATGTGATGGACAAAGGCGGCGAGCTGTCCATGGGTACTGCGAATATTGTCGCTAAGGCTATGAAAGACTGGGCCGTACAAAACGGCGCTACACACTATACACACTGGTTCCAGCCGCTGACAGGCATTACCGCAGAAAAACATGATGCTTTCGTGTCACATCCTGACGAGTCGGGCAAGATGCTAACAGAGTTTTCCGGCAAAGAGTTGATAAAGGGAGAACCGGATGCTTCTTCTTTCCCGTCAGGAGGGTTGCGCGCCACATTCGAGGCAAGAGGTTATACGGCGTGGGATATTACTTCCCCTGCTTTCTTAAAAGAATCTGGGTGCGGTAAGATTCTGTGTATTCCGACGGCATTCTGTTCCTATACGGGGGAAGCGCTGGATAAGAAGACGCCGCTTCTTCGTTCCATGGAAGCGTTAAGCGAACAGGCGCTACGCATTGTGCGTCTGTTTGGGAATACGGAAGCGACTAAGGTGACTGCGTCCGTAGGGCCGGAACAGGAATATTTCTTGGTGGACAAAGACTTGTATATGCAGAGGACGGACTTGATGTTTGCAGGGCGCACATTATTTGGGGCTCCGGCGCCGAAAGGCCAGGAAATGGAAGACCATTATTTCGGCGTCATCAGGGAACGTGTGGGCGCGTACATGAAAGACTTGAATGAGGAGTTGTGGAAACTGGGTGTGACGGCCAAGACACAGCATAACGAAGTGGCTCCCGCACAGCATGAGCTGGCGCCGATTTATGAGACGGCGAATATAGCGGTAGACCATAACCAGTTGGTGATGGAGACGATGAAGCGGGTTGCAATCCGTCATGGAATGAGATGCCTGCTGCATGAGAAACCTTATGCAGGTGTGAACGGTTCCGGTAAGCATGACAACTGGTCCATTACGACAGACAATGGGGTGAACATGCTTGACCCGGGTGATACCCCCAATGAAAATATACAGTTTCTTCTGGTGCTCGCTTGCATTATGAAGGCGGTAGACATTCATGCGGATTTACTGCGTCAGTCGGCGTCGGATGTGGGCAACGACCATAGACTTGGGGCGAACGAGGCTCCCCCGGCCATTATTTCTATTTTCCTGGGTGAACAGTTGGAAGATGTGGTAAACCAGTTGATTGAGACAGGAGAGGCCACCAGCGTGAAAGAAGGCGGTAAACTTCTGACAGGGGTTAAAACGCTTCCTGATTTCCAGAAGGATGCTACGGACAGGAACAGGACTTCACCCTTTGCTTTCACAGGAAATAAATTTGAGTTTCGTATGGTCGGTTCCGCAGATTCCATTGCAAGCCCGAACACCACGCTGAATGCAATTGTGGCGGAAGCATTCTGCGAGGCGGCCGACAGACTGGAGAAAGCCGACAACCTGGAACTTGCCATTCATGACCTTATCAAGGAGTATATGACTGCCCATCAGAGAATCATTTTCAACGGCAACGGCTATGCGGAAGAGTGGGTTGCGGAGGCCAAGAGAAGGGGACTGCCGAACATTAAATCCATGATTGAGGCAGCAGGCACTCTTACTACGGATAAGGCGGTAAAATTGTTTGAGAAATTCCATATTTTTACGAAGGTGGAGTTGGAGTCCCGGGAGGAAATCATTTACGAGACTTATGCGAAAACCATCAATATCGAAGCGCTTGCCATGATTGATATGGCAGGAAAGCAGATTATCCCTGCGGTTATCAAATATTCCAAATTTCTTGCGGATACCGTTAACGCTGTGAAAGCGGCAGGTGCGGATGCGGCAGTTCAATTGGAGCTGTTAAAAGAAGTCAGCAAAAATCTTGCAGCCATGCAGTCGGCGTTAGCAAAATTGGAGAAGGCAGAGAAAGAAGCTTCCGCCATGGAAGATATAAAGGCACAGGCATTCTTTTATAAAGACACGGTTAAAAATGCTATGGATGAGCTGCGTGCTCCGGCAGACAGGTTGGAGATGATTGTTGACAAGAAAATGTGGCCTATTCCTACATACGGAGAACTGATGTTTGAAATTTAAGGGCAGGACGGATACTGTCAGTATAGTGGTCAGCCCCGGCATATGTTTGTTTCTGCGGGCAATGAGCCAAGTGCGGTGCTTGACTCAACCTTTGGTTGGGTTAAGCATCTTGGCGAATGCCGGGAGAGTCAAATACTTCGCCACTTGGGGCGCATATGCCCTTGCAAACTAGAGGTAACCTATGGCAAGATAAAAAAATTAAAAAAAATAATAAAAAAGGCTTGCAAAATGAAATAAGATACTATATAATTCTAAATTGTTGATGGGCTATCGCCAAACGGTAAGGCAACGGACTCTGACTCCGTCATTTCAAGGTTCGAATCCTTGTAGCCCAGTTCAGAGATATCCCAGTAGAATGTTACTGGGATTTTTTGTGTATAAAAAAACGAGCTTCGCTCGTTTGCGAGCTTTGCTTGTTTGCGAGCTTTGCCTCCGGCAAACTCGGATAAGCGGAGGAATTTCCTATACAATAAAAAAGTGAACAAGTTCACTGAGGGTAAGTATTCCTACGCAAATCAAGGACTTGGATAAATAGGGGAATTTCTTATGCGATAAAATAGGGCATATTCATTGAGAAAGAAGGGGAGACCGGTGTATACATTTGACAGCAGAGTCCGCTACAGCGAAGTGGGTGTGGATGGGAATATGACGTTGGAGTCGCTTCTGGATTACTTCCAGGATTGTTCCACATTCCATTCGGAAGATATTGGGTTGGGTGTGGACTATTTTAATGAATTGCATCAAGTCTGGATGTTGTCAGCATGGCAGATATGCGTCAACAGGTATCCGCACTTGTGTGAAAGAATTACCGTTGGTACGGCGCCCTATGATTTCAAGGGTTTTATCGGAAGCCGTAATTTTGAGATGAAGACACAGGAAGGGGAGGTGCTTGCCTATGCCAATTCTGTCTGGAGTCTTATGGATACCAGGAAGATGATGCCGGCCAAGCCCAATGAACGGATGTTGTCAGGGTATGTTTTGGAGGAGAAATATCCTATGGAATACGCCCCCAGAAAGATAGGCGTGCCTCCGGAAGGACAGGCTATGGAGCCTTTTGAGGTGAAGGCGCATCACCTGGATACCAATAAGCACGTGAACAATGGGCAGTATGTGCGCATGGCGATGGAATATGTACCGAAGGATTTTTGCGTAGGACAACTTCGTGTGGAATATAAGAGTCAGGCGGTACTGGAGGATATGGTTTTTCCTGTGGTGGCAGTAGGTGAGACCGGAACACTGTATACGGTTTCGTTAAACAAAGAAGACGGTAAGCCATACTGTATCGCGGAATTTAAAGCCCGTAACAGCTAACCGTTTTTGGACGGGATACGCATGAAAGGACGCGGGAAGAGATTTTGACGCATTAGGATGAAACGGAGGAACGTATGATTCGACTGGGAGAAATCCAGACTTTGCATATTGTAAAAATAGTGGAGTTTGGTGTATATTTAAGTGACGGCGGGGATGAAAGGGACAAGGTGCTGTTGCCAAGAAAACAGGTGCCGGAGCAGGCAGGGATTGGTGACGAGGTGGAGGTGTTTGTCTATCGTGATTCCAAGGACCGTCTGATTGCCACGGTCCGTATGCCGAAACTGACCCTTCATAGTGTGGGAAGAGTAAGGGTGGCACAGGTAGGCAAAATTGGCGCCTTTTTGGACTGGGGGCTGGAGAAAGATTTGCTTTTACCATATAAGGAGCAGACAAAGAAGCTGTCTGAAGGAGAAGAGTGTCTGGCAGCGCTCTATATTGATAAGAGCGACAGGCTATGCGCGACAATGAATGTGTATCCTTATCTTTCTATGGATAGCCCGTATAAGAAAGATGACAGGGTCAGCGGCATGGTGTATGAGATAAGCGACAACTTCGGGGCGTTTGTGGCGGTGGATGACAAATATTCCGGATTGATTCCGAAAAAGGAATTATATGGTACCGTGCGGGTCGGAGACATGATAAACGCCCGTGTCACAGAAGTAAAAGGAGACGGTAAACTGGATTTAAGTATCCGCGAGAAGGCGTATCTTCAGATTGAGAAAGACGCCGAGAGAGTGATGGAGGCCATTAAGAGTTTCGACGGAGCACTCCCCTTTACGGATAAAGCGTCTCCGGAGGTCATCAAGCGGGAGATGCAGATGAGCAAGAATGAATTTAAACGTGCGGTAGGGCATCTTCTTAAGACTGGCAAGATTGAGATTACGGAACGGGCAATCCGTTCGCTGATATAGCGTGAAAATAAAAATTTCTCAACCCCCAACGGGACTGAGAAATTTTTGGGTTAAACCGAGATATCAATGTTGCCGCCGATATGCGGATTCACGGATAATTCCATGGATGCCGCGTCCATCATGCCCACAATCTGGTCTCCTGTGGAGGAAGCCATGTCAAGTGAATTGCTCAGCATAGCCACACTGAACGCGTTCTGCGTATTGACTGCTGACATTGCCATTGACAATCCTGCGATGTCCATATAAATCCCCTCCTTTAACGAGGTATTTTATCCCTTAACCTCTTGTTAATGTTTAATTATAGCATATCATTGTATGGATAGCGAGGGCTTTTTGAGAACCTGAACGGTAGTTAAACAATATTTGTATAAAATGTCTATAAAAATAAAATAAAGGAATTTCAGGTTTCGGTTAAAAAATACACAAAAAAGACATGATTAGAACTAGATTTTTATGTAAAAATAGATTAAGATGGATACTAGATGCTGTATTTCGAAGAATTTGGCGGTTGATTACTTTGTGTAATTTGCTAAAAAGATGACAAGAGGTGGGGGATATGATTTCTAATCAGATTTTACAGAATACGATTGAGGGGTTAAAATCAATTGCAAGAGTGGAGCTTTGCGTCATGGATATTGACGGCAAGCCTGTGGCGACGACGGTGGATGAGATGGAACGGTGCGGCAAGCCTGCGGCAGAGTTTGCGAAGTCTCCGGCAGACTCGCAGGAGATACAGGGATATCAGTATTTTAAGATATTTGATGAGCAGCAACTTGAGTATGTACTGATTGCCGGAGGTGTAGGCGAGGATGTATATATGGTGGGCAAAATGGTTGCTTTCCAGATTCAGAACCTGTTAGTGGCGTACAAGGAGCGGTTTGACAAGGATAATTTTATCAAGAACCTACTGCTTGACAACCTGCTTTTGGTGGATATTTACAGCCGTGCCAAGAAACTGCATATCCAGACAGACGTAAAACGCGTGGTGCTGATTATCGAGACGGACAATGCCAAGGACAGCAATGTCCTCGAGACGATGCGTACATACTTCGGCACAAACAGTAAAGATTTTATAACTGCCGTGGATGAGAACAATGTGATTGTCGTCAAGGATTTATCCGAGGGCGACAGCACAAAGGAGATTGACCGTACGGCGGACAATATTGCTTCGTTTTTGCAGAAGGAAAATTTCCAGAATGTCAGGATTGCATACGGCACCATTGTAAACGAGATTAAGGAGGTAAGCCGTTCCTATAAAGAGGCGAAGATGGCTTTGGACGTGGGCAAGATTTTCTTTAGCGAGAGAGATGTGATTGCTTACAGCGAACTGGGCATCGGGCGGCTGATTTACCAACTTCCGATTCCGCTATGCAAGATGTTTATTAAGGAAATATTTGACGGGAAAAGTCCGGACGATTTTGACGAAGAGACATTGACGACAATCAATAAATTTTTTGAAAATTCGTTGAATGTGTCGGAAACTTCCAGGCAGCTTTTCATCCACAGGAATACGTTGGTGTATCGTCTGGATAAGCTGCAGAAGAGCACGGGGTTAGACCTGCGTGTGTTTGAGGATGCAATCACCTTTAAGATTGCACTTATGGTCGTGAAGTACATGAAGTATATGGAAAGTTTTGAATACTAAGGGATTATAGGTGGTGAACAAGTGGCAGAGAGAAGAAAGAGAAGAAGCGCGGTGCCGGAGAAGGAGATTATTACGCTGACGAATGTAAGTAAGGCGTATTCTACCGGCGCCCCGGCGCTTAAGGATGTGAATCTCCATATCAACAGAGGAGAGTTTGTGTTTATTGTTGGGGACAGCGGTTCGGGCAAGTCCACCCTGATTAAGCTGCTTCTTAGGGAGTTGACGATTTCCAGTGGGTATATCAATGTGATGGGATATGACCTTACGAAAATCAGGCACAGGAAGATTCCCAAATTCAGAAGAAATCTGGGTGTTGTATTCCAGGATTTCAGACTGCTTAAGGACCGGAATGTATACGAAAATGTAGCTTTTGCACAGAGGATTATACAAAAGTCCAATAAAGAGATTAAGAAGAATGTGCCGAGTATTCTGGCAATTGTAGGGCTTGCAGGCAAATATAAAGCGAAACCAAGGCAGTTGTCCGGTGGCGAGCAGCAAAGAGTAGCGTTAGCCCGGGCGTTGGTGAATAAGCCTACTGTTCTGTTGGCGGATGAGCCTACGGGAAATTTGGACCCGAAGAATTCATGGGAAATTATGAAACTGTTAGAGCAGATTAATGAGAGCGGCACCACGGTTATCGTTGTAACCCACAACAGAGAGGTTGTAAATACGATGCAGAAACGCGTGATTACCTTGAAAAAGGGCGTTATCATAAGCGATGAGGAAAAGGGAGGGTACATCGATGAGGATTAACAGCTTTTTCTATACGCTCAGGCAAGGTGTGCGCAATCTTTTCAGAAATAAATGGTTTACGTTAGCATCCATCGCAACAATTAGCTCCTGTCTGTTTCTGTTTGGGTTATTTTATGCGATTGTCACCAACTTCCAGCACATTGTGCACCGCGCCCAAGAAGGCGTCGCTGTGTATGTGTTCTTCGATGAAGGGCTGGAAGACACCAGGATACAGGAGATTGGCGATATGATTCTGAGGCGTACGGAAGTGTCCGATGTGCATTTCGTATCAGCGGAGGAGGCATGGCAATCTTTTAAATCGGATTACCTGGGTGACTATGCGGATGGTTTTACGGAGAATCCCCTTCAAAATTCGGCAAACTATGAAGTCTATCTGAATGACGTATCCATGCAGTCGGCTTTGGTCACTTACCTGGAATCCGTTGAGGGCGTCAGGATGGTCAACCGCTCCGAGATAGTTGCCACTACACTGACAGGTGTGAATGCCCTGATTGCCTATGTGTCGGTGGGTATCATCGCAATTCTGTTTGCCGTGTCGGTATTCCTGATTAGCAATACAGTCATGATTGGTATTTCCGTCCGCAAAGAAGAGATTAATATTATGAAATATATCGGGGCGACGGATTTTTTTGTCAGGTCCCCTTTCGTGATTGAAGGCATGATGATTGGCTTGATTGGCGCCGCGATTCCTCTTGGAATCATATATGGGGTTTACAACATGGTGATGGAGTATGTGACAGCCAGATTTTCCATGCTCTCTTCCCTCCTCAATTTTTTAACGGTGGAAGAAGTATTCCATATATTGACACCTGTATCTTTGGGAATCGGCGTGGGAATCGGATTCCTGGGAAGTATCGTTACAGTCAGAAAACACTTGAGAGTGTAGTAAAGGATGTATATGAAGCATTGGAAGAAATCGGTATGTTTACTGCTCAGTGCGGTTATTATGTTCACATATGCAGAACCGGCGTACGCTGTCACAAATGAGAGCATCCGGAAAAAAGAAGAGGAAATTGCGGCGGCGAAGAAAGAGGTATCCAGCTTAAAGTCCAATTTGACAGATGTGGAAGCATTGAAGAAGGAGTTGGAACAGTCAAAAAACGACTTGGCGGCGTATGTGGTACAGCTTGATAATGAGTTGAGCGGCATACAGGCAAAAATAGAGCAATATAATACATTGATTACCGAGAAAGAAGAACAGATTGTAGAGACGACGGAAGAACTGAACGAGGCGGTGAAGCAACAGGAAGAGCAGTATGAGTCTATGAAGCAGCGCATTAAGTTCATGTATGAAAAAGGGGATACTTTTTATCTGGAGTTGCTTTTTTCATCCGACGGGTTCTCGGATATGGCAAATAAAGCGGATTACATAGAGGCATTGTCCCAGTATGATAAGAATAAACTAGATGAATATGTGGAGACGAAAGAGATGGTGCAGCTATGTAAAGAGAAACTGGAAGCCGAGAAAGAAGTGCTCGACGAGGCCAAAGTCGCCGTGGAGGCGGAAGAGGCCAATGTCAGCGCGCTTATCAGCCAGAAAGAGGAACAGATTGTATCTGTGTCTTCCGATATCTCTACGAAAGAGGCGGCAATCAAAGAGTATGAAGCGATGATTGCCCAGGAGAACGCAGAGATTGCCGCGCTTGAGAAAGCGGTGGCGGAGGAGAAGGCAAGACTCGAGGCGGAGCAGGCAAGGGTCTACAATGGCGGCGTGTTTGCCTGGCCATGTCCCAGTTATAAGAGAATATCTGACGAGTACGGAAACCGCATCCACCCGATTCTGGGCACGCAGCAATTCCACAACGGGCTTGATATGGCAGCGCCCGGCGGAAGCCCCATTCTTGCCGCATACGACGGGGATGTGGTGGCAGCTGCATACAATGGCTCCATGGGCAACTATATCATGATTGACCACGGCAGCGGGCTATACACAATCTACATGCACTGCTCGGCGTTGTATGTCTCTAAAGGGCAGACCGTGTCTAAAGGGCAGAAAATTGCGGCGGTGGGCAGTACGGGAAGGTCTACCGGCAATCACCTGCATTTCAGCGTACGTTTAAACGGCAGCTATGTCAGTCCGTGGAACTACTTGAAATAAGGCAGTGCAGCACTATGAGGCAATATGAAAGACAGACACGAAAAAATGATGGATGGAGATGGTCATTTTGAATCAGAACGGAGACAATAATTACTACAACAACGATTACAGCCAGAGGAATCCGAATCAAGGGATGAACAATGTATATTATAGGCAGCCGTCCCCACAGCCGCCGCAGTATCCCTATCCTTCCGGCGGTGGGCAGGGCAATAAAGGAAGCGGCGTATTCTTCCTGGGGATGCTTGTGGGCGTAATCATCATGACGTTGGTGGGGAGCTGTACCTATGTAGGGACAAGGCTGTACCATTTGGCAAATGACCAGTCTGCCAGGACGGCAAGTGCCGGTGGGGCATCGGCGGACGTTATCACCGACAGCACTGTGGAGAAAGTGGAAGCCCTGGAGCAGTTAATCGGTGAGTATTATTATAAAGATGAAGACATCGACGTGGAGTTGATGACTGAAGGGATGTATGCGGGGCTGGTAAATTCTTTGGGGGACCCTTATTCTGTGTATTATACCGCGCAAGAGTGGCAGGAGTTGATGGACCAGAGCGAGGGGATTTATTACGGGATTGGCGCATACCTGCAACTGGACCTTGCCACGGGGCTTGCCAGGATTAACGGGGTAATTGCCAACACGCCTGCGGAAGAAGCAGGGCTTCGGGAAAACGATATTATCTATATGGTGGACGGAGAGTTGGTACAGGGTCTGGAATTGTCGGAAGTGGTTGCCAGGGTGAAAGGTGAGGCAGGTACGACTGTCCACTTGACGATATACCGGGAAGGTGAGCCGGACTATTTGGAATTTGATGTGGAAAGACGTAAAATAGAGTCGCCTACCGTCAACTATGAGATGTATGACAACGGCGTGGGCTATATCCAGATTACGGAATTTGATGAGGTAACCACAGACCAGTTTACGGAAGCGTTAGCAGTTATCAAGGGCTCTAAGGCGAAGGGGTTGATTCTTGATTTACGCAGCAATCCGGGTGGAAGCCTGTCGGTGGTGGTGGATATCGCCAGGTCGATTCTGCCCAAGGGTCTGATTGTGTATACGGAAGATAAATACGGAGAGCGGGACGAATATACGTGTGACGGCAAACACGAGCTGGATATACCGCTTGTCGTGTTGATTAACGGTAATTCGGCCAGTGCGTCTGAGATTCTTGCAGGGGCGGTGAAGGATTATGACAAAGGCGTCTTAATTGGTACTACAACCTACGGAAAGGGTATTGTGCAGAGAATATTGCCGCTTACCGACGGCACGGCGTTGAAACTGACAATCAGCTCTTACTATACGCCCAAGGGCAACAATATCCATGGGATTGGGATTGAACCTGATATTGTCTGTGAATTTGACGGGGAATCATACTATGAAGAAGGTGTGGATAACCAGTTAGAGCGGGCGAAACAGGAGATGGAGAAGATGCTCAGATAAAAGTGCGAAAAATCCATATGCGGAAGATTTTTCACACGCAAATTTGTGCTTGCGCCCAAATTCGCAGGTTGAGCAAGAATGGGGGATTAGCATGAACATTGTATTGTTATCAGGCGGTTCGGGAAAGCGGCTGTGGCCGCTTTCCAACGACAGCCGTTCCAAGCAATTTATTAAAATATTTAAGACGGAGGATGACGGGTACGAGTCTATGGTACAGCGCGTCTATCGTCAGATTAAGTCTGTGGACGGTGAGGCAGTGGTTACGATTGCCACGTCCAAGTCCCAGGTATCAGCCATACACAACCAATTGGGGGAAAATGTAGGCGTCAGCGTGGAACCGTGCCGCAGGGATACCTTTCCGGCAATTGCGTTGGCAGCGGCATATCTGCATGACGTGCAGGGGGTGGCGGAGGAAGAAGCGGTAATCGTCTGTCCGGTAGACCCTTATGTGGAAGAAGATTATTTTGAAGCGCTGCAGAGATTGGGAAGCCGTGCAGGCGCCAGTGAGGCGAACCTTGTGCTTATGGGAATTGAACCTACCTATCCCAGTGCGAAATACGGTTATATCATTCCTGTGTGCAATGAAGAAATCAGCAAAGTGTCTGTGTTCAAGGAGAAACCTACGGAAGAGATAGCCCGGGAATATATTGCAGAAGGTGCACTCTGGAATGGGGGTGTGTTTGCTTTCCGTCTGGGATATGTATTGCGGCGTGCTCATGATTTGATTGATTTTATTGGATATGAGGACTTGTACGGCAAGTATGACACATTGACGAAGATTAGTTTTGACTATGCCGTGGTGGAGCATGAACAGAATATCGAGGTGATGCGTTTTGCGGGCATGTGGAAAGATATGGGTACATGGAATACGCTCACCGAGGCAATGGAGAGCAACAGCATCGGCAAGGCAATTATGAATGAACAGTGCGATAACGTGCATGTGGTGAATGAGCTGAATGTTCCGGTTCTGTGTATGGGGCTCAAAGATGTGGTGGTTTCGGCAAGCCCTGAGGGAATATTGGTATCTGATAAGAACCAGTCCAGTTATATTAAGCCTTATGTGGATGAGATTGACCAGCAGATTATGTTTGCGGAGAAGTCTTGGGGCAGCTTCCAGGTGATTGATATCGAAGAGGACAGTATGACCATCAAGGTAACCCTGAATCCGGGGCATGGCATGAACTACCACAGCCATGCGCACAGGGATGAGATATGGACGGTGGTAAATGGGCACGGCAGGACGGTTGTGGATGGTATAGAATGCCAGGTATCAGCCGGGGATGTGGTGCAGATGCCCGCAGGCGTCCCGCATACAATACTGGCTGACACGAGGCTGCAGGTGATAGAAGTCCAGATTGGAACGGACATCAGCGTGCATGACAAGATGAAGATGGAGTTACCAGATACAGTACGGCGGAAATAGGGCGCATGCCTTGTTTCCGCCTTTTTTACCTTATAGGAAAGTTCTTGGATACTTTCGAGTTTGCGACAAGTTTAAGGGATAGCTTTTATAAAGCATCTTTGTAGGAAAAGGGAGGGACAGAATGACTTTTGAAGAATTTATAGAGCAGGAGTTGAAGACACCGATAGAATTTGACATTATTAATGAATGGCAGCAGACAGTGTATGAACCAGGCGATGATGATTGGACGGATGAAATGTTATGGGAAAATGGCGATGCGAAGACACCCATAAGAGAAGGAATGAATAGGGAGATACAGGTAGATAAGGAAAAATGTATATTTGCGGATATTCGCATCAATAGCGGTTATTTGGAAGACGGAGTTATCTATCTATGCGACGGGCAGGTTTGCATATTTGCGGTAGAGAATGAGGACGATTGGGATTGGGAAAGCTTTGTCAGAAGCTATTGCAATATCAAATATTTATATGTTCATGAGTGTACGGATGTGCCTGAAATCATTTTTGACTTAAAGGAGCTTATCTATCTGGAATTATTTAGATGTAACCTGGATACGTTGGATTTTCATCGCTTGTCTGGTTTATCTGGCCTGGAAACTTTGAGTCTGAATGAATCGAATATTTTCAGGTTGCCGGAGAGTGTCTATGAGCTACAATCATTGAAGGTCCTTTCCGTGATGGATACACAGATAACCGAACTGCCAGAGGAGTTGTTAAAATTAGGGAACCTGCGATACTTGGGGTTGAATGGACTGGATATTGCCGAGGCGCCGCATGTGGTGGGGAAGATGACGTGGCTAACACATCTTTATTTGGGTAGGACAGGTATCAGAGTTTTACCGGAGGAAATGAAAGGGTTGGTAAAATTAGAGCATTTGGCCTTGTGGGAAACGTCCCTGGAGAGGCTGCCGGATTGGATTTGCGACTTTACTGACCTTCGGGGATTATATCTGGGAAGAGATAAAGATATAACTATGCTGCCGGAAAGGATTGGGGATTTGGTAAATCTGGAGAAACTGTACCTGGATGGCACAGGGATAACCGAATTGCCGGAAAGCTTTGGAAATTTGAGCAATTTAACAGAGTTAACGCTACAAAATACGGCTGTCCGCAAGTTTCCGACACTTTCCCCCATGAACCGGCTGAAGCAGTGTAATTTAAGTGGACTGACTTTGGAGAGAATCCCCAAGGAATTTATTAGCGATAAGATGGAAATAGGTTCTCAGGGTGATTTTTGGGGAGGGGGACTTAATTTGGAAGGAACGAAGTTATTGTGTCAGCCGATAAGCCTTTTTTCCCACGAGAAAGAGTTTATCAACGCATATTATGAGGAAGAGAAAATCCACCTAAACGAGACCAAGGTGGTATTTCTGGGAGACGGGGAGGCCGGGAAAAGCCATATCATCGCAAGAATCAAGGCGGACAATGCGGTGCTGACGGAGTTCGCGGAGGAAGCTACCCCCGGAATCGCCATTAAGTCCAAAGAATGTATCATTGATGGGGAGGACATCCGCCTGCAGATTTGGGATTTCGGCGGGCAGGAGATAATGCACTCCATGCACAGGTTTTTCCTGACAGAGAGGACGCTGTATGTGGTGGTCATCAATGCCAGGGATAATACCCAGGACGAGCGGGCGGAATACTGGTTGAACAATGTGAAAAGCTTTGCCAATGGCTGTCCTGTAATCATTGTCCTCAATAAGATGGACCAGAACCCCACAGCCAGTATCAATGAGAGGCTTCTCCGGAATGACTATCCGCAGATTGTGCGTATCATGAAAATGTCTGCCCTGAAAGATGACTGTGAGTGCTTCGGTAGGCTGATGGAGGAGATTATTTCCACGGTCAGGACATTTGACAGTTATGCCATGGATTTTCCGGTATCATGGAATCGGATTAAGACGACTCTGACAAAGATGGACAGCAATTATATCACGGACCCCCAGTACCGGGAAATCTGCCGTACCAATTCGGTGGAGGACAAACAGATACAGGATTGGCTGCTGGACTGGTTCCATGACTTGGGCGTCAGTTTTAACTACCATAAGAAGGACCAGCTTCTGCGGGGCTATATGGTTCTGAAACCCACATGGATTACAAACGCCATCTATATCATTTTATTTAATGGAAGTAACTATGCGAAAAACGGTATTATAAGCAAGGAGAGTATTATAAGTCTGTTGGAGGAGCCTCCCAAATCTGTGGAGAATATCAAGTACAATGTGGTGGAGGTGCCTTACATTCTGGGTGTGATGGAGCGTTTTGAGATTTCCTATGCTTTGGATGACAGGCACGAGTTTATTCCCATGATGTGCGACAAGAACCAACATGAGGAAGCCGGGGTATTTATGGCGGGAGACTGTCTGGAATATTATATGGAGTATGATTACCTTCCTAACAATGTGCTGCATAAGCTCATGATTCGGATGCAGAAAGATTTTGATAAGGACAAAATCTGGCTTACGGGAATGATTTTGCAGGCCAGGGAAAACCATATTTCCGCACTGGTCAGGATGCATGAGAAGAGGATGGAAATTTTTGTGAAGAGTACGGACAGTAGCCTTTACCCGGAAAAAGAGTATATGAGTGAAATCAGGGATAATCTGTTGGCAATTAACAGGGAATTAAACTTGCATGCGAAAGACACCATCGTTTACCGGGAAGGCGGTATGGTGGATAGGATTGAATATAGTATGCTCTTGATACATCTTGCATCCAGGGAGAGCAGTTACTTTTCCCCTGTATTCCGAAAGCGGATACCGATTCGCCAGATTCTTGGGGTGGTGGAGAATGAAATCGACACAGACAGTATCGTCCGTTATTGCAGTGAGAATGAAAATGTGGATGTTTCTGTCATTTACAGGATGCTCTCGGAGATTCATGCAAAGAACGATTATGTGCGGTTTGAGGAAGAGCTGTTGGAGTGCTGTGTAAAGCTCCAGGGCGATACATTGCAGATACTGGAAGGAAAGGAGAATGACAGAAACACCTATCTAAGGAATCTGCTGTCTGTCAATAAAAACTATATTGTTTGCGACCAGACATTAAACGGTATTTCCGGTGGCGGCAAGGCGGCCGGAGAGCTTGATTTACTGATAAAGAACCGGAAAAGCATGCCCATCGCCATTGTGGAGGCATTGAACCTGGACAGCCTGAATCAGGATAATTTGTCTAAGCATATCGATAAAATATACACCTACGATACGTGGGGACTTCCCAGGAACTATATACTGGTGTATGCGGAAGGCAAGAATTTTACGGCGTTTAAGGACAAGTACCGGGAGTTTATCGAACAGTATGAATATCCTTATGAGTCGGAAGCGTGCGTGGAGCGGGGAGCTCTTGGGGAGCGTGCAGTTTTTGACGTCACTTTGCAGCGCAACGATAAGGAAACCGTATTGACGCACATTTTGGTTCATATGCAGTGAGTTGTTTTTCGATGGTAAATCATCTCACATAATCAGGTACAAAGAAACACCGAGAATACATATAACAGAAACGGAGGGCATGGAATGAAGCGGTGGAAGGAATATGACGAGGAAAAGGAGCGCCTGGTGGAACCTGTGCATGACGGGCTGCAGTACTGCGGCAGGATAGATGACGAGAACCCGGATGCACCGGTATTTACCATGCCGGCAAGTTTTGTGAGAATGGCTTTTACAGGTTCCTCTTACGTAAAGGCGGTGGTAATCAATAAAAGGCACTATAACAGGTCTTTTCTGGGGATTCTTTTGGATGATACCCAGAGTAAAATTGAGGTGGAGCAGGACGGGGAACCTGTTGTGCTTACGCTTGTAGAGAATCTTGATAAAGGTTCGGAACACATGGTTACGCTTTTTAAGAGGATGGACAATTGCCATGAGTACGCTTTCTTAGGCTTCTTGTTGGAATATGGCGCGAAGGTGGAGAAGTGCCGTCCGCTTCCCAGGAAGAAGATAGAGTTTTACGGGGACTGCGCAACAGCGGGGGAAGCCTCAGAGGCGCTTGCATACTGCGGGAAATCTGACCCATTCCATGAGGGGGAACTGTCCAATGCTTATTTCTCTTATGCCTGGATAGCGGCACGCAGGCTCCATGCCAGAGTCCATCTTGTGGCGCAAGGGGGAATTGCCCTGGTAGACGGCACGGGACATTTCATGGACGGTCGGGCAGGCATGGAAAGTTGCTACAGGAAAGTCCGTTTTTACCAGGAAGAGGGAGAGCGTAAGGATTGGGATTTTAACCGTTACACACCTCATGTGGTGGTAGCGGCCATCGGGCAGAATGACGCATATCCCGAAGATATCATGCAGGATGGGCAGAGCGGGAAAGCGAAAGCGTGGCAACAAAGGTATAAAGAATGGATTCTGTCTTTGCGCACGTTGTATCCAAGAGCGTGGATTGTGCTGGCAACTACGGTCAGATACCACCACGCAGGATGGGACAGAAGCATCGGAAAAGCTTTTGCGGAGTTGGATGACCCTAAGATTGTACATTTTTTGTATGAAGAAAACGGCAGAGGGACGCCGGGCAATATCAGGGTACAGGAGGCAATGAATATGGCGCTGGAGCTCTCACGGTTTATTGAGGCTCTCGGGAATGATGTATGGGAATAATCAGGGAAGACGGAAAGCGTTCCCAAGAAAAAATAAGTCCTAAAAGTGTAAATTATTTAAACGTTTTAGTGTTTAACAAAAAAGAGTGATACATTTAGTTTTGTGTATTTTTCACAATGTTTGAATTTTTTTTTGATTTTTTCGTGCATATGTGCTATGATAGAAAACAAGAACGAAAACGTCTTCGTGGCATTATGACGGAGGCGGATTTTTGTTCAGAAAAAAATAGGAGGATATAAATTATGAAAACACGCAGTAAGAAATTAGTTGCATTATTTGCAACTGTAGCCATGACGGCATCATTGCTTGCTGGCTGTGGCGGGGGGGGGGCTGCGACGACAGAACCAAGTGATACCCAGGCCACAACAGACGACGCGGCAGCTACAGACGATGCGGCAGCTACGGACGATGCGGCGGCAACAGACGACGCAGAAGCTACGGATGACACCGCGGCGGCAGGTGATACCAACAGCACACCTAGAAACGAGACACTGTATTTTGCAGGTCAGCAGTGGGGAACCATCAATGACTGGAATCCTTTCTCCACAAACTCTAACAACCCGATGTGCGTTCAGCAGAAGGACTCTTCCCGTACATTGATTTACGAGACAATGTTTATGTTCAACATGCTAGACGGTAAACTTTATCCGCTTCTTGGCTCAGAGTGGACATGGGACGACGATGCAATGACCGGTATGACCGTAAAGCTGAATCCTGATGCTCACTGGAGCGACGGCACACCCCTTACAGCAAACGATGTTGCTTATACATGGGATGCAAACGTGAAGTATGATTCTTCTCTCGGTATGGACTTCCAGAACTATGTTGAGTCCATCACGGCAGTGGATGACACCACTGTATCTATCAAGAGTAAACTGGACGACGCTGGCAATCCGACGAACCCTCTGAAAGTTCAGCAGCTTCTGCAGCAGATGTACGTTATGCAGAAAGCTTACCTGGAGAAGGTTGAAGAGAGAACCGGTGGTGATAAGGAAGCTATGAAGCTTGACAAGATGGATGATTTGGTTGCTTCCGGCCCTTATCTGCCTTTCTTCGATGATGACCAGAAGGTTGTATTTATCAGGGACGAGAATTACTGGGGCCAGGCTGCTTCCATGTGGGGCAAGCTGCCTGCACCGAAGTATATCGCTCATGTAATCTACGCTGATAACAACGCAGGACAGATTGCAATGGAAGCAGGCGACGTTGACGTAGCACAGCAGTTCACGACCGATGTACAGAAGCTGTGGGAAGAGAAAGGTCTTCCGATTACTACATACATTGACGAGCCTCCGTATGGAGAGTGCGCTACCATGCCTTCTTGCTGGATGAACGTTGAGAAGCCCGGTCTTGACCAGGTTGAAGTAAGAAAAGCGATTGCTATGGCAACCGATTTTGACCAGATTATTGCATCTGCTATGTCTAACCAGTCTCCTACCTTTGCACAGGTTCCCCGTTCTACGATGAACCCGACAGCAGGTGAGCAGGCTCTGTATGACCATGATGCAGTAAAAGATTTACAGTTTGTCGGTAAAGACATCGAAGGTGCGAAAGCACTGCTTGACGAAGCAGGTATCGTGGACAGCGATGGCGACGGCATCCGTGAATACAACGGAACTCCGCTTTCCTTCAAGGCTGAGTGCCCGGATGGATGGACAGACTGGATGGCATCTTTGGAAATTGTTGCATCTTCCGCTAAAGAAATCGGTATTGATATCCAGACATTCTTCCCGGATACCAACACTTTCTATGATGACATTACAACAGGCAACTTTGAAATTTGTATGAACTCTCCTTCTGGTTCTTCTATCAGCAACCCTTGGGGACGTTGCATGCAGTTCTTAAGCAGCCAGTACGCTGACCTGGAAGTAAACTGGAGCGGTAACTGGAGCCAGTACAGAAATGATGAAGCAGATGAAATCCTTGCAAAGATTCCGCTTGAGACAGACGAAGCTACTCTGAAAGAATACTACACAAGACTGAACGAGATTTATTTAACAGACGTTCCTTCCTTCGCTCTTATGTACAGACCGGAATTGTTCTACATTGTAAATGAGTCCGTATGGACTGGTTATCCGATGAAAGATGACGGCACAAACATTCCTCCTACCGATTGTACAGATGGTTACGGAATTGCAGCTCTCTATAATCTGACATTGGTTGAATAAAATGAAAAATTAAATTTTTCATTTGCAAATTTGTGCTGATGCCCAAATTCGCAGACAGAGAAGCGACAGACGAATAGGGGCACGGTAAACGGCATGAAAAAATAAATCCTTGATGGGGCCGGGCGGGGCTTAGGCTTTCCGCCCGGTTTCGTGTGAGCAAGGGGAATGGGGTGAAGTATTTGAAAGGATTTAAGAAATATTACGGTCAGAAAATCATGTGGTATCTGATTACGTTAATTTTTGCGATTGTGCTGAATTTCGTACTGCCTAGGCTGATGCCCGGCGACCCTGTGGCGAGTATCGCGGCAGGTACTGTTTCCGGCATGACGGATGCTACAGCGATTCAGAAAGTACTAAATGATTATGCAGAAAAATTCGGTGTGAATGAGCCGATGATTGTACAGTTTGGAATCTGGGCGAAGAATGCTATCCGGGGTGACTTTGGTGTTTCTTTCGGCCAGTATCCAAGAACAGTGGCGGATATTATATCTTCCTCCGTCGGATGGACCTTGGCACTGCAGCTTCCTGCTATTCTGGTAGGATGGCTTTTGGGTAACCTTTTGGGTGCTGTGGCAGCATATATTAAAGGGGCTTTTGATAAAGTAATTCTTCCGGTATTCTTGTTTGTCAGCAACATTCCTGCTTTCGGTATGGCGATTATCTTGTTGACGGTTTTCGGTATTAATCTGAAATGGTTCCCTACCAGTGGTGGTTATGGTTTCGACCTCATTCCGAATATGAGTTGGGAATTTGTTCGGTCAGTGATTTCTCACTACCAACTTCCTTTCTGGTCAATTGTATTGATTACCATTGGCGGTCAGGCGATTGGTATGCGTTCCATGGCAATCTACGAGTTGAATGCAGATTATGTAAAATACAGCCGCTTCCTTGGAATCAAGGACAGAAAGATTGTAGGCTACGTATTTAGAAATGCAATGCTTCCGCAGATTACCGGTTTGGCAATGTCACTCGGAACCATGATGGGTGGCGCTCTGGTTGCGGAGATTATTTTCAGTTATCCTGGAATCGGCTCTACGCTGATGACGGCAGTAAGAGGACAGGATTATCCTCTGATTTCGGCATGTACGCTGATGATTACCGTGATGGTACTCTTGGCAAACCTGTTTGTGGAACTTATTTATGGCGTGATTGACCCTCGTGTCAAGGCAGCGCAGCAGGATTAGGAGGTGGACTATGAAAAATACAATAAAACAGGTGTTCCATTCTCCCAAATTTGTGATTGGTTTCGTAATTTTTGCGGCGTTACTCCTTACGACGATTATTTATCCAATAGTCGTGGCGACAGACCCGCTTGAGATGGTAGGTAACGGTAACTTCTTCAAACCAGGCACATATGTGTCTGTTAAGGATGCGGTAGAAGGAACTAAGTATACACTAAATATAGATGTGCAATCTGCTTCATTGGGCTCTAAGATTAGCGCCGAGGACAAGGAAGCTATGAAGGAATGGCTTGTTAAATTTGGCGGCGTTGCGGAGGCTGACATTGATGTTGAGGATGCGGAAGGACTGATTGGACTGTGGGAAGCGAACTATTCCGAGAGTGCGGAACAGAAAGGGCTTACCGCTTCCAAAAAGAAGTATTATATTCGTCTGAATAAAAATATTGATGGTATTCTCTTGAATAATGATGTAATTGTTGCACAAGAAAATTCTGAAACAGGAGAACTTGAACAGAGTGCATCGATTGGCTCTCAGGAATTTGTTAATACGAAGGATGTTGCAAACAGGAGAACCTTTATTTTAGGTACGGATAACTTCGGTCGTGATGTGCTTACAGAGTTGGTTCATGCAACTAAAACTTCCCTGCGTGTAGGTCTTATTGCAGGTGTGATTGCCACATTGATTGGGTTGTTCCTTGGGTTAATATCTGGTTATGTGGGCGGTGTTGTGGATGACTTGATTATGTTTATTACAAATATGTTTACAGTCATTCCTTCCTTCGTTCTTTTGATATTGATTTCTTACTCTGTAGGTCAGAATGCAAGAGGCGTTAATCTGGTAGGCATGATTATCGGTATTACCTCTTGGACGTGGACGACGCGTTCCGTGCGTTCACAGGTTATTTCCTTGAGAAACCGTGACCACGTGAATCTGTCTAAGCTTTCCGGGCACAGTATGATGAGGATTGTCCTTACGGATATCCTGCCTTATCTTGCTTCCTACGTTGTAATGGCATTTATTTTACAAATATCTTCAGGTATCCTTGCTGAAGCACAGCTTTCGATGTTGGGACTTGGACCGTCTACATCCAATGCTGCTACGTTGGGACTGATGATGAACTGGGCGACATTATATGCGGCTCCGCTTAACGGTTCTTGGTGGGCATATTTCCCGGTTGTTATTACCATTGCTCTGATTGCATTCTCGTTGAACCTGATGAACACCGGGCTTGACCAGGTATTCAATCCGCAGCTGAGAGATTAAGGAGGGATATCATGGGAAAAGTAATGCTTGAAGTCAAAAATTTAAAAACAAAATACGTTACCCGTCAGCGGGAGGACGTATTTGCCGTAGACGGTGTTTCCTTGAAAATCGAAGAGGGAAAATCGTTGGGCGTGGCAGGTGAGTCAGGTTGTGGTAAGTCTACACTGGCGTTGTCATTGATGGGTTATTATTTCCCGCCTCTGCATTATATCAGCGGTGATATCATTGTAGACGGGAACAACATTTCCGGTTTGAAGCCGGATGATGTGCGGAAGAAAATTTTGGGTACAGAGATTGCCTATATACCGCAGGCGGCAATGAATGCGCTGAATCCTACACAGAAAATTATCCGCTTTATTGAAGACGTTATTCATGTACATGACCCGAAGGCTACTAAAAAAGATATTTACGATTTGGCGAAAGAAAGATTTGCGATTCTGGGTCTTCCGGAAGAAGTATTACAGAAACATGCGGTAGAGTTGTCTGGTGGTATGAAGCAACGTACGGTTATCGCGATTTCTACGATTCTTTCCCCGAAGGTTCTGATTGCCGATGAGCCCTCGTCAGCTCTGGATGTTACAAGCCAGAAGATGGTTATCAAAATGATGCGTGATTTGATGGATAAAGGCTTTATCAAGAGCATGATTTTCATTACCCATGAGCTGCCGCTTCTTTATAACGTGACAGATGATATCATGGTAATGTACGCAGGACAGATTGTAGAACGTGGTACGGCGAAGGAGATGGTATTCGACCCGCTGCATCCTTATACAAAGGGTTTGATGGGTTCTATCATCGTTCCCGAGGAAGGTGTGCGTGAGAATAAACTGATTGCCATACCCGGAACACCTCCGAATTTAAAACATCCGCCGAAGGGATGTCGTTTTGCGGACAGATGTAAATACGCGACACCCACCTGTATGGCAATGGAGGTTCCTACATTGGAGGTTCCCAGTAAAGAGGGCGGCGCAGACCGTGAATACCGCTGCCTGATGTCTGTAAGAAAGATTCGGGAGGTGTATGAGGATGAGTGATAAGAGAGCGGAATGCTTAAGCGGCAAGGGCGTAACCAAAGTATTCGGTATGGGCGATAAGAAAACAGTAGCCGTTGACCACGTGGATTTTGATTTCCGCGAAGGAGAAATTGTCTCTATCGTAGGCGAATCCGGTAGCGGCAAGACCACTCTTTCCAAGATGCTTCTCGGCTTAATCAGCGTCACGGAAGGTGATGTAATGTTCCAGGGTAAACCCAGGGATATTTCCAACGGGCAGAAGAAGAAGGAATACTGGAAAGGTATTCAGGCTATTTTCCAGGACCCCTTTTCTTCCTATAATACATTCAATAAAATTGATGCTGTTCTTCTTGACTGTATCAACATGAGAGGCGGAAAGAATCTTCCCTACGAAGAAAAATTTGCGATGATGAGGGAAGCCTGCAGTTTCGTAAACCTGGAGTTTAAGGAGCTGACCAACAAGTATCCTTTCGAGCTTTCCGGTGGACAGATGCAGAGGCTTATGATTGCAAGGATTTTTCTGTTAAAACCCAAGATTCTGTTAGCCGACGAGCCGACCTCCATGATTGACGCATGTTCCAGAGCAACTATTCTGGATATGCTTTTAAAGCTGCGTGATGAGATTAACATGACGATTATTTTCATCACACATGATATCGGCCTTGCATACTATGTATCAGACTCCGTATATATTATGGAGCATGGCAAGTTTGTGGAACATGGCTCGGCTGAGGATGTGATTTTGCGTCCCAAGGCAGCTTACACACAGAGGTTGATTAACGACGTTCCGAAGATTTATGAAGAGTGGGATTTGAGTACAGTGTAGGTTTGATTTATAAAAAGTAAAGAATATGAAATAAGGCGGAGCGTGTCGGTTGCGGCACGCTCTGTTTTGGTTATATAGGAAATGCTTCTGCTTATCCGAGTCCACAAATGGAGTGTAGTCCGGTTCGTAATATGAATCTTGCCAATGTGACTTGTTTCTTATAAAGTAGATAGGGGAGATGATTATACTTATGCATACAACTGATTTTTCTAAAGGTAAAGTGTGGCAGAATATTATTGCCCAGTCTATTCCGCTGATTCTGGCACAACTCGTTCAGCTACTATATAATGTCGTGGACCGTATCTATATCGGACATTTGCCAGGGGCGGACAGTATGGCGTTGACAGGTATCGGCCTTGTATTTCCATTGACCACTCTGATAGCGGCGTTTACTTTTCTTTTCGGTACGGGTGGTACGCCGCTCTTTTCTATCGCCAGGGGAGCAGGTATGGAGGAACGGGCAGAAAAAATATTGGGGAATACGGTTTCGCTATTGCTTGGCACATCCGTGGTATTATTTTTATTTTGCTATCTGTTGCGCAGACCAATCCTCTATTTGTTCGGAGCCAGTGACGCTTCCTATATGTATGCCGATGCATACCTGAGGATATACTTGATAGGAACTTCCTTTACGATGCTTGCCACAGGGTTGAATGGCTTTATCAATGCGCAGGGATTTCCGCGGGTAGGTATGTTGACTACACTTTTGGGAGCGCTGTTGAATCTGGTATTGGACCCTGTGTTTATTTTCCGGATGGATATGGGCGTTGGAGGAGCGGCGCTCGCAACGGTGCTAAGCCAGGCAGTTTCGTGTATATGGGTGCTAAAATTTTTGACCGGAAAGAGGGCGATTCTTCCTATTAAAAGAGCAAGCCTGCGGGTAGATATAAAACTGGCCGGAGAAATTATGGCTCTTGGAATGTCAGGCTTTATTATGCAGGGAACCAATTGCCTGGTACAAGTAGTATGCAACGCATCATTGAAGGTGTATGGCGGTGATGTCTACGTGGGTGTTATGACGGTGATTAACTCAGCCAGGGAGATTCTTTCCCTGCCAGTCAGCGGTATTACCAACGGCGCCCAACCTGTGCTTGGTTATAATTATGGCGCCAAGGAATATGAGAAAGTACGACAGGGTATCCGATTTACGGCCGGTCTTGGTATTGCCTATACGGTATTGGCGTGGTTTTTGGTGATAATAAGCCCACGTTTGCTGTTGTCTGTATTTACGGAAGACGTAGTTATGATTGAGGCCGGAATAGATGCGCTGCGCCTGTATTTTTTTGGTTTTTTCTTTATGGCGTTTCAGTTTACGGGACAGTCGGCTTTTACCTCACTTGGTTATTCTCGACATGCAATTTTCTTCTCCCTGCTGCGCAAGGCGGTAATTGTTGCACCCCTTACAGTACTGTTGCCGCGTATAGGATTTGGCGTGGAGGGAGTGTTTCTTGCGGAACCTATCTCCAATGCTATCGGTGGGCTGGCGTGTTTTATTACAATGTACTTTGTGCTTTACAGGAAACTGAGGTGATGGTTATTAAGTAGGTAGTAGAGAATACAGGTTTATGGATTACAGGCATATTGGTGGGAAAATTGTAAAAGGAAGTCTGGACAGACTATTGGGTTTGTTCCATCTCAGGTATTCGGCAATGATTTAGCCAATTAATTATGGGTATGCTATAATCAGAATTGCTTCTATGTTATTGTGTACACGTTAGTTTTGTTACGATAATTCAGCTTTAAATGATATGGGTTATTATATATACAGGCGTTCAATAAATCGATGCTTGTGACTGCGCATAATAAAACTCTTGCCGGCCAGTTTTATGGAGAATTCAAAGAATTCTTTCCCAATAATGCAGTTGAATACTTCGTCTCCTAACATGTAGATATTTTGTTGGTGTTAAATATAGTGTCGAAATACTTAGCGAGATACAATATATAGTATACAAGCAGACTCTTAACGCTGAAATGGACTGTATGTAACAGGCATAATGGTGAACAGAATTCATGTGGAGATAATAATAAAGACAGTGTGTTGTTAAGCAAAATTAATCTACGGAAAAATAGTGGTGTGAATGATTCGGTTGTTTGATATAATAATAGAGAAATGCGAAAAGAAAGAAGGAATATTATGACGATGCTGAAAGAAAGAGCGGTTGATATAATCAGGCGTATGCCAGAGGAAAAGTTATTCTATGTGGTACAGCTCCTTGAAAGTGTAGAGGAATTGTCCGAAAATACAAAAAAAGATGGTATGACGCTGGGACAAAGAGCACTGGAAGATTTGCAGCGGTTTCGCAAGAAAAGGGATGTAGAGATTGATTACAAAGCTGAGTTAGCGGAGGCCAGAGAGGAAAAATATGCGAGTTTTGATTGATACGAATATTTTGGCGGACTTGTTATTAGGCAGAGACCCTTATTATGATATTGCGAATAATATTCTTATTATGTGTGCAGATAAAAGAATCCATGGATATATTGCAGCTCATTCTGTTCCAAATCTTTTTTATATTTTGCGGAAATTTATGACGAGAGAGGAACGGCGAGAAGCGTTAAAGGATATTTGCCAGATTGTTAAGGTGGAAGGGATTGATTCTTTTAAAATACTTTCTGCTTTGGATAATGAAGATTTTAGCGATTTTGAAGGTTGTCTTCAAGAAGAATGTGCTCTTGCAATTTCCGCAGATTACATTGTGACGAGAAATACAAAGGATTTTGCTTCATCAAGAGTTCCCGCAATTCTTCCAGACGAATTTTTGAAGAAATATGAGTAGTCTGATTATACCATTCAGAAAAATGCTGTTTGTATCGCACATTCCTGTGCGGTAAAATAATCATATCTGCTTGGCTACTATGCAAAAGATACGGTAAGCGAAATGATGTAATATGCTTGCAGCGGAATTAACAAAGAAAATAGATATTCTTTCGCGATAATCTTATATCAAAAGTAGAAAACTTTGTAGAGCAGCTTATAGCCTCAGAATGATTTACTGAGAAAGAGATTACTTTTAGGATATTTATGGATAAGATAAATTTGGTAGAGAAATCTGTACGGGGAAATGGTTGTTATTTAGAAGAAGCGGATAAAATATGACATATAGGAAAATTGTTATTCAAGAGTGGTCTTATAGGTATTAGCAATTATAAGTGTAATTTATATATAGATAATAGCGACGGAAATTTGTAATTATGTTCCGTAATTGAATTGGTTATGAGGAATGATAAGTGGAAAATATTATTAGATATCTGGAAGGTGAAAATAAGAAAATATATGTTACTAAAAAAGGGTGTGAGTTAATAAATCGGGCACAGGAGATGATAGCTAGGGAGCGGGCTGTAATTAGAGAAGAGAGAAATATATCAGTTCCGGGTTGCCAATTACAGTTGTTGGATGGTGAAACTATAAAAGCATTAGTGACGATAATAGATGATGAATATTGTATCTTTGTTAATAAAGGGATTATTGAAGAACAAAAATCTTATCTTGAGGATTTAAATTGGGGTTTTATATCTGACAAGAGACAGATAGCAGAGTATATCGATGCTACGATAGAGTATGGATTCTTTTTTATCGTATTTCATGAGTATGCGCATATTTTTTGCGGACATGTTGATGCAGGGTTAGTGATAATGAGGATAAGAAAGCTCAAGAATGTGAAGCGGATATGCTTGCAATGAGTTATATGATAAAATATATTGAATATCATAATGAGATAGACGATTATATAATTGAATTAGAAAAATTGTTTTTAGCAGTTTATTTTCTTTTTGAAGTAATGCAAAAGCAAAATTCATTGGAATGCTATAATAATAAATTGACTCAGAACTATTATGATGATGATAGAATTAGAATGCGGAATCATCCATTAGATGCACAAAGAATTCTATATCTGTATGAAATGCTGAATATATTTATTGTAACAGATAATATTCAAGTGTTACCTGTTAAGAAAAATATATTAGAAAAATTAAAAATATTAAAGCGATTAACAGATGCTGAACTACCGAAAAGAGATTTGGATTATTTGATAGCAAATGAATCTGTGCAAAAATTAAAAGGAACTATAAAGAATATACGAGAAAAAGTTCCAAGAATGGTTAATAATTTGGAATCTGAATAAATATTAAGACGTTGGAAACCTATATCTATGTTGGAATCCAACGCTTTCTATTGCGCATTATAGGGGTAATAAGGAGATATTGTTTTATCAAAAGTCAAGTAATTAGATTTATAGTAATAAATGCAATATATAATGATTGGAAGTGTGCCATACTAAAGAAGCGAACTCAAACAATTGAAAAATAGACTCTGCACACAAATTCACTTAATTTTTTTCTAGATATGGTAAAATGGATTCGCTGAGAACAAATTATCATATCTAGAGAGGAAAATTATTATGAAAAAGTATACTATAAAAATTCCAATTCAGCAAGAAGATATTAGAGCTATCTGAAAAGCCAGTCTGTTGCAGTAACTCTGACAAATATTCTCCGGATTCAGCAGCCATTATATCCCTGCTACTGCTTTCCTGCCCTTTTTCCTATCCAATAAGAGCTGCCTTTTATTTCTTTTTTGAAATGAGCCCATGTCATGCCAAAGAAAAAGAAGTCATGGAGCGTTCCATTTACGGCGGACAACTGCCGAAATGTATTTGCCAGGAAAATAGGACTGAAAGATTTTGGAGATAAAAAATTCATTTACAAAAAATCCAAGAAATCAGAACAAATGTTCTGAAATTTGCTGTACAAATCTGATTCAGTATGATATAATCAAATCTACTTTTAGATGACCCAAGAGCACGAATTTCGTACCAATAGGCGAACTTTTTAATATAAATTTCGGAGGTAACCTTTGTGCAAACTGAACAAAAGACGTTCAAACTCCACAGTGAATACCAGCCTACCGGCGACCAGCCCGCAGCTATCGAAGCCCTCGTAGAAGGCTTCAAAAATGGCAACCAATTCCAGACTTTACTAGGTGTAACAGGTTCAGGCAAGACCTTTACCATGGCCAATATCATTCAGGCGCTTAATAAGCCGACTCTGGTGATTGCCCACAATAAGACCCTCGCCGGACAGCTCTACGGTGAGTTTAAGGAATTTTTCCCTGAAAATGCGGTAGAGTATTTTGTGTCCTATTACGATTATTATCAGCCGGAGGCATATGTACCTTCCACAGATACCTATATTGCAAAAGACTCCTCCATTAACGATGAGATTGATAAGCTGAGGTTGTCTGCCACTGCATCATTGACAGAGCGCAGGGATGTGGTAGTCGTAGCCAGTGTGTCTTGCATCTATGGATTGGGAAGCCCGGAAGAGTATGCGGGCATGAGCATGTCTTTACGTCCTGGTATGCAGAAGGATAGGGATGAGGTCATCCGCGGACTGATTGATATGCAGTATGACCGCAATGATATGGACCTCCAGCGGTGTTGCTTTCGTGTGCGGGGGGATGTGTTGGAGATTTATCCCGCGCAGGGAGGAGACTATCTTATCCGTATCGAATTTTTTGGGGATGAGATTGACCGAATTGCGCAGACCGAGCCACTCACCGGGCAGATACATGCGACTTTAGAACACGTGATGATTTATCCGGCATCCCACTATGTGGTGGCGCAGGAGAAGATTCAGACGGCATGTAAAGAGATTGAGAGAGAACTGGAAGGGCGCGTGAAGTATTTCAAGGGAGAGGACAAGCTTCTGGAAGCGCAGCGTATTTCCGAGAGGACGAATTTCGATATTGAGATGCTTAGGGAGACCGGTTTCTGTTCAGGGATAGAGAATTATTCCAGACATTTGAATGGTATGGCGGAGGGAGAACCGCCATTTACGTTGCTTGACTATTTTAATGACGATTTTCTGATTATAATAGATGAATCCCACATGACGGTTCCACAGATACGTGGTATGTATGCGGGAGACAGGTCACGGAAGAATACGTTGGTCGATTATGGGTTCAGACTACCTTCCGCATTAGATAACAGACCACTTAATTTCCAGGAGTTTGAGCAGCATATTGACCAAATGTTGTTTGTCTCTGCAACGCCGTCCAATTATGAGGCTGAGCATGAACTATTCCGTACGGAACAAATTATAAGACCTACAGGGCTGTTAGACCCGGAGGTAGATGTACGCCCTGTAGAGGGACAGATTGATGATTTGATTGCCGAAGTAAATAAAGAGGTGGCGAAGCATCATAAGATTCTGGTGACAACACTTACCAAACGAATGGCGGAAGATTTGACGGATTATATGAAAGAAGTGGATATCCGTGTGAAGTATCTGCATTCGGACATTGACACCTTGGAGCGTGCACAGATTATCCGGGATATGCGTCTGGATGTCTTCGATGTATTGGTGGGTATCAATTTGTTGCGGGAAGGGTTAGATATTCCGGAAATTTCTCTGGTAGCGATTCTGGATGCCGACAAGGAAGGCTTCCTGCGCTCCGAGACTTCGTTGATACAGACCATTGGACGTGCGGCGCGTAATTCGGAAGGACACGTCATTATGTATGCGGACAATATGACGGATTCAATGCGTTCGGCAATCGAAGAGACGAACCGTAGGCGTAAGATTCAGATGAGATATAATGAGGAGCATGGTATTACACCGCAGACAATCCGCAAAGCGGTTCGTGACTTGATAAGTATTTCGAAGACTATCGAGAAGCAACAATTGAAGTTTGAGAAAGACCCGGAGTCTATGGACAGACAGGAATTGGAGAAGCTTATCAAGGAGGTGGAGAAACAGATGAAGAAAGCGGCCGCAGATTTGAACTTCGAGGCGGCGGCCGAGCTGCGTGACCGGATGAAAGACTTAAAAGGTAAACTGAGGGATTTTGATAAGTAGACACTGAATGAAACATAAACAGGAAATTGGGTAAAAATTAAAGATTTTACCACTCTCGATTTAAGAATCACCGCAAGCAGATTTGCGATATGAATGAATATTGGGGTGGAAAAAGGTTATAGAAAGGCATGAGGATTAATATGTCGGATACGGTAAAGATGCGTCCGCGGGAGTATATTAAAATACGCGGAGCCAATGAACATAATTTAAAAGGGTTGAATGTGGACATTCCACGCAATGAGTTTGTGGTTCTTACAGGGTTGTCGGGTTCAGGGAAATCTTCTCTTGCTTTTGACACCATTTATGCGGAAGGGCAGAGAAGATACATGGAATCCCTCTCTTCGTATGCCAGGCAGTTTTTGGGGCAGATGGAGAAGCCGGATGTGGAGAAGATTGAAGGGCTTTCCCCGGCCATTTCCATAGACCAGAAGTCTACGAACCGGAATCCGCGTTCCACCGTGGGGACGGTGACAGAGATTTATGATTATTTTAGACTACTGTATGCAAGAATCGGGATTCCTCATTGCCCGAAATGCGGCAGGGAGATTAAGAGACAGACGGTAGACCAGATTGTAGACCAGATTTTGGATATGCCTGAAGGAACGAAGATTCAGCTTCTTGCGCCGGTGGTGAGGGGCAGGAAGGGTGAGCACGCAAAGGTGTTTGACCGCGCCAAGAAGGGCGGCTATGTGCGTGTGCGTGTAGACGGCAATATGTATGACTTGTCTGAAGAAATCCCCATGGATAAGAATATCAAACACAATATTGAGATTGTCGTCGATAGATTGGTGGTCAAAGAAGGGATAGAGAGACGCCTGACGGACTCCATTGAGAATGTTTTTGCACTGGCAGAGGGACAGATGGTATTGGATGTCATCGGAGGAGAGGCGGTTAATTTCAGCCAGAATTTTGCATGTCCTGACTGTGGAATCAGCATAGGTGAGATTGAGCCGCGCAGTTTTTCTTTTAACAATCCTTTTGGCGCGTGCCCAGATTGCTTCGGCCTGGGCTATAAGATGGAATTTGATATAGACTTGATGATTCCTGATAAGGGACTTAGTCTGAGCCAAGGTGCGATTGCCGCTATGGGATGGCAGTCCAGTAAGGACGAGGGCAGTTTCAGCAATGCGATTCTGCAGGCGCTTGCGCGGGAATACGGATTCAGCCTGGACACGCCTTATGAAGAACTTACCCAGAAAGCACAGGATGTAATTTGTCATGGTACTGACGGAAAGAAAGTAGATGTCTATTATGAAGGACAGCGGGGGAAGGGTGTTTATCCGGTAGCTTTCGAGGGACTGGTCAAAAATATGGAGAGGAAGTACCGGGAGACGGGTTCTGACTTGGTTAAGCAGGAGTTTGAGAGCTATATGCGCATTACTCCTTGTAAGGAATGTAAAGGGATGCGCCTTAAGAAAGAGTCCCTTGCAGTGACGGTATGCGATAAGAACATTTATGATATTACCTCCACCTCAATTAATAAATTACATGCCTTTATAGGAGATATGAAGCTGACACCTCAACAGGAGCTTATTGGCAGGCAGATATTGAAGGAAATCCGGGCCCGTGTTGGATTCTTGATGGAAGTGGGACTGGAATACCTGTCTTTGGCCAGGGCTACCGCAACATTGTCGGGGGGAGAAGCCCAGCGTATCCGTCTGGCCACACAAATTGGTTCCGGGCTTGTGGGCGTATGTTACATTCTGGACGAACCGAGTATCGGTTTGCATCAGAGGGATAACGACAAGTTGATTGCGGCGCTTAAAAATCTGAAAGATTTAGGCAACACGTTAATTGTAGTGGAGCATGACGAGGATACCATGTTGGCGGCTGACCATGTGGTAGATATCGGTCCGGGAGCCGGCTCCCATGGCGGTGTAGTGGTTGCCCAGGGAACGGCACAAGAGATTATGCAGGTGGAAGAATCCATTACAGGGCAATATCTGAGCGGCAAATTGCAGATTCCGGTTCCGGAAGTAAGGAGGAAACCAACCGGATACCTGACCGTCAAGGGAGCTGCGGAGAACAACCTGAAGAAAGTCGACGTGAAAATACCGCTTGGCATTATGACCTGTGTGACAGGAGTGTCCGGTTCAGGTAAAAGTTCACTGGTCAATGAAATTCTCTATAAACGTCTGGCGAGAGACTTAAACAGGGCCAGATGCATTCCCGGTAAACATACAAAGATAGACGGAATCGAGCAACTAGACAAGGTTATTGATATTGACCAGTCGCCTATCGGCAGGACGCCCAGGTCTAATCCCGCCACCTATACAGGGGTGTTCGACCAGATTAGGGATTTGTTTGCCTCCACCCAGGACGCTAAGGCAAGAGGGTATAAGAAAGGCCGTTTCAGCTTCAATGTGAAGGGTGGCAGGTGTGAAGCCTGCGGCGGCGACGGTATTATTAAGATTGAGATGCATTTTCTACCGGATGTCTATGTACCCTGCGAGGTGTGCGGCGGCAAACGTTACAACCGTGAGACACTGGAAGTTAAATACAAAGGTAAAAATATTTTTGATGTGCTTGATATGACGGTGGAGGAGGCCGTATCTTTCTTCGAGAATCTTCCTTCCATCCGCAGAAAGATTGAGACACTTCATGATGTAGGGCTTTCTTACGTGAAGCTGGGGCAGCCGTCCACGACATTGTCCGGCGGCGAGGCGCAACGTATTAAACTGGCTACGGAACTTAGCAGACGCAGCACGGGGAAGACAATCTATATCTTGGATGAGCCTACAACCGGGCTGCATTTCGCGGACGTGCATAAGTTAGTTGATATTCTGCATAAACTGGCGGAAGGCGGAAACACGGTAGTAGTAATTGAGCATAACCTGGATGTTATTAAGACTGCAGATTATATTATTGACATGGGGCCGGAAGGCGGTGACGGTGGAGGAACCGTGATTGCAGAGGGTACACCGGAGAAGATTGCGGAGAACCCGGCTTCTTACACGGGGACTTACGTGAAGAAGATGTTGGAGAAGGCCAAGAAAGGAAAAGCCGTGTAGCATCGGACTTGTAGCGGTAGGAAGAGAAAGATAGACAAGCCGTAACGTGAAGGTTAGCATCATATTAAAACGCACCGCTGTGTATACAGTCGGTGCGTTTTCCCACACTTATGATAGAAAATCGCTTAAGATGATATTTACTGAGCAGCCGGCACTTCGATAAAAGCGATAGTGCCAAGGGATGTCATGTCAACAACCACGTGGTCGGCTCTTACTTCAGCAACATTGACGCTGTTCCACTGTCCATCAGTTAACTGATAAACCTGGATATTGTTTCCAGCAGCTATGCCGGGCATATAGAAATTAACGGTTGCTGTGTTGAAGCCACCTACGGAAGCGTCAATTTTTGCAACGTTCAACACGTTGCCGCCAAGAGTAGAAGCGTATGATTTAGCAGAAGTAACTGCTGCAGCAACAGGTTTCAATACAGAGAAAGTCTGGTTGCTGGGAGCGCCATTGATGATGACATGCCCGCCCTGTGCAAGGGGTGTAGCGTCCGGCAGTCCGGGCAGTTCTGTAACAGCATTGTTGACGAATTCGCCGACAGTCTTTCCTTCGCTTTCAGCAGCAACTGAGACAGCCATAGGAATGCCGGATGCCTCAGCAGCAAGCGCTTTCGCTTCGCTTGCTTTTGCTTCTACGGCAAGGATTCTTGTCTGCTCTGCAACTTTAGCATTCTCAGCGGTTCTGGCAGCCTGTTCTTCAATCTGCTCCGGAGAAAGCTTACTGGGACTGGATGCAGCCATAACAGGCATGGAAACTAACATGATGCCTGCAAGTGACAGTGAAACTAATTTACCGAATTTTTTCAATTTTGTTTCCTCCTTTTTGAATGGGTTATATAGTGTAAAATGTTAAGTGTGGTCTTAATCGGTATCGTATTAAGAGGTACTGCGACGATGCACCTACTACCTACCTTTTTATTCTGTTACCGTCCGTTCAATGGTGCCGGCAGCATCTTGTGTTAAGAGGGCAACTACGACAAACTGTCTGTCCGGATTATCTTCTTTTTGACTGGTTAATGTAATAAGGAAATGATATGGATTCACAAAGTCCCATCCTTCCCGTAGATTCATGGCCATATCCCTGGTACCATACAAGTCATCCAGAAATTCCTGGCAGCCGGAAGTGTATGTGAAGTCATAACTTCGGATAAGGCTTGTATTTTCTCTTTCGTAAGCGGCGAAGACTTCATATGTCAGAACATTTCCGTCTAAATATAGGTAGATGGTCTCATGACTGTCAAAGAATAGAGGGTCTGAGAAACGGTATAGTTCTGCAAAAGGAGCATTCTGGTCGGTTCCGGCATTTCCGTGCAGTACCGTGTTGAAGTCGCACATACTTTTTAAGTTGGCAAGTTCAATATACACAGCGCCTAAGGGGTCGTCTTCTCCGGCGGCATTATGACTGTTGTAGAAATCGTCTCCCTGTCCGCTTTGCAGCACAGGACAGTCGATTCCGGTATCGGGAATATATAGCCAGGCAAAAATATCAGGATTTTCTTCCTGGAGTAATTTAAAATCAACGGAGGAATCCTGCGCGCTTTCTGTGGATATCCTTGTCTCCTTTTGCATGCTGCTGCCGGTCTCGGATTGGGATTCTGTCTGGGAAAGGGTTGGTTGTCCTGGTTCATTGTTTCCGGAACAGCCCGTGAAAATACTTGCCAGACAAAGGGTCAGAAAGGACAGCGGTATTTTTGCTTTTTTATGTGTTCTATGTATCATGGCGATGTACTCTTCTTTCCTATTACAATATATTTATGGTTAATATCCCTTACAGCCGATAAGGAATTATCCATCTTGTTATTAATTTTCGTTTTCTTTGTAAAAGATATCTAAGATTAATTCAAATAAGGTGGCTTCGTCAGGATAAAATTCTTCGTATTCTTCGCCCATGGCCGTTATTCCCGTTACTTGATGGAAACTCTGTTCATCAAATTGGTATTGGGGCAGGATAGATGCCAGATACAAGATTTCCGGGAAGGATAAATCCGTGGTCATCTGCGGGGCAATTTCATGGTAAAGCTGAAGTGCCACGAAAGGATTGCTTTTGACAGAATGGGTGGCGGCCTCGATGAAGCCGTCAAGGTACTGTGCCTGGCGCATTGTCCGCATATCTACTGAGGCGAACAAGTTGATATCCCTGTATTTTACATACCAGTAGGCGCTTTCGCCAATTAAATGAATCTGACGGCCTTTTACAAGACTTTCATCCGCCCGGGTCAGGTCTTCCAGCACTTCCACATCCACGCCGCCAACAGTATCGTTTATGACAGGGACAGCATCGATGTTTACTGCGGCATAGCCGTGAATTGGAAGATTATAAAATAGTTTCTTTACCGTCTCCAACTGATAAGCACAGCTTTCTTCGCGGTTGTTGCCGTAGGCATATTGCAATGCAATCTGGGCAGGAAATGTGGTAAGATAATTACTTTCTTCGTCATAAAAATCAATATCTGTCATAGTGTTTCGATTGATACCGATGACCTTAATTGTCTTGCCGGCGGTGTCGAGAACCGTAAGGAATAGGGCGTCAGCCTGACCGCTATTGCCGTCATCGGTTTCCCAAGGCTCGAAAGTCTCCTTCCCTTTATCGATGCCCATGACTAAAAATGTAAGGATATCGTCATTGTATTCATAAAGTGTATTCTGATATTTTACGCGTCCGGGTGATGTGACCATCCTGCTTTGCAGACGTTTCTTTCCGATTGCTTTAGTGATTTCAAATGCACCTATGAGCAATATGACCAGAACCATGATGACACTAACTGCCACAAGCAGTTTTTTCTTTTTGTTGTGCATATTAATCCCCATTTCAGAGCGTTCTACACGACGGCACTTTGCCAGTGCAAAGTCGTGAATCTCAAAGTTGCGTTACCATCAGGGCTTATTTGTGATACTTTGATACAAATAGACGTGTGATAAAATAAGCTTAATAGCTGATTTTATCACACTAATCTTCACGCTTTTCCATAATCTGCAAACTTTGGGCTGTAAGCACAAAATTGCATGCGATGCTGCTTAATATATAAAATCGTAAAACTTAGATTTTTCAACCTAATATTCTGCATATTTGTTGCCAGTTTCCAGGAAGTTTCAGCAGACACTTTTCGTAAAATGCTTGGTTTTACGAAAGAGCAAACCGGAAACATAACTTCCCGTCAAATGATTATGTTGTGCAACTTATTGTATAATACTCTTTTTTTGTAGAAAACGCAATATTTTTCAATATAAAATCTTATTGGAGAAGTACTTTTCCGAATTAAACGAAAAGTATTTTTCCACAAACAATATTTCATACAAAAGAAGGGAGCATGAATAATGATGAACATGCCAAACAACATTTTTAAGAGAAAAGATAACACTGCAAAAGAGGCTATGAGAAAAACCGGTTTTACACCCGGAAAATGCACACTGTCAGATGCATCGCACCTATGGATGCAGTCACAGAAAGCTTATTGGAAACCGGGTACTTACTCTGTCTACAGTCATCTATTGACGAAATATATCCTGCCTTATTGGGACAACACAAAAATAAACAAGATTACAGATGAATCTATGAATAATTTCGCCTCTTATCTGTCGTCACAATCTCAGGAGCATGCTTTGTCCAGAACATACATATCGCAAATCTGCGCTACCGTAAGGCGTATTTTAGTTTACATGAATAAAAAATACCATTGCAAAATCACCGTTCCCTGTAATCCGGTCACAAAGAGACAAACCCGTCAAGTTATCCTCCCTGACACTGCTTCTCTTACACTATTGGAAAAGTACTTATCAGACCATTGTGAGGAAGATACTTGCCTTGGTATATTGATTGCATTCCACACGGGAATCCGCATCGGCGAATTGAGCGCCCTGACATGGAATGATATTAATATAGAAGAAGAAATTATTTATATCCGCAAAAATCTTCTGCGTGTTACAGATAAAGAGGCGCTTTGCACAGACGGTAAAAAGATGACCCAAATTGTCCAGCAATGCCCGAAGACATCTGATTCTTTCAGAATCGTACCTATCTCCTCAAAACTAATTCCCTTTCTGAAGTTATACCAAAAACATGATGAACGATATGTAGTCAGCGGTGTCAAAAACCCCTGGGCCGAACCACGTACCATTCAATACCGTTTCAAAAACATTCTAAAAAAATGCGGCGTAGATTATTTTAATTTCCATATGCTTCGTCATGCTTTCGCAACGAGATGTGTCGCCATGGGTTTGGATGTAAAAAGTTTAAGCGAAATCTTAGGTCATAGTAATATCCAGATTACGCTGAATCTATACGTACACTCAACTACCCAGCAAAAGAAACAACTCATGAAACAATATGACTCTTTTTTTCAACGCACTTCTCCAACCTCCTCTACCTTTTCGTAAAACCAAGCATTTTACGAAAGATTTTTTTGTTTTTACGGGGAGTGCCGATTGTTATGAAGCGGCCTGAAAATGACATGAAATGCATGGCAGCCACCTTTATGGGCGAAACATTTAGGACGATATATTTTATAACGATACTATCAAAATATCCGCTGCCGCAAGACTTCTAGGCCGGGCAACGGCAGGAAGACGGCATGGAATGAAGAGGAGGCGGGGCTATGAATATTCGTATACAAGGAATCAACACTTCTTTTTTTGGCGGAGGCCTGTTGCATGGAAACCGTGGATTAAAGAGCACGCAGGAAAAATTGGAACGGCAAGAAGAACGTGACAGTAAGGTGGCTTTTTATGAGCAGCAAAAAGAGAATTTGAAAAATATGAAATGTAACACTGTTGAGGAGATTGCAAAAAAGCTCGATATGTTCCACTCTTATGAGGAAGAGATTCTGGCGGCAAAAATTGTTTACAACAATGAACAGATGATGCATATCATGGATGAGTCGCGGGAAATGGGAGAGAAGATTGCCGAAGCGGTGGAGAAGATGGAACCGAAAACTCCTGAGGAAAGGCTAGAGGATATGGCCGAAGAGGCTATGGGCATCGACGGAGACGACGGCATATTGGAAGAAGTGCTTGACGAAGTCGCAAAGATAGAGGAAGAACTGGAAGAGACGGTGGAGGAAGAGCTGACCGAGGCGATGGTAGAGAGTAAAGATGCAGAAGGTATGGAAGATAAATATTTTGGCGCCGATACAGGATATTTGGCAGAGTATGCGGACGAAGTGCAGAACAATATATATAAACCAATTGATATAAGGCTGTGAGCCAGGAGCTTTTTCATGGACAAGGTCGAAGAGTCGGAAAGAAATGTTTACTGAGGGTAGCTGCTTGTTAGAAATAGACTATAAAATGAATTGGATAATGTTATAGTTTTCCAACATTTGGCAGGAGAAACAGGATGGTTTTTTGTCGGCTAGGGTTAAGGAAAGTGAAAGACAGACCGATAAAAACTACGTAAGGCATGGAAGCCAAAAGCAGGACAGAAGGAGCTGTTCTGTTTTTGGTGTTTTTCAATTTTTTCAAAAAAAACAATAAAAGCCTTTGAAAAACCATTTCTTTAGGTTATAATATATCCAGCGTATTGCGCTTTTTAGGAGAAAACGGCGGAATAGAGGGCGCGACGCCATATCAATGTTTAGTTTGAGTGTAAATGGAAATTATTATAGAAAGACCATGGGAAAGGGGACCAAAGGGAAATGCAGTACACAGATATCGGAATTGATTTGGGAACGGCTAGCATACTTGTTTATATCAGGGGCAAAGGCGTTGTGTTAAAGGAGCCCTCTGTTGTAGCTTTCGATAGAGACACGAGTAAGATTAAAGCAATCGGTGAAGATGCCAGGTTGATGCTTGGAAGAACGCCAGGCAACATTGTAGCGGTCAGGCCGTTGCGCCAAGGCGTTATCTCGGATTACCAGGTCACAGAGAAGATGATGAAATATTTCATCCAAAAGGCTTTGGGCAAGAAGACATTCCGTAAACCCCGCATAGCGGTGTGTGTGCCTAGCGGTGTCACGGAAGTGGAGAAGAAAGCGGTGGAAGATGCCACATACCAGGCAGGGGCAAGGGAAGTTTCCATCATCGAAGAGCCAATCGCGGCAGCTATCGGTGCAGGTATAGACATTTCCAAGCCTTGCGGTAACATGATAGTTGATATTGGAGGCGGGACTTCCGATATCGCCGTTATTTCGCTTGGAGGTACGGTTGTGAGTGCTTCCATTAAGATTGCGGGAGACGATTTTGATGAGGCAATCGTGCGCTATATGCGTAAGAAACATAATCTTCTGATTGGTGAGAGGACGGCAGAAGATTTGAAGATTAAAATTGGTTCGGCTTACAAGAGACCGGAAGTGGATTACATGGATGTGAGGGGACGTAATCTGGTCACAGGACTTCCGCGGACTGTCAAGGTTTCCTCTGAGGAGACGGAGGAAGCGCTGCATGAGACGACTGTACAGATTGTAGAGACAATCCACAGCGTTTTAGAGAAAACGCCACCGGAACTTGCGGCTGATATTGCAGACAGGGGAATTGTGCTTACAGGAGGAGGGAGCCTGTTGCGCGGATTGGAAGACCTGATTGCGGCTAAGACCGGCATTAACACGATGACGGCGGAAGACCCTATGACGGCGGTGGCTGTTGGAACGGGTAAATATGTAGAGTTCTTGGCGGGGTACCGCGAGGATTAAGAGAGGCAGGAGTAATTATGCTTAAGGGTTTGTATACAGCGTACACGGGGATGATTAACGAGCAGCACAGAATGGATGTCATGACCAACAACTTGGCCAATGCGGACACCATCGGTTTTAAGAAAGAAGGTGCGACAAGCCAGGCTTTCGACAGTGTGCTTGCCTATAAGATTAAAGATTTGTCCGAGGCAGGGAATTTGCCTAAACTAATCAGCACTCCCAAGGCAATCGATGAGGCGGAAGTCAATAACGAAGCGAACGAGAATTATATGCAGAGGCGTGTCAGAAGGGTTGGCATGAATCTGGGTGTCAAGACCGGTGAGAATTATGTGGATTACTCCGAGGGGCCTATTAAGGAAACCGGAAATACATTTGACTTGGCGATTTCTGACAGAGGTTTTTTTGCAGTAGAATATACGAATAAAGCGGATGAAACATCCACCAAGTATACAAGGGATGGCAACTTCACGATGGACCGTCAGGGATATCTGGTGACACGGGACGGAGATTTTGTGTTGGATACGAATGGACGTCGGATTAGAATGAATACCGCATTGCCGGTGAGTATTGACCGTACCGGGTTGATTACCCAGGACGGTACGGAGGTGGCTACAATCGGACTGACAGATTTTGAAAATTATGATTATCTGCACCGATATGGGGAGAATTATTTTGAACCGGTGGATGGCGCGGAGGAGATAGAGTCGGAATCTGAGATTTATTCGGGTTTCCTGGAGATGTCTAATATATCGATAGTCTCGGAGATGGTGAATATGATTGCCATCCAGAGACAATATGACAGCAACCAGAAAGTAATTACTACATTTGATGAGACACTTGATACTGCGGTAAACCAGTTGGGCAGGGTGAAATAAGTTAAATTATAGGAGGCGCTAGGATATGGTTAGAAGTTTATGGTCGGCAGCAACCGGCATGAATGCACAGCAGACGAATTTGGATACGATTGCCAACAATCTGGCAAATGTAAACTCGGTAGGGTATAAAACCCAGGTGGCACAGTTTAAATCACTTCTGTACCAGAATCTACAGACAGTTACAACGACGGCTAACGGTGACCCGAAGCCTACATCTTCACAGGTAGGATTAGGTGTCCGTACGTCTTCCATCAATTCCATTTTCAGACAGGGAAGTTTATTGGACTCGGACAGTGACACCGCTTTTGCGATTGAAGGAGTCGGATTCTTTGGTGTGCGCGGAGAGGACGGCATTACATACTATACGAGAAACGGTGATTTTACATGGGCATTGGGTGGTAACGGCGGCATGACATTAACGAATGCGGATGGTCTTCCGGTATTGGATTCTGAGGGACGTACGCTTTCCTTGCCCCGTACTTATATTGCGAGCAGGCTTTCCATTACGGAGGATGGGCAGATATGCTATCCCGACGACAGGAATAACCCGCAGCCTATCGGCAGGAAAATCGGAACTTTCCAGTTCAGCAATCCGGGCGGTTTGATGAGGGTTGGCAATACACAGTTTGCAGTGACGGATGCAAGCGGCCGGGCGCTCAATGAAGACACCACGCCGGATGTTGACAAGAGCAGGATTGTACAGGGATATCTGGAAGGCTCTAACGTGCAGGTGGCGAATGAAATGGTAAACATGATTGTCACGCAGCGTGCTTATGAGATGAACTCCAAAGCAATCACGACTTCCGATGCAATGATGGAAGTTGCCAATAATCTGAAACGATAATAGCAGATAGAATACGGGCGCGTATGATATAGAACGTAGGAAAGGAAGCTGTACACGTACGTCATGGTGGCTGTTGTACAGAGCAGGGCAGAGTAATTATGGATTTAACAGGAATGGGAATATATACCGACTATATGACAGATGCCAACAGAGTGGCAGCGGAGAAACTGCAGAATCAATTGCAGAATACTGCCGAGGCAAAAGTGCAGGAGGACGATGCGCTCTTAGATGCCTGCAAACAGTTTGAAGCATATCTGTGGGAACAGGTTTATAAGGCGATGGATAAGTCCAGCAAGGTTTTTACCAGTGATGATGACGGGCAGGACGGCTATGCATCCAATATGGTAGACTGTTTCAAAGACGCGGTAATTCAGCAGATTTCAGAACAGACGGCCGATGAGAAATCAAATTCCCTGGCGTATATGTTGTACGAACAGGCGAAACGCAACTATGAAATGTAGAGGCTGAATAAGTTCTTTTTATCCTAGAGCAGAATATCTAAGTATATTATAGGCTGTCATTCAGGCAGCCTATTCTTGCATTCCAAAAACTTTCCCGCGGACGACTGTGTTTTCCCTTATTCTTTTTAAATGCTATATATTAATCCCAATAGAAAATTGAAAATATCTAAGGTTTTAACATATCCTTTTTTATAGAAAGAACACACCCTATGGAAAAAATAAAAGGCTACATACAACATATCATTTACCGCAACCCGTCCAATGGTTACACTGTTTTGGAATTGTTAAGCGACGAAGATGAGATTACCTGTGTCGGGTTTTTCAAGACAATGGACCAGGGAGAGACCATCGAGGCAGAAGGGAACTATACAACGCATCCTGTATATGGTGAGCAGTTCAAAATAGAGAATTATAAAATCGTACCACCGGATGATGTTCGGAGTATAGAACGGTATCTTGGTTCCGGGGCTGTCAAAGGCGTAGGGGAAGCGCTTGCTGCCAGAATTGTGAAGCGTTTTGGGACAGATACGTACCGAATCATCGAAGAGGAGCCGGAACGGCTTGCGGAGGTAAAGGGCATTAGCGAGCGCAAGGCACGGGAGATTGCGGTGATGGTCTATGAGAAGCGGGATGCAAGGGAGGCTATGACTTTTTTGCAAGGCTATGGCATTTCCAATACGCTTGCAATCCGGATTTATGAATCCTACGGTGCGACTCTGTACGGTATTCTGAAGGAGAATCCATATCGGCTTGCGGAAGATATTCAGGGAATCGGCTTCCGCATCGCAGACGAAATCGCTGCAAAAATCGGTATCCATACAGACTCTGATTTCCGGATTCGAAGCGGCATTCTTTATACCCTGATGTTGGCGGGCGGGGAGGGACACTGCTATTTGCCCCAGGATATTTTGCTGATGAAGGCCGGGGAATTGTTGGGGGTGGAACCAGAAGTGATTGAGCCGCAGCTTGGCAACTTGGCGATGGACAAAAAGTTGGTCATTAAGCGCGCCGCGGATAGAGAAGAGGCGTGCATGGTCTATGCCGCAAATTATTACTATGCGGAATTAAATTGTGCCAAGATGCTGCATGATTTGAATATTTCCATGGACGATGGGATACTTGTGTCGGAAGAAAAGAGTATTCTTGCAAAGATTGACCAGATAGAGGCAGAACTGGGGATTGAGTTAGATGAATTACAGAAAAAGTCGGTGAAGGAAAGCGTAACGAATGGTATTTTTATTCTGTCCGGAGGACCGGGTACGGGTAAGACAACGACGATTAATGCGATTATACGGTATTTTCTCTCGGAGGGGATGGACATTTATCTGGCGGCGCCTACCGGGAGAGCCGCTAAACGTATGGAAGAAGCTACCGGTTATGAATCCAGGACTATCCATCGGATGTTAGAGCTAAACGGTGCGGTATCCGAGGAGGGGAAGGCAGCGCGGTTTGAGCGGAATGAAGAGAATCCCCTTGAGGCGGATGTCATTATTGTGGACGAGATGTCTATGGTGGATATTTTCTTGTTCCAGGCGTTTTTAAAGGCGGTTACAGTGGGAACCAGGTTGATTCTTGTAGGGGATGTGAACCAACTCCCTTCTGTCGGTCCGGGGCAGGTATTGCAGGACATCATGGGCAGCGGGAGATTCCCGATGGTGATGCTTGAGAAGATATTCAGGCAGGCAGGGGAAAGCGGCATTGTGTGGAATGCACACCGTATTCACGCCGGGGAAGAGCTTGCGCTTGACAATAAAAGCAAGGATTTCTTTTTTTTGGAAAGAAATAACACAGATGTAATCTATAAACATATGATACAATTAATTATAGAAAAACTTCCTTCTTATGTGGGAGCGCAGCCCTATGATATACAGGTGTTGACGCCGATGAGAAAGGGCATACTGGGTGTGGAGACGCTAAATGGTATTTTGCAACGGTATCTCAACCCGGCATCGGATGGCAAGAAAGAGTATACTTCGGGAGATGTACTCTTTAGGGAGCATGATAAGGTCATGCAGATTAAAAACAATTATCAGCTTGAATGGGAGGTTGTCAGTAAGTATGGCATACCCATCGACAAGGGAACCGGCGTTTTTAACGGTGATATAGGAATGATTCTGGAGATTAATGAATATGCTCATGAAGTAGTGGTTGAATTTGACGAGCATAGGAGGGTTACTTACCAATATGCGCAGCTCGATGAGATAGAATTGGCCTATGCGGTGACTATCCATAAGTCACAGGGAAGCGAGTATCCGGCGGTTATTATGCCCCTTTTGTCGGGTCCTAAGATGTTGTTTAACAGGAACTTGTTGTATACGGGGGTGACGAGGGCGAAGTACTGCGTGACAATTCTTGGCAGCAAGGATACGGTGCAGGGTATGGTTGATAACAATTTCCAGAACCGCCGTCATACCGGGCTGGCGGACAGGATTAGGGAGCTGATTGCACTTTGAGGACATTCAAAGGATACATTTTATCGCCGTAAGCTGCTCCGGAATATAAAAGGACATATTTTTGGACGCATGCATGGATATATAGAGGACAAACACATATATGGATAAAACATTTCTTGGGACGCTGCTGGATATGGTCTATCCCCGCAGGTGTCCGGTCTGTGATAGGGCTGTCAAGCCCTTCGGTAGCCTGGTCTGTGAGGCTTGTAAGGAAGAATTTGCGTATATTGAGGCACCGTTTTGTATGAAATGCGGCAAGGCGCTTGAAGAAGAGGGGGCGGAATATTGCGGAGATTGCATGCGCTACAGGCACATGTTTGACAGCGGAAGGGCACTCTATGCGTACAAGAGCCTGTCAGATTCTATTTATCGGTTTAAATACCAGGGCAGGCAGGAATATGCGGCCTACTATGCCCGATGTATGCAGGAGCATCTGGGCGGATGGATTAGACGGTGCCAAGCCGATGCATTTGTTCCGGTACCAATCCACCCGTCGAAGCGTCGTGTCAGGGGATACAATCAAGCGGAGGTGCTAGCGCGTGAACTTGGCAGAGCGATGGAGATTCCGGTGGAGAGCAATTTGGTTGTGAGAGTACGCAAAACAGCGCCCATGAAAGATTTATCTGTTGCAGAAAGACAAAATAATTTGAAAAGGGCTTTCAAAATCTGCCGTAATGATGTAAAATTAAATACGATTATAATTGTTGATGACATCTATACGACAGGCAGTACCATAGATGCAATGAGTTATGAGCTGCGCGGTGCAGGTGTTAAGCGCATTTATTATCTGGCTCTTGCAATCGGCAAAGGTTTATAACATAACATTATTAACTATAGGAGGACAACTGCATGAATGCGAGAAACTGTAGGAAATGTGGCAAATTATTTAATTATGTATCGGGACCGCCAATCTGCATGGCATGTAGGGATGCGTTGGAGGAGAAGTTCCATGAGGTGAAGGCGTACATCAGGGACCATGCCAACTGTACGATTCCGGAGGTGTCTGAGGTGTGTGACGTATCTCAGAATCAGATTCAGCAGTGGCTTAAGGATGAACGTCTGCAGTTAGCGGAAGGTTCAGGCATTACGCTTCACTGTGAGAAGTGTGGGACCGCTATTTACAGCGGAAGGTTCTGCGAGAAGTGTAAGTCGAGCATGGCGAACCAGTTTAGCGACAGCATCCGCCAACCGGAGGAACCCAAACCCGCGCCTAAGAAGGATACGCGTGAGAATCCGAAGATGCGTTTCCTTGGTTAGGAGATGATATGCTGAACGAAAAAAGAATAATCCTGATGACGAAGATGGCGTCCTATGAAGCCAATGAAGGAAAGAAAAATGTTGCCATAGGAAGTTTTTTTCGGAGTGATTATATAGGATGGCAGGTGCTAAAGTCCATTATAAGTGCAACCATTGCATTTGTAGTGGTCTTTGGCATGTACATTTTTTATGACTTTGAAGTGTTTATGATGGATATTTATAAGATGGACCTGATTGAATTTGCAAAGCAAGTACTCCGCATGTATTTATGGACAATCGGAGTATATGCAGCAATTTCTTATGTGGTTTATACGGTACGCTACAACAGGGCAATTAAGAGCCTGAAGCTGTATCATATGAATCTGCGCAGGTTGTCGGAGATGTACAGACAGTAATAAACTTCCGTCTTGCACGGTATGCCCCGCGGCATACATGCTATGATAGTGCACGGAACGTGAAAGGATAAATGATGACTACCTTACTTGTTGCGAAACAGATTATAATGACGATATACAGTAAATATGAGGTATACATCACACCGCTCTTGAAATTTTTGTTGGCTTTGATTGCGTTGCTGTTGATTAATTCACGCTTAGGTTATATGGAGAGTATAGATAAATCGACAGTTGTTCTGATTGTTGCTTTGATGTGTTCTTTCATGCCGATGAATTTTATTGTTGTCATGGCGGCGGCGTTTACGATGCTCCATTTGTATTCATTCAGCTTGGAGTGTGCAGCAGTGGTGGGAGCGGGCTTTTTGCTCATGTTTTTACTGTATCTCAGGTTTTCACCAAAAGACACATTGGTGGTGGTGTTTATGCCAATTTGTTTCTTGCTGAAGGTTCCTTATATCGTTCCTCTTGCTATGGGACTTATAGGGACACCGGCATCAGCGGTGTCGGTGGCATGTGGTGTTATCGCATATTATATGATACACTATGTGACGCAGAACGTATCGGCCATTGCGGCGATGGCGGGGGAGGAAACCGCGGCGAAGTTCAGATTTATTATTGACGGTTTGCTTAATAATAAAGAGATGGTGGTTACCATTGTGGCATTCGGTATTACCGTAATTTTAGTATATCTGATTAGGCGGCTTAGTTTTGATTATGCTTGGACAATTGCCATGGTGGCGGGCGTAGTGGTGAACATTATGGTGCTTCTTGTGGGGGACTTGATGTTTGAGACGAACGTTGCGCTTTTTGGGGTGATTGCAGGCAATGTGGTTGCATTTTTATTAGCGCTAGTATTGCAATTCTTTGTGTTTAATGTGGATTATAGCCGAACGGAAAAAGTGCAGTTTGAAGACGATGAGTATTATTATTATGTAAAAGCCGTGCCGAAGGTCACGGTGGCAAGGCCGGAGAAGAAAGTGAAGCAGATTAACAGCCAGAAATCGAAGGCTATACAGAAAACCAAGAGCACACATTAAGGCCGGCTGAATCAGAGAGGTGGTGAGGGCGCGTGGAACAACTGAATGACTTTATGGCAAGATACCTTACAAAACTACATATGCCCACAATCCACTGGACAGATGTTGCAGAGATTATTATCCTCACATTTGTGGCGTACCATATATTAGTTTGGATTAAGAATACGAAAGCCTGGGCGCTTTTAAAGGGCATTATCGTAATCGGTATTTTTATTATGATTGCGGTATTCTTCAGGATGAATACAATTTTATGGATTGTGACGAATATATTTAGCATAGCCGCGATGGCGCTTGTGGTGGTACTGCAGCCGGAATTGCGTAAGGCGCTTGAGGAACTTGGGCGGAAGAATTTCTTTTCTTCCATTATTGCTTTCAGTGCCACGAAGACCGAAGAAGGGCGCTTTTCGGACCGCACCATCAATGAGATTACGAAAGCCTGTGTGGAGATGGGGAAGGTTAAGACGGGCGCTTTAATTGTGATTGAGCAGGAGCAGCCACTTAGTGAATATGAGAGAACAGGAATTGACGTGGACGGTGTCGTGTCTAGTCAGCTTTTGATTAATATATTTGAGCACAACACGCCTTTGCATGACGGTGCGGTAATCGTGAGGGGTAACCGTATCGTTTCGGCCACCTGTTATCTGCCTTTGTCTGATAATATGGCGCTCAGTAAGGAACTGGGTACGCGGCACAGAGCGGGCGTGGGCATATCTGAGGTGACGGATTCCCTGACGGTAATTGTATCGGAGGAAAACGGTAAAATCAGTGTTGCTTATGGCGGACAGTTGGAGAGAGGAATGAACGCCGACAGGCTAAAGGAGAGGTTATCGGATATACAGAATAAGCCGGTGGAGGAGAAGAAGCGGAAGTTGTGGAAAGGCAGGTCCAAGAATGAAGAATAGGATTACAAGAAACTGGGGACTGAAACTTGTATCTTTCTTATTTGCGGTTGTGCTTTGGGTAATTGTCACGAATATTAATGACCCATCGACTCCATGGCGCGTATCGGATGTTCCTGTCACGATTAGGAATATGGAATTGATTACGGAGAGAGGACAGATATGCGAGGTCCTGGATGGAACGGATAGGATAGATTCTGTGGTGATTTATGCGCCCCGCTCCATCATAGATTCCCTGAGTGACAGTAATGTGGTGGCGATAGCGGATGTGAAGGATTTGACTAGCCTGGACACGATTCCTATTAAGCTGTCGACTAATAAATATAATGATAAACTGGATAGTATCAAGGGAAGTATTGATACCGTAAGATTAAATATTGAGAATAAGCAGATTCGCTCCTTCCCGCTGAAGGCCAGTGTGACGGGAGAGGTTGGGGATGGATTTATGGTGGGGGATGTTTCCACAGAGCAAAATCTGCTCCGTGTATCGGGGCCCGAATCGGTAGTTTCCAGGATTACGAAGGCGCAAGCGGAAGTGGATGTGTCAGGTTTTACAGGCAATATCGGCACAGATACGGATATCCGTCTGTATGATGCGGATGGGATAGAAGTTTCTTCCCCCAATCTGGAACGTAGTATGACGAAAGTACGGGTCAATGTGGAAATCCTGGAGAAGAAGACGGTTCCTGTCAGCTATATTGCGTCTGGTACGCCGGCGGATGGTTATCGTGTGACAGGAGAGATTGAAAGTACAAGAAACAGTGTTGTGATAGCAGGCAGGTCGAAGGTAGTACAGAATGTAACTGCCATTGACATTCCGGAAGGAGTCATTGACGTGGCAGGTGCGCGGGAAGACGTGACGGTGTTAGTTGACCTGAAAGAATATCTGCCGGAGGGTACGGTTTTAGCAGAAGAAGATTTCACTGGCATGGTGAATGTCACAGTCCATGTAGGCCAGGAAATCAGGCGCACGGTTTCTAAAGCTGTGGAAGATATACGCGTGGTTGGCGTTCCGGCAGGGTATGAGGCAGAGATTACAGAACCGGAAGAAGTATGCAGCGTGACCTTGGCCGGATTGGAAGAGGATTTTGCCGGGCTTAATTTAGATAGTCTGGAAATGCGGGTGGATTTTGACGCATGGCTTGCGGATGAAGAGATTACAGAGCCGGAGAGCGGTTACTGTAGAGTTCCGGTGTCCATAAATCTTCCGGAAGATTCCGCGGTTATATCGGAGCAGGTGGAAGTGCAGCTATATATTTCCGAGAGAGAATAGCGTGAGAAAAGTCTGCTATGCAGACTTTTCTCACGCCAGAGAATGCCCAAAATACGGGCATTCTCCGCACGGATTTGAGTCACAGCGAAGCTGTGACATGGCGGTTAGAGTGAGAAAAACTTCTAAAGAGATGTCGCATAAGGCATTGCAGAAGCAGAGATTTCAGAAAGGATAGGTATTATCATGGGTAGGTTATTTGGTACGGACGGCGTCAGAGGTGTTGCGAATGAGGAGCTTACACCGCAGCTTGCGATGCAGCTTGGGCAGGCGGGGGCATATGTCCTTTCTAGAGAAAATGCGCATAAACCCACAATTATGGTTGGATGTGACACAAGGATTTCAGGAGATATGTTGGCTAATGCGTTGATGGCCGGTGCATGTTCCGTCGGTGCGAATGCGGTCTATGTGGGGATACTTCCGACTCCTGCAGTGGCGTATCTTACGAGAAAATATAAGGTAGATGCAGGCGTTGTAATATCCGCATCGCACAATTCTGTGGAATTTAACGGAATAAAATTTTTTGACGGCAACGGCTATAAACTGCCGGATTCATTGGAAGACGAGATTGAGGCGCTGATTAAAAACGGTATGCAGGGAATTAAATTCCCAATCGGCGCGGGGGTAGGTAAAATCAAATACCGTACCGATGCCAGAGAAGAATATATCAATCATGCAATGAAAGCCGTCAATGTGGACCTGCACGGTATGAAGATTGTACTTGATTGTGCGGAAGGCGCCGCATATTATACTTCTGTTGAAACCATGAAGGAATTAGGTGCGGAAGTGGTAGCAATCCATAATAATCCTGACGGCACGAATATTAATGCAAACTGTGGTTCTACCCATATGGATGAATTGCAGGCGAGAGTTGTCTATGAGAAAGCAGATGTAGGTCTGGCCTTTGACGGGGACGCCGACAGGTTGTTAGCGGTTGACGAATTGGGCAATATCGTGAATGGTGACCAGATTATGGCTGTTGTGGGCAACCACATGAAGCAGAACGGTAAGCTGAAAAAGAATACGATTGTTGCTACGGTTATGAGTAATCTGGGATTTTTCCTGATGGGAGAAAAGAACGGCATCCAAATTGACCAGACAAAGGTGGGTGACAGGTACGTCCTGGAAAGGATGAAAGAAATCGGGGCAAGTCTTGGTGGTGAACAGTCCGGGCATGTTATTTTTCTGGATGAGAATACAACCGGGGACGGGCTTTTGAGCGCCCTCCATCTTCTGCAGGTGGTAGTGGAGACAGGTAAACCGTTGTCTGAACTGAAAGCGGTTATGGAAGTAATGCCGCAGGCACTGGTGAACGCGAAAGTGCCCACGCATAAGAAAGAGAAATATATGGATTATCCTGAGATTGCGGATGCAATTGCACAGCTGGATAAGAAATTTGCAGGTGAAGGACGGGTACTGATTAGACCTTCCGGGACGGAGCCTCTTGTGAGAGTCATGATTGAGGGCAAAGACCAGAAAATGATTGATACGGAAGCAAAAAAACTGGCTGAACTTATACAGAATATTATGCTATAAGTCTTGTGGTAGTTGCGAAAAAATGCTATAGTTAAAAATAAGTTGTGAGTGGGGGTTCAAGTATTAGCCAGAATTGAAATTTGGAGGATAAGGGTATGGTAAGCCAAAAGGTAGTCATCAAAAACCCGACAGGGCTACATCTAAGACCGGCGGGCATTCTATGTAAGGAAGCGATGCAGTTCAAATCATTAATTACTTTTACATTTCGGGATAACACAGCGAATGCCAAAAGTGTATTGAGTGTACTGGGTGCATGTGTCAAGTGTGGCGATGAAATCGAGTTTGTATGTGATGGCGAAGATGAGGAAGAAGCACTGAAGACGCTGATTAGTGCGATTGAAAGTGGACTCGGTGAATAGTGTGCCGTCTGTTTAGCCCGTTGTGTTCAACGGGCTTTTCTTATTATGGTTTGTGCCTGTGCGCACCGGGCATAAATCTGTTATACATGGAAATGAGACATAGGAGTATATCATATAAAAAGTGTGCAGAAATGAGGTATGGAATGTTAAACTATAAGCGTTACCGCAAGAACCCGGTGGTAGATTATCCGGAGAGGAAATGGGCTGACAGGGAAATCCAGAAGGCTCCTATTTGGTGCAGCGTGGATTTGCGCGACGGAAACCAGGCATTGATTGACCCTATGGTGGTGTCGGAAAAGATTGAGTTTTTTAACTATCTGATTAAACTTGGGTTCAAGGAGATTGAGATTGGATTTCCGGCGGCAAGCCAGATAGAATATGATTTTCTGCGCCAGTTGGTTGACCGCAGGCTGATTCCTGATGATGTGGTGGTACAAGTGCTGACACAGTGTCGCGAAGAATTAGTTAAGCGGACTTTTGAATCGATTAAAGGCTGTAAACAGGCCATCGTACACATTTATAATTCCACTTCGACGTTGCAGCGTGATGTGGTATTCCATATGGATAGGAAGCAAATTATTGATATCGCTGTAGAAGGTACTAAGATGGTGAAGCGTTATGCCGCTGATTTTCCGGGGAAGATTATTCTGGAATATTCACCGGAGAGTTTTACAGGCACGGAACTTGATTTTGCCTTAGATATTTGTACAGCTGTTCAGGAAGAGTGGGGGCCTACGAAGGAGAATCCTATGATTATCAATCTGCCTTCCACAGTGGAGATGAATACACCGAATGTGTATGCGGACCAGATTGAATGGATGAATACGCATTTTAAAAACCGGGAGAGTATTATCTTAAGCGTTCACCCTCACAATGACAGGGGTACCGGCGTGGCGAGCGCAGAACTTGCCCTGCTTGCAGGCGCCCAGCGTGTGGAAGGCACACTGTTTGGGAACGGAGAGAGAACCGGTAATGTAGATATTATGAATGTTGCGTATAACATGTTTTCACAGGGTATCGACCCTAATCTTGCGATTGAACATGTGAACGAAAGTATAGAAATATATGAACGGTGTTGTAAGATACCCATTCATCCCAGGCATCCTTATGCGGGTAAGTTGGTGTTTACCGCCTTCTCCGGTTCCCACCAGGATGCGATTAATAAAGGCGTGCAGGCCATGAGGGAGCGCAACAGTGAAATCTGGCAAGTGCCTTATCTGCCTATTGACCCGGCAGATATCGGTAGGGAGTACGAGCCGATTGTGCGTATCAATTCACAGTCCGGCAAGGGTGGCGTGGCATTTATTATGGACACATATTTCGGATTCAAGCTGCCTAAGGGAATGCACAAGGAATTTGCCAATGTTATCCAGAAGATATCCGAGAAGCAGGGTGAGGTTTCGCCGGACCAGATTATGGACAATTTCCGTGGACAGTATTTGGACCAGAAAGAGCCTATCCATTTCCGCAGAATGCGTGTGGATGACTTGAGTGGAGAGACGAAATCGCAGTTTGACACGAGGGTGAAGGTAGTCTATACGGATGCCGGAGTGGAGAAATCTTTTGAGGCAGTGGGTAACGGCCCGATTGATGCGGCGAAGCGCGGACTGCAGGAAGAGCTGAATGTAGATATCAAGATTTTAGATTACGAAGAACACGCGCTGCAGAGTGGTTCCAATTCGCAGGCGGCAGCATATATTCATTTGTTGGATGTGGAGAGCGGCAGGGTGACCTACGGTGTGGGTGTAAGCTCCAATATTACGAGAGCTTCTGTGCGAGCTATCTTCTCTGCAGTCAACAGGTTGGAACTTGGAAAGCATAAGTAAAAATCTTATAGAGGAAGCGTCTGCCTATAGCGTGTATTGAGATATATGAGCAAAAGCGGACGATGATGCTATTGTGGAGAAAGGGGTGTCGTGTATGGAACAGTTAGAACAGCTTCGCGAATGGGTGAATGAGAGCAAAAATATTGTTTTTTTTGGCGGCGCAGGGGTGTCTACCGAGAGCGGAATACCGGATTTTCGCAGTGTGGACGGACTGTATCATCAGCAGTATGATTATCCGCCGGAAACGATTCTGAGTCATACTTTTTACAAGCAAAAGCCGGATGAATTTTATCGCTTTTACCGTGCTAAGATGCTGTGTCTTGACGCGAAACCTAACGCGGCACATCTGAAGTTGGCGCAGTGGGAACAAGAAGGGAAACTGCGTGCAGTCGTCACCCAGAATATCGACGGGCTTCATCAGGCGGCAGGCAGCAAAATTGTATTGGAGTTGCATGGCTCCGTTTTGCGCAATTACTGTGAGACGTGTAGTGCATTTTATGATGCAGAGTATATTCTACATTCGGAAGGCGTTCCGGCATGCACCTGTGGCGGGAGTATCAAGCCGGATGTGGTGTTGTATGAAGAGGGTTTGAATCAGAAGACGCTCACGGATGCGGTGCGTTATATCAGCCAGGCGGATGTACTGATTGTGGGAGGCACTTCCCTGGCGGTATATCCTGCGGCGGGGTTATTGGACTACTATAACGGCAATAAACTTGTACTGGTCAATAAGACGCCTACGCCCAGGGATTCTATTGCAGACCTGATAGTACAGGGAAGCATCGGAGAAATTTTCTCACAGCTTGACTAAACGTATTTACGAAGAAGTAAGTTTGGGCCTGAGGTTGGCAAACTTACAGGCCGCGGAAAGGACATGGTTATAAGGATGGACATCCGGGTAGGAGATATCTTGAAATTAAAGAAACAGCATCCCTGTGGCTCGAAAGAGTGGGAGGTTCTGCGTGTGGGCGCTGATTTCCGACTCAAATGTTCGGGGTGCGGCCATCAGATTATGATTGCACGCAGGCAGGCGGAGAAGAATGTGAGAGGCATTTCCAGACCTGGTGAAGAGGAAGTATAGGTCATTTTCAGACACATAAAATAACGCAGTCATTTTGGCTGCGTTATTTTTTGCAAACGAACTTATTCATTTTTTTAAGTCTGATATTCTAAGATTTTTCAAAATTTATTTTCCATATTGAAATCATGTAAACTGAAACTTTTCGGGCGTCTCAAAAATCTATATAGTAAAGAGAATAGCAGAAAGGTGTGTACGCAGAATGAAGCAAGTACTTTATGAAAATCTGGTTCAGTACATTCTTGAAAAGCAGGAACGGTTTTACCGGGTGGCATACAGTTATACCCGGCATTAGGAGGATGCGCTCGACGTGGTACAAAGTGCGGTCTGTAAAGCGCTGGAAGCCCATAAGAAGGTTAAGAATCCGGATGCAATCAAGACATGGTTCTACAGAATATTGATAAACGAATGTTTTATTGTACTAAATAAAAGAAAGAAGGTGGTTGTATTCGCCGATTATCCGGAACAGGAGCCGGTGTATTACGAGAAAGGCTATGAGCAGGATGAGGGGATAGGGGAACTGGATAAACTGGAGCCGGATATGCAAAATATTATAAAACTCAGGTTCTTTGAAGAGATGTCTTTAAAAGAAATCTCCTGTATTACCGGATTAAAATTAAATACAGTTAAGACAAAACTGTACCGGGGCTTAAAACTGTTAAAAGAAAATATTCAGGAGGAAGACTTATGGGAAAATTAGAAAAAATGAGAGAAGAATACGACAATATTTCTATTCCAAAAGAACTTGGGGTACGGATACAGCAAGAGATAGACAGGTCACAAAAAAACAGGAAGGAAAAAACAGGGCCAGCCATATATACAGATTCAGGAAAACAATTCATATCATGGAAGCCACGGCTGCGGCAGCAGGAATCGTTTTCATATCTGCACTGAACGTGAGTCCGGTATTTGCACAAGAGGCGGCGCAGTTACCCGTAGTGGGCAGTCTGGCCCGGGTATTGACGTTCCGGTCTTATGAGGAGGAGAGAGACGATATTGCCATATCGGTGGAAGTTCCAACGATTGAGATGATTACACAGGATACCGGAATCACGGTGGATGGAATTAACCAGGAGATTTATAATCTGTGCGATGAATATGCAGACGAGGCGATAACGCGTGCGGAAGAATATAGGATAGCGTTCCTGGATACGGGAGGAACTTTGGATGAATGGGCGGAGCACAATATAAAAATTACGGTAGATTATGAGATTAAGCAGCAGGGTGAGGCATACCTTTCATTTGTTGTCAGTGGAACAGAGAGCTGGACAAGTGCATATAGCGAGGCCAGATATTATAATTTGGATTTGCGTACAGGAGAAATTGTAACATTACACGATATGCTGGGAGATGATTATATTGAGTTGGTAGATAAAAGTATCAGGGAACAAATCTCTGCAAGGCAGACGGCAGGAGAAGTATTTTTTGCACCGGAGGAAGGAGGTTTTACGGGAATTACAAAGGATGCCAGGTTTTATATCAACGAGAATAACAATCCGGTCATTGTTTTTGAAAAGTATGAAATTGCACCGGGCTCATCAGGAAGTGTAGAATTTGAAATAGTAAAATAATAATAAAAATGGAGGATGGATATGAAAAAAGGGATAAAAAATGTAAAGGTTATGGTTTTTAGTTTCGCTCTGGCAGGAGCTGTTTTAACAGGATGTGGAGAAAATAAGGAATCTGCCCAGAATACATCTAAAGAGGCTCATGAGAGTATACCGCAGAATACTGTGGAAAATGCAGAAGAAAGGGATGAAGTAAAGGAAGCCGAAAGTGAGGAAGTAAAAGAAACCGAGGTAAAAGAAGATGTGGCAGAAGGAGAGGAAATAAAAAACGCCGGAGCGGAAGAAGATAAAATGGAAACGGCAGAGCAGTCCACAGAAACATACGAGGATAACTTTGCAGTTGACAATGAGGCCGCAAAAGAATTTGCACAGAAAGTCAAAGAGGCTACGGCAAACAAAGATTTAGAAGCCTTGGCGGCACTGACGGCATTTCCGGTCTATGTAGGTTTGCCCGATGTCGATATTGTGGAGAAACGGGAGGACTTTCTGGGACTTGGCGCGGAAAACATCTTTACGGATGAATTGGTGAAGTCAGTAGAGAATGCAAACATTGACGATTTCGAGCCTTGTATGGCGGGATTTTCAATTTCAGACGGCGGGACATGTAATATTAATTTCGGTGTTGTGGACGGCATTCTTGCAGTGAACGGAATAAATTATTGATGGTGGCAGGTAAAAGAGAGCCGCTTTTGTCTGATTCTTCTTTCAACGGTATAAATCAGTTGTCCCTATCCTTTACTCACTGAAGGTACCCTCAGTGAACAAAGAGACACATGACCGGTAAATATTGTCGGTTTAAGTAAAAAGCAATAATAAAAAGAGATAATGGCCCGGCGCATTTTAACATATTAATTTGCGGCCGGGCATATTTATATAGTAACGCTGTCTCTTTGGCGCGTAAGCTTTTTGCAAAAATGGATGGTAATGGATGGAGGAATTATAATGGATATGCGGCGGTGGTTTCATTCTTTTTCACTTTTCGGACTGGCAGTTTTTGTACTATGGACAGGCAGGATAGATATTTATGCCAAACAGGAAGAAACCTTTGATGAACAAGAGGCGGAGCTAAAACCTATGTTTCCGGACAACTTCCGGGATGTGTTGTTTATTGGTGATTCCAGAACCGTGGGCTTATTGGAATGCGGACAGCTTGGGGAAGCGGATGTATTTGCAAAAAGCGGTATGACCGTATTTAAACTCTGGGACAGTGAACTATATTTTGGAGGCGACAAGAAGACTTTGAGACAGGCATTGACGGAAAACCAGTACCAGGTCATCCATTTGATGCTTGGAGTAAACGAGTTGGGATATCCTACAGAAAGAATTGTTGAAAAATATAGGGAAACCGTAAAAGAAGTTCAAAGTATGCAGCGGCAGGCTAAAATAGTTTTAGGGGCAAATCTGCATGTAACCTTGGAAAAATCGGAAAACAGCGATATCTTTAATAACCGGCAGATAAATGAGCTGAATGGAAAAATAGAACAGATTGGACAAGACTTAGATTGCTGCTACATAGACGTTAACGAAGAATTTGATGATGCGCAGGGTAATTTACTTAAAACATATTCAGCGGACGGTCTTCATATGTTGGGCGAGTATTATGGCGATTGGGCCCGGTGGCTTCAGGAGAGAGATTCTGTGTCTACGCCGGATATTGAGGTTTTTGAGTAAGAAGATAGAGGAATGCAGAGAAACAGAGGGGAATTTACAGATTTTGCTTGCAGGTTGTGAGCGTATATGGTATCATATATATCCGTGATATACTAATTTGGCTGTGAAGCCAATCATCCTTGCTCCTTCTCGTGGAGGGGCCAGAGACCAAAAGGAGGACAGAAGCATGAACAAATACGAATTAGCCGTTGTTGTTAGTGCAAAGATTGAAGATGACGAAAGAGCTGCTACTTTAGAGAAAGCTAAGGCTCTGGTAGAAAGATTCGGCGGACGGATTACGAATGTGGATGACTGGGGTAAGAAGAGGTTAGCTTATGAAGTGCAGAAGATGAAAGAAGCTTTCTATTACTTCATCCAGTTCGAAGCTGAGAGTAATGTTCCGGGTGAAATCGAGAGCCGTATCCGTATCATGGACAATGTTATCAGATACCTTTGTGTAAGACAGGACGAGAAATAGAAAGAGGTATCTATGAATAAAGTAATACTTATGGGGCGTTTGACGAGAGACCCTGAGGTAAGGTATTCCCAGGGGGACAGCGCGACAGCGGTTGCAAGGTACACATTGGCCGTAGACCGTAGATTTAACCGTAACAATGATGACCAGACAGCAGATTTCATCGGTTGTGTTGCCTTTGGCAGGTCAGGAGAGTTTGCGGAGAAATATCTCCACAAAGGAACCAAGGTCGTAGTCACAGGACGTATCCAGACGGGGAGTTATACCAATAAGGATGGCGTGAAGGTATATACAACAGATGTCGTAGTAGAAGACCAGGAATTTGCCGAGAGCAAGAACAGCGCCGGAAATAACGATGGCGGATTTGTTCCTGCAGGCAGGCCTGCACCGGCTCCTATGGCGGCCGGAGACGGTTTTATGAATATTCCTGACGGAATCGACGAGGAACTGCCGTTCAACTAATTGTTTGATTTTAGAAGGAGGCAATAACCATGGCATTTAATAAGACAGACAGACCGGATTTCCCTGCCAAGAAAAAGGGCGGAATGCGCAGAAGGAAGAAAGTATGTGTATTCTGTGGAAAAGATAACGCAATTGATTATAAGGATACCAATAAGCTGAAAAGATATGTATCCGAGAGAGGCAAGATTCTCCCCAGAAGAATCACAGGCAACTGTGCGAAGCATCAGCGTGCGCTTACCGTAGCGATTAAGCGTGCAAGACACGTTGCGCTTATGCCTTATGTTCAGGACTAAGTTTTGATAAGTTTGGAGAGCCAATCACCTGTGGAGGGTGATTGGCCTTTTTATTGCACAAGGATGCGGAAAGAAATGCAGCTATGGCTGCGGGTTGCGTTTCTCATCTACCATATACTGTCAGAACCCCGCGAAAAAAGTCAATATATTGGTGTGGCGGGAAACGGCAAAAAATGCTATACTTAAACTATTGTAAACCACAAAGAGAAAATGTTTATCCGCCTATGGAGATACAGGTAAGAAGCTATGATGAAAAACAGCGTTAAGTTAAAGGGAAGATTAAAATCCTATCTGCAGTCGTCTCTGTATTTGGGATTTTTGCTGATTGCTGTAGACGTCCTAATCTATATGCTAGACCTTAGGGCAGGTCTATTGCTCAGCGGTTTTATTATATTTTACATTGCTATTGTGCTTTCTATGATGGTGTATAACAAACCGGTTATCATGAATGAACTGGTTAGTTTTGCGACCCAATACGGACAGATTCAGAGAAGGCTTTTGCGGGACTTAGAGCTTCCCCATGCATTACTTGACGACGCAGGCAAGATTATCTGGACGAATATCGCCTTTGAGAAACTGGTGCATCAGGATAAAGGATACCGCAAATCGGTGACGTCGCTTTTCCCGTCTATCACGAGAGACAAGCTTCCCGGTGTTAATGAGGAAGACGAAGTAGAGTTTGATGTGGAGTATGAGTCCGGCAATTATATTGCGAAGATGAAGAAGATATCCTTAAAAGAGATGGCGGAGAACAGTGACATCATCGAGGCGAAGGGCTATGAAGGGTATCTGATTGCCCTGTATTTGTTTGACGAGACGGCGCTTAAGATTGCGCTTAAAGAGGTGGACAACCAGTCTTTGGCGGTGGTGCTGATTTATCTGGATAATTATGACGAGGCGTTGGAGAGCGTGGAGGAGGTCAGGCGTTCTTTGCTGATTGCGTTGATTGACCGGAAAGTGAATAAATATATTGCGGCATTGGACGGCATCTGCAAGAAATTAGAGAAAGACAAGTATCTTGCTATCATGCGTAAAGAAGCAGCTATCCAGTTTCAGGAGAACAGGTTCGACTTGCTGGAAGATGTGAAGACGGTTAATATCGGCAATGAGATGGCTGTCACCATCAGTATCGGTATGGGGCATGACGGTTTGAGTTATGCACAGAACTATGAGTTTGCCCGCAATGCCATTGACATAGCGTTGGGGCGCGGTGGCGACCAGGCAGTAGTCAAGATGCCGGAGAATGTAGCGTATTACGGCGGAAAGAGTCAGCAAGTGGAGAAGAGCACCCGCGTCAAGGCGAGAGTGAAAGCGCACGCGCTTAAGGAAATTATCGCCGTCAAAGATGAAGTATACGTTATGGGGCACCGCATGTGCGATGCGGACAGTTTCGGCGCCTCCGTAGGTATCTATAGGGTTGCTGAGGCGTTGGACAAGAAGGCACATATTGTGCTGAATGATGTGACAGCATCCATGAAACCTATGGTGGAGATGTTTACCGACAATGACGAGTATGCAGACGATATGATTATCAGCAATGCACAGGCTCTGGAGATGGTTGGAAGCAACGCTGTGCTTGTGGTGGTGGATGTAAATAAACCAAGCATCACGGAGTGCCCGGAATTATTAAAGCATTGTAAGTCTGTGGTTGTTTTGGACCATCACAGGCAAGGCTCGGAGATTATTGAGAATGCCACATTATCGTATGTTGAGGCATATGCGTCTTCGGCGTGCGAGATGGTTTCGGAAATTTTGCAGTATATCAGTGATAATTTGAAGCTTCGCCCGGAAGAAGCAGATTGTATGTATTCCGGCATTATGATAGATACGAATAACTTTATGACAAAAACAGGCGTCAGGACCTTTGAGGCGGCGGCGTTTCTGCGCCGGAACGGTGCGGATGTAACCCGTGTCAGGAAGGCATTCAGGGACGGTGCGGCGGAATATAAGGCGAAAGCAGATGCGGTCAGCCAGGCAGAGATTTACAGGCGTTATTATGCCATATCGGTGTGCACAGGGGAAGACGTGGCAAGTCCTACGGTGGTAGGTGCGCAGGCGGCCAATGAGCTTTTGAATATCAAGGGTATCAGAGCCAGCTTTATTCTGACTCCATATAACGGGTTAATTTATATCAGTGCACGTTCTATTGATGAAGTGAATGTTCAGGTCATTATGGAGCGTATGGGTGGCGGCGGACACTTAAATATTGCCGGCGCACAGTTAGAAAACGGAACGATTGAAGAGGGGATTGTGGCAATTAAACGGACGCTGGATGCAATGATTGCAGAAGGCGAGTTGGATGCTTAGATGTTGGTACAAAAGCGTTTTTGGCCCTGCTCAAATTCGAGGGTTGAATAAGAATGGAGGATTAAGATGAAAGTGATTTTATTAGAAGATGTAAAATCTCTGGGAAAAAAGGGTGAGATAGTCAATGTCAGCGACGGCTATGCCAGGAATTATGTCCTGCCCAAGAAATTAGGGGTGGAGGCAAACTCGGCCAATATGAATGACTTGAAACTGCAGAAAGCCAATGCCGATAAGGTGGCGCAAGAACAATTGGAGGCGGCGCAGACGTTGGCGCAGGAACTGGAGAAGAAGGAAGTTGTCCTCAAGATGAAGTCGGGGGAAGGCGGCAGGGTGTTCGGTTCCGTTTCCTCTAAAGAGATTGCTTCTGCAGCGAAATCGCAGTGCGGGTTAGAGTTGGATAAGAAGAAAATCCAGTTATCGGAAGCTATCAAGGCATTAGGCACTTATGAGGTGAGCGTGAAGCTTCATGCGAAGGTTACGGGCAAGCTGAGAGTGAAAGTTGTAGAAGAGTAACGGTTTGGCTCTGTTAGGCGTTATGATATCCGAAAGGACGACTTGGCAAGGCTATGGAGGCAGGTGACAGACGTTGGAAGAGGCATTGTTAAAGAGAATATTGCCGCACAGCATTGAGGCAGAACAGTCTGTTATAGGCTCCATGATTATGGACCAGGAAGCGATTGTGGTCGCTTCGGAGATTGTTCTGGGAGACGATTTTTATAACAAACAGTATGGCGTCGTTTTTGACACTATGGTAGAACTTAACGATGAAGGCAGGCCGGTGGACCTGGTTACCTTACAGGACAGGCTTAAGGAGAAAGACGTGCCGCCGGAGGTGAGCAGCCTGGAATTTATTCGTGACCTGATTACGGCGGTGCCTACATCCGCAAATGTGAAGTACTATGCGAATATTGTTGCGGAAAAAGCAACATTGCGCAGGCTTATCCGTTTAAATGAGGAAATTGCCAATACCTGTTATGTAGGGAAGGATAGCCTGGAAAATATACTGTCCGATACGGAGAAGAGGATTTTTGACCTTGTACAGCGCAGGAATGCAGGTGAGTTTGTACCTATCAGACAGATTGTCATGAACGCCATGGACAATATTGAGCGCGCTTCCCACAATAAGGGAAATGTGACCGGAGTTGCCACAGGATTTCTTGACTTAGATTACAGGACGGCAGGAATGCAGCCTTCTGACCTCATTCTGGTGGCCGCAAGACCGTCTATGGGTAAAACTGCATTCGTCCTGAATATCGCCCAATATGTGGCTTTTAAGCAGAATCAGACGGTAGCGATTTTTAGTCTGGAGATGTCCAAGGAGCAACTTGTAAACCGTCTTTTTTCCATGGAGTCCAAGGTTGACTCCCAGCATTTAAGAACCGGGAATTTATCCGATGTGGAATGGGAGAAACTGATTGAGAGTGCAGGCGTGATTGGAAAGTCGAATCTGATTATCGATGATACACCGGGTATCAGTATTTCGGAGCTACGTTCCAAATGCCGTAAGTATAAGTTGGAGCACAATCTGGAGATGATTATTATCGATTACCTCCAGTTGATGTCGGGAAGCGGCAGGTCCACAGATTCCAGGCAGCAGGAGATTTCCGATATCTCCCGTTCGCTCAAGGCGTTGGCGAGGGAACTGCACGTGCCGGTGGTTGCGTTGTCGCAGCTTAGCCGTGCGGTGGAGCAGAGGCCGGACCATAGGCCCATGCTTTCGGATTTGAGAGAGTCAGGCGCTATCGAGCAGGACGCGGATGTGGTGATGTTTATTTACCGCGATGACTACTATAATAAGGATACTGAGAAAAAGGGAATAGCGGAGATTATTATTGCGAAGCAGAGGAACGGCCCTATTGGCACGGTGGAACTGGTGTGGCTGCCGGATTTCACCAAGTTTGCAAATCTGCAGAAGTAATCCTTATTTCCGCGAGCAATGAGCCAAGTGCCGTGCTTGCAGCAAAGTTTTGATTTAGGCACGATTTTACGAAAGAGACAAGCCCAGATGGGGCAGGTCTCTTTTTGAGTTTATAGGAAAGAGTTTCTATGGTAGAAAAGAGATGCGTGCTATTGTACTTTGTCAAGGACAGCATATATGGAGGAACATATGGAAGAAAAAACAATCTATTACATATCAGAGGCGGCAAAAAAGGTTCAGGTGGAGAGCCATGTACTGCGTTACTGGGAAGATGAACTGCAGCTTCCAATCAAACGTAACGAAATGGGGCATCGTTATTATACAGAGCAGGATGTCAGCAAGTTGCAGGAAATAAAAATGCTGAAAGACCAGGGATTGCAGTTGAAGGCAATCCGTACAATTCTTTTTAAAACGCCCTCCATGCCGGCTGACGAAGAGAGCGGACAGGATATGGCATCAGACGCAAGTGGAATGGCGGCGGTAGAAAATAAGACGGAAATGCGAAAGGACAGACTTATGGAAATGGTAAAAGAGCGTGTGGAAGAGAAAACGGAAGAAATTGCAGTGAATAAGGCCCATCGGTATATGGTGGCATTGTCCAAGGATGGAGAGGGCTCTATGGAGGTGAAGCAGGAATATGGTGACGCAGAGCGCAGCCAGAAAGCGGCACGTCTGCAGTATCTGCTTCAGCATATGATTACGGAGGCGGTTAAGTCCGCAAACAGGGAGCTTTGCACAGAAGTGAAGGACAGTATTCTCAAGGAATTGGATTATCAGTTCAGAATGCAGGAAGAGCGGGATGACGAGCGATGGAAAAAAGAGGAGGAACATTTCCGTAAGATTGATGAGATGATTAGGGAACGGCACAAGCCCAGGGAAAGGTTTGTCAAGGGTAGGAAGAAAGCGTAGAGAAAGGCTATGAAAAGAGAAAGCAAAGGCAAAGAAAAACGAGGTACATAGCAGGTAGAAAGAAGCAAGAAAGGGCACAAAAAATGAAGTTACACCAGGACATTAACTATACAATGTCTGAGAGCAACTTCATTATGCCATGGATATCAAGTCAACCCATGGATGTTATTCGCTTTTGTCGGTATCTGCAGGCGCCTCGGAGAGAATACGGTTAGAGTAAACCATATCTGTATCGGGCTGTCTCTGCAGCGTCATGTGACGGATTAGCCCTGTGAAATTGCACCTGTAGGGCAAGCGCCTGCGCAGGAACCACAGTCAATGCACTTAGCCGGGTCAATTTCAAATTTGCCGTCGCCCATGCTGATAGCGCCAACAGGACACTGAGCCTCACAAGCGCCACATGCTACACAAGAATCGCTAATTACATATGCCATAACCATATCCTCCTTATGTTATAAGACTATGCGTAATTGATATAAATTTATCAATTCACTACGTTTCTATTTTAATATAAAAGAAACTAATATACAAGGGAAAAGTACTGGAAATTTTGGCAACGGAGGTAGCAAAGGCCGGACTGCCACATATTTTGGCAGCCCTATGGGTTATGAGGTTGCATGCTGTCCCAGTTCCTCACGACGCTTACGTATGCCGTCCAGAATAACCTGTTTCTTTTCAATTAGTTTATTTTTATCCATCGGCTCTATGTCAGCCAGTTTATATTCCATACCAAGTTTCTCATATTTAGGTTTCCCCATGGTGTGGTAGGGAAGCGCATCCAATGCCTTGAGATTGGTGAATGCACCGATAAAATAACCGAGTTGGTATAGATACTTGTCGTCATCCGTGATGCCTGGCACAATGACATGGCGAATCCACATATCAACATGCTTTTCGTTCAGGTACTCGGCGAAAGCAAGAATACCGTCGTTAGGCTGAGAAGTCAGCTCTTTGTGCTTTTCGGGGTCGATATGTTTGATATCGAGCATGACAAGGTCTGTCATTTCCATCAGGCGGTCCAATTTAGCAAGCCACTCGGGATTCGCATTCTTCTTGTATGCGATGCCGGAAGAGTCAATACATGTATGGATATTCTTCTTCTTAGCCAATGAGAAGAGGTCCAGGAGAAAATCAACCTGCATCAGAGGCTCCCCGCCTGTCACTGTAATGCCGCCGCCCTTATAGAAGCTTATGTTGCGTTCATACTGTTCGATGATTTCTTCCGGCTCCATCAGCGTGCCGCCGTTCATCTCCCAAGTGTCGGGATTATGGCAGTAAGCACACCGCATAGGGCATCCTTGTACGAAGACAACAAATCTGACACCGGGTCCGTCGACGGTGCCGAAACTTTCTAGTGAATGAATCCGTCCCTGCATATGTTAAAACCTTCTTTCTAATATAATATATATAGCATTGAATTACTTGTACAGTTCTGATAAAGCGGACAGACAATATGCTCCGCCAAACAGTAACTTTGTAAGATATAGTATAACCTGTGCATGAAGAAAAAACCAGTCTCTTTGCCAAGAAAAAGAAAATCACAGGGTACCCTTTGTTCACTGAGGGTATCTTGCAGTGATATAGAAATAAGTAACCCCGTCCATAACCGTTTCAAGTTAAAGGACGGGGTCTCATTGTATCACTGACATTCACGGGCTAAGACAAAAACCTGTCTTTTAACCTATTGTGCAGTAAAATTATACTGACTCGTGGAATGTACGGGAAATAACATCTGCCTGCTGTTCCGGTGTTAACTTGATGAAGTTAACTGCATAACCGGATACACGGATTGTCAACTGAGGATAATTCTCCGGATGTTTCTGAGCATCCAATAAGGTATCTCTGTTGAGTACGTTTACGTTAAGGTGATGACCACCTTTTGTTGCATAACCATCTAATAAAGATACTAAGTTATCTACCTGAGCATTTGCTGCCATTGTATTGTCCTCCTATAATTATATATTTATCATTGTATTGGCTGTGCCGCCATGGAACACTCGTGAGCAAGTTGCTTCGCAACTAGTACTCACATTGTATTGGCTGTGCCGCCATGGAACACTCGTGAGCACGTTGCTTCGCAACTAACACTCACTCGTTTAACGGGCTATCGCCCTATGGATTCATGTCAGCACATCTGGACGAAAGCAAGCTTTTGCCATCTGCTCTGCCATAAATCCGCATGGCTCAATGCCTACTTAAAATCATCGAGACCCTCTTGAAGAGTCGGGACGCTGCATGCCAACGGGGTGCGGGAACAATCCGTGCAACCCATTGTCTGTACATTGACATGGAGCCCTTCGGAATTAGCATCGGGAGAAGCGTCGGCCTCATCGGCGACATCCACATTCACATGTCCCACTCCCTGGGCCATCCCGGAATCCATCATCTTAATAAAATCGTCAATCATCTGTTTGTTATCCATATATTTATCTTCCTTTCATCACTGCCTGCCGCATCACCATTTATATAAGCTATGCCACACAAACAGGTGTCTTTACTTTAATCCTTCATATATGGATTTTTTCCGGTCTGGCACAGAATATCCGCGCCAGACCATTACTTTTTCTAGCTTAAATAATAATTTGTTTCACAAATTATTATTTATTCAGGTCTAATTCAATATCGCCTGCAAATACCTGGTCTTCTTTACCAAGAGCGCCCGGAATGATGGTGAAGGTATTAGAGATACCGTCCTGTGCATCATTGAATGGAAGCTTGGATACGGAAGACAGGGAAGCTACAGCACCGTGGGTGTCACGTCCATGCATCGGGTTAGCACCAGGAGCGAAAGGCTGGCCTTTCTTACGTCCGTCAGGTGTGTTACCTGTAGCCTTACCATAAGTTACGTTAGAAGTAATGGTAAGGATGGATGTTGTAGGAACACCGTTCCTGTAGGTGTGATGTCTTCTGATTGCCGTCATGAACTTGTGCACGATTTCCTGTGCAATCTCGTCTACGCGGTCATCATCGTTACCATATTTCGGGAAGTCGCCGGTTGTCTTGAAGTCAACGATAATACCGTCTTCATCTCTGATTGGCTCAACCTTAGCATACTTGATAGCAGATAAGGAGTCAGCCACGATGGACAGACCTGCAACACCTGTTGCAAAGTAACGCTTAACATCTCTGTCATGAAGAGCCATCTCTGCTCTCTCATAGCAGTATTTGTCATGCATATAGTGGATGATATTCAGTGTATTCACATACACGTCTGCCTGCCACTCCATCATATCAAGGAATTTATCCAGGACATCATTGTACTCAAGGACATCGCCTGCAACCGGACGATATTTCGGGCCAACCTGTTTCTTGGTCACTTCATCAACACCGCCGTTTAATGCGTACAGCAGACATTTTGCAAGGTTAGCACGAGCGCCGAAGAACTGCATTTCTTTACCGATAACCATGGAAGATACGCAGCATGCGATGCCGTAGTCGTCACCGTGTGTTACTCTCATCAAATCGTCGTTCTCATACTGGATAGAAGAAGTCTGGATGGACATCTTTGCACAGTATTTCTTCCAGTTCTCAGGAAGCCTTGTGGACCAAAGAACTGTCAGGTTCGGCTCCGGAGAAGGTCCTAAGTTGGTCAGTGTGTGCAGATAACGGAAGCTCATCTTTGTAACCATCGGACGGCCATCAACGCCAACACCACCAAGAGACTCTGTTACCCATACCGGGTCGCCAGCGAAAATCTGGTTGTACTCAGGGGTACGGGCAAATTTAATCAGTCTTAACTTCATGATGAAGTGGTCAACGAACTCCTGAATCTGCTGCTCTGTGAATGTACCGTTAGCAAGGTCTCTCTCAGCATAGATATCAAGGAAGGTAGATGTACGTCCAAGGGACATAGCCGCACCGTTCTGCTCTTTTACGGAGCACAGATATCCGAAGTAAGTAGCCTGGATTGCTTCCTGTACGTTAGAAGCAGGTTTGGAAATATCACAGCCATAAGAAGCAGCCATTTCTTTCATCAGCTTCAGTGCAACCATCTGCTCGGAAAGTTCTTCGCGAAGACGGATTACATCGTCTGTCATTACGCGGCCTGTGGAATCTTTCTGTGCCTGTTTGTCCTCAATCAGTCTGTCGATACCGTACAGAGCGACACGTCTGTAGTCGCCGATGATACGTCCACGTCCGTATGCATCCGGAAGACCTGTGATGATATGGGAAGAACGGCAAGCTCTCATCTCAGCATTGTATGCATCGAAACAACCTGCATTGTGTGTTTTTCTGTGTGTGGAGAAGAACTCGCTGATTTCGGGGTCTACTTCGTAGCCGTTATCGGAGCATGCCTTCTCTGCCATTCTGATACCGCCGTAAGGCTGTAAGGAGCGCTTAAAAGGCTTATCAGTCTGGAAACCTACGATTGTCTCTTTGCTCTTGTCTAAATACCCAGGACCATGGGATGTGATAGTAGATACGACTTTGGTATCCATATCCAACACACCGCCTGCCTCACGTTCTTGTTTCTGTAATTCCAGAACCTGTGCCCATAAGTCCTTTGTGTTCTGTGTAGCTTCAGCCAAGAAGGACTCATCACCATCGTAAGGATGATAGTTTCTCTGAATAAAGTCACGGACATTGACTTCTTTGTCCCACTTGCCGCCTACAAAATCTTTCCATTCTGGTTTCATTTTGAAATAGCCTCCTATCAATTATTATTTTGTTAATTTTTTGACATATGGTGCAATGCCGAAAACTAAGCTCTTTTGATACCCATATTATATGTTAAAGCGAGTGGCTGAGTCAAGTCGGGCTTTGTACTTTTTCTTATACAAATAGCGTGTTTTTATGAAAAAATTGTGAAAATTGTATGTGATTTGGATAAGATTTGGATAAGATGGAAAATGAGGGCAAAAAAATTTACAATGCCCTCATTTCCGGATACTTTACGCTTTTATGCCTGAGCTCATGGCACCTTTGACAAATTCTTTCTGCGTACAGATGAAGAACAGGATGACAGGGAAGGATAAAAGTACTACGCCTGCCAGTGTCAGGTTTGTCTTTTTAAAATAGGTCATGTTTACCGTCTGCAATCCCACGACTAAAGTGAACTGGTCCACTTTGTTGATAAATGTGGCGGGAACCATATAAGAATTCCAGGTTCCCGTAAAATTCAAGATGGCTATGGATGCGAACAATGGTTTGGAGATGGGGGCGACGATGCGGAAAAATACGCCCGCATGGCTTAGTCCGTCAATCCTTGCTGCTTCCAACAGTTCGTTGGGTACTGCGAAGAAAAACTGTCTTGACATAAAAAGGAACATTGTCTGGGAGAGGAATGGCAGTGTGATTGCCCAGATGGTGTTATGCATATTTAATTTGGCAAGCTGGATATACATCTGTATCATCGTAAGCTGAAAAGGCACCATCATGGACAGTAACAAGCAGCCAAAAATTATTTTTTTGCCAGGGAACTTGAATTTGGCCAACGCATATCCTGCCATGGTCGGGAAAATCAGGTTTCCGGCCACCACGATGACTGTGGATAGGAAAGTATTCCAATACCAGCGTAAGATTGGATACTGGGTAAACAGTTCTTTAAAGTTGTCCAAAGTCCATACGCTGATTGGGGCCCATGTCTGCACATAACGGTAGGGCAGAAGGGCATTGTAAAATACGTATAGAATCGGCAGCAAAAAAATAAGCGCCAATGCTATTAAGGTAAAATACATTAAAAATGTAAGTAATTTCTTTTTCATGATTACCTCCGTTTCAAAGGGTTCTACGCTGAGGATGTGGGTGAAATATCAAGTTATGAATCTCCATCCTTACTGATAAATGTCCTTAACAATGACAGCACGAAAATGATTCCAAGGAGCACCATAGCTGCGGCGCTTCCGTATCCCATATCCATGTAGCTGAATGATTGCTGGTACAGGAAAGTTACCACGGTACTGGTTGCACCGGCGGGAGAGCCTAGCGGACTTTGTTTGGAGATTGCCGCTATCTGGTCAAAAATCTGGAAGGCATTAATCATGCCCAACGTGATGACAAGATATGTAGTAGGCTTCACTAAGGGAAGTGTGATATGCAAGATGGACTGTGCCCGGTTTGCACCGTCGATTTTAGCTGCCTCATATAGTTCTGCCGATATATTCTGTAATCCGCTGATATACAGAATCATATAAAAACCAATTTGCTGCCACACATAGATGATAATGATTAAAGGCAGTGCATACTTCGTACTTGTAAACCAGGTTGTGTTATCTAGCCCAAAAAGAGTAAAGAGCTTGGTTCCGATTCCGTCTTTTATAAAGAAATACATAAAAAAGATACTGACTGCTACGGAAGAAATGACATATGGCATATAGTATACGGTACGGAAGAAAGTCTTCCCTTTTATTTTGCCGTCTAAGAGGACTGCGATTAGGAAAGCAATAATTGCGATAAGCGCGACCACAACCGCGACCATTAGAAAAGTATGTTGAAGCGCTTTTAAGAATGCGTCATCGGCAAACAGGCGCTTGAAATTGTCAAGCCCGATAAACTTTGCACGTTCAGGGGTGATAAAACTATACTCGTAAAAACTTAAACGCATGGATTTTGCTGCGGGGATAAAGAACCAGTAAATCCACATCAGGACAGCCGGAAGCAAAAAGCATAAGGCGGTCAGGACCTCCGCGCGTTTATATTTTATTTTGTTTTTCTTTTTCATGTTACCTCTTTTACCTCCTATTACAAATTTCAGCCCGGAAACCGGGCTGAAATCATAACTGCTATTCACGAAATGTTCCGGATATACGCTCAGATTTTATTGTGCCCCGTATTCAGAAGCAAGCTGAGTTACAATATCCTGTCCTGTCATGGAAGAACCTTCATCAAACATAGTTTCCTGCATCATGTTAATCAGGCTGTCAGCAAATTTCTTACTCTGGGTCGGATAGCTGAATGGCGTAGTATTGTCCAGATAACCGACAAGTTCTGTCAATGCGGGAACTTTTTCTTTGTAATAGTCAAAATAAGTTTCGTTGGCAGGGATGACTTCGGTTACATCCACAACGGCTTCATAAAGCTTGTTACCCTCTGCTACATAGCTGATTGCCTCTGCAACTTCTTCGGGATGCTGGGAGTTTTTAAGGGCTACCAGTGCTGCGGAATGGCATGTTCCGCCTCCGTTTCCGCTGCCACCTTTCGGGATGGGCAGATATTTCAGTTCGATATCCGGCGCCTCTGCGGCGAAACCGCCTTGATACCATGCGCCGCCAGTGGAGAACAGTGCGGATTGCTGAATCATAACATCCATATCACCGCCTAATCCTAACTCCGTAGGGGTAACAATATATCCTTCTTTATATGCATCAATCATAAACTGGATTGCATCTGCATTTTCCTTTGCGCCGATATTCTTGCCGAAATCCCAACCGCCGCCGAAGGAAAGAGCAATATTAGTCAAATGATATTCCTGGATATTCAGACACCATGCAGCCATGTCATGTTCTTCTTTAACTTTCTTACAGATATCAAGCACTTCATCCCAAGTTGTCGGGTAAGCGTCACCTAGGCCAAATTCTTCCCACATATTATTGTTAACGATAAATACGCCGGGGTTCAATGCATAGGGAATGCCGTAGACAACATCATCTATCTTCCATGCGTCCATTGCTTTGGCCCATGTGCCGTCCAGATTGATGACGCCGGAATTTACATAGTCGGTCAATGGCTCGAATAATCCTTGGTCAATATATTGCAGGTAATGTTCATTCGTACAGGAGATGATATCCGGCGCCGTCCCTGCCGCAATCTGTGCGGGAATATTGTCCCAGAAATCGGAATCGCTGGGATATTTCAAAAATTCAATATGAATCCCCAGGTCTTCCTCAACGCCCTCGAATGCTTTTTCCAGACGCTTTGACTCATCATCTGCCCAGACGCCGATGGTAAGCGTAACGCCTTCCCCGGTCTCGTTATTTGCTTCCACAACGGCTGTTTCCGTATCCTCTGTGTCGGTTGTTGTTTCTGCCTCCGGCGCGGCGCTGCTTTCTGCATCTTCAGCAGTTTCAGACGGCTGTGGCTGTGAACCGCAGGCGGCCAGTCCCATAAGCATGGATGTACATACGATACATCCCGTAATTTTTGTCAGTAAGTTCTTTTTCATAGTGGCATTTAGCTCCCTTCGTATGCTTTTATATAGTCGGTTAAGGTTCCGGTTCCCTATATCTTTATTATAGGGTTTTTGCCCGAATTTCCTATTTTCATACTTATCAAATCGCCATGGTTTTTGTCACGGCATTAAAAAAGGAATCCCGTGCATAGCATGTATGCCGCCGGAGATTCCAAAGAACTTTCCTTTTTTGTCATATCCTTTCGGATTTTGTCATATCGGATAACAGAAAATGTTTTTGATTCATGCAAAGGTCACTGGTTGCGAAATTCAATGGGCGTGATTCCCTCCTGTTTCTTAAAGGCAATGTGGAACGCAGTGGTGGAAATATACCCCGTTTCCTGGGCAATCTCATAGATTTTTTTGTTGGTGTTTTTTAAGAGTTCTTTCGCCTGCTCAATCCTGACTTGGTTGATATAGGCGGGAATGTTCATGCCCATATATTTATTGAAAATCCGGCTTGTATAACTTTCGCTCAGCTCAAGATATTCTGCGATGCAGTTTAAGTTGAGGTCTTTTCTGTAATGTTCTTTAATATAATCACATGCCCGTCTGACCTGCCAGTTTGTGTTTTGGTCTGTCCTCTCAGGGAGAATCTGTTCCAGATAGGTATAGATGAGGGTTTCGGTTTCTTCCAGGGTTTCTTGTTCCTTTATTTTCTCTGCGATATCTAAATCGCTCCAACTTTTCTCCTTTGCCTGGATAAGCTTTATAATGTCCTGGCAGAAATCCTTGATGTGTCCTGAGTCCGCAACTTTTCCTTTGCGTATCTGTTCACACCATGCCTGCATTCCTTCGCGCACTTCGTCCAGCCGCTCGTCTATAATTTGTTCCTTGAGCAGAACTTCCTGTTTTTCAAGAGTTTTGAGCGCTTCATCTTTTTTCTGAAAATTTTCCCTTACATCGTCATAGTAGAAGATTTCTCTTTTTTCCAGAAAACCTCTTTCTAACATTGCGCAAGCCTGTTCCCATGCTTTTTTAATTTCTTCTTCTCCATGGACGAATGCGCTGACGCCAAAGAGCATATCTACGTCTAAATAATTCTGGATAATAGAATGCATATGCGGCAGCAGCCGCCGTATGCGCATCCAGATGTCGTGTGTGCTGGTCATATCGGAAAAACTTAAGAAAATCCCTACGTTTTCCCTGTCATACTGCAGCATGTTATATTCCGGGCAATTTTGCAGGGCTTGTTCTAAGAGAGAATTGAGGGAACGGTAGAATAAATCCATTCCTTTTCTGGCATAGCGTGCTTCCACTTTCTCTATGCCACGGATTTTGCAGGCCACGGCGCAGAAACAGTCGGGGTGGAAATCCAGTTCTACAATGTCACCGAAAAAGCAGCCGTCCATTTTCTGGCGCAGATATATTTCGCATTTTATCTTTTGACTGAGCGTATTTTCCGTGTCAGGCTGTTTGTCAGTGCCGTAGTCTAAGCGCAGCACTGCATCGGGAAGACCGCATTCACTTAAGTTTGATTTCAGGACATAATCTGCGGCGCCGCAGCGCAGCGCTTCCCTTACATATTCGAACTCATCATAGCAGGTAAGCATAATGACTTTTCCCGGGTAGTCTTCATCTTTCAGCCGTTGTAATACCTGCAGGCCATTCATGCCAGGCATATTGATATCCAGTACAATCAAATCGGGTTTGCACTTGCGGGCCATTTGGAGGCATCCTTCTCCGTCGGCGGCTTCGCCTACAATCTCAAAACCGTTCTCCTCCCAGGCGAAGGCGTGAATAATCCCTATCCTGACTAACACTTCGTCATCTACTATCAGAACTTTTATTTTCCTGCTCATTATCCGTCCCCCTGCACTGTGCCGGAATCCTTATGGTAACTTTGGTATAGCATCCTTGTTTGCTGTCGATTTTTATGGCGTATTTCTGTCCGTAGGCCAGTTTAATCCGCTGGTTGACATTATAAACGCCTATTTTATTCAGGCTTCTCTCGGATTTTTTTTCCGTTGATAAGATTTCTTTTATTTTTTCGGCAGACAGCCCTTTTCCGTCGTCGGTCACGCATAGAAGAAGTTCATCTTTCTCCAGATGGATGTCTATCTTGATGGTGGCGCAGATGTCGTTGCTGTCAAACCCGTGCAGCACGGCATTTTCTACAAGTGGTTGGAGAATAAAGCGGGGCACCATGTAGGGTTCCGCTTCTTTTTGCACATTTAATATGAAAGAAAATCTTTCAAAATACCGGAAGTTTAAGATGCGGATATAGCTTTTGATAAATTTCACTTCTCGGCTGACCGACACGGATTCGCCTGTGTCCTCTGCGGTAAAACGGAGTACCTTTTCCAGCTCGTCCAACATCTGGGTTACTTTGTCTGCGCCCTGCAGTTCCGAAAGCCACCGGATGGAATTTAGGGTGTTGTATAAGAAATGAGGATTAATCTGGGACTGCAGCGCTAACATTTCCATTCTGTGTTTTTCACGTTCCTGTTCTTTTACTTCGGTAAACATGGCGTTGATGCGTTTAACCATATGGTTGAACTTTTGGGAGAGAATCTTCATCTCTCCATGAAATTCTTCTGTCTGTAAGGAAAGGTTCCCTGACTCTACGGATTCCATCGTAGAGATAAGCCGTTCCATTGGCTGGGTGATTGTCCGGGATATTTTGACGCTGGTAAATACCAACAGTATGCCCAATACCAACATACATGTTACCGCCAAGGTAAAGGTGTATGCCACGCTGCGAAGGGCATTGCCGATGGGAACCAGATGGTAGATGCGGCCGTCCATATAAGTTAGGCGCGTTGCGGCGATATACCAGGTCTGCCCTCCTAAATAGGTCTGGTATAATTCCCCTTCCTCATTATAAGTTTCTCCATGGGTGGATAAGTGTTCTTTAATTTCTTTTGTCTGTTCTTCAGGGTAAGGAATAATGAGTTTATTGTTTTTATCAGACACGGCGATGACGCTTTCGCTGTATTCTGAGGAGTCCCATAATTTAGCGAAATTATCCGTAGAACAGTCGATGACAATCATACCAAGATATTCCCCGCTGTCAGGGTCCATAATGCTGCGGGCGACAGAAATGACTTCCCAATCCATATTGACTGCGTTTTCTTTGTGGACGCCTATAATATATGGTTTTCCGGCGCCTACTTTGACGATTTTGAACCAACTTTCGTCTTCAACCTGGTATTCTGCCGAGGGCGATATCCGTGAACGGTATGCATAATAATCCATGTGGGCGGGATACAGCCATATGGCGTCAATTTGATTATGCATATAGTATATATGTTTATACAGTTTGGGAGCGATTGTCTCGATATCACTTATTTGGCTTGCCACCTTGCTGGTATCATCCATATTCCGGTAGTCTTTACGCAGGATATCCATGATTTCGGTATCCAAATAAGGAAATTCAGAAAGTTTGATTATACTATCAAAATAGTTGTCGATGCTTTTCTTAATCTGGTAGTTGCTGCTGTAGATGGTTTTGCTGATGTTTTTCTTAATAATCTGCTCCCAACAGATGAGCAGGAGGAAAAACATACAGATTAGTACGATGAAGATAATCAGAAGATAGCCAGACAGTATTTTTTGTTTCAGGGGCATATCTTTGAACTTTGTCGGAAATTTCATGGTTCCTTCCCTTTTATATAATGTTATAAAACCCTAACAAGATATTACCATGATACATTCGACGCTGCAACTGTTACAGCGGGTTTCAAGATATTGCTTGCAGGAATCTTTATTTGGGATTATACTGTTAAAACATGAAGGTATGCAGAAAAAGCTATGGTGAGACGGAGGGCGGTTCAGGCGTTATGTCCGGGATTGTGCGGATGAACCGGCGGCTTTGTGGCATACTACATACCATAATGTGTATTTCGTAAATATTAAAGACAGATTCCCCGGCAGGGGATACGAGGATGGAGGTATATGGCTATGGCAAGTATTACGAAGGATACTACAATCGGTGAGGCGCTCATGATTAATGCAGATATTGCACCTGTGTTGATGGAAATCGGTATGCACTGCTTAGGATGTCCTTCCGCGCAGGGAGAGACATTGGAAGAGGCAGCCATGGTGCATGGCATCGAGATTGAGGAACTGATGGGCAAAATCAATGCTGTTGTTGGTGCATAAACGAAGGCAGAAATTTGACATCGGAATATGGGACATAATTTGAATGAGCTGTTGCACATTGCGTGCAGCAGCTTTTTAGTTGCCGTAGATATCCGCCATTAGTGTTTCGGCGGTAAGGGATTTGTCTTTGCTTTCAGAACATAGTTTAAATAACTGTTTGTGTACTTGGGATTTATCGCAGCATGAAACCATTGCATAGAGCCAATATAATTGTATTTGGGCAAGGAGCGTTTTGGGTGGGCGGTATTTGACCCAGTTGAGAACGTCAAACACTGCGTTAATATTCCGGTTGTTTGGATACTTAGTTAACAGGGCGCAGGTATGGTATTTGTAGAAATCCAGTACTTGGTTTATGGTAGTGATTGTCAGTAACTTGGCTTGTCTGACGGATGGAGGGCAGTCACTGGCCTCGGTCAGCTCCTTGGTTTGGTATAATCCTTCAGCTAAAAGAAGATTGAGGTCGGGGAGTATCTCGCAGGGGAAATACTCGGGGGCTGCATTAAATTTATGAGTCCGGACAGGAGTGTCAAGGAAAATATGCTCCCAGAAACGGATAGCGCCGGCAATCTTTTCGGACTGGCTGCTTGACAGATTTTTTTTATGCTTTGCAAAGAGCCGGTTAACAGAGTCGGATTGGAAAAAATAAGGATGGCCATTTGATACTTGCGGGTTGAATGTGATGAGTGCGGAAGAAGTTTTCCCTACGATGATATCCTCTCTGGTGGGAGGCAGGAGGGAATGGTTTAACTGTAAATTTAGTATATTGGCGTCACGCAGAGGCGGATTATCAAAGGACCGGTAAATTTTTGTAAAGGCTAAAAAATAGCCGAATAAGTTGTCGAATACGGATGATTTCATAAATATAAATACTCCTGTCAAACATTACGCTTTAAAAATTCCGTGGGCGTACAATGGTACATTTTGTGGAAAACATTGTAGAAATAGCTCAAATTATTAAAGCCGGCAATATAACATATCTCTGAGACGGAATGCTGTTGGGTCAAAAGCAGTTCACAGACGTAGTTCATGCGTTTGCTGTTTACATATTCTGTCGGCGACATCTGGAAATATTTCTGAAAGGAACGGATGATATGGGGCTGTGAGTAATTGCACAGCTCGTAAATCCGTTTTGTGCCTTTGATATAGTTATCCCTGACACTCATCTGTTTATCCAACTGAATCATCCACTGTGGAATTTTTTGGGATTGCAGGCGGATAGACGGGTTTCCGTCCATCACAAAGGGATAATAAATGGCAGATACGAAAGAACGGAACAACGTGCGGCATTTCCTGTTGGGAAAAAGCTTCGCAAGTTTTCCAAGTTGGGCTGCCAGATATTCAAATTCATCTCCTGTGATTTCCAGGTGGACAGGAAGTTCCGGTTCAGTAATGACGGAAAGAGGAATTTCGAGATACCGCAGTATGGGAAGAAAATCGTCGGGCAGATATCCTACGTTGAACAGTTTGAAATCAAAGTAGTTGAATGCCTTGTAGCAGTGTACGTCTTCCGGGCGTATATATACCAGGGAGCCTTTTGACAATAACTGGCTTGCACCGTTTACTTCATGGATTGCCTTGCCGCCCGCCACCAGAAAGATTTCGTAGAAATCATGGGTATGGAGCGGAAAGGTTTCTGCAACGCTTTCCTGATATACGGCATGAGGGCCAAATTCTTTTTCTTCTCTCGGAAATTCAATACATATTGGTTTCATATTAAAATTATACCGCACAGACGGCGATTGTAAATTGAAGTTATTGGAAAATATCAATATAGCATAGAAACAGGATGATTTATAAGAGGACAAAAGGGAGCAGGGCAAGATAAGATGGGTACAATCAAATGTTGATGGCTGACAAATGATTAAAAAATGATTGTAAGGAGGATTGTGTCCATGAGAAAGAAAATTGTATCAGTGATGCTTGCAACTGTGTTGACAGTGTCCATGGTATCCGGCTGTGGGAATACAAATAACGGCGGCACGCAGACCGGACAGGAAGAGGATTTGGAGGAAAGTACGGACTCTGCCACAGAGAGCAATGAAGAAAGTGCGGATGACGGGGGCGACGCTGCGGAGGGTAGCATTACATTGACGATGGCTTTCCATAATACGGAAGAATGGTATGAGGAAAATATGATTCCTATTGTCGAGGAATTTAAGCAGATGCATCCGGAAGTGAAGGATGTTGTCTATACGACACTGAGCGGTATGGGCGATGAACAGCAGGTGACCAGGCTTACGGGCGGACAATATGAAGATATCGTGCTTGTACCGACAATTTTGCTGGCCAGCGAATGGGGGAACTATTTTGCGCCTCTTGGGGACGCTTCGGAGATGGCAGAAAAATATTATTATGGGGACTATATGCAGTACGAGGGGCAAAGCTACGGGATTCCGATTGGGGTCGTGTACGAGGGACTTTTGTATAATAAAAAGGTGCTTGACCAGTATTGCGACGGAAATATCCCTAAGACACTGGATGAATTGATGGACGACTGCGAGAAGCTGAAAGAAAACGGTGTGATTGGATTCTATACAAACGCCGGCTCCATATGGACAATGCGCTATTGGGACAACCTTGCAATCACGATGTCTGGCGACCCGGATTATGCAAATAAAATCATCGATACACAGGAACCGTGGGCGGAAGGGAGTTCCCTGCGCGATTCGGCTGACATACTGGCGCAGCTTGCGTCTAATGGCTATCTGGAGCCGGATGTGGTGACGGCGGACCAATGGGATGTTTCGCTGACTTCTTTAGGAAGCGGACAAACTGCATTTATGTTTACCGGTACTTGGGCGCTGTCCCAGGCGCAGGAACATGCGGTTGAAGCAGGCTTTTCGGCGGATGACATCGGTTTTGCCCCGTTTCCGTACAAGAATGATGTCAGTGCGGACAATAAGCTGAACTTGCGGGTGGCGCAGGATGTCTTCCTGGGCGTCAATAAAAATTCGGAAAATCTGGAACTTGCAAAAGAATTTTGTACTTTCTTCTGCGAAAGAGTTTCGTTGGCCATGGGAATGAATGAAATTATGATTGACGGAGGGAAAAATCAGCCTGACCTGGAATTTTTACAAGAGTTAGATTATGTGCAGACCTACACCTCTCCGGCGAGAGACAGTAAAATTTCGGAAATGGCGGGCATTGCAGGCATCGATGTATATAACTTTGACGGATTTTTGCTTGATTATGTCATTTTACCGGTATTAAACGGCAAAGAACCGGAATATGACAAGCTCAATGAGGCGTGGAAAAAGAATTTCTAGTATCCGCTCGAAAGCTTTTCCTGATGGATGGAGGACGTTCTGTTGGGGCGTCCGTCCATCCATTTTGTATGCAGGACTATTCCGCTCTCATGCCAAAGAAAGGGGTATTTGATGGAAAAAATGAATCGTTTGGCGGCAAAGAAAAGAAAGGAAAAAGGAAAGATTATCATTGCGTTTCTGATTGTGCCGCTTTTATTTCTAGGATATTTTACTGTGTATCCGGTGGTGACGATGCTTCTGTACAGTTTTACGGACTGGAAAGGCTCGGCCACACCGTTTCAGGTTTTGGGTTTTAAAAATTATGTGGAGATTTTTACGACTGATACATACCGCAATATTTTCAAGACAGCGGCATACTACCTTTTGGCGGGGATACTACAGCAGCTTATATCGCTCTTCTTAGCTGTCATAATGAATAAAAAACTGCGCGGCAGCAGTATATTTAAGGGATTTATTTTTTTCCCGTTTATTATGAATGGTGTGGCGGTTTCTATGGTGTTTCGGATGTTTTATCAGATTGGAGGCGGGTTTGATGTTTTGCTCAATGCCGTCGGGTTGGAAAAATGCATCCGGGTCTGGATGACAAACCCGCATACATCCAATATATGCCTGGCGTTTATTTATCTTTGGAAAAATATCGGGTACAGTTTTCTCATTTATCTGGGTACAATGCAGTCTGTGTCGGGAGAATATTATGACGCCGCCTCGATTGATGGGGCGGGGACGTGGATGCAGTTTAAAGAAATCACTTATCCGGCAATCAAGATGATTATCGGTATGATGGTCACTTTATCTATTGTGGGTTCGATTTCTGTTTTTGATATTCCGTATGTCCTTACCAATGGGAAGAACGGTACAAATTCTTTTGCGACTACATTGGTCGAGACGGCATTTACGTACAGCAGATACGGACTTGCCTGTGCAATGGCAATTATCATGCTGCTTATTGCAGGAGCCGTTATGATATTCAAAAATCTGGTGTTTAAGGAGGAAAATGATAATGGCTATAGCAGATAAGGCAAAGAAACAGATTTTTATGGTATGTAAATATGTTATTTTATGTGGTATGGTTTTTATAGTGATATATCCCATGTTGGGAGTCTTCTTTGCATCCTTCAAGACACAGGCGGAATATCTGTCTACGCCGAGTATGAAGACTCCGGAAAACTGGTCGAATTTCAGCAATTTTTATCTTGTATTTACTGCCGGGAATGTGGTTAGGGGATTCATGAATACTGCAATAATTACAGTGGCGGCATGTATGACGTCGACGCTTTTAAACACGATGGTTGCATTCTGCCTTACCCGCTTTGACTTTAGAGGAAAGAACTTACTGGACAGGTTTTATATGGTTGCATCTTTTGTGCCCTCCATCATAGTCCATCTGATTATATTTAAGGATTTTGCGGCGGCGGGACTTGTGAACAGTCTGTTTAGCATTATCATTTTATATACAGGCGTGGACATCGTGACCCTCTATCTGTACAAACAATATTTTGGGCAGATATCGGTCAGCGTTGACGAATCGGCGATTATGGACGGCTGTTCATATTTCAGGGTGTACTGGAATATTTTGCTGCCAATGGTGCGTCCGGCCGTCACGACAGCATGTATTATTAAGATTACATATATTTACAATGATTTTTATACTGCATTCTTGTATTTGCCTGCAAAGGAAAAGGGCGTTATGTCCACAGTGCTCTATCGGTTTATCGGACCTTACTCTTCACAGTGGAGCGTGATTGCGGCGGGAATTATCGTGGTGACGATTCCTGTTTTTGTAGGATTTATTTTTGCGCAGAAACAGATATATAAAGGGTTTTCGGACGGCGCGGTAAAAGGATAAAGCAGTAGAAACGGAGAATGAAAATGGCGATAGACGTAAACTTGGGGGACGCTAACGGACAGGTCAGCAGTAATATATACGGACAGTTTATTGAACATGCGCTGGACTGTATTGAGGGAGGAATATACGCGCCAGGAAGTGTATATGCGGATGATGATGGCATCAGAAAGGACGTAGTAGGTTTGGTTCAAAGATTTGCCCCTTCTGTGCTGAGGTTTCCGGGAGGAACCATTATGTGCCAGTATCATTGGAAGGATGCGGTGGGAGCTAAAGAAAACCGAGTATGGCGTAAAAATTTGATTTGGGGTGGAGAGTTAAGTCCGGAGTTTGGAACGGCGGAATTTATCAGGCTGTGCCGCAAGATAGGGGCCGAACCGATGCTCTGTATAAATATGGCAAGCGGGACGCCGGAGGAGGCGGGCGACTGGGTGGAGTACTGTAACGGCACGGGCAATAGCTACTATGCCAGGCTGCGCCGCAGCCATGGTTTTGAAGAGCCCTTTCATGTCAAGTACTGGTGTATCGGAAATGAGAGTTATTCGGAACCGGATATGGGAATCCATCATAACGTGGATTGTTACATCCGGGATGCCATGGAGTTTATAAAGCGGATGAAGCTGACGGACGGCTCTATCAAGACGGTGGTGGTAGGCTGCGGGGAGAAAAATTGGAACAATGCCGTTTTGAGGAAACTTCATGCCGTGACGGATTATTTTTCCCTGCATTATTATGCATCTACTAAGCAGGGCAGAGTGTATGAGCCCTTTGAAGGAGAGAGACAGTTTCAGGAGATGATAGAGGAAATTTCAGGGTGCATCAACGAGTATCCGGATAAGGTGCAAGACTTCAATCCATGGTATCGGTTTGCTCCAAGACAGGACAAAATTAAGATAGCGGTGGATGAATGGAATATTTGGAATTATGAAAATAATGATACATATGGGTTAAAACCGGTATATTGCTGGCGGGATGCGCTGTGGAGTGCAAGCATGTTAAATCTGTTTATCAGGACGCCTGCAATCGGGATGGCAAATATGGCGCAGATGGTCAATGTGATTGCGCCGGTTATGGCGGATGAAAAGGGGGCATGGCTCCAGACAATTGCATATCCGTTAATCTATTATAGGCGTTTGATGACAGGGGAGAGAGTTGACGTAAGATTTGATTCACCTGTGATTGAAGGGACGGGGCAAATAGAGGCTTTGAGTGTTGCAGCGGTGCGCAATCTGGGGAAGCTTTGTGTGGCGGTGGTAAACAGGGATTTTGGACGAAATTACACTATGCGGTTGTCCGGATATGCCGACGGGAGCGGAGAGGGAGACGTGACGGTTCTGACTGGTGATGGATGGGATGCGGTATGCAGCAGGGATAAAAGCTGCGTGAAGGAGACAAATATAAGGATTGCGGATGGAGAAATCGAGGTTCCGGCCGGCAGTATCTGTCTTGCTGTTATGTATGAAAAATGAGACGGCGGCGTCACAAGTGCAAATATAGATGCACCTGTGACGCCGCTTAAAATATTTCATGTAAGTTCAAACCGCGGGTGGTGTCAAAGCTGCGCCAACGCCTCGATTGCGTTATCCTTGATAAGAGGCTCGTAATGCTCTTCCAGATAGGCTTTCGTTGAGAGAGCGGCCTTTTCCAACTTGCCGTATTCTGAAATCAGGTTACAGATGCGGTTGAAGTCCGGCGCGCTTAACATGGCGGAGTTGATAAGCAGGAGATAACCGCCCTTCGCCTCATCTTTGTACAAGGTATTGACACCCCGGTAGGAAGAGGCGGCCACGTGTGCCAGCCTGGTTACATCATGCAACGTGGTAAAGTAGAAAAGTTGGTTTGAAGGCTGTACGGAGACGGTTTCCTTCACGTCGCCGTGGGCGCTGTGGGTTTCTGACTGGGAAGTCTTCGTCTTGGAAGAATCCTGCGCCACATCGGTACCGCTCATCTTGCGTAACATGTTTAAGACTTCGTCCGCTCCATCGGAAAAAGCATCTATCAGGTCGTCGGAATCTTCGTCGTATTCGTCATCCTCATGAACCGACGGGGCAAACTTGGAGAAACGTGTGTCCAGTTCTTCCGGGTCGTCCACTTTGGTAATAATCAGTACGATACATTCGGAGCTTAGTGGAATTGCCTCAATCATAAGAGGAATATCCTCTGCCTCAAAACCACATTCGTAGGAAGCCTGCCGCATCATATCGCGGAAGAGGCTTTTGGCTTTCTCCGTACCGTAGGCAAGTTCGCTGATTTTCAGTTCTCTGGTGGCTAAATCCTCCCTTGTAAGGGTGCAGCGGATTTGGTGTTCATTTACTTTTTCTATTTTCATTGATATCACATCCTTAATATCATATTATATTCTGGCCGCAAACTGGTTCCTGACACACAAAGAACGCGTAAAACGACAGGAAACCAGGCTGTTACCATGTATCTTATACTTTACGCTAATTTTAGTCAATAGTGTGCATAAAGTGTTTAAAATTTTTTTATAATTTTAGAATATACTTGCTTTTTTGTCATATTATGGTTATAATTGTACTACAAGATGCCTCCGGTAATCGGCAATGGAAGGAGGCAGTGCACATAAATTTCATAAAATAACATCTTAATCTCCCGGATTGTTTGAATCGTTATAGCAGCGAGGGAGAGCGTCTTATAGGCAACGTGCCTGTTCGTGGACATATCTTATCTCTTTCTTTATTTCACAAATTATAATTCACAAGGAATGAGTAGGTTATACAGTTATTTTTCATTTATTTTTGCATGCCGGAGGTATCTTTGTATTTTTAAAGTGCGCCCTATGGGATAAAATGGGTGCGTGCCTTGGTTTTTATCTGGCATCCTAATATATCATATGCTGTTAGTATATCACAATACTCTTTTTGGCAGACTAAATTTAGGATGAAGACGGCACAGGTCTGAAAACATATGGGAAAGTATATGTTCCTTTATTATATTTTAGACGCAGGACTCTGTGATTTATCAGGAAGTTCCCGCTTCGGGGTGCTGTGGGCAGCCTGTGCCGCATAATGGTATGGCGGGATGCCGTAGAAACCATATTTACTGTCCGGGGTGAATGATGCACACATTTGCTTGACGAAAAATGTCAAAATTATAATGACTGAAAAGGAATAGTCTGATATAATGAGGACGGTCAGAAAGGAGCTGGATACATGAAGAAAATAATTCCGGTACTAATCGCGGTCGTTCTTATTATCGTGGTTGCGGCAATAGGTTTCGGAACAATGCTGTTAGATAAATATTCTTATTCTAAGGAAAGGGCAGACTTGACGGAATATTTTGGGGTCAGGGGAGATGATGACGTACCGATTATCTTGCAGGACGAACAGGTTGAGGAACATGCGAAACTGTGGGATGGCGTGTGCTATTTTGATTTTGCCACGGTGCATAAATATTTTAATGACAGATTTTATGAAGATAAGAAAGAGAGTCTTCTTTTATATGCGTTGCCGGATGTGGTGGTCAGCACCAAAATTGGCTCACAGTCGGTATCCGTGGGTGGAGACGGCAGCAGCAGGGATTATGTGATTGCCAGGTACGAGGGGGATACCTTGTATGTGGCGGCGGATTTTGTGAAAGAGTATTCCAATTTCTCTTATACGCTGTACACGGAGCCGAACCATATGCAGGTTTATACGCAGTGGGATGAGCGCCAGGTGGCAGTCATTACAAAAGACACCCAGGTGCGTTACCAAGGCGGAATTAAGAGTGATATCCTTACCGATGTATCCAAAGGGGATAAAGTCGTTGTGCTTGAGACGATGGAGACATGGAGTAAGGTGAAGACAGAAGATGCCTTCATCGGTTATGTGGAGAACAAAAGAATGGGAGAAGCATTTGCGGAGACGCTTCTTCCGGTGACAGATTACGTAGAGCCTGTGTATCAGTCCAATACAAGAGACCATAAGATTAATCTTGCCTGGCATGCGGTGGCCAGTGCGGCAGGGAATGATACGCTTTCGGAGATGATGGCGGGAACGAAGAGTATCAATGTAATTTCCCCTACATGGTTTGCATTAAGCGACAATGAGGGAAACTTCACGAGCAATGCGACGGCGGGCTACGTGTCACAGGCCCATAGTATGGGTCTGGAAGTCTGGGGGCTTGTGGATAATTTTACAAATGAAGGCGTGGATACTTATGAAGTGCTTGCGGGGACGAGTACCAGGTCACATTTGATTAGCGGGTTGATTGCGGCGGCGCTGGAATATGATTTGGACGGAATTAATGTTGACTTTGAAAATATTAGTCTGGATGCCGGTGAGCCGTTCATACAGTTTATCAGGGAATTGTCAATTCCCTGCAGGCAGCACGGTATTGTTTTGTCAGTGGACAACTATGTACCTATGGGATATACGGACCACTATAATAGGAAAGAACAGGGAATTGTGGCAGATTATGTCGTCATTATGGGATATGATGAGCACTACAGAGGCAGTGAGACGGCAGGTTCCGTGGCGTCCATCAATTTTGTGGAGAAGGGGATAGCGGATACCGTGGCGCAGGTTCCTGCCCATAAGGTGATTAATGCGATTCCGTTCTACACAAGAATTTGGGAAACGAACGGTACAACGGTGGACAGCCAGGCAGTGGGTATGGAGATTGCCCAACAGTATGTCAAGGAACACGGCATTACCACAGTATGGAACGAAGAGACATGTCAGAATTATGGGGAATACCAGTCTGATGGCAGTCTTTTCCAGGTGTGGCTTGAAGACAGCGACTCTATACGCGTAAAACTAAATATTATGAGTAAATACGGCATTGCGGGTGTGGCAGAGTGGAAACTTGGCTTTGAAGTGGATTCTATCTGGGACGTGATTGAGGAATATATGAACCAGTCATAACGCCAGGAGCAATGCCCGGGAGGCCGCAGGCAATTATATGGCGGTGCGCATTTTTTGGCAGAACCTTTCATATGCATTTATAAAGGCGCTTGTGTTAGGAATGAGATATGAAGAGGAAGAAGCCGGAAGAATATGAGAGACTTGTCAGGGCGGCATTGCTTGGGATGATGGCTGTGGCGGCCTGGCTGATTGTGCGTGGCGGCAGCAGGATGATGTCGTCGTCTGTCTCCTCGGGGGATGTGAAGGCACCGGAGCAGAAGCGATGCGTGGTGATTGATGCAGGCCACGGCGGGGCAGACCCGGGCAAGGTCAGTGTGGACGGGAGTCTGGAGAAAGACATCAATTTGCAGATTGCCTTGAAACTCCAGAAGTTTTTGCAGATGCAGGATATAGATGCGGTCCTCACGCGGGAATCCGATGCAGGACTGTATGATGAGGACGCTTCGAATAAAAAAGTACAGGATATGAAGAACCGGGTTGCCATCATTGAGGAGAGACAGCCGGCGCTTACGGTCAGCATACACCAGAACAGTTATCATGAGGAATATGTGCATGGGGCGCAGGTTTTTTATTATGCGAACAGCGATAAAAGCAAGGAACTTGCGGAGCGGATTCAACAGGTCATGGCACTGGAGCTAGACAGGGACAATGCCAGACAGGCGAAAGCCAATGACAGTTATTACTTACTTAAAAAGACATCTTCACCGATAGTGATTGTTGAGTGCGGTTTTTTGTCTAATTATGAGGAGGCGCAGAAACTGTCATCGGAACTGTACCAGGAGCAGGTTGCATGGGCAATACATATGGCTATTTTGCAGTATTTAAATACGGATTAATCGTCCCGATGATACAGAGACGGTGAAATTGTGTATGATAGAAAAGGGAACCTTATGTGGATACGAAGATAATTCGAATAGATGAACAGCATATAGACATGGCTCTTATAGAGGAAGCAGGAAAGATAATAAAGGCGGGCGGACTCGTTGCGTTCCCGACAGAGACGGTTTATGGTTTGGGTGGCGATGCGCTTAATCCGCTGTCCTCGGAGAAAATTTATAAAGCCAAGGGGCGTCCTAGCGACAATCCACTGATTGTACATATCGCGGATATGCAATATCTGGACAGAATTGTGCGCAAGGTGCCGGACAGCGCATACAAGTTGGCAGAACGGTTCTGGCCGGGACCGCTGACGATGATTTTATATAAAGCTGATATGGTACCCTATGAGACGACGGGGGGACTGGACACGGTGGCAGTGCGTATGCCTGTGCACCGTGTGGCACGCGAACTGATTAAGGCAGCGGGCGGCTATGTTGCGGCTCCCAGTGCGAACCGCTCAGGCAGGCCGAGCCCTACGCTCGCAAAATATGTAGCCGAGGATATGGCTGGCAGAATTGATATGATTATAGACGGCGGGAATGTGGAGATTGGGCTTGAGTCTACGATTATAGATTTGACATCTAAGGAACCGACGGTGCTTCGCCCAGGCTGCATCACGAAACAGATGTTAAGCCAGGTGCTTTCCGGCGTGGAAGAGGATATTACGCTGATGCGGGATGATGCCGGACAAGCTCCCAGGGCGCCGGGGATGAAGTACAGGCATTATGCACCGCAAGGAGACATGACGGTAGTGTCCGGGGAAGAAGGCCGTGTGACGGAATATATCAATGAACAGGTGTTCCTCCGGAAGTCTGACAATAAAAGAACGGGTGTTATATGTACGGATGCAAGTGTGGAAAAGTACCGTGCGGATGTCTGCAAAAGTGTGGGAAACAGAAATGATGAAGCAGGAATCGCCAGGGAACTATATCGTGTCCTGCGGGAGTTCGACGATGAGAAGGTAGAAGTGATTTATGCGGAAGCGTTTGATGCCGACGGAATCGGACAAGCTATTATGAACCGGCTGTTGAAGGCGGCCGGGCATAAAGTGGTCTGTGTGTAGATTTAGGAATCGAACATGTCAGACATTAATTAAGGACATTGGTTTATAGAGATAATCTATAGGACTGTGAAGGAGGAATGGATATGATAGCAATCGGGAGTGACCATGGGGGATATGATTTGAAGGAGGCTGTTATCGCCCATCTGGAGGAGCGGGGTATTGCATGTAAAGACTATGGATGCGCTGACAAGAGTTCTTGTGATTATCCTGTGTATGGGCGTGCAGTTGCCGAGGCAGTTGCCAAGGGTGAGTGTGAGCGTGGTATTGTCATCTGCACGACAGGCATAGGTATCTCGATTACGGCGAACAAGGTACAGGGAATCCGGTGTGCGTTGTGTGCGGATACTTTGACGGCGAAGATGACCAGGCTGCACAATGATGCCAATGTGCTTGCTATGGGAGGCGGCATTGTGGGAGTGAACCTGGCATTGAGCATTGTGGATACTTTCTTGGATACGGAGTTCTCCGAGGAAGAGAAACATATAAGAAGAGTTGGACTTATTGAGCAGTAGGAACGGATTGAAAAATCCCTGATTTTTCAACTTCCTATTTAAAGCAGTATCGCAAGCTGACTTGCGAAACGCATGGGGAGTAGTGTACTGAGGAGAATATAATTTGTTGTAAAACAGTATGGGGACACGGAGGGGCTTATGAGAGGTAAGCATAGAGGGGCTGTCTGGATGGTGTTGGTGCTGTTGTCAGGACTAATGACTGTCACCGTCCATGCGACGGAAGAGACCCGCCGGAAGATTAATGAAGCTGAGCAGGAGAAGAAAGACACAGAGTCCAAACTGGATGAAACGGAGGAAAGCCTGAAGCAACTGAACGAACAAAAAGATTCTTTGCAGGGCGCTCTGACAACTTTAAATACGGAACTTTCCCAGGTGAGCAACAATTTAAGCGACTTAGAGACGAAGATTTCGGATAAAGAAGCGGAAATTGAGGCGTTGGACGAGAAAATTATCCAGGTACAGGGAGAATTGGAGACGGCCATACAGCTTAAAGACGACCAGTATGCGACTATGAAAGAGCAGATAAAATTCATGTATGAGAAAAGCGATTATCTGTATCTCGAATTGTTTTTTTCTGCGGGCAGCTATGCCGATTTCCTGAATAAAAACAGTTATGTCGAGCAGTTGTCTTCTTATCAACAAAAAGTGTTGCAGGATTATAAGGACGCTCAGGCGGCCATGGAAGCCAAAGAGGCGGAGCTTCAGCTTGCTATGGAGCAGTTAGAGAAAGATAAGGAAGAGTTGGATGAATACAAGGTGCAGGTGGTGGCCGAACAGAGCCGGGTGTCAGGTCTGGTGAGTAAAACATCCAACTCCATCAACGCAACGGCAGGACAGATTTCGGAGGCGGAGGCAGAGGCGCTCGCCTATGAGCAGAAAATTAAAGAACAAGAAGAAAATATTAGCGTATTGAAAGCAAAGCTGGCAGAAGAAATCCGTATGGCGGAGTTGGCTGCACAGTCTAGTTGGCGTGATATTTCTGAGGTGACGTTTGCGGAAGGAGACAGATATTTATTGGCGAACCTGATTTATTGCGAAGCAGGCGGAGAGCCCTATGCAGGCCAGGTGGCGGTAGGCGCGGTGGTAATCAACAGAGTGTTGAGTTCGGTCTATCCAAATACAGTAACTGGTGTTATATATCAATCCAGACAGTTTCAGCCTGTAGGCAGTGGGCGGCTTGCACTTGCGTTGTCGGAAGGCAGGGCAACGGCCAGCTGTTACCAGGCGGCAGATGAAGCTATGAGCGGCACTACCAACGTAGGAAACTGTGTTTATTTCAGGACTCCCGTGGATGGGGTTTCGCCGAAGTATACAATCGGCGGACATATTTTCTATTAAGATATGGAGGGGAAATATTCTTCAGTAGGTTTCTGCAGCGCAGGGAAATCACCTGCGTAGATGGTTTTGAGGAGGCAGTCTAGGCGCAGCAGGGATTTTTCTAACATCTCCTCGGTAAGTATGCCGGACTTTCTGGCAGTGACGAGTTCGTCCAAGTCGACTACTTTTACGAAACCGTCGGGATAGACGATAACGTCTGCAAGCAGGTCGGTGACAATATATGTATCCGTGTCTTCATGATAGCTGTAATCAACGATATCACAGTACCAGAAGAGCAGGGTATCGTCTTCTTTATAAAATCGGCTGACCTTGATGCCTTCTTGCAGGTAATAGCAGGAACAGCCATGATGTAAGTCTTTGCGCGGTTTAAGGGAGTTCCATTTGGTCACGATTATTTCCGGGCTGCGGTGCAGCACGGTGTCGTCCTTTAGCAGGATGCATTCTTCGGGAATCAGTCTTTTGCGGTATATAATCGGATTTGCCATAGTAATCCTCCATTTTTGGTTAATGTACTTCCGGAAGCGTTTCGCCACATGCCTTCGGGAGTATATGGTTAGTTTTCGGATTTGGCCATAAACACAGATATGTGTGGCAGGTAGGTTTCTTACAGGTTACACTGAGCATAGGGAAAAGTCAATGTAAATCCGGCAATTTCCACAGCAGTGTTATAGTGCACGGGAATGAAAGACAAAGTGTCCACGGCATTAGACTGCTTGGGAATGAAGATTGCCGTTTTTGGTATGTCATGCATAGAAATTATACTGGACATAAGTGGCAGAAATGAGTATAATTTTACACAGAGGCTGTGTCTGCGTGATATATAATATGACGGTACAAAGGCGTAGCGCCGCTTTCAATATAAAGATTGATTTTGGAGAAGGGAAAGGCTGTGAAATATAATAGGAATGTCTATCAGGCGCTTATGATGATTAGTCAGTTCGGTATTAACATGCTTGTTCCTATTTTTATTTGTTCTTTTGTCGGAATGTTCTTTGATTGGCGGTTTGGGACTTCATTTTGGACGGTCGTATTGTTTTTTTGCGGTGCCCTTGCGGGGTTTACAAACGTGTTCAGGTTTGCGAAGAAAATATATGAGACACCGGCAGTAACACGCAGACGCAGGCCGAAAGAGCACAGCGGCGGGGAGGAAGATAAACAGGTATGAGGAAGAAAATCGACCCTACATTGTTTGAGTTGTGCCTGGGAATCTTCCTATATGGCATCATCTTTCAGGTTGTGCTGCTATTTTTTTCAAGGGAAATATCTTACAGCCTGGGACTATGGATTGGGGTAGTGCTTGCGGCCGCGGGTGCCGTCCATATGTGGTGGTCTATAGATAAGGGAATGGAGCAGGCTGCGAAGCAGGCTGCGAAGACAGTCGGGACGAATAACCTAATCCGGTATTTGATATTGGTTGTCGTCATGTTTGTGTTGGTCTACACAGATTTTGCGAATCCTATTTTTATGTTTTGCGGTTATATGGGAATGAAGATATCGGCATATTTAAATCCCTGGCTGCATAAAGTCAGTGACAGGATATTTAGAATATAGTTGCAGCCAGGCCTGTGGCCGTGCTGTTGCAAATATAGCATAATAAGATGAGGAGGTGAAAGTATGGGACAGGGAATTCTTCTATCTGCAGGCGCTGATATTGATTTTATGATTCACGGCGTTTTTTCCTACGAGCTGTTTGGTCAGACCGTGTGGATTACGACTACGCACGTATGTGTGTTGATTGTTATGCTTGTGATTATCGGCTTCTGTATTGCGGCAAACCGCGCCGTCAAACACGCAACGGACGTTCCGGGTACTTTCCAGAATATTGCAGAGCTTGTTGTGGAGATGTTAGACAATATGATTGGCGGAGTTATGGGCAAGTTTAGCCCGAAATTCCGAAATTATATCGGCACCATCTTTATTTTTATTTTGCTCAGCAATATTTCGGGCCTGTTCGGTCTGCGGCCGCCCACGGCGGATTATGGCGTGACGTTCGCAATGGGTATTATGACGTTTACGTTAATTCATTTTAACAAATTTAAGCACCAGAAGGTAAAGGGAGTCATCGCAGGATTATGCGACCCCTGGCCGATTTGGGCGCCGATTAACGTAATCGGTGATGTGGCCGTTCCGGTTTCATTGTCGTTGCGTTTGTTTGCGAATGTCTTATCCGGCACTGTTATGACGGCGCTCGTATATGGGTTGTTGTCTAAGATTGCAGTAGTCTGGCCGGCGGCATTGCATGTGTATTTCGATTTGTTCTCCGGGGCAATCCAGACTTACGTTTTCTGTATGTTGACTATGACATACATTACGGATGCCTGCACCACAGAGTAGCGGGTATTTCAGTTGATTTAGTACAGTAAGTATTACCATTTTTAATTTTTATTAAAATTTTTATAAGACTAATTAAGGAGGAAATAAAAATGGGAGAATTTAACACAAACTTTATTTTGGGATGTTCGGCAATTGGCGCGGGTCTTGCGGTTATCGCAGGTATTGGACCTGGTGTTGGTCAGGGTATCGCGGCAGGTCATGCTGCTGCTGCTGTCGGCAGAAATCCGGGCGCTAAGTCAGATGTTACTTCTACGATGCTCTTAGGCCAGGCCGTTGCAGAGACGACAGGTTTGTATGGTTTGCTCATTGCAATGTTGCTCTTGTTCGTAAAACCTTTGGTACCGTAACAAGACATGAAGTTATAAGGAGGCCGTAAAACGCCGCCTAAGTATAACTTTGTTGTGTTTGAGGTATTGAAAAGTATGTGAAGAAAGGAGGACAAGGGCTTGAATACATTAGCAACACGGATGGTGCTTGCATCCGCCGAGATGGAGCCGAGGCTTTTTGACTTGGATTTACAGTTGATTGCAGATTCCGTCCTGATGATTATTGCTGTATTTACACTATTCCTGGTTGCATCTTATTTCCTGTTCAATCCTGTAAGGAACATGATGCAGAGCAGGCTGGACAGGATTAAAGGTGAGCTTGACAATGCGGCGGCGGATATGGAACGTGCGAAAGCATTGAAGGAAGAGTATGAGGCTAAGCTGAAAGATATCAATAAGGAAGCAGAGACAATCCTTGGGGAAGCGAGAAAGAAGGCGCTTGCCAATGAAAATAAGATTGTGTCGGATGCGAAGGAAGAAGCAGCGCGAATTATTGAGAGGGCTGGCGTGGAAGCAGAGTTGGAGAAGAAGAAAGCTGCCGACGAAGTGAAGCGCGAGATGGTAGTTTTGGCATCCCTGATGGCAGGTAAAGTTGTGAACGCGGCGATTGACACGACCGTCCAAGACAGTTTGATTGAAGAAACGTTGAAAGAAATAGGTGAGGGCACATGGCTAAGCTAATTTCAAAAACATACGGCGATGCATTATTTGAGCTTGCGGTAGAGGAAGGCAAAATAGACGTATTGTTGGAAGAAACAAGACAGCTTCAGAAAGTGCTTTCTGAAAACATAGAGTTTGGCAGACTGATGAATCATCCTAAGATTATCAAGGAAGAGAAGATTCAGGTTGCAAAGAACGTTTTTGAGGGTAGGATATCTGATGAACTGTTAGGGCTTTTGACAATCGTAATCGCAAAAGACCGTTATAAAGATATTGATACGATTCTCGATTATTTTATCGGTGAAGTGAAGAAATACCAGGGAATCGGTATTGCGACGGTAACGACTGCGGTTCCTCTTAAAGAGGCTCAGTGTAAAAAAATAGAACAAAAGCTGCTAGATACGACAGAGTATACGGAAATGGAGATGCACTATAATCTGGATGCATCACTGATTGGCGGTATGATGATACGTATCGGCGACAGAGTGGTAGACAGCAGTATCAAAACAAAATTAAATGAACTGCAAAAAGAGCTGTTAAAGGTTCAAATCTAGGAAAATTATAGAAGAAAGGTGCGTATGATCCATGAATTTAAGACCAGAAGAGATTAGTTCAGTCATTAAGGATCAAATCAAGAGATATGCTTCAGACCTGGAAGTGTCCGACGTAGGCACGGTTATACAGGTAGCTGACGGTATTGCTCGTGTGCACGGACTTGAGAATGCTATGCAGGGAGAGCTGCTTGAGTTCCCTGGTGAAGTATACGGTATGGTACTTAACTTAGAGGAAGATAATGTAGGTGCGGTTCTGTTAGGGAGCCAGCACAACATTAATGAAGGCGATATCGTAAAGACTACGGGACGCGTGGTAGAAGTTCCTGTGGGCGACTGCATGCTCGGGCGTGTCGTAAGTGCCCTGGGGCAGCCTATTGACGGCAAGGGTCCGATTCAGACTGATAAATATCGTAAGATTGAGAGAGTAGCGTCAGGTGTTATCACGAGGAAATCCGTAGATACACCTTTACAGACAGGTATTAAGGCAATTGATTCCATGGTTCCGATTGGAAGGGGCCAACGTGAGCTGATTATCGGCGACAGACAGACAGGTAAGACAGCGATTGCTATTGATACGATTATTAACCAGAAGGGCCAGGGTGTGAAATGTATCTATGTTGCCATAGGACAGAAGGCATCCACAGTTGCCACAATTGTTAAGACTTTGACAGAGTATGGTGCGATGGCATATACCACCGTAGTTGCAGCGACAGCCAGCGAGCTTGCACCGCTGCAGTACATTGCACCATATTCCGGTTGTGCGATTGGTGAGGAATGGATGGAGAAAGGCGAAGATGTTCTTGTCGTATATGACGACTTGAGTAAGCATGCGGCTGCATACCGTACGCTCTCCTTGCTGCTTAAGAGACCGCCGGGACGTGAGGCATATCCTGGTGACGTATTCTATCTGCATTCCAGGCTTCTTGAGCGTGCAGCCAGGATGAGTGAGGAATACGGCGGCGGTTCACTGACGGCATTGCCTATTATCGAGACACAAGCGGGCGACGTGTCTGCATACATTCCGACGAACGTAATTTCTATCACCGACGGACAGATATATCTGGAGACGGAGATGTTTAATTCCGGTTTCAGACCGGCCGTCAATGCCGGACTTTCCGTATCCCGTGTAGGAGGGGCAGCGCAGATTAAGGCGATGAAGAAGATTGCGGCGCCAATCCGTACGGAACTTGCACAGTACCGTGAGTTGGCAGCATTTTCGCAGTTTGGTTCGGAACTGGATGCCGATACCAAGGAGAAGCTTGCACAAGGTGAACGAATTAAGGAAGTCTTAAAGCAGCCACAGTACCAGCCAATGCCGGTACAGTACCAGGTTATCATAATTTTTGTGGTAACAAATAAATATCTGTTAGATGTTGCGGTTGATGATATCACCAGGTTTGAGAAAGAATTCTTTGAATTTCTGGATACCAAGTATCCTGAGGTGCCCGGTGCAATCGCGCAGAACAAAGAGATTTCTGAGGAGACAGACGGAAAACTCAGGAAAGCTATTGAAGAATTTAAGGCGCAGTTTAAGTAGATGCATGGGGATTAAGTAAGATAGAAAGAAGAAGGTGACGCTATGGCCTCAATGAGAGACATTAAAAGGCGTAAAGGCAGTATACAGAGTACTCAGCAGATTACGAAAGCCATGAAACTTGTTTCTACCGTTAAACTGCAAAGGGCAAAACAACGCGCGGAGCAGTCCAAAGCATATTTCAATTGTATGTATGAGACAGTGACTTCTATGCTCGCCAAGTGCGGTAACTTAAACCATCCTTATCTGAGAGCCGGGCAGTCCGGAAAGAAAGCGGTTATCGTGATTACTTCCAACAGGGGCCTGGCAGGAGGATATAATTCTAATGTCGTTAAATTGGTTACCAAGGGTGATTTTAAGAAGGATGATGTATCGGTCTATGCAATCGGAAAGAAAGGCAAGGATGCGCTGCAGCGTTATGGATATCATATCATGGAAGAAAATTCGGATATCATAGAAGAGCCGTCCTACGTGGATGCTATGGCAATCAGCAGGAAACTGTTGGCGCTCTATGCGACGGGTGAAATCAGCGAGATTTATCTTGCATATACAAGATTTAAAAACACCGTGGTACATGAGCCCACATTGTTAAAACTCCTTCCGGTCGCAGCTTCGACGGATAAGGGAGCAGCGCAGGATACGGACAGCAAGGCGATGATGAATTTCGAGCCGGAGGATGAGGAAGCGCTTGAAATGATTATCCCCAAGTATGTTACCAGCTTGATTTATGGAGGGCTGGTGGAGGCTGTTGCCAGTGAGAACGGCGCGAGGATGCAGGCTATGGATTCCGCAACGAGCAATGCTGAGGAAATGATAGACCATTTGTCACTGATGTACAACAGGGCACGTCAGGGGTCTATTACGCAGGAATTAACAGAAATTATTGCAGGCGCGAATGCTATTTCGTAGCAATCGCACATAAGAAATAAACATGAGTGAAAGGGAAAAGAGATGGCAGAAGTAAAGACAAGTGAAAATCTTGGGAAAATCACTCAGATTATTGGTGCCGTACTGGATATAAAATTTTCGGCAGGAAGTCTGCCGGAAATTAATGATGCAATCAGGATTCCACTCAAAGGGGATGGGGAACTGGTTGTCGAAGTTGCGCAGCATCTGGGTGATGATACCGTTAGATGTATCTCCATGGGTTCCACTGACGGACTCGTAAGAGGGATGGATGCGATTGCAACTGGTGCCCCCATTACGGTTCCGGTAGGTGAGAATACGTTGGGACGTATCTTTAACGTTCTGGGCGAGCCGATTGATAACAAACCGGCTCCCACCAATGTGGGTCATGAGCCGATTCACAGACCGGCTCCGGCGTTTGAAGAGCAGTCTACTGCTACAGAACTTTTGGAGACGGGAATTAAGGTTGTTGACCTGTTATGTCCATACCAGAAGGGTGGTAAGATTGGTCTGTTCGGTGGCGCCGGAGTAGGCAAGACAGTATTGATTCAGGAATTGATTCGTAATATTGCGACAGAGCACAGCGGATATTCCGTATTTACAGGTGTAGGAGAGCGTACAAGGGAAGGTAACGACCTGTATCATGAGATGGAAGAATCCGGAGTTATCGATAAGACGACGATGGTGTTCGGACAGATGAATGAGCCGCCGGGAGCCAGAATGAGAGTTGGCCTGACCGGACTTACGATGGCGGAATATTTCCGTGACAAGGGCGGTAAGGACGTATTGTTATTCATTGACAATATTTTCCGTTTTACACAGGCAGGTTCCGAGGTGTCCGCACTTCTTGGACGTATGCCTTCGGCCGTTGGTTATCAGCCTACATTGCAGACGGAGATGGGTGCTTTGCAGGAACGTATTACTTCGACTAAGAGCGGTTCCATCACTTCTGTTCAGGCAGTTTACGTGCCGGCGGACGACTTGACTGACCCGGCTCCGGCGACAACATTTGCCCATTTGGATGCTACTACGACACTTTCACGTTCTATTGTGGAGCTAGGTATATATCCGGCGGTTGACCCGCTTGAGTCTACGTCAAGAATCCTTGACCCGAGGATTGTCGGACAGGAGCATTATGAAGTTGCCAGAGGTGTCCAGGAGATTTTGCAGAAATATAAGGAACTGCAGGATATCATCGCCATTCTTGGTATGGATGAGCTTTCTGAAGAAGATAAGTTAGTAGTTTCCCGTGCAAGGAAAGTACAAAGATTCCTGTCTCAGCCGTTCTTCGTTGCAGGACAGTTTACTGGTCTGGAAGGTAAATATGTTCCGATTACTGAGACAATCCGCGGTTTTAAGGAGATTCTGGAAGGTAAGCACGACGATATACCTGAGAGTTATTTCCTGAATGCAGGAAGCATTGATGATGTCATTGCACGCACAAAATAAGAAGGCAGAACATGAGGTTATACATAAGCTGTATAGAAACAGCTTGTGTATAACAAAACATGTTTCAAAGAATGCGGATAGATTGAGCGAGTAGAGAGCAGGTAGCATATGGCTGACGAAAACAGAAATTTTATTTTAAAGATTATTACACCGGACAGAGTTTTCTATGAGGAAGAAGTGTCTATGGTGGAGTTTAACACAGTAGAGGGAGAAGTCGGTATTTATAAAGACCACATTCCTATGACAATGATTATTGCCCCGGGGATTTTGACAATCACCAAGGGTGAAGAAGTAAAGGAAGCAGCACTGCATGCAGGGTTTACAGAAGTTCTTCCGGATAAGGTTACGATTCTTGCTGAAATTGTGGAATGGCCGTCGGAGATTGATGTAGACCGTGCCGAAGAAGCCAAATCACGTGCCGAAGAGCGGATTAGGGAGCATGCACCCGGGACAGATATGAACAGGGCGGAGCTTGCCTTGAAACGTGCTGCGGCAAGAATCGAGACTGTGCGGAACTAATAGAATGGATAGTTCATTGATATCTGTTGTATTAGCAATATGTGTAATTTAATAGACATGGTTGGGGCGGATATATCATCCGTCCCTTTTTACCTTACAGGATAACATGTGTAATTTCAACTGTGTAATATATGCGCTATTGTGTCCTGGATTGGTGCTCTGCATATGATAAAATACAAAGATGCAGATTTGGAGGATTATGATGAACCAGTCCAGAATTTTGCCATTTTATATGGCGTATCCGCTCCCGATGTACTACCAACAGGAAGACAGTGTGACACGGGACTTAGAATATTTACAACAAATGTATCCGGCGGAGGCAAAGAAATACCAGAAAATCATTGACGAGACATTGGATAGAATTGATTATGAAGGCAGTATGATTTATGATGAATATCCGGATAAATGGCAGATTTACAGATTGACGCAGATAATCACCGACAAGATAAAGAAATCGGATGAGGCACAATCACCGGATACCGATTGGGGGCGTACAACGGAGTTTGTACAGGTATTGCTGTCTTATGAAATCTACAAGAAGCGTCATTCAAACCGAAATGGAATCTTAAAATTTTAGTTGTGGTTTTATGCCGGGCTTATTAAAATAGAAACGTATGGATAAACGGAGGAGTAAGGTGGAAGAACAGCTTATACGTCTCTTGGGAGAAACTGTGAACGATGGACTTTATCAGATTATTCTCAGCAATCCCAGAGAGAAGAACAAAGCATTTAAGATAAAAGTTAAGCCGGTTATGGTAAAAGGAAGTTTGCGTTTCCAACAGACAATCTATGAAGGTACGAAGGTATTTCATGAGAATTTGACAGCCGTGGATATGTCCAAACGTGTACAGGAACTGATTATACATGACTTTAAACAGTGTGAGATAGAGCACAGGCAGTGTAAAGCCATGGTTTTGGTCAGTAAAAAAGGAAAAATAACGGTTCGCAGTAAGAAGAGCGACAGTACGGAGACAGAACCGGCAGTGGACAACGCAGTTCAGTTTGCCCATAATAGAGTGAAACAATATATTTTAAAGGAAGGAATTGCGGTTCCCTTCCTAATAGACTTGGGTGTGCAGACAAAAGAAGGCAAAATTGTGCACAGCCGGTATGGTAAATTTAAGCAGATTAACCGTTTTTTGGAATTTATTGAAGATATTTTGCCCACACTCTCAAAGGAGAGAACCGTGCATATTATTGACTTTGGGTGTGGTAAATCGTATTTGACTTTTGCCATGTATTACTATCTCCACGACTTGCAAGGATATGACGTGGAGATTACGGGTTTAGATTTAAAGGAAGATGTGATTGAGCGCTGCAATGACTTGAGCAGAAAATATGGTTACGAAAAACTACGGTTTTTAAAAGGAGATATTGCGGAATATAACGAGGCAGGACAGGTTGACATGGTAGTAACACTGCACGCCTGTGATATGGCGACGGACTATGCGTTAGCCAAGGCAGTCAAGTGGGGTGCGAAAGTAATCCTGTCTGTGCCTTGCTGTCAGCACGAGGTGAACAAACAGATTCATAATGAAGAACTGGCGGTGCTTTTTAAACATGGAATTGTCAAGGAGAGGGTTTCGGCGCTCATTACGGATGCGATTCGGGCGGAACTTCTGGAGGCGGAAGGGTATGAGGCGGCCGTATTGGAATTTATTGATATGGAGCATACACCGAAGAATCTGTTAATCCGCGCAGTGAAGAAACCAGGCAGTGACAAGAAGGGACAGACAAAAGCAAGGCAGCGGGTTGAGGAGCTGGCGGGATTTCTGGGTATTGACCCGGCTTTGAAGAGGCTGCTATGATATACGTATTCACGGTAAAGAGGGCGGGGTTGAGAAATCGTTTCCATGAATTTCTCATCGCGTGTTCTGACATGGGGATTAATATGTATACACGAAGGAATGGCGGGAATGGAGTATTAGGATGAAAAGAGCAATCATAAAAGGAACATTACTTGGCATTATATTTATGGCGGCGCTTATGCTGTTGAGCGCGGTGATGAACCAGGGAAATACCGATATGACAACCGAAATGAGAGAGGCGTCCTATCCTATTATCTCCATGTATGTAGATAAATACTGCGTCAACAGGCTACATGGATACGCCGACAGTATGGACAGCGCATATTTGAGGGATACATTGCAGCCGGTTGGAAGCGACCGGAAAATCGGAGTACAGCTTGACACCTATGGGCGCCATATTTCGCAGATTGCCTTTGAAGTCCGCAACTTAAGCGGGGAACGGTTGGTGGAAAACACTGAGGTGGAAGAGTATACACAGGAAGACGAGGCAATCCGGTTTGATATTACATTAAAGGACTTAATTGAGTACAATACGGAATATATGCTTGTTTTTCTGATTACGATGGAAGGAGACAGCCCTGTACGCTATTACACACGGATTGTCCTGAATGATGACCTTCATGTACAGGACAAGCTGGATTATATTGTGGATTTTCATAAAAGGACATTTGACAAGGAAGCGGCAGCGGAATTGACGAAGTACCTGGAATCCAATTCTGAGGGGGATAATTCTACATTTCATAAAGTGACGATACACAGTAGCTTTAACCAGGTGACATGGGGGGATTTGGCCATTCATAAGATAACGGAACCGGATATTTCCATCAAAGAACTGATGGAGCCGACAGGTTCTTTCCGCCTGGAGTACCTTGCTGCCATCAAGGATGGGAGAGAGACAAATTATTATCGGATAAATGAATATTACCGCGTCAGGTATACGCCGGACCGTATGTATCTGTTGGACTATGAGCGGGAGATGGACCAGATATTTGATGAGGAAGCGGATATCTGTATCAATGATAAGATTATACTTGGTATTGCAGGCGACGATGTGAAGCTTGTTGAGAGCGACGGCGGAAATGTGTTTGCTTTTTCGGTGGCCGATAAACTGTACAGCTATAATGTGATGGATAATAAGTTGGTGAGGCTGTTTAGCTTTTACGGGAATACAGAAGGGCTGCGTGATGCCAGAAATGCATATAACCAGTATGATACCCGGATTCTGACGGTGGACGAGACAGGGAATGTGATATTTCTTGTGTACGGATATATGAACAGAGGAAGGCATGAAGGAAATGTGGGCGTCACGGTTTATTATTACAATAGTATGGCGAATACGATAGAAGAACTGATTTATGTGCCTTATAATAAATCATACGATTTGCTGAAATCCGATATTGAGCGTCTGTCCTATGTGAATAAGGCGGGGATTTATTATTTCATAATGGACGGAAATGTGTATGCGGCGGATTTGAATGAGCGCAGATATCAGGTGGTGGCTTCCGGGCTGCGGGAGGGCAGCTACCATGTGTCTGATTCCAATAAGATGCTTGTATGGCAGGATGGAGATGACCCGCATGCTTGCTCCAGCCTGGTGATGATGAATTTAAGTACGCAGAAACAGACGGAAATTGAGGCAGGAAGATATGAATATATTTCTGTCCTTGGATTTATGGAAGAAGACCTGATTTACGGACTGACAAGAAAAGTGGATATCACAACGGATAATGTAGGACTGACGATTTTTCCGATGTACTGTGTAAAGATACAGGGAGACAGTGGGGCTGTCTTAAAAACGTACCGTAAAGAGAATACCTACGTTGTGGACAGCGTTATTGAGGAAAATCAGATTACGCTCTCCAGAGTAGCCTGGAATGAGGAGGCGCAAAGTTATGAACCTGCGTCTGACGACCAGATTATGAGCACGGAGCAGGTCAAGACAGGCAGTAATACACTTAGCTATGTTGTGACAGACACATATGAAATGATTTGCCAGATTGTGGTAAAGAATGAAATAGACAGTAAGGGATTGAAACATCTATCGCCCAAGGAAGTTCTGTTTGAGGGAAACAGGGTGCTTGCAATACCCGAACCGGAAGCCGGCGAGGAACGTTTCTATGTATATGGCAAGAATGGAATAGAGGGGATTTATGTGGATTCCGGTGAGGCCGTGGATTTGGCATACCGGTTAGCCGGAGTCGTGGTGGATGATGACGGAGAGTATATTTGGAGGCGCGTAACAAGAAGCACTAGGAATCAGATTATGGCAATTACAGAAGATGAAGTATCAGAGATGAGAGGCTCACTGGCCGTCTGTCTGGATACGATATTGAAATTTGAAGGGATATCCAGAAATACGGAACAACTTCTGGAACGAGGCAGTTCAGTCTTTTCCATTTTACAGTCGGATTTGCAGGATTGTACAGTGCTCGATTTGTCAGGCTGCAGCCTGGATGCTGTTTTGTACTATGTGAACCAGGATATACCGGTACTTGCGCTGCTTGAAGACGGAAATGCTGTGCTCATTGTCGGGTTTAACGAGCTAAATATTGTGGTGATGGACCCCGTCACGGGCACACTGTATAAAAAGGGAATGAATGATTCCACGGAATGGCTCAATGAGAATGGAAACCGGTTTATTACTTATGTGAGGAAAGAGAAGTAGATGATAGGAGGCTTTATAAAATATGATTCAAGATTTTGTGGTTAACAGTTACCGTGGAATTGAAAGCCTGAACCTGGAAGGTTTAAATAAAATCAATATATTTGTCGGACCGAATAACTGTGGAAAGACCTCAATTTTAGAAGCTATTATTTTATCCGGATTATTCGATGATGTTGATTTGCTGGTGGATACGTTAATATCCAGATACCATGGTTTTTCTCCGGAACATTTTGAATCTATTTTTCCGGTAGGGCGTAAGCCTGTGATTTGTCTAAAATCGAGAATGTATGGCTCTGATAATGTACTTCATACACATTTATTATACGAGAAGGGACAAAGGATTAACAAAGATGAGTCGGCAATCAGGTCGAATATTTTTGAATTACGGTTTCTATATGGTTATGAAGGAGTAAACGAAGAGAAGCAGGATAAGTTTTTTGTACGTTTTGAAGAAGGTGAAGACGCTTACAAAGTAGAAATAGGGAAATCGTCAGACAATGTTTTGGAGTTGCATATTCCCTGTAAGTTTGTATCTTTTTCCAGATTTGAAAGCGCAGCCCGTCTTATCAATGATATAGATAAGATTTTAGACCGGAATTTGCGGCAGGAATTAATTAGTATATTAAAAATTTTTGATGATAAAATTACCAATTTTGAGATTGTCGGGAAAGACAGAACGATTAAATTATTTAAGGAAAATCAAGATACGCCATTGACACTGTACGATTATGGAAATGGAATGTATAAGGCTTTTTTCATTGCAACATCGGCGCTGCTGTCCAAGGATGGGATTTTGTTAGTTGATGAGATAGAGGCGGGCATTCATAGCAAAGCTTTAAAAAATTTTTTGGAGAAATTGTTGGCTGTATGCGTTGCCAATAATGTTCAAGTTTTTATGACGACGCATAGTTTAGAATCTATAGACATTATTTTGGATGACTGTCGGGACCGGTTGAATGATGTGTCTATATACCATATCCGCAATCAGGAAAAAAATACAGTAGCAAAAAAATACAACGGAGAGAAGCTTTCTAAACTCCGGAATGAGATTGGGTTTGATGTACGATGATGGCAGAAAAATATTACATTTTAGTGGCAGAAGGTATTACGGATTGTTCTTTTCTGGAAGCTGTGCTTGAAAGATATTTAGGATATAAGCAATATCAAAATGCGAGAGAACTTCCGCCGTTGTTTTTTGAAATGATTGGTCAATATCCTGCTTCATCAGGAAAACTTCAAAGACAGGACAGCCCAATGTTTTTTAATAAAGACCATGTTAGTGTAGCAGTAAAACAAGCGGGCGGATGCAGTAATATTCCTGCTAAGGTGAGTTTATTGGTTGAACTTATCGATAAGTTGGAAGTCTATGATAAGTTTGGTGGATTCCTGGTTTTTAGTGATACGGATTTGAGCACAAAGCATGAGATTATAAGCGATTTCAGAAAGAAATTTTTGGAAAATGATATTATACTTGAGGATGAGAGTATAAAAGTTTATGGCAGGCAGATAGCGTGTGGATTATATCTTTTCCCTATGTCCGGATGTGGAGCTGTTGAAAAATTGTTGCTTGAATGCGCAGAAATTTCATATGGCCAATTGTACTTAGCTGCACGGAAATTCAGAGAAGAAATCATGCAGCAAGAATATCAGGAGCTCAGAAAAGAATGTTGGACGAAGAATGAGGCAATACAGGAATTTTATGCAGACAAGGTTCAATTTGGAGCTGTTTCGGCTGTTCTTAAACCAGACAAACCTGTCCGCTTTGCAATTAAAGATAAACTTATCAAGGCTGAGTATTTTGATTTGTTTACAAAACTGCCTGAATTTAAAAATTTGTATGACTTTTTACATAGTAATCTTGTCTAGCAAAAATTTATAAGAAATTATGCGGAAACAATAAAATAGAGAAAAATGAATATACTACATCGATAGAATGTATAAGGAGAAAAGACAATCATGATTGACTGTAAAGCGGTGGTTTTTGATATGGACGGCGTTATCTTTGACAGCGAGCGGCTTGTGCTTGAGTGTTGGGAGAAAATTGCGGAAGAATATGGTTTGGTCGGAATAAAGGAGGCTTTTATTCCATGCATTGGGACTAACAGTACGATGACAAAGGAAATTGTGTTGAATTATTACGGCGCCGATTTTCCGTATGATGAGTTCAGAAATAAAGCTTCGCTCCTTTTCCATGAGATTGTAGACAGGGGGGAGCTTCCTGTGAAGAAAGGTGTGCATGAGCTATTTGATTATCTGAAAAAGTGTCAGGTTCCTATGGCTGTGGCATCTTCAACACGTCTGCAGGCTGTGAACCACGAACTGAAGCAGGCAGGGCTGTATGATTACTTTCAAGTGGTGATGGGTGGCGACCAGTTAAAGAAAAGCAAACCGGAGCCGGATATCTACTTGATGACATGTGAAAAGCTGGGGATTAGCCCGTCGGACGCTTATGCCATAGAGGACTCTTATAATGGTATCCGTTCATCTCACAGTGCGGGAATGCGGCCTGTTATGGTTCCGGATATGCTTTCGCCGACGGAAGAGATGTACAGCAAAAGCGTTACTGTCCTGGAAGACCTTCTGTTAGTTAAAGAATGGTTTGCACAGCGTTGGACGGCGCAATAATGGCATATTTGAGGGAAAGGAAACCGCAGGTTGCGGGGATGCCCGAATGTGTGCAACCGATATTTTAGTGTCTGGAAAGTAAAAGTTATAGTGAAAACCAAGATTTTTTACTATGATTGTTCCATAAATACATATGCAAGCAGTTGATTGTTATAGGGATATCTTGCAAGCTATAATATTGACGCTTTGGAACGGAGGAATGAATGAATCTTGAAACCGCAAGCAGGCTGGTAGCGCTGCGCAAGGAAAATAATCTGTCTCAGGAGGCCCTGGCGGAGAAGCTGGGCATCAGCAGACAGGCAGTCAGTAAGTGGGAACGTGCAGAGGCTTCTCCCGATACGGATAATTTAATTGCACTGGCGAGATTGTATCATGTTTCACTGGATGAGCTGTTGCAAATACATGAGGAAGAGAGAGGGGAGAGTGTGCAGGATGTTTTGTGGACAGATATAAGGCAAGGGCATGATGGATGGCAGACAGAGACGAATGGGACAGAAAACGATGAAGCAGGTACACAAGACGGGGCTGACGATGAGGAGGACGTTCATATAGGTTTTGATGGTATTCATGTGAAAGATAAGTCCAGCGAAGTCCATATAAGTTGGAGCGGAATCCATGTAGTTGATAAAGATAAAGACAATGAGGTGCATATTGACAAGAATGGCATCCGGGTGATAGGAGACGATGCGGAAAACCATATTTTTACATGTGAGAAAGGTGTAGAACTGCCTTTATGCATGATTGCTATTGTTATCTATATTATTATCGGGTGCATGTATGATGTGTGGCATCCGGGTTGGCTGATTTTTTTCCTGGTGCCGATTATTAGCACCTTCATCTGTGCAGTGAGCAGGCGGAATGCGAATTATTTTGCCTATCCGGTTTTAGTGATTTTGATTTTTCTTTTCTCAGGGTTGGTCAATCATGTATGGCATCCGGCTTGGGCTGTTTTCCTTACAATTCCATTATACTATTTTCTCGTAGGATATATCAGACAATGGCGGAAAAGTGGCACGGAGAGTGAGACAGATTAAAGACTTTCTTATAGAATGGAGCGGCAAAAATTATAATTTGCTGCTCCATTTTTCGGAAATATTTAGGAAGGATTCAGGCTATGCCCGTTTTCCTATTTCGTAATCTCAAATATTCTGCCTTTATATTTTTGCAAAGAAAAGAGAAGAATCATTCCCAAGACACCACAGGAAATGATTTCTCCTGCGCCGACGGTCAGGCAGTAGTAGCCGAAACATTGTAAAACAGTCATTCCCTCAATCATCAACCCATATCCGTAAATTAATATGAGGGGGACGATAAGTGTATTTGCGATAATTGGACAAATAGGGGCACACCATTTCCACTTGCGCAGCCCATAAGTTCCGAGGGCACCAATTAATGTTGCCAGACTGCCGAAAATAATATCGGGCAGCGCACATCCTGTCAGAACATTGCTGAGAAGGCATCCGATAAAAAGACCCGGTATGGCAGCGGGGGTGAAATAAGGTAGGATTGTAAGGGCTTCCGAAAACCGTACTTGTACGGCATAATTGGCAAGTCCCAAGGCGTTGGCGATAAAAGTCAGCACAACGTAGATTGCGGCCACCATTGCCGCCTGGACCATAGTGGTCAGTGAGATGGGCATGACGTTTCTTGCGGGAACCGTCTGGCTGTAAGATTGTTTTTTCATATTCATTTGTCTCCTTTAGTTTTGTTTTTGCGCGGGTAACGAGGAAAGATTCCGCCATGTCTGCATGAACGAAAGACTTAACAAGTACCGCGACAGCTTCAGGCTTTATTTGAAGCTGACGTCAGGAAGGTCTCGAACTGACGTATATATTTGGGATTATCTTACCCTCAGTGAACAAAGGGACACATGCCCTTTTGTTCACTGAGGGTAAGTTTATAGAATATCCCGAAAAATTATTATACAGGGAATTGGGGAAAAGTCAAGGAAATTATTAGTGCACAATATTTGACTATAGAAGGAAAAAGTTTTATACTAAAATGACGTTTAAAACTTTTCTTGGAGAAAAACAAAAATATGTTATTTAATACACCGCAATATATATTATTTTTACCTGTTGTTGTCTTAATATATTACTGCTTGCCAAAAAAAATGCGTTGTTTTTGGCTTCTTGCGACAAGCTATTATTTCTATATGCAATGGAATCCCCTATATATTATATTACTTTTTTCTTGTACTTTGCTGACTTATGTATGTGGAAGAATGATTGAAAATTTAAGGAAGAGAGAAGTAGATACACAGGAGGAGGACGGGCAAAAAGAAAATCTTATAGGTTGTAGAAAGCAAATGCTGTGCTTTATAATATGTATTTTGCTTAATTTAGGTATTTTATTCTTTTTCAAATATTTTCAATTTGGAATTTCGGTATTAAACCATATATTAGTTTATTTTCATATTCAGGAAATTGGTTGGGGGTATGATATTTTACTTCCTGTAGGCATTTCTTTTTATACTTTGCAGGCATTAGGATATTTGGTTGATGTCTATCGTGGTGATATTTATGCAGAAAAGAATTTTATTCGATATGCTTTATTTGTCTCTTTTTTTCCACAGCTTGTTGCAGGACCAATTGAGCGGTCTAAAAATCTTCTTGTACAGCTTCATAGTCCCCAGGGGTTTCGGTATGAGAATTTAAGAAAAGGGGGGCTGTTTGTATTATATGGGTTATTTTTAAAAATGGTGATTGCAGATAGGGCAGCAATAATTGTAGATACGGTTTATGGAAATAGTATGGTATATCCAGGTTTTTATGTTGTTATAGCGACCATTTTTTTTGCTATCCAGATTTACTGTGACTTTTATGGATATTCTACAATTGCGAGAGGCTCAGCCTTGATTATGGGTATCCATTTAATGGATAATTTTAGTGCACCATACTATGCCAGAAGTGTAAAAGATTTTTGGCGCAGATGGCATATTTCTCTTTCTGGGTGGTTTCGTGATTATCTTTATATTCCATTGGGAGGAAATCGGAAAGGAGAATTTAGAAAATGTAGCAACCTACTTATTGTGTTTGCCATCAGCGGATTGTGGCATGGTGCATCTATGGCGTTTGTTTTCTGGGGTATTTTGAATGGCGTTTATCAAGTGATAGAGGAGCTAAATGGGAAAATGAAGAGCGAGGTAATTCAGGGGCAAAAGAGATGGAAGTGGCTTGAGAAATTGCAAATAAGTAGAAAAGTGTGCTTTAGTACAAAATTATTTCAAACGATAATTACCTTTGCATTGGTAACTTTTGCTTGGCTTTTTTTTCGGGCAGGAGGTTTGGAAGATGCCAAATTGATGATTACAAATATGTTTCGTATTAATAATTGGATGATTCTATTTGATGGTTCATTGTATGGACTAGGCGTAGAAAAAAATTATATGAATATTTTGTTAGGCTCAATTTTTGTGTTGTTTTTCATTGATTATTATAAATATCACGGAAAAGATGTGGCGGAAGTCTTTTTAGAGCAGGGCTGGTGGTTTCGGGTTATTTGTATTATGTTATTAATTTTTACAATTTTATTATACGGATGTTATGGAGAATTATATAATATACAGCAATTCATTTATTTTCAGTTTTAAGAGGGTATCATAAATATAAAAATATAAAATATCCATAAAAAAGAAAATAATGTGTGGAGAAAAGAAATATGCCTTTATGTAAAATACAGTTCATAAAAAGAGTGATAGGAATTGGGATAGGATTATATATATTTGTGAAAATAGTCTGTTTCTTAAATTATATATATGTAGAGCCGATTGATTCAGAATGGGAACGAATACTCTGGCATCATTATTATGAAGATAGAGGCAAGATTGATAATTTATATTTGGGGTCATCGCATGTTTATTGTGATGTAAATCCAATGTTATTGGATTCGCTTACGGGACAGTATAATTTCAATTTGGCATCATCGGCTCAGCTAATGAATGGGACTTATTATTTGTTAAAGGAAGCTGACAAGGATAATCAGTTATCGCATGTATATATAGAACTATACTATGGATGTAATGTAAAAGATAATTTGGAACCAGATAAAGAGGATATTAATACACGTTATGATAAAAATTGGCATAATACAGATTATATGAAGATGTCTGCTAATAAGTTAGCATATATGTTGTCTATTGCAGGAGCTGATAAATATGCGGACATTTGTTTGCCGTTTGTCAGATACCGTATGAATTTAGGGAATTGGGATTATATTAAGCAGGTAATAGAAAAGAAAAATCAAGAAGATTATCTTTCATATAAATATCATTATGATTGTGGCGATGGTAATGGGTATGATGAGTATAAAGGACAAGGATATTTTGATTGTACAAGAATATATTTGGATAAAGCAAGACTTTATCCACAACAAAAGGTGTTAAGCGAGAATCCCATGGGAGAGAAAGCGGAAGAATACTTACGTATCATTATTGACTATTGTAAAGAAAAGAATATTCCAATCACATTATTTGTTTCACCAATTAATGAGCTTCAATTGATTAGTACAGGCAATTATGATTATTATATAACGCAAGTTAAAAATATTGCAGAGGAATGTGGGGTGGCATTTTATGATTTTAATCTTGTTAAAGAAGAATATTTATCAATTCAGCAAGGTAAATATTTTAAGGATGCGGACCATTTAAATAGTTTTGGCGCTGAAATATTTACCCCGTTTTTGCACAGAGTGGTATCAGGGAATAGGGAGGAAAATGAAAAATATTTTTACAATTCATACGCTGAGAAGCTTCGGGAAACTGAACCTGCAATATATGGGATATATTATAGGTATTCGGATGAGGAATCTGCTATGACTAGAACTATGTGGATTGCATCTAACAGAGAATCAGGTATGGAATATAAAATAATTGTTCGTGCAAATGAAGGGGAACAATATTTAATACAGGATTTTGATGAAAATAAAGAATTTACAATCCCGATAGAAGAAGAGGGAACTTGTATCATTACAGCCAGAATGAAAGGTTCACTAGAAAATATACAGATAATGGAGGTAAATTATTAATTGGAAATAGGATAGATTTATCGGATAGAGGAGCCTCAGTTTTTTAAGAATCTATATAGAGGAAATATTAAAGCTGTCATTTATACCCTGACAGCTTTAATATTTACTATAAATTCATCTAATCCAACTCCCCGGCATTATACCGGGCCACCACTGACTGTATTCTCTCCACAGGATTAAGCAAATCACTGATGGAGGTGTCGTGGTTTAAGGTATCAATCAGGTAGGCAATATACTTACTCATATCGCAGTTGACATACCATTCACGGCTAAGAAGCTCGGGTGCCTGGTAAACGAGGTTCGTGGTCAGCACACCGTCAATTGTGCCTTCGGAGTAGGCTTTATCAAAGCGTTCCAAGCCGGCAGTAAAAAGCCCGAAAGTAGAGAAGACAAAGATACGTTTCGCCCTGCGTTCCTTTAAGGCGGATGCAACTTCCAGTACGCTCTCGCCGGAAGAAATCATGTCATCAATGATAATCACATCCTTTCCTTCCACACTGCTTCCCAGAAATTCATGTGCGACAATAGGGTTTCGTCCGTTTACAATCTGCGTATAATCCCTTCTCTTATAGAACATGCCCATGTCAAGACCAAGTACGTTGGCGATATAGATTGCCCGGCTCATGCCGCCCTCGTCGGGACTAATTACCATCATATGGTCAGAGTCGATTCTCAAATCTTTTACATGACTTAGCAATCCTTTAATAAACTGGTAGGCAGGCTGTACGGTTTCAAAGCCGTGGAGCGGGATGGCATTTTGTACACGTGGGTCGTGGGCATCGAAGGTGATGATATTGTCTACGCCCATGTTGACCATCTCCTGAAGGGCAAGAGCACAGTCTAAAGATTCTCTGGCAGTCCTTTTATGCTGCCTGCTTTCATAAAGAAAAGGCATGATGACGGTAATCCTTCTTGCCTTGCCTCCTACGGCAGCGATAATACGCTTTAAATCCTGGTAATGGTCATCCGGTGACATATGGTTTTCATGTCCGCAGAGGGAATAGGTCAAACTATAGTTTGCCACATCTACTAAGAGATAGAGGTCTGAGCCACGTACGGATTCTTTGATGACGCCCTTTGCTTCACCGGAGCCAAATCTGGGTACGATAGCCTTTAGAATATAGGAATCTCTCTGGTATCCGGAGAATGCAAGCGAGTCTTTATGCTCACTTTCACGTTCCGTTCTCCATTTTACGAGATAATAGTCTACTTTTTCACCCAAGGATTTACAACCTTCAAGAGGGATAATTCCAAGGGAGCCTACGGGGATAGTTTCAAGATTTCTTTTTTCTTCGCGTCGGGTCATGAAGAAGCCTCACTTTCTGTTCATCAGTCGTTTCTTGTACATGCGAATATCTTGTCCGGAGAGTTTACATATTTCATAGTGGCTGATTATGCGGGAAGAGATACGGTCTGAGTATCTGTCCCTCAATTCCTCCAAAGACAGATTCGTGGAGATGATGGTTGCCTTTTTGCCCATATGCCGTTCGTTTAAAAGGGCAAATAATTGGGAAGCGACAAACTGATTGGTCAGTTCCGTCCCCAAATCATCGACAATGAGAAGGTCACACTGGTATAGGTCAGCATAAGTTTCACGCAGCTCTTCTCTGTTTTTGTAACCAAAAGAATTCTTAGACAATAAATCAAATAAGCCGGCAGCGCTGAAATAAATGACGGAATGGCCATCTTCAATCAGCTCTTTGGCAATACAACCGGAAAGAAATGATTTCCCCGTTCCCACTGTACCATAAAAAAAGAGATTATGGTAGCCGGAATTGAAATTTTCGATAAAATTATGGCAAATTTTTACGGCGTTCCGAAAGCGGGATAAATCGTCTCCTTCATAGTATTCGTAAGAAAGAGAATCAAAATTCTCTGTTCGGAGCATTTCGTGTATATTAGATTGTTCATAGAGAAGCGTAATCATGGCTTGTCTGAAACAGTGGCATTTCTGCCCGTCAACATAGCCTGTATCCTTACAGTCTGGACATTCATAGACAGGTTCAAGATAATCGGCCGGAAGGCCCGCATCGGTGAGAAGCTGCGCTTTGTGGGCTGACAGACCGGCCAGGCAATTTCGCAGCTCTTCCATGGCGCCGGAATCTCCGGCGAGCATTTTCTTGCCTTGCGCAACGGAAGTGCTTGCAACCTGTTCGTCTAGGGTTTTGTAGGCCGGAATATGGCTGTAGACATAAGAAAGTTTCTGCTCTGTGTCCCGTCGGACTTTTCGCTGTTTTATTTCGTATTGATGTAGGATGATATCATACTGGGCGTTTGTCAGTGGCACGGGATTCTCCCTTCTGGATGTAACGGTATATTTTTATGTATGCTGCTAAGATAAACATCTGGCCTGTATGGATGGCAGGCGGCGAAAGACGTCAGTTACTTAACAGTTCTTGTTCTAAAGCTTCAAAATCATAGCTGTTTTGCTTAAATTGGTTAAATTTATTGTTAGAGGCTGCAGCCGTCTTAGGTGTTTTTATTTTACGGTAATGTTCGTCCAGTGATTGGATGTCATTTTTATGGCGCACGCCGGCTTTACTCCAACTGCTTAGAATGCTGTCTGCATATTCAAAGCGGTGCTTGTCCGTAGCCAGTACGGTGCGTTCACAGGCGGTGAGAATAATATCGGATGTAAAACCATAATCTTTTGACCAGCGCGTCATATAAGAAATTTCCGCCTGGGTAGGTGTTGCGGTTTTGCCCAGAGCCTTCATAATCTCGTAAACTGATTTATCATATTTACTCGCAAGCTGGGATGCCTCCCTGGGAGTAGATATTCCCTGTCTGGCCCAACTGATGGCTACTTTTTCTATGTACCGGAGGTCCTTTTTATCCCGGTCTACGCAGTACTGGATGAGGTAATCAATCAAATCTTCGGAGAATCCCAACTTGTCCGAAATAAAAAGTATCGTGCGTACTTCGGTGGGACTTAATGTTTTCTTTAAATATTGTTCCGTAATAAAGAGAAGCCTAGAAGTCTCTTCGTTTGATTTGAATTTTTTTAATTCATCCAATGTATAATTAGGTTTGGAGTAGGTGTCTTCTTCGGCAGCGGCCGGTGTCTCATGGGGCATGTCCATGGTGTGTGTCTGCTCTTGTCCGGCTCCCGGTTCTTCGGCAGCTAATTTGGAAGAGATAGGCACCACGGATGCAAGAGGCAAAGCTGCGGGTGCAGACACGGAAGGGACGGGCGCTATGGCGCAAGAGGCCGGAAGAGGGGTGAAATCTAACAGATGGATACCAGTCACGTTCTTATGTTCGTCATAGTCAAGTGCCAGAAGCCGGTTTTTTTCCCAGTATTTTAAGGCGCGCATGACGTCTTTTTCCGTATAGTTGAATTTGTCAGCCATGTCGGAGATACTTGTGGAGAGCCTGGCGCTCATCATTCGTATCAGATACAGATAAATTTTAAGCTGTGCATCATTAGAGGCACTCATGTATTCATCTATAAAACGGTTTGAAATAACCGTAGAATCTGTATAATTGTCCTGGTAAATTGTTAAACGCGCCATGCATGCACCACCTTTCATTCCGTATTGGAATGCATTATGCGCCCATAGGGGCATATGATGGATTATAGCATAGCGTTTTTTAAATGAAAATAGGCAAACTGCCATAAACGGAATGTACAGGCAGGGGAGGCGAGGAACCGGTAAATGTGGATAGTGTGGATAAGGCATTCAAAGTGCGGAAAATCAAAGGTTTTTTTACACAGAAATATCCACAAAATATAAATGTAAGACTTGGTTATATCTTGTGGATATTGTGAATAAATTATCTTTGAAGCAGATTTTCACCGATTTTTACGACATCGCCTGCCCCCATAGTTATCAACAAATCATCCTTTGTGCAATTTTCCAGAATAAAATTTTGTATTTCTTCAAAGGAAGCAAAATAGTGGCAGCGGTGTCCTAGCTTTTCGATTTCAGCCTGTAAAGTCCGGGAGCTGATACCTAAGTCGTCTTTCTCTCTGGCGGCATAAATATCAGCGAGGATAATTTCATCGGACAGAGTGAGAACTTTGGCAAAATCAGTAAGGAAAGCTTTCGTTCTTGAGTATGTGTGAGGTTGGAACACGCACCATGTAGTGTGGTGCGGATAATTTTGCACCGCGGTAAGGGTTGCCTTGATTTCCGTAGGGTGATGGGCATAATCGTCAATAATGGTAAATCCGTTTACCTTACCTTTGTATTCAAAACGTCTGTCGGTGCCCCCGTAATGGAGAAGCGCCCTGGCGGATACATCGACTGGAATGCCAAGTAAATCTGCGAGGGCGATGGCAGCCACTGCATTGTACACATTATGCTCTCCGGGGACGCGCAAAGAAAATACTTCTTCTTTGCCATCTTTGTGCATAAGATGAAAAGAGGGACAACCTGAGCCGTCATAGATGATATCCTTCGGATAGTAATCCGAATCTGGAGAGGAACCATAAGTGATAACCCGGCAGGAAAGTCCGTCGGTGATTTCCTCATAGTGGCAGATGTCCCCGTTGATAATCAAGGTGCCGTCTGCAGGCAGAAGACGCGCAAATTCATGAAAAGAATTGCGTATATCATCGATATCCTTGAAAAAATCAAGATGGTCTTCTTCTATATTAAGTATAATGCTGATTTTCGGGTAAAAGCTTAAGAAACTGTTGGTGTACTCACATGCTTCGGTGACGAAATGCTCCGAGGAGCCAACTCGTATATTGCCGCCGATTGGTTTATAGATACCGCCGATGGATAAGGTAGGGTCGTCACCGTTTTCCAGAAGAATCTGGGAAACCATGGAAGTGGTAGTGGTTTTGCCATGGGTACCGCTTATGGCAATGGGAGTTTTATAGTTGTGCATCATCTGTCCAAGGAGCTGCGCCCTGCTTAAGGCGGGGATGGACAGCTTCCTGGTGGCTGCCATCTCGGGGTTATCCGCTTTGATTGCACTGGTGTACACCACAAGGTCAATATCGGAAGTGAGATTTTCTTCCCGCTGCCCATAATAAATTGTGGCGCCCAGCTCTTTAAGTTTCTCGGTAAGAGGAGAAGCTGCCCTGTCCGAACCGGATACGCGGAATCCTTCGGACAGAAGAATTTCAGCCAGTCCGCTCATGCTGATACCGCCGATTCCAATAAAATATATATGAATTGGGTTATGAAAATTGATATGATACATGGATATCTCCCTACGTTTCATTTTTATTAGTATTATACTCATTTCATGAAAAAAAACCAATAGGAATCGGGGGATTTTAAGATTTGCAAAAATTAAGAAAATTACTTTTCTATATGAAAAAAACTGCATTTTAGATATAATTTATATTATCGGGACGTGATGGATTACAAACTGTAAAATGATTATGTAAAAAATTAACAAAGAAATTAAAACGGATTTAAAAATATTATATATTATCGACATAGAAAGTGGAAGCGGCCATGAATAAATTTGTAAATAATATTCACTTTCCTGTCAGACTGTGATATAATGAACGAAAAGAATTGGCATGTCTGCCTGTCGACATAGCAATGAGCACCGGTTTTGTGTCTATATGCACTCATGTAAATTTTTAGTACAAAATTTTAATATATACATATTAAAGAAAATATAGGAAACAAGAGGTGATATGATGGTTAAAAAAGAAATGATTGCCATGCTCTTGGCTGGCGGTCAGGGAAGCAGATTAGGTGTGTTTACGTCGAAGGTTGCAAAGCCTGCAGTAGCCTTTGGCAGTAAATACAGAATCATCGACTTCCCGCTCAGTAACTGCATCAACTCGGGTGTTGACACCGTAGGTGTCCTGACCCAGTATCAGCCCCTCAGGCTGAATACGCATATCGGAATCGGTATTCCGTGGGACCTTGACAGGAATATCGGCGGCGTAACGGTACTGCCTCCTTACGAGAAGAGCGCGAACAGCGAATGGTATACAGGCACTGCCAACGCGATTTACCAGAATATGGATTATATGGAAAGCTTCAATCCTGAGTATGTCTTAATCTTATCGGGTGACCACATTTATAAGATGGACTATGAAGTGATGCTTGATTTCCATAAGCAGAACGGGGCGGAAGTAACCATCGCAGTCATGCCTGTACCGATGGAAGAGGCGAAGCGTTTCGGTATTATGATTACGGATAAGGAGCGCAAGATTGTAGACTTTGAAGAGAAGCCGGAGAATCCGCGCAGCAATCTGGCGTCTATGGGTATCTATATCTTTAATTGGAAGACGCTCAAGGAAGCGCTGCTTAGGAATGCCGAACAGCCGGGACTGGATTTTGGTAAGCATGTTATTCCGTACTGCCATGCAAAAGGTGCACCTCTTTATGCCTATGAGTTTAATGGTTATTGGAAAGATGTAGGAACGCTGCACTCTTATTGGGAAGCCAATATGGAGCTGATTGATATTGTTCCGGAATTTAATTTGTATGAAGAATACTGGAAGATTTATACAAGAAGCGAGATATTACCGCCCCAATACCTGTCTTCAGAAAGCGTTGTGGAAAGAAGCATTATCGGCGAAGGGTCTGAGATTTATGGCCAGGTTTATAATTCGGTTATCGGCTGTGGCGTGACAATCGGGGAAGGCACAGTGGTGCGTGATTCCATTGTTATGAACGAAACACGGGTCGGATGTAACTGCGAATTATATAAGGCCATTGTTGCAGAGAATGTTGTAATTGAGGACGGTGTCAAGATTGGTGTCGGCGAGGAAGCCGAGAACGAGACTGACCCTCATATTTACAATCATGGCCTTGTAGCGATAGGTGAGAAGAGCGTCATTCCGGAAGGAATTTCCATTGGGAAGAACTCTGTCGTATTTGGCGTGACAAGCGCAGACGACTATAGGGACGGAGCGCTTCCAAGCGGTAAAACTTTGATTAAGGCAGGTGATAAATAGTGAGAGCGATTGGAATTGTCTTGGCAGGTGGTAATAACCATAGAATTAAGGAACTGACACAAAAGCGTGCGGCCTGTGCGATGCCCATTGCAGGCAGTTACCGTGGCATCGATTTTGCATTGAGCAACATGTCCAATTCCCATATCAATAAGGTGGCCGTATTTACACAGTACAATGCAGGCAGTCTGAATGAACACTTAAGTTCATCCAAGTGGTGGGATTTTGGGCGTAAACAGGGAGGATTGTTCGTATTTACACCTGCAGTGACGGCAGAGAGCAATGCATGGTATCGTGGTACGGCAGATGCAATAGCACAGAATCTGTCTTATTTAAAGAACAGCCATGAGCCGTATGTGGTAATATCTTCCGGTGACTGTGTATACAAGATGGACTATAATAAAGTTTTGGAATACCACATCGATAAGAAAGCTGATATCACGGTAGTTTGTAAGGACATGGGAGCCGATGTCAATGTGGACAGGTTCGGTACGATTAAGATGAATGAGGAATGCCGTATAGAGGAATTTGAGGAGAAACCCATTGTAGCGAAGTCCAACACGATTTCCTGCGGAATCTATGTAGTCAGAAGACGCCAACTGATTGAGATGATTGAGAAATGTGCGGAAGAAGACAGGTATGATTTTGTAAAGGATATCCTCATCCGTTATAAGGGTATGAAGAGGATTTACGGCTACAAGATAAAGGAATACTGGAGCAATATTGCTACGGTGGAAGATTATTACAAGACGAATATGGACTTCTTACGTCCGGAAATCAGGAACTATTTCTTCAAACAATACCCTGATATATATTCTAAGGTAGACGATTTACCTCCGGCGAAGTATAATGTAGGGGCAAGCATTAAGAATAGCTTGATTTCAAGTGGCTGTATTGTGAACGGCAAGGTGGAAAATTCTATAATTTTCAAAAAAACATATATTGGAAACAACTGCTACATAAAGAATTCCATCATTTTAAATGATGTGTATATAGGGGATAATACACATATCGAGAATTGTATTGTGGAAAGTAGGGGCACAATACGAGCAAATTCCTACCACAAAGGTGAAAATGGAATAGAAATTGTTGTAGAACATAATGACAGATATGTAATTTAGTGATATGATGGAAAGGCGGTTGCTATTAATCGTAGAATTATTGTGTAAGAGGCATGTACGTTATTAATTAAATGTTTATTACAAGCTACGTGGCTTGATGAGTATGACTTGTGTGGAAAAGCTTGTGAAAGCCGGCAGATTTCTGTTCGGTATCATATGATAAGGAGGCTGAGCTTCATGAGAATTACTGATGTCCGCGTGCGTAAAATGACTCAAGACAGCAAAATGAAAGCAATCGTCTCAATTACCATAGACGATGAATTCGTGGTTCATGACATTAAAGTAATTGAGGGTGAAAAAGGACTTTTCATTGCAATGCCAAGTAAGAAAGCCAATGATGGTGAGTATCGGGATATTGCGCATCCGATTAATTCGGAAACCCGCGACAGAATCCAGAGTATTATTTTGGAGAGCTATGAGAAAGCTCTTTTAGAACCTGGTGATGAGTAAAACAAATGCATAGTGAGGAAAGAAAGGACGCGGAAAGCGTCCTTTTCTTTGTTTGCGCGCCTGTCGTATCGTGGATTTGGAAACGGGTTTGTGGTATACTACATTCTAATGAAAGCGTGGCGCTTGACAGAATGCGTGATTGTGGCAAAATCACAGCAGAAGCAAATGAAAGAAAAAATCAAGGAAAGGGCAGAGCCTATGCTGAAATTGACTAAAATTGCCATCGGAAGTGTGGTATCTATCTTTCTTGCCGATATGCTGGGGCTAAATTACAGCACGTCGGCGGGCATTATTACCCTTCTGACCATACAGGATACCTCCCGGGAGACGATTGTTATCTCCGTAAAAAGGATTTTTGCCTTTTTGTTGGCAACTATTTTTTCTTATATTATTTTTCATCTTGCCGGATACCATGTTTTTTCTTACGGCATTTTTTTGTTTCTATTTATTGCATGCTGTATACCGCTGCATCTTGGGGATGCAGTCTCCGTCAATGCGGTGTTGTCAACCCATTATCTTCTGGAAAAGGAGATGTCGCCTTCGCTTATCGGGAATGAGGCGTTGCTTTTGTTTATCGGGGCAGGGATTGGGACCCTCCTCAATCTTTATATGCCGGGAAAAGGAAAGGAAATCCGCTCCATGCAACATAGGCTGGAAGAAGACATGAGGGCTGTGCTTTTGCGGATGTCGGAATATATTACAAAAGAAGACCGCTCAGACTATACGGGAACTTGTTTTGACAAATTGCAGGCAGATATTGCTGCCGGCCAAAAACAGGCTTTTGCTTATATGAATAATACATTTTTTCAGGAATCTAAATATTTCATCGCCTATATGAATATGAGAGAGCAACAAACGGTGGTCCTGCGTGATATTTATAAGAAGATTTTGAGTGTACGCACGGTTTTGCCGCAGACGGAACAGGTAGCGCAACTGTTCTATGAGATTTCCGTAACATTTGGAGAATCCAACAATGCCAGGGACTTACTTGTCAAACTGTCACAACTACTTGTGAAGATGCAGGATTCTAAACTGCCTGAGACGAGGGAAGAATTTGAAGACCGTGCGGTGCTGTATGCTATTTTGAGGGATTTGGAATATTTCCTGGAACTAAAGAAAGAGTTTGCCGATACGCTTACGGAAGAACAAATCAGGCGATACTGGCAAACAAAATAAAGATTTATTATCAAAAGTTTTGTCAGGGGGAAATCTGTATAAGAGAATATAAGGAAGCGGATAAGGTGGGGAGAGCCAGTTTTATAGTGTCTGGTTCTCCTTTTATTTCGCGGACAATTTTATATAAAAATATTTTAAAATTTCTGTCAGAAAAATATAGGATACTGTGAATTATAGGTAACGAAGAGAAAGGCGGTGGTTAAAGTGGAAATCAACGAAAGAAATTTCGTTAAGCAGTTGAAAAAGAAGAATGAGGATGCATTACTCTATGTCATTGAGAATTATGGGTGGGTATTAAAAACGGTTGTGAAACGCCAGATGGGAACATTGCCGCACCTGTGGGATGACTGTATGAACGACACGCTGCTTACAGTGTGGGAAAATATTGAAAGTTTTGACCCGGCGAAATCGGAATTTCAGAACTGGCTGGCTGGTGTGTGCAGGTTTAAGGCGCTGACTTATGTGAGAAAGTACATTAAGTCTTCCAGGGAAGACTTGGTGGAGCAAATGCCGGAATGGGAGGACGAGGCGGCGCAGCGGGAATTTTTGCGCAGGGAGTATGAGGAAGAAGTGGGTCGTATTCTTTCCTATTTGAAAAAGGATGATGCCGTGATATTCCGGTTAGTTTATCTGGAAGGTTTGTCGATGGATGAAGTGGCAAAGCGGATGAATATGAGCAAGACGGCAATCTATGGACGTATAAGCAGAGGACGCAAACAGATTAGGAAGAGCATCGGGGAAAGCGGGGTGTAAGGGATGGCTAAATTATATGAAATGTGCAATGAGATTGATTCAAAAGATATTCTGGAACAGAAAGAAAAACTGACAGAGGCAGAAAAAGGAAGGATGATTGCAAATATGAAGAAAGAAGGAATACTTTCTGGGGATAGGAAAAAGAATAAAGGTTTTGCCCAAAAGGCAGCGGGATGGGTTGCAGCGGCCGCAGTTCTTATTTTAGTGGTGGTGCCGAATATATCTGCAAAAGCGGCGTATGCTATGGGACAGATTCCGATTCTGGGCAAAGTGATTAAGGCCGTGACAGTGAGGGAGTATCATTATGAAGACGAGCAGTTTTCGGCGCAGATTCAGGAAGTGCAGTTGGAGCAGGAGACAGAGGGACAAGACGAGCAGGAAAATGACATAGATATTACAGCCGGTGAGTCTATTGCGGTGATTAATGAGAGTATAGAAGAAATGACGGGGCGTCTGATTGCCAGGTTTGAGGAGCAAGTGGAGTCAGGGGAAGGACATAACGGCGTCTATGCGGACCATGAGGTGGTAACGGATACGGACACATGGTTTACATTAAGAATCAATGTGACAGAGGTTGCAGCCAGCGGTATGGAGTATCAGTATTATTATCATATCGACAAAACAACAGGGGAGATTGCATCCTTGAAGGACCTTTTCGAGAATGGCGCGGACTATATTACGCCGGTCAGTGGAAATATCATGAAACAGATGAAAGAACAGATGGCGGAAGACGATTCAAAAGTCTACTGGGTTGATACAAAAGAGGAGTTAGGACATCAGTTTGAGCAGATTAAGCAAGACCAGAACTTCTATTTGAATGAGGACGGGCAGATTGTAATCTGTTTCGATGAATATGAGGTGGCGCCTGGCTATATGGGACTGGTTCAGTTTGCCATAGAGGACGAGGCGGTTGCTGATATACGGAAATGATAAGGAGTGAAGGCTCTTGATTAAAATGTATTGACTTGGCAATACCATAGCGGTATATTATACTCATTATACCCTCAGTGGACAGGACATGTGATGCAGGGCATGTATCCCTTTGTTCACTGAGGGTAAACTGAGGTATATACGAAAAAATGTATGCTGCCTGACCATGGCGTATTTCGTGGCCAGGCAGCATATTGGGTATGGAGGGTATCTATGTATATCATCGTAGGATTGGGGAATCCGGACAGACAGTACCGGAATACGAGACACAATATCGGCTTCGATGTGATTGATGAGATTGCTGCGAAAAATCATATTACAGTAGGGGAGAAAAAGCATAAGGCGCTCATCGGCAAAGGATTTGTGGGCGGACAGAAGGTAGTTTTGGTTAAGCCCCAGACTTACATGAATTTAAGTGGTGAGAGTGTCAGGGAAGTCATAGACTTTTATAAGATAGACGAGGAGAGCGAACTGATTGTGATATCGGATGATATCAGCCTGGATGTGGGGCAGATACGAATCCGTAAGAAAGGTAGTGCGGGCGGACACAACGGACTGAAAAATATTATTCTGCATCTGGGACATGATAAGTTCCAGCGGATTAGAATGGGTGTGGGAGAAAAACCCCAAGGATACGATTTGGTGGATTATGTCTTGGGCCATTTTCCGAAAGAAGAGCGGGAGATTATGGATGAAAGCATAGGGCGCGGGGCGGATGCGGCACAGATGATGATTTCGGAGGGCGCAGACGCGGCGATGAATGAATATAATAAGAAAGTGCAGCAGAAATAGAAAAATGGAAAACAGAGACAGTGGAGGTAAAATGTGAGGGCTTTACTTGCTCCCTTGGAAGAACTGGGAGAATATGAAGAAATCAAGAAAATGCTTGCAAAAGGGCAGGCTGCCATAGCGCTGAGCGGATGCGTGGATTCGCAGAAGCTTCATATGATATATGGGCTTGGCGAGGGGTTCCGCTATAAGATGATTGTGACGTTTAACGACCTGCGCGCTAAGGAATTGTATGAGGATTACAAATTTTATGACAGAAATGTGATGCTATATCCGGCGAAAGACCTGATTTTTTTCCAGGCCGATATTCACGGAAATCAATTGACGATGGAGCGGATTAGGTGTCTGCGCAGGTTGATGGAAGGGAAACCGGTGACGGTTATCACCACATATGACGCCTTAATGACGCCGCAGATACCTATTGAGGCGTGGCGGCAGCATGTGATTCGTCTGGGCAGGCAAAGCAGTGTGGACGAGAATGAGCTGGCAATACGGTTGGTTGAGCTTGGCTATGAGAAAAATTATCAGGTGGAAGCACCCGGCCAGTTTAGTATCCGTGGCGACATCATTGATATTTTTGACCTGACAGAAGAAAACCCGTACCGCATTGAGTTGTGGGGGGAGGACATTGAATCAATTCGCAGTTTTGATATCTTGAGTCAGCGCTCCATAGAAAAACTGGAGTCTGTCACAATCTATCCTGCGACAGAACTAATTTTGTCGGAAAAAGAACTTCGGGCGGGACTTAAGAAAATTCAGGCGGAATGTGAAGAGCATGCGGGGAAGCTCAGAAAAGACATGAAGACGGAGGAGGCTCACCGGATTGAGACACAGGTGAGGGAACTGACGGAACAGCTATTGGAGCTTGGACTGTCCCGCAATGCGGTGAACCTGGAAAGCTATGTGCGGTATTTTTATCCGGAACTGTCCACTTTCCTGGAATGTATGGAAGATATGTCAAGACGTTCCGCCGGGCAGGGCAAAAACTGCGTATTCATAGAGGAACCTATGCGTGTGAAGGAACATGCGGCGGCAGTGGAGTTGGAATTTCGGGAAAGTATGGTGCATCGTGCGCAGAAGGGATATATTCTGCCCGGACAGATGGACATTCTCTACAGCGCAGAGGAGACGGCGGTGCGGATTGCCAAAGGTAGAGTCGTATCGCTTTCCATGATGGACGGAAAGAATCCACTCTTTAAGGCGGACAGGAAATTTGATATCCAGACGAGAAGTCTGTCTTCCTATAATAACAGCTTTGAAGCGTTGGTCAGGGATTTGGGCAGCTATAAAAAAAGAGGATACCGGGTCTTGTTACTTTCCGGTTCCAGGACAAGGGCGAAACGCCTGGCGGAGGATTTGCGGGAACAGGAAGTCAGTGCGTTTTACAGTGAAGACCCTATGCGGGAGGTACAGCCGGGAGAGGTGATGACCTGCTATGGCAGGGTACTCAAAGGATTCGAGTATCCGTTTCTAAAGTTTATCGTCATCTCGGAAAGCGATATTTTCGGGGCGGAGAAGAAAAAAAAGAAGAAGAAAAAAATCTACCAGGGTCAGAAGATTAATGATTTTAATGAGCTGAAGGTGGGAGACTACGTGGTGCACGAAAGTCATGGACTCGGCGTCTATCAGGGTATCGAGAAGGTGGAAGTAGACAAGATAGTCAAGGACTACATGAAGATATCCTACCGGGACGGCGGTATTCTTTATGTGCTTGCCACGGGACTTGATGTGATTCAAAAATATGCCTCCGCGGAGTCAGGCAGCAAGCCCAAGCTCAATAAACTAGGCACCCAGGAGTGGAATAAGACCAAATCAAAAGTTCGTAGCGCGGTGGATGAAGTGGCGCAGGATTTGGTAGAACTTTATGCACTCAGACAGCAGAGCCAGGGATTCCGGTATGGTGCGGATACGGTATGGCAGCGGGAATTTGAAGAAATGTTCCCCTTCGAGGAGACGGAGGACCAGATGAGCGCCATTGCCGCCACAAAAGAGGACATGGAGAGCAGTAAGATTATGGACCGCCTGGTTTGCGGAGACGTAGGATACGGCAAAACAGAAATTGCCATCCGGGCGGCTTTTAAGGCGGTGCAGGAGGGAAAACAGGTTGTTTATCTTGTGCCTACCACTATCCTGGCACAGCAGCATTATAATACTTTTGTCCAGAGGATGAAGGACTTCCCGGTACGCATCGACCTTTTGTCCAGATTCCGCACGGCGGCGGAACAAAAGACCACAGTGACAGACCTGAAGAAAGGAATGGTGGATATTGTCATTGGAACCCATAGGGTTCTGTCGGCGGACGTGCAGTACAAGGACCTGGGACTATTGATTATCGATGAGGAACAGCGCTTCGGCGTTGCGCACAAGGAGAAAATTAAAAAGATGAAAGAGAATGTGGACGTGCTGACGCTGACGGCGACGCCGATTCCGCGGACACTCCACATGAGTCTCATCGGCATACGCGATATGAGTGTGTTGGAAGAGGCGCCGGGTGACAGACAGCCTATCCAGACTTTTGTGTGCGAATATAATGAAGAACTCGTGCGGGAGGCCATTGCCAGGGAGCTTGCCAGGGAAGGACAGGTATATTATGTATATAACAGAGTCAATAATATCGCGGACATCGCGGCGGCTATCCAGAAGCTTGTGCCGGAGGCAAATGTGGCTTTTGCCCATGGACAGATGAAAGAAAATGAACTGGAAAGGATTATGTATGATTTTATCGACGGGGAGATTGACGTGTTGGTTTCCACGACCATTATTGAGACAGGACTTGACATTTCTAATGTGAATACGATGATTATACATGATTCTGACCAGATGGGGCTGTCACAGCTTTATCAGCTCAGGGGACGTGTGGGGCGTTCCAACAGGACGGCATATGCCTTCCTGATGTATAAGAGAGATAAGATGTTGAAAGAAATAGCCGAAAAACGGTTGGAGGCGATTAAGGAATTTACCGATTTGGGGAGCGGGTTTAAGATTGCCATGCGCGACTTGGAAATCCGCGGCGCGGGCAACCTGCTGGGCGCCAGGCAGCATGGGCATATGCAGGCGGTGGGATACGACCTGTACTGTAAGATGCTCAATGAGGCGGTGAAGAGTTTGAAAGGTATTTCGACTATCGAGGATTTCAATACCGCCGTTGACCTGGAAGCGGATGCATATATTCCGCCTTCCTACATTGTCAATGAAGTGCAGAAACTGGATATCTATAAACGCATTGCAGGGATAGAGAACGAGCGGGAGTGCGAGGACATGCGGGAGGAACTTCTGGACCGCTTCGGTGAGATACCCAAGTCTGCGGAGAATCTTCTGCGGATAGCCTTAATCCGCTCCCATGCGCACAGGCTCTATATGCCGGAAGTGAAGGGGAAAGACGAAATCATTCGCTTTTTACTCAGGACGGATGCGCCCATTCGGGTGGAAAATATTCCCCGGCTGTTGCAGGCTTATGAAGGCAGGATGACTTTCGAGCCCAAAGGGACGCCCACCTTCCGTCTGCGGTATAAGAAATGCGGCGTTATCGAGAAGGATGAAGAATTGTTGCTTGCCTTAACGGAAGCGGCGCTTCTTGACATGGGTGAATTGTTGTTGGCGTAGACGATGTATGTAAAAATCCATATTGGGAAGGTTGTTTTCCTGTCAGGACAAGCACGGACGGAAAGTAAGAATGGGGGATTTAAATGATTTATTTAGATAATGCCGCGACAACCAGGACGGCTCCGGAAGTGGTGGAGGCTATGCTGCCATATTTTACGGAATATTATGGCAATGCGGGGAGTATCTATGGCCTGGGCAGCGCCAGTAAAAAAGCCGTTATCCAGGCAAAGCAGACGATTGCCCGGTCTTTGGGTGCAGAGCCCAATGAAATCTATTTCACGGCGGGCGGAACGGAATCCGATAACTGGGCTTTGAAAGCGGTTTTTGAGACATACCAGGATAAAGGAAAGCATATCATTACATCCAGGATTGAGCATCATGCCGTTCTGCATACATGTGAATATCTGGAGAGACAGGGTGCGGAGGTCACCTATCTGGATGTGGATGAAGATGGAATCGTGGATATAGAGCAGCTAAGGCGGGCCATACGGCCGGACACGATACTGGTGTCCATCATGTATGCCAACAATGAAATCGGAACGCTGCAGCCGATTAGAGAGATAGGTGAAATTGCTGAGGAGCATGGTGTTTTGTTTCATACCGATGCGGTGCAGGCTTACGGGCAGCTACCCATTGATGTGGCGGGATGCCATATAGACATGCTTTCCGCCAGTGGACATAAACTGAACGGGCCGAAAGGAGTCGGGTTTCTTTATATGAGTAAAAAAGCAAGGCTCCGCTCCTTTGTCCATGGCGGGCAGCAGGAGAGAGGAAGGCGCGCCGGGACGGAGAATGTGCCCGGCATTGTTGGGCTTGACGCGGCGGTAAAGCGGGCCTTGCAGAAGATGGAGGAAAAGACATACAAAGTAACAAGACTGCGCGACTACCTGATTTCACGCATTGAACAGGAAATTCCCCAGGTTAAGCTCAACGGACACCGCAGTATGAGACTGCCGGGCAATGTCAATTTCAGTTTTGCAAAAGCGGAAGGGGAATCCATGCTGATTATGTTGGATATGAAGGGAATCTGCGCTTCCAGCGGTTCGGCATGTACGACAGGCTCCATCGACCCTTCCCATGTGCTTCTTGCCATTGGATTGTCTCCGGAACTTGCCCGCGGTTCCCTGCGGATGACGTTAAGTGAAGATAATACAATGGAGGAAGTGGACATTGTGGTGGAAGAACTGGCAGAGATTGTAGGTAAAATCCGAAATATGTGCATATAATTAGTGTAATAAATTATATAAATCATCGTAGAGTCCGGAATATCGGACTCTATTTTTTGTATCCTTATATCAGAACAAAGGTTCGAGCAAAAATCTGGTAAAGGAGAGATGATTATGAAAGGTTATGCAGTAGAGAGCGGTTATATGGGATATGTTGACGGAGAGTACATGTTGTTTGCCAGTGAGACGGATTATGAGGACTATATGGAATAAAAGAAGGGAACTATATTTTAAGAAAAGATATATCAGAGGTTGCAGTTTTGGTGCCCTATACAGTAGAATATAAGATAAATGTTCCATAGTGCAAGGAGCTGTTTGTATCTGAGGTGATGAAAACAAGTGGTAATATTGGTAATACTTTGAAGGAGTCTTTTAGATTTCGATTGGGCATTTTTTGCATAGTGTCAAGCAGAAACATAATTGCTAAATCATAAGCATAGGTATATGATAAAACATAGCGTCCGGACTCAAACGAGACGAAACATGCTCCTGTACAAGTTCCATACTGAGACGAGTTTGGAGGCGGCTTGTTGCTTTCAACCCAAAGTTTACAGTTTGCGGAGAGGGGTATAGGTATTAGGAGGTAACTGCAACGGATATTCCGGCCTGGGTGGACAGAATGTCTTTGCATACTGGTAAATTGACGATGAAAGGAATATACGTAAAGGCAAGTGATTAAGAAAATTGATTCGATTGCAGTGAATTATATAGACGAGGGTGAAGGGGAAGTTGTCCTGCTTTTGCATGGCTGGGGCGCCAATATTACGCTGTATGCCGGCGTGATTCAGGTGTTGTCACAAAATAACAGAGCCATAGCGCTGGATATGCCGGGGTTTGGCAAGACGCCGGAACCGCCTGTGCCGTGGTGTGTGGACGACTATGTAAATTTTGTCATGAAGTTTATAGAATCCTTTGGACTGTCCAGACTGAGTATCGTAGTGCATTCTTTCGGCGGGAGAGTGTTCTTTAAGATGAATGCCAGGGAGAATCTTCCTTTTGTGATAGAGCGGGCGGTTTTGATAGACAGTGCGGGTATCCTGCCGAAGAGAAGTTTCCGGCAGAAAGTAAGCTTGCGGTGCTATAAGATAGGGCGTGCAGTGATGAGCACGAAAGTGCTGCATTTCCTGTACCCTGATGCGGTGGATGATATGAGACGTAAGAGGGGCTCGGCCGACTATAATCGTGCCACTCCTACGATGCGTGCCACACTTGTGAAGGTGGTTAATGAGGATTTGGAACCGCTTATGCATCTGGTGAAATGTCCTACGCTGTTAATCTGGGGTGATTTGGACACGGCCACACCACTGTCTGACGCCAAGCGGATGGAAGCGCTGATACCTGATGCAGGATTGGTGGTATGCGAAGGTGCAGGGCATTTTTCCTTTGCGGAGCAGGCCACGAAGGTGCATGGCGCGTTGGCGGCGTTTTTTGCATCATAACAAAGAATTTTTGATTGGCTAAGGATGCTTTTCATTTTTTATTATGTGCAGTGCCCATATTTTTTGTGGCCGGCACAAGTATTAGGCGGGAAACAGAATGATGTATATTGTTTTAACGGTTATTTGGCTTGCCACATATCTGGTGGGAACGGTCTTGTATGAAATATATATCGTGCATATGTTCCAACAAAACTCGTATAAAACGAGGGAGTATATGGAATGGATGCAGGTACACAGCAATGTTGGGAGGCTGCTTGGCAAATGCCTGTATGCCGTGATTGCGGTTCCGCTTGTGTTAATCGGGAATACAGGAGGGCTTGTTGCTGCATGTCTTATGAATTTGATGACCGTTTTGGTCAATAAGCCGCACCCGGCTAAGAAACCGCTCGTATATACGATGCGGGTGAGGCGTATGCTGATTACAACGGCGGTTGTCTATATAGTGTGTGTCCTGGCGTCCTTTCTGGCGGGGGCGTACGCGGCACGGGCAGGAAAGTGTATTTTGCTTTTGCTTTGCATTTCACAGCCGTTCCTTATTTTGTTGGTGAACTGGATGAACAGGCCGGTAGAACACGGTATTGACAGGCACTATATTAATGACGCTGCCCGTATCCTGCGGGATATGCCGGACTTGAAAATTATTGGGGTGACTGGGAGCTATGGCAAGACCAGCGTAAAATATTTCTTGAGCACACTGCTGTCCGGTCAGTATAATGTACTGCATACGCCGGGTAACTACAATACCACATTGGGTGTGGTGCGGACAGTCAGGGAACAGATGAAGCCCTTCCACGAGATTTTTATTTGTGAGATGGGGGCCAGGGAAGTGGGAGATATCAAAGAAATCTGTGACCTTGTACATCCGGGTTATGGCATTATTACATCTATAGGACCTCAGCATTTACAGAGTTTCCATACAATTGAAAATATTATCGACACGAAATTTGAGCTGGCGGATGCGGTTCCGGAAAGCGGTAAAGTTTTTTTGAACTATGATAATGAATATATCCGGTCACATAAAACGGTTGGGAATGCCATAAGCTATGGGACGGCAGGAGACGGTATTGATTACCGGGCCTATGATATTGCGGTATCCCCCAGAGGCTCAACCTTTAAGATGAAGGATGCGGACGGGGAGGAGTACGAGTTCCATACACGCCTGGTGGGCAACCACAATGTACAGAATATCGCAGGTGCGATTGCGGTGGCGAATACATTGGGTATCCCTATGGAGAAGCTGCGTTATCCGGTGAAACAGCTTGAAAGTGTAGAACACAGGTTACAGTTGATTAAACAGGGGAACCGTATTTTGTTGGATGACAGTTACAATTCCAATAAGAACGGGTTCGAGGCGGCGCTTGATACGCTGGCGATGTTTAAAGAACTGCGCATACTGATGACACCCGGTATGGTGGAGTTGGGCGAGAAGCAGTACGATGAAAATAAAGAAGTGGGAATGTATGCGGCGGATAAATGTGATTATGCAGTATTGGTGGGTAAGGAACAGACGAAACCCATTCAAGATGGGCTTTTGGAGTCTGGGTTTGCACCCAACAGGATGATTGTGGTTGACACGCTGCAGGAGGCTTTCCAGATGGTCAATGCGATTCCTGACGAAAAGCAGAAAGTCGTGTTGATTGAGAATGATTTGCCGGATAATTATGCGTAGACGGCTAATAAGTGTATAGGGATTAGATTGAAAAATCAGCTTGATAACTGATTTTATCACATTGCTATTTGTGCTGGAGTGTCACAAATAAGCCCCGATGGCAGACGGAAATTTGTGTCTGTGGTTCAAAGTTTGCAGGTTATGGAAAGGTATGGTTATTAAGATGAAGATTCGAGTAGGTGTATTTTTTGGCGGTAAAAGTGTGGAACATGAAGTTTCCGTAATTTCCGGGCTCCAGGCGTATAATTCGTTTAACCGGGATAAATATGAGCTCGTTCCGATTTACATTACCAAGGACAATGAACTTTATACAGGCGAAGCGGTCAGCGATATTGCCAACTATAAAGACATTCCTGGGTTGCTTCACAGGAGCACAAGAGTATTTCTTATGAGTGAACAGGGGCAGGTGCAGCTTATCCAGTATCCGGTGAAGAAATTGGGCAGCTCTGTGGTGGCACAGATTGATGTGGCTTTTCCGGTAGTGCATGGGGCGAATGTGGAAGATGGTTCGCTGCAGGGTTTTCTGCGGCACTATAATATTCCGATTGCAGGGTGCGACGTGGCGGCTTCTGCGGTGACCATGGATAAATATGTGATGAAAGCAGTGCTTAAGGACTGTGGTATTCCGGTATTGGACTGTGTGACAATGAATGTGAAAGAATATGAGCAGGATGAGGAAGCTTCCTATGATAAAGTAGAGAGGAAAATAGAATATCCTGTGATTGTAAAGCCGGTCAATTTAGGCTCCAGTGTAGGCATCAAAGTGGCAAAAGACAGGGAAGGACTGCGGGAAGCATTGGAATATGCTTTTACTTTCGGCCCCAGAGTCTTAATTGAGCGTGCCATTATGAATCTGAGAGAGATTAACTGCGCGGTGTTAGGAGATTATGAGAAGGCTCACGCTTCAGAATGTGAGGAGCCCATATCAAGCGATGAGATTTTAAGTTATGAAGATAAATACGTGGCAGGCGGCAAAGGCGGTTCCGAGGGTATGCGTACTGCGAGAAGAGAACTGCCCGCTAACCTGACGCCGGAGAAGCGGGAAGAAATCCGTGAGATGGCAGTAAAAACTTTTCAGGCTCTAAACTGCGGCGGCGTGTCCAGAATTGATTTTATGATTGATAAAGATACGGAGCAAGTATATGTCAATGAGATAAATCCGATTCCCGGTTCACTTGCATTCTATCTGTGGGAAGCGTTGGATAAGCCGTATGCCAGTCTTTTGGACGATATGGTTTCCCTGGCGCTTAAGAGAGAGCGTGAGGAGAAGGCGGTGCTGACGTCTTTTGACAGTAACATTTTGCAGAACGCAAACCTGTCAGGGGCGAAAGGAATCAAGAAATAAACTTCTTTATTTTTTAATAGATGAAATCTGTGCATATAATTTCCTTCTTTACAAATAATAGTAAAAACGTAGAGATAAAAGAAAATCCTATGTGACTTCTAAGTGCGGACTGCCGACTGACACCATGGAGATGCGGTGCAGCATAACGGGCAGGAAATTGCAAAGTTACACTACGGTTACGATTGACAGATGGAGGTTATATGATATGAAAGCGACAGGTATTGTTAGAAGGATAGATGATTTAGGGCGTATCGTAATCCCGAAGGAAATCCGCAGGACACTCCGGATTAGGGAATCAGACCCGCTGGAAATATTTACCGACAGGGAAGGGGAGATTATCCTCAAGAAATATTCTCCAATCGGTGAAATGGGGACATTCGCGAAACAGTACGCGGAGAGTATGGCGCAGGTGTCCGGACATGTGGCGATGATATCCGACAGAGACCAGTTTATTGCGGTGGCAGGCGGCATGAAAAACATGCTCGGAAAGTCTATAAGCAGGGAGTTGGAAGAGAAAATCAACCATAGAGAAAGCCTTGTGGCTGCGAAAGGGGACCGAAATTTTATCCAGGTCAGCAATGACCAGGATGAAGTGCACCATGAAGCAATCAGCCCGATTATCTGTGAAGGGGATGTAATAGGCTCGGTTCTTTTATTGGAGACAGACCATAAATCGAAGATGGGTGAAGTGGAGCAGAAACTGATTCAGTCTGCGGCAGGATTCCTGGGCAGACAGATGGAGCAGTAACCGAACGGTTAAAAGACAAAAGGAAGCATAGAAATGGCACAGGTGTGGCGGACGCCCTGTGCCGTTTTTTCATATTTATCAGATAAAATATTCGATGGTATTCTCCGGGGTGAGTTTCGTCTCCTGATTAAACACAATCACAGCTTCCCGGATTTCATAAGGCCCCATCTCGTAATATCCTTCGCTCAAGCGGCTAAGACGTTCTATGGAGACCAGGCGATTAGCGCGTTTGGGTTGGTCGGTAATGAAAGTAATACCCTCAGCAAAATATTCCTGGTCCAGTTCCGGGTCATCCAGTTCCTCGTAGTAGGGGTCAAACAGGTAGAGACTGTCCCCTTCGATTCCGGTTAAAAGTACATAATGCCCTACATCCAGAAAAAGTCTGAGTACCACGGCTCCGCCTTTTTGAAGCGCTCTTAAGATATGGCTGTCTGTTTCTAAGTGTACGTCTTTTCCGGACAGAAAATCACAGGAAACCGGAAAATTTTTAATTTTTCCAAATTGGTTGAGCCAATTGCTTAAAAACATCATGGCGGATGCCGAGGTGCCCCGTTTCCCCACCTCTCCGGCTTCGTTGTATGAATCCAGGCAATACAGCATAATATATTTAATAATGTCAGGATAGATGATTTCCCTGTCAAACAGATAACGTATAGCATTCGTCAGGGAAACCGGGCCACAATCATACTCACTGGTCTGGTAATTCAGTATATTTTTCATTGTATTTTCCTTCGTACATTATAATAATTGTAGAAAATATACATCGCATTGCATTTTTTGTCAAGGTTATGCTATACTAAAGCGGTTAATTGGTAATTATTAGCTATATACTTGGAAGAAAAAGGTTGACACTTTAGACACGTGGGAAGTATAATCCCATACAATACCTAGTGAGTGGGTAGGGATTCTTTGCGTTTGCCGGATGTTTAGAGCGACGTGAATGTGTATGTATTCTCGGAGTTTCTTTGGGCCTGATTATGTGAGATGATTTTTTGTCAGATGTGCCTAAATTTATGTGGCGTATGTGGAACGTACGTTGATGAAATTGATGTACATATGGCGGAAAATCAGACACAGAGGCAGGTGCAAGAGAGAATCCGAGAGTACATTGTGTAAGAATGGAGGAGAAATTATGAAAAAAAAGACAAGGAGATTTGCGGGAGCGCTGTTGGCTGCCGCGATGGCTATGGCCGTTACCGCGTGCGGCGGGACAGCAGGCGACAATACGGCCGGGACAGACAATACGGCCGGGACAGACAATACAGCCGGGACGGTGGGGACGGGTCCTGCCACGGCGGTGGAAGGTGAGAAGATTATTAATATCGGCGTGACGGACAGCTTGGGCGGTGTCAATCCCTTTGCGATTGACCAGACCGAAATCAATAAATACGCGCTTGATTTGATGTTCCTGCCCTTGATGGAACTTGACAAAGACTTGAATTTCCAAGGCATGTTGGCAGACTCTATTACAACGGAAGACAACATACATTTTACGGTGCATATTGACGATGCTGCTACATGGTCCGACGGCACGCCGGTTACGGCACACGACGTGGAGTACTCGGTGCTGCGTTATGCCAGTCCGGTGGTAGGAAACACGTCATTACTTTTGTATGCCTTTGAGGGAACGGACGATGCCACTGGCTTTGTGGAGGAGGGTGCAACTTCCATGGCAGGGCTTACAGTGGTAGATGATAAGACGATTGAGTTTACGTCTAAATATCCCATGGCGCTGACGACTTTCCAGAACAGTTACGGCAGGTATCTTCATATACTGCCTAAACATGTTATTGAGAAATTTGGGGAGGATGAACTGACGTCTGTGGATTGGTTCAATCAGCCTGACGTGATAAGCGGTCCTTATTTCCTGACGGGATATGACCCGAACCACTATATTTCATATACGGCGAATACCGATTATTGGAAGGGCGCTCCCAAGATTGACAAATTAAATATCAGAATCGTGGACGGAAGCCAGGTTTATGCAGGGCTGCAGTCCGGGGAGATTGATATTACACAGCATACGATGACGGCAATTCCCCAGGAAGACTATGAGAGTATTGAAGCACTTGACAATGTGAAAGTGGTTTATGGTTCTCCTGTAACGAATCAGTCGGCATTTATCCAGACGGCAAACATTACGGATGCCCGGGTGCGCCAGGCATTGGTTTATGCCATTGACAGGCAGCAGTTGGTAGAGCAGCTCTTAAAGGGGCATGGAGAGGTTATAGATGGATTCCTGTCTTCAGCCAGTCCGTTCTATGACGATGCGGTGAAGCCTATGGAGTATAATCCTGAGAAGGCAAAAGAACTTTTGGAAGAGGCAGGTTGGGACGGAAGCCAGACGCTTCGCTTCTATGTGAACTCCGGGGACAATACTTTTGTAAACGGTGTGCAGGTGATTGTGGCACAGTGGGCGGCAGTGGGTATTAAAGCAGAGATTACTACGGTGGACTTAGCTACTCTTATGACCGTGGCAGGCACGACAGATTATGATATTATGGCGGTACAGTATACTTATGCGCCGGTAGACCCTTACCCGGATGTATCCTGGCTGCTTGGCGGCGAGGGAAGCTGGACCGGATATTACAATGAAGATGTGGCAGCGGCGTTGGAAGGAACGCAGAAAACCAGTGATATAAATGAGATTAAAGGTTTCTATTCTGTTGTAGACCAGAAAATGCAGGAGGACGCGGCGATGTTCTCTGTATATGTAATCAGTGCGCAGGGAGCGGTGAGCAATCGTGTAACAGGCGCAGAGCCTAGTGTGTATGGATTCTTTAACGATGTGCATAAATGGGATGTTACGGAATAGGTAGTTGGTGCTTAGGGAGGGTGTACAATGCCGCATTTGTTGGAGGTGAAAGATTTAACCACAGTCTTTGCCGGAGACTACGGGACAAATACCAGTGTGGACCATATCAGTTTCCACGTAGAGCAGGGAGAGGTAGTCTGCATTGTAGGCGAGTCCGGCTGCGGGAAAAGTGTCACATCACTATCTATTATGGGACTATTAAGAAGGGGCGGAGCTGTCACTGACGGTTCTGTCCTCTTTGACGGTAAGAATCTCTTGGAGATGACTGAGAAGCAGTTAGACCAAATCAGGGGGGATGAACTTACCATGATTTTTCAGGACCCGCTTACTTCACTCAATCCGGTATTTACTGTGGGGAGCCAGATTACGGAGAGTATCCGTGTCCATATGCATTTATCCAAGGAAGAGGCGAGGAAGCGGGCCGTGGAATTGCTTGTACAGGTTGGTATGCCGGGGGCAGAGGAAGTAATACACAAATTTCCTCACACACTTTCCGGTGGTATGCGGCAGAGGGTGATGATTGCCATGGCGTTGTCCTGTAATCCGAAGCTTCTGATTGCGGATGAACCGACCACAGCGCTTGATGTGACGATTCAGGCGCAGATTATGAAATTGTTGAGAGAACTACAAAAGAAAAAGAATATGTCCATGATACTCATTACCCATGATATCGGCCTGGTTGCCAATACGGCTGACAGAGTGATTGTCATGTACGCAGGACAGATTATTGAAGAAGCTTCTTCGGAGGAACTGTTTTCAAATCCGAAACATCCGTACACACAGGCGCTGTTAAATACAGTTCCCACTATCCGGGATGATGAGGAGCGGGTGTTGCAGGCGATTCCGGGTATGGTACCGGAAAATTATGATAACATAACAGGATGCAGGTTCGCCGAAAGATGTCCATACAGAAAAGAAGAGTGCAGCAAGCCCCAGGAGGCTTATGCATTCGGCGACGGACATACCGCCAGGTGTATTGTGGCAAAACAGGGCGTGGATGTACCGGAGGTTTGAGGAATTAACAAAAAGTTTGACAGTTGTACAAAGGCCATACGGTTGGCACAACTGCATGGGCAGCCAGAATGGGGGAAACCATGTTGGATGAGAATACAATACCTTTAATTCAGGTTGAAAATATGAAGAAATATTATCCGGTCAAAGGTGGGATTATTACACATACGACCGGATATGTCAAGGCGGTGGACGACGTCAGTTTTTCCGTCATGCGGGGGCAGACATTAGGGCTTGTGGGAGAATCGGGCTGTGGTAAATCTACGGTCGGAAGGCAGCTTGTAGGCCTGGAGGCGCCCACGGAGGGCAGGATTTATTATAATAGATGTGATTTGGCGGCGTTACAGAAGAACAGGAAAGAAATGCAGCGGGTCAGGACGAAATTGCAGATGGTTTTTCAGGACCCCTATTCTTCCTTGAATCCGCGGAAACATATCTATGAAATTTTGGCGCAGCCTATGCTGTACCACGGCATTTCCGGCAAGGATACGGTGGAAAAAGATATCCTTAAAATTCTTGATATGGTGGGACTTCCAAGAACCGCTTTAGGGAGATATCCGCATGAGTTTTCCGGCGGGCAAAGACAGCGGATTGGTATTGCCAAGGCGTTGTCCTTAAATCCGGAATTTATTGTCTGCGACGAGCCGGTAAGTGCGCTGGATGTGTCGATTCAAGCCCAGATTCTGAATCTTTTGAAAGAATTGCAAAGAGAGCTTGGGTTGACGTTGCTGTTTGTGGGACATGGCCTGGGGGCGGTCAACTATGTGAGCGACCAGATTGCGGTTATGTATCTGGGGAAAATCGTGGAATATGGGAGGGCGAAAGAAATTTTTAACAACCCGGTTCATCCGTATACAAAAGCGTTGTTGGAGGCTGTACCGATTCCTGACACGCAGGAGAAAAAGAAGCAGCGCAGGCTGTTGCAAGGTGAGATTGGCAGCAGTACAAATCCTCCTGCAGGATGCAGATTCCACACAAGATGTCCCTACGCCCAGGAAAAATGTAAAAGAGAAGTTCCTGTGTTGGAAGATATCGGCTGTGGGCAGTCTTGGATGCAGGGACAAGAGCCTAAGTTACAAAAAGTGCAGGAGATAGAAGCTCAAGAACGGGCGCCGCAGAGTGAAAGAGGAGAAAAAGGCAGCAGAGTGGACACGGGACGGGGTGTCAAACATATGGTGGCGTGTCCTGTCGTTTTGTCCGGTATGAGGGAAGCAATCCATGGGTAAATATATTCTGAAACGTTTTCTGATTGCCATTCCGGTGTTGATTGGCATTACGGTGATTGATTATGCGATTATGTGTCTGGCGGGAAGCCCGCTTGAGATGCTCCAGGGACCGCGGGTGTCGGAAGCGGCGGTGGAGGCAAAGAAGATAGCGCTGGGACTCGACAAACCTGTCTATGTGCAGTATTTCGTATGGCTTGGACAGCTATTGCATGGGAACATGGGCTATTCGATAAAATCTTTTCAGCCGGTAAGCGATATGATTGGCAGTCATATCGGGCCTACGCTCCTCTTGATGGGCGTGTCCCTTATCGTGAGTCTTATTATGGCTGTTCCTGCGGGTATATACAGCGCGATTCATCAGTATTCCAAAGGTGATTATGCGGTGGTGACGGCTTCTTTCCTGGGAAGCAGCGTGCCGGGTTTTTTCCTGTCATTGTTACTGATTTACCTGTTTACCGTGCGGCTTGGCTGGCTGCCTTCCAGCGGTATGACCACACTGGGTACCCAGAGCGGCGCGGCAGATGTGGCCAGACATATGGTGATGCCTGTGATAGTGCTTGCATTTTCTATGGCGGGCAGTAATATCCGTTATATCAGGAGTGCGGTACTTGAAATATTGCAGCAGGATTATCTGCGCACGGCACGGGCGAAGGGAATCGGGCGCTTTATGGTGATTAACAAGCACGCGCTTCGAAATGCATTGGTGCCTATTATCACGGTAATCGGCATGGAGATTCCGGTGCTTTTTGGCGGTGCGGTGATTATCGAGCAGATTTTCTCATGGCCGGGATTGGGGTTGATGACAATGAGCGCTATCAGCAACAGAGATTATCCGGTGATTATGGGTGTTTGCCTCTTGTCGGCCATTGTGGTGCTTGCCGCCAACCTTGTCACGGATATCCTGTATGCGTTGGTGGACCCTACCATTCAGTTGGATTAGGAGGGATTGTGGATGAAATTAAAAATGATGGACAGACAATCTCACGCTCAGCGGCAGACGGCTGTACAGCAAGATATTGGCAGTGAAAATTATTACCAGACAATTATCAGGAGGTTTAAGCGGCATCATCTTGCCACTGTAAGCCTGGCGGTGATAGCGGTTATCGTGGGCGCAGCGCTTCTTGCGCCTGTGATTGCGCCTTATGAGCCGAACGAAATTGTGGGGCCTTTCGCGGAGGCTCCTTCCAGGGAATTTTGGCTTGGAACGGACCAGGTTGGTAGGGATGTCTTGAGCAGGCTTTTGTATGCCACACGGATTTCCTTATTGGTAGGCGTTATGGCGACGGTGATTTCCACTGTAATCGGGGTGGTTCTCGGGTTGGTTGCAGGATATTTCGGCGGTGTGGCGGACATGGTAATTATGCGGTTTACCGATATGGTCATGTCTTTTCCGTATATCTTGTTGGTGTTGGTGGCGGCTGCCATTTTCAAGCCGGGATTGTGGAATATTATCTTGATTCTGGGGTTTGTGGACTGGCCGGGCATCGCCAGGCTAGTGCGAGGCAATGTGCTTAACCTGCGGGAGACTAATTTCGTAAAAGGAAATATCGTGGCCGGGATGCCCCTTAAGCATATTCTTTTCTCGGAGATACTCCCCAATACGGTGGCGCCGATTCTAATCTATGGGACTTCGGTGCTGGCCTTGTCAATTCTTGACGAGGCGGCGTTAAGCTTTCTTGGGCAGGGCGTACATCCCCCCACGGCGAGTCTGGGAAATATGTTAAACGGCGCCCAATCGCTTACCGTGCTCACGACCCAACCGTGGCTGTGGATTCCGCCAGGATTGTTGATTGTGGTGGTTGTTATGGCCATAAACTTTATCGGCGATGCGCTGCGGGATGCGCTTGACCCGAACGGAGGACGCTAGATTAAGTAAGAATGGGGGATTCATATGACTACGGTATATTTTGTCCGTCATGCGAAACCGAATTTCGGTAATCATGATGATTTGACCCGTGAATTGACTGAGAAGGGTATGGAAGACAGGAAATTGGTGACTGCTTTTTTGTGGGATAAAAGTATTGCCGCAGTTTTCTCAAGCCCATATAAAAGGGCAGTTGATACCGTAAAAGATTTTGCGGACGCCAAACAGTTAGAAATAAAATTGGTGGACGATTTCAGGGAGCGGAGAGTCGAAAGCCGTTGGATAGAAGACTTTGAAAATTTTTGTAAAAGTCAGTGGGAAGATTTTGATTTCAAGCTTTCGGATGGAGAGTCTTTAAGGGAAGTGCAGAAGAGAAATATCGAGGCGCTTTGGCAGGTGTTGGAGACATATCCCGGGAAAAATGTGGTGATTGGGAGTCATGGAACGGCCTTAAGCACGGTGATAAATTATTTTGACTCATCTTTTGGCTACAATGAATTTCAGGCAATCAGAAACGCAATGCCCTGGATTGTGCGATTTTCTTTTGAGAATAATCGGTGTTTAGAGATAGAAAAATATGACTTGTTTTGCAAAAAGGTGACAAAATGAGCTTGCGTGGAGATAAGAAACTGGAACAATATTTGATAGAGAATTTCGAGTGGTTCCACAGACATCCGGAGTTGTCCTATGAGGAGTACGAGACGACGGAAAGAATACGCGCGGTTCTCACCGACGCGGGTATAGAGATTCTGGAGTATCCGCTTGCCACCGGGCTGGTGGCGGTGGTGCGTGGCAGGAAGGAATCCGCAGACGGACACTATGGTGTGACGGCGCTGCGGTGTGACATAGACGCGCTTCCCATCATGGAAGAAGCGGATGTGCCGTATGTGTCCGAATATACGGGCAAAATGCACGCTTGCGGACATGATTTCCATATCACGGCGGGAATCGGTGCGGCGATTCTCTTGCAGGAGCGCTGTGAAGAGCTGTGCGGGACGGTTAAATTTATCTTTCAGCCGGCGGAGGAAGAAGCCCATGGTGCGATGAAGATTCTTGAGAGTGGTGCGGCGGATGATGTGGAGCGTATCTGGGGTTTTCATGGTGACCCTACCAACCGGGTCGGTGCGGTGGGCATCAGGGAAGGGTATGTGACGGCGGCGGTGGACAGGTTTGTTATCCGTGTGCGAGGCGTAGGATGCCATGGGGCACATCCTGACGACGGTATCGACCCGATTCTTGCGTCGGCAGCCATTGTCCAAGGTTTGCATTCTATCGTCGGGCGGAATGTGAATGCTTTTCATCCGGCCGTGCTCAGTGTCACAAGGCTGCAGGCGGGCGCCACATGGAATGTGATTCCTACGGTGGCTGAGATGGAAGGCACTGTGCGCACGATGGACAGGGAGGACCGGGTTCTTTACGAGCGGAGAGTGCGTGAGACTGCGGAGAGGATTGCCGCGGCATACGGGGCTGTGGCAGAAACAGAATGGACGGCAGGGCCTCCTGCAACATACAATCACAAAGAGATGGCACGGGTATGTGAAGACGTGGCGCGCAAACAGGGGATGGAGGCAGTGCCGGAGGAAAGTTCTATGGGCGGGGACGATTTCGCCTATTATGAAGATAAGGATGCCATGGGGAGGGAATTACCGGGCTGCTATGTAAAGATTGGCGTCGGCGTAGGACAACAGATTCATCACCCGGCATTCCGGGTAGAGCAAACGGCGATTTTACCCGCGGCGGAATATTTGGCGGCAATTTTGCTTGCCGATTCTGCCAGTGCGTCTGGCAGATAACCTTTATGAATCATTTTCCGACAGGCCGTAATTTTCCGGTAAATGGGAATTGATTTCCCGTTTTTTATGTGGCATGATAAAGATATATGACAGCTTATAAGGGGTACAAAAATAAATGAGGAGGTAATGTATGAGGTTATTGGTAATCGGAGGCGTGGCGGCAGGGACGAAAGCCGCTGCGAAATTTAAACGGGTGAATCCGGAGGCCGAGGTGACGATTGTTACCAAAGGGAAAGATATTTCCTATGCCGGTTGCGGACTGCCCTACTACGTGGGTGGGAGCATTCCGGAGAAAGAGCAGCTTATCGTAAATACGCCGGAGAAATATGCTGCATTGACGGGCGCTATGGTGTATCCTCAGAGGGAAGTGGTGTCGCTTGAGCCTGGGGCGAAAAAGGCTATAGCCAAGAATCTTCGGACAGGGGCGGAGGAGACTTATGCGTATGATGCCTGTATTGTGGCAGTGGGGGCGTCCCCTATCGTTCCGCCTCTTTCGGGACTGAATCTTCCGGGCGTCTTCGTGATGCGCACGCCGGACGATGCCATTGAGACAAGGGATTATATCGCCAGGGATAACGTAAAGCGCGCAGTGGTGGTGGGCGGCGGTTTTATCGGATTGGAAGTGGCTGAGAACCTGATGGAAAAGGGGTTATCGGTAACATTGATTGATATGGCGCCCCAGATTATGCCCGGATTTGATACGGAGATGGCAGACTATGCGGTGCGTCATCTGGAAAAGAAAGGCATTAAGGTACTTACCGGCACGAAACTGGAAGGTGTGACAGGTGAGGAGCGGGTGCAGGGCGTGCAGACTGACAAAGGGCTGCTTTCCGCGGATGTGGTTATTCTTTCCATCGGTATCCGTCCAAATACGGGATTCTTGCAGGATACCGGAATCGAGATGTATAAGGGAACCATATTGGTGGATGACAAGATGGCCACCAACGTGGCGGATGTCTATGCGGCAGGCGACTGCGCTATGGTGAACAACCGCCTTACGGGACAGCGGCAGTGGTCGCCCATGGGTTCTTCCGCCAATATGGAGGGCCGTATGCTTGCCCTTGCCCTGGGCGGCAGGGATGTGTCCTATCCCGGCGTGCTTGGGACGGGCGTGGTGAAGTTGCCGGGGCTGTCAGGCGGCAGGACAGGTTTATCGGAGGAGCAGGCGAAGGCGGCAGGCTATAAACCGATTTGTGTGTTAGCGGTGACCGACGATAAAGCGCATTATTATCCGGGCAGCGCATGGTTTGCCATCAAACTGGTGGCAGATGCAGATACACATAAATTGTTGGGCGTTCAGGTACTTGGCCCTGGCGCGGTAGATAAGGTGACAGATATCGGTGTGATGGCTGTTACTTTCGGAATAGCTTTAGAGCAGATGACTTGTCTGGACTTATCCTATGCACCGCCTTTTTCCACGGCTATTCATCCTTTTGTGCAGGCAGTACATATGCTTTTGAATAAGATAAACGGCGATATGGACAGCTTTACCCCGGCGGAATTTATGGCGGGCGCGGCAAAGGATTATCGGGTAATAGATGTGAACCCTGCGGGACCTACCATTACAGGTGCAACCTATGTAGATTTGTTAAAGGTAAAGGGAGAGGTGCCGGGACTTGCCAAGGACGAAAAGCTCCTGCTTGTCTGTGCCAAGGGAAAGAGGGCATATCTGTTACAGAACAGGTTGAAACGGTTTGGTTATACCAATACGAAGGTGTTGGAAGGCGCTTCTTTCTTCAATGTGGTTAAAGTGGCAAGTGCGCCCGGCGTGGTGACGATTCCGGCGGAAGAGATAACAAGGGTGAAAGCGTTGGGATGTCTGCACAATAAGGGAACTGACAACTTCAATGTCCGTGTGATTACGAGAAACGGTAAGATTACCACAGCAGAGCATAAAAAAATAGCGGAGGCGGCGGAGAAGTTTGGCAGTGGGGATGTGGTGATGACGACCCGTCTGACACTGGAAATCGTGGGCGTGCCCTTTGCACAGATTGAGCCGCTCAGGGCATTCCTGGCGGAAGAAGGTTTGGAGACAGGCGGAACCGGCTCTAAGGTACGTCCTGTAGTAGCCTGCAAGGGAACGACATGCCAATATGGATTGTTGGATTCCTACGAGCTTTCGGAGAAGATACATGAGAGATTTTTCCACGGGTATGCATCCGTGAAACTGCCTCATAAGTTTAAGATTGCGGTGGGTGGTTGCCCGAATAACTGCGTGAAGCCGGATTTGAATGATTTCGGTATTGTGGGACAGAGAGTTCCCGTGATTGATTTGGAGAAGTGCCGTGGATGCGGAAAATGTCAGGTTGCGTCGGCCTGCCCGGTGGGCGCGTCACAGGTGGTGGACGGCAAACTTGTCATCGAGCCGGAGCAATGCAACAACTGTGGACGCTGTGTAGGCAAATGTCCTTTCAAGGCGGCGGAAGAGAGCGCTTATGGATACCGCATTTATATCGGCGGACGTTGGGGCAAGAGAGTTGCCCATGGGCAGAAATTGGATAAGATTTTCTTAGATGAAGAGGAAGTACTGTCCGTTCTGGAAAAAGCCATTCTGCTTTTCCGTGAACAGGGCAAGACAGGAGAACGTTTTGCGGATACGATAAGCAGGCTTGGATTTGAGAATGTGCAGGCACAGCTTATGTCAGATGAGATTTTGAAGTATAAAGACCAGATTATCAATGCAAAGATGCATTTGGTGGGCGGCGCAACGTGCTAAACAAGACGTAACCTTGAGATTCATGTAGATTACCCTCAGTGGACAGAATGTGTGTTTCGTTGTCCGCTGAGGGTATATTTCATGCACAAGCATAAAGTATCTGCATGATGCCTGGGGACGGTGGGCTAAAATCAGGCTTTGTTTGACAGTATGAGAGAATTTTTAGGATGGGGAAACATGGAGTGTATCAGTATCAATCATAAGACGGCAAAATCTGTGGACAGACAGCAATGTTACGTTCCGGAAGAGAGTAGGGAGGAGTTTGTTAGAAAAATTTTGTCCCTTGACAGGATAGAACAATGTGTTCTTCTGTCCACCTGTAACCGCACGGAAATCTATGTGCAGGGGGAAACAAATAGTTTTCAGGACATGGAAGAGGCGTTTGCGAAGGCAACAGGGAGTGACGTGGAATGGATTCGCAGCCTTGACAGGAGATATGAGGGCAGGAAAGCGGTGCAGCATCTTTTTCGTGTAGTCTGCGGAATGGAATCTATGGTTATCGGGGAAGATGAAATTCTTGGCCAGACAAAAGATGCATATATGCAGTCGAAAGAAGCGGGGCACACGGGGTATGAGCTGAACTGTATCTTTCAGGCGGCGTTGTCCTGTGCCAAGCGGGTGAAAACAGAGACGATGATTTCCAAGACTTCCGTATCTGTAGCCACTCTGGCGGCCAATGAGGTGTTCCGGCTTCCTATGGCGGCCAAAACCGTACTTTTGATGGGGAGCAGTGGAAAGATGGGCGGCATTATCCTGAAAGACCTTCTTAGTCAGGAGAATATCCGGGTGATTGCCACATCCAGGTCTCACAATGGAATGTACCGGAGCAACAGTCCGCGCGTGGAAACCGTAGATTACAGAAATCGTTATGATTATCTGGATGCGGCGGACGCAGTGGTATCTGCGACATCCAGTCCTCATTATACGCTGACGGCCAAACGGGTCAAAGAATCCCTAAAGACCATGAAGGAAAGATTGTTTCTGGACATATCCATGCCGCCGGATATGGATAGTGATATCGCCAGAATAAGCGGTTGCCGCTTGGTCACCTTGGATGAGGTCAGCCGGTTGGCCAGGGAGAATAACAGGCTCAAACAACAGGCGCTTGTGTACGCGGAAGAAATTCTGGAAGAAGATTTGGAGAAGATATGTAATGTGTTGGCTTTCCATCGGTTTACCAGGGCTGATGCTTGTTGGAAGGAGAAATACCAGGGTGTTCCGGCGGAGAAACTCATATATTTGTTGCGGGATAAACTGGACAGTAGAGCTTTTCAGGCGGTACTGGATGTGCTGGTCGGTGAAGGAATGAGCTGAAAGTACGGTTTTCCTGACTGAGTGAGGAGAGGGCAAGGATGGGATATTTTCCTTTTTTTATGGATATAGCCGGTAAAAAGGGTGTTATTGTGGGCGGCGGAAAGGTTGCAGCCAGGAAGGTGGAGAAGTTAATACCTTTCGGTCCGGTATTGACAGTGGTTGCATCCCGGGTTGAGGAGTGTGTGCGGAGGCAGGAGAAGGGGAATATGCCTTCTTCTCTTTTTTTCATGGAGCGGGAATTTAGGACGGAAGATGTAGACGGTGCGGATTTTGTCATTGCAGCCACGGACGATGAACGATTGAATAGACAGATATCGGATTTGTGCAAAGCAAGGAAGATTCCGGTTAATGTGGTGGATGACAAAAAGAAGTGCACATTCTTTTTTCCGGCTCTGATTCGGGAAGGGAGTTTGACGGTGGGAATTTCTACGGACGGCAAGAGCCCGGTGGCGGCGGCCTGGATGCGGCAAGAGATTTCAGGTATGCTCCCGGAGAATTTAGGAGATGTAGTTGACCTAATGGGTCAAATACGTCCGTGGGTGATGGAGAAGATTGGGGAGGAATCCGCCAGGAAAGCGATTTTAGAGAGGATGTTTTTGTATTGCCTGGAAAGAGGCGGGAGGGTGACGGTAACGGAATTACAGGAAGCATTCGTTGATTTCAAAGGGTGAAAAGGATATACTGTAGGAAAAGGAAGAAGAACGATGGGTCTGCTTCCTGGCGGAAAAGGATGTTTATTGGCAGGATAGCCGGAATATGATATGGATGTAGGAAAGGGTACTTTACAGCATGGGGAAAATCAGGGTCGGCACACGGGGAAGCAAGTTGGCGTTAAGACAGGCAGCCATGGTACAGGAGGCGTTAAGGCGGGTAGACAGCCGTATAGAGACGGAGATTGTGGTGATACATACGAAGGGTGATAAGATACTGGATAAACCCTTGGCGGACATTGGAGACAAGGGTGTTTTCGTGTCAGAGTTGGAGCAGGCTTTATTTGCAGGACGGATTGATATAGCGGTACATTCTGCCAAAGATTTACCTATGGAGCTTGCCCGGGGACTGTGTATTGCCGCCGTGCTTCCCAGAGGTGATGTGCGGGACGTGCTGGTAGTGCCCAAGGAAGGGAGGCTTCCCTATCCTGGACAGGGTGATGGGAGAACGTTCGTGGTGGGCAGCGGCAGCAGGAGGCGGCAGGCGCAGGCCGTTCAAATGTGGGATAATGTAGTCTGTAAGGATATCCGTGGGAATGTGGATACCAGGCTACGCAAACTCAAAGACGGCGGATATGATGGAATTATTTTGGCGAAGGCAGGATTGGACCGGTTGGGAATAGGTTTGGAGGAAGAGGATGAATTTATGTTTCTGCCTCTGCCGCCCGGACAGTTTCTGCCGGCGGCGTGCCAGGGAATCATCGTGGCGGAGGCAGTTCGCGATTCCTCCGTGGCAGCGCTTTGCAGGCAGATGACAGACGAAAAGACAGAACAATGTTTCCTGGTAGAGCGGGAACTGTTGGCACGGCTTTCGGCGGACTGCAGCGAGTCCGCTGGGGCGTGGTGCAGACAGGAAGAGGGACATCTGGTATTGGATGCGATGTATGCCGAAAACAGGCAGAGGCTTACTTGTAAGGCAGAAACAGAGGCGGGGCTGGAGATGGCAGAGAGAATCGCGAAGTCACTGAGAGATGCACAGCATGCGAGTATGCGCTTTCATCTTCAGGATGAGACAGAATAGGAGAAGAAATTGAAGGCGGGAAAAGTATATCTGGTGGGCGGCGGCTGCGGGGATGCAGGGCTTGTGACATGCAAGGCGGCAGATGTTCTAAGAAACTGTGACACAGTAGTTTACGACAGTCTGGTATCGGAAGAATTGTTGCAGTGGACGAAAGCAGACTGCGAGAAAATTTATGTAGGGAAACGCTATGGCAGCCATGCCTTAAAGCAAGACGAAATTAATATTCTTTTGGCAAAAAAAGCGCGGGAGGGGAAGACGGTGGCGCGTTTAAAGGGCGGGGACCCTTATGTGTTCGGGAGAGGCGGAGAGGAATTTCTGGCAATGAAAAAAGCAGGAGTCGGCTGTGAAGAAATTCCCGGGATTTCCTCTGCCATCGCGGTTCCGGCGGCAGCGGGCATTCCTGTCACCCACAGAGGGCTCTCTGCAAGCGTTACGGTGGTGACGGGGACGGCGGCGCAGGAGGACGGCCGTTCTTGCCTAAAACTGGATTTTGATGCTTTGGCACGGCTTGACGGCACCCTGGTGATTTTGATGGGGATGCATCATCTGCAGGAAATCGCAGACGGGTTGATGGCGGCAGGCAAAAGCCCGGAGACGCCCTGTGCTGTCATTATGGAGGGGAGCACAGCCCGGCAGAAGTGTATGCGGACTGTCCTGTCAGAGCTTTTCCGGGAGGCGTCACGGCAGGGGTATAGGTCTCCCGCGGTGATTGTGGTGGGCGCGGTGGCGGGACTGGAACTGATACCGGAAGATAAAAAGCTGTCCGGGGTTACGGTGGGGCTCACAGGAACGCCCCATTTTGTGAAGAAGCTTTCGGCAGCACTGGGGGAACAAGGAGCCCGCGTGTGGGACATGGGCTTTATGGAGATTTGCGAGAATAAAGAGCCGTTACCGGATTTTAATGGTTACGGTTGGCTTGTTTTTACCAGTCCCAATGGAGCGCAGGTTTTTCTGGATAAAATGAGGAAAGAGCGGCGTGACCTGCGTACACTTTGGGGGAAAGGGCTTGCCGCAATCGGACCGGGTACAGCGGCGGTGTTTGAAGAAGCGGGGCTGTATGTGGATTATGTACCGGAGATATATGATGTATTTCATCTGGCGCAAGGCTTGGCGGCACATATTTTGGAAGAGGCAGGACAAGCCGTACGGCCGGGTGGATGTTTGGAGGTATGTAAAAATGCCGCCCGGGAGATTCCTTCGGCGATTTTCCTGCGGGCGAAAGAGGCAAGCCCGGAGCTGTCTCTTATTTTTTCTGAAAAAGGGATTTCTTTTCTGGAGCATCCCCTCTACGAACTGGCAGTCCGGGAGGAACGGCGCGCCGGGGCAGTGACAAAAATGCCCGACTACATTGTGTTTGGCTCGGCTATGGGCGTGCGGGCATACTTCCAGGGAATGGAGCAGGGGGGAATAAGAAATGAAAAAAGTTGCTATATCTGTATTGGGGAGAGATGCGGCGAAGAGCTCAGGAAGCATATGGATGCCACCTGCCTGGTTGCGGAGAAAGCGGATGTGACGGGGATTGTGGAGTGCCTTTGCAGGGACAGAGCACAAAAGTGATGAAAGAAATGGAGAAAGTATGGCAGAAAATATACATCGGTTCAGAAGATTAAGACGTGACGGTAGAATCCGTTCCATGATGCAGGAGACAAGGCTGCATCCGAAAGATTTTATCTATCCTATATTTGTCATAGAGGGGGAAAATATCAAGAGCCCGGTGAAATCCATGCCGGGAATATACCAGTATTCGGTGGACCGTCTGGAGGAGATTCTTGACCGGGTGGCGGCAGCGTCCATCGGGGGTATCATGCTTTTTGGTATTCCCCTGAAGAAGGACCCGGAAGGAAGCCAGGCATACGCGGAGGACGGGATTACCCAACGGGCGGTGCGCTTTGTCAAAGAAAAATATCCGGAAATCTATATTGTGGCAGATATATGCCTGTGTGAGTACACTTCCCACGGACATTGCGGTATGGTGTGCGGGGATGAAATATTAAATGACGAGACACTTCCCTACCTGGTGAAAATGTCGGTGAGCCTTGCGGCGGCGGGAGCGGACATGGTGGCTCCTTCGGATATGATGGACGGGCGAGTGGCGGCCATACGTGAAGGCTTGGACGAAGCCGGATTCGGACAGATACCGATTATGGCTTACAGCGCGAAATTCGCCTCCGCTTATTATGGCCCATTCCGGGACGCGGCCCATTCCGCGCCGGGTTTCGGGGACCGTAAGAGCTACCAGATGGACTTCGCCAATGGACAGGAAGCGCTGCAGGAAATTGCTGCCGATATAGAAGAAGGGGCGGATATTGTGATGGTGAAACCCGCCCTCGCATACCTGGATGTGCTCAAGGAGGCGGCGCTTCATTACCATATGCCCCTTGCCGTGTATAATGTGAGCGGTGAATACTCTATGGTAAAAGCCGCCGCTGCCAACGGATGGATTGACGAGCAGCGGATTGTGGTGGAGAACCTTACCGCCATGAAACGGGCGGGGGCAAGGCTCATCATCACATACCATGCGTTGGATGCTGTGAATTGGATAGTATGAATGGAGAATCTGTATGGATACAAATCAGTCAAAGATGCTTTTTGATAAAGCGAAAAAATGCATACCCGGCGGGGTAAATTCCCCGGTGCGGGCATTCGGGGCAGTGGGCGGACATCCCTTTTTCGTGGAGCGGGCCGAGGGGCCGTGGCTGTATGATGTGGACGGGAACCGTTATCTGGACTATGTCTGTTCCTGGGGACCTGGTATTTTGGGACATGCCCATCCCAGAGTGGTGGAGGCGGTGCGGAAAGCTTGCGGTGGCGGGCTGACATTCGGCGCTCCTACGGCGGGGGAAGTGGAGCTTGCGGAATTGATTCATGTGTGTGTCCCAGATGTGGAGATGGTGCGGTTGGTGAGCTCCGGAACCGAGGCCGTAATGAGTGCGGTGCGGGTGGCGAGAGGATTCACGGGCAGGGAAAAAATTATCAAGTTTGCCGGAAATTATCACGGGCATTCCGACGGACTCCTTGTCAAAGCAGGTTCCGGGCTTATGACTCAGTCGGTGCCGGACAGCGCCGGGGTTCCGGCGGGCTATGCCGAGAGTACTTTGACGGCAGTATACAATGATGAACAATCTGTGCGCAGGATGATGGAAGAAAACAGCGGACAGGTGGCGGCTATAGTGGTTGAGCCAGTGGCCGCCAATATGGGCGTCGTGCCGCCCAAAGAGGGATTTCTGGAATTTTTGCGGCGTATCACGAAGGAGAAAGGCGCGCTCTTGATTTTTGACGAAGTGATAACGGGATTCCGCCTGGCGCTAGGCGGCGCTACGGAGTATACGGGCGTACATGCCGATTTGCATACATTTGGCAAGATTGTGGGCGGTGGTATGCCCTTGGCTGCTTACGGCGGTAGCAGGGAGATTATGTCCTGTGTGGCGCCGCTTGGGGAAGTCTATCAGGCAGGTACATTGTCGGGCAATCCCGTGGCGGTGACAGCGGGAATTACCACTTTGAAGATACTCATGGAAGACAGGGGAATGTACAGGCGTATTGACACAAAAGCGGAAAGAATTGCGGAGGCATTTTGCAAGAAAGGACTGACAGTAAACCGTGCCGGCTCCCTGCTCACGGTATTCTTCACGTCGGATTGTGCACAAAGCGGGATGAATGTGGCAAATTATGAAGATGCCTGCCGCTGTGACAGGGAGGCTTTTGCGGGTTATTTTCACAGAATGCTTGAAAGAGGAATTTATGTGGCGCCCTCCCAGTTTGAGGCAATGTTTGTGTCGGATGCCCATTCGGAGGAATTGATTGACTGGACATGTGAGGCAATTGCGCAAAGCGTGGCAAGGGCGCAACAATAAAAACTTTTTGCGCCAGGCTGTTTTTTAAATGAGCCGGCGAGCTAGAAATAATCCGAAAAGTATGCTTTTTCTACGGGAATCATACGTTCTAACCAGGTCAACATATAGTACTCGGTCTGAATCTTTTCGTGTTCATAAAGGTAAGACGGTCTCTTATAACCCATCAGCATGGCGGTGAGCGTATTTACGGACAATTCCACTACATTGATTGACTGGTTGTCCTCCACCTGTTCGCAGATTGTCTTGCCGTCATGCCATGAAACCATATAGTCCCCTTCGTTCCAGGGCGCCATCTCGTCGTGTACACGGAAATGAAGTTTAAAGTCTTCGGGCTGTATCTGGAAAGGATATTCTGTGAGAAATTCTTTTACATCAATGATACGGGCCATGATATAGGGGGAGATTGTCTCCGTAATTTCACTATCCTCAAAGAGATAAGCCATCGGTTCTCCCGAATAGTTATCGCCCTGTACTTGTGTAATCATCGAGAAATGCGCGCTGATATAGTTCCACAACCCATAATTCGCTTCGATATTTAAATAAACCATTTCCTTGATATGGAAGATTTCGTTTGCAATGTAGTAGACTACGTAACCCAAGGGTTTATGTTCTTTGCTGTAATAGACTGCCGCGATGATATCTTCATTGTCCCAACGCCAGTATTCTTCCCAGGAAAGGGCATCCCGGATGAGTGCGCCGTGTCTTTGTATGGCGAAATAGGAGTGGACGTTGTGGTAATCTTCGGAATCCAGGCTGACGCGTTCCACCATGCCGTCTACGGGGCGCGCTTTGGGAAGCTGTGTGTCTTTGACGGTGAAAGTAAGCTTGTCGGAGACGATTTCCCATCCCATCTTACGGTAGAAGGGGATGGAGTAGGGATAGAGAAAAGAAATCAGCATCCCTTGGCTGTGGATATAATCCAATGCATGGCGCATCAGGGAGTGAATCAGTCCGCGCCCGGTATATTCCGGATAGGTGGCGACGCCGGTAATGCCGCCCATATCCATGATGGTATCATGGATATTGACTTTCATGGAGTAGACCACGACCATGGACGCCAACCGTTCCTGATAAAACCATCCGATGACGTAAGCTTCTTCCAAAATAGGCCGTTTGGCATATTTGATTTCGTCTTGTTTCCATCCTGTCTGGAACAGGTCATAGGAGGTGACCTGGAAAGCGTATTGCAGCAAGGCATTGAACTGCTCTAAGTCACCCCGGTCTAACTCCCGCATTTTAAAATCTTCGTTTGTCTCTAAGTAAGTGTAAACTTGATGTTGTTCTTCCATATAAAATCTAATTCCCCTTGTTTTTCAAATATCATAGAAGCGCTGCCAAAACGGCATGGGAAACTACCCATATTCATCATTAATCTGCAAAGTAATGTGCATATTTTCCTTCGTCGGCATCGAAAAAGCAGAATCCCACAAGCCCTCTGCCGGTGTGTGCGCCGATGGCGCATCCTACCACAGATATCATAGTATTTTTCGGATGAAAAGTTTCCTGCACAAGGGATGACACCATGACAAGCGCCTCCGGGTCTTCCCCATGGCATAGCGCAACGGTCTGCTTTTCCAGGCAGTATCCGTTTTCCCTGGCATAATCTATGAGGTAGCGCAGCGATTTCTTCCTGCCCCGTACTGTTTTGATGACGGCTAATGCTCCGGACTCATTCACGACTAATACAGGTTTCATGTCCAATGTCTCAGCCAGAGTGCCTTTAAATTTGGTGAGACGGCCTCCTTTGATGAGATAGGCTAACGTCTGTACCGTGAATACATGGCGGATATGGGAGATAAAATAATCGGCGGCCTCAATGATTTCTTCTTTTGGAGCCCCTTTTTCCAACATGGTGACAAGTTTTGCGACAAGCAGGCCGAAACCTGCGGAAGCGCATTTGGAATCGATAATCGTCAAGTCAAAGTCGGGATACTCTTCTGATAAGGTTTCTTTTGCGATATTGGCGGCATTGTAAGTGCCTGCAATTCCTGTGGAAAAACACAGGTAGATAATGACGTCGCCCGCTTTGGCGTAGGGCCTGAAAGCATCCGTAAACATGGCGGGATTGATATGGTATGTTTTTACATCGCGTCTGATATCGTCCAGTATATGATAAAATTCTTCTGTGTGTATGGTTTCCCCGTCAAAGTAATCGGTATCGTCGATTACAACCGGCGTGGGAATCACGTGTAGATTATGCTGCCTGACATAATCGGCCGGCAGGTCGCTTGCAGAATCTGTAACGATACGAAGCATATGAATCCCTCCTAGTTATTTTCTTACATTTGATTCATCTGGTCTAACAGTTGAATTTTGATATCATAAAGCCTGCCTGACAAATCTACATACACTTTGTGTGGGTTCACAAGGCGTCTTGTCTCTTCCCAGAGTGTGTTAAGCTCTTCCTGGCAGTAGGAGCGGATGTCCATGACTTTGGGGGAAGTGTAGCAGCATTCCCCGTTTTGGAAGACAGGAACCATCAGTTCCCGAAGACGATAGCTTCCACCTGCCAACTTGGTTTTTTTCCACGGTTCGTTGGGGTCAAAAAGCAGCAGCGGCTTACTCTCGTCGTACTGTTCGTCCACCAGACAGATTAGGTCGGCTTTGATTTTGCCCGTCTCCTTCTCATAGATACGGTAGATAGTTTTGTTGCCCGGATTGGTTACTTTCTCCGTATTTTCGGACAATTTAATCTTGGGTATAAACTGCCCGTCCTTGCCCATTACCGCGGCTAATTTGTACACGCCGCCGAAGGAAGGGCAGTCTTTGGATGTGATTAAGTGTGTGCCGACGCCCCATGAGGTGATGGCGGCCCCCTGGTCTTTCAGACTTTGGATAAGGAACTCGTCCAAATCGTTGGAGGCGGAGATAACAGCGTCGGTGAATCCTGCCGCATCCAGCATTTTCCGGGCTTTCTTAGACAAATATGCCAGGTCGCCGCTGTCTAGGCGGATGCCGTAGAAAGTAAGCGGTATACCTGTTTCGCGCATTTCGGTGAAAACACGGATGGCGTTGGGCACGCCGGATTTTAAGGTGTCGTATGTGTCCACCAACAGGATGCAGGCGGAAGGATACATGTCCGCATAGGTCTTAAAAGCAGTGTATTCGTCCGGGAAACTCATAATCCAGCTATGGGCGTGAGTACCCTTCACCGGAACATCGAAAAGCTGTCCGCACAGGACATTGGATGTGCCTATACAACCGCCAATCATGGCGGCCCTTGCGCCGTAGGTGCCTGCGTCCGGCCCCTGGGCACGGCGAAGTCCAAATTCCATGATGCCGTCTCCGTGTGCGGCATAACATACCCTTGCGGTCTTGGTTGCGATAAGACTCTGGTGGTTGATGATATTTAAGATAGCCGTCTCCACAAGCTGTGCCTGCATAATCGGCGCAATAACTTTCACAAGCGGTTCCCGTGGAAATACAACGGTTCCTTCCGGGATAGCATAGATATCGCCTGTAAATCTAAATTCTTTCAAATAATCAAGGAAGTCTTTGCCAAAGATACCAAGGCTGGCAAGATAGGAGATATCTTCTTCATCGAAATGCAGCTCTTTGATGTACTGAATCATTTGTTCTAATCCGGCGGCGATAGCAAAACCGCCGTCGCAGGGATTACTTCTGTAAAAAGCATCAAAAATCACGGTTTCATTCTGGTCCTTGTTTTTGAAATAGCCCTGCATCATTGTCAGTTCGTATAAATCGGTCATTAAAGTCAAATTTTGCCGGTCCATTGGAGTACCTCCTTTTGCTTTACATTCTACACCAAATCTCCGGGATAGGGAAGAGTAAGTTACCTGGCAAGCGCTTCATAAATTTCCCGGTCGCTGTCCTTAAAGACGTTAAAAATCACACGTTCCAAGGATTCGCTGTATGTTTCCAGAAAATCAGTGACCGTCTCCCAGGCAATTTTTGCAGCTTCCTCATTGGGAAAATGAAACTCCCCGGTGGAAATGCAGCAGAAAGCAACAGACTTGATATCATGTTCCAGGCAGCACTCCAGGACACTCCTGTAACAATTGCGCAGGTCCTGTCTTAATGAATCATTCAGATTACCGTACACGATTGGACCCACCGTATGAATCACATATTCGCAGGGAAGATTGTAGGCTTTGGTGAGCGTGGCCGTACCTGTAGGTTCTTCATATTGTTTGCCATAGCGCATCCGCCTCTGTCCCATAATTTGGCTGCAAGCGGTGCGCAACTGTATGCCCGCCGCACTGTGGATAGCATTATCAATACATCGGTGGCAGGGGATGAAACACCCTAACATCTGTGAATTGGCGGCATTTACGATTGCGCCCACCTGGAGGCGGGTTATATCGCCCTGCCATATGGATAATTTATCTGAGAATACCGTATTATCAGGTGCATTATGTGATAGGGCATTAGGATGTGCTTCGTCCGTGTTTCTTCTGTGGGTATTGTCCCGAAGCGTGGGGATGGCTGACAGTGGCACGGCGCCTTTTTGGGCCAGTTCTTCTTGTAGATAGGCGTCCTGTACTTTTAAAAGTTCGGCAGAAGGTTCCCTGACCATACGGATATTCATGAGGGAACGGATGGCGTTTTTCTTTTCTGACATGGTGTAGCTGTCGATGTCCAGGTTTTGGTATTGCGTGGAATCTTCTTTGAGAAGATTTAGCAGAGTGTCCGTGTTGGTTGTTGTCCGCACCATAATGCGCGCTCCTTTCCGGCCTGCATCATACATCCTGTTTATGGATTTTCTGTTTGCAGATATTTTTACGTTTTTAGCACCTAATGTAATAGAAGACAGTTTCTTCTCCATGGCAGTCTGTATTTGGAGAAAGCTGCAAGTCTGTGTGGCATTTTTCATTTTATTTCAGGTGAAATGTAATGTCAATTATTACAATACGCTTTTGCGGGGTAGAAAGATATAATGCTTTGTTTATATTCTTTTTTCTGTTATACTACCCTCAGTGAGCATAGGGATACATGCCGCTTCGTTCACTGAAGGTACAGATTATATGGAATGATATAGAAAGTAAATTTTACATGAATGGAGATTAAGATGGGAAAAAGGATGAAAGCAGGTGAAGAGTACCGCCCGTTAGTTGTGGGGGCAGGATTTGGTTCTATGCTCGGTTCCGGCGTCATTATCGGGCTTTCGGCGACTATTACAGTGTGGCAGAATGGCTTTGGGTTGGATAATATGCAGATTGGGATGTTGTCCGGTGCGCTCACTTTCGCGATTGCGATTGGTTCTCTTTTTGCGGGAAAAATTTCAGGGCTATTTGGGCTGGACAGGGCATTTTGTATGCTGAATCTTTTGTATGCGGCAGGCATGGCGGTCTGTGTCTGTTCCACAGGTTTCGGAATGCTGTTGGCAGGGGTTATTATAACGGGCGTCGCCTCAGGTGCGGATTTGCCGGTAAGCCTGACGGTGGTATCCCGTGAGGCTTCGGATGAGGGTACCGCGGCGCGGCTCGTTTCTTCCACACAGGTATTTTGGCAGGTCGGTATATTCATGTCCTATATCTGTTCTTTTGTTGTGTCTGCCATGTCGGGAACGGTGGGGGGGCCGGGTAGTTTTTGCCATTCTTTGCGCAGTATCGTTAGTCACGGTGTTATGGAGGGGCGGCTTAAAACGCTCCGGGAAATGGGGACAGCCGGATTCGGGTAAACATGTCGGGAACGATGGGACAGGGGCATCCCAATTGTCTATGAAAGAATTGCTGAATGGACCGGAGAAATCAAAGTACAGAGGTCTGTTTTTTAGAATCCTGGTTTTCTATGTATGCTGTAATTTGCTTGCAAACACTTTCGGCCAGTTCCAGACTTTTACATTGGTACAGGCAGATGCGTCCCAGAGTTTTGCCACAGGCGTGGGGATTGTGCTAAATATGTTAGGGCTTTTGACGATTTCTTTGTTTGCCGTAGCGTCGGGCGGAAAATATCGCAACAGGCTGTTTGGCGCCGGCATTATCGTGCAGTGTCTTTCTATGGTTGGGATAGCTTTTGGAGCAGGCAGTTTGTGGGCGCTTGTTGTCTGTATCGGCTGTTATAACGTTGCCGGGCAGTTTGGCGGCGAGGCGGTGTATAAGGTGTGGACGCAGGAATCTTTTCCTGCCGGCGCGCGGACATCTGTGCAAGGGTTCATCAATGGTTTTTCCAGGCTTTGCTGTGGATTTTTCGCGTTTGTTACGCCGGCTCTTGTGATGCCGGAACGTATCCGGTGGACGATGCTTGGGTTTGCGGTGTTGGTGGCAGTAGGCGGCGGGGCAGGATTTGGTGTGGTCCGCCTGCAGAAGAAGTATGGTATCCGCCATTAGAATCCGGTTTCAACGGAAATTGACGTTATATCAACCTTATGCTATAGTTGGATTTGTTATAAAATAAGTTGTGGAGAGGTACATATGGCTAAGTTTCAGAACTATGAGTTAAATGATATAGATGCGGTCTGCGCATTGGGGAGGGCTTTTTCTTCCCCAATCCGTCTGCAAATCTTGCAGCTATTATACGTGGACTCCCTGATTATCGGGGATATTGCGCGGATTATGGATATTCCGGCGTCCAGTGCGGCGTTCCATCTAAAGATTCTGGAGGAGGCGGGGCTTATCCGTATGGAGGAACGGCCGGGAGCCAGAGGCTCGTCGAAACTGTGCAGCAGGAAAATTGATTCTGTTTCGGTGAGGCTTCTGCGGAAGGATGAAAATGTCCGAGAGGTTTTCAGCAGTGAGATGCCTGTGGGGACATACTCGGAATGCAGGGTTGTGCCGACCTGCGGGTTGTGCAGTGCGGAAGGGGTCATTGGCAATGAGGACCAGGAGTACAGTTTTTATCTCCCGGAGAGGATTCATGCAGGGCTTTTGTGGACGTCTGCAGGATATGTGGAGTACAAGTTTGCCAACGGCCTGTTTAGCAACGATAAGGTGAAAAGGATATGTCTGACCATGGAAATCTGTTCGGAGGCGCCTGGATTCCGTGAGGATTGGAAGTCGGATATTACAGTCTGGTTGAATGGCGTAGATTGTGGCACGTGGACAAGCCCTGGAGATTTTGGACATAGGCGGGGCAGGCTGACCAGCGCCGTATGGCCCAATGGCGCCACACAGTATGGAGTGTTAGTCAGTTGGGAAGTAGGGCAGGACGGATGCTACGTGAATGGCAGCCGTGTGGGTGATGTGACGGTGGACGAGCTTGATTTGAATGGAAAGTCTTACGTGACGGTGCGTATCGGAAATAAAGAGGACGCCAAATATATTGGCGGTTTTAATATTTTCGGCAAAGATTTTGGTGATTACGCGCAGGATATTGTTCTTTCCCTGGAATGCTAGAAAGATTGAGGGAGAACAAGGATAACAAGAAAATAGTTTATGGGCATGGAGCACTCCCGGGATAGAAATCTTGGGGTGCTTTTTTACCATATAAGATTAGGGTGACGAAGGATGTTATCATAAAATTTCACTGGCAGATTGCATAAAATGTTCACGCAGTTGTCCTTCGCAGGAATATGAGATTTTCTTAATATTCCGTTAAGTCTCCAGTAATTTCGGGGTATGGACGCCCCGAAAAGCCCGATGTTCGCCCGGATGGCGAATAGAGGGCGGTTACGTCCGTTTCCTTAAATTTCCCGGAATATTTTAGAAAATCCATATGACGCAGACGGACACAAGGGAACATTTTATGTAATCTGCCCTCGCAACTTATAATATACATTTTTTGACACCCTAACCATTATAGGAAACCTCTTAGATTATCAACAGGATTATTGTAAAATAAAAAATGCTCAGTAAATTTTAAAAATGCATTTCTGTTGCTATTTTGTAAAATATATACAAAATAACTAAATATATGGAAAAAATAGAAAATATATTGACATAATGTTTAGCGTAATATATTCTGTAATCACAAAACAACAGTTTTTTTGTTTTAAATAAGATTCAAATAATTTTGAAAAAGGAAAAATAAACAGAAAAATTGTAAAAATGCTATAAACGGCCGTATAGCGAACAGAAACCATGTTAAGGAGGATAATATTATGAAGCGTAAATGGTTAGCGGCATTACTGACTGCAGCAATGACAGCCGGTGTTTTATCCGGGTGTGGCGGAAATGGTAATGCAGGTACAACAACGAATGAAACAAATACAGAAACCCCTGCTGATAGTGGCGAAAATGCTGAGGGGGGGGGGAAAATACGGAAGAAGGTTCTGCGGATGCCGGAGAGTCGGCAGATGCTGCAGATGTAAATGAGGACGGAACTGTCAATAACCCGGAAGCTGTCCAGGTTGACGAGAACAAATTAGTGTTCTGGTCTTTATTCAGCGGCGGTGACGGTGGTTTCATGGATGAAATTATTGCTGATTACAATTCTAAGGGACCGAGCAAGGAAGTACAGTCTATCATGCTTGTATGGGCGGATTACTATACGAAGCTCCAGACCGCAGTTGCGGCAGGCAAAGGCCCCGATATCGGTGTTTCCCACGTTTCAAAACTTCCCGAGCTTGTAGACCAGGGCGTTGTGGAGCCGATTGATTCTTATCTTGAGCAGATGGGATTTGACATGAATTCCGTATATGCATCAAACTCTGTAGATTCCGTGACTTTTGACGGACATATTTATGCAATTCCGTTAGACACACACGCTGAAATACTTTATTACAATACAGACATCTTAGAAAGAGCAGGCGTTGCACTAAACGCAGACGGACAGCTTGATATCAATAGCTGGGATGAGTTCAAGGCAATTATGGACCAGTGTAAAGCTGTTCTGGAAGATGGTGAAACGACACTTTCCCTTACCAATGCAGGTGACGACCCGTACCGTATCTGGTGGGCAACTTATTTCCAGATGGGGGGCACACCCCTCGTTAACGATGACGGGACAGAAGTAACCCTTGATATGGACATTGCAAAGCAAGCTGCGGAAGCGGTTAAGTCTTTGTTCGAGGATGGCTATGTAATGGAAGGTATTGACGACCATCAGCAGCTTTTCCAGAGCGGTAAGGCAGCTTTCGCTACTTGCGGAACATGGGCGACAGGCGCTTTCGAGAAGACAGATAACCTGAAGTTCGGTGCGCAGGCATGGCCGAAAATGTTCAACAATGATTCTTGTTGGGCTGATTCCCATACAATGATTCTTCCGGTTAATCCTGACAGAACAGAAGAAGAGTCATTGGCAGCGGTAGAGTTCCTGGTTGGGGCATCCGGTGACGGCGGCGCAATCTGGGCAGGGTCAGGACAGATTCCTTCCAATACAAGTGTACTGGAGAGCGAAGAATATCTGAGCATGCCGTACAGAAGTAGCTACAAGTCAGCGTTAGAGACGGCAGTACTGCCTTCCAAGAACGCGCACTTCTATGCTATGAAAGATGGTATTATTGAAAATCTGAATACTTATTGGACGAATGTGGCAGATGTGGACACTGCTATTCAGGGAGTTTACGATGAATTAGAATCCAATTTGGACTAAGCTTTTTGATTAGGTAAAGGGGAGCATGGATTTGCTCCCCTTTTCTGGTTTCAGTGTATGAAAGGAAGGGATTTGTTGATGAGTAAAGCAAAAAAAAGAAGAACTTTCCTAACGGCGGCCGCTTTTATTCTCCCGTTTTTTATTCTTTATACCGTTTTTACGATTTGGCCGGTTATACAGGGGTTCTATGTAAGCTTACATAAATGGGGGTTGATGGGGAAACAGGATTTTATTGGATTTGACAATTATGTGAAATTTATAGGAGATAAAAATTTCTGGAAGGCACTAAAAGCGACGACCTTTTTTGTTATTATCACTACGCCGATGCTTGTGATTCTGGCAATGATACTGGCAATGCTGGCCAACCGTGTCACGAAGATGAAGAAGAGTCTGCGTATTATTTATTACCTGCCGAGCGTGCTTTCTGTATCCGTGGCTTCTTTTGTGGCGAAGTACGTGTTCACGCCATATAGAGGACTTGTCAACGGCGTATTGCACGCCACCGGTATGCTGTCGGCATCGGATGAGCCGCAGTGGCTGCAGGACCCTAATTTGGTATGGATTACCATATCGGTTATGACGGTCTGGTGGACGATTGGTTTTAGCATGCTCCTCTATCTCTCCGCTTTGCAGGATATCTCTTTTGATATCTATGAGGCGGCCATGATTGACGGTGCGTCAAGCAAACAGCAGTTGTTCTACATTACGGTTCCTCTGTTAAAGCCAACTATCTGGCTGGTGTCGCTTTTACAGCTGATTGCATGTTTCAAGGTATTCGGACAGATTCAGTTGATTACCGGAGGCGGTCCTGGTTCGACTACGCGTCCATTAATCCAGTATATCTATGAAACGGCATTTAGCAAGAACAATATGGGGTATGCGGCAGCCATGTCTTATGTACTGTTTGCGATTCTGTTAGTGCTGTCTATTGCACAGCAGGCTTTGCAGAAGAGAGGGGAGGACTAATATGATTAAGAGAAAAACACCCGGATACTGGGTTTTGAACGTGGTATCTATTTTCCTGGCCATACTTTTTATTGGTCCTGTCATATGGGCCCTCGCCGTATCGTTCCAGATTGAAGGAAAACAGATTGTTTCGGTTTTCGATTGGTTTACACCGCCCTATACGCTGCAGAATTATCCGGAGATTATCCTAAATTCATCTGTGCCTACCTGGCTGAAAAACAGTTTGATTATCGCTGTAGTTACTACGGGATTGACAGTGATTTTCTCGGCGCTTGCGGCATATGCGCTTGCGAAGCTGCCGTTTAAAGGAAGCAATGTGGTGTTTATGTATTTCATGCTCGGCCTGATGGTGCCCGGCGAGGCTACAATTGTTCCGCTGTTCATCACGGTTAACGGTATGCATCTGATTGATAGTTATGCAGGCATGATTCTGCCGTCCATTGCGGGTTCTATGACACTCATTATTATGGTTTCATTCTTCAAGGGCCTTCCTTCGGAACTTCTTGAAGCGGCAAGAATTGACGGCGCAAATGAGATTAAGACCTTTTTCGTGATTGCTCTGCCGTTGTCCAAGACAATTATTTCCACGGTATGTATTTTCTCCTTCATCGGAAGCTGGAATAATTATCTTTGGCCGTTGTTATGTGCGATGAGTGAGGAACTTTTTACGCTCCCGATAGGTATTCCGACCTTTGCAGGAACCTATACGGTGGATTATGTGCGTCCGCTGACTGCAAGTATGGTGGCTTCCCTGCCGATGATTATTATCTACATTATTTTTGAAAAACAGATTGTTGCGGGTATTACGGCGGGCGCCGTAAAGGGCTAAGTTTGTTAATTATAAAATGGAGTATTTATGAATGCCGGTACAAGTATTATAATAGGTAGAAAAAGGGAAATTGATATTTTAAAAGGGCTGTTGACAGTCACCATGATTTTATGTCATTCTATCCAGTTTTTTGGAGAAGAGCAGGATATGGTCCAGGGGTTTTTGGTCAATTTTATTAATTTGGCCACATTTCCGGGGTTTGTATTTTGTTTCGGATATGCGGGAAACCGGGCATATTTCCAAGGAGATTGGGCGAAGGGCGTAAAGAAGATGGGGAAAAATGCACTGCGTATTCTGCTGGCATTCTACATATCCGGTATTGCCTATGTGGCGCTTGTGGAAGACAAAATTTTCCGGGTTGATTTTATTATGGAAGTTTTGCTCTTGCGCAAGTATCCGGGATGGTCGGAGTTTTTGGCTTCTTTTGCGGCGATGCTTCTGGTTGGTATCCTGTTTTTTCCGCTTTTTAGGAAGATGAACGGGAAGATTCTGGCATGCATGGCTCTGGTCAGTGTATTAGCGTGTTTTATTCCGTATGACTTGGTTGGCAATTCCTGGCTTGCCTTGTTTGTTGGCTCCGGGCATTATGTGACTTTTCCGGTTGTCCAGTACGGTATCTTTTTTGCGGCAGGAATATGGCTGTGCAGGAAGAAGATTCGGTGGGACTGGCGGCTTTTTGCCGTATGCGTCTGTCTGGCTATGCCTTGTCTCTATTTTTATGTGATGACAGGATACATGCCGCAACGATTCCCGCTGTCGGTCTGGTATCTGTGTGGCGGAGGTTTGCTTGTATATTTGTATTACTTACTTTCATGCCGGGCGGAGAGGGCACAGTTTATTCTGGTGAAGCAGATAGCGGCTTGGCTGGAACGGATAGGTGCGGATTCTTTGTATTACCTACTCTTTAGTAACTTGCTTATTTTTGCATTGGACAGTTCGCATTTTAGTTTCCGTTCGGTATGGTATGCCTATATATATTTCATTATCATACTGTTGGTGATAAGCTATTTCAAACATATTTCGTTTCACGGGAAGAGTTAAAGATATTTGGAAAATTCAAAAATCTTTAAAAATTTAAAATATTTAAATTGATTTAAATATAATGAAAGACGAGAAAAGAGAGGAGAAACAGTATATGAAGTATTATGTGAAGGATTATCCCAGACCACAGTTTGTGAGGGATAATTGGGAAAATCTGAACGGCGCGTGGGATTTTAGGTTTGACGACGCCAATGTGGGGGAGCGGGACAGGTGGTATGAGAACTTTGCGGGTGAGCAAGTGATTCAGGTTCCTTTTACGTATGAGACGAAGCTGAGCGGCATTCAGGATGAGAGCCGTCACGACCATATCTGGTATGGAAAGAAGATTCAGGTTGACGGAAAACGGCTTGAGAAAGAAAATTTTGTGATTCATTTTGAAGGAAGCGATTTCGCCACGACTTTGTGGGTGAATGGCCAGATGGCAGGCAGCCATAAAGGCGGCTACGCAAGATTTTCCTTTGATATCACAAATCTGGTAAAAGACGGAGAGAATCTGCTTGTTGTCAAAGTGGAAGATTCTTTCGACATGCAGCAGCCTCGAGGAAAACAGCGTTGGTGTGACGAGAATTACCAGTGCTGGTATGTGCAGACGACGGGTATCTGGAAGACCGTGTGGACGGAATATATTCCTAAAGTAAGCTTAAAAGCAGTGAAGATGACTCCGCACTTGCAAGATTTGGCGTTGGAAGTAGAATACCAGGTAGATGCACCGGAGAGTATGTGGGACGGCAGCCTCAGAGTGGAGGCGACAGTGACCTTCGATGGCAAGTTTATCAACAAAGTGTGCACGGCGGTGGTGTCGGAGCATGTCAGCACGAAGATTGACATTGCAAAGAAAAACAGTGGTTACGCATGGATTGTTAAGACATGGAGCCCGGAACAGCCGAACCTTTATGATATCACATTCCAGGTAGTCAGGGATACAGAAGTTATGGATACGATAGGCTCCTACTTTGCTATGCGTGAAATACGCATAGACCAGAGAAATATCCTGTTGAATGGGAGACCGCTTTACCAGAGGCTTATTCTGGACCAGGGTTATTGGCGTGATTCCCATCTTACACCGCCCAGTGAGGAGGCGTTGATTGAGGATATCGATAAGATTCACGCAATGGGATACAACGGACTGCGGAAACACCAGAAGACGGAAGACGAGAGATTCTTATATTGGTGTGATGTCAAGGGAATGTTAGTATGGAGCGAGATGGCGGCAGCCTATGATTTCTCTGATTATGCGGTGGAAGAGTTTACGAGAGAGTGGATGGAGATTGTGAAGCAGAACTATAACCATCCTTGTATTATTACATGGACGCCTTTCAACGAGTCTTGGGGCATCAGCCAGGTGGAGACGAAGGAGACGCAGCAGCACTTTACGGAGGGTATCTATTATCTGACTAAAAGTGTGGACAAATACCGTCCGGTAATCGTAAACGACGGTTGGGAACATACGATTTCGGATATACTTACACTGCATGACTATGAGGAGGCAGGCAAAGTATTAAAGAGGCGTTATGTAGATTATGAAGATGAAATCTTTACGTCAGAAGTGTACCATAGTTGCCATAAGTCGGCTATGGCGGACGGCTATGATTACATTGGCCAGCCGGTTATTATCAGTGAGTTTGGCGGTATCGCTTTTAACAACGATGACAGCGGTTGGGGTTATGGCAATAAGGTGAATACGAAAGAAGATTTCATTAAGAGGTTCGATAAGATTACAACGGCAGTCAAGGAAATCCCTTATGTATGCGGTTACTGCTATACGCAGGTGACCGATGTGCAACAGGAAATCAACGGGTTGATGGATATTGACCGGAATTTCAAGGTGGATGCCGATGTGCTCAAAGAGATTAATGAACGGCAGGTAGGGTACTGGAGAAGTATGTACAATCCGCCGGAGGCATAAAAGTATATGAAGCTTATGAAGGGGGCGGAGTTTCCGCCCCCTTTTAGTCACCCTAATCTAAATAGGAAGGCATGCCATAATGTGGTAAAAGTCAAGGTTCAAAAGTCAGGCAGATAGAGTCGAAAGCCACCGACAATATACGTGTGTCAGTGTTATCTCGGTCTAATTGATTGGGTGTTACGGCGCCGGGGAAAACCATACGTAAGGTTAGAATCCCGTCTTTCACAGCATCTTTTGGGATGGTAATGGTATGGTCTTTTCCGGCATTTTCCTGGTGGCAGATGATATTACCCACCTTGCTGCCGCCTGCGTAGAGGCGTATTTTCTGGGTTTCATTATATACGTCAGAATAAGTGAAATGCATGGTTAAATCTTCTTTTGCGTAATTGTCCAGTTCAAAACAGATACTCAGCTCGTTGCTGGCAATTGCAGCGCCATTTTCTTTGTAGAGGCGGTAATCAATTTTCTTAGCGTATACATTGTCTGTTGTAAAATCAATCGGCTCACCTATGCTATATTGGACACGGTTGATGTCATAGGGATTCCATACCCGGTATGCCCTGTCCCTGGCATCGCCCAGAATAAAGAACCGGGTATAGTCCAATGCTTTATCATACGTTTCTTCGACAGCGATTCTCGAGCGGATTGTGGCATCCACTGTGTGCAGTCTTTCCACATCGCTGTTTTCATCGATGTCATAGACGCAAGGTCCATAGCAAGAGTAATCGCTCAGCATGGTTTTGGCGAGGGTTGCAACAATATTGCGGAAATGTATGGGAGCGGAATTGTGTGCAAGGGGATGGGATTCCTGGGGCATTTTTATGAGGACAGCAGGATTATCCTCAATATTATTTGCTTCGTGCTTCCCATGGTCACCCATAATCATAATCGTGCTTGATTCATACAGACCGGAGCTTTTCAGGTATGCAAGGTATTCCTGTATGATTTTCATGTCGCCTGTCAATACTTGCTGCTCCGTGACACTGTCTTTTTCTACGGTTTCTATTTTTTCGTTCATGGTATATGGTCTGTGCACGCCGCATAGATGGTAGAGGCGGAGAGCATTTTCATAATCCGACGAGATTTTAGAGGCAGACTGCAAATCTTGATAAAATTGGATATCATTCAGTTTATAGCCGTTGTTGGAGTAAGCGATGGAGCCTCTGAAATCGTCGGTTGACATCCAGAAACGGTCTTTCACAAACTGTGGCATTACATAGAAATTCACCAGTTGGTATAATTTGTTGCCAAACTCCGGGTAATTCGCGATGCCGACACCGCCGTTATAGGTACGGTTGGCAATCATGCCGTCTGGGTAGTTCGTGATAGAATGTCCGCCTGTATAGAACCGGACATCATATCCATGCTCGCTTAAATCATCGTAGAGAGAAGTCTCTTCCCAAATTTCAGATGTGTACGCTTCCATGGGCTGTGTCGGCTCATATTCGATTCCTGTCAAAAGTAAGGGAAATGCTACGGACGTAGGCGCTCCGCCGGATACGGCATTGTCAAAAAAAGTAAAATCATCCAGCCATGTTCCGTCGTAAGCGTCCGAAGTAAGATAGTCTTCCATGACGTTTGACTGTACCGTATCTACGACGAAAAGCAGAATGTTGCTTTCTTTGCCGATTGAAAATTCTCCTGTTTTTGTGAAATCGTAATGTGCAGATTCGTCCAGCCTGTTTGTAAAAAGAAGTACGGGAAGAGACAAAAGCTGCATGGCTGACAGAAAATAAGCGGCATATTTCATGGGCTTTTGGGCTTTTTCCTTCCACAGTAGAGTGGAGAGAGGAATTAGGGTAATGCAAAGCAGCCAGAAGCAGAAACTGATTCGGTTTTCTTTCTGGTAAAGCAACCAGTTGATTTCGGTTCCGTCCAAGGAGGGGAGCTTGGGGTTTAAAAAATTACTTTGGACATAGATGCCCAGCGAGGCGGCGAAGATAAGGGATGTATAAAAGCCGATAGTCCTTTGGTCTGTCAGACATAGCGCCAGGAGGTGGATGCCTGCCATAAGAAGGAGAGTCATGCATAAAATACAAGGGATGACATGGATATAGTGCAGCGAAAATTCTTCTATATTACTCAAAAATAAAGAACTGGGCGTGTAGAGTGCATAGGTAACGGACAAAAATAGTGCGGGTGCAAATGTTCTCTTAAGAATATCTTTACAGAGAACGCGGTTTAAGCGCAGAACATTTCTTAAAATATAGGTGAGGATAATTGTTAAGATAAATTCCAGAATAAGCCATTTTATTTTAAAACTTCGGCTCATTTGGAACAGGTTAAAATCTTGCATACCGATAAGTTTTAAACCGATTAGGATAATCACATTTGTGGATAATGTGCAAAAGAGAGCATAGACGGTTAATTTGGGTAGAGAGATAGCGGCTTTGCGATGGAATGTGAAGTATATAACGATTGCTAATATTGCAGGAAAAACTAAGACCATAACTGCCAACATAATTAAATGCACTTCCTTTTTGTCGGGGAACCTGTGATGTCTGCGGTACAACGGACTGCATGGCTATCATATCGATAAGTTGTTCTTTATATATAAAAAAAACGAGCATGGTATATTTTTGATTTTACGCGTTTCATTTTTTGATAGTGAGAATTTTAGGACGGTTTGATTGGAAAGTCAATAGGTTCATTTCATAAAAATTATGAAGATTTTCTTTAGAAATTATTTCCTAAATATGAAAAAAGCAGACTTTTGTAAGAAACTGTCAGTATAAAAATGATGTTGTAGAATTGTCTGATATTGCCAACACAAAATAAAAAACATATCTTGCATTGGCAATATCGTTAACTGATTTCGTTATTTGGTTTTCAGGAACATCCAGACCAGATACGGGAAAACTGTGAGGGCAACGAGGGACGCCCACAGGATGCTGTGTCTGTCGATTGCCATGAAAAGTAACAGGAGGGACAAGAAAAGATATGGACCATGGAGTATACGGTAAATCCATTTTTTCTTGTCGGTAACCTCTTCGATGCCTGCATCTTCAGGATGTGTCAGGGTACAGTGCACCGTAGCGCCGAAACGGTCGAAGGCACGGTGCGCAGTGTATTCTAGTCCATCAATTTCAAAGGTCGGGTACATACTTTCTTTCGTGATGACCAGGTTAAGATTGTTTTCGTTGGCGTAGTTACACAGCGCTTCCGTAAACTCGGCAGGATTCTTGACCATGGTGTCAGGTTTAAAAGAAAAGCTGCGTTTATTTTCTGCGATGACATAGTTTTTGTAATCTTGTACGATTGACATAAATTTTCCCCCATTCTGTTCTGACTTATCCATTTTGTTGAGCGTCTCGTCCACGTCTAATAATTCCGACTGTGTGTGAAGCAAGTCTTTGCACACGTCAATGCATGAATTTAATTCCTGTTTCCTTTTCTGCAGCTTTTTCAGATGTTGTTCAAGCAGCGTGTGGAATGATTCTTCCTGAGACAGAATCTTTCGGATATCTTCCAAGGTAAAATCCAGCTTACGCAGAAGTTTGATGGTTTTAAGCACGGTCAAGTCATCTTGTGTGTACTCGCGGTAATTATTGGCGGAATTTCTTTGTGGATGGAGAAGCTCTTTCTTTTCATAGAAACGGATATTTTGTTTGGTGATTCCCGTTAGTTGTTCCAGTTCATTGATATTCAATGGATAGGCGCTCCTTTCGGTTACTTGTTAAGCTGAGTATAGGGGGTATAGTTGGTATAAGGTCAATAGATTATGTGAAAATTTTCTCTTTTATTTTCCGGGCAATCTCTGCGTTCACCTTTTTTGCTTTATTTCCATATGTCCATCCAAACCCGTCTCCTTGGTATCTTGGGAAAATATGCAGATGATAATGCCCTACATCATTAAATGCTCCGCCGTTTTGCATGATGCTGTAGCCGTCCGGATGGTATATTTCCTTTAGGGCGGATACGATTTTCTTTGATACTGTCATCAGATGGGCAAGGAGCTTATCTGGTATTTCATCTACATCCAGAAAGTGCTCCTTTGGGACAAGCAGTACATGGCCTTGGTTAATAGGCTCCATATCCATGAACGCCATGACCAGGTCATCTTCATAGACAAAGTCTGTTACGATTTCTTCTTTATGGCAAAATATGCATTTATCCATTATCATAATAGTTCTCCTTGTTGGTTTGGGATAAGCATAGCATATCAGTCATTATGCCGCAATGACAGGGTGTTCGTTATGAAAGGGTGAAGGGTGTATAGCAGAATGCAAATGTTATGAAGAATTTAACTTGACAACAGCCTGGAAGGTATTATATATAATATAGGTAGAAAAGAAAATGGGTCGGATAAATATGGATAAAAGCCCATTTAGATTAAGTAATCGACGTTGAAGAAGACAGTATCTGATTTCTCAAAGGAACAGCGAGCCGGTGAGGGTGGAAGACCGGTGCGAGTAGGGAGTCAGGGAAAATCACTTCCGAGTCTCAGGCCGAACTTTTCTATCCGGCGGTATGATGCAGGCAGTGCGGACATTGCGCGTGTCAGGTAAATGCCAGATTGCTGCGGATGGGAGAAAGTAGGGAATGACGGCGTCCCGCCGTTACCGGGAACCGTATAACCATTTTTTGGCGGCGATAAATGAAAACCGGGCAGGATTGACGTTGGTTTGCAGTTTGGCTGGCTTAAAGATGGCGGTATGTTGTAACAGGTGGTATCACGAGCATTTTGCCTCGTCCTTTTACAGGACGGGGTTTTTTATTTAATTTAGGAAATTATGCCGCAGCATTGTGAAAAGCCAACAAGAATTTGCAAGGCAAATTCTTGCAAAGTTGGCCGTCGGGCCAACTTTTTTATTAGGAAAGGAGCACACCATGTACCAAAAAGTTGACACAAGCCTTAATTTTGTAGAGAGAGAGAAGGGCGTCTGCCAATTCTGGAAAGACAACGATATTTTTAACAAGAGTATGGAGGCCCGCAAGGAAGGGGAGACATACACCTTTTACGACGGCCCGCCTACGGCCAACGGCAAGCCTCATATCGGGCATGTACTGACCCGCGTGATTAAAGACATGATTCCCAGATACCGCACCATGAAGGGGTGTATGGTGCCCCGCAAGGCGGGATGGGACACCCACGGCCTTCCGGTAGAGTTGGAAGTGGAGAAGCTTCTGGGACTTGACGGTAAGGAACAGATTGAAGAGTATGGGCTGGACCCTTTTATCAGTAAGTGTAAGGAGTCTGTCTGGAAGTATAAGGGCATGTGGGAGGATTTCTCCGGCACCGTCGGTTTCTGGGCAGATATGGACGAGCCTTATGTGACATACCATGACGATTTCATCGAGTCCGAGTGGTGGGCGCTGAAACAGATTTGGGATAAGGGTTTACTGTACAAGGGATTTAAGATTGTGCCTTATTGCCCGCGCTGCGGCACGCCTTTGTCCTCCCATGAAGTCGCACAGGGATACAAGGCAGTGAAAGAGCGCTCCGCAGTGGTACGCTTCAAGGTAGTGGGGGAGGATGCTTATTTCCTGGCATGGACGACTACGCCCTGGACATTGCCCTCCAATGTGGCGCTGTGCGTGAACCCCGGGGAGACTTACGTGAAGGTAAAAGCGGCAGACGGCTATACTTATTATATGGCGCAGGCGTTACTTGACAACGTGTTAGGGAAACTGGCCAAAGAGGACGAGCCTGCCTACGAGGTTCTGGAGACTTATGTGGGGACGGATTTAGAATATAAAGAATATGAACCTCTCTTTGTATGCACCGGGGAGGCGGCAGCGAAGCAGAAGAAAAAAGCACATTTCGTGACTTGCGACAATTATGTTACCATGACTGACGGTACAGGTATTGTCCATATAGCCCCTGCATTCGGTGAAGATGATGCGCAGGTTGGGCGTAAATATGACCTGCCTTTCGTACAGTTTGTGGACGGAAAAGGTGAGATGACACAGGAGACGCCTTATGCGGGCATGTTCGTGAAGAAGGCCGACCCGGAAATCCTGAAAGATTTAGACAAAGAAGGCAAGCTGTTTGACGCACCGAAATTCGAGCATGATTATCCGTTCTGCTGGCGGTGTGACACACCTCTGATTTATTATGCCCGGGAATCCTGGTTTATCAAGATGACGGCGGTGCGCGACGACCTTGTACGCAACAATAAGACGGTGAATTGGATTCCCGAATCTATCGGTGAGGGACGTTTCGGCAACTGGTTGGAGAATATCCAGGATTGGGGTATTTCCCGAAACCGCTACTGGGGTACGCCGTTGAATGTATGGGAATGCGAAGGATGCGGGCATATGGAGTCCGTAGGTTCCCGTGAAGAGCTTAAGAGGCTTTCCGGCAATCCGGCGGCCGACACAGTGGAGCTGCACCGTCCGTATATTGATGAAATTACCATCACCTGTCCGGATTGTGGCAAGACGATGCGCCGGGTGCCGGAGGTCATTGACTGTTGGTTCGATTCAGGTGCGATGCCTTTTGCACAGCATCATTATCCTTTTGAGAATAAGGAACTGTTTGAAAAGCAGTTTCCGGCGCAGTTTATCTCCGAGGCGGTTGACCAGACCCGTGGATGGTTCTACTCTCTGATGGCAGAATCCACGCTTCTGTTTAACAAGGCGCCCTTCGAGAATGTGATTGTTTTGGGGCATGTGCAGGATGAAAACGGCCAGAAGATGAGTAAGTCCAAGGGAAATGCCGTTGACCCGTTTGAGGCGTTGGAAACTTATGGCGCCGATGCAATCCGTTGGTATTTCTATATTAATTCCGCACCATGGCTGCCCAACCGGTTCCATGGCAAGGCGGTGCAGGAGGGACAAAGAAAGTTCTTAGGGACGCTGTGGAATACCTATGCATTTTTCGTATTGTATGCCAACATTGACAGTTTCGATGCCACCAAATACAGCCTGGACTATGACAAGCTTCCGGTCATGGATAAGTGGCTTCTGTCTAAGTTAAACACGGTTATCGGTGAAGTGGACACGAACCTGGATAATTACAGGATTCCGGAGGCGGCCAGGGCTTTGGATGAATTTGTGGATGAGATGAGCAACTGGTATGTACGCAGGAGCCGTGAGCGCTTCTGGGCGAAGGGAATGGAGCAGGATAAAGTCAATGCCTATATGACATTGTACACGGCGCTTGTCACCATCTGTAAATGCGCGGCGCCTATGATTCCTTTTATGACGGAAGAAATTTATCTGAACCTGGTAAAGAGTATTGATAAGGATGCGCCGGAGAGCATCCATCTGTGCGATTTCCCGGCAGTGGATGAAAAGATGATTGACAAGAAACTGGAAGAGGATATGGAAGAAGTCTTAAAGATTGTGGTGATGGGGCGCGCGGCGCGTAATGCGGCGAATATCAAGAACCGTCAGCCAATCGGGACGATGTTTGTCAAGGCTGACCATGGACTTGACACATTCTATCAGGATATTGTTGAAGATGAACTGAATGTAAAGAAGATTGTATTTAGTGACGACGTATCCGCCTTCACAAGTTACAGTTTCAAACCGCAGCTTAAGACGGTGGGTCCTAAATACGGCAAGCAGCTTGGCGGTATTAAGGAGTACCTGGGTGCGGTGGACGGTACCACGGCGATGGAAACGCTTAAGGCGGAGGGTGCGTTGAAATTCGAGGTGAACGGTACGCCGGTAGAACTGACGGAGGGTGACCTGCTCATTGAGACGGCGCAGAAGGACGGTTATGTGACCGAGGCGGATAACAGTGTTACGGTGGTGTTAGACACCAACTTGTCACCGGAACTGATTGAGGAAGGGTTTGTCTATGAAGTTATCAGCAAAATCCAGACGATGCGTAAAGACGCAGGCTTCGAGGTGATGGACCACATCAAGGTTTCCGTCAACGGCAACGGTAAAGTGGCTGAGATTGTGAAAAACAATGCGGCGGCTGTTTCCGGCAAGGTGTTAGCGGAGGCGATTGTGACGGAAGAGGAGCTGGCCGTCTCTAAAGAGTGGAATGTAAACGGCGAGAAGGTTACTATCGGGATTGAAAGGCTGTAACGGACATAAAATTATTCTGTAAATACGGTCTGGTACAACAAAATCATTTCACAAAGTGAAATCCTGTCAGGAATCAGAAAGGGCATGGCCGATGATGGTTCCTGGCATGGATATGGATATTTAGGCACATTTTGTATAGTCAAATGTACGAATACAATATATAATAAAAGAATGGAGTTAAGGCAGAAATTGTTATTTAGAACAAGAACAAAACGAGGAGGCACAGAAATGGCAAAGAAATCTGTAACAACAACCTTTGATACAGAGCTTTTTAAGAGAAGCGTTCTGTATAATGTAAGGACACTTTACAGAAAGACTCTTGATGAAGCGACAGACCAGCAAATTTTCCAGGCAGTATCCTATGCAATCAAGGATGCGGTCGTAGACCAGTGGCTTACGACACAGAAAGAGTATGACAAGCAAGACCCTAAGATGGTATATTACCTTTCCATGGAGTTTCTGATGGGCCGTGCGCTTGGCAATAATATTATCAATCTGCAGGCGTATAAAGCGGTGGAAAAGGCGTTGGAGGAAATGGGTATTGATATTAATGTGGTGGAAGACCAGGAACCCGACGCAGCCCTTGGTAACGGCGGGTTGGGACGTCTTGCAGCATGTTTCCTGGATTCCCTGGCGACTCTGGGGTATGCCGCTTATGGCTGTGGCATCCGTTACCGTTATGGTATGTTCAAGCAGGAAATCAGGGACGGATATCAGATTGAAGTGCCGGATAACTGGCTGAGGGACGGCAATCCTTTTGAACTGAGAAGACCGGAATACGCCAAGGAAGTGAAATTTGGCGGATATGTCAATGTATATGTGGACGAGAACGGCAGAAGTAATTTCAAACAGGAGGGCTATCAGGTAGTAAGGGCGATTCCCTATGACCTGCCTATCGTCGGTTATGGCAACGGCATTGTGAATACGCTGCGTATCTGGGACGCGGAACCGGTTGATTGCTTCCAACTTGATTCTTTCGACAAAGGCGACTACCGCAAGGCTGTGGAGCAGGAGAACCTTGCCAGGAATATTGTGGAGGTACTGTACCCTAACGATAACCATTATGCGGGCAAAGAGCTTCGCTTAAAACAGCAGTATTTCTTTATCTCCGCCTCCGTACAGGAAGCGGTTGCCAAATATATGCGTAAACATAAAGATATCAGGAAGTTCTATGAGAAGGTCACATTCCAGCTCAATGATACCCATCCGACTGTGGCTATCGCGGAGTTGATGCGTATCCTGATGGATGAACATTATCTTACATGGGACGAGGCTTGGGATGTGACGACGAAGACTTGCGCATACACGAACCATACGATTATGTCTGAGGCTCTTGAGAAGTGGCCCATTGAGCTTTTCTCCAGGCTGCTTCCCCGTGTATATCAGATTGTGGAGGAAATTAACCGCAGATTCGTGGCGCGCATCGAGCAGCAGTATCCGGGCAATCATGAAAAAGTGCGCAAGATGGCGATTATCTATGACGGTCAGGTGAAGATGGCGCATCTTGCAATTGCGGCGGGCTATTCTGTCAACGGTGTGGCCAGATTACATACGGAGATATTGAAGAACCAGGAATTAAAAGATTTCTATGAGATGATGCCGGAGAAGTTCAACAACAAGACAAACGGCATTACCCAGAGGCGTTTCCTTCTCCATGCGAATCCGCTTCTTGCAGACTGGGTGACAGCCCATGTAGGCAACGACTGGATTACGGACCTTCCGCAGATTGGCAGGCTGAAAATCTATGCGGACGACGTGAAGGCGCAGCAGGAATTTATGAATATTAAGTACCAGAATAAGGTACGTCTGGCAGAGTATATCTTAGAGCACAACGGCATCGAGGTAGACCCCAGGTCTATTTTTGACGTGCAGGTTAAGAGGCTCCATGAATATAAGCGTCAGTTACTTAATATTTTGCATGTGATGTATCTTTACAATGAGTTAAAAGAGCATCCGGATATGGAGTTTTATCCCAGGACGTTTATTTTCGGTGCGAAAGCGGCGGCAGGCTACCAGAATGCCAAGCTGACAATCAAGCTGATTAACGCGGTGGCGGATGTGGTGAATAACGACCCTGCGATTAACGGCAAGATTAAGGTAGTCTTCATCGAGAACTATCGCGTATCGAATGCGGAGATTATCTTTGCTGCGGCGGATGTATCGGAGCAGATTTCTACTGCCAGCAAGGAGGCTTCCGGTACAGGAAATATGAAGTTTATGTTAAACGGCGCGTTGACGATTGGTACGATGGACGGCGCCAACGTGGAAATCGTTGAGGAAGTCGGGGAGGAAAATGCGTTTATCTTCGGTCTCAGTTCCGATGAAGTTATCCGTTATGAGAATTATGGCGGTTACCATCCGACAGAAATCTTCAATAACGACCCTGATGTGAGAAAAGTCCTGATGCAGTTGATTAACGGTACATACGCGCCCCATGACCCTGACTTGTTCAGGTCGCTGTACAATTCTCTGCTTAATACACAGAGCACAGCCAAGGCGGATACTTACTTTATCTTAAAGGATTTCAAAGCCTATGCGGAAGCGCAGAGGAAGGTGGAAGCTGCATACAGGAACGAGAGCGGTTGGGCGAGAAGCGCAATTATCAACGTGGCTTGTTCCGGAAAATTCACTTCCGACAGAACTATCCAGGAGTATGTGGATGAAATATGGAAGCTTGACAAAGTCGTACTTCCCAAGGAGCCCGTTGTGACGGATAAAAAATCTATCAGTAAATAAAGTGGCTGTAGAGATTCATGAGGCTGCTGCCCGTAGGGCGGCAGCCTTTGCTGTCTGTCATGTTAAGTAATCGGTACGCCGGGCTTGACAAGGAATATTATCCGTGGTATATTAATCAAAATTTATATAATAATCTATATTAGGAGGGTGGTTTCAAAGTGGGAATTTTTATTCGTTGTGCCCGCATCCGTGTGCAGGAGCAGTAAAAGCAGATAGAGTATCTCAGTAAAATGGGATTTTTTTGCGTGCGAATAAAAATTACCATATGCCTACCGTACAGATATAGCGCAAGCCATATCTGTATTGTGTGTCCTATTGTATCGTTTAAGCAGGAGAATTCCGTTCTGGGATTGGGCCTGTTTTTTTATTCTATAGGATTAGGGTGTCAAAAGGTGTATTTTATTACGTGAACATTTTATGCAATCTGCCAGTGAAATTTTATGATAGCACCTTTTGACATTCTAATCTCTATAGGAGATTGCGACAAGTTTAATAGTATGAGGAAGGACGGTATCATATATGGAAAAAGCATTTTTGGTAGGTGTAAATTTAAACGACGGAGAGGATTATTTACTGTCCCTCAAGGAATTGGGGGATTTGGCTAAGGCGTGCGACATGGAAGTGGCAGGCGTGGCACAGCAGACGCTCCAAGAAGTGCATAAAGCATTTTATATCGGCACAGGAAAAGTAGATGAGGTGAAAGAACAAGCTATAGAATGTGATGCGGATATCATCATATTCGACAATTCGCTCTCGCCGATGCAACTGCGGAACCTGCAGGGACGGCTTGAGAAACCGGTTATAGACAGAAGTACGTTGATTTTAGACATTTTTGCCAAAAGAGCCAGGTCGAGAGAAGCTATGCTGCAGGTGGAGGTGGCGAGGCTGCAGTATATGCTGCCAAGGCTTGTCGGGCTGCACGCCGCACTCAGCCGACAGGGCGGGGCCAGTGGCGCGATGAGCAATAAGGGAACAGGAGAAAAGAAATTAGAGCTTGACAGGCGTGTGCTGGAATACCGTCTGACACAGCTTAGAAGGGAATTAAAGGATGTAGGAGGCGAGCGGGTGACCCAGCGTAAACGCCGGGCGGAATCGGGAATGCCGCGGGTGGCTCTGGTAGGTTACACCAATGCGGGGAAGTCCACGCTGCTAAATGCCATGTTGGATTTATATGGGACAGATGAGGCGGATGCGGAGGGAAAGAAAGTGGTGGAGAAAGATATGCTTTTCGCCACATTGGATACTACCGTACGAAAAATTGCGCCGGAAAACCATCATGCGTTCCTGCTTTCGGACACGGTAGGATTTATCCATAAACTTCCCCATAATCTGGTGGAGGCTTTCCGTTCCACGCTTGAAGAGGCGAAGGAAGCCGATATTCTGCTTCAGGTAATAGATTACAGTGACCCCCATTATAAGGAACAGATAGCCGTTACCAATAAGACTTTGCAGGAACTTGGGGCGGATGGGCTCCCTATGCTTTATGTCTATAATAAGTCGGACCTTGTGTCCGGGGATGCCATACCAGGTTTGGCGGGGACAGGACAGGAGCAGATAAAGGGCAGTTTACCTGTGGTGACGGATAACAGTATTTACTTATCGGCCAAAGAGCGGATTGGTATGGAAGAATTGATTGGCTTCATAGAACGGAAATTGTCCAGCGGATACAGGGAATGTACGATGCTGATTCCGTATACGGACGGCAGAGCGGTATCCTATCTGAATGAAAACGGGATAGTGCTTGACACCGAATATCTGGAAGAGGGGGTTCGTCTCCGGGTCAATTGCAGGGAGCAGGATTACCGGTTTTACCAGAAGTATGTGGTATCGTAGAGACTCCTGCGACCAGGTTTGTGACGTTGCAAAAGGGCTGTTGGATTGACGCAGACGGCCTTATAGGCTATACTGGAAAGCATAACAGGGCATGAGTCCATGAAGCGGAGGTTGAAGGGATGGGGGCTTTAGAGATGACAGAAAAAGAACAAGCGGCAATTATGATTGATATTTATACGGACCTGCAGAGAATCCAGAAAGCGGAGGACAAGGAAAAAGAGTTGAATAACCAACTCCGTAAAGCAAAAGCAAAATTGGAGGCGTTAGGGATTGTGACCGAAAACCTGACGATAGAGTAAGGTAGGAAATGGAACATGCAAGTTCCTTTGGGATAGAAAAGGCATAAGGAGAGGAGACGTTATGATTAAATTGGCACAAGGCGGCGCATATCTGTTGAACGGGACGGAGATTATCCTGGATAGTGCGGATACTGCGGCGCAGATTAGGAGCAAGACAGGAAGGGAAGTGTCTAAGGAGGAAGCGGCTAAGAATACGATTGCTTACGGTATTTTGCAGATCCATAACACTTCGGGTAATATGGATAAACTTAAGATTAAGTTTGATAAACTGACTTCCCATGATATTACTTTTGTTGGCATCATCCAGACGGCGAGGGCATCGGGGCTTGAGAAATTCCCGATTCCGTATGTTTTGACAAACTGTCACAATTCCTTGTGTGCGGTGGGGGGAACAATCAATGAAGACGACCATATGTTTGGCCTGACTTGTGCAAAGAAGTATGGCGGCGTCTATGTGCCTCCCCATCAGGCGGTTATCCACCAGTATGCAAGGGAGATGCTTGCAGGCGGCGGAAAGATGATTTTAGGTTCCGATTCCCATACACGTTATGGGGCCCTTGGGACGATGGCCATGGGTGAGGGTGGGCCGGAGTTGGTAAAACAGCTTCTGTCCCAGACTTACGATATTAATATGCCGGGCATTGTAGGCGTATACCTGACCGGGGAGCCTGTCAAGGGCGTAGGGCCGCAGGATGTGGCGCTTGCGATTATTGGCGCCGTGTTTGGCAACGGTTACGTGAAGAATAAAGTGATGGAGTTTGTTGGGCCCGGCGTGGCGTCCCTGAGCGCGGACTTCCGTATCGGTATCGATGTCATGACGACCGAGACGACTTGTTTATCTTCCATTTGGAGGACGGACGACGAGATTAAGGAGTTTTATGATATTCATGGAAGAAGCGGAGAGTATCAAGAATTAAATCCGGGTGAAGTGGCATATTATGACGGTATGATTGAGGTAGATTTGTCTAAGGTCAGGCCGATGATTGCCATGCCTTTCCATCCCAGCAATACGTACACAATCACAGAAGTGAATGACAATCTGGCGGATGTACTCCACGATGTGGAAGAGCGGGCGAAAGTGAGCTTAGACGGTGCCGTTCCTTATTCCCTGCAGGATAAGGTGGTGGACGGCAAGTTCATGGTGGACCAGGGGATTATTGCCGGCTGTGCAGGCGGCGGTTTCGAGAATATCTGTGCGGCGGCGGATATTCTGAGGGGCTCTTATATCGGCGCGGACGGCTTTACGTTGAGCGTATACCCTGCCTCCATGCCGGTGTATATGGAATTAATCAGGAATGGCTGTGCGGCGGCGATTCTGGAGACAGGTGCGGTTTTGAAGACGGCCTTTTGCGGGCCTTGTTTCGGCGCAGGGGACACGCCCGCCAACAATGCGTTTAGTATCCGCCATTCCACGAGGAATTTCCCGAACAGGGAGGGCTCTAAATTACAAAATGGCCAGATTTCTTCGGTGGCACTTATGGACGCCCGCTCCATAGCGGCCACGGCGGCGAACAAAGGCGTGCTGACCCCGGCCACAGAGTTTGACGGTGAGATGAATAAATACCGGTATCATTTTGATGCCAATATCTATAAGAACCGCGTCTTCGATTCTAAAGGCGTGGCGGACGAGAGTGTGGAGATTCAGTTTGGCCCTAATATCAAGGACTGGCCTGCCATGGGTGCGCTACCGGACAACCTGGTACTGCGTGTGGTGTCGGAAATCCATGACCCGGTGACCACCACGGACGAGTTGATTCCCTCCGGTGAGACGTCTTCTTACCGCTCCAATCCTTTGGGGCTTGCGGAATTTACGCTGTCCAGGAAAGACCCGGAGTATGTGGGACGTGCCAAGGATATTCAGAAAGCGGAGAAAGCGAGAATGCAGGGTGAGCATCCTTGTCAGGCGCATCCCGATGTGAAACCGGTGATGAATGTGGTAAAAGAAACTTTCCAGGATGCATCCCATGAGAATACAGGATTCGGTTCCACGATTTTCGCGGTGAAGCCGGGCGACGGTTCGGCCAGGGAGCAGGCGGCAAGCTGCCAGAAAGTATTGGGCGGTTGGGCCAATATTGCTAACGAGTATGCAACCAAGCGCTATCGCTCAAACCTGATTAACTGGGGAATGCTTCCGTTCCTCATTGAAGAGGGGGCGCTTCCATTCAAGAACCTGGATTATCTTTTCTTCCCACATATCAGGCAGGCGGTAGAGGAGAAAGCGGATGTGATTAAGGCGTACAATGTATGCCTGGAAGAGAATAAACTGACAGAGTTTGAACTGCGCCTGGGTGAGCTGACTGACGAGGAGAGGCAGATTATACTGAAAGGGTGTTTGATTAACTATAATAGAGTCGGATAATAAAGATTCTATGGTAATTATAGTAAACTAATATAGTATGTCATCCGATATATAGTATACGGGGGACGGTTGTTCTTGGCCAGACGATTGTTTCTTGAATTAAACGATGTATAGACCATGGACGGTGTTTTTGAGGGAAAAGGATTTCCTTTGGGGATGCCGTCCTTTCTATTGCCATGCATCATGGAAGGTGTAGTCGGTGGCACAGACGGGCATAGATTGGGTCTAGGCAAAAGGAGGAGAGAGTGAGAATCGATTCCAGTGTAGTGGGGATGGAATCTGTCAGAAATTATACTTCTGCGACAGTAAGAAGTGCGAGAGCCTCTACTATGCGCCATATGGGCAATCCGGAGGGCGGATTGGGAAGCTTATTCGGCAATCTGCTAAGTTCCAATGAGAATACGGAACTGGAAGAAGACAATGAGGAGAGCAATGCCAGTTTAGAGGATATCTCGACACATTTTAAAAATTTATCCAATACAGGAAAAGTCAAAGAACGGAAGGCGCCGGAAGATGTTGTCTTTACGATTAAACAACAGTGCGTACAGTTTTTGATGGAGCTTTTCTTTAATTTCCGCGGACAGCGTTATGAAGACACGGCGCAGATGTTGGAGGGAAAGAGGAACGCTTCACAGCCGGTATATGAAACCAGTATAATTACGAACCAGTATTATCATATGGAAGAAGAGCATACGAAATTCTCTACCACAGGGGTGGTCAAAACCGCCGACGGCAGGGAGCTGTCTTTCAATCTGGAGATGTCCATGAGCCGCAGGTTCGAAGAGTATTATGAGTCAAGTTTCAGCAGCGGACGGGTGAGATATTGCGACCCGCTTGTGATTAATCTGGATACGGATATGGCTCAGGTTTCTGACCAGAAGTTTTTCTTCGACTTAGACCAGGACGGCGTCCAGGAAGAAATTTCTACGCTGAAGCAAGGAAGCGGGTTCTTGGCACTTGATTTGAACGGAGACGGTAAAATCAATGACGGCGGGGAACTGTTCGGTGCGAAATCAGGCAACGGGTTTGAGGATTTGGCAAAATATGATTCCGACGGCAACGGTTGGATTGACGAGGCGGACGAAATATGGGAGAAACTGTTGATTTGGACGAAGGATGATGAAGGCGATGATAAACTATACCACTTATCTGATTTGGGCGTGGGGGCCATCGGGCTTGGAAACGTGTCTACACAGTTCGCCCTAAATTCGGAGAAGGATAACCATACCAATGCTATGATTCGGAAAACGGGTATTTTCCTGTATGAGAACGGGAATGTATCTACGGTACAGCACCTTGACTTGGCCAGGTAGATTGTGCCCCGAAGCAGGTTGCGGGCAGATACGTTAAAAGAAGGAGGGGAAGCTCAGGGAAAATAAATAACACAGGCGCCAAAATGCTGTGCGGGAATTTGGGGTTTAGTCCGGAGCGTGACAGGCAGGAGGCCAAATAGGAATAAGAAAGGGAACACACACATAGGAATAGAATAGCCGTGGGTGAGCGATGCAGTCAAGCGTGCATAGTAAGCCGCGACATAGAAGATGCGGGGTGTTTCCATGAATGAAAATAGAATCGTCTTACAAGGAACAAACAAAAGAGATGCTTTGGGATTTCTTTTGTTTGTTTTTTTGCTGCCCTATGTATGCGCCTGCCTGTGGGGGCATGTGGGTGAGGAGACAGACATACTGGACGGACAGGCGCAGACAGGGGCGGAAGACTACCGGGTGGGAATTATGATGGAGTGGGGCGTCTGGGAACTTTCCATAGAAGAATACCTTGTGTATAAATTGGAGTCCGTGATGCCGGCATCCTATGAGGAAGAAGCCTTGAAAGCCCAGGCGGTGCTTCTTCGCACGGAACTTTTTCAGGTATTTAGAGAGCAGGGCGGCAGCCGGCTTGAGATAGAGGGGGACGGTCTGGAAAAATGGTACTATGCCAAGGGACAGCAGGAAGAAATGGAGGCCTTTTGTCAGGCGGTGGAAGATACGCAGGGGGTGTATTTATGTTATGATGGAGAGCCCATCCAGGCCTCATATTTTAAAGTAAGTAACGGACAAACAAGGGATGCCGGGGAAGTGTGGCATACGGAAAAAAGTCCATACCTGTCCGGCGTGCCTTGTGAACAGGATAAATCTGCGCCGGATTACAGTAGTCAGGTTGTGGTTTCCAAAGTAAATTATCTGTATGAAGTCCGCGCCAGGATAGGGGAACAGTATGACGCCCAGGATTTATTGGATGGCTTGCGTTTTACGTATGACGGCGCAGGGTATGTGACAGATGTGTCGTTTTGTGTCGGAGAAGAGGAGGTGGGGGAGATAGACGGGGAGACTTTCCGTTATATTTTTGGGCTGCCTTCGGCTTCTTTTAGGATGGAGCAGGAAGGCGCGCAGATTGTTTTTTATGTGACAGGCGTGGGACATGGTTTCGGGATGAGCCAGTATGGCGCCAACAGCAGGGCACTAAACGGGATGGACTATCCGGAGATACTGAAAGAATTTTTTCCTGGAACAGAATTAGCAAAATTTGAATAACCTGTCAAAAATGGGTAAGACTAACACCATGTAAACTTTGATGAAAGCGAATTTGTACAGGCTGACGGCCGGTACGGTAAGCGCGAAAACAGGAGGCAGGTTTCATGGGAAGAAGAAATAGAAGTGGTGTTAGGAAAGAAAGAATTATTATGTTGGCATCGTCCGTACTTGTTCTGACGGCACTGACAGTAACCGGTGTTTTTGTAAAAAGGAGCAACAAGGCGGAGCGTGAAGACTATGTTGTGGATTTCGAGACAATCGAGAAGGGAAGCGACGTGGTTACGGAAAACCTGATGCCGGGTGAAGAATTGGATACACTGTTTGCGGAAGTGGGAACCGACGACCTGGATTATGACCCCAGTTTCCAGGAAGCAAACTCCCAGAACGTGGAAAACACCGATGACAAGCTTCTGGCAGGGCAGAAAAAAGACGAAGACAAGACAGATGTGAATAATGCGGACGTGGATAAAAAGGAAGGCAGCCAGGAGGAAGACACAGAGTCGGCCAAGAAAGCAGAGGATGAGAAGAATAAAGAATCTGCGCAGGACAAGAAAGACGACAAGAAGGATGTGACCGAACAGGCTAAGAAGAAGGACGAGGACGAAGAAGAGGAAGGCATGTTTGATGAGACTGTGGATACCGCACAGGGAATTGAAGAGACACAGACTGCGGAAGCCATCTCTACGACAGTACAGCCGACCCTTGATTTTAAAGAAGAAGACGGCCTGGTATGGCCGATTGTTGGGGATGTCTTAATTAATTACAGCATGGATAAAACAATTTATTTTCCCACATTGCAGCAGTATAAATATAATCCGGCAATTGTAATTGCAGCCACACAAGGCTCCAATATAGCTGCGGCAGCCAACGGGCGTGTAACTACCGTAGGGTATGACCCGATTATCGGAAATATGGTGGTGATGGACCTGGGCAATGGCTATGAGCTGACTTATGGACAGTTGGAGAACATCACGGTCTCAGAAGGCAGTTATGTAAGTGTCGGCGACGGAATCGGAACCGTGGCTTCCCCGACCAAGTATTTTAGCTTAGAAGGGACGAATGTATATTTCAAGCTGACAAAAGACGGAGAACCTGTCAATCCTATGGGGCAGCTTAACTAATGATATGATTTATTGTATAAAACAAGGAATTTGGCGGGGAGACAGGTATGTTAGTCATTATTCATGGTAATATTAAGACGATGGAAGAGCGGGATTACAAGGACGGCTACGTTCAGGTTGAGCATGGTAAAATCACGGCCATCGGAGATATGAAGGAATGTGCTTTGGAGACGTTGCATGCAGGAAGCGAAGTGCAGGTAATCAATGCAAAAGGCAATCTGGTCATGCCAGGCATTATCGAGGCACATTGCCATATGGGTATTACAGAGGAGAAGAAAGGGATGGAGGGCGATGACTGCAACGAAAATGTAGCTGCAGTCACGCCGTGGCTGCGTGCCATCGATGCCATCAATCCGATGGACGATGCATTTCACGATGCATTAAAAGCAGGGATTACTTCGGCGATGATTGGCCCGGGAAGTTCAAATGTAGTGGGCGGGCAGTTTGCATTCTTAAAAACCCATGGCAGATGTGTAGACCAGATGATTGTCAAAGCGCCGGCGGCCATGAAAGTAGCGTTTGGAGAGAACCCGAAAGTGAACTATTCCGGACAAGGCGTCTCACCTGTCACGCGAATGTCAATTGCGGCGCAGCTTAGAGAAGAGTTATACAAAGCGAAGGAATATGAGAAAAAAGTTAGAGAGAATCCGGATACGGAACGGGATTTTCGCTATGAATGTTGGCTGCCCGTTCTGCGCCGTGAGATTCCGCTCAAAGCACATGCCCACAGGGCAGACGATATTCTCACTGCCGTGCGTATTGCCAAGGAATTTGGGATTAAGATGACGCTCGACCATTGCAGTGAAGGACATTTAATCATAGAAGAACTGCAGGAAGCGGGTTTTCCGGCGATTGTAGGGCCGGACATGGCCAGCCGTAATAAGATTGAGGTGCGGAATATGGCGTTTAAGACGGCGGGACTTCTTAGCGGAAACGGCATCTTGACAGCCGTTACGACGGACCATCCTGTCTCTAAGATACAGTTTCTCCCGATATGTGCCGGACTGGCTGTTAAGGAAGGCATGTCCATGGAAGACGGATTTTGCGCTATCACGCTAAGTGCGGCCAAAATATGTGGAGTGGATGACAGAGTAGGCAGCCTTGCAGTGGGCAAGGACGGGGATATTGCAATCTTTGATGGCAATCCCATGGAAGTATTTACCAAGACTTTGTGTACGGTAATTGAAGGAAAAATCGCATATTATGATGAACAATGCGGACTTTTGTGGTAAGATAGTAAATGTTTAGCGTATGACGGAATTACAAAGGAAAGAGTTATCGTAACAATGAAAAATAAATATTACAAAGGAATAATCTGTATAGCGGTTTCTATAATCCTGCTGATAAGCTGCATTTTTATGTCGGATTGGTCGTTTGAGAGGAAAACGCAAAGTGACGGTGGCGGGATTACGTCGCTTGGGTTGACTCCGGAATTTGATTATGAAGTGCCTGAAAGTCTCCCGAGTATACTGGTGGACCAGCTTGGATATGCGCAGAGTGGCAATAAAATTGCTGTTTTTAAGGGAGAATTACTTCCGGACATGTTCATGATTCGGGATGTGGACAGCGGACAGAGGGTATACACAGGCAAGATTATACGCAAAGGGTTTGATAAGGAAGCGGGTGAGATGATTAGCTACGGGGATTTCACATCCTTCAGGACACCCGGTACATATTATATTGAAGCCGCAGTAATCGGCCAGTCTTACTCTTTTGAAATTGCGCAGAATCCGTACGGCAGTCTGTTTGATGCGGCGCTTAAACAGTACTATTATAACCGTTGCGGCTTGACGTTGTCCAGTGAACTGGCGGGGGATGCGGCGCACAATGCCTGCCATTCCAAAGAGGCGCAGATGAAAGATTCCGCATCGGTGAAACTGGATGTGTCGGGCGGATGGCATGTGGATGAGATGTCCAACCGCGACGTGGGAACCGGATGCCGTACCGTGAACCATTTGCTGTTGGCATATGAACTGTATCCGGAAGTGTTTGATGATGAGGTAGGCATACCGGAGAGCGGCAACGGCATACCGGATATACTGGATGAAGTGAAATATGAGATAGACTGGCTTTTGAAAATGCAGGATGCCAAGAGCGGCGCGGTATACAGTGCGGTGGGAAGTGTAGACAACTCCACCCTGGGATACCTACTTTATATCGACGGAATCACGATGGATGCCACGATTCAGTTTGCGGCGGCACTGGCAAAATTCAGCTATTTGTACCAGGGATATGACAGGGAATTTGCGACCAAGTGTCTGCAGGCTGCGGACAGGGCGTACCGTTACGCCGGACAGTATTTGGCGGATGTGGCGCCGGAAGAATATTTCTATGCATCTACGGAACTTTACCGTGCTACCGGGGGATATGGTTACCATAATGTGGTGAGAGAATATCTGACCCAGAACCCGGTGAAAGACATGGACAATGATTTCGAGTTCTGGGGGTGCGTGACATATTTAAATACGAAGCAAAGAGTGGATGTGGAATTATGCGAAAGCGTTATCAAGGTATTGATGTTGGAAGGGGAACAGATTTCTTATTCCTCCAAGAACTCGAAGCTTCTTGTGGTCATGGATGAGAGACAAAACGGGAGCGCACTGCTTTTGAGGGATGTCACCCGGCTTGCTGTGGTGGACCATATCATTACCAATCACGAGTATGCCACTGTCCTGCAGAACCATTTACATTATATGCTGGGGAGAAATTATCAGTCTATTTGTTATCTGGATGAGGTGGGAACCCGCAACTACAAAGAGATTGATGAGAAGTATGGTGTCATGAAGCAGGTTGAGTTGAATGCGGAACTTGTATTGATGATGAGTTCGGTTATGGAGGAACTTTATATCGTGAAAGATAAAGAGTGATTCGGGGACAGGCCCGTTCCAAGATGTGGATTTGAACAAGGTAAAAACAGGAAAAGGCGGCTGTGCGGATGTTTTAAGAGACATCTACGTGGCCGCTTTCCTTTTTATGTTATAGGATTGGAGTGTCAAAAGGTGCATTTTATAAGTTGCAGGAGCAACTTGCATAAAATGCTCTCTCATGTCTGTCTTTGTCGTATGGATTTTCTAAAATATTCCAGTGAAATTTATGGAAACGGACGTAACCGCCCGCTATTCGCCATCCGGGCGAACATCGGGCTTTTCGGGGCGTCCATGCCCCGAAATTACTGGAGATTACTCGGAATATTAAGAAAATCTCATATTTGGTATAGTCTATTCACGGGGCGGATGAACTTTTTTAAGCAATATGGCTCCGCCTGAGGGTACGGGTAGTGTGCAGATGCCGGAGAAAACGGATTCCTCCTGGCAGACGCACTCTCCCATGCAGTTTTGGACGGATGTGGCGTAAGGAGACTCATCCTCAAGGGACAGTACAAGGGATGAACTAAGGCAGCCGTTTAAAATCCAATATTCGTCTATATTTCCGTCTTGTGGAAGGTTGGCGATGCAATTGCTGTCATAGACTGCAAGAATGCATACGTTCTTCCGCCTGGAAGAGATAACCGGGTATGATGCCAGTGGACTTTGGGGAACAAAGTCGCCTTGCTGCAGGACTTCTTTGTACCGTATGGAGAAATCCAGGTAATGTTCCAGTACCTTTTTTTGCTCCGGGGATAATGTATTTATTTTTACCGAAATCTGTAGGGTGGCAAATATACAGTTGATAAGTTGAACTGCGATATTCTCCGGTGTTTCTTTTTCGTGCCACATCAGCATATCCGAGTGAACGGCGGTATCGCCGCTGGTAAGTTTTAAATCCGTTATGCCCACCCGGTTGGTGATACCTGAAAGCGGACAGTCTCCTACCCGAAAGATATTACCGAATCTGCGCATTTGCGGGCCGATGTATGTTTGACGAAATTCTATAAGCAAATCCTCTCTGATATTCTTTAAGCGGTTATAAATCCCAATCATCAGGCAGTAGACGGCGTCCTGTACTTCCTGGAAATCCTTTTTGGCGCAAGGTAAGGGCGTATCGGAAAAGAGGGACGTATCTGAAACCGGAGAGCTGCAGGAAGTACAGCCGGTTTCCGGACGCAGTTCTTCCGGGCTCCGGAAAGAGTCGATAAAATCTAACTTAAGTCCGTCTAAATTCCATTGTAAAACTGCATTTTCGTAAGTAGAAATCAAGTATTCGCGCACCTCAGGGTACCTGGGGTCCAGAACGCCGGCGTGAAGCGTAGCGTCAAAACTGAGCAGCATATTTTTAAAACGCGTCCATATGCCGGAATATTCCCCCACGAAAGGTACGCTGTACCAGATAAGGCATTTCATGCCCAGTGCGTGTATTTTTTCCACATGGGAGCGAAAATCCGGGAATTTAAGGGCTGCCGGTTCCCAGTCACCGCAGAATCCGTAACCCCGGCCGTTGTCTGTCGTCTGCCAACCGTCGTCTATAATAACTGTGCGCATCCCCATTTTTGCTGCCTGTCTGTATTCGTTATATAAAGATTCGTCGGTCATATCCTGGTGGTAGGAATACCATGTGGAGTACATGGGCAGCCTGGCACATTCAGGCACAGGCATGGGCTTGTCGGGAAGCAGTGTGTCCCACCACTGGGAAACTTCCTTGATGGACGTGTGAAAGGGGAGGCTGCGGCAGTCAACCCGACAGGTAAAATGACAGCCATCCATTGTTTGTGGCACGGTTAGAACCAGGTCTATATGAATTTCTCCGGTTTCCTCATGTATTCCGGCAACGTATGACATATCTCTGTTCGCTTCGCTAAAGGCCACGGTAAAGCAATTCTGTCCGCTGTAATCGAAAAAAGAAATGACAGGAGCAGAGTGGCTTAAATTGACATGTTGAGGAAGCGACCAGTCCCCGGTAAGATTCTTGCAAAAACCAGAGTCGGGTTTCCATATACCTGCAAAACCAATAGCCGGCGCCGTAATGTGCAGACAGATACAGGGGATATCTGCCACAGGCATTTGAGGGACGGTGGTGATTTGGGAACATACGGATTCATCGTGTGCAAGTTCGTAATGATGTTCTGTTAAATCTGTACAGGTTGTATGGGTTGTACAATATAAGTTTAGTTTGTTTACTTGATGGGTTATTGTGAATTTGTTCATATGCACTTCTCCTTTTTAACTATTTATTTACTAAACTATCACATAAAAATAAAAAAATCAACATAATTTTAGTCGAAAATAGCAAATAAAATGAAAAAATAAGAACAATATTGTTGACATTGCCACTAAATGGTGTTATATTAAGTTTACAAAACATAAGGAAGTTTATTTGATAAACGGAATATGTTTACTAAAAGAAAGGAGAACATATAAACATGAAAAGAAAAGTAGTTTATGCAATGGCGGGTATTCTGGCAGCGATGACAGTACTTAGCGGTTGTGGCGGGGGAAATCAGGACAGCGTCGGTTCGTCGGCAGATTCTGATGAGGCTACGGTAAACGAAGCGCCTGCTACGACAGAAACCGAAGAAGCCGGCCAGGAAGGGGAGTCGGCAAAGAGTGATGGTGAGAAGGTAGAAATTGTTTATACTTCCAGAGGAAATGCGGATGAAATTAAAGTTTACCAACAGGCGGTAGACGCTTTCAACGAGTCACAGGACAGAATACATGTTACTTTTGAGGCATCTCCTTCAGATGGATACAGCCAACAGTTGATTACACAGCTTGCAGGTGGAACGGCAGCGGATGTTATATTTGTGGAGGACCTTGTTATCAGCCAATTGGTCAAGAACGGCACAGTAGCAAATCTAAGAGACTTTCTTGCGTCAGACGCTTCTTACATAAAGGAATCCGACTTCGACGACAGCGTATGGGGAGCTTCCAGGACAGACGACGGTGTTTATGGGTTGTCTGTAGACTGTAACCCTATGGTTTTGTACTATTCACCCAAAATGTTAAGTGACTTAGGATGTGACGACCCTCAGGAATTATTTGAAAAAGGGGAGTGGAACTGGGAAAACTTCGATAAGATTTGTAATACCCTGAAGGATAACGGCAAGAGCGGCATGATTCAGGGCGGCGATAATATCAGGCTTTACAACTGGGTATTCGCTAACGGCGGTACGGTTTGGAACGGAGAGACCTACAAATTTGACGATAAGGCAAAAGAGTCCTTACAGTATATTTGCGATGGTTTGAAGGATGGCAGGTTTGTATACGGTGGAACATTGCCGGACGGGCAGGGCGAGGATGCCATGTTTATGTCAGGACAGACAGGATTTATCGCAGCAGGCCGTTGGCTGACAAAGACTTTCTATAATGAGGGAATTGACTTTGATTACATTCCTTATCCGTCTAAGGACGGCACACAGTATTCCCCGGCGCAGGTATGTTGTGGTTATCTGAGTGTCAATACCAATTCCGAGCATATCGAGGAGGCTATGGAATTTGTGTCTTTCTACTGTGGTACACAAGGACAGCAGGCAAGAATTGAAGGCGTAGGAACTTCGGTGCCTTCCGTGAAGACACTGGACAGTCTGATGACCGATTCCCAGGTGCCTTTGCACGTGGAGCATATTTTAAATGTGCGCGCTACAGGCTGGACCATGGGCGATGCAGAGGTAAAGGACGCGCTGTATCCCGGATTTGCCGATGCAACCAAATCTATTTTTGAAGAAGCCTATGTCAGCGGAGCCGATGTAAGTGAAGTTTTGGCAAAAGCAGAAGAGAAAGGTGCGGAAATTATTGCTGAGAATCAGTAAAAAAATACCGTGTAAGGGAAAAGGGGCAGCAAGCCCCTTTCTCAACTTATAGGAAAGTTCTCGGATTATTCGAATCCGCGACAAGTTTTCCGCAGGAATACTTATGAACTCGCAAACGAGCTGTGCTCGTTTTCTCAACTTATAGGAAAGTTCTCGGACTATTCGAGTTCGCGACAAGTTTTCCGTAGGAATACTTGTGAACTCGCAAACGAGCTATGCTCGTTTTTTCCACAGGAAAGTGAGGAGGAAAAGGATGCAAAAAAAACGTAGGATGTGGGGATGGGTATTTGTCGCGCCGCAGTTAATCGGTCTGGTTACTTTTGCGGTGATACCTCTTTTTATGAGCTTTATTATCAGTTTCAATTCATGGGACGGAATTGCGCCTGCAATGGAATTTGTGGGTGTACAAAACTATATTCATCAACTTGGGGATTCCGATTTTACGAAATCGCTGGGGAATACGGTTGTGTATTCGCTGATGTTTATTCCGGTTGATATGGTGTTAGCGTTGGTATTGGCGTTGGCGGTACAGAAGATTAAAGGAAAGACTTTATACAGATTGTTTTATTTTATGCCGGTGGTCACGGGCTCCGTGTCGGTAGGCGTCATCTGGACATGGATTTTTAATGGGGATTTCGGGCTGATTAACTCTGCGTTAGCTGCTATCGGCATTGAAGGGCCGAAATGGCTGACAGACCCTAAGATGGTCTTGGTTTCCATTGTAATCGTTTCGGTGTGGTGGAATGTGGGGTACAATATGGTGCTTCTGCTTGCCGGACTTCAGAATGTACCGGAAGTGTATTATGAGGCAGCCCAGATAGATGGGGCCAACAAGTGGAGGACTTTCTGGAACATCACGATTCCAATGCTTTCCCCAACGCTGTTCTTTGTGTTGATTACGACAATTATCAGTTCTTTCCAGGTGTTTGACCAGGCGTTTGTCATGACTAAAGGAGGGCCTGTGAAGGCAAGTTATACATTAGTGTACCATATTTACCAGAATGCTTTCGTAGACTTTAAGATGGGCAGGGCGTGTGCGGCTTCCATGATGTTGTTTGTTATTATTCTGATTATTACATTGATTCAGATGTATGGTTCGAAGAGGTGGGTGAATTATGAACAGTAAGAAAATAAGCGTAAGTAAAGTGCTTTTATATGTTGCCTTAAGTCTGGGGGCGGTGGTGATGGTGCTTCCGTTCTTATGGACAGTCTTAAGTTCCCTGAAAAATATGGGCCAGACTTTTGCAATTCCGCCAAAGATTCTTCCCGACCCCTTTGTGTGGGAGAATTATCCGGAATCTTTGCAGGCGCTGCCTTTCGGAAGGGCTTATTTTAACAGTTTCTATATTGCGGCAGTGGTGGTGGTCATTCAGCTTTTGACGGCATCCATGGCGGGATATGCTTTCGCAAAACTGAAATTCAGAGGGCATAATGTAATATTTTTGTTATTCTTAGCCACAATGATGATACCTTCACAGGTAACGATGATACCGCTTTTTATTATCATGAGGAACTTAGGGCTTCTGGGGACGCATATGTCTTTGATTCTTCCGGCGGCGCTATTTAACGCATTCGGCGTTTTCCTGATGAGGCAGTTTATTGCGGCCCTTCCAAATGAGCTTGAGGAAGCGGCAATCATTGACGGGGCGCGTGTGCCTTCCATATTCTTTAAGATTGTTCTGCCGCTTGTAAAGCCCTCCTTGGCGGCATTCGGAATTTTTGTATTCTTAGGACAGTGGAATAACTTCCTGTATCCTCTTATTTTCCTGAATAAGACGGAGAGCTTCACGGTACCGTTGTTATTAAATTTCTTTAAGGGAACTTACGCGACGGATTATCCGCTGCTCATGGCGGGAACGGTTATTTCGATTCTGCCTGTGCTTGTAGTGTATATGTTCTTCCAGAAACAGATTATCCAGGGTATAGCGGTTACGGGTATGAAGAATTGACATCGGAGTAAGAAGCATATCAGAATAGCAGAACGCGGGGACGTGTAAATCGCCTCCGCGTTTTTTTGTTTATTGAGGTTTTGTCAGCGTACAGGAGTATCCGTCGTTGTATGGTTTTGGGTTTCTTTGCCGGACAGGAGCCTGCAGCTTTTGCGCTCGACCAGGCGGATGGGTGTGTGTATGGTCAGGGGATAGGTACGCCCTTGAATCTGTGACAGGAGCGTATCGGCCACGATAGTGCCTATTAACGGTATATTTAAGGAAACGGTAGTCAGCGGCGGGCTTAAAAAGCTTGTAAAATACAGGTCGTCGATACCGATGACAGAGACATCTTTGCCGATGTCGATATGATGTTCCTGAAAAGCCTTATAGGCTCCAAGAGCCAAGTCGTCCGAGGCAAACAATATCGCAGAAGGAAGCTGTCCTTTTGCAATAATGGACTTGACTATACGGTATCCGTCTTCGGAGGAGAAAGAGTCGGCAATCCAGATTTTCTTTTCCGGCTCAATCTGGTTATGCAGACAGTAATTGATAAAAGCCTTGTGGCGGTATTCTAATTGCTTTTTTATTTTCCCGGTACTAAAATCCGAGATATAGTCATAAGCTCCGATATAACCGATGTCATAAAGCCCCTGGGAATGGAAATAGGATATGGCAGTATTCACTACGTCGTAGAAATTTACCCGGACAGAATCAAACAGATTGTCCGGCGCTTTATAATCTACGGCCAGTTTATACTTAATGGAAGATATGACGGGATGGCAAGGGTCTAAGTGTAACTTTCCCAAAACAATTAAACCGTCCAACCCTTCCAGTTCTTCATAGGAGTCATGGAAGGAATGACGGAATTCAAAGTGAAAGGGGAGTGACGGATTATTCAAGGTTGAAACAATATTGGAAAAAATCAGGTTATAGTAATCGTCACATGTCGGAATTTCACTTAAATCATGTGAGAGGATGCCAATTTTTAGAGTGGTTTTACCGGTATTTTTGGGAGAGGCGGTTATAAGTTTGTTTTTTTTGGAGCGGAGCTGCCTGTCTGTATCATAGTTCATAGAAGCTGCGGCAGAAAGGATGTCGTTTCTTGTCTGTGGAGAAACGGAAAAATCAGAATCGTTATTTAATACTCTCGATACTGTGGCTTTAGATACACCGCAGGCGACGGCAATGTCGGTTAATGTAGCCATAGAGCGCTCCTTTTTTATGCTGTAGTTTGGTATTGCTTCATCGCTGTCTTCTGCACCTGCCTGGAGTAGCACAGAAATGCCGGACGTTATACAAGGTCTTTGTTTTTTATATAGTTATTTTTAATGATTTCCTGAACCATAGGGCTGATGCGGCGCCTTTCTTCTTTGCTTAAATTTTTTACATAGATAGGCTTGCCGTATTCGATGACAACATGTGCCTTTTTAATCCTTGGAAGATGGTCTTCAAAAATGGCTCCTGCGTTATTGATACTGATGGGCACAACCGGGCAGCCGGATTTTTCGGCAATCTTAAAGCTGCCGTCATGGAACTCCAGGAGTATTTCGCTCGTCTTGTTGCGGGTTCCTTCCGGGAAAATACAGATGGAAATGCCTGATTTAATTTTGTCGATGGCGTTTAAGATGGATTTCATCCCGGCCTTGATATCGGTTCTGTCTAAGAAGATGCAATGAAGATATCTCATCCATGTACAAAGAGAAGGGTAACGCAGCATCTCAACTTTTGCCATATAACCGGTTGGCCCAGGCACGCGGATGTAGGTTAAGAGGATATCGAAATAGCTTCTGTGATTTCCTACATATAGTACCGCTTCGTCTTTTGGGATATTTTCTTCTCCGAGTACGGTCACGGAAGTGCCTGCCATAAATAAAACGACACGGAACGCCCAATTGACGATTGCCAGTGAACTGCGGTCTCTAAGTTCCGGATTGGATTTACCAATGAAATATTCCACGAGCTGAATCGGCAGGCTCACAATAAGGAATATCACGACAAAAAGCGCAATGCAAGTAAAACGTATCATGTCACATAACCATCCTGTTCTAATTGTTTACGGAAGTTGATTGGAAAAGGAATCCCCATAGTTTTTAGAAAAACACAAGACTTCTTATTTATTATATAGGTTGTTGCCGCATTAATCAATAGACATAGAGGAGGAAAAGTATATCTATAATAAAATAGTTACAATTTATTGTAGTAGGAATAGACTTTGGTATTTTGTAATAAATTAAGTAATAAGAGTTTATTGCCGGAGTGGGAGACTTATGGGCAGATTATATGAGTACCAAAAAAGATTTATGAGTGTATGCTTGATTTGTTTAATGTGCATGGCCGTGTTTGCATGTGGGAAGAAACAGGACACGATGGAGAAAATCAAGGACCTGGAATGTACGGTGATTGCGGAGGATAACTTACCGGAAGAGCTGTTTAATATGATTGAACAGAAAAAGAAAGAAGCATTTAAAATGACTTTTGAGGACAAGGGGTTTCTTTATATTTGTGTCGGATATGGTACGCAGCAAACAGGCGGATATAGCATAGCCGTGAATGATTTATATGAGACGTCCAATGCTGTTTATGTAGATACAAATCTGATTGGTCCGGCGCCGGAAGAAAAGGGCAAGCCTGTGGAAAGTTACCCTTACATAGTCATCAAGACAGAGTTTGTTGACAAACCTGTGGTTTTTGACTGATAATAGCGTGAGAAGAACTTTTAATCACTCGCAGCAAAGGCTGCTTCGCGAAGAAGTTCTAAGTCTGCTATGCAGACTTTTCTCACGCCAGAGAATGCCCAAAATACGGGCATTCTCCACGGGGCTTTATCGTTTTTTGTTTAAGCGGTATTGTATATATGGAGTTTGGTACAAGAGGGGACGGGATAAAATGTTATATTTAAAGAACGGATATCTGATTGACCCGGCGTCCGGGACGGAGGGGTACAGAGACATTATCATAAAGGGAGATAAAATATTTCGTATACTGCCGCAGGGAGAGGGTATTGAGGCAGAGGGGGCCGGAGAGGGGTTCGACGGGGAAAGGACAGAAATAATTGACTTAAAAGGTCAATACATTGCACCGGGTTTGGTGGATGTGCATGTACATTTCAGAGACCCGGGATTTACCCATAAGGAAGATATTCACACGGGCGCGGGGGCGGCGGCACGGGGCGGTTTTACGTCCGTGGTGCTGATGGCGAACACAAACCCTGCGGTGGATAATCCCGAGACGCTTTCTTATGTACTGGATAAGGGTAAGGAGACTGATATTCATGTTTATACATGTGCCAATGTGACGAAGGGGCTTCAGGGCAAGGAACTGACGGACATGGAAGGCTTGAGCCGGATGGGGGCTGCAGGGTTTACGGATGACGGGATACCTTTGATGGACGAAGGACTTCTGCGGGAGGCTCTTAGGCGCGCGGCCCGGTGTGGGAAACCTGTGAGCCTGCATGAGGAGAATCCTGCGTTTATTGTCAATAACGGGGTGAATGCAGGTAAGGCGTCGAGACATTACGGCATCGGCGGTTCACCGCGGGAAGCGGAAATTTCCATGGTGGAGAGGGATTTGCGGATTGCGGCGGAGGAACAAGCGGATTTGTCCATCCAGCATATCAGCACGAAAGAGGCGGTGGAACTGGTGCGGCAGGCGAAACGGCGAAGCAGGCATATATACGCGGAGGCGGCGCCCCATCACTTCACGCTGACGGAAGATGCGGTCATTGAACACGGCACATTGGCCAAGATGAATCCGCCGCTGCGGGAGGAGGCAGACCGCCTTGCGGTGATAGAAGGGCTTAGGGACGGCACCATCGATATGATTGCCACCGACCATGCGCCCCACAGTGTGCAGGAGAAAGCAAAACCGCTGACGGAGGCGCCCAGCGGCATCATTGGCCTGGAGACTTCTCTGGCGTTAGGCATCCGCGAATTGGTGAAGAAAGGTTATCTGTCTATGCCGGAGCTGATTGGGAAGATGAGCCTGGCACCGGCGAGGCTGTATGGACTTGATGCAGGGTACGTGGCGGAAGGCGGGCCTGGGGATTTGGTAGTGTTTGACCCGGAGCGTGAATGGGTGGTAGATACGTTTGCCTCTAAATCTGTCAATTCTCCTTTTGTCGGTGAGAGAATGCCAGGGGTAATCGGTTATACAGTCTGCGGCGGTAAGGTGGTGTACCGTGGAGAAGAATAAATAGGAAATCATCTTAAGGCATCGTCCATATTTTGGAAGGTGCCTTAATGGATTTGCACCAAACGGGCGTAGCCTGCTTCTTCTTGACTTTGCCTGGCCGCCCGGGGTAATATATTGTCAGTACCCTCAGCGGATGAGGGGTGTTGTACATCTGCTTATCCATTGAAATTATGGAGAATCGGGTGAGTGGGAGCAGCGGAAATGACAGCTAAACATATGGAAGAAACAGGGATAAGGCCTATTGTCATAGAGGAAATTTGTGAATTGGCACGGAAATATAATATAGACAGAGTCATCTTGTTTGGTTCCAGGGCGCGCGGCGATTATCACAGAGTCAGCGATATTGATTTGGCAGTCAGCGGCGGTGATTTTGCCAGGTTTGCATTGGATGTGGACGAAGAGACTGATACGCTATTAAAGTATGATTTCGTGAATCTTGACGGAAGCGTGCAGGAAGAGTTAAGGTATTCAATAGAAACAGAGGGAAGAACTATCTATGAGAAAGTATGACAATTTCTGTGCTGCTTTGAATAATTTGAAGGATATCTACTTGTATCAGGAACCTTATGATAATGTAACGATGACGGGGCTTGTGGGGTTATATGAGATTTGCTTTGTGCAGTCATGGAAGATGATGAAAGAAATTCTGAGTAAGCATGGGTTTGAGGATGCGGCAACCGGTTCACCCAGGTTTATTATTAAAACGGCATATCAGGCAAATATGATTATGGATGAAGAAACATGGCTTATAGCTTTGACAGCGAGAAATAATGTAGCCCATGCATATAACAGGGATGTTGCTCTTGACATTATCAGGCAGACGAAGGAGCGGTTCTATGAGCTGTTTTGCGGATTAAAGAAGTGTATAGATGAAAACTGGTTGTAGCGGTGTGATGGGCAGTGTAAAATGTTTCGGAATGGGAAAAAGGTTCAAGAAATTGCATTCTTTCAACCGTAAATTTGTGCCTGAGCGCACAAATTCGCGTGTTGAGAAAGGGGTATAGTTATAAAGATGGATAAGGAAACGGTTCACAAGAAAAAGGTTAAGGCAACAGTAGTGTCACAAAAAAAGATTGCGGAACAGGTCTATGACTTGTGGCTTGAAACGGAGTTGGCAGAGGATGCCCATGGGGGGCAGTTTGTTGCGGTGTATCCTCACAATGCGGCAACCCTGCTTCCCAGGCCAATCAGTATCTGTGAAGTTGACAGGGGACAGTCCAGGCTTCGCCTTGTATACCGTATTGCAGGCAAGGGAACGGCAGAATTTTCCGCTTACGGTACAGGCGATACGCTGGATATTCTGGGGATATTGGGCAACGGATTCCCGGTGGAGACAGCCAAAGGAAAAAATGTATTCCTTATGGGTGGCGGTATCGGCATACCGCCCATGTTACAGCTTGCCAAAGAACTGGACGGGGAGAAGCATATTCTCCTGGGATACCGAAACCAGGACCTTTTTTTGCAGGATGACTTAGGGGAATATGGGCAGGTTTATATTGCTACGGAAGATGGCAGCGTGGGGGTACAGGGCAATGTGATGGATATCATCAAAGTCAATGACCTTCAGGCCGACTTGATTATGGCATGCGGGCCGATGCCGATGTTACGCGCCGTGAAGCAGTATGCCAAAGAGCAAGGCATAGATGCTTATATTTCCCTGGAAGAACGGATGGCATGCGGCGTGGGCGCCTGCCTGGGGTGTGTGTGCAGGACGAAGGAAATCGAGCGCCATTCCCATGTGAACAATGCGCGTATCTGTACCGACGGCCCCGTATTTGAAGCAAAAGAGGTGGAAATCTGATGAATACAAAGGTGGAAATTGCAGGAGTAGTATTGAACAATCCGGTTATGACGGCGTCAGGGACTTTCGGCTCCGGCATGGAATACAGTGACTTTGTTGATTTGAGCAGGCTTGGTGCGGTGGTGACGAAAGGGGTGGCGAATGTGCCATGGCCCGGGAATCCTACGCCGCGGGTGGCGGAGACTTACGGCGGTATGCTAAATGCGATAGGTTTGCAGAATCCTGGCGTCGATGTCTTAATCGAGCGTGATATTCCTTTTTTACGGAAATATGATACGAAAATTATCGTCAACGTATGTGGCAAGACAGTAGAAGATTATCTGGAAGTGGTGGAACGGCTCGGGGAAGAGCCGGTTGACTTGCTGGAAATCAATGTGTCCTGTCCCAATGTGAAGGAAGGAGCAATTGCTTTTGGCCAGAAGGCGGACAGCTTGTATGATATTACTTCCCAGATTAAACGCAAAGCGAAACAGCCCATTATCATGAAGCTAAGCCCTAATGTGACGGATATTACGGAGATGGCTAAGGCGGCAGAGGCGGCGGGGGCGGATGCGCTGTCTATGATAAATACGATTACAGGCATGAAGATTGATATCCATAGGAGAAAGTTTGCGCTCGCCAATAAGACAGGCGGACTTTCCGGCCCTGCCATTAAGCCGGTGGCCGTGCGTATGGTATACCAGGCGTCCCATGCGGTGAAGATTCCGGTTATCGGGATGGGCGGCATAGCGGATGCGGAAGATGCAGTGGAGTTTTTGCTTGCCGGGGCAAGTGCGGTGGCAGTGGGAGCGATGAACTTCGTAAATCCTTACGCTACGGTGGAGATTGTGGAAGGAATAGAAGCCTACATGAAGAAGCACGGAATTGAAAATGTGACGGAGCTGATTGGGGCGGTGGAGGACTGATAAACAGTATTAGCCAATCTTATGAACGTGAGTATCAAAAAAAATTACTTTCATATACGGCCTTCATGCGGCATACACTTATACTAAGTATACGCATGGAGGTTTATTTTTGTGGAATTAGTAAAGAAGAAGATACATATGGACCGGATTAGCAGCAGGGCGGGGACGCAGACTGTGTTGGAAGAAGACGTGAATATTTCAGATAACAAACCCGATGCCAGTTATCTTTTAAACAGTAAGGGTGAAATCATTATGGAGGAAATACGCGCCGGAGAGAATGTGGTGAATCTGCGGGGCAGGCTGGTCGTGTCCATTTTGTATCTGACAGATATGGAGGGAACCTGCGCCAGCATGGAGGCAGTTATTCCATTTGAGGAACGGGTCAATATGGAAGGGGTGTCAGGCGGGGATATTATACTGACAGACTGGACAATAGAGGATTTGACGGTGGGACTGATTAACTCCCGCAAGCTCAGTGTCCAGGCGGTAGTGAGCTTCGGGCTGGAGTTGGAAGAGCATATGGAGCAGGACACAGCGGTGGACCTCTATCATGACGAACCGGTGGAATACCGTAAAAGGGTCTATCCGGTGGTGCAGCTTGTGTTGCAGAAGAAGGATATTTTCCGTCTGAAAGAAGAGATGGAGCTGACGGGAAATCTCCCCAATGTATTCCAGACTATATGGCACCATATTACGTTTGACCATGTGGAATTTAAGGCACTGGAAGAGAAAATATCCATCCAGGGTGAGATGAAAGCCTTCTTCTTGTATGAAGGGGAGGGGGACAATGACAGGACATTGTGGTATGAGAATACGGTGCCCTTCAGCGGGATTATCGAGTGCCATGGATGCAGGGAAAACATGATTCCGGATATCCGCTACAGCCTGGGACAGTGTAATGTGGAAGTACGTCAGGATTTCGACGGCGAAGAGCGGGTTTTTTGTGTAGAGCCTGTGCTTGACTTGGAGATTCATCTTTACGAAGAAGAGAATATGGAAGTACTGTCAGATATCTACGGTGTGGATAAGGAAATCGAAGCGCTGACGACGGAGGTGCAGCTTAAGAGCCTTCTGTTAAGCGGCAGCGGCAAGTGTAAAATTGCGGAACATGCGAAAATACAAAATGGACAGATGCCTATGTATCAGTTGATACATTCCGAAGGAGACATCCAGATTGAGGAACAGGCAATCGTGGAGAACGGGATTGCCATTACGGGAACAGTGGTGGTGACCACACTGTATCTGTGCAGCAACGGTTCCAAATCCATTTATTCTACCAAGAATGTGCTCCCTTTCCAGTATGTGATTGAAGCGGAAAATATTACGCCTACCAGTATCTTTAAACTGCACTACAGCATCGAGCAGCTAACCGTAACGATGTTAGACGGGGCGGAGCTTGATGTGAAAGCAGCGCTACAGTTTAAGGTAATTGTGTTTGCGGTGCAGAAAAGCAACCTGATTACGGATATCAAGGTTGAGGACTTAGATTTGAATAAACTGAGCGAGCTTCCGGGAATGGTGATTTATATTGTGGGGCAGGGTGATACGTTGTGGGATATCGGCAAGAGATACTATGTGCCCATTGCACAGTTGAAGGAAGTGAATGAGCTTACTTCGGAGGAAGTGAATGCGGGGGATAAGATTCTGGTGGTAAAAGGGAGCGTTTAGACGATTGTAAAAATGGGATGTATCATATATACTATGAGATAACCGTAAGGAAACCATTCATATACAAAAAGAGGACAGCAAATGAACACAACACCTATCTTGAAAAATAAAGTATTCTTATACCTGACGGAATTTTTTGCAGGTATGTCGGTAATGGCAGTAGAATTGGGCGCCAGCAGGCTTCTGGCGCCTTATTTCAGTTCTTCACAGATTGTGTGGACAATTATCATAGGGACCATCATGATTGCCATGGCTCTTGGCAATATCTATGGCGGGCGCAGCGCGGACAAGAATCCTAATCCGGACAAGCTCTATGGGAGAATCTTGATTGCGGCGGTATGGATTGGGGCGATTCCGGTAGTAGGGAAGTATATCATTCTAGGCATATCCGCACTTCTGATTTTTACGGTCAGCACAAATTTCCTTATCTGGGCGGCATTTGCAGCGTGTATGGTAATCTTCGTGTTTCCGTTGTTTCTTCTTGGAACCGTGACGCCCTCTCTGGCCAAATATTCTGTGGACAGCCTGGCCGACAGCGGTAAGACTGTGGGGACGCTTGGGGCCTTCAATACCATCGGCAGTATTATCGGCACGTTTGTGCCCACCTTTATCTCTATCCCGGCAGTGGGTACTTCTATTACGTTTCTTATTTTTGCCGGGATTCTTCTGGCGCTTTCCCTGGCATATTTTATCAGCGGAAAGAAAGGTATGACAAAAAGCATTACGGCGTCGGTGGCATTCTTAGGATGCTGTTTTTTGGGTAATTCCGGGAGCTTCGCGTTCTGGGAGACGGGTTTGGCTTACGAAGGAGAGTCCATTTACAATTATTTGCAGGTAAAAGAAAGCGACAGAAGCGTCATATTATCTACCAATGTCCTTTTTGGCGTACAGTCTATTCTGATGAAGAATGAAGGACTGACCGGTATGTACTACGACTATGCGATGGCGGCGCCCTTGATGGCAGGGGAGGAGGAGCCCTCTGACTGTAATGTCCTTATTTTGGGCATGGGGACAGGGACATATGCGCACCAGTGCAGGAGCTATTACGGCGACATGGAAATTGAAGGCGTGGAGATTGACGAGAAGATTACGGGGCTTGCACGGGAATACTTTGAGCTGCCGGAGGACGTGCAGGTGACGACTTATGATGGCAGGGCGTACCTGAATGCCATAGAGGGCAAGTATGATGTGATTATGGTGGACGCTTACCAGGATATTACGATTCCTTTCCAGATGTCTTCCGTAGAATTTTTTTCGCTGGTAAAAGACCATCTGGAGGAAGACGGCGTGATGGTGGTCAATATGAATATGCGCGGCAGCAGTGAGGGTAGTATCAACCAGCATCTTGCCGATACCATTGGGAATGTGTTTGGGGAAGTGTATACGGTGGACGTAAAGGGCTCCACCAACCGGGAGCTTTTTGCCTCTGATAACCCCCGGATGTTGGAGAACTTTGAAAGCCGGCGGAAGAAGATTGGGGATGAGAACCTGGCGTCAATGATGGGCGCGGTCTCCGGCAGTCTGGCGTCCTATGAGACCGGGAACTATATTATGACGGACGATAAAGCGCCTGTGGAGCTTCTTGGGATGCAGGTCATCGATGAGTTGATTCGCGATGAAGTGGCATACTATAAGAAAATATATGAAGAGCGGGGGTTACAGGGAGTTATCGATGCACTCTAAATGACCTAAGAGTACATTCTACGCAGTCAAGAGGGAAGGAATATGACGGTACAAGGTACAGGGAATATAGAAGAGGAGAGAATCGACAGTCTTCTTTTAGCAGGTGGTTATACGACGGATGAAATTGGCATGTCCGGCTCATCCGTTTTTCTTTTTGAAGACCGGGTATTGAAAATTCAGGACTGTAGCAAAGAGTCCGAAAACGAATATCTTATGACCCGGTATTTGCAGGGAAAGCTTCCGGTGCCTGCGGTATATGCCTATAAAAAATCGGATGGCAAGTCATATTTGTTGATGGGTAAATGCGTCGGGGAGATGGCTTGCGGCGATGGGTATATGGAGAACCCGGCCATGCAGTGCCAACTGTTAGCCGGGGGACTTAAAAGGCTTTGGGCTGTGGATATATCGGACTGTCCCAGCGACCAAAGGCTAAAGTATAAACTGAAGCAGGCGGCATACAATGTGGAAAACGGGCTGGTTGATTTAGAGAATGTGGAACCGGATACTTTCGGGGAAAATGGCTTTGGCAGCCCGGCGCAGTTGTTGGACTGGCTGTATGCGAATATGCCGGAGGAGGAACCTGTGTTGTCCCATGGGGATTATTGCCTTCCGAATGTGTTTGGCATGGGTACGCAAGTGAGCGGCTATATTGACCTGGGCAGGTCGGGGATAGCAGACAAATGGTGTGATATTGCAATCTGTTACCGGAGTATATCACAAAATTACAGTGGAAAATACAAAAGACAAGCGTATTTTCATTATGACGATTTGCTTTTGTTCCGTGAATTGGGGATAGAGCCGGACTGGGACAAAATCCGGTACTATATTTTACTGGATGAACTGTTTTAGCCGATGTAGATTTTCGGACGGCCTGTGATTGGCTTTACAGGACAAGGGGAACCAATATTACTTATGGAGGAAAATGCTATGAAAACTTATCTTGACGTACCCTTTAAAAAAGTAGAAGGGCATGAACTGTATGCGGATTTCTATATTCCTGAGGATATAGAAAACCCACCGATAATCTTATGGATTCACGGAGGCGCCTGGCGGGAGTTAAACCGAAAATGGTGTCTTGTGTATCCCCAATTAAAAAGAGGCTATGCGGTGTGCAGCGTGGATTACCGTTATTCCGACGAAGCGGCATTTCCGGCGCAGATGCTTGATTTGAAGGAGGCTCTTGTTTTCGTCAAGGCAAACGGCGACACATACGGATATGACGGTTCAAAAATCATCCTTTCCGGTGATTCCGCGGGCGGACATCTGTGCACCTTGTTAGGAGTATCGGCAGGCAACCAGGATTGGGAGAAAGCGGGGGAAGATTATAGTGTGCAGGCCGTAGTAGAATTTTGCGGTCCTTGCAGAATCGGGCAATGCGCCGAGTTGGAGACGGGAGAAGACAGGATAATTTCACAGCTTTTGGGCGTCACAGGCACCGGAAAGGCATTGGCCGGCAGGGCGGCCGTAGCTTCCCCGGACACATATATAGACGGTACGGAACCGCCTTTTTTGATTCTTCACGGTTCTGTTGACCCGGCGGTTTCCCCGGACCAGTCCAGAGCGTTGCGAAATGCACTAGAGTCCGCAGGGGTTCCTGTGCATATGTATTTGGTGCCGGGCGGCGTGCATGGTTTAGGGGGAAGACTGGTGGACAGTGTGATTCAGGAATTTCTGGATTACTATGTGAAAGGCGAAGTGACCGTGGAAACGCCTGAACTACAGGGAATACACGACAGGACGGTTCCGTCAGGCGTAAGATAAACAATTTGCAGTGGAAGAGGAAGGGATTTTTTATGGGCATCCGTGCCAAGATGAATTTCAGTATTATCCTGTTGCTCCTGCTTATGACGGTGTTTTTTGATTTGACAGTATACCAGATTTACAAACAAGATATTGAAGCGAAAGAAATCGCGTCTATGGGAGATGCGAATGAGATTCTGTCGGACAATATTATGAATTTGATTGGAAGTGTCGAGGAGAACCTGATGAGTGAAATCGGGAGGTGCGGTGTGTTTAGTTACCAGGCTTCCTTGTCCGAAACTGTTTCTGCCAGTGTGGAACGGAAGATGAAGGGGCTTGCCACATTGATGCACTTTAGAGGAATCGACTGCAGGAATATCTTTATCCTTGACAAGTACACGTGCCGTTTTTTCTATGACTACAGGCCGGAGGACGCGGTCACGTTAAAAGATTTCCAGAGGCAGCAGGTATACCGGGAAATCGTGGACGGACGAGAGCAGCTTTTTCAGGGCAGAGGGAGTACCGTATGGCGGAGCTTTCCGGATATGCCAGAGGAAATTTATATTATAAAGTCTTATGTTGACCCGGTTGATATGGATTACAAAGGCATTATCTGTTTGACAATAGACCGGAGCCTGTTCCAGTCTTTGCTGGGAGAACACAATTTCGACAGCATTATTTATGACGAACATGGAAGACTGTTGTATGACAGCAGAGAGGGAGTCAGGGCGCAAACACTGGCGGCGGAAGCCGGAGAGTGGGATGGATATTTAAGTGTGGAGACTTCCATCAAGCAGCGTAAAGGAGAATGGCGGCTAATCGGGTTGATTGCCAAGAGCGAGGCATTTGGGGAAATCTCTGAATTGTTTAAGATGCTGACTGCCGTGGAAGCAATAATCTTTGTAGTTATGGTTTATATTGTATATAGGGTTTCCGCGGGATTTTTGTGGAATGTGATGGCCCTTACAAACAATTTTAAGCAGATTAGTGCAGGCGGTCCGGTTTCCAAGATTATCCCCCATTCCCACGACGAGACGGCGTATCTGTGCGAGCAGTTTGACGCCATGTACGAGCAGCTTAAGGAGAATGCCAGGCAGATGGTGGTGAGCAGTATGCTGGTGGAGAAGGCGCAATATAACGCCCTGCTTGCGCAGATGAATCCGCATTTTCTGTACAATACCTTAGAATCGGTCAGCGCGATGGCGAAACTTTCCGGGCAGGAGGATATTGTCAGGGTGATACGGATGCTCAGTCATTTGCTGCGGGCTTCTTTGAGTGGGGACAAGCAGGAGATTGCGTTGAAACAGGAACTGATTTATATCCGGTATTACCTGGAATTACAAAAGATTGTTGCAGGGGGCAGGATTACATGGGATATTGCCGTGGATGAGGAAATCGAGGACAGTCCGGTGCCGAAACTGATTTTGCAGCCTATTGTGGAAAACGCCATCATCCATGGGCTGGATGGGATATTGGATGACGCCATCATTATCATCACGGCGGGGATTAAAGAAGAACGGCTTGTCCTGGAGGTGTGCGATAATGGAAAAGGCGCCGAACAGGAAGTCATTGACGCTCTTTTGAATGAGGAAGAGGGACAGACGGAAGGAGAGGACAGGACCCATATCGGAATCAGAAGCATCCAGAAGAGACTACATATTCTCTATGGGAGCGCATATGGACTGGAGATGCACAGTGAACCGGGAAACGGGATGGTTGTGAGGTTAAATCTCCCATACACGAAAAGGACGGACAGATGTTAAAAGTATTGATAGCGGACGATAACCGGCTGACGCTGCAGTCCATGGAGAGGACAATTCCATGGAAAGAGTGGGGATATGAGCTTATTGCCATGGCGGAGAGCGGGCCGGAAACAGTGGAAAAGGTTAAAAAGCATAAACCAGATATCGTGATACTGGACATCAATATGCCAGGGATGAGCGGGCTGGAGGCGGCAAGGGAAATCAACCTGGAGCCGGAGAAGCCGGTTCTTATCTTACTGTCCGCATATGATAAGTTTTCCTATGCCCAGTCAGGTTTCCGTCTGGGAGTTTTCGACTACTTGTTAAAACCTTTGGACAACGGGGAGTTGAAGCAGGTTTTGGACAAGGCTTCGGATAAAATTGCCCAGGAAAGAAAGAACCAGGTCTATTCGGGAGAAAACCAGCAGTTGGAGAAACAGTGGCATGGCAAACTGCTTCTCGACAGCATCAACCATGTGGCGGAGGCCGGCACGGAGCTTGAGAAGCTGTTGCGGGAGGAATGGCATGCCTATGGTTATATGCTTTTACTTGTCAATATTTTGGAGGAGCCCCGGCGGTTGGAGGAATTAAAGAAGGTTATTGTGAGCGCTTTGGAGGATTGTGAAAGACCGGAGAAAATCAAGGCGCTTTCCGTACAGACCGGGGATGGGACGCTTGTTTTGCTCGGGTGCCAGGTGTTGCGTTTTGCGAAAGATTACGACCTGCTTGCATTGAAGGTGGCGAATGTCATTGCCAAGCGGTGTCTCGATGAAGGGTTTAGCGTATGCATCGGCGTCAGCAGCTATGAGGAAAATCTGGAGAAAGTTAAGAGACAGTATGAAGAGGCTGTTTTTGCCATTGACAGCCGTTTTTTCCTGGAGAACAAGACCGTAATCCATTATCGGAGCGTCATGAGTAAGAGTGTCCATAATGAATATGTACTGAGTAAAAAGATGCAGGAGCTTTGCGAAGTGCTTGCAAAAAATCCCGGAGAGGCGGAAAAACACCTGGATGCTTTTATAGCTTTGTTGGAAGAAAATAACAGATACGACGTGGCGTATGTAAAGAATATTTTCGTACAGATTGCGTTTTCTATTTCCCAGACACTATATAAATATAATACCGGAACCACACAGATTAAAACAATGGATATGATTTTGGATGAGATTAAGGAAATCCATAGTATGCAGAGCATAACCGGGTGGCTGAAGAATTATGTCACAGAAGGCATTAACGTGCTAGAGCAGGACAAGATGTCAGAAAAAACGTCCGTTTCTGCCCAGACAAGGCGTGTGCTCGACTATATCAACACGCATTATATGGAGCACATCGGGCTAGGGGACGTGGCCGGGGAAGCAGGCATATCGGAAAGCCATCTATGCAGGATTTTGAAAAACGAGACAGGGGAAACTTTTGTGAATATCCTGAATAAAATACGTATCCAGAGAGCGCTTGCGCTAATCCAGAGCGGCAACTACAAAGTCTATGAGGTGGCGGAGGCCGTGGGATTCAGCAATTATGCTTATTTTTATCAGATATTTAAGAAGATTACGGGCAGAGCCCCGACGGAATATCTGTAATATCTTTTTTCTTGTAGAAAAAGTCACAATTTTTATATAAAATGTCAAAATAATATATAAGTCTTTCCTTGAAAATGATTGGAAACTGAATTTATATCCGCAAATTCTGGGTATAAAATAATAGACATCAATCACAGAAGGAGGGACTTTTTATTATGAAGAAGAAACTTATGAGCATATTGCTTAGCAGCGCTGTTGTGGCCGGTATGCTGGCAGGCTGTGGCAATTCAGGAGGGGCTCCGGCACCGACAGAGACCCAGGAGCCGACGCAGGAGGAGGAAACGGCAGCCGAGGAAGAGCCGGCAGAGGATGCTGAGGCAGAGACGGAGGCTCCGGCATCTGACGGGGAATCAGCCGGGTCTGAGCTCGCGGGAGAGCTTACTTTGCTGCATTATCTGACAGAGGATGCGAAATTACAGGCACTGGATGACTTGATTGCAGGGTTTACGGCAGAAAACCCGGATGTTACGGTCAATACGGAAGCGGTTAGCATGGATAATTATTTGGATGTAATTAAGCTACGGTTATCGTCAGGCGATGCGCCGGATATTTTGTTCGGCGGGCCGAGCAGTTATCCCGAACTGATTGATGCGGGATACATCATGGATTTGACCAATGAAGCGTTTACAGAACGTGTATCGGAAGGTTCTTTGTCCTTAATGAAAATCGATGATGCGGTATATGGTATTCCGCTTGACCAGATGGCAAATGTGGTATTTTACAACAAAGATATCTTTGAGGAGTTAAGCCTTAGCGTTCCTACCACATATACGGAATTTATCGATGTATGTAAGGCTTTGGACGAGGCGGGTTATGCAGCTTGCGCGGCAGGATACCAGGACCAGATTTCCCTGGGAGCAAATTACTTTACAATTTTCTACGGCACACCGTATCTGGCTTGCGAACAGTATACGGACGAGACACAAAACCAGGGCAAGAGTTGGAGCGAATACCCGACGGTTGCACAGGCCCTCAATCAGTTCCGTGAGATTATCGGATACTCCAATGAAGACTGCAAGACCATTACGACGGACAGGGCCGAGCAGATTTTTGCAAACGGCGAGTCGGGCATGATTATCATCGGTACATGGGGACTTGGCGCGATTATGAACTACAATCCGGATTTGAACTGCGGTGGATTTATTTATCCTTCCGAGGAGAAAGCAGAGGACAATGCGCTTCCGTTAAATACGGACGATACATGGATGATTATAAAGGATTCTCCTAACGTAGAAATAGCTAAAGCGTTCTTTGAGTATATGACGCGTCCGGAAGTCAATGCAGAATGGATAGGTACGGTAGGGCAGCTTAGCGCTTTGGAGGGTGTAAAAGCCGATAAACTTCCCCAGGCAGCAGCGGATATTGCCGACCTGATTAACCAGGGCTGTAAAGTATCAATGTGGACACAGTACGGTGCGCCTAGCGGACAGTACAGTACGGCGTATTATAACTGTCTGCAGGATTTCGCACTATCGGATACGATGACGGTAGAAGAGTGGTGTGAAAATATAGACAAAGAATTTTCAGCGGCAAGTAAGTAAGAATGTTATGGTGGGGACGTCCGTTGCGGCGTCCCCCGATTTTTGCGGGAGGTGAATCCTGCAAGGAAGGACGGCTCATGAAGAAAAAGGTTAATTGGAAAAAGGAGCTGGTGGATTTTAGTTTCTTGGCGCCAGCGCTGGCATTGTTCCTGTTTGTGATTATTATCCCGCTTGTACAGGGGATTCAATATACATTTACGGATTGGGATGGCCTGATGCCCAAGTTAAATTATGTAGGAGCAAAAAATTATATTACGGTATTTCATGATACGGATTTATTGCAGCCGATTGGCAATACAATACTTTTTACGGCGGTGACGGTAGTTGTCATAAACGTGCTTGGCCTGACTGTTGCCATGGCGGTTAACAGGGAATTTAAGGGCGTAAACGTTGTAAAAAGTATTATTTTTATTCCGTTAGTAGTGAGCCTGGTGCTCGTATCCCAAATGTGGATGTATGTGTACAGTGATTTCTTTTCCATGATTGGATTAAACAGTCCACTAATTGACAAAAAGACTTCTATGCTGGGACTTTGCCTGATGAGCGTGTGGCGGGAAATCGGACTTGCCATGATGATTTACCTGGCAGGGTTAAAAAGCATCCCTTCGGATATCAATGAGGCGGCAATCATAGACGGGGCAAATTTCTGGCAGCGTTTTCGTAACGTGACGGTTCCGTTTTTGGCGCCGGCTTTTACATATTGTATTCCTTTGTGGCTGGCAGCAGGGCTTCGCATGTACGATTATTCTTTCGTGGCGACTTCCGGCGGGCCGCAGCACTCTACAGAGACAATGGCTTACTATATTTACAGCTATTTATTCCCTTACAATAAGGTGGGCTACGGCCAGACAGTTGCGATTATTTATCTTGTAGTATGCATTCTGCTTTCCAATATGGTAACCAGGGTCTTAAGGAAAAGGGAGATTGAACAATGATAAAAACACCGAAAAACAGGATATTGAATGTTATCAGAATAGCCATGCTTTGTCTGTTTGCGCTGATTTGCCTGGCGCCCTTTTATGTGGCGGTCTGTTATGCTTTTAAGTCAAAGGCGGATTTTGCCAAGACGAAACTCGCACCTCCGACGACTCTTTTCTGGGGGAACTTTGTGGATGCGGTGCATGTCAAGAACTTCTTTAGTTCGGTGGTAAACAGTGCTTTGGTTGCGGTCTGCATGGTAATTATAATTGTTTTCTTTTGTTCTGCAGGCGCTTATATTATAGCCAGGAAGAACAATAAACCTTACAATGCGGTATTTTATGTTTTCCAGCTTGTCATACTGATTCCGTTCCAGACAGTTATGTTTCCTCTCTACAAAGAACTGAGCAATATCGGAGCGCTCAATACTCTGTGGGGGTTATGTCTGGCGCAGGCAGGTGTGAATGTGGGATATTATGTATTTCTCTACACAGGCTTTATCAAAGGGGTGCCGATTTCACTGGAAGAGGCGGCAAAAATTGATGGGTGCAACAGATATCAGACTTTCCTGCATATTGTGTTCCCTCTGTTAAAGCCGATAACGATGACGGTTATCGTTCTCTCTTTTCTGGCGTCCTGGAATGATTTTATTATTTCCATGATTATCTGTCAGAAACTGGAGAAGCGTACACTACCCTTGATGCAGTTTTATTTCTTCGGGGAGTATTCGGCCAACGTGAGCGTTGCCTTTGCGGCGTCCCTGATTGCCATGCTGCCGGCGGTTATCATCTATTTCTGTGCGCAGAAGTATATTGTGGCCGGTATGACGGCAGGGGCCGTGAAATCATAAATGGAATATAGTGTCGGAATGATAAAATTTACATCCGCGGGTTTGATGTCTGTGCGCCGCTTGCCACAAACCCGCTCAATGTCCGAGCGGCGCAGAAATGGAGTGACAGATGAAAAGAAGATGGACAGAAGAAGAGATATGGGACTGGTATAAGAAAAGACCATGGATTACGGGTTTTAACTTTATTCCCAGCGGCGCCATGGATGGCGGTGTATGGATGCTGCAGGAATATGACCATGAGAATGCGTTCCGAGATGCGTCGAAAGAGATTGCGCTGGCGGCTAGTCTTGGATTTAACAGTATCCGGTTCTTTGTACCTTTCTATCTGTGGAGGGTGGAGCATGACAGTTTCATGAAAAATTTTGAGGCATTTTTAAAGCTGCTTGACAGATACCATATGACCATGATGCCTACGCTTTTTAACGACTGCTGCGTGGCGAAGTCCAAATACAAAGAGCCGGTATTAGGGCCGCAGCCGGAACCGGTACCGGGGTATTTTGGAGGCACGGCTGTTACGCCTTTTGACGACGATACGCAAAATGGAGACACGGTCGGATATGATATCACCGACGAACCGGAGATGGAACCGACGGTGGAAGCTTATGTGCGGGAGATGGCCAGGATATATGGACAGGATGAGAGAATCCTCATTTGGAATGTATGGAATGAGGCAGGAAATTCCCAGCGCATGGAGAAATCTGTCCCGTTAATGACGAAGGTATTCGGTTGGATGCGGGAGGAAGACGTGATGCAGCCCTTGACTGCGGATGTGTGGGGAGCGGGGGCTGAGCACCCTTACGGATGGCTGAAAAATCCGGGTATTTATGCCCAGGTGGAGCGCGCTGCCATCGAATTGTCTGATATTGTCTCCTTCCATTTTTATGGGGACTATTCACACGCCAGAATGTATATCAAGCAGTTAAAAGAATTTGGCAGGCCGCTTGTCAACACAGAATGGATGCACCGCCCTTACAGGAGCTTAATCCAGACACATCTGCCGTTCTGGAAGAAAGAGAAAATCGGCAGCTACTTCTTCGGGTTTGTAAACGGCAAGGCGCAGTTTCAATATGTGTGGGAGTTTATCAAAAAGCTGCCCGACATAGATACAAGATTGTGGATGCATGATATTTTCCATTCTGATTTCACGCCATATGATGAAGAAGAAATCGAAGTGATTAAGGAGTGTAACCGGGATAAGAATATTTTTTAGGTTGTTTTGGACTTGCGGGAGAAAAGAAAGCAATGTAATAAAATTTGCGTCACAAAACAGCGCGGAAATGGGGAAAAGATGGAATTTAATTTAAATGAGAATCCTCTGGCAAAAGTGATTGCGCCGGAAAAAATTGATTATGGGAAAGAGGGTCTTGTATGTTTGGAGGACATCGTATATGCATCCAATGACCGGGAAGCCTGCCGGATGGATATGGTCTATCCGGCAGGTCAACAGGAGAAACTTCCTGTGGTCATATGGGTACATGGGGGCGGATGGTCGGACGAAAATCTGACGAGAAAATATTTACCCTCCAGGGAGTTGGCCGAATTGAGTAAAAGGGGATATGTGACGGTCAGCGTTGACTATCGGCTTACCGGGAAAGCGCCTTTTCCGGCACAGATTGAGGACTGCAAGTCGGCGGTACGTTTCCTGCGCAGTCATGGACAGGACTACCCTGTCGACGTTAACCGGATTGGCGTCTGGGGAGAATCGGCGGGCGGCCATTTGGCGCAGCTTATGGCATATAGTAGCGACAGGGAATTTGACAACGGAACCAATAGCGGTGTCTCATCTGTAGTACAGGGTGTGGTGGCATGGTATGCGCCCTGTGACCTTCGGACAAACAAGGAATGGCCCGAGGACGAGGAGATATACAACAGATTGTTTCCTGAAAAAGATGCCAGGAAGCAGGCGGAGCTGCGAAAAGCGGCAAGCCCTGTGTGCTATACGGACAGAAAAAATCCGCCGTCCCTGCTGATGCATGGCGATGTGGACAGATTGGTAGACTATGAGAATAGCCGGCTGATGTGCGAGAGACTGAAAGAAGCAGGCAATGACGTGGAACTTGTCACTGTTCCAGGGCAGGGACATGGCTTTTTTGAAGGAGAAGCGTATTATGGCAGGATATATGCATTCTTTGACAGGATACTGAAAGGTTCTTTATCGTGAGGCGTGTATCCTTTTGTTCCCTTATAGGATTAGGGTGTCAAAAGGTGCATTTTATAAGTTGTGAGGGCAAATTGCATAAAATGTTCCCTTGTGTCAGTCTGCGTCATATGGATTTTCTAAAATATTCCGGGAAATTTATAGAAACGGACGTAACCGCCCTCTATTCGCCATCCAGGCGAACATCGGGCTTTTCGGGGCGTCCATGCCCCGAAATTACTGGGAACTTCACGGAATATTAAGAAAATCTCATATTCCTGCGAAGGACAACTTCGTGAACATTTTATGCAATCTGTCAGTGAAATTTTATGATGGCACCTTTTTACACCCTAATCCATATAGGAAATTCCTCCGCTTATCCGAGTTTGCCGGAGGCAAATCTCGCAAACGAGCGAAGCTCGTTTTTTTCACTGAGGGCATAGGGTCATTCCCCGGACAGCGTCTTGCGGTACTTTAAAGGTGAAATGCCATAATATTTTTGAAAAGTTTCGCAATAATAGCTAGCGCCGCCAAAACCGTGCTCATATGCGATTTCCGTGATGCCTGAGTCAGATTCCAACAAAGCGCCGAGGCTTTTTCTAAGCCGCAGCTTTGTAGTGTATGTGATGGGGGTGTCACGGAGATATTTTTTAAAGAGCAGGGAGCATTTGCTCTTGCAGCAGGCTCCGGCGAGTGCGATTTCTTCAAGGGAAATGTGGTTAGCGAAGTGCTCTTCTATATAGGTCATCATATTTTTAAGGGTGGCAAGGTCAGAGGATTCCTTGTCAGTAACTTTTGTCCCTGCATCCAGGTTTGCATATATAGTTTTATTCCAGGTCTTCGTGCCAGTGGCGTGGGGATTTCTTGCTGGCCAGAGTCAATCCTGTCTGGTTCTATGCGCAACATGCCGGATGTATAGTGGGTTATCTGGATATCCGGGAATGGCATGAAGCAGTATTATAAACAGTTTGCACTGTGTAAGGGGATTATGATAAAGATAAAAAATAAACATGATAAAATTCTCCGTCTTGTGTTGCCGATTGCGTTTCAATAGTTTATGCTTGCGTTAGTGGGGCAAGCGACGCGGTGATGTTGGGAAGGCTGAACCGGAGTTCTATGTCTGCGGTGTCGTTAGCCACACAGGTGACCTTTGTGTTCAATCTTTTTATAGCCGCATTTGTCATCGGTGAGAATATGTATGTGGCACAGTATTATGGAAAAAAGGATTATGTGCTTTTGTCCTAAATCTGGATGAGATTGTGAAACACCGACATTATAAAAAATATAAATGGGTCAGGAATATTACATAATACAAGAGGCTTTATGAAAGGAATTTTGCGCGAAGCGCAAACGAAGCAGACATTTAACCTGCGTGGTATCTGTCAATATGCTTGTGCAAGCCCTGCACCTGTCTGATTGCCCGCGGGAATAAAATGATAGAAAACAAGAGAAAGGCATGGTAAAGAAGATGACACACAAAGAAAGACGAGACGCGCAGATGGCTTATATCTCAGATGAGAGCATATTTCAGGAACAGTTGGTATGCAGGGAGATATTACAGAGATTAAACTTTATGGACCGGACTGATTTTGACGGTATCGGTAAGGTGGTCAAGGAACTTTTGGGCAAGTCTGACGGTGCATTTATCAATCCGCCGTTTTATTGTGACTATGGCAAGCATATCGAAGTTGGGAAGAATTTCTTTGCAAACTATAACTGCACCCTGTTAGATGTGGCGAAGATTAAGATTGGGGATAACTGCCAGATGGCTCCCAACGTGGCCATTTATACGGCAGGCCACCCGGTACACCCTGTCAGCCGCAATTCCGCATATGAGTATGGTAAGGAAGTGACCATCGGCGACAACGTATGGCTTGGCGGCAACACGGTTATCTGTCCCGGCGTGCATATCGGGGATAATGTGGTGATTGGTGCGGGAAGCGTGGTGACCAAGGATATTCCGGATTGGAGCATTGCCGCCGGGAACCCTTGTAAAGTTATTCGTAAGATTACCGACGATGACAAGAAGAAACTGTTCCGTGATGAAGAAATTGATGATGAGGCGTGGAACGATATTGTGGCGCGTATGGAGTTCTAGTACAAGGATTACTAATTAGGTCACATATTGGCTTGTCTGGTTTTTCATCTGCTGCGTTGTTGTCAACCGGCGCAGCAGATGTTACGCCTCATTCTTTTGCCTTACACATGAAGTAATCGCCTTGCCCAATGTAGCGGTAGTTAATTGTTTGTTGTACCGGAGTGATTATTTCATATCGTTAAAACAAAAAATACTTGACATGTCATTGAATGTAGTGTATGATAATCCCATCAAGAGTAATCAATGAACCGTGCGTTCGCACATTCAGGCAATTTCTGCCGCTTTACTCACAATTACAATTTATGGCGGCAGGGCACATCCATAAAGGTTCCTGCCGTGAAAGGAGGGCATTTATGGGCAATGCAGCATTTAAAGGAGAGGGGTTATTTATGGGAGTTGACGGAAAGAAGATTTATACGGTGGCGGACATTGAGGCGCTTCCTCAGGGAGAGCGGGCCGAACTGATTGACGGGGAGATGTTTGTTATGGACTGTCCCACATTTACACATCAGGATGTATTAAATTGGATTAACATAAGGATTGGAATATATCTTATGGAGCATAAAGGGCCGTGTAAGGTACTTCCGGCGCCTTTCGCCGTGTATATACGAGACGATGAGCGCAATTATGTGGAACCGGATATTACTGTAATCTGTGATAGGAATAAGATTGACGAAAAGGGGTGTCACGGGGCGCCGGACTGGGCAATTGAGATTGTCTCGCCTTCCAGTAAGTATATGGATTACGTGAGGAAGCTTGCCCTGTACGAGACGGCAGGCATGCGGGAATACTGGATTGTGGACCCTATACAGAGAAGCATCACAGTATATGATTTGGAGCATAAGGAAGGTCCTGTGCTGCATACTTTTTCCGAGCGGATTAAGGCAGGGATTTATGAAGACCTGTATTTGGATTTCAGTGAATTTGAATAGCGGATACGTACTGGTAGTCAGTACACAAGAATTTACAATACTCCTTTTTGGCGGACAAGCATTCACAAAACTTGTCTTTTGAAAAAGGAGTATTTTCTATTTATAAAATTTAGGTTTGACTTTTTGGATTTGTGATTCGTTGTATTAGACAGAGGGAGGTGAATGGCATGATGCCAGGATTAAAGGGTGCCTTGCGAAATGATGAATGACAGATTGCGCAAAATGTTCCCTTTTTTACTATACTTTTACCGGGATTAGAATTGTAATAATCCATGGAAGGGTTTAAGATAGTGGTGGAGGAGACAGAAAATGGTTCTGTCACTCATGGGGGTTGACTAAGAAGGTATGCATGGGAAAGGGGTATTTATGCGTAGTGAGACAGTTATGTACCAGTTGTTTTTGGACATCGCGGCGGAGGATGAGCGCATTTTAGCCATATATATGAACGGCTCAAGGACGAATGCCAATGCCACAAAGGATATTTTCCAGGATTATGATATTGTGTTTGTGGTGACTGAAACGAAACCGTTTATCGAGGACAAGGAGTGGATTCGCAGGTTCGGGGATATCCTGTATATGCAGTATCCTGATGAAAGCCCGAACTGTACAAGCGATAAGGAGAATTTCTATGGCTGGCTGATGCAGTTTAAAGACGGGAACCGGGTGGACTTGCATGTGGAATCGGTTCCTCATGCCAAGGAGCATATCCATGATGACAAGCTTTGCAGGATTTTACTGGACAAGGGGCATGTTTTGCCTGGAATACCGGAGTCCACGGACGAAGAGCGCCATGTGAAGAAACCTACAAAAGAGCAGTTTCTGGCATGTGCCAATGAATTTTGGTGGTGCAGCAACAATCTTGCCAAAGGTTTGTGGCGGGAGGAAATACCTTATGTCCAGGATATGGCGAATTTTATCGTGCGCAAGCAGTTGGAAAAGATGCTTTCCTGGAAAGTCGGTATCCTGACGGATTTCGGCGTAAGTGTGGGGAAGTCTGCGAAGTATTTATATAAGTGGCTTAGTGAAGAAGAGTACCGACACTATCTGGACACTTATTTTGGCGGTAGCGTGCAGGATGGGTGGCGTGCTGTTTTCTCCATGTGTGTCCTGTTTGACTCCACGGCTGAGTTTGTGGCACAAAAATTGGGCTATACCTATAATGTCGAAGAAGCAAATGCGGCGAGGGGGTTTCTGCAGCATGTGCATGGTCTGCCTAAAGATGCGAAGGAAATTTTTCCTTTTCCTTAAAATAATGATACAGCATATCGGCAGCATGGCTTTTCACCCGTCCTCTGTCGGACATCATTTGCAGGGAGCGGGTGGGAAGGGTACAGCTTATCGGTATCGGCACCAGGCTGCCTTTCTTGAGTAACGGCAGTGCAAGCGCTTCAGGAACGAAGCCGATTCCCAGATTATTTACAATGAGGGGCAGGAGGAGGTCTGAGGTGGCCACTTCCATGTCAGGTTCCAAGTCAACTTCATGTTTGATGAAGAAATTTTTATACAGTTCATAAGTCGCCGTACCCCTGCCTAGTCCCACCCAGGGGTATTTTTTTAAGTCCTTTATTTCCAAGGGCGTGCAGTTATGGCTTTGGTACTGCGTTCCGCCCACAAGTATCTCATGAAAATCCAGGATTTTTTCACAATACACTGTTTTAGGGATTTCAAAAGGAGATGTGATGACGGCAAAATCCAGTTTACCGCCAGTCAACTGTCTGATAGTCTCCGGTGTGGTGTGGTTATGGATTTTGATTCTGATGGTCGGATATTGTTTCTTGAAGCCAAGCAATGCGTCCAGCACAAAAAGGTGCAGCGCCGTCTCAGTCGCACCGATTTCCACAGTGCCGTATCCTTTGGCATTGTGTCCGTATATTTCTTCCTGGGCATTTAATAGATGGCTGTAGGCGATTTCTACATGGGCGTAAAGAAGCTCGCCTGTTTCGGTCAGGCTGACGCCTCTGGCCTCACGGATGAACAGACGGGAATTTAATTGGGATTCTAATAATTTCATAACCCTGGTCACATTGGGCTGGTTACTTCCCAATGCGGCGGCGGCTTTCGTGATATTCCTGTATTTTGCTACATAGTAGAATATTTTGTAGTATTCAAAGTTGATATCCATATGTTTGTATGCTTTCCATATATATAAAATTCATATATTTATTATGTCATATATATATTTTTCATATTGTTATGCGGGTAGTATAATGCATTTTTGCCAGGTTGTAAAGAGAAGGCTGGAATTTGCAGAAGTTCATGGAACGGCTGTTCCTGGCTGCAATCAGGCAAGGTTGTGGATTGTTGCATGAAAAGGAGTGGAAGATTATGAATAAGGATATGACCCAGGGAGAGCCCCGGAAAGTTTTATGGATGTTTTGTCTGCCTATGTTTGGCAGCATCGTGTTCCAACAGCTCTATAACATAGCCGATTCCTTGGTGGCGGGCAGGTTCATCGGTGAGAATGCGTTGGCGGCAGTGGGAAACAGTTATAATATTACGCTGATTTTTATTGCCTTCGCTTTTGGGTGCAATATTGGCTGCTCTGTCATGGTGTCGCAGCTATTTGGCGCAAAGGATTATAAGACCATGAAAACGGCAGTTTACACGGCATTGATTGCCAGCGGTATTCTTTGCCTGGTTCTGATGTCGGCAGGATTGCTGTCTTGCGATATGTTACTGAGGCTTATGAAGACACAGTCGGAGATAATGGCGGATTCTTCTTTGTATCTGGATATCTATATCTGGGGGCTTCCTTTTCTGCTCTTTTATAACATTGCCACGGGTATTTTCTCTGCAATGGGCGATTCCAGGACGCCCTTTGTTTTTCTTGCCCTGTCGTCGAGTGCAAATATCGGGCTTGATATTGTTTTCGTCAAATGTTTCGGTATGGGCATTGCAGGAGTGGCGTGGGCTACCTTTATGTGCCAGGGCGTGAGCTGCGTATTATCGCTTGCACTTGTTTTAAGGCGGCTGTCCGGTATACGGACAGAGGGAAATGTCCGTATCTTTTCATGGAGGCTGCTTGGGAAGATAGCCAAGATAGCCATTCCGAGCATTCTGCAGCAGTCATTTATTTCCGTGGGAAATATGATGATTCAAGGATGCATTAACAGTTTCGGCGTCAGCGTTGCCGCGGGATACTCCGCCGCCGTCAAACTCAATAATCTGGTGATTACATCCTTTACGACAATTGGGAACGGAATTTCCAACTTTGCCGCGCAGAATCTCGGGGCGCATAAGTATGAGAGAATCCGGGCAGGTTTTTGGGCAGGGCTGAAACTGGTATGGTGTCTGTGTGTCCCTTTCTGCGTCGTTTATATTTTGTCCGGCAAGTATCTGCTTCTACTATTTATGGAAGAAAGCTCTTCTGTTGCGCTTATGACAGGCAGATATTTTCTGTGGATTGTATCGCCGTTTTATTTCGTGATATCGGTTAAACTGGTGGCGGACGGGATTTTGCGCGGCGTCAGCGCCATGCGGCAGTTTATGATTGCCACTTTTACGGACCTTGTGCTGCGTGTGGTTTTAGCTTTTGTGCTTTCGTCATGGTCAGGCTCATCCCTTGGGATATGGTGTTCGTGGCCCATAGGATGGATGATTGGAATGGGAATTTCAGTATTCTTTTACCGAAAGGAGTGTCAGGAAGAATATATGACACAAGCCTAGCGGAAAGTGGTATAATAGAAAAATATATACTTACGAAGGAGAAGGAATGGCATATGGAACAAGAAAATATGAAGTCGGAAACAGGCAGCTTAAGCGTGTGCGGGAGTGACTGCAGTACATGTTATTGTTTTGGAAATCTGTGTGCAGGCTGTCATACATGCAGCGGTAAAGTCTTCCATGTACCGGAAGGGAAAGCCTGCGCCATCTATGACTGTACGGTGAACAATAAAGGGCTTAAGCATTGTGGGCAGTGCAGCGAGGCGCCCTGTGATGTGTGGATGAAGACCAGGGACCCTAAGTATTCCGATGAGGAATTTGCCGAGAATGTCAGAGTGCGTATGGATGCCTTAAAGAAGATGGCTCTCTGATAGGAGTTCATGGGTGGGGGAAGTGACTGTTGGCTGCGCGCTGCTTGCCATAGACTTGTGCAAAATCCCATCACCGAAGATGATTTCAAATGGATTTTGCATCGTAACTGTGAAGGTACCGAACAGTTACGATTGGAGGGATAAAGCGGCGCAGAAATGGAGATAAAGATGACAGAAAATGAAACGAATACAAAGCCGCCCCATACCGGGAAGAGACGGAGTACTTTTTCCGGCAAATTGGGATATGTGCTTGCAGTTGCCGGCTCGGCGGTGGGGCTTGGCAATATCTGGAGATTTCCCTATCTTGCGGCGAAATATGGTGGCGGGATTTTTCTTTTGACCTATTTGATTTTGATGTTGACTTTCGGTTATGCGTTGATTGTATCGGAGACAGCCCTTGGCCGTATGACGAAGAGAAGCCCGGTGGGCGCCTTCCAGGCTTTTGGGAAGAAACTGCCTTTCAAGTTGGGCGGTTGGGTAAACGCCGTGATTCCTATGCTGATTGTTCCTTATTACAGTGTAATCGGCGGATGGGTGACGAAATACCTGTTTGAATATCTGCGTGGGAGTACGGAAGCTTTGGCGCAGGATGACTATTTTACCGGATTTATTTCGGATGGTTTCAGCGCGGAATTATGGTTCCTCTTGTTTAGCTTTATCGTTGTGGCGGTTTTGTTTGCCGGTGTGAAGCATGGTGTAGAGCGGGTTTCTAAAGTGATGATGCCGTTGCTTGTCATCTTGGCTGTCTTTGTGGCGGGATATTCCATGACCAGACCGGGCGCATTGGAGGGCGTGAGATACTTCCTGATTCCGAATTTTGATAATTTTTCATGGATGACGGTGGTTGCGGCGATGGGGCAGATGTTTTATTCGTTGTCCATCGCCATGGGTATTTTGTACACTTACGGCTCTTATATGAAGAAAGAAGTTGACATTGAGCAATCGACGAAACAGGTAGAAGTTTTTGACACGGCGATTGCCATGCTTGCAGGGCTTATGATTATTCCCGCCGTCTTTGCTTTCTCCGGTGGGAATCCGGATACGCTGCAGGCAGGACCGTCCTTGATGTTTATCACGATTCCGAAGGTATTTGCGAGTATGGGATTCGGAACCGGGGCGGGGATTATTTTTTTCCTTCTTGTGCTGCTTGCGGCTCTGACAAGCGCCATCTCCCTGGCGGAGTCGGGCGTTTCCACTTTTGAGGACCAGTTTGGTTTCAGCCGGCACAAGGCTACGGTTTTAATGGGCGTTATTATGGTGCTATTCGGCTCGGCTTCTGCCCTTGGGTTCGGTGTGCTTGATTTTGTCCAGGTAATCGGGATGTCAATTCTTGATTTCTTCGATTTCCTTACAAACTCATTGATGATGCCTCTGGCAGCTCTGGCGACCTGTCTGTTAGTTACCCGTGTGGCGGGGCTTAATAAGATTATGGAGGAAGTGGAACAGTCTTCCGGATTTAAGCGCAAGAAGATGTACTGCTTTTTTATGAAGTACCTTGCTCCGGTGTGTATCGTGATTATCCTGCTCAGCTCCGTTGCGAATGTATTCGGATGGATTACGATGTAATACAATTTTTCATGTGCGGTTTCGCCAATTGTAAATCGCTATGTTAGTCAAGATGAAGGTTTTAAAAACCCCCGGGGCACATTCGTGCTTTCCGGGGGTTACTTTCTGTTAAAATGTTATTTCCACGGTTCCGGCGTCAGGACTTAGTATCGTATCATTTCCGTCCGTGGTCATAGATGCGCCGCTTGCAGATTTGGCATGTACATTGACAAGACGCAGTGTGTATGCTTTATCCTTTCCGTTATGAGCCTGTACAGTAATCCGGGTACCGTTTCTTGCAGCGGTTACATGGAGTGAAACTTCTTGTTCCATATTATAAACGGTTGTTTCGGCGGTCTGTCCGTCGGCCAATGCATATATGCGTAACTCGGCGTGGTCAGCATAATCGTAGTCGGGTTTGTCATCACATGCGCCCATTGCCACAATAGAATTTTCACGGACCATGAGCGGCAGATGTAAGTAGTCGTAGGTTTTCTCAATCCATACGCCGCCTTTGGTCTCTTCTCCGGTGAAGAAATCTGTCCATGTACCCTTAGGCAGATAGAAGGAGCCGAGGCTTTCATCGTTGAAGATTGGGGCTACCAGGAGATTGTCGCCCAACATATATTGCTTATCCAGATAGTGGCAGTTTTTATCTTCCGTAAATTCCAAGACCATACTTCGCATGGTAGGAATGCCGGAGCGGCAAGTGTCGATGGAGGTCTTATATAAGTACGGCATCAGGGAAGCCTTCAGACGGGTAAAGGCTCTTACCACGGCTACCGCTTCGTCGTCGTAAAGCCACGGTACACGGTAAGACTGGCTCCCATGCAGACGGCTGTGCGAAGACAAGAGGCCGAAAGCGACCCAGCGCTTGTAGACGTCGGCGGTGGAAGTATGCTCGAATCCGCCGATATCATGGGCCCAGAAACCGAAACCGGACATTAACAGGGAGAGGCCTCCACGAAGGCTTTCTTCCATGGATTCATAGTCGGACCAACAGTCGCCGCCCCAGTGTACGGGGAATTTCTGTCCGCCTACGGTTGCGGAACGGGCGAACAGTACGGCCTGGCCTTTGCCCCGTTTTCTCTCCAACAATTCGTATACGGTCTTGTTGTACAGATAAGTGTAGAAGTTGTGCATCTTCTTCGGCTCGGAACCGTCATGATAGACACAGTTGACGGGAATCCTCTCGCCGAAATCTGTCTTGAAACAGTCCACGCCCATGTCCAGCAGGGATTCCAGTTTATCCTGATACCATTTACATGCTTTCTGGTTGGTGAAATCCACAAGCGCCATGCCGGGCTGCCACATATCCCACTGCCATACGTCGCCATTGGGGCGTTTGACAAAGTATCCTTTGTCTTTCCCTTCGGCAAACAGTACGGATTCCTGGCCGATATAGGGATTTATCCATACACAGATATTTAGTCCCTTCGCCTTGATTCTTGACAAGAGCCCGGCAGGCTCAGGGAATACTTTTTCATCCCAGACGAAGTCAGACCAGTGGAAAGCCTTCATCCAGAAGCAGTCGAAATGGAAAGTACGCAACGGGATGCCGCGCCCCAACATGCCGTCAATGAAACTCATGACCGTTTCTTCGTCATAATTGGTGGTAAAAGAAGTGGACAGCCACAATCCGAAGGTCCAGGGCGCGGGAAGAGCAGGTTTGCCGGACAAATCGGTATACCGCATAAGAACATCTTTCATGGTGGGGCCGTTAAAGAAGAAGTAATCCAGGTTGCCCCCTTCCACACAAAAAGATACTTTCGTCACGTTTTCGGTGCCAAATTCCATGGATACCCGTTCGGGATGGTTTACCAGGACGCCATATCCCTTATTGGAAATATAGAAAGGAATATTTTTGTAAGCCTGTTCGGTGCTTGTGCCCCCATCCTCGTTATAAATCTCGACGGACTGTCCGTTTTTGACAAAAGGAGTGAAACGCTCTCCTGTACCGTAGAGCAGTTCTCCCACGCCGATGCCAAGCTGTTGGCGTATATAGGTGTTTTCCAAATCACCGTTTATTTCATAGAAATCACCCTTGTAGTCTGTCTTCATCAGGGCAAGGTCATGTGTGCTGCTCTTAGTGAGTACTTTGCCGCCGCTTACATAGGACATGGACCAGGGATGTTTGGTGATAACAAGGGAGAGGGAACCGCTTGTGACGGTGAGCGCTTCCTCTGTGTCTTCCACCTGCAAAATCTGGGGATGTTCCAGGTTAAGCGCAAAGGAGGGTGTTTTCTCCTTTGTACCCATGTGGTGGCAGGTCTGCACGCGAATGACATCCGGCATGGGTGAAGAGATGCGGACGGTAAGGTTTATGAATCCTAGCGTATCGCCCCTGGATGTGATTGGATGCGTCGGTGCGCACAGAGTGACCTCGGTTTCTTTGACTGTGGTGTAGTAGACTTCATGGGGCGAGAAGCAGGCAGTTCCTTCTTTCAAAAGCCAACATCCGTTACTAAATTTCATTGTGATAATCCTCCTGGTAAAATGATGTATGCTCGGAACCTCTGAGAATACATACAGTGTATTTTTTGCAGTTTTTGTTTATACTTTGTTCACTGGATGATACGGTCATTTATTCCACTTGTATCTTTATGACCACAGGAAACTCGCTGTGTACAGTACTTGTTGTGATATGCAGGCCCTCACCGTCCACATGGTATGTCGGTTTCTCTTCAAAGCCGAGCACGGATACGTTACGGATAATACCCTGGAAATTCGGGCCACCGTTGTCCGTCTGTTTTGCCATGGAGCGGATGGTTATCATGCCGCTTTCCGGGTAACACAGACAGGTGGCATAGATGCAGCCATGTCCTGCGGTGAACCGGAAATCTTTACTGGTATAGTTGGTCGGTGTAGCATCACTGAATGGCCCGTCTGTCTCCTGGGTCGGTCCCTCCGCCGCATAGCGCCAAGGCTTCGAGTGATAGACAGCTTCGCCGTTGACGGAAAGCCAACTGCCTATATCGTGCAGGATGTCTAAATCTTCTTTGGCAAAGGAGCCGTCTGCTTTTGGCCCCACATTCAGAAGGAGGCTGCCGTTTTTGCTGACTACGTCTATGAGATAGCAGAGCAGTTCCTTGCTGCTCTTATAATCCAGAGAGGAGGTATGGCACCATGAGTTGCGTGCAACGGCGGTGTCGGTCTGCCAGTAGTAAGGCTGTGAGGAGGTGAACTTGCCCCGCTCCACATCCACGATGCCGCTGCCAAAAGCCATGGCATCGTATTTATAGCAGATGGCCGTGGGCTGTCCCCATTCTAAGCCGCGGTTGTAGTAGTAAGCCGCGATTTTGCGCAGATAGGGCTTGTATGCCTCATGTTGAATCCACCAGTCGAAATAAATCACCTTCGGCTGGTAGCGGTCGATAATCTCGCAGGTACGGCAAAGCCAGTCTTCCAGAAATTCCTTGTCAGGATAAGGTTTGGCAAAAAGGTCCTGGTGGTCAGGCTGTTCTTTCTCGGCAGGCCAGTAGAAATCACCGCAGTGCAAAGGTTCTTTGATGTCGCTGTCAAAATTTTTGCCATGCCCCATAAACCAGTGATGCTCTGCACGGTGGGAGGAAGTTCCGAAGACAAGTCCATTTTTCTCAAATGCCGTTTTCAGCTCGCCCAGGATATCGCGTTTGGGCCCCATCTGCGCCGCATTGTAGACGGACAGGTCACTTTGGTACATCTGGAAGCCGTCGTGGTGCTCTGCCACAGGCACGATATATTTTGCCCCGGCGGCAGCGAAAGTTTCCGCCCAATCATCGGGGTCAAATTTTTCGGCCGTAAAAAGAGGTATGAAATCCTTGTAACCGAAGTCTTTCTGAGGACCGTAAGTCTTGATATGGTGTTCATATTCGGGGGAGCCTTGTACATACATATTCCGGGAATACCACTCGTTGGCGTAGGCGGGTACGCTGTAAAGCCCCCAATGAATAAAAATGCCGAATTTTGCCTTTGTGTACCAGTCGGGAATTTCAAAATCTGTCAGGGAAGCCCAGTCGTTGTGGTAAGTCCCTTTGGCGTTTACTTCATCGATTTGTGTAAGATATTGTTTTTTGTCTGTAATTTTAAACATTGTGCCACCACCTTTTTTGTTTGATAGGATTAGATGCAAGCGGGCAATTATGCCGTCTGTATAATCGCCACGTCTTTTGCGGGAAGATACAAAGTATCTCCCTCTTTATAGAGGGTATCTTTCAGGATGTCTTTGCCAGTGCAGTTGAGCGTTACGCCCTGCTCCTGGGTGTCATGGTTGAGGAAGAAAAGGAACGTTCCATTCCCGTTGGTACGTGCTGTCACTTCTATACAATCCGGTGTGTCGATAAGCGGACGTATGCCTGATTCCGTACAGATTTCTTTGACGATTGTACGGTAGAAGGCGGCATCGGAGCTTGTGGCAACATAGTAGGCCGCGCCTTCACCGAAAGCGTTGCGGGTCAGTACGGGCATGCCGGCATAGAAATCCTGTTCGTAGGTGCACAGGGACTGCGCACTTTCGGTATGCAGCAGGTCACAGAGCATCTTGGCAGGATAAGTGATGCCTTTGTAGGTAAAGCTGTTGTGCGCGCCCTCCGGAAGCGCGTCCTCTTCTTCCACCCAGACACCCAGGATATCGCGCAGTTTGCCCGGATAGCCGCCTGTGGTGACTAAGTCATGGTCATCCACATAACCGCTGAAGAAAGTGGTCAGGAACCGTCCGCCCTTTTGAACGAACCGGCGTATTTTTTCGTCATAACCCGGCTTCACCATATACAGTACAGGGGCAGCGACAAAAGAGTAACCGGATAAATCGTCGTCCACACCGATGAGGTCAACGGGGATATTCAGGTTGTTAAACGCTTTATAGTAGTTTCGTATTTCGTCGCAGTAATGCAGGTTGATGCTGGGGCCTGCGGAATAGTGGATTGCCCACCAGTTATTCCAGTCGAAGACGATGGCGGCCTTGGCATGCGTCCTGGAGCCCAAGGTCAGGGAACCGATTTTATCAAGCTCTGCGCCTAGTTGTGCTACTTCGCGGAATACGCGGGTATTCTCATGACAGGCATGGTCGATTACTGCGCCGTGGTATTTCTCACATGCGCCTATGCTGCGCTTGAGCTGGAAGAACATGACTGTATCCGCACCGTGAGCTACGGCCTGATAGCTCCACAAACGCATGACGCCGGGACGTTTCAAGGCACAGTATGGATGCCAGTTGGTTACGCTTGGAGTCTGTTCCATCAGGGCAAAAGGCATACCTTGCTTTAAGCCGCGCATCAAGTCATGGTTCAGGGCAGCGTTTTCCGGGATGGCATCGTGTGACGGGTAGTTATCCCAGGAAACGAAGTCCATATATTTTGCCCACATCTGGTAATCTAAAGGCTGATAAGCGCCCATCAGATTGGTAGTAACCGGAATGTCCGGTGTGATAGCATGTACCGTGTCGTACTCCAGGCGAAAGCAGTCTAAAATGCTTTCTGAATTGAATCTTCTATAATCTAAAGAGATTCCCTGGAATGTGGTTCTGTTTTCCGCGAAATGTTCGGACAGCATATTAGGCAGGACGATGTCTTCAAAATCATAGAAGGTGTGTCCCCAGAAGGCGGTATCCCATGCCTCGTTGACTGCATCGATAGTCTTATATTTGTCTTTTAACCATACCCGGAAAGCCCGCTCGCAGTTTTCGCAGTAACACTCGCCGCCATATTCATTGGAGATATGCCAGGCTACGATGTTATCACAGGATTTGTAGCGTTCGGCAAGTTTTTGCGCCAGTGTTTTAGCGTATTTGCGGTAGGTGGGACTGTTTGGGCAGGAATTATGGCGGCTTCCAAATTTATGTTTCATCCCATGAAAATCCGTCCTGAGAATATCAGGATACTTGCGTGCCATCCATGCCGGATGCGCGCCCGTGGAAGTGGCAAGACAGATTTTCATGCCGTGTTTTGTCACGGTCTCTATGATTTTGTCTAATTTATCAAAATAGTATGTGTTTTCTGAAGGCTGCAGGGATGCCCAACTAAACACGTTCAGCGTGACAATGTCGATGTGCGCAAGCTTTAACATGCGCATGTCTTCTTCCCATGTTTCTTCCGGCCACTGTTCCGGATTATAATCGCCGCCATATAAAATTTTGTGTACTTTGCTGTTGTGAATCATACTTTCCTCCGTTGTGAAATGTTGCGCCTCTAGTGCCATGAAAACATTGTATTTTGATTATATTACCGTATTCTTATAGTAATAGGCGAGAGACAGCATTGCCAGTGTGTGATAAAGACAGTATACCTTATTTGTCATGCAATGGCTACTTGTTCACAAAAAAAGCCAGGTCCGAAAACCTGGCTTTTCTCAATTTGCTCTTATGAAAAATATTGGGCTGAAAATAAAATTAATTTGTTGTTGTAAGTCCTGCTTCCTCTGCCATCTTGTCGAATTTCTGCATGACAGCGTCGTAAGTCCTCTGGGAAATATCGGGAAGCTGTCCACCCCATGTCTTCTCAGCCTGTTTATAACCTTTCTTGAAAGCATCGCGCATCTCTTCAATCTTATCCGGGTCTCCTCCGGTCAATGCGTTTGCAAAGTCGATGATTCTGTCGGATGTTTGCTCAACACCCCAGTAACCGTCTTCTGAGATATCTTTCTCGGCCTGTGCCTTGGTAGCAGCATCCACTGTAAATTCACCGCTTGCCAGGAAAGACCAGATACCGTTAGCGCTGTTATAAGTCTGCCCTTGTTTGGTCATCAACTGCTGTACAATATTCTGCAATTGCTGTGCATGGGCCTCGGCATCCGCTTTCATTTTGTTTACTAAGTTGGTGTTCTGTGTATAGGTTTTACCTGTCTTATTCGCTGTGTCATTGGACGGTTCATAGACAACACCTGACTCGTTCTTATCTTTGGAAGTATTTGTTTTGTTTTCTTCATTTGTCTTTCCGGTAGTGGATTGATTTGCCTGATAGACATCGTAAGCACTTGATGCACTTGTAACTCCGTTTACGCTCATGGGTATCCCTCCTTGGAATATATTCATTGTATGTTTTCGGTTGCGTATCGGGGACGTATCCCGCTTCTATTTATTATATCGTAACATGTGCCTGGAAAAATTAGGCTCATATTTTATTTTTTTGTGATGGAGGAAGCTTTTTATGTCAGAAAAGGTCCCGTTCATAACATAGTTGTTTTTGGCAGGAACTGTCTTGACGAAGGGTGGTTTTATTAGATATAATTTACATACTATTATTGTATACAAAATGCAATCTGGCGTACCCGGCATATTTCGCATTTCACGGGGAGCACGCCGGAAAGGGTAATCTGACAAAGGGACTTCGAGGGTGCATAAGGAGGGAAAGGCGGAATTTTCTATGGACTTGGAGATGACTACGCAGAAAGCATATGCGAAAATTAATATCGGATTGGACGTGCTGCGGCGCCGGAAGGACGGATATCATGAGGTTAAGATGGTTATGCAGACGGTGGACATCTGCGACGATTTATCCTTCGAGAAGACATGGCGGCCGGGGATAGAGCTTTGTACTGACTGCGGAAGTCTTCCCATGGACAAAGGAAACTTAGTGTACAGGGCCGCAGAACTTTTATTTCAGGAAAAAGGCATTGCAGAAGGTGTCAAGATTACGTTGGTAAAGAGGATTCCTATCGCTGCCGGTATGGCAGGGGGAAGCTCTGACGCGGCTGCCACAATGCGTGGACTGAATGAACTTTTCCGGATGGGTTATTCTATACAGGAGTTACAGGCACTTGGGGTCAGGCTGGGTGCGGATATTCCTTATTGTCTTGTGGGAGGCACAATGCTGGCGGAAGGAATCGGTGAGATATTGACTCCGCTGCCTGCGCCGCCGTCATGTTACCTTGTTGTGGCGAAGCCTGATATTGATGTGTCGACCGCTTTTGTCTATGGTAACCTCCATGCGGATACATTGACGTACCATCCTGACATAGATGGAATGGTAGGGGCTCTTTATGACGGAAACTTAAGGGGGATAACGGAACGGTTAGGAAATGTACTTGAGACTGTCACCGTGGAGGAATATCCCGTGATTGTCAGGTTAAAAGAGTTATTGCGGGAGCAAGGGGCGGAGAATGCGCTGATGAGCGGAAGCGGGCCTACAGTGTTTGGCATATTTATGCAAAAAGATGAGGCTGAGAAAGCCGCCTGCGCCGTTAGGGAGAGACGGCTTGCAGGACAGGTTTTTGTGACGGTATTTCAAGGAGGAGTGGAGGAAGCGGTATATTTAGAATAGTTTAGAATAAAAACAATATATGATGGTCACAGTGTAAAATGGGAGTTAAGAGAAGGGTGTTTGTATGGGAGATAGTTTTGAAGTGACAATGGATGAATTTCTTCCCCTGCGGGATGTTGTATTCAACACGTTGCGCAAAGCAATCCTTACAGGAGAATTAAAGCCGGGAGAGCGTCTTATGGAAATTCATTTAGCGAATCGGTTGGGGGTTAGCCGGACGCCGATTAGGGAGGCAATCCGTAAACTGGAGCTGGAAGGGTTAGTTATTATGATTCCGCGCCGTGGGGCGGAGGTAGCCCAGATTACGGAAAAGAGTCTGAAGGACGTGTTGGAGGTACGGCGGGCGTTAGATGCGCTCTGTGTAGAACTGGCATGCGACAGAATCTGCGCGGCGGAGGAAGAACGGCTTGGGAAGGCATGTGATGAATTTGAACGCGCAACACAGACGAAAGATGCGACTACGATTGCCGAGGCGGATGTGGTGTTTCACGATATCATTGTACATGCCACAGGCAATCAACGTTTAATACAGTTGATTAATAATCTGTCGGAGCAGATGTATCGCTATCGTTTTGAGTATATTAAAGATGGAAGCCGTCATGACAATCTGGTTGACGAGCATAGAATGATATATGAAAGTATTGTGGGCCGGGATAAGGAAGGCGCTGCCAAGGCGGCACGGTTCCATATAGACAATCAGGAAAAATCTATTATCCGACAGCTTAGACTTGAGCAGGAGCAGGCGGCAACGCGCAGAAGGATATAGTGTATAGGTATTTGCATAATGGTTACACTCCTTATTAGTACATTATAAAAAGACAGGAGTGTGACAGTATGTGGAGCGGATTAGTGAAGTGGCAGGGGATACGGAAAATGGCAGACGACTTGCGTTTGCGCATGGCAGCCGTGTGTGTTTCGGCATTCGTGTGGTGGGCCGTTCTGTACCCGGAGCTGTGCTTTACGGAGAGTACCTGTGAGCAGGTCATTGTGGAAAAAGGGCAGGAGAGTGCGGAGGAACAGACGGACTTCTCCGGTATATTAGGCGCTTCCGGAGAGGAAATTGTTATTAGAAGCAGACTGTTTGAGTGGATAGAAGAGAAGAAGAGTGAATCGGATTGAAATGAGTCACAGCGAAGTTGTGACATGGCGGTTAGTGTGAAAAATCCATATGCGGAAGATTTTTCACACACGAGATTTGTGTCTGCGCTCACTTGACACAAACTCGATATATGCGCTGTCTCAACAAAAGTTGAGACAAACGCAGCGCAGAAATGGGGATTAGAATGAATGATTAAGGAAGAAGTGTGCAACAGGCCGATTGGGGTCTTTGACTCAGGTGTTGGCGGGCTGACGGTGGCAAGGGAAATTATGCGGCAGCTTCCCAATGAAAGGATAGTATATTTTGGGGATACGGCGAGGGTACCTTATGGAAGCAAGTCCCAGGAGACGATTACGAAATTTTCCAAACAGATTGTTCGTTTTCTGCAGACGCAAGGGGTTAAGGCGATTGTGGTGGCATGCAACAGTGTGAGTGCGTGTGCATTGGATGAACTGGAGAAAGATGTGGATATTCCGATTGTCGATGTGGTGAGACCTGGTGCGAAGACGGCCATTGGAGCAACAAAGAACGGCAGGATAGGCGTGATTGCCACGGAAGCCACGGTGGGAAGCGGTATATACAGTCGGTACATAAAAAATAATTCACCGGATGCCACGGTGTTGAGCAAGGCATGTCCGCTGCTTGTGCCATTGGTGGAAGAAGGACTGTGGGAAGACCCTGTGACAGATGAGATTGCGGGCAGATACCTGGCAGGGTTAATTGATGTAGGGATTGACACACTGATATTGGGGTGTACCCATTATCCGATTATACGCTCCACCATCGGCAGAATCATGGGAGACGGGGTAGCGCTTGTGAATCCGGCATATGAGACGGCTAGAGAGTTAAAGGAGCTTTTGCAGGAAAAAGGTTTAGAAAGTAGACACAGACCAGGGTTGGGGACAGGGACTGAGTTATATAAGTTCTTTGTCAGCGACGCGGCGGATAAATTCCAGATGTTTGCCAATTCGATTCTTACATATGGGATTCTGTCTGCCAAAGTAATTAATATTGACGAATATTGACCAAGCGGTATGATATATGCCTGGATACAGGAAGTATTCTTCTCTGCCGGGCTATATCAAGAGACCGCGTTACAAGACAGGGATAATAAAGGTGCGGATATGACACAGGAAGTATTACTGACGCTGCGTGGGCTGCAGTTCGACCAGCGTGAGGAAGACGCCGACAAAATCGAGATAGTAACGGTGGGCGACTATTATAAGAGAAATGACAAGCATTATATAGTATATGAAGAGATTACGGAGGGATTCACCCAGCCTACGAAGAACAGGCTGAAATTCAGTGGGAATATGTTGGAACTGTCCAGAAATGGCCTGGTGAATGTACATATGGTTTTTCAGGAGAATAAAAAAAACCTGACGAATTATAATACCCCGTTCGGGCAAATTATGATAGGTATTGACACGAAAAAGGTACATATTGAGGAAACAGAGGACAATATTGCCGTGGATGTGGACTACTCGTTGGATGTCAATTATGAGTTTTTGGCTGAATGCCACATCAGGATTGATATTTGTTCTAAACAAAACAGCAGTTTTTCCTTAAATTAAGATGAGATTTAAGGGAAACTGCTGTGTTTCTTTCCGCGCGCCGGAATGATGCTATTTTATAGGTTTAGCGCCGGCCTTTTCCTGGGCGCGTTCAACCAACTGTTTGAATTTGCTCTTTTTTTTCTGCTCGACCACAACCGCTTTGCCGTGTAAACCTTTGACACCCGTAATATAAATGCCGCTGACTACGGCCTTTACTTCTTTCTTAACCGGTATGGAATCAAATATTTTCTCTTCACAGATTAGGGTCATGATTTGGGGACCGACCTTGGCCTTGACAACGGGGAGCTTGGAGCCGCGCAGCCATTTGGGCGTCTGGTCGATTACCACCTGGGGAAGCCCGGCATCTTTAAGTTTCATGCGTTTCTTGTCGATAATGAGCATGGAAACGGTCTGTTTCATGGCGTCGATTTGTGCCTGTTGCTCTTCCTGCTTTTTCTGGGCTCTCTTGCCGAGAAAATATAAGGTGACTACGGCAATGGTCAAAACTGCCAGAATAATCAATAAAACAATTGTCACTGTATTCATGGGGCTACCTCCGAACATACTATTATATGCATTCCATATTCTAACATTGATTTGTGCTTTAAGCAAGGAGATTTCTTAATTGTATATAGAAACTCTTTTAAGAAGGATGGATTTGTGTTAATATAAAGCTCAGGTGCCTGGGTGGATACAGAAACGTTTTCGGATTTGGGATACGCAGCAGCGGCATCAAGCAGGTTGAGAGAGAGGCATGGTTATTATTATGAAAAACAGTGGGAAAAATATAGTGATAGAGAGAAAATGCACGCAGAGAGCGAAGGGTATCGGCGTTAAGAGGATGGGCACCCTGGCGGCAGTGCTTTTTTTGTCGGTTGTTGTGACTGCGTGTGGGAGTAAGAAATATTTAAGCGATATTAAAGCGTCCGATTATGTGACATTAGGCAACTACATCGGTATCGAGGCGTCGGCGCAGGAGCCTTCTGTGGAGGAAGAACTTGTGGATTTGTATATTGAGTACTATATTTTGCCTGAGTATATCACTACGGTGGAGATGGGTGATACGGCAAATATTGACTTTGTGGGATATCTTGACGGTGAGCCTTTTGAGGGAGGCACAGGTAAGGGGACTGACTTGACAATCGGTTCGGGACAGTTTATTGACGGTTTTGAAGACGGGTTGGTCGGTGTGGATGTGGGTGAGACTGTGTCCTTAGACCTGGCGTTCCCAGACCCGTATCTGAATAATCCTGACCTGTCGGGCGTTCCGGTAGTGTTTGATGTTACGGTGAACAGGGTGGTGAGACCCATCACGCCTCAGCCGACGGATGCTTTTATAGAATCTTTAGACATTGAAGGCTGTAAGACATGGAAAGAGTTGCAAGATTATTCGTATAACACTCTTTATGAGCGGGCGACACAGATTTACGAAAGCACCATTGAGACTACGTTGGCGGATAAGATTATGGCAGACTGTACCTTCAAAGAGCCGCCCGCCGAGATGGTGGAGCGTTTTAAACAGAACTTGAAAGACGCGCTGACCACGGAAGCTGCCATACAGGGAATGACGCTTGCGGCGTATATGCAGACTTATGGCGGAATGACTGTGGAGGCGTATGAGTCTAAGTTCCAGGCGGATGCCCGCAAAGCAGCGCAGCAGTATATTATGCTCCAGGCAATTGCGGATGCGGAGGGGCTTAATCCTACGGATGAACAGATTCAGGAGGAGATTGCAGACAGGGTGGAATCCTATCATTATGATTCTGAGGAAGCGTACAGAAAGAGCAATGATGTGGAGATGTTAAAGGAGCAGCTTATGGAGAGGAATGTTCTGGATTTTTTGAAGGAAAACGGTGAGCTCCAGATGACATCTGTTATAGAGGATTAGAAAACCGCAAATGTGGGATTTGTGACGCTTGCCTCGCAAACGTTTTGGAATGGGAATAGGATTTTAGATTAAGGGATAAAAGGAGAGATGAACAGTATGAATCTGACAGACATCAAGGAACTGTACCGTAGTACAGACAAATACATTGATAAGGAAGTGACAGTCGGCGGGTGGGTGCGCAGCATCCGGGATTCCAAGACTTTTGGCTTTATTGTCTTGAATGACGGCACCTTTTTTGAGCCGCTCCAGGTAGTGTACAATGATTCGTTGGAAAATTTCGGGACGATTTCCAAATTAAATGTGGGTTCGGCAATTGTGGCTAAGGGTAAGATTGTGGCAACTCCCCAGGCGAAGCAGGCATTCGAGATGCAGGCTTTAGAAGTCATCATTGAGGGTGAGTCTACTGCGGATTACCCGTTGCAGAAGAAGCGGCACAGTTTTGAATATCTGAGGACGGTTTCCCATCTAAGGCCGCGGACAAACACCTTCCAGGCAACCTTTAGGGTGCGTTCTCTAATTGCCTATGCAATTCATACCTTTTTCCAGGAGAGAGGGTTTGTGTATGTGCATACACCCATTGTCACCGGAAGCGACTGCGAGGGTGCGGGAGAAATGTTTCAGGTGACTACACTGGACTTGAATAACCTGCCTATGACGGAGGACGGACAAGTAGATTACAGTCAGGATTTCTTCGGGAAAGCTACCAATCTGACGGTGAGCGGACAGTTAAACGTGGAGACATACGCTTTCGCATTTAAGAATGTTTATACCTTCGGGCCTACGTTCCGGGCAGAAAACTCGAATACAACAAGGCATGCGGCGGAGTTTTGGATGATTGAGCCAGAAATTGCATTTGCGGACCTTACAGACGATATGATGCTTGCCGAGGCGATGCTTAAGCATGTCATCCGGTATGTACTTGAGAATGCGCCGGAAGAGATGAATTTCTTTAATCAGTTCGTGGACAAAGGGCTGATAGAGCGTCTAAACCATGTGCTTCACTCTGATTTTGCCCATGTGACATATACGGATGCAATCCGTATACTTGAGAAACATAACGACGAGTTTGAGTATAAAGTAGCCTGGGGATGTGATTTGCAGACCGAGCATGAGCGGTATTTGACGGAACAGGAGTTTAAGAGACCGGTTTTCGTGACGGATTATCCGAAGGAAATTAAGGCTTTCTATATGAAATTAAATGAAGACGGCAAAACCGTGGCGGCGATGGACTGTCTTGTGCCAGGGATTGGTGAGATTATTGGCGGAAGCCAGAGAGAGGATAAGCTGGAGCTGCTTGAAGCGAGGATGGAGGAACTTGGGCTGAATAAAGAAGATTACCAGTTCTATCTTGACCTTAGGAAGTACGGCTCCGCCCGGCATGCAGGTTTCGGACTTGGTTTCGAGAGATGCGTTATGTATCTGACAGGTATGGGAAATATCCGTGATGTTGTACCGTTCCCGCGGACGGTCAAGAACTGCGAATTATAGAGGAATAGAGAACAGGATAGATAGGCTGTATAATCAAGACGGCAAGAAGCAGGCCCGGTGCTGCCATGAACCTTATTTGGGGTTGTGGCAGCACTGGCGGGCGTATTGCCTTGGAATAATGTTTGTGCGCCTGTATGGTTAGGGAATCAGCGGAAGGTTTTATAACGGTAATGAGACACAGCAGGATGAAAAAAAGATGTACGCAAGTACTGTGTATGGCAATGGCCTTTATATTGTTTCTATTAGTGGCAGACCCGGTAGCGGCTACCACTATTTCTGATTTGCAGAAAGATATAAAGAACAGCCAGTCGCAACTTAACGATGTGAACAAGCAGATTGCCGGATACAAAGGAGCGCAGGCGGATATCGGCGGAGAGATTGAAGAACTGGATTCTGAGATGGTGGCTCTTTTGACAGATATCAATTTGATTAAAGAAGCCATAGAGGATAAAGAAGAGGATATTACACAGACGCAGATAGAGTATGATGCGGCGGTGGCCGTTAAGGACGAGCAGTATGAGTCTATGAAAATCCGTATTCAGTTTATGTACGAAAAAGGGGATACCTCCTATCTGCAGATGTTCTTTGGCGCGACCAGCATGGGGGATATGATGAATAAAGCCAGTTACGTGGAAGAGCTTTATGAGTACGACAGAAGACTCCTTGACGAGTATGAGACTGTGGTACAACAGGTTGCCGAACTGCAGGACAGGCTGGAGGAGGAAAAATCCGAACTTATCACTTCCCAGACAGAGTTGGAAGAAGAGCAGGCGTATGTGGAAGAGGTTCTCGAACAGAAGCAGGAAGAATATGAGAACTACAGCGTTATGCTTGCCAGGGCAAAGCAGGAAGCGGCAGCCTACACGGCGAGAATAAAACAGGAGACTGCGCAGATTAGGAAATTGGAGGAAGAAGAGCGCAAGCGCAGGGAGGAGGAAGAGCGCAGGCGAAAAGAAGAAGAGGAACGTAAGAGAGCGGAACAGGAGGCGCTTCTTGCCGCACAGCGGGAGGCACAGGACGAGGATTCGGATAGTGATTCCGAGGATTCTGACGATGAAGATGAGGACGATTCCGGCGACGATACTTCAGACAGCGGAGAGGATAAGGAGAAGGACGAAGAGGAGACGACAAAACCTTCTTCTTCCGGAGGCGGAAAAGGGCAGCAGATTGCGGATTTTGCATGTAAGTATATCGGCAATCCTTATGTGGCAGGAGGCACAAGCCTGACAAACGGGGCGGACTGTTCCGGTTTCGTGATGGCAGTTTTCCAGGCATTCGGCTATTCTCTTCCGAGAAGTTCTTATGCGCAGTCCGGCGTAGGCAAATCAGTGTCCTATTCAGAGGCACAGCCTGGAGATATTATTTATTATGGAGGACATGTAGGTATTTATATAGGTAACGGACAAATTGTACATGCCAGTACGGAGCGCTCAGGCATTAAGATTACTTCAGCCACATACCGGAGCATTATTACAGTTAGGAGAATTGTTTAAAAATATTGCTTTTTTGTAAAGAATTTAGTACAATAGTAACAAGTGCAAGACGCTTGGAAGCTATTGTACAAATTTTTTATGGAGGTAGGGGTATGAAGATTAGGGCGAAATTGACCACATTCTTTTCCGTTATTTGTATTGGATGTATGTTGGTCGCAATCTTGTGTATTTTGACGGTTGCAAAAAACAGGATTGCAGATATGAATGACGCGCAGTATTCACTGGCAGCCGAATACTACGCTACTAAAGTCAGCGAGTGGTTAGAAGGAAATTCAGCAGTAATTGACACGATAAACGTATACATGGACGGGCAGGAGCAGATTGATAAACAGAGGTTATGGGATTTCCTACAGGCACTGACAGAGGCCAATGAGAACACCACAGATATTTATGTGGCGTTTTCTGACGGAGAGTATTATGACGGTGCCGGATGGGTTCCGGAGGAGGGGTGGTCCTGCCTGGAACGTCCGTGGTATTTGGGGGCTATTGAGTCGGATGAAAAGGTGTGCAGCGACCCGTTTCTGGATGCTATCACAGGCAATATGGTAGTTCCTGTGGGACGGAAATTTACGCTTAAGGATGGAAGCACCGGAGTCATAAGCATGGATTTACAGCTTCCGGTTCTGTTTAGCATGTTGGATGAAGCCGTAGATACTTCTGACGGTAGTTATGCATTCCTGGTGAATAATTCAGGCTCTATTTTGATGCATCAGAACGACGAATTTATATCAACCGAGACAGAGACACATAAGATGAAAGACGTCATGGACGGCGCATATGTCAATGCAATCAGCACCGGAGAGAAAATGACAGATTATGACGGTGAGGAAAAATATCTACACGCAAGAGCCGTGGGTACGAGCGGATGGAATATAGTTGTCGTCACACCTGCAGCCGTTTATGACCAGGTGGTGGTACAGCTTTTGAAGTTTGCCGTGTTGGTTATGGCCGTGTCGGCGATTATAGCAGCTTTTGTCGTAGCAGTATTTAGCGGAACGCTTTCAAAGCCGATTCTGGCAATGCAGAAGGAGGTTGCAGAGCTTAGAGAGCTGAAAATTCAGATTAAGGAGAGCGCGGTTAATACAAAGCGCAAAGATGAGATATCGGTTATGGACCGTGCGGTTCAGGAACTGCGGCGTACACTTCATGAGATTGTTCAACAGATGATGGACGCTTCGGGCATCCTGAGGAGACAGTTTGAAAATGTGGAGGACTCGGTGGAGAGCACGGTTTCCAACAATGCATCTGTGAAAGAGACAGTAGAACAAATCGTATTGGCGATTGACGATGTGGCGCAGCAGACCCAGATTGCCAATACAAATCTGGCCGATTTTGCGGACAGGTTGACACAGGTTGCCGAGAAGATGGAACAGATGAATGAAGTTGCAAATGCGGCAGTCCAGCAATGCAGCGACGGAATGCATACGGTTGGAATCTTGTCTGAGAAGATTAACCAGAGCCGTGAGATGCAGGACGTAACGTACGAGGCGGCTAACAGCCTGTCACAGAAATCTGTTTCGATTGACGGTATCAGTAAGACAATCAGCGAGATTGCGACCCAGACATCATTGCTTGCGCTGAATGCATCGATTGAGGCGGCCAGAGCAGGTGAGGCAGGAAGAGGCTTCGCGGTTGTTGCGGAGGAAATCGGCCAGCTTGCGGGACAGACAACTTTGGCAACCCAGAACATCAATCAGATTATTACGGAGATACAAAGTGAGATTAAGAATGTCAGCGGACAAATCGGAGAGATTCAGGAAACGACCACTGATTGTATGGGAGCGATGGAAGAAACCCAGGGCGCATTCCAGAGAATCAGTGATGATATTTCGAGCATGGGAACCGATATTAATGAGTTGGAAGCTGCGGTTGATACATTGAATACGAATAAGAATGAAATTGTGGATACTTTCTCTGGTATATCCAGTGAGACGCAGGAGCTGTCGGCAGCAAGCCAGGAAGTAAACAGCAGGGTTGAAGACCAGAATGTGCAGATGAACAATATCAGCTCTTCTATGCATGAATTGGATGGAGTTGTCCAGCAGTTGAATGAAATTATCGGAAGGTTTAGCATATAAGCCAGGGTATTTAAGGTAGAAGTTGGCGCTATATAAAAGAGCTTTTGCGAAAAAGGATGAATGGTCCGGATTTGTGAAGGCTCTTTTTAATTTTAATAAGATTGTAGAATCTGATAAGGAAGTTGTCACAAAGACTAAGGAGCGTTGTCTAACTAAATAGGAGGTAAAATATATGAATGAACATACAAATGAAGAATTACAGATTCTGGTTGATAAAGCTACGGCAGGGGATAAAGAAGCCCTTGAAACGCTTGTCACAAGTGTACAGGACATTGTATTTAATTTGTCCTTACGGATGCTTGGCACATTTGCAGACGCTGAGGATGCCACACAGGATATTTTGTTGAAAATGATTACGCATCTGTCCTCTTTCAGAGGTGACAGCTCATTTACAACCTGGGTATTCAGCATCGCGACGAATCATCTAAAAAATTATAAAAAGCATATGTTCGCCCGTTATCCGTTAAATTTTGAATATTATGGAGATGACATAGAAAATGGAAAAATACAAGATGTACCGGATTTAACGCAAAGTGTGGAAAAGGATATTTTGGCAGAAGAACTAAAAATGTCTTGTACCAACGTAATGCTGCAATGTCTTGATACCGAAAGCAGATGCATCTTCATATTGGGAACGATGTTTAAAGTTGACAGCCGCATTGCGGGAGACATTTTGCAAATGACTCCGGAAGCGTATCGTCAGCGGCTTTCCAGAATACGCAAAAAAATGGCTGACTTTCTTGGACAATATTGCGGGGAATATGGCAGCGGCAGATGTAAATGTAAAGAAAGGGTGAATTATGCAATACAAAATCATAGGATAAACCCATTGCAACTGGATTATACTACGGCGAGGGAAATTCCTATTAAGACCATGATGGATGTGAAAAATGCGATGGAAGATATCGATGATTTGTCACAGGACTTTTCGTTCTGTAAACCCTACCAGTCTCCCCAACGCACGAAAAATCTGATACAGGAATTTTTGGATTCCACGCAGTTTTCTATTATCCGGAAATCATAAAGGAGATGACAGACTATGAATACACAGTTTATTATGGATTATCTATGGGCGCTTAGCATGAATAATAACCGAGAATGGTATCATGCGAATAAGGACGACTATAAAAAAGCAAATGACGAATTTGAAGGATTATTACAGGCGTTGATGTTGGAAATCGGAAAATTTGACAGTAGTATTTTGCATAATAATCCAAAGGAGCTTACATTTAAGATTGTACGGGATACCCGTTTTAGCCATGACAAATCGCCTTATAATCCTGCGTTCCGTGCCCATATTTCTTCAAAGGGTAAGTTACCTGTTCCTGTCGGATATTATCTTATGGTGAAACCTGACAATCAATCTTTTTTGGGCGGTGGCTTGTTTGCAGATATGTTTAAGAATGCCACAACGATGATAAGGGATTATATTGTACAAAACGGTGAAGAATGGGAAAAGATTATACATGAGCCTGAATTTAAAAAGTATTTTACCGTGCAAGGAACGGCGTTAAAGAAGGTTCCTGCAGGATATGAGAAAGAACATCCTCAGGTAGAATATCTGAAATATAAGAGCTGGTATTTGGAATATCCAATAAAAGATGAAGAATTGAAGGATGCGGATGCGTTCGTTACAAAGGCAGTAGAACTTTTTCGGCTTATGAAACCTTTTAACGATTATTTGAACAAAGCGTTGGTGGGATTCCAGATGCCGACAAGGTAGCGGAATACTCAAAAAAGGTTGATGGCAGCCATCGTGTACCGAAGAAATTTAGGAGAACAAATATCCGGAGCAGGATGTGAACTGCAAATAAAATAGACAGTCATAACCCCTCAGAACACTTCATACAATGTAAAAAAGTGTTCTGAGGGGTTTCCTTTTGAAAGATTATATTGAGGAGCGTGCAATTCAGATTGCCAATTATATCATTGAGAATAATGCTACGGTGAGACAGACAGCGAAGGAGTTTGGGATTAGTAAGTCTACGGTACATAAAGACGTAACAGACCGTCTTGCGCAGTTGAATCCGTCCCTGGCGGCAGAGGCAAGAAAAGTATTGGACGTCAACAAATCAGAAAGACATATTCGCGGAGGATTGGCTACAAGGGAGAAATACTTGCATCAGCATGGGTTTTAAGGTGGAGCCTATATACAAAAAGTTCAATGCAGAGAGTGATGAATGTGCTTTACATTGTTTGGGAATAGGCATAGAATAAGTTGGGAATCATCTATGCGGATGCAGATGATAAAATAACTTCAGAATTTATGTGAGGACAGTGACGGGGATGCACACGGAAGAAGAAGTAAGGGGAACGTTTTATAGTAACGCTGAACTTAAGAAACTGATTCTGCCTTTAATTATGGAACAGCTTCTGGCTATTTTAGTCGGTATGCTAGATACTGTCATGATTTCCGGTGTCGGGGAGGCGGCGGTGTCGGGTGTCTCATTGGTGGATAATATCAATATTTTGGTTATTCAGGTTTTTGCGGCACTCGCCACCGGCGGCGCCGTTGTGGCAGGACATGCATTGGGGCAACACAATGAGGAATTGGCGGGGCGCTCTGCATGGCAGATGGTTCTTTTCCTGCTGTATGCCTCGATAGTCACCACGGCTGTGCTGCTGGGATGGCATACGACTATTCTCAGAGCGGTTTTCGGGCAGGTGGAGTCAGAGGTTATGGAAAGCGCTACAATCTACTTGATTATTACGGGATTGTCCATCTGCCCGTTGGCGCTCTACAATGGATGTGCTGCACTTTTTCGTGCCATGGGTGATTCCAAAACTACTATGTACATATCCTTACTTATGAATTTGCTGAATTTAGTCGGGAACGTCCTTTTGATTTTTGGATTTAAGATGGGTGTGGCGGGCGCTGCAATTTCCACTACCGTATCAAGAACGGTTGCCGCGGTTATTATTTTCGGTATGCTGTTTAGGGAAGACAGGGTGATTCATTTCAGGCACCGGATAACTGCAAAACTTCACTTGAAGCAGATTAAAAAGATTTTGTATATTGGGGTACCCAACGGACTGGAGAACAGTCTTTTCCAATTGGGGAAAATCCTGCTATTAAGTCTGGTATCCACGTTTGGCACATCGGCAATCGCTGCAAACGCGGTTTGCGGCACAATAGCCAATTTCAATATTCTGCCAGGGGTATCAATCAACTTGGCGATTCTATCGGTGGCTTCTTACTGTATAGGCGCCGGAGATTACGGACAGACCAGGTATTACACGAGAAAACTTATGCGGTTGACGTCCGCCGGCATGATAGCAGTGTCTCTTGTGATGATTCTTTTATGCAGGAAAATGCTTCTGCTTTATCATCTGACACCGGAGACGGAAGAGCTGGCGGTACAGGTAATACGTTATCATGCGTGTATGTGCATGTTTGCGTGGGCCCCGTCCTTTTCACTGCCCAATACACTGCGGGCGGCAGGGGATGTCATGTGGACGATGGCTATCGCCATTATTTCCATGTGGGTATTTAGGATTGGCACGGCGTACTTTTTCAGCAATGTGTTTCATATGGGGTTGATTGGCATATGGGTTGCCATGACGATTGACTGGATGTTTAGGGGTGTCTGTTACGAGGTCAGATATCATAGCGGCAAATGGGAGAAAGTATTGGGAAAAAACAGTAGCAAGAATGGAGAGAAAGCATGAGCAGAGAAACGGTCATTGTGTTAGATTTCGGTGGGCAGTATAATCAGTTGATTGCGCGCAGAGTCAGGGAATGTAATGTGTATTGCGAGGTGCATCCTTATAACTTAAGTCCTGAGAGCATCAGGGAGATGGAGCCGAAGGGAATTATTTTTACCGGCGGTCCTAACAGTGTATATGACAAGGATGCGGTAGTGTGTAAGAAGGAAATTTTTGAGTTGGGTATTCCGATTCTTGGTATTTGTTATGGCTCACAGCTTATGGCGCATTTGCTGGGTGGCAAGGTAACCACCGCACCTGTCAGTGAGTATGGGAAGACCGAGGTGCAAGTGGATAAGGGCGGGGCGTTGTTTACGGATGTATCGGAAAGAACGATTTGTTGGATGAGTCATACCGACTATATTGAGAAAGCGCCTGCGGACTTTAGAGTGACGGCGCGCACGCCGGTTTGTCCTGTTGCAGCAATGGAATGTCCGGAGAAAAATCTATATGCGGTACAATTCCATCCCGAAGTCATGCATACCGCGGAGGGCATGGTGATGCTGCGGCATTTTGTGACGGATATATGCGGCTGTGGCGGTGACTGGAAAATGGATTCCTTTGTGGAAACAACGATTCGGGCAATACGTGAGAAAGTAGGAAACGGGAAGGTGTTGTGCGCGTTGTCCGGTGGAGTGGATTCTTCCGTGGCGGCGGTTCTGTTGGCAAAGGCAGTGGGAAAACAACTAACCTGTGTGTTTGTAGACCATGGGCTTTTGCGCAAAAATGAGGGTGATGAGGTGGAGGCCGTATTCGGGCCGGAAGGAGCTTATGACTTAAACTTTATCCGTGTCAATGCGCAGGAGCGGTTCTACCAGAAGCTTGCCGGAGTGACGGAACCGGAACAAAAGAGAAAAATTATCGGGGAAGAGTTTATCCGTGTGTTTGAGGAGGAGGCCAAAAAGATTGGAGCTGTGGACTTCCTGGTACAGGGTACCATTTATCCCGATGTGATTGAGTCTGGCCTGGGCAAGTCTGCGGTGATTAAGTCTCATCATAACGTGGGCGGTTTGCCGGATTATGTGGATTTTAAGGAGATTATTGAGCCGCTGCGTATGCTTTTCAAAGATGAAGTGCGAAAAGCGGGATTGGAACTGGGGATACCGGAGCATCTGGTCTTTCGGCAGCCTTTTCCGGGGCCGGGACTGGGTATTCGGATTATCGGCGAAGTGACAGCCGAGAAGGTTAGGATAGTTCAGGATGCGGATTATATTTACCGGGAGGAAATAGCGAAGGCGGGCGTGGATAAAGGGCTTGGCCAGTATTTTGCCGCGTTAACGAATATGCGTTCCGTGGGCGTTATGGGAGATGAGCGGACTTATGACTATGCGGTGGCATTGCGGGCGGTGGAGACAAGCGACTTTATGACGGCGGAGGCGGCGCAGATTCCATGGGAAGTATTGGGAAAAGTGACCAACAGAATCGTGAATGAGGTGAAGGGGGTTAACAGGGTGCTATATGATTGCACTGGGAAACCGCCTGCCACAGTGGAGCTAGAATGACCATGAGCTGTATTAATATTATCAATATTATAGAACGGAAAATTCCGCAGTATATAGGGCGGATATTGTTGTTTATATTTTTTTGCAGCGGTATTTTTCTATACGGATGTGCAGGGAAAAGCGGAGAAAACGGCAGGGTAATTGTCAGTGATGCGGACAGAGCCTCTCATCTGTTGGAAGAAGGGCAGGTAAAAGTGACTTTTTTTGACGTGGGAAAAGGAGACGCTATTTTGGTTGAAACTTCGGGGCATTCCATGCTAATCGACTCTGGCTATGACGATACGTCGGGAATCCTTCTGAGTTATATGGAGGAACAGAGTATTTCCGGTTTGGACTATCTGGTTCTGACACATTTTGACAAAGACCATGTGGGCGGAGCTGACCGGATGATAGAAAATGTGCAGGTAAAAGAAGTGCTTCAGCCTGATTATCAATCTGACAGTGAGCAATATCAGGAATATGTTGAGGCGGCGAAAGTGGGAAAAATATCTCCGGTCTTAGTGACAGAAACAATGAAATTATCCTTTGACGGGGTGGACTTTCTGATTATCCCGCCCGCCCAGAAAAACTATGAAGAAGAGAATGACTTTTCCCTGGTAGTTAGTATGGTTTGTGGAGAAAAAAGTTTTCTGTTTGCGGGAGACTGTGAAAAAGAAAGGCTGGATGAACTGATAGGGCAAGATAAGTTTGCGCTTCCCCATGATGTGTTAAAAACTCCGCACCATGGAAGAAAAGAAAAAAATTCGGAGGAATTTTTGCAGGCTGTCAGACCTTCGATAGCGGTGATTACCAATTCGGAAGAAAAAATAGGAGACGGCAAAGTTTGCCAAATACTGGGGGAGATGAAGACGGAGGTTTATTTTACGGGAAATGGACCGGTTACGTGCCTGTGCGATGGAGAAGAGCTGCAGATTATCCAGAAAAACTATGACATGAAATAAAACAAGAGACCTTGTGGAGAGAAGGAGTTTATCCCGCTTTCTACAAGGTCTTTTTATAATATATATTAGGATAGGGTGTCAAAAAGTGCATTTTATAAGCGACATGGGCAAATTACATAAAATGTTCTCTTGTGTCGGTTTCCGTCATATGGATTTTCTAAAATATTCCGGAAAATATATGGAAGCGGACGTAACCGCCCTCTATTGGCTTAGATGGCGAATAGAGGGCTTTTCGGGGCGTCCATGCCTCGAAATTACTGGAGATTACTCGGAATATTAAGAAAATCTCATATTCCTACGAAGGACAGCTTCGTGAACATTTTATGCAATTTGCCAGTGAAATTTTATGATAACATCTTTTGACACCCTAATAATTATAGGAAAGTTCTTGAATATCTTAGGGTGTGCCCGTTTTCTTACTGTGGATGAACCCCTTTTTCGATAATCCCGAATCCGAGGGGATATGGACCGGTGTGTACCGCGATGGTGGCCCCGATTTGGTAAAGGGGGATGCTCTCTATGGCATATCCCTTTTGCTGCAATGTGGATATAGCCTGCTCACGGAAAGCGAGCGCTTCTTCTTTGTCATATCCATAGCCAATTGCAAGACTGTAGCATTCAATGCCCAGGCTGCTCTTCTGTAAATAGTCCAAAAGAAGATTCATGACTTTCTTTAAAGTGCGTTTCCGTCCCCTGTCTAACCCGGAGGGAAAGATTTCACCCTGTTTTAATGTAATGACAGGGCGGATATCCAGTGCGCCGCCTGCCAGGGCAGCTACTTTGCCGATGCGTCCGCCATGTTTTAAATATTCCATGTTGCCTACGGTAAAGAAAATTCTTCCGGTACTCTTAATCTCTTCCAGCCGAGCTACGGCATCCTCGTAACTTACGCCGCAATCGCGTAGGGAAGCAGCCTCCAGGACGTATTGTCCCTGCAGGACGGTATTGATGGTTGCGTCAATAACAGTGATTTCCGCTCGGGGGTATTCTTCCAACAAAAGTGAGCGGGCATTGAGGGCTGACTGCATGGAACCGCTGAATTTCGTTGTGATGCAAATACAGATTATGGGAATTCCTGCTTCCACAAAAGGAAGGAAGACTTCCTCGTAATCTGGGATGGATGGCATGGAAGACTTTGGGTATACACTTTTTTTATCTATCATCTGTTGATAAAAGTCCCTGACGCCTATTTCTGCAATTTCTTTGTAATAGTGTTCGTCGTCGAAAGACACGTAAAAAGGTACGACAGTGATATTTTTTTCCTGTACCAATTCCGGTGGTAAATCACAGGAGCCGTCGCTGACAATATGGAATGGTTCTTTCATGTTAAAAAATCCTCTTTTTTATTTAAATTTAAGTAATATAGTCCTGCGCTAGCCCACGCAAGTAATATGCTAAGGTAAAACGGATATCGCTATTATAATGACCAGATAACCATCATACTAATAACTATGCCTTTTTCTCAACCTGAGAATTTTGGGCTGTAGGCACAACATTTACAAGACGAATAAATTCGTCTGTGAAAATTAATTTTTCACATTGACTTCGCTAGAATATAGGATACTACGTTTATATGGTAAATGCAATTGCTTTACATATAAATATTACAGAGTGGAGTTATATGAACTTTTTTTGGTAGTTTTTAATACTATGTATTGTGTTGCACTGTGGTTTATATGAAATTGCGGGTGGCGGTATGTTTAGAAAAAATTAACAGGGACAGTTGTATGATGAAAAAGATATTTGTATAAAGGGAGAATGGTGAATAGAAGAATTTCGTTGCTTTTCGGGGGAATTATACTATATAATAAGTGACAATAGGATTCCGTGTTTGTACAGGCGGCGGAATGAGACAGAACTGGGGTGGCAAAACGAAGGACAAGGAGGCTTTCCACAATGAAACAAGATTTGATTGTAATTTTGGATTTAGGCAGTACGAAGAACACTGTTGTTGCGCGTGCAATCCGTGAACTCGGTGTGTACAGTGAAATACATCCCCATGATATTTCGGTGGAGGAGTTGAGAGCTTTAAAAAATGTAAAAGGCATTCTGCTAAATGGCGGGGAAAACAGAGTGGTTGACGGAAAGGCTGTGGAAGTAAGTCCGGAACTTTACGATATGGGGATTCCCATGCTTTCTATAGATTATCCGCAGTCGAAATGCGCGACCCAGTTAAGTGGGATTCCGAATGCAGATACGCTTAAAAAGTTTGTTTTCGAGGATTGTGGAGCGGAAGCCAATTGGAACATGAAGAACTTTATCGCTGACCAGGTTGAACTGATTAGACAGCAGGTGGGGGATAAAAAAGTTCTGTTGGCATTATCCGGTGGCGTAGATTCATCCGTGGTGGCGGCGATGTTAGTTAAGGCCATTGGACAGCAGTTGGTATGTGTGCATGTTAACCATGGCCTGATGCGGAAGAATGAATCTGAAAGTGTTGTAAAAGTGTTCCGCGATGAATTGCATGCAAATCTGATTTATGTGGATGCTTCCGAACGGTTCCTTAGTAAGCTTGAGAGTGTGGCTGACCCGGAACAGAAGCGCAAGATTATTGGCGGAGAATTTATCCGTGTCTTTGAAGAGGAAGCGAGAAAACTGGAGGGAATCGATTTCTTAGGACAGGGAACAATCTACCCTGATATTATCGAAAGCGGTACGAAGACGGCTAAGATGGTAAAATCCCATCACAATGTAGGTGGTCTTCCGGAAGACTTAAAGTTTGAACTGGTTGAACCGCTGAAGCAGCTTTTCAAAGACGAAGTCCGTGCCTGCGGCGTTGAATTAGGCATTCCGCATGACATGGTATATCGTCAGCCTTTCCCGGGTCCGGGTCTGGGCGTGAGATGCTTAGGAGCAATTACGAAGGACAGACTGGAGGCAGTCCGGGAGTCAGATGCAATTTTGAGGGAAGAGTTTGCAAAGGCCGGGTTAGATAAGAAGGTATGGCAGTATTTTACAGTAGTGCCGGATTTTAAATCGGTGGGAATGAAGAATAATGCGCGAGTGTTTGAGTACATGGTGATTATCCGTGCAATCAATACGATTGACGCGATGACGGCATCGATTGAGAAAGTAGATTGGGATGTGCTGGAGAGAATTACGCAGAGAATTTTGGGAGAGGTGGAGAATGTGAACCGGGTTTGCTATGATATGAGCCCGAAGCCGCCGGCGACGATTGAGTTCGAGTAACAGATAGAATCCCGGAAATGCTGATAAAATGGGCGTTTCCGGGATTGCTTTATGCTTGTTGGCTCTAAAATGGCTCTAATTATTTGATGAATACTGGATTTGGGGCAGGTATCGTGATACCTGCAAACAAATTTAAAGAACTAATTGCCATTCATATATCTTCGTGTTACAATACATCTACGGAAAGTACCCATGACAGGGTGGTAGCCTCCCGAGTTTATGAAAACCGGCGTGCCGGAATACATAGGAAGGGAGGTGGCGCCGATGACAGCTTTTGAAATCATTTCGATTTTCATTGGAATATTAGCATTGCTGATGTCCTTTGGTAGCTTAATTGTTGCGTTGCTTGCCTTTCTCGATAAGAGAAACAACAAGCGAAAATAAAAATGCCTATCCTGTCTGATCCACAGGATAGGCGGTGTCCGTAAGGACAATCATTAACCTAAACTCGGAGCATCCACTTTGGAGTGGGTGCTTTCCCTTTGTATTGTTATAATACCATTGAATGTGAAATGTTTCAAGGGATTTCTGCTAAAATCTGTAGATATTGTTCAGTAAATTTTGATTTCCCCCTCATAATTATCGGCTCTTTCCAATAGAGGACCGGTTGC
>CAJTQI010000001.1:946396-1018028 GCA_910578645.1 uncultured Lachnospiraceae bacterium
TCACTGCTTCGGATAGACAATAGTTCCATTCCAATCTTTAGATTAAGGAAGTCCAATATTTGCTGATTAAGCTGAATGATACCATTCTCTGAAATATTTACCCAACAGTATGACCGCCCTTTGTATTTGATAAATTCGCCCTCTGCGGTCTGATAACTTTGTAAAGCCGGATTATCAGTAAGAATGTGTCCTAATTTTGACGGTTCTAACAATCCTTTTCTTGTCACACAAAAGCCACCAGTGACCTTGCTTCCAGTAAAAAGATAGACTTTTCTCTCTGCTGTGGCGTTGTACTCTGTAAGAGCCTGTGTTGGGAAATGGATTGTCAAGTCATCTCGTATTAGCGATTTTCCGAAAATAAATTTACCGCCTTTATTCATCTGTGGCATATATCATCAACTCCTTTTCTTAAAAGTGGAAGTCCACTATACCACAAGAAAATTCAAATGTCACTAAGGCTCTCTAAAGCGTGGAGAATTATTTTTTGGCATAGTGAGAATGGTTAATTGTCAGGATATATTTTTAGAGAGGGAATTCCTGTTGCCTCTAATTGTTTTCGGAAGCGTTATTCTCCGAGTAGTAACGGAACGCTTTTACGATATAATCAGAAGCCCCCTCTCCATATTTGCTGTCAGTCATGCTTTTGATATAATTGTTTGAATATGTGTCGATAAGGACATTGATATAGGGCTTATGGAGAGATACGCTGATGCTGTTTTTCTGTATAAGCTGCAACAGTTCATCTACAATGGATTGCATTTTAGGAGAAGAAACATTTTCTGACAAATCGGCGGTTAGTCTGCCATACAGAATATCAGATTGCTTTCCAATTTCTTTCACTTCTTCCGTTAATTGTGTTTCCATGAGTTCAGAGAAATGCTCTAAATTATGTTTCATGGCTTCGGTGTATTTTTCAATACTGCCGAATTGTTGAATAGCAAGTTTAGCTACCTCTGCTTCATCATCTTTAATTTTTTGAATAAACATATCAAAATTTTCAATACTTCCCCAGTGCCTGATAACATCATCAGTGCTGTTATTTTTAAAATCCTCTAATGCGGTAATGTAATCAGACAGGTCAAATTCCTTAAAACTCATACATTGTTCTCCTTTTTCTAAGCGGCTAAGAAGCTGTATAAGTCTGTCTGTCCGGTTGCGCTTCAGCAGAAGCAGTTCTTTTTGTCTTTTGAAAGCCTTAATTCTATCAAAGTATGGTTTTTGTAGAATTTCTTTAATGTCTTTCAGCTTAAATCCCAATTCCTTAAAAAACAGGATTTGTTGTAGCTTTTGTAAGGCTTCATCATTATATAGACGATAGCCGGATTCAGTCAATTCGCTTGGCTTTAATAATCCAATCTCGTCATAGTATTGTAATGTTCGTGTGCTTATGCCTGTTAATTCTGCAACTTGGCTTATGGTTCGCATTCGTATCAGCTCCTTAAATTTGTAAAGAAGCAAGACAGAGATTGCCGGCTTATATCTGTTCTGCTCCTATGAGAAAAGAATACAGTATCACGTTACGTGGAAGTCAATACTTTTGTATGAAAATTTTTCTCATTCATTTTCGGGATATATTTTGACAGAGATACCTCTAACACCCTTTTTGACAATCTTGCTGTCATCAAGAATACTCTGCTTAACAGCGTCTAAATCTTTTGAGAGTGCTTCAATCGCCCGTTGGTGTTCTTCCTCCGACGAGAAGCGTTCCGTATCATTCAAAAGGTTCTCTTGCAATTCCCTTGCATTCATATATACGCCCAATTTATGATTGAGCAGGGAGTTCATAAAGTAAGGGCTAAAATGGTTGGTGTATCAACGGGGTATGCCTACAAGATTATCCGGGGATGAATGAGGAACTGAAAGCAAAGGGTTATCGGACAATCTGCGGCAAAGTCCTGACAAAATACTTTGAAGAAAAATTCTACGGTATGGCTGTAGCCATGTAGGAAAGACCAACTATTTAAAGTCAAGTCATAAAATGAAATTTTTTGAATGGATTGCCGGATGGCATTTCAGATATAGCTGTACCTTGAAAACTGCATGACAAATAGAGTGTCATTACAGGCACTCTCTAAGGAGAAATTTACAGAAATAATCAAACTGCTTTAATATAAATATAGGGCTGCCCCGAACTCTCCATTGCATAGAATAGTCGCACAAGCTTCTTAGCGGCATGTAACAAAGCAACATTGTAGTGTTTTCTTTCTGCCCGTTTCTTAGCGAGATATACAGCAAGGGACTCATTCCAATGGCAGACATATTTTGTGGCGTTGTAAAGGGCATAACGGAGGTATCTCAATCCACATTTTTCCATATGGGCATAACAGTTGTCGAGCGGTCCCAATTGATAAGTGGAAGGAGACATTCCGGCATAGGCAAGTATCTTATCAGCTGAATCAAAGCGGTTGAAATCACCAATCTCAGCGATGAACATTGCCCCATACGGTAACTGATGCCGGGGATAGTGAGGATGGGGGAATGAATCTCTTCATCCATGCTCTGTTTGATTTGTGCCTCGATTTCGTCAATCTCTAAGGTTAATTCTTGAATAAGTTTGATGGTGTGCTTTAACTCCAAGGATTTGGCAGGCATATTGGAACCGATAGAGGCTCTTGCAGTATTCCTAAAGAGGATTGCCGTATCTTTGCCATAGCGTTCTTTAGAAGCTTCTGAGAGCAGATTTGTCGGTCTTGTCAGATGTGCAGATGCAACAGCAGAAGACCTGGAAATTCAGATAGGAGCGTATAGAAGGAAGACATGTGGAGGGAAGGTACAAGTTTTTCCAATTCGGGGAACAGGATGCAGGTGAGGCACGAGACAGAGGATTTGAGTTTTGCCCGTTCTTTGACTTTATCAAAACGGTAACGGGTTAATGACTTTAACTCTTCGTTGTGATAAGATGTGTCTGAGTAGGACTTTAAGTTCACATCAGACATAAGCATAAAAGCGATTGTGCGGGCATCCACTTTATCCGTTTTTGTCTGTCTAAGGCTGAGACTTTTTCTGTACAGATTTGTATGTAACTTCCACTCAAAATACCCGTTCTCGAAAATTTTTTAATTTCTCATATCATATAGTTGACTTTTCGATTCTATGTCCTCCATATATTTTGCATAATACAGATAATACGGCAACAACAACTTATCCAAAATGTTAGGTAAAAGAAGGGCATTGAATGTAGAATGGGCTATTTGCAACTGACAAGGAGGTAGCACGGGAGCCGGGTGATTCCAAACTATTTTGAAAAAAGTTCTGATGATTTTTACTGTAGTTTTGGTGGCAAATAAATGAAAAAAGTCTTTTAAGCGGGTTGGAAGGTTAATGTTCTAACTGGCAGTAAAGAAAAAGTATATTGTGAGTGCGTTGTTCCTGTAACTATAGATAGTAGGAGGTTTGGCAGAATTTGGATTAAGCCAAAAACGCATGCGCTACGGTTGCTGGTTTATTAGAAAATAAGATATGTGGAATGGCTGCTTTGATGAAATATGAGGAAGTGCACGCAAACAATAAGTAAAAGGTTGAAGGCATTAGAACAGACAGAAAGGGCATAAGTGCCCCAAAAGGTGTCTTTAAAATGAGTCGGTAGGCGGGGTGATAGGATATGATGGATATAGAGAAGGAAGTCATGGTGCAGTTGTATGCTAAAATCGTGGCAGAAACAGAAGATTGAAAAGTCGTTGTAACGATAATAAATGTTTGTCATGACAATTGTTGCGCTTTGCGTTTTTATGGTAAATAGCAAATGTAAGTGATATAATTAATTTTATAAATTTGATGCATGAGATTAATAGAGGACAGGGACAAATGAAAGTATTATGTATATCAGCTTCAAGTATATTACATAGCAAGGAAAATAGTATTTCGAAAATTATTTGTTCTAAAATTTCTGAAATTTTATCAGAAAAGGAAATAATATGTGAAATAGTGGATTTAAGGGATTACCGTTTACATCCATGTATTGGCTGTGGAAAATGTTTTGAAAGTAAAAGATGCTTTAATGATACTGATTTTAATATAATTTATCAAAAAGTTATAGAGTCAGATGCCATTTTCTTTGTATCGCCGCATTATGCTCCAATCCCGGCAAAATTAAGTGTGATACTAGAAAAAATGGAGGAAATTACTTTTTTACATTGGTGGAAAGATAATGAGTATAAGTCAGAAGTACATGGAATACCGGCAGGAATTATTTCACATGGTGGTGCTTCTGATTGGGCATTAAAGAGTTATAAAGCAATGGTAAATGACACAATAGCTAATGCTTTAGATACCATTCAATGTAAAACTGTTCCTTATAATTCCGAATGGAATACAGGAATAGCATTACCAGTAAAAAGTGTGCTGGAAGAAGAACACATTTTTCCAATTCAAAAATATGATTGGAATTTGCTTACACAGAAATTAAAAGATTATATTGAAATTGTTTTAAAAGAAGTATAGGATTTATCTTGTGAATAGCGAAATTGGAAGTTGCCTAAGGAGTTTTATGGGATTTATTATATGTGGTTTAAATGGTACTGGAAAGAGCACACTTGGGAAAACTCTTGCAGAGAAGTTACATTTTCATTTTATAGATATTGAAAATTTGTATTTTCCTAAAACAAATTCTGATTATATATATGCTTCTTCATGTACCCGTGAAGATGTAGTGGAGCGTTTGCTTTATGAGATAAAAGCGCATGATAACTTTATTCTTGCTTCTGTTAAAGGAGATTATGGGGAAGATATATATTCATTTTTTCAGTGTGCTATATTGCTTGATGTTCCAAAAGATATTAGGCTGCAACGAGTGAAAGAGCGTTCCTTTCAGAAATTTGGCAATAGAATGTTATTAGGCGGGGATTTATTTGAGCAGGAGGAAAAATTTTTCCGCTTTGTTGAATCCAGAAATGAGAACACTGTTGAAGAATGGATAAAATTTTTGAAATGTCCGATTATACGGATTGATGGAACAAAGCCCATTGATGAAAATATAGGTTTTATTATAGAACTTATACAGAATAAAAATTTGTTTGCTAAAAAATAGGGAATAGGTTGAAAAATTTGAAATTTTTCAATTTTCTATTTAAGCAGTACCACAAGCAAGCTTATGGTATGCATGGGGAATAGAGTGAATAAGAAAACAGAAGAATCAAGAATTGCATACAATAAAATAGCATCTGAATATGATGCGTCAAAGGAAGGACAATATACGAGATTTCATATTGAGGAACTATCTAATACAGTGGATTTAAGTGTGGGTAATGTTGTTCTTGATGTTGCATGTGGAAACGGAACCCTGTTGAAAGAATTATCGACAAAAGCAAAAATACAAGCAAATGGAATAGACATATCAGAGAACATGATTTATGCGGCGAAGATGCGGTATCCTAATATGAATTTCGAAATAAAGCCATGCTATCCGCTCGAATGGAGTGACGAAAGTATTGATATTATAACTGTATGTTGTGCGTTTCATCATTTTGACAATCCGAAAGGTTTTGTAAATGAATGTAAAAGAGTTATAAAGAAAAACGGTACAGTGTATATAGCCGAGCCTAATTTTGGAGCGGTAGTTAGATTTATTGCTAATAAATTTTGGTTTCCCCTTTCAAAAAGCGGTGATGTAAGAGTGTACAGCACAAAAGAGTTAGAGAAAATTTTTTACAGTTGTGGATTTGAAACAGTACAGGTTTATAGAAAAGGAAAAGGAGTGTTTCTTAAAGCTAAAAAGTAACATCAAATTTTTGCCTGTAAAAAAAGAAAACTTTTTTTGTATGATACTATTGAGAAAGAGGACGTGTATGTGAAAAACTTTTTAATTTTTAAATTTTTGTATATAAAAGATATGAAACGCTTGTTTGTTTCAATTACGCATAAAATGTTCTCTTGTGTCTGTCTGCGTCATATGGATATTCCTGCGAAGGACAATTTCGTGAACATTTAATCTGTCGGTGGGATTTTGTGAGGGCACCTTTTAACACCCTAATCGATATAGAAAAATGAATGAAAGGATAGAATATTATGCCGCATATAGTTGTAAAATTATGGCCAGGGAGAAATGAGGAAATAAAGAGAAATCTTGCTAAAAAGTTAGCGGACTTGGTTGCAGAAGAATTAAAAATCTATATTGGAGACGTTTCTGTTGCAATTGAAGAAATAGACAGAAGTGATTGGGGGAAACAAGTATATAAAAAGGAAATCAAAGATAGCTCCAATATATATGTTAAACCAAATTATGAGTATAAATAATTAGAAAATATTTGTACGGATTATTAGGATATACATTGGAGGATATTAATCAAACCTTGGCAATCTGCAAGATATGCATAACGGAATTTATCATTATCCAATTTACCAATAATAATCTTAAATTCTGCAATCGCAAGCCTGCTTACGGTACTGCTTAAACAGAAGTTTGTTTTGGTGGAAGAAATAATACATTTGGCTTTCGGCCATCGCATAATTTCTTCATTATTAATCCTGCTATTTTCAACATGAGTGCATTTACATGACGGGCTTTTTGGGGACAGACAGTAATGCACTGCAGGCATGAAATGCAAAGGTTTGTATCGCATTTCCGATAATTATCATGGGGGATGGCATGAACGGGGCATTTTTGATAACATAAGCCGCAATTGGTACATTGCTTGTCCGCTTTGGGGGTTATAGGAATGGCTTTGTATTTTGTATAAGGTCTGTTGCCGGGAACGTCTATTGGAGAAAATGGCTCTTTTAAGGCGTTGCGGCACTGAATAGAGAACTGCTTTAATTGTTCTATATCGTCAGAATCGGGGCGGCCGGCCCCGTATTTTGGCATTATCGAATGTCTTGTGACAGCGGCAATAGCACAATAACATAAAAAACCGGACTGCTCCATAGTATCTTTTAGTTCTAAAAGTGTATCGTCAAAAGCTCTGTTCCCATATGTGGAAATTAAAATTGCCTTTGCCTTGTTTCCTTGCAGGTGTTGTAATATTGGTATAATGAATTGGGGTACTCGCCCACTAAAACTAGGAACTGATACTATACAAATATCATTTTCATGAAAAGTTACAGACAAATCCATTTTGGGAATATCAGGCAGATTAATATATTCTTTTTGACAATTCCATGTAGAGCAGATAATGTCTAAAACTCTTTTTGTTCCGCCGGTAGGACTAAAATATAAAGCATAAAGTTTCATAGATTTTCTCCATTCGATAATTAAAATGTGGAAACGACAGTATATTCGTCTTCAGATTTAATATGTTTGTTATCATCGTTTCGCACTCCGAAGCCTTAGTTAAGTATGTAATTCGGGAGATATGATAATGGTTTTAGATGAGGCACTAGATAGCCTTTTCGTTCAGTGTGTTCCCTATTATTTTATTATCATTCGGATTATACGGCAATATAAACTTATTAGAAATACTAAATTTAGCGAAGCGTTCAATAAGAGAAGGTTTTATTGTAAAAATTGAAGTGGTATAATCAAATCCATAAAGTAGGCGCATCGGGAAGAAATAAAAAAATAAGGATATCAAAAGACAGAGGCTGGGGGAGATTATGAGTGTGTTTGTTCAAATTTGTATTGGTTTAATTTTTACCGTTTATGGAATTTATTTTTTGCTACGAAATCTAAAAAAGAAGAGAAAGGAAACATTTCTCGTTTATCTTGCATGCATTTTTGTGGGAGTTGTTTTATTAGGATATGCTGTCTGTCAAATTATTTAACGTTACAGGTTACTTAAAATTTGAAAATGGTAATAAATAGTAGGAAAAGTGAATTTTATATGATATGATTATATTTGTTTGTCAAGGGGATTTTATGCAGGAATTGCAAATATGTTATTAAGAATGGAAGAATGGAGGACACTGGTATGAAGATAACATATGGCAGCAGTAAGAAAGGTAATGTGTCAGAGGCATTAAAAAATATTACAGAGCCTGCGGCCTTGCTTTTCTCTGTTGCAAATGAAGACATGCTTGAGCGAGCAGCCAAAGAAATTGAGAAGGCTTTTCCTGGTGTTGCATCGATAGGGGGAGTCGGACAGGCGTATATTGACAAGGAGTTTTTTGATGTGGGCATTACGGTTATTGCGATGAAGGAAGACATCAAGGTTGTAGCGGATGTTCTTGAAGAAGCCTCCGTCATGCCAATCAAATATATCAGACGACTCGAGCATGCGATAAGGGCGGTAGATGGTGAACGAAGAAAAACAGCATGTTTTGATATCTGTTCGGCGGGCGTAGATGTACGCGCGGTCACGACATTGTCTAATTATCTTTGCCCTCTGGGATATGACCTTGCAGGGGGAACAAGCAATTCGGCGGCAGTTGCATGCAACGGGAAAATTTATCAGGATGCATGTGCCTTTTTCATCTTTAAAAATCTCAAGGGAAGAATAAAATCGTACAAAGAAAATATTTACATACATCCGGACGGAGACGCAAAACAGTTTATGGTGACAGAGGCAGACCCTAAGGATTACAGAATCCGCACCCTGGAAAACACGTCTGCCGAGAAAGTATACACTTCCGAATTGGGAATCACGAGAGATAAGATTACGACACAGACATTTAAGAACCCATTTGGACATGTCTGCGGTTCGGATACATATATTGTTTCTATCAAGGGTGTGGAGGCGGACGGAAGCATCACCACATTTCGTCCGGCAAACAAAATGGATTTCCTCACAATACTGAGTATGGGTGATTACCGGGAGGTGGTACAGGATACAGTCTCGAGGATTCACAGTGACCTTGGGAATGCGCCGGCAGTGCTTTCCGTCAACTGTTTGTTCAGGTATATTATGTTCAACAATGACCATTACTGGGAGAATTATCTTGCAGAGATGTGTCGGAGTTTTTCGCACGCAGGCATGGTTGGTGTAGGTGAACATTACAATACACAGTTTGTCAATCAGACGATGTGCTGTCTGGCATTTGAGTAGGGGGAAAAAGGCGTGTCTAAAATATTCAAAAACGTTAAAAATAAAGACAAGGAAAAAAATTCTGTATCAGCCATGGAGGTGAATGAGCAGGCGGCGTTTGATAAACATCCTTTAGATTATGCATTGAGAAGTGTATATGGGGTTATGAATGAACTTGCGGAGGATGTTTTTTTAACGACACAGCAGATGCGATATGCAACGGAACGGCTTACAAGGCTGAAAAATGAAATGATTGGCCCGCAGGGTGAAGTGAGTGCATTGGAGGATGGATTTCAGGACATCACAAAGGCGGCGGACCATTTTATTGATGTGGAGGCAGAGATTGATGAATCTGTTTTAGAGGCACAGCAGCAGATGGAGCAACTAAAACAGGATTCTAATACTTTGCAGGAGAATTTTAAAAATATGTCCCAGACATTCGATATGCTGCAAGACGCATTAGACGAAATCAGGAATAGCCTGTTGGGTGTCAGGGCGGTTGCAGACCAGACGAATCTTTTGGCACTGAATGCGAGCATTGAGGCGGCACGGGCCGGTGAACAGGGAAAAGGTTTTGCGGTTGTGGCGGAGCAGGTAGGCAAGCTTGCAAAGAGAAGCCGGGACATGGTTGAGGGCATTCATGCCAACATTATGGAGGTAGAGCTGCAAAGTAATGAACTGAATAAGTTTATTCAGGCATCTGATGAAGCGGTTCTTTCCAATATCAAAAGTATAGAACAGACAAGCAGATATTTTGAGGATGTGAAGAGAAGCGCTTCGGGTACACTGGGAGTTCGGCAGGCCATTGAAACAGCATTGGATAGGAACCGTGCATATGTAAAGACTGTTGAGCATTCCCTTCTTGGGACTGCCAACGTATACAGTGATATCATTGACAGGATGGATATTGATGACAGTAAGAAAGGTGTGCTTATCGAGACGTTCCAGAATATCATCGAGCAGGCGATTGCCATGGTAGAGGAGATGCCTTGATTTAATTTTGGGACTGCTACAAAAACCGATGATTTATCTGTTTTTGTAGCAGCCTCTTTTATTTTCACTCTCTAATACGCATATTTTCCAGTGTAATTTATGAATGCAGCTTCTTTGCTGACCATATCACTTTGTTCATTGAGGGTATTATATTCTGATAGTTCATCCGCAGAAATATTGTCAATACCGTCATATCTGTAATAGCGGACGCGTACTGCCTCTGGGTTCATATTTTTTTATTATATTATTAACTATCTGTTGGCATAAAAAATCCGAAGCATATGCCTCGGATTTTCTTTATTGGTTTATTCAGTCAGTGGAAAAATGTTTGATTTCATGTTCCAGGGTATTGCCCACTTCACGGCACACATCCACGGCCTTTTGTACTTGATTCATTTTGTCAACGAGACTGATTGAATTTTGGGCGGATAGATTCACGGCCTCAGAGCCTTCACTCATGGCATCGGTGATAGAGCCCACAGAACGGATGATATTTCCCATGCTGTCATTCAGTCCTTTTGAACTATTGGAGAAGTCCTGTAATATGGTATGAAATGCCTCCATATTGTCTACATACTCATCCATTGCTTTTACAAACTGGTCATAATCATCGAGCACATTGGTGTTGACATATTCCAGAACCTCGGAAGTATTGTCAGCTAATTCCTGGACTGTTTTAATGACTTCCTGATTAATTTTCTGAATGTCCTGTGCTGTTCTCTGACTGTTGTCGGCGAGGGAATTAATTTCGCTGGCGACTACGGCAAAACCCCGGCCTGCTTCCCCTGCTCTTGCGGCTTCGATGGAAGCGTTGAGCGATAAGAGTGCGGTTTGGTTGGCAATGTTCATAATTGTTTCAGACAGGGCATTAATTTTTGTTACTTTTTCACTGTTCTGGATGGAGTGGTTTAACAGTTTGGTGATTTCGGTAATCTTGTTTTCGGTAAGGTTCTTGACCTCAACAATATGGCCCTTCATTGTCTTGGCATTATCGGATATCTGGACGGCTTTTTGTGAGCCGTTGTTTGATTCGTCCCAGAGAACGTCCACCTGGTTTTTTACATCTGCAATGGTGTCCTGAATACCGTCGGAAGTGTTTGAGACCATTTCCATATTGGCGGCCAACTCCTCCAGAACGGCAGAAGATTCCGTAATATTTATGTTTGCCGTATTAACCATCGTGACAATCTGATTGTTGGATTGTGACAATGCCTTTGTACTGTCGGACACTTTGGTGATGATAACTTGTAACGTGTCCAGAAAATCATTCATTCCACCAATTAGTATGGAAAGCTCGCTCTTCGTGTGAGTAGTGAGGCGGGCGTTCATATCAGCCCTGTTTTCATCGATTTTATTAATCATCTGGCGTAGTTCCAGGGAAGATTTTTTAATCGGGCGTATGACATTATTCTGGAACAGTAACTGGTTAATGCCGATAATGATAAAAATGGCAACTGCGCCAAATATACTGGTCTTAATTGTATAATCATACATATGCTGTTGTTCCTGGCGTACAGACGTAATGGATTCTTCAAAAAAAGCGTTGGCAAGTTCAAGGTTACTGTCGAACTTTTCGTCTTCCGCCTCTAAAGCATCAATTTCTTCCACAACGGCTTCCGTACTTTTGCCGTCAGAGGCAAGCAGTGCATTTTTGGCATTTTCCGTGTATGCCTGCAGCCCGGCTTTCATTTCCGCAATGTCTACATCTGCATTTCCATCCAGATATGTCTGAAGTTGTTCGATAGCTACAACCAACTCATTGTACCGTTTATCTATATTTTCGAGTAAGTGCTCTTTTTCCTCTGCCTCCCCTGTAGCCAGATATGCATAAATATAACGTTGTATCTTTTCATAATCTTTTTTCATATCGCCCCGGAGCACCATCGCAGAAAGGTATGTATCGCTGATTTTAGTACTCTGTTCTATGGTGCTTCGGAAGTTACCAATGCTGGTTTGGAAGTAGATGCCGAAAACTATCATCAGCACCAAGTTCATTAAAATTAATTGTGTTGTGATACGGCTCCAAAAGGAAACCTTAGGTTTGCTTTTACTCATTATAAATTCCTCCACGTCGTTACTATAAAAGCCTGTAGTTGGCAGTCTTTTGATGTCGTCACAATTATATACAAAATCAAAAAAGATATCAATTGGTTGTTCTTTTTGTACAGAAAATAGAACAATATCCGGCAGGGAAAGGAATGTTACCTTGCAGCCAGGCTATTACCGAATCTGGTTAAGAATATTCGGGTCTTTGATTTTCCCGTCCTCGGCAAAAAGGAGAATCTTCGACATAATCTCCGCTGTCTTCGGGTCATCATCCACGAAGGGCAGAAAAATGCGGCCTCTGTGCTGTGAGTGAACGGGGACGACAAACAACATAGCGTTGCCGATTTGGTGTACTACGCCGCTTCCCAGGTGTACCGTGTATTTGCCAAGTTTTCCGTCTATAATCGCATGGCTTCCCTCCAACCGGACATTTTTTGTCCGGAAAAGAGAGAGGTTGCATGCCGCGATGGCTTTGCGCATCTCGATGGTGGAATGACTGGTTTCCGGGTCGACGCCTCCTGCATGAGCGACGCTGACAGCCAAATCAACGTCCCGCATAACCTCACTGTATATGACCTCCGGGATATCTTTTATTTTAAGCTGTCTGCCGCTTTTGCGCTCTGTAAATGCCACGTATTCCAAGGTCGGCGCTTCCACATCGCTGGGCGAGAACCAGTCTGCCATAGCGTAAATGCGTGCCACAATATTTTCCTTATAATAGATTTTCTGAAGCCCGTCTTCATAGTCTGCCACCCAGCGTCTGCTCCTCAAGGCGCCTACGGTCTTTTGTGGTTGGATTTGGTTGCCGGAAAAGAGCATGGATTCGTCTTTTTCCTGTTCCTCATAGAGTTTCACATAAAGTTCCCTGAACACTTGCTTAAAAGGCTGCTTTATCTGTTTCTCAAAGAGCAGTTTCTGGTATTCATGCCATCGCCCGCTCTTGTATAAGTCGAAAGGATGGGCTATAAAAACCGAGTCGTCTGGTTTTACGGGAAGAATGTCACCGGAAATATCGACAATGCCTTCTTGCGTGAGGAAGCCGAGTTTTGGATTTTGTTCGTCCGTTGTTTTTATCAGCAGAGTTTCCGCAATAGGACGGGTTACCGGGTTTTGGTACAGTGACAGATATTCCCAGACTTCAAATGTGGTTTGGTCTTCCATTGCCTGTTCCAGCATTTGTTTTGTGCGGCTGTACTGTTCTTTTAACTTTTTAGTCACTTCCTGGAATTTTAGCACGCTTTCATTTTTCTTATATTTTGCTGGAATGGACTTGAGCAGTTTGCCGTCTTTCCTGCACTTGAGCGCGCTTTTTCCGGTTTCGTCCACAGACACGGACAGCTCTATTTCGTCTACCGCCTGCCAATTGAAATACTGTGCGGATTGTTGTGCGAGCTTTCCTTCCATTCTTAACACCAGGCGCGTCACATCCGTAAAACCGGCGTTCACGGTTAAATTGCGGAGGGCGATTTCGCAGGCGCGTCCTTCGCTTGCACGCCGTTGTGCGCCGAACTGCCTGCTTTCTTTCTTATATTTCTGGATGAACTGATAACGTTCGAGCAATTCGTCTTCCTTTTTTCTTTTATCCTCAGGCAGTGGAAGGAGTCCGATACTCATTAGAAGGTCCTTGTTACGTTTGGCGTCGATTTCCTGTTTCAAGTGTTCTTTGTCCACGTTTCCCAGAGCGGCATCTGCATATTTCCTGGCTCTTCCATGGGCGGTTCCGCTGGAAGAATATTTTGCGGCGTCATAGAGAAGTTTGAAATTTTTCTCGCCAAGATTTCCGTAGGCTTCAAAAAACCAGTGGATGTCAAAGGCGCCGTCCGTCAGCTCTTCCGGTGAGAGGGGCGTATATTTGGCCACAATAGAGGTTGTCTGTTCGTCCAGCCGTTCGCTTGTGTGCGCCATAAAATAGTAACAGGTGCTTGCGAAGCCGGGAAGCGTAAGATATTCTTCAATGATAGGAATCCATTGCTGTGCGTACATGGCAAGTTCCACAAGGCGTTTTTTCGTGATATTGGTTCCCTTTAAGGCATTCTTTAAATCCTCTGCTGTTTCATCAGGTTGCGGCATGGAAACTTTCAGCAGGTGGCTGAGTACCGACTTGCGCTCGGTATCGGAAGAATAGTAGCTATATCCCCGTTGTAGAGGGTCTTTTCCGAGAGCCGTCAGGATTTGTATCATATAGTCAATGCCGTAGATAACCTGGATGTTACGGATATCTTTGGAAAATGGAGTGGGTTGCTCTCCACGCTTTAGTTCGACTTTTAATATGGTTGGAAGCACCTCCGCGTACAGCTCATGGGCAAATATCATTTCCGGCATTTCCGTGCCGATTGTGTCGAAATGGTATTTGCCATCGATGGGCTTGATTACGTCGGTTCCGAAGAAAGCGTTCAGCCCGTGTACCCGTGCATTGCGTGAAAAGACGGCGCCTTTTTGTTCTACCGTGCTGACAGGGCCTAAAATGCTTCCTATGCCGAGATAGGTAAATATGGCTTTGTAAAACAAGTCCTTATCCCAGATACCCCGCACATAACACTGGACATAGTCTGCAAGGTACAGGTAATTGCTTTCGCTGTTATAAGTATAACGGGCTCTTTGTTCTCTGTTCTTTTGCTTTTGGTAATATTGTTGCAGGTTGAAACGCAGCACAAAAGCCTTCTCCCATGCTTCCTTTCCGGGAGAGGAAAGCCACTGGCACATATCCGCGAAGATTGGCAGTTGTACGGCACGTTTCGTGTAAGTATCGATGTCTCCGTTCCAACGTTTTTCACGGACAGAGAACAAATCGTTGGAAGTATCCAAAACCGAGAGAAGCTTCGCCGTTCCACACAGGGCGAAATGCGTCAAAAAGGATTGCGGCACATATTGATTAAACAGTGTGGTGAGGACGGTCCGTACCTGGGAACCATAGGACAGGCCGAATACCAGGTTGGAAAAGGGCGGTTTCTTCAAAATACCGTTTCCGAATACTTTCTTGTAAAGTTTGATGTTCTGTTCATAGAAGTTTCTCTGGTCGGCACAGCGGTGGTACAGTTGCGCTTCGGTGAGAAGCTGCGGGCTTTTGATTTCTTTTTCATAAAATTCCTCCCACAGTTCCCGGAAAGGATAAGCGTCCAGCGGCCTGGCATCCGGGTCGTCGTGAATATAACGGCTTCGTTCCAGTTTGCTTCCCAGCACAAGTTCTTCATTCCACGCAGTGGTATAAGAGCGTTCGCTGTTTTCGGCAATGAGCCGGTCAAGCTTTTTCAGGATACGGACGCATTCTTGTTCCCCATGGACGAAAAGACCGGAGGCTTCGTTTATGTCAATATCTGCCTGAGGTAGAATCCAGTCTTTGTTCACATCGTAGAGTCCATAGCCCGGTGTGCTTAGGATGTCCTGGGCCTCGCTCTGGGTGCCTAACAGTTCTTTCAGCAGCACTTGTTCTTTTCCGGTGGGTTCCGTGAAGGCTTGAAGCTGCGGGACAATTTGGGAAAAGGTTTTTTTGTCTTCCTTTTTTAATTGCAGCGCCAGGTCCAGGGCTCCCATGTGGCATTCCTCGGACTTGGTGGCAAGCAGCCTTCCGATACAGGCGGTGAGCCCCTTTTTGTCCTGCTTTTTCAGCAGAGAAAGCGTCTCGGCACGGCCTTTCTTGTACTTTAGGTTTTGTTCAATCTGTAGGAAATCATCTGCCGACAACGACATGTCTTCTGTCAGCACGTGGGCGGCACGGTTTGTGTATTCTTCCGGGTTGTGCAGCAGGTCAAAGAGGACGCTTTTCCTGACAGCCGACGTGGGACGGTATAGCAACACTTTGGCAACCGCAGCCCTGGAACCGCCATGATAATTATTTCCCCCTTGCCCGACAAGGGGAATTAGTTTAGCGCTTTCATCCAAAAGCGCATCTTTTTGCAGCATCCATGCAATCAGGCACATACGCAGGGCGATGTCGGACTGGCTTAAAGAAACCTCATGCCAAGGGAAAATACAGGGGGAAAGGGTTATGCCTTTCTTTGGAATCCGGGACAGCATTTCTTTTAAAATACCATATATTTTTTCTGCTTCCTCGGGGCCTTCAAACAACTCTTCAGGCGCAAGTGGTTTCGGTTTCCGGGCTATCTCGACTTGGATAGTATAATTAACTTGGTTTTCATCTTTGAGAAGCTGATAAAAATAAGAGTTGGCAGAGCGCATAAAGCTAGGCATAAAACAGGCGGCAAGTTCTATATCTTCAGGGAACAGAAGAAGGACTTTTTTCGATGCTTGCATCTGCAGCTTGGTGTCTTGCAGGGAAAGGTTAAAATAAGAAGCCGTCATCTTCTGTTGTTTTGTGCCGTGACGGATTAATGCAAGGACGGTTTCCACGGCGTCCTCGGCATTGTAGAAGCCCCTCGCCCAGAGGGCACAGCTAATTTTGACAGCATCGTCCGTGGTAAGCTGCTCTTTTAAGAATGCATCGTCCCGCAGGCATTGCCCCATCAAACGAAGAAGCTTATCGCTGATGCGCTCTACATTTTTTTCATCAAAAATCCCAATCCATGTGCTGACAGCGCGCTTCACGGAAGAGTAGCGAATAAGGTTGTTGTCTTCGATGATAGAGAAAAGATGCAGGAATGCTTCCGGCCGTCCGGCGTCCATGGTTTCGCAGACTGCCTGTCTGGCGCCTTCCTGTAGCCTTGCTGCCAGAAGAAATTTTCCAAGGTCGGCGTAGAGTTCGTCGCTTTTGCTCATCACAATACCTAAAATCATTTCCCGGCTAAGCATTGCCGTATTGCCTTCGCCAAAGAGGATGTCTTTTACCGCCTGGATGGTTTTTTGATTATTCCCGTCGATTTGTACTGCAAGTATTCGTGAATAAGGAAAATATTCATTTCGGGCGTGGTCGTAAAGCTCCGGGGCAATATTCCCGGTCAGGAGGTCTGCCAGGCTGCCGCCGTAAAATTCCAGTCTGGTATATGCCCGCAGCAGTTGGATGCTCTGTTCTACAAAGGGCGCATAGCTGTCGGAGCGGAGACTTCTGCGGAACCATCCGGCAGTCATTTGACAGGTATTTATCTCGTCTAACGCATAATAAAATTCCTCCTGCCACTCTGCAGCGATGCAGACGTCCACCAGATTCTTAAATTCTTGTCTGTACAGTTCACTCAATGTCCGGTATTTACCGTTTTGAAGAAGTTGCCGCATTGTGCTGCACACATCCTGGGGAAGTGCATAGTAATATAAGTCCGGTAATAGCTTCTTTTCCTGCGCAGAAAGATGTTTTCCTTTTTCTTTAGTGCTTTGAACCCATGTTTCACTCAGTTTCCTTCTTGTCTGATAAGTAAATTCCGCCATAGTTCTGTTCCCCCTTTATTTAAATGTACTCTCGGAATCTTTCTTGCACTTGCTTCGTGGCTGTTTTGTGCCATATACACATCAATTTTACCAACGTACGTTCCGCGTACGATTCATAATTTCTGAATTTACGGAACGAATCTCGTTTTTACGTTATAAGATTAGGGTGTCAAAAGGTGCTATCAAAAAATATCATTGGCAGATTGCATAAAATGTTCACGAAGTTGTCCTTCGTAGGAATATTTTAGAAAATCCGTATGACGGAGACGGACATAAGAGAACATTTTATGCAATCTGCCCTTGCAACTTATAAAATATACTTTTTGACAATCTAATCGTTATAGGAAATTGCGACGGTGTCAATCGATTAAGGAGAATGCGGAGCATCCTTTGAACCTTCGCCGTCAACCAACGTTTTTTTACCAACCCGATAGCATCGTCAGCCTGACCAGTGTGAATACCGTATCCTCTGTCCAAGGAATAGGGGCAAAAAGCGAGGTCAGTTCTTCCTCCCCGGCAAATACACGGAAGATGCCGTCTTCAAAAGACTGGATAGTATTTTCAACTGCTTGCCCGGCGTCGGCATCTTCGCCCCCTCTGAGCCCTGAGGATATTTTTCCCCGTGTGGCCTGTGCGTCGATTTCTTCTTTCGTCAGATACGAAAGAACCTGCCCTTCGTCTTTTCTTGCATTGTATTGCTTTACGCCTAGCTCTGTCAGGCTTACAAGAAGTTCGCCGAGGGTTTTGGGCTTTTGGTCAAGGGCAAAGGGGACGGATTGTAAGCCTTCGTCACTTTGCCTGCCTAATTTTTTCATTTTCACATAGATTGTAAACGCCATGATGAGTACTCCTTTCGGGTGTGGGTTAAGGAAATTATAGCATGTTTTTGCTTTTGGAGGATATGCGTTTTGCTGCGTTGCATCCTATAAAGCTACCTCACAACCTGTCACGAATGCGGGCTCTATTGCGTATGGTTTTATAATCTGGTAAAATCAATGCAAACTATAATTGCCGGAGGGGTAGGAGTTTGATAATTATTTTATTGTCTTTTCTTGCGCTGTGTTTATATGGTATTAAGACAAATAGAGTAAATAGCCAACCTTTAGAATTGAACCAGTCTATTGCCCTTAGAGGAATTTGTGCAGTAGAGATTATGATTGGACATGTTGGATTGATGACTGGGAGCAGGGTTTTATATCCTAACCGTAAAGCTGGTATTCTGTTTGTCGGTATTTTCTTTATGCTTTCCGGATATGGAGTGGCTTATGGGGTTTTAAATAAATCAGGTTATTTGAAGAACTTTCTTGCCAGGAGAATTTGGAGGCTGTTATTACCGGTATATTCTGCTTATGTTATATATGAGGTGATACTCATTGCAGTCTGTAAAGAGGCAGAATGGACAGCGATATTTGATATCCATATGTTTTGTGGTAGTATTAACTGGTATGTTTGGGAACAGATGGCATTTTATGTGGTGTTTTGGGTATTATATAAGATTTGTCCGGATAAAACGAATATATTGATGGTTGTTTTATCAGTAATTTTTGTTGGGAGTGCATATGTAGCAGGAGTAGAAAATCCATGTTATGGCAGTACATTATGTTTTTCGTTAGGTTTATTGTATTATAAGTATGAGGAGAGAGCAGCTCAGGTTATAAAAAAACAATTTGTACTGTTTATCATAATATGTACCGTTACATTGGTGTTATCTATGGCGACTTTTTTTATACTGGGTGACAGAAGCATGTTAGGAAATCCAGTGGCAAGAAATATCGCATCTGTGAGTTTTGGCGTGGGTGTTTTAATGCTATTGAGTAAATATATAGTGAAGAATAGGGTATCTTATTTTCTGGGGAAATGCTCTTATGAAATTTTTATTGTACATCCTTTTGTTCTGACCTTGTTCACAAAAGTTGAGTTTGCTTCTTGGCTTTTCTATAGCATTGCGAGTATAGGTGTTTCCATAGGGAGTGCAGTGGCATTACATTTTATTGTTGTTTGGATAATGAATTTAGTAGAAAGGATGTTTCATGAAAATCATATTAATCGGACCGGTTTATCCTTATAAAGGTGGTATTGCCCATTATACAAGTCTGTTGTGCAGGGCATTGAGGAAGAGACATGAAGTCTTTATGATTTCGTATAAGATGCAGTATCCAAGGCTTTTATTTAAGAAAGAACAAAAAGATTACAACAATAAAAGTTTTCAGGTGGAGGATACGCGGTACTGGATTCATACAGCGAATCCTTTTAATTTAGTTTTTACGGCAGATAAGATTAAAAAACTTCATCCAGATGCAGTAATTGTGCAGTGGTGGCATCCGTATTTTGCACCATGTTACTGGATTCTTGCCAGGTTATTAAGGAAGATACCTTTGATTTTTACTTGCCATAATGTTTTCCCCCATGAGAGGTTTCCATTAGATAGATTCTTGACGAAATTAGTGCTGAAGCGGGCAGACGGATATATTGTACAGTCACATTTAGATGAACAAGACTTGCTTACAATAAAAGCGGATGCAAATTATGTTGTTACCCCGCATCCGACATATAACGCGTTTAAGATGAAAAATATAGGGAAGGAGAAAGCCAGACAGCTTATCCGGTTGAAAAGTGATGCGCCAATGCTTTTATTTTTTGGATTCATACGGGAATACAAAGGACTTAAATATTTGTTGGATGCGGTTTTGCAAATCAAAAAAAGAGTGCCGGATATTATGCTGTGGATAGTAGGTGATTTTGGAGAAGACAAGGAGCAATATCTGGAGCAGATAGAAAAAAATAATATAATCGACAATGTCTGTCTTGTGGAAGGGTATGTGCCGGACCAAGAGGTGGAAAAGTATTTTGCAGCTTCGGATTTAGTCGTATTGCCATATGTGTCTGCAACACAGAGTGGAATTGTGCAGATAGCGTATGGGTTTGAGAAACCTGTCGTGGTTACTGATGTAGGCGGACTTCCTGATGTGGTACGGCATAGGGAAACGGGCTATATTGTTCCCTCCAGGAATGCGCATGAGATTGCCAATGCAGTTGTCAGTTTCTATGGAGAAGACAAGGGAATTGATTGGCAGGGTAATATCAGGAAGCAGTCGGCTGAGTTTTCATGGGAGACGATGGTAGAGCGGATTGAAGGGTTACTGGGAAATCTATGAGGTTCTGGAACTTTTCAGATAGCGGATAAATTTAACGAGGTCTCTGCGTTTGCCGGGGTTGAGCTTCTGAATATCGTACATGACATCATGTACCGTAATGTTTTCCAGATAAGTGTTCCTAAGATTTGTATTGCCGAGGTAACTAGTGTCTGCTCCCAGAAGATAGTCAGTACTGACCTTGTAATATTTAGAAAGGGACGTGACGACCCATGTAGGTATTTCACGCCGTCCATTTTCGTAATTAGAATAGGTTTGTTGGGAAATGCCCAGATAATTGGCGACTACTTTTTGTTTCAGATGATGGTCTTCCCGCAGGTTCCGCAGTATTTCCCGCAATTCTCTCATACAGTTCTCCTCTTTCGCATCAAGTTTTATATTGGGTTTATTATTGCATAGCCGAAAGAGGGATACTGCTAAATAGGCAAAAAGGAGTGGAAGGCGAAAGAATACAATATAATATTGTGAAATAGGCTATATAGCATATACTAGTACAAAGAATATTAATTAACTGACACATTGGCTTGTCTGATTTTTCATTTGCTTCGTTGTCGTCAATCGACGTAGCCACCGCTACGCCTCATTCTCCGCCTTGCACATGAAATAATCATTCTGCGCCAATGTATCAGGAATTAATTATTCGTTGTACTAGTGTGCATATTTATAGAATTGAAAATGTAATACTGCCATGTTATATTAAGCATGCGTATTCATTTCTATAGGTATTAGCCAGGATATTGTATGATACATAGCGACAGAAAGATATATTTAAAACAAAATTTTATAACTTAGTTAGTCATTGATTTTTGGGTTTAGGAGGATAATGATGTCGGCATATATAGGAATTTTTATATTGAGTGTTTTGCCAGCGGGAGTGTCAAGCCTGATTCATTTTCTTTTAGTGAGGAAAAAAGGACAGAATTTTAGCACAGTAAAAACATTATTTTTCTATGTAACAGTTTTTTATAGTATTATTTCTTTAGTTAAAATGGTGTTTGATGGTGGAAGAATGACAATGGTGGAAAGCTTTCTTGATATTTGTGCTGAGACGTACATACACTATATGGTGCCATTACTGACGATATCAGTGGCAATTCCTTTTTTGTTATTTCGATATACAAATTTTAATAAATTTATTTATCTGTTTGATTCTTTCATATTTAGTTTTGTTGCTATGGCTTTGGTGGTTTTAAATGGGATAAGTCATAGTTTTTATGTTAGTGCAATGTTTGTCAGTATGTTGGCAACATTTGCAGGAATATACTGGTATAAGGGAGAAATATCCTACTGTTCTGAAAAGGATTTAAGACGACGTGTCCGGTATGCAGTTCCTATAGTGATTTTCAATGTTCTGACTGTAATATTGTTTTTACCGGGAAGTTTATTTTTAAACAACAGGTCAGAAATTCCCATTTCATCGTTATCTTTTATGATGGCGTTACTTATAGGTTCAGGGGTGTGCTTCTGTTTTTTGTTAGGAGGTATATTTTTATTAACCTGTAGGCAGTTTGCTTTATTTTATACAGCTATATTTGCATTGACTTTGAGTGGGTATATCCAGAATCTGTTACTGAACGGACATATGATGTCTATGGATGGAGGTATGCAGTCTTGGAGCAAGCCGCAGGCCGGGTTCAATATTTTGATTTGGAGTGGATTAGTATTAGGAATTTTTTTCCTTAAATTGTATGTGCATAAAGATATGGAGAAACTATATAGGATATTATCTATTTATTTGAGTTTAGTGCAGAGTGTTTCTTTTATGTATCTGGTGGTTATGGCAAAGGAAGGAGAAGATTCAACAAAATATGAAGGGCAATATATGCTGTCCACAGAAAGTTCTTTGGCGCTTCACCCTGAAAATAATGTAATTGTATTTGTTTTAGACTGGTATGACGAGCAGATTCTGGAGCATATCCTCTTGGAAGAGCCAGAGTTCTTGCATCCATTAAGCGGCTTTACGTATTATTCTAATGCCACAAGTTTGTATGCCTTCACTGGATGGTCTGTTCCATATTTGCTTACGGGGATTGAGTGGAGGGATGGTATGGGAGAGGAGCAATACCGAGAATATGCGTTTGATAACAGTGATTTGGTTGATGATATTGTTGAAGCAGGATATGATGTAGGGATATACACGGATTTAGAATATGTTGGTGAGAGTATTTTATCTAAGCTATGTAATTATGTTGTGTGTGAACAATATTGCAATATTTGGGAAACGGTTGGGCAAATGGCAAAGTGTTCGAAATATCAGATGGCTCCTATATGTTTAAAAAATCAGTATTGGTATACAACTGATGAAATCGTTGCGCTTGCCAAAAGTGACGAATATAACGCATGGATTACGTATGATGACCTTCCGTTTTGGACAAGTCTTAAAGTAAATAGGCTTGATACGAAACAACATACTAGAAGTAAAGGAAGTTACCGATTTTATCACATGTATGGCGCACATAATCCTTACCATATGTCTGAGGATTGTGTGTGGGTTAATAAAGATGGGGATATGATGTCTCAGTCAAAGGGCAGCATGAAGATTGTCTTTGAATATGTGGAACAATTAAAAAGTTTAGGGGGGGGGATATGTATGAAAATGCAACGATTATTATCACTGCGGACCATGGGCAAAACTATACATATGATTCAAACAGGGCAGGTATTTTGCCGTACATTGGGTTTGATTACACTTCATCGCCCATTTTGCTTGTAAAGAATGCCGGAGAAACATGGGAAGGTATTAAGTATTCCAATGCGCCAGTGACTCATACAGAAATGATTGCCAGTATGATAAATGCGGTTAATTCAAAGGTGCTAGGAAAGTATGGTAGAACATTGGAAGAAGTGGGTGAAGATGAAGAAAGAGAGCGTATTTTTATTTATATGCGTGAAGACGTACCGTATTTTAAAAATGCTATCAATGGAGATGCCAGGAATTGGGCTAATTGGTCTGTGATAGAGCAAAGACCAGGAATAAAGTGAATAGGAAAATATACGTATAGTTATATTTTTAGTATTTTTTTGAAGGCATAAAATATAGTGTCGCAAGGTGCGTGGGAAGTTTAAGGTACTCAGATAGCTACCTAAACTGCCTAAGCACCCGCAGCGTCCTTTTGAGTGTAATCAAGAGTGGAAACTTTATGCCGTTTTTTTTCAGCGCCAGATAACCTTCCCGGAAGGATACAAGGTAATTACGCAGACCGGCGTTGCTTGTCCCGCCGTAAAACATGGCGATTAACACTTCCGGGACATAGGCCAGGCGGTTTTCCTTGTCTTTAAGAAAACGTACCATAAATTCATAATCTGCGGCACAGCGGTAACTGGTATCGTAGGTGCCGTACCGTTCATAGATTTCCCGTTTCAGAAACAGTGTGGGATGTCCTGGCATCCAACCGCTTTCCAGAGTCCCCTCACCCATATGCCATGTCCTGACGATGTGTTCCCCTTCCACGTAGATTAAGTCCGCATGGGCGCCGATACAGCCATCTCCGCCCCGGATAATTGCCCGGACAAGTTTTGTGACTGTGTCCGGGGTGCATAGCTTGTCGTTGCATACTGCCACAATGTCTCCGGTGCACATTGACCATGCCTTGTTCATGGCGTCATACAGTCCTTTGTCCGGTTCGGAAACCCAGCGGACGCTCAGGGAGCCGTCTTGGCCGCAGGATGGGGGAGCGGTACTGTTTTGGCAGGGGTATTGTGCGGCAAATTCACGGATTAAATCTATCGTGCCGTCCTCAGACTGCCCGTCTACAATCACCACTTCGATATGTGCATAATCCTGTATCCGGATGCTCTGTAATGTGGCCGCAAGGTTGTCTTTGGAATTATATGTCGTCACCAATAAAGATACTTTTTGCATGTTCTGTTATTTTTCCTCCACAACCGACCAGTCGTCGGGGTTTCCCGCGTCACCGTTTATCGCGCTTTTGACATAAGGCATGTCGTTTCTCATATAGGTAAATATACGCTCCCGCCTGGCAGTTTCTTCGATTTGTGTCAATGTCTGTCCATAGTCTGCGGCGGTTTGTATGCCTATGGCGTCTGCGATGCTTGCAATCAATTCCGTATGGGATACGGGAGCCTTGGACTGGGCCAATCCCTTCCTGGTTTCCCCGGCGTTCTTGACTAAGAGAAGAGGATAGGATGTGGTCTGTAAACCCATATCAGGGAGAAAACCGGCTCTGACAGGGTCGTAGGTGTAGTTCTGCCCGTGGTCGGCAGTGATGATGATTGTGGCACTGTCATACAGGCCGAGGGCTTTTAGCTGGCTGATGTATTCATAGACGATTTTCATGCTGCCTTTGGCCTGTGAAAGCATCTGTCCACGTTCGGTTTCCGTACAGTCCTCTGACATGACATAGGGTTCATGGGCGCCGTACATATGGTAGAGACGGAAACTTCCCCGGCTGTCTGCAGGGCTGTTTATGTCAATACCGGTTTCTGTGATGTCCGTCCAAAAAGGCACGTCATTATAGGTAATCCAAGGGGTGTAAGTGTCGTTTCTTGCAAGGGCGGTAATTTCGTCTGTCGTATACCAGTAGAAGTTCTTTAGGCCCAAGGGGGCAAGCTGGTATTTGGAACATTTCAGCATTTGGCTTAGGGTATCCCACACCCTGCAATACTGTTCGGACAGGACATAGTTGCATAGTTGTGCCGACGTGTCACTGCCGATATATTTCAGGTCGGTATAGACGCCCGCGTCATAACCTGCCTCATTGATGGAATATAACATATCGCTGTTCTGGAAAGCATACTCTCGGTATTCGTCCTTATCCATGCCATACTGCCATTCGACCCCTGTGAGCAGGTAAGGCAGTGACCATTCGGTGAAGGCGTACAGGCTGGTGGCGTTGGAATAGTGGGTAAATCCGTCGAGAGGGGACAGAAAATCCGGCTCTTGTGCAAGAATCTGCTCTAATATCTGTTCATCGTACCAGTCAAGGACAAATACAAGTACATTATGGTCGGGGTGCAGTTCCAGTGATTTCTCCGTAGACAGAATCCACTCGCCCGAAGGTTTATTGTTTTTTTCCTGATTCAAGGCCGATGTGACTGCCAGGAATCCAAGGGAGACAAGCTGTACAAGGCTAAGATAGGTACAGATGATGCGGTATGTTTTTCCTATATTGATAGGAAGACGGCCTTTTAGAAAGATAATGCATGCGATAAGAAGAATCCAAATCAGTGCGTTGCCCCACACCTGTACATTTCCCCAACTTTGCATTTTGCCATCCATGGAAATCATGTGTCCGTTGAGAAACATGTTTTGGAGATATCCCACAAACGTTAAAGCAAACAGGAGCGTATAGAACCATTCCAACTGTCTCAAGGTTAAGAGTAGTATACCTGCCCCGGCGATGACACAGAAATAGATAACTGCCCCGACTAAAAGCGCTTTGGCAAAAGAAGACGGCGGAAGCAGAATTTCGGTGCGGTTATTTAAAAATAATGTTCCCGGTAGTGACAGGATTACGGTTACTACGTAAAAAAGAGTTGACGGGACTGCATATTGGAGCCTTTGTTTTAAGTCACTCTTGGAACAATATGAAATCTCGCCCTGATATCGGATGCTCACAACAAGTGCAGCTACGATACTTACCAATATTGCCGCCACATAGAAGTAGTGACAGATACGGTTTGAGACGACAAAGAAAAGGGCAAGGATGAAAAACATCAGAGAGTCGGTAAGGGACATAAACCGGGATAAGTCTAACCTGCGTAAAACCAGGTGCGCCATTACAGGAAGCATAACAGCAAGACAAAGGAGGGGTATCATATAGTGGAGGTAAGTGGCGGGTACAATGTCCTGAAAGCTTTCCGGCAAAGTGGCGCTTCCACCGTCAAATACCATTTTGACAGCGGACAAGAGCCCATAAAAAATACCGACGTAGAACACGGTGATTCTTCCTGGACGGACGGTTTTGTTTTGCTTTTTCGATAAAAATAAATGAATTAAGCCGGCCAATATGCCGGGTAATGCGCATAAAACTATAATTCCTGTATATGCAGACGCCATACTGTTCCTCCTGGATGAAAAATGTTTTCTAATAGAATTAGGGTGTCAAAAGGTGCATTTTATAAGTCGCAAAGGAAAATTGCATAAAATGTTCCCTCGTATCCGTCTCCGTCATATGGATTTTCTAAAATATTCCGGGGAATTTAAGGATGCGGACGTAACCGCCTTCTATTCGCCATCCAGGCGAATAGAAGGCTTTTCGGGGCGTCCATGCCCTGAAATTACTGGAGATTACACGGGATATTAAGAAAATCACATCTTCCCGTTTATGGAGTTTGCCACAAATTTATGCAGAAATACTATAATCTCATAGACGGGCTTTGCTTGTTTTAATATAGCACGTGTGGTTTGAATGTTCAAGCTTGCGAACGGGAGTCTGTCAAAAGAACAACGCTATGTGGGAATGGAGGAACTGTGACATTGCATATTCAATGGAAATAAGGTAAAATCTGATAGTGGTAATAGGTTAAAGAACGGCAGATTTATAACTTTCCATAATAACGGGCGTCGCAGGCAAGTTTGCGATATGCATGGGGCATATGAGGTGCAGATGGACAGAAACATAGTTGGAAGAATAAAAAACGTATGTATCATTGGGTTGTTTGTGGCTGTTATATTATACAGTGCATTGTATTGGGCCGGCTCTCCTAGAAAAGAAACGGTAAAAGAACAGGCGGCTATAGAGGGTGAGGCTGTGTATTCGGCGCAAAAGGAGCAGGAAGAAGCACACGACAATGTGGAGGAAATTGCGGCCTTGCCGGAGTATTTCTGTGATATTTATGCGTCTGTCAGGTCAGCGGAAGGCACACAGAATATTAAACTGTATGTTCAGAATGATATCGGCTGCTTTTTCCTGCCTTCCTATGCACAGGCGGAAGAAACCGTATGGCAGTATGATGAAAGCAAATATAGAATCACTTATAACGGACAGACGGTAAGGAACGGAGAAAAACTTGTTTTACCAGAGCAGGATGAGGCTGTGCTTGTGGTTGGGCCGCGTGAGGGTGAGGATGAGGAGGAATGCCGGGAGTACAGGCTTCGGGTGATGCGTTCTTCTCATCTTCCGGCAGTTTATATTCGTACCGACACCGGACAAATGCCTGCCGGAACTTGGAGCCGGGAAGAGGGGGAGCAACAGGGGCAGGTAATCGGAGAGGACGATTTGGAACTTCACGGAGGAAACCGTGGCGCGAAGGGTAATTTTCTGTGCATCACAGAAACAGGCGTTGCGGATTCCGCAGGGTCAATTAACTGCATAGTGGACAGGGAATACGCGGGCTTCCAGTCTGTGAAGAAGAACTATGAGATGGACTTTAGTGAAGCCCAGGACGTGCTTGGCCTGGGAAATGATACAAGATGGGTGCTCCAGGCGGATGCCTATGATATGAGCCGGCTGCGCAATAAGACAATCTATGATATGGGGACAGATATGGGGTTGGCTTATGGAGTGCGCTCCTCCTATGCCGATATCTGGTTTAATGGGGAGTATGCAGGAAATTATCTGATTTGCAGACAGGCCGGGGAAGGAAAGAAAGTCTGTCTGGAGAATGGCACGGAAGGTTATGGGCTTGGTGCGGCGGATGATATGACGGAAAAAGAGCAGGCTTACGTCTCTACAATATTAGAGAAGATAGAGCAGTGTGAGACACAGGAGGACTACGGACAGCTTTGCGAAGTGATGGATATGGATTCTTTTGTCTGCAAGTATGTTCTGTATGGACTATCCAATGAACCTGTGTTAAACAGAATAAATCTTTGTTATCTGGTGCCGGGTGGGACAGGAGGCAAGCTCTGTGCAGGTTTGGAACTGGACTTTGACCGTTCCCTTGGCAATGCCCAGGAGGCGCATTATGAGCGGCTGACCTGTTTCATTCCCGGATTGGGTGAGAAACTGTTTGCATGTGAATATTTCAGGCAGGATGTGAAAGAACTGTTTAGCGGGCAGTATGCCCCGGTGATAGAGCGGTATATCCAGGAACAAATCGGGAACATGTCCGAACAGATTCGCGCGTCTGTGCTTATGGATGACGTGCGTTGGGGATTGCCGGAGAACAACAATTACGCTACATTTAACCAAGGATATGGGAACTTTGGGGATGCTGCCAGGTATACGGCATATTACCTGAATGCCCGCTATGAATTGATGCAGGCGTATTTGAATGAGCCGGAAGGATGGCACCAGGTTGAGTATGTGGACAGCGCTTCCGGGGAAGGTTATGACAGCAGAAGATACCTGACGGCCACCGGTGAGAAGGTTCCCGATGAAGTGACAGATTATTTGCAGGAGATGTACGGATGCAGTGAGTGGAGATATGAGGATGGCAGAGGCTGTGAGACAGGGCGCCCGGTCTACCAGGATTTGAGGATAATATCTTTTGTGGAAGAGAATGCGAAACAGGATGTGTCCGGGGATGGGGCGCATGAGCAAGGGACAGAAGACGCGCAGACACAGGGAACGGGCAGCACAGGGTATAGCAAGCGTTTTGTGATTTTGTGTATGCTGTTTGCGGCAGGTTGCGCGGGAGTAGGCGGCAGCGTGTTCACAGGAGTGGTGATGTGGTTGCTCTTTAGGAGGAAAAATATTGAAAAGTCAACGGTTTCTTTATCAACTGGCAAATTCGGTGATTAGAATTTTTGCGGCATCGGTGGTTTTTGTGTTGTTTCTGCACAGCATTTACAGCACCAGTTTTGTCGGGAGAGCCATGCGGGAGGACGGCAGCACACATAGCAGGACATTGAACATTCAGGACAATCCCTGGATGCACTTGGCAGTATTTGTGTTGGTCAGCGTACTTTGTGTCGTCGCCGGTAAGATATATCGTCGCAGGCAAAAAGGGCATAACGGTGTAGGGGGAGACGTTGGGCAGGCGGACAGGAATATTTTATTCTGGCTTAGCGTTGTATTTTTTGGAGTAGGCGTATTGTGGATTATGCTTACACAGATGAAGCCGGGTTCCGACCCTGCCAAAGTGTATGCCATTGCGTTAGAGTGGCGTGGAGGGGATTTTTCAGCTTTTGAGGAGGGAAACTATCTTTTCTGTTATCCCTTCCAGGCAGGCATTGTTCTCTTTTACTACCTGCTTACTTTTCTCTACGGGACAGAAAGTTATATAGGACCACAGGTTGTGAATGCAGTGGCGTTGGCGGTTATCTATCTGTTGCTTTCCCTTATGGTGCGCTCCTTCTGGAAAAAGGAGCGAGGACTTTCCGTATTGGCTTATGTGGCGTTAATGTGTTGGACGCCGTTGTTTTTCTTCGTCACATATATCTATGGAATCTTGCCGGGGATGGCGTGTTCTCTGGGGATGATGTACCTGGCGCTGCGGTATGTGGAGACGAGGAAATGGCGTTACATTGCGCCTGCTGCGCTCTGCATCGGGATGGCCACGGTATTAAAAATGAACTGTCTCATTTATCTGGTAGCGGTGGTGTGCTTTCTGGTATATGACATTGTGGATACTTTGTGCGGATGTGGAGAACGACGGGATAAATGGAAGAAATGTGCCGCATCGGCAGTTTTTTTGTTGCTGATGTGTACCAGTGTATGGGGGTGCGGCAAGATTACGGAGAAATGGGTGGAACACTTGTCGGGATATGACATGCCAGAGGGCGAGGTCATGGTATCCTGGGTGGTTATGGGATTACAGGAAGCGCCTAAGGGACCGGGAGACTACAATGGTTATAACGGTGATGTCTTTGCACGGAACAACTACGATACGCAGTTGGCGACGGAGCAGTCGCTTGCTGACTTGCGCAAAATAATAAAGAGAATGTGGGAGAATCCATTGGATGAGGGTGTTACTTTTTTTGCCAGAAAAACGGCGTATCAATGGAATGACCCTACTTTTATCAGCATGGAAAGAATGCGTGGGCGTAAGTCTGCAATTGAAATGGCGCCGCCCATAAGAAGCCTGATTGAGGGTAAGGGCAGCGTGGCGCTCAGTGTATGGTTAAACTATATCCAGACGTTGGTTTTTACAGGCGTTTTGCTCTACTTGTTCTTAAACTGGAAAAGTAAGAACCTGTATGAGCTGATGGGACTGGTTGTTTTCCTGGGTGGGTATCTGTTCCATATGGTGTGGGAGGCCAGCGCCTCCTATACGATTCCGTATTTTACGGTTATGATTCCCTATGCAGCGAAGGGATTTTACGATTGGGCAAAGGTGATTGTGGACTTAGGCGAAAGGCCCAGGGAAGGGATTAGGATGAACAGAAAGGAGGCTGTTTGCGCTATGGGTGTAGCTGCGCTTCTGGTTCTGGTATTTTGCTTTACCAGAACCAATCTTTTTCACCGTACAATCGCGCTGGATGACGGGGCGGAAGCGATAACGCAGTATTACCACAGAGGCTGATACCGCAACTTAATGCGCCAACAAAAACCTGAATAACCGCCAGAGTCTGTGACGGACACAGAAAGCGTAGAGTTTATTGTGTATACCGGTTATATCCTTGACTGGGACGGCGGCAAATGCTTCTTGAATGTCCTTGTTGTCACATTCCTCCAGGAAAAGCCGTTTAAATTGCAAAGAATCCGTGCGCATGGCCCGGAAGACGGGTACGAAGGTTAAAAGGCTTTGGTATACATAGAAATACTGTAACTGCCTGAGAATACCGGGGTTGGCGGCAAGGTCGATGGCCTGGCGGTAAGTCTCAAACATTGTATGGTTTTCCCCGATGCGTCCGGCATCCATATGGTGACAGAGGGAGGTTGGGTTGCTGCGGTAGTAATAGTATGATTCTTCACAGAAATAGACGGAGGAAGCCGCCAGCATGGCACCGTAAGTGACGGGGCCGTCTTCCCCCACAACAATGCCGTGGGGAACCAGAAACAAATATTTCTCAATAAGGCTGCGGACAAATAATTTATTGGTGAGCCTGGGCGCGACGCCGAATTTGAAGTAAACGCCGGAGTAGACCATGGAAGGATAGACGCTTTGTGTCAAGTCGTTCTTATCGTAGAAGCCCGGCGGGAAAGGAACACCGCACAATTCCTGCTTATGTGGCATCGCTGCGGTGAAATTGCAGTGGACGATATCGGCGTGGGTTTCTCTTGCGATACGGCACATATGGCTGTACATACCGGAGGCAAGCCAGTCATCGCTGTCCACAAAAGTGATATAGTCCCCGCGACTTGCCAGAAATCCGTTTTGCCTGGCGCATGTGTGCCCGCCGTTGGGCTGATGGATATAGTGTATTTGAGAATGCTCCTCGGCGTAGCGTTTGCAGATTGTGCCGGAGCCGTCCGTGGAACCGTCGTCCACCAGGATTAATTCATAGTCCGTGTAGTCCTGGGCGAGAATACTGTCTAGACAGCATTCTAGGTATTCTTCGGTGTTGTATACAGGTACGATGATACTGACAAAAGGTTGATTGGACATGGAGTGTTTTCCTTTCCTGGTTGTTTATATGACTTAAGACTGTAGGGGCATATAGGGCATAGCAAAATCCCTCTGGCAGATTACACAAAATATTCTGGAAGTCGTCTTGCGCAGGAATATTTTAGAAAATCCATATGACGGAGCCTGACACAAGAGAATATTTTGTGTAATCTGCCGTCACAGTTTTATACTCCCTATGCTATTCAAATCTTGGCAGCGGAGCAAAAACCTAGCGGGTGCTATAAAGCGTTATGTCGCTGTAGACGGGATAGTTGTTGGTATAAGTCAGCCCGTTTTCAAATTGGAGTCCGACGCAGTCGAAGCGGTCATACAATTCTTCTATCACCTCATCCGATATCAGCTCTTTGTCCCTAACCCATAATTCAGAATCCCGGTAATCGGCCCCGGAGGATGTGTTGATAAACCGGACATGATGGTATTGTTCCGGATGATTGATGTATCCGGATACATAGTCCAGGCGTTTGCGGATGTAATCGTATAAATATTGTATGGAGTCATCCCGCCCTGCGTTGGTAACAGGAAGATATCCTTTGGCCCGCCAGCGGCATAAGTCCATGCATACGGAAGGATTGATATGCGCCTGTAGCCATGGGATATATTCTGTAAGATATTGTTCCATCAAAGGCTGATATGTTGAGTTAAGCTTTTCCTTTACCGTGTCATGGAAGTAGGGGACGGCATATAATTCTTCGCACAATCCGGAAGGGTACGCGCTCAGCTCGATGTCATATCCGCGTCCGTTGCGCCCGAAAGAATTGTCATAATCCCAGATAGGCCCTGCATATAGTTTTCTTTCGTTTCCGGTGCCGTTTAAATAGTAGAAGGTGGAAGCGATGTTGGCGTCGATATCGTTTGTGATGGCGTTGACCAGATACATGTCGGCGAAGGAAGCGATGTCGATTACTGCGTCCAGTTCTTCGTATTTTTCCTGGGAATCACAGTAGCTTATACGCTCCTTTATGTTGTTCATATATTCGGTGACTTCTGTAAGAGCCTCATCGCTTACAATGCCGGGGCTGCGGATAATGAACCAGTTCATTCCTGATACCTGAAAAGCCCGGTCGCCGGGTTTTATCCTGTCCGAAATCATTTTTTCAATGAGATACCCGGTTTCCTCAAGATTTACCCGGTCTTTTCCTATCTCAACTCTTTCACAGAGAAGATAATTGCCCGTGTATTCTCCGTTAAAATACAAATCCACATATTCCGTATCGACGGCATAGGGGACTGCGGCATCGCGGCAGTAGGCATATACGATACCGTTGCGCATCCGGGTTATGTCGAGGGCATTGGCCTGCAGGATATATCTGGATGCATCACCCATGGAAAGGACGTTGGTGTCTTTGTCAAAATAGATTTGATAACTTTTTTTGTTCACTGCCAAATAACTGAAATTGCCGTGACATCTGGCGGTGAGGGCGCCGGAGCTGTCCCGGGTGCCGTCGGGAAGGACACAGATGAAATCACCAGGCTCCTGGTTATCTCTGGAAAGGTGCATATAGTCAAGGGAACCCGTTGCCGTGGAAATGAAGACGGCCGGAAGGTTTTGGGACTGCATAAAGGTAAGGGACATTGTATCTGACTGGGATGTTCCTTGTGTTATAATACGAAGGGAATATTCCCTGCCGGATTCATAGGAGGCAAGGGGAGCGGAAGGACGAACTAAAGAACCGTCTATTTCTATCTGATAGATAGTTTCGTCAAATTGAAATTGCAGACAGTCCATGGCTGCATGGGAAGGGAGGAAAAAGAAGGCGCTGCCCGACCCGTCAAGGTAAAGCTTTAAGTCTGCAGGTATATCCACAGAAGATGCGGCGTGAAGGGAAATAGGAAGGAAACCCTCGTAACCTTGTAAGCTAGGTGCAGGAGCGTCTTGCGCTTCCTGGAATGTGTCAGCACAGGGGGAGTTTTCCACTACATTAGAACTGTCTTGTGGGAGATTGTTTATATAAAAAAAGACAACGAACAAGAAGGCGGCTGTAAAAAGCACAACGACTGCGGAAACTGCACTTATGTGGGACTTTATATCAACTTTTTTATTGTATAGGAAATTCCTCCGCTTATCCGAGTTTGCCTGAGGCAAATCTCGCAAACGAGCGAAGCTCGTTTTTTTATGCATACATCTTTACCGCCTATATTCTGTGAGGCCGCCGCAAAATACGGTATATCTGCAATATATAGGATTAGCATTTGAAACGTCCGAACTATATATTGTTGGAAATTGCCGTTTTGCGACAGCTTTCGTTTAGATAACAAACAAAGCATTACTATATTAGCATAAGTGAATGTTTTTCACAAGGCAATCAGTTTGGGAATATATTTTGTGCACAATGTGTATAAACTTATGATTGTCTTAATATCCTGCACAGTATTTGACTTTTGGAAAGTATCAGGGTAGAATAAAGAAGCATTGTGCACAATGGAAATTTTATCGCTGAATGGTATTTTATGGCGGAGAAGAGGGGCTATGCTTTCTGTATTAAGAAGTGAATTAAAGTACTGGATTAGTTATCAGGACAGTCTGATTCTCCAGGCGGAATTGAATGAACTCCTGATGCCGGACAGTTATTCCGAGGATGGATTTTACCGGGTTAAGAGCTTATATTTTGATTCCCTTAACCAGAAAGACTATGTGCAGAAACTAGACGGTGTAGAAAACCGCAAGAAAATACGGATGCGCATTTATGACGAAGATACCGATACGGTCAAGTTAGAGTGCAAACACAAGAGCGGGGCATTGCAGCACAAGGAAAGCCTGCTAATAAGCAGGGAGGACGCCGCCCGCTATATGGAAGGCGATTACGGCACGCTGCTTGACTATGAGGAAGAACTGGCATGGCGGCTGTACAGTGATATGACGCTCGGATGTTACCGTCCTGTAGTGGTAATCGAGTATGAACGTTTCGCTTATATGTATGGGGAGTATAATACTCGGATTACCATTGACCGTCATGTGAGAAGTTCTGAACTGTCCCTGGATTTATTTGACAAAGACCTGCCATGGATACATACCGTGGAAGATGCGGTGATTTTGGAAGTGAAATTTGATGGGAAGCTGATAGAACCGATTAAACGGATACTGGCAAAATACCATCTGACGAATGTATCCGTAAGCAAGTACGGAAGTGGACGGCCGGTTTTGGAGAGATACTTAACATAATTTTACACACGGAATGGAGAACGAGATGTCAAAGGCAAAGATTTTGGATTGGTTTACAGTGAATAGTGAGGCGCTTAGCGTGGACAAGATTCTGTTCGTGCTGTGTGTTTCCCTGCTGCTTGGTGCAGTAATCTTTATCACGTACAGATTGGCTTACACCGGCGTTAACTATAACAGTCGGTTTAATGCGGGCAATGTGGTGATTGTGTTAATTACTTCGGTTATTATGTTGATGATAAGCAGTAATATGGCGATTTCTCTCGGTATGGTAGGCGCCTTGTCTATCGTCAGGTTCCGGACCGCGATTAAAGACCCTTCTGATACCATCTATATTTTTTGGGCGATTGTAGAGGGGTTGTGCGTCGGGGCGGAAATATACAAACTGGCGATTATATCCACGGTATTTATTGCAATCGTACTGCTCGCGCTGAGTTATTATGCAAGCGTGCAGAAGAAGTATCTGGTCATTATAAGAGGCACGAAGGAGCTTAACCTTGAGCAGGTGAGGTCCGTTATGGAACCGTATTATCCTAAAATGGGAGTGCGTGCGACAAACTATATCGGTGAACGCTGCGAGATAATATGCGAAGTGTCCGCGCATCAGGAAATCAAGGAGGAGGCGGTAGCGGCTCTTCGGGATTGTGCGCATGTAAAGGGCGTTAACTGGCTGTTGGAAATGGGAGAGCGCATCGGATAATGAAGAAGAAACCTGTTTGGATGTTTTTCCTGGTTATTTCCCTGTTCTGCCTTGTGGTGGCAATTGACAGAATAGACGATATGGAATTTCATGGTATGCGGGTTTTGCCGGAAGAAAAGCTTGCGAAGCTGACGGAAAGCCTTGGCAGAGTGGACAGTCCGCAGAACGCGGAAGAATTGATTTTGTTGGATGGACATGGAATACCTTATGACCGGGACAATAATCTGTTTTATGTAAGCCAGTCGACGGAGGGGAAAGAGTATGCCGGAACCTTTACGGCGGCAGGCTCTGGCTGTGTGCTCTATCTGCAAAAAGATGACGCGTTAAAAGATAAGCAGGACGCGATAGCCCGGGGACATCGGTTTAAGGTATGGTTTGTGACGGAGAATGCCTATGCCGTATCGGAGCTTGTTTTCACAGGACTTCCTATGGTTTGTATCCGTTCTGAGGCGGGAGGGCTGACGGATGGATATGGAAGAGGAAGCATCGTCGTTCAGAATCCCGATGATACGGATATTATCACCATGAGCGTGAAGGAATCTGCCATTGAGACGAAGGTAAACCATAATTCCGGCACAATCAGTTTTAAGCTTTTCAAAAACCAGTATGACCAGGAAAGAGACCTTTCGCTTCTCGGAATGGGGAAACGAACCTCCTGGAAACTTTATCCGGTATATGAGAAAGATGATGCCGCTTCCCGCGAAATGGTGGCAAACTATGTATGGAACTGTGTCTGTAGCGAGGATACACTGCAAAAAGGCATGGAGTATGCCGAGGTGATTGTGGACGGGGAGTACAAGGGATTGTATTATCTTGCACCTAAGGTTGGTAAAGGATATCTTGACTTAGGGGAAAAGGATAGGGCATATGAATGCGAAGAAGTCTTGGAAGACGGAACAAAGCGGTATGGGGTAATCGGTGACCAGGATATTCAGGAAAACAGGGAAGAACTTCTATGGTATGAAAGCTTGTGGCAAGCAGAAAACGAGGATTTTGCACGGCTCAATATAGAAAATTATATCAATTATAACATTTATCTTCAGGCTGCCTGCGCAGTCCAGAACAGCATGGAAGAGTACTATGTGATTGCCCGGGAACAAGACGGGGAATATGGGTTTTATAAGATGCCTGGCAGGAGCAAGTTTGTATTTGGTCTGTATCCTTCGAGAATCGGATGGCAGTCGGTGTTTGCGACGGAAAATATTATGGAAGATGCCGAATATGACTGCCTGTCCGGCCAGATGGACGATATTGCGCCACGGACGGCGGCAAGATGGAAAGAACTTAGGCAAAATGCCCTTTCCACGCAGAGCCTGCTTAGCGTGGCTTATTTGTGTGAGCAGAGACTGGCAGATTCCGGGTATATTGTAAGAGAAGAAGAGCACAGTGCCTATGGTACAGCCTGTGATAACTTACATGAGATGATAAGAGAGCGCATGGCTCATCTTGACCAATATTATGAAAGCATAAAATAGTTATGATATTTGACAAAAGGAAACCTAACAAAATCATTAATATAGCCGTACTTGCGGCGCTGTGTGCGGTGGCTTTTTATTGCATCGGTTATATCAGGGAGAACATGGGAGAACCCCAAAAATCCGATGAATACCATGTGTCAATCCGTGGGGAGGAGCCGGCGGAGGAGAAAGATGAGGGAAGCGACCCTTACGAGGGAGATTTTCTTCCGGTCAGCGTGATGGCCGAATGTGGCGGCTTTGCCAAGGAAGTGAGCCTGTATGTATCAGAAGGGGTTTGCTATGCATTTCTGCCTGCATATGCCGATTTGGCCAGGGCGTCGTGGGTGTTTGACAATCAGACATGTGAAGTAAAGTTCAACGGGGAAAAAGTGGCGGCAGGCGGCATGCTGCAAAGCATAGAGAACGGTGCAGATTACGCGATAGACATAAAAGACGGGATGCAGAATGAATTGCATTATCAGCTTGTTTTTATGCAGTCAGCCGAACTCCCTTCCGTATTTATTGACACCCAGTCGGGTTCCATGGACTATGTGGATGTGGATAAGGGTAACGAGGAATCAGGACAATTCTATTGCATTACTGCCGAAGGAGAAATAGACAGCCAGGGCGTCATGGAAAGAATCAGAGGCAGGGGCAACACAAGCTGGGAAGGGCCGGGCGGCAAGAACCAGTATAATGTGCGGTTGGCCGAGAGTACGGATGTGCTGCATATGGGAAGTTCCCAAAACTGGATTGTGCAGGCGAATAAGCTGGATGCATCTATGATGCGCAATAAGTTGGCGTACGATTTTGCGAAGGACATTGGCATACCTTATGCGGTGGATTGTGAATTTGCGGATTTGTATTTGAATAACAGGTATATGGGTACCTATCTGGTATGTGAAAAGGTTGAGGTGGCGGAGAACCGGGTGGGAGCCCAGGATGGCTATTTGCTGGAGGCGAATTTCCGGGCTATTGATTCGGAAACCGTAGTCAGTACAAGCCGTGGAACGTTTGCTATCAACTACCCGGAAGAAGTCACACAAGAGACGCACGATTATATAGCGGACTATGTCGGTAAGGTGGCCGAGAGTATTACATCAGCACGGCAGAGCGAACGATATTTGGACTATATTGATTTGAGTTCTTTTGCAACGTTGTTTATTGTCGATGAAGTCGGCAATGACCCTGACAACAATGCGCTCAGTACTTTTTATTATAAAGAAGACCGTACGGATGACTCTAAACTGACTGCCGCCCCGGTATGGGATTTTGACATAGCGTTGGGCAATGACGAGAGATGCGCTGAAGTGTTAAACAGTTACTATGGTGAGGGATGGTTTGAATATCTCTACAAGAGCGAGACATTCCGGGGGGAAGTGGCCAGGCAGCTTCAAGAAATCATGGATACTTTGTATGATAAATACGAGAATCATTATTTTAAGGAGATGGTGGAGTATATGGAGGCATCTTACCGGATGAATGAGGTAAGGTGGAAAGAAAAACAAGGATATATCGCGTCGTATTATCCGGATTTCCAGGGAACGGTACAATATCTGGACGATTATTTTATGGCAAGGCTTAAGAACCTTCACTATGTATTCAACGGACCTGACCGGATACACAAGGTGGAATTTCTGGACAGAGGGCGCCAATATGCGCACACCTATGTGAAAGATGGGGATGTGATTCCGGTGCGGGTTTTGGAAAACCTGCAGAGAGTCGACGGCGTGGAAAGTTACAGCCTGGACAATGAACAGGTAATTGACCCCTATAGTTATGTGGTATATAGTGATGTCAGGATTAACTGCAGGCAAGGGGGAAACAGCCAGCCTGGATTCCGGACAGAGGGGGATGTGGAAGATGCCTGGCAGGCAGGCGGACAGGATATAGATAAAGGAGAATTGGCTATGCAATGGATTAGTTTTATCATGCTGATGGTTCCAGGGTTGGTTTCCGTGTGGCTCAGTGGAAATAATAAGGTGACGAAGGATGCTGCATTTGGGATTTTGGTACAGTATTTACTGAACAGTTTTCTTATATTGCTGATTTCGTACGGTATTTTTTATGTGACATATGGAAGCGCTGTGCTTAGCTTCTCGGATATTTACAGTGAATCCTATGATTACAGTATTTATAACATTAACGTTGCGTTTAAATATCTTATGCTGGCCGGTGGCTTGTCCGTGGCGGTGGGCATTATAGAGCGGATTATGAAGACATTATTGTGCAGAAAACGCACAAAAAGCGAGGATTAGGTTGGATAAAATAAAAATCGCATTTTGTTTTGATGAAAAGTTGACAGACCAGGTACAGGTAGCCGTAGCATCTTTGTTGGACTATGGGGCGTCAGAATCGGTGCATTACCATGTTTATTGTGTGTGCACGAAAGAGGCGGCGCGGGTGGGAGAAAAGCTGAAACAGGTTATGGCGGCAAGGGACCAGGAATCTTTTCTTACCGTAAAAACGGTGGACAATCCCTATCAGGACGCCTATGAGGTCAGGGGAGTTTCTGCAGGCACGTATTTAAGGCTTATGCTGCACAGGCTGCTTCCGGAGGAGGATAAGGTCATCTATACGGATGTGGACGTCCTTTTCCGGGAAAGTTTGGAAGGGCTCTGGCAGATTCCACTGGATGATTATGTGTTGGCGGCGGCAAAAGGGGCGGTGAATTTCTCGGATAAGTGGGCCTGGAACAGTGACAGGCCATATTGGCGCCATCTGGAAGGGATGAAAGGACAGTATATCAATGCGGGCATAACGGTGCTTAATCTCAGGCAGATACGCCAGAGGAATCTGGAAGCGCAGTGGAACCGATGGGCGAAGGAGAAACTCTATTATCAGGACCAGGATATTTTGAACATTACCTGCCAGGGGGAAATTTACTATCTGCCTGCCAGGTATAACCGTCTTGCCTATATGGAGGAACTGGATTATGACAGGTTTGTCAGTGAAGGAATATGCGGTAGCAGGGAGTGCCAGGAAGCGTTAGAATATCCTGCAATCATCCACTATGCCGGAGATAAGCCCTGGAAACGTTATGATACGAATCTGGGGTATTTATGGTGGGAGTATGTCAATGGACAGCCTGATTTGGCGGGCATGTTCGATGAGAGGCGGGCAAGGAAATACCATGGGCCTACCCTTGCACAGCGGGGCGTCAGGAAGATAAGGAGACTGCTTGGCATGGACGCTGAGTAAATGATACTATAGGCATTTTTATTAGATTAAACGAAAGAATCGGCGGAACATCTCGGAATGGAGGAAAAGTTGAAATGAAAATTGCGGTTGCAGGAACAGGGTATGTAGGATTAGTGGCGGGGGTATGCTTTGCGGAGAAGGGACATGACGTCATATGCGTGGATGTGGATGAGAAGAAAGTGAAGTTGATGGAGTCCGGCGTGTCGCCTATCTACGAGGAAGGACTGGAAGAGCTGATGCGCAAGAACAATGCTACGGGAAGGCTGCATTATACAACTGATTACCAGAGCGCATATAAAGATGCGGAGGCGATTTTTATCGGTGTGGGGACGCCGGAGCAGCCGGACGGTTCCGCCAACCTAAACTATATAGCCACTGTGTCCAGGCAGATTGCGGAGTCTGTGGAGCGGGATTGCCTTGTGGTTGTCAAGTCTACCGTCCCGGTTGGAACCAATGATAAAGTAGAACAGTTTATCAGGGATTTCCTCAAGAGAGACGTGAAGGTTGAGGTGGCCTCCAACCCAGAATTTTTGGCACAGGGTTCTGCCGTGCATGACACGCTTCATGCGGCCAGGATTATCATCGGGACAGAGTCAAAAGAGGCAGAGACAGTGCTTAAGAAAATATATGAGCCCTTCGGACTGCCAATCGTGTCGGTGGGAAGACGTTCCGCGGAGATGATTAAGTATGCTTGTAATGACTTTCTGGCGCTTAAGATTTCTTATATGAATGATATTGCGAACTTGTGCGAACTGGTAGGAGCGGATATTGATGCCGTGGCGGAGGGTATGAGTTATGATACGAGAATCGGCGCAAGATTTTTGAATGCAGGCGTGGGATATGGGGGAAGCTGTTTCCCAAAGGACACAAAAGCGTTGAAATACATTGCCAGACAGCATGGCTATAAACTGCGCACGGTGGAGGCAGCGGTGGACGTGAATGCGGAGCAGAAAACGAAACTGTTCCACAAGGCAAGCAACCGTATGATTACATTCCAGGGACTGAAAGTGGCTGTACTTGGGCTTGCTTTTAAGGCAGGTACGGATGATTTGCGGGAAGCGCCGTCTTTAGATAATGTTGCTCTTTTACTGGAGAGCGGGGCTGATATTTTTGCCTATGACCCTGTGGCGGCGGACAATTTCCGGAAGAGATACCCGGAGGGGAAGAATGGAAACGGCACAATGCAGTATACGGCGTCTCCTGAAGAAGCCCTCCATGATGCCAATATCTGTTTTATTTTCACGGAGTGGGGCGAGATTAAGGCGGTGGCGCCGGAGACATACAAAGCGCAGATGCAGATTCCTCTGGTATATGACGGGCGTAATCTCTACGATGTGAAAGCCATGAAAAATGCAGGTGTAGAGTATTACAGTATTGGACGTTAGTAGGGTAGGGTTTGTCCCTCTTCGCCAGCAAGGCTGAGGAGACAGGAGAATGCAGGCAAATTAAACGGGAATAAAGAGGTGACTACATGAATCCATTGGATACGAGCAAAGTATATTTGATAACAGGCGGCGCCGGGTTTATTGGTTTCCATCTGTCTAAGAGCCTTCTGGCCAAAGGCGCCAGGGTGATTGGCTTCGATAATCTGAATGATTATTATGACGTACAGCTTAAGAAGGACAGACTGGCGGTTTTAAAAGAATATGGGGATTACACTTTTATCAAAGGCGATTTGAGTGACAGAAGCGATGTGTTTCGTCTTTTCCAGGAGTATGCGCCCCAGGTGGTCGTTAATCTGGGGGCCCAGGCAGGCGTGCGTTACAGCATCGACAATCCTACCGCATATATGCAGTCCAATATGATGGGGTTTTTCCACATTCTGGAAGGATGTCGGTACTTTCCGGTGGAACATCTTGTCTATGCCTCGTCCAGTTCGGTATATGGAGGGAATGAAAAGGTTCCCTTTTCTACGGAGGATAAAGTGGACGGTCCGGTGAGCCTGTATGCGGCGACGAAGAAATCCAATGAACTGATGGCTCACGCTTACAGCAAGCTATACCATATTCCGGCTACGGGGCTGCGTTTCTTTACGGTGTATGGTCCTTATGGCAGGCCGGATATGGCATATTACAAATTTACCCAGAAGATTCTGGCCGGGGAACCTATCCAGGTTTATAACCGCGGAGATATGTACAGAGATTTTACTTATATTGACGATATTGTGAAGGGTGTGGAGAACATTCTCTGCAATCCGCCTGTGCAAAATGCACAGGGAGTAAGCTATAAGTTGTACAATATCGGCAACAATAAGCCTGAGAAACTGATGGATTATATTGAAACATTAGAGAAATGTCTGGGCAGGACGGCTAAGAAAGAATATCTTCCGATGCAGCCTGGAGACGTATACCAGACTTATGCGGACGTTACTGATTTGATGAGGGACTATGATTTTAAGCCGGATACGACAATCGAAGAAGGGCTGACTAAGTTTGTGGAGTGGTATCTTGCATACTATAAGAAAAGATAAGGCCTATGGTTTAGCGGCGTTATAGAGACATGAAGATGGAAGGGCACGATAAAATATGAGTGAAATGGAAAGAACTACCCCGGTTTTATATCTGGTAGTGCCTTGTTATAACGAAGAAGAGGTTATCGAGAAATCGGCGCAGGTGTTGGGGGATAAATTGCGCAGGCTTGCCCAGGCGGGAAAAATCGGAGAGGACAGCAAGGTAATGTTCGTCAATGACGGGAGTAAAGACCGCACGCTTCTTCTCCTGCACCGGATTGCAGCACAGGACGCACTTTTCTCGGTGGTCAGTCTTGCAGGCAATTATGGCCATCAGAGCGCTATCCTGGCCGGCATGATGACGGCCAGACAGTATGCGGATGCTGTGGTGACAATCGATGCCGATTTGCAACAGGATATTGAGGCGTTGGACAAATTTCTGGAAAGCTATATGGCGGGCAGCGAAGTGGTCTATGGTGTACGCAATGACAGGCATTCCGACGGCTTTTTTAAGAAAAGTACGGCCACAATGTATTACCGGCTGATGCATCTGCTTGGCAGTAAGGTGATAACAAATCATGCAGATTACCGTTTGATGTCTAAGAAGGCTTTGGATGCGCTCTCGGAATATAAAGAGACGAATTTGTTCCTGCGGGGACTGATTCCGACCATGGGGTTCCCCTCAGATGTGGTGTACTTTGATGTGAAAGCCAGGGAGGCAGGACATTCTAAATATACTTTAAGTAAGATGGTCACGTTGGCGATGGACGGGATTACATCTATGAGCGTCAGGCCTTTAAGGCTTATAAGCAGTCTTGGATTTATCGTGTTTGTTTTCAGTTTTGTGATGAGTGTTATCAGCTTGGTGGACTGGGTGAGAGGATATAACGTGCCGGGATATACGACGACGATGATTGTATCCTTGTTGATTGGCGGCATTACGCTGCTTTCACTGGGCATTATCGGGGAGTATGTAGGGAAAATCTACATGGAGACGAAGCACAGGCCCCGTTATATTATAGATACTTTTGTCTGGAAGAAGGAAGACGTCATGGACGACAGGGAAGAGAGGACGGAGTGAAAGTGCCGAAAGTAGATATTCATGCGGACGATTACGCATTGACGGTCAACACATCTAAAGATATGTTATCCTGCATGGAGAAGGGATATCTGGACAGTATCAGCATCGTTCCCAATATGTCCTGCTTTCCAGCATGCATGGAAATGCTCTATGAGGCGGTTCCGCGGCTGCCTTTTTTACCCAAAATGTCGGTTCATCTGGATTTCGTAGAAGGGCATTGCCTGTCGGGAAGCGGACAGTCGCCGATGCTTGCCACACCGGAGGGAAACCTGATGGGACTATCCTGGGGAGGGGTGTTCTTACTGTCTTATCTTCCATGGAGGCGGCGTCAGGCGAAAGTGCAGCTAAAGAGGGAGATAAAAGCGCAGATTGAGAAGGTGCAGGAAGCGGTAAGACACGCCATGGATTTGGCCAAAGAACATGGGATAGTCTGTAAACAGAAAGGTTTACGCATCGATTCTCACCAGCACGCGCACATGATTCCCGTGGTATGGGAAGCCTTGGCGGAGGTGATTGCAGAGGAGCATTATGAGGTGGAATACATCCGTAATTCCAAGGAAATGATGGCGCAGTTTGTCCGGGAGGTTCCTCTGTGGAAAACATACCGCCCGGTTAATTTTGTTAAGAACCGGCTGTTGTTCTTTTATTCCCACAAGGCGGACAGATATGCCAAGTCCCATGGCATGGAGCAGATGTATCTGTGGGGACTTATTATGAGCGGACATATGGATTATGACAGGATTGTCAGATTATACCCGAAGATAGCCGCTAAGGCAAAGAGGGACGGACGGGTGTTGGAAATTCTTTTTCACCCGGGGCTCACCCTGCCGGAAGAAGTGAGCGCTGAGATTGGGGAAGAGGCGGCGAAAGATTTCTACCTGCGAAAGGAGCGGCATGTGGAGATGGAGGCGGTGATGGCTGTAAGAGATAAAGGAGTTCTGTATGATTAAAGGTATTTTGAAAAATAAAATATTATGGTTGTTTTTTGCGGCTGCTCTTTCGACATATGCTTTGATAGCGGATTTTTCCATTTATATAGGTGAGGAAAGCGACATAGCTTTTAAACAGAGCATTATATTACGGTTTTTGGAACAATTGCGAGGGTCTGTTATTGGAAAAGGTAATATTCTTACTTTATTGACGGTTGCATTGATAAGTCTATATGGGAGAATAGATACTTATGCCCAGTGCAGGAATCGAAAATTTGTGATTTTGGCATTTCTACTTTCTTTTTGTACAATTCTTTATTATCCATATTCTATACAAGGGTCAATATGTTTAATGTATAGTTCACGGTTTCAAATTGTAAAAAGTCTGATATTTTTATGTGGGTATAGTATTTTGTTTTATTATGGTATTATTGCGTTATATCAATTTATAATGGATAGCCGTAAAAAGACAATATGTAAACATAAAGGGTATTGGCGCTGTGTAAGTATTTTAAGCTTGTTATGGCTTCCACATTTACTTGTTAAGCTTCCAGCCGCATTTTGTGGAGATACTGTATCACAGATATGGCAGGCATTAGGATTAGAGACATATAATGCTCACCACCCTTTATTTATGACTTGGATTTTAAAGATATGTTTGTGGATTGGACAGAGTGCTTTTTCATCAAACAGAGCGGGAGCTGTGATTTATTTTTTGATTCAAGCCGTATTACTTATTTTTATTTTTAGCTATACAATTTATTATTTGGAAATGAAAGGAATTTCTAAATTTAACCGGAATATCATTTGGCTGATTTATGCTTTTTGTCCTTTTATTGTGGGCTATATTGGAGTTATTTTGAAAGATGTGTTATATTCGGCCTTCTTTCTTCTTTTTATTATTTTTTGTGTTCAATATTTAGAAGATAAAGAATATGAAATTCAATGGAAAACTTTGGTTGGGTTGACAGTAAGTGGTATTTTTACTGTTTTAATGAGAAATAACGGTAAAGAAGTTATTTATCCAACGCTATTTGTGATTGCCTTCATAACAATATGGAAAAATAGAAAAGTGCCAAGACAATGTATAAAGGCTATTTTGGTTTTCACGTTACCAGTTGTATGTGCCACATTAATATCAAAAGGACTGGTATGTTATTATAGTATTGTACCGGGTAGCATTGCAGAAGCTTTGTCTTTACCTTTTCAACAGACGGCACGTACAGTATATGAGCATGGCGAGGAAATTTTGGTGGAAGAACAAGAAGCAATAGATGTGGTGTTAGGATATGACAGCCTGGCAGAAAGATATAATCCGTTGCTTAGTGACCCTGTAAAGTTTATGTACAATCCGGAAGTAGGTAAAGATGAGCTATTGTCCTATGCTCAAGTATGGCTAAAGCATTTGGTTAGATATCCAAGAACGTATATTGATGCGACATTACATCAGAACTACCCGCTTTTTTGTATACTTCAGGACAATTATATTTTTTATTACAGTTCTACTGTAACGTATAAAGAGGAGTTATTGATAAATGAGTATAAGCTAATAGAACAGATAGAAGCACTATTTGTCTCATTTTATGAGTTGGCTTTTGATATTCCGGTAATTGGGATTTTTTCCAGAGCAAGTTTCTATAGTCTTCTTCTCCTTATATTAACATTTTTTATATTATGTGATAGAGATTACAAGTTTCTAATTCCACTTTTACCAATGTGGATGACGATAGGGATATCTATCTTGGGGCCAGCGATTATGAGGCATCCAAGATATAGTTTTCCAATTATTTACAGCCTTCCATTTTTTTTCGGATATTATGTGTTGAGAAAGAAGAACACATAATTTCTACCGATATCTCTCCAATTCCGGAAGCTCTGCAATGAGCACTTCCATAAAATAAGCCGCGCCCTCGGCATTGAGGTGGTCAGAGTCGGAGAAAAATTGCAGATTTTCCCGGAAGCGCTCGTCATTGGAATAGTCATAATAAACGACACCTGTGTCAGATGAGATTTTCGTGACGGTTTCCTGAAACTCCTGTAGAAATTCCTGAGATATAAGGTCTCTGTAATATTTGGAGAAGGGCGTGGTAATCAGGACAGGTGTGATTTCGTTCTGTTTACAGTAGTCGATAATCCGGTATAATTCTTCGATGCGCTGGGGCATGAAGTATTCCTCTTTGTTGTCAAAATGTCGGCTGTAGCGTTCTTTTGCCCGGCGTGCAAATTCTTCCGTGTCGATACCATTGCCGGCCGCATGTGCAATGAGGGCAGGATTTAAGTTTGGGAACAGTTGCAAAATGTCTTCTCCCGCGCTCAGAATGGGAAGACGGTTGGTAATCAGGTCAATATAGGGGTCGTAGTCCGGTATATTTTCCGGAGACAGGAAATGATAATAGCGCAGGCTCATGGCCTGTGCTTCTGTTTCGTTTACGACTTCATTGTTAAAAGAAAAGTAGGATACAGGGATAAAAAGGACGCTTTTGCCCTTTACCATATACTGTCCGTATTGTTTCAGTATGGCATAATCATAGTCGAAGCTCTGGCTTGTATTGGCAAAATTAAAGCAGTTAAATCCCTGGTTTAGGATATCGTCATAGACGAAGTCGTAGGCGCCGTGGGAACTGCCAAGGTTGCCCACCCGGATTTCCCAGTATCCATGGTCAATCCTATCAAATTTTAAAATATCCTGATATTTCTGGGCATCGATTTTCTTGTAGGAGTGATTCATCGTACAGACAATTGCAATGGCAGATGCCGGGATAAGTGTGCATTTGAGTATGAAACGGATGACGTCGTATTTTTTCTTCATAATTTGAGTGGAAACCTTTCTGTTATAATATCCGGTGCGTCCGGCTTAAATGACATTGGGTTATTGTTTGCTCTTTTTGTCAAAACTGGAAATATATAAATTCCGTGGCTACGCCCTTTGGGGAGAACAGTATAATGACTACTAAAAGCAGCACATATACCGGCCAACGGAGGAAGCATTTCTGTTTGGAAAAAGCAGTGATTACATCACATTTTAAGGAAGCGTAATCGTATATGGCAAGCAGTGCAACCGATGTTAGCATACCCACAGCGGCAGCCGGGGAGAGCCCAAGGCATGTGATTCCGGTCTGCAGATAGGTGCGTGGCCTGGCAATATCCCAGAAAAGCCGGGAAATGACCCAGAATGCCTCCTGTATGGTGTTTGCGCGAAAGAAAATCCATGTAAAACACAGCAGGGAGAAAGTGACCGGAAGCTGCCACCAATGTCTACGGTATTTGGCTTTTTCCCCCTTTTTTTTCTTAGGGCAGAGCAATGTCTCTACAATCTGCAAGAGCCCGTGGATACCGCCCCATAGAATGTAAGTCATGGTGCTGCCGTGCCAGAAGCCGCTGACTAAGAAAGTGAGGAGGAGATTCAGGCAGTGCCGCCATTTCGGCACACGGTTGCCTCCCAGGGGGATATAGACATAATCGCGGAACCATGTGGACAGCGAAATGTGCCAGCGGCTCCAAAATTCCCTGATGGAGAAAGAGAAGTAAGGGCTTTTGAAATTTGTCATCAAATCGATGCCAAACAACTTGGCACAGCCTACGGCGATATCGGAATAACCGGAAAAATCGCAGTAAATCTCTATCGCAAACATGATTGTGACAACGATAAAGACCAATCCCACATAGGAATATACGTTATTGTATACTTTATTGATAACTGTGGCGAATACGTCCGCAATCACTAATTTCTTAAAGTATCCCCAGGCCATTAGCTTTAAACCGTAAGTAACGTTCTCGTAGACGAAAGGACGTTCTTTTTTGTATTGGGGCAGCAGGCTGTCCGCCCTGCCGATGGGACCTGCCAGAAGCTGCGGAAAAAAGGATACAAAAAGGGCATAGTATCCAAAGTGCCGTTCAGCCTTGATTTTGCCCCGGTAAACATCAATCAGATATCCCATGGACTGAAAAAAGTAGAAGGAAATACCTGCGGGTAATAGGATTTTTAGAGTGATTGGCTGTATGGCAAGGCGCCCGGCATCGGCTAAGAGGTTGAGTCGGTCAATGACGGGGCTTGCTGTTTTATAGAAAAGCAGTATCAGGACAAGCGGAAGGACGCCGCCTAGCACACACAGACGCTTCTCCTTGCTTGTCATGGCTTGTTCCAGACGGATAGCGAGAAAATAGGTGAGTGCCGTCGCCGCAAACAGAAGGATGCCGTAACCGATATGCAGGTTCATATAAAAAATATAGCTGGCTGCAAGCAGGAAACACCATCTGTATCTGTGGGGAACAAGATAATATAACAAAAATACAATGACTATAAATACTCCAAATGATAAAGAATTAAATAGCATAGGAACCTTCCATTCTTGCCGGATTTTTTTACTTTGGCTAAAGCAATTTTACTTTATTTGCCACAAATATGCAAATCCCATTTCTTTCGGGGGCCTTTTATGGTAAAATCTAGTGTGGAATTTATGTGACAATGTATTGGACAATTTAGAAACGGATGTTTATATGGGAATAACCTCATTTTATTTTTTGTGTTTTTTTACGCTGCTTTTTGTATTGTATTATGTGATTCCGGGGAGAGCGCAGTGGCTGCTTCTTCTTGCGTGCAGCGTTGCATATTACCTGCTTAGCGGGAACGGACTATTAATTGCCTACCCCTTAGCGTCAGTGTCAGCCTGCTATGTGGGTATCAGACTGCTTTCTTGTGTGCCGCCGGAAGATGCCAGAAAGCGCAGGATTGTTTTGTTGATGACTATACTGGTCAATATAGGCGTTCTTGTGGTTCTGAAATATGTGAATTTTGGTATTTATACGATAGACGGCATTGCGCAGTTGTTGGGAAGCCGGGAGACATTAATTGAGAGTGTGGATTTTTTGATACCACTTGGCGTGTCTTTCTACACATTCTCTCTTCTTGGGTATGTGGTCGACGTGTACTATGGGATTGCCAAGCCTCAGACAAACTATCTGAAACTGATGTTATATGGCATGTATTTTCCGGTGATTATCTCAGGTCCGATTCTCAAGTACAGGGAGCATGGAGAGCAGTTTTTTGAGCCTCATCCCTTCGATTACCGGAGGATTACCAGAGGGTTTCAGCGCATGGCATGGGGATTTTTTAAGAAATTGGTGATTGCGGAGCGGCTTGGCATTCTGGTGGATACGGTATATGGCGGATATGTGGACTATCCGGGGGCTTTTATCTGGATTGCCACAGCATGCTATGCGTTTCAGCTCTATACGGATTTCTCCGGGTGTATGGATATTGTGCTTGGCATGTCGGAGAGTCTGGGCATTTTGCTTCCGGAGAATTTCCAGACGCCTTTCTTTGCAGGCAGTATCGCGGAATATTGGCGCAGGTGGCATATCACGCTGGGCGTATGGATGAAGGAATATGTGTTTTATCCGGTACTGCGCACCGATTTCTTTGCGGGGCTTAATAAGTCCTGGAGGGAGAGATTCGGCAAGAAGAAGGGGAAGCAGTACGCCACTTTTGTGGCGATGTTTATCCTGTGGCTTACGGTGGGTATTTGGCATGGAGGAGACTGGAAGTTTGTCATCGGCTCCGGGCTTTTACACTGGTTTTATATTGTGATGGAAGAACTGCTTGCGCCGCCCAGTGCGCGGCTTATGGAGAAATGGGGGATGGAGCCGAAGGGCAGGTTCATCGGAGCCGTCCGTGTTATCAGGACTTTTTTCTTGGTATGTATCGGCGACTTGTTTTTCCGTGCTTCGTCGGTGGGGGATGCTTTTTCCATGCTCAAGAGGGCGGTGTCTGTCTTTAATCCTTCGGTGTTGTGGAATGGGGCCATACTGGGCCTTGGGCTTGACTGGATTGAGATGGGGATTGTCTTTGTCTCGCTTGCAGTCTTGTGCGCAGTATCGGTTATGCAGCAGAAGGGGCCGGTGCGCGATAAGATTGCGGGGATGGCCTTGCCGCTCCGGTGGGCAATCTGGTATATGCTTTTGTTTAGCGTTATCCTGCTTGGATGTTATGGGCCGGGGTATAGTGCAGGAGAATTTATTTATCAGGGATTCTAAAAGAAGTTATAAAATCAATAGTAAAGACAGGCATTGTATGATAAAATAAAAAAGAAATATTTTACGAAGAAGTAGAGAGAGGCAGAAAAACAATGGACAAAATAGCTGTTTTGATACCGTGTTATAATGAGGAGAAGACGATTGCAAAGGTTGTCCGCGACGCCAAACAGGCATTGCCGGAAGCTGTGGTTTATGTATATGACAACAATTCTAAAGACCGTACCGTGGAGTTGGCCAAAGAGGCGGGAGCTGTTATCCGGTATGAGCATATGCAGGGTAAGGGCAATGTGATACGGCGTATGTTCCGGGAGATTGAGGCGGAGTGCTATATTATGGTAGACGGGGACGACACCTATCCCATGGAATATGCCGGGGAGATGGCGGACAAGGTTTTACACCACAATGCGGACATGGTGGTAGGAGACAGGCTTTCATCCACCTATTTTACGGAGAATAAGAGACCTTTTCACAATTTCGGCAATACAATTGTGCGCAGCAGCATCAACAGGCTGTTTCGGTGTGAGATTAAGGATATTATGACCGGATACCGGGCCTTCAGTTACGGATTTGTGAAGACTTTCCCGGTGTTGTCAACCGGATTTGAGATTGAGACGGAGATGACAATCCATGCCGTTTACAATAATATGCAGATTGAGAATGTAATAGTGGATTACCGTGACAGGCCGGAAGGAAGTGAGTCTAAGTTAAACACGTTTTCCGATGGGTTTAGGGTGCTGCATACCATTTTGAAATTGTACAGAGACTATAAGCCTATGGGCTTTTTCAGCATGTGTTCGGTAATCCTGACGGTGATAGCCGTTATTTTGTTTATTCCGATTCTGATTGCCTACCTTGAAACTGGGTTAGTATTGCGCTTTCCTACATTGTTCGTCTGTGGATTTATCGGACTGGCCGCTATACAGTCGTTGTTTGCAGGGTTGATTCTGTCCAATATGGCACTCAAGAACCGAAGGGATTTCGAGTATCGGCTGACATTGGTGACCAGACGGGTCAATAAGATGGAGTGACAAAGCTAGGATGTTTTGTGTCCGGGCGCGGGGCAGAAAGCCGGACAAACCTACTTCTTTGCACGGAGTTGATATACCATGTACTTAGTGTCTCCGGCGGTGAAGGTATCGGCTGTCTCGCAGGCAGCGTCATAGGTGTGGCGGAAATACATGATGACAGGATGTTCATCGTTGTAGGGAGCCTCCTGCATGATAAAGTATGTATTTTCGCTGTCGATTAAGTCCTGTCCATAATTTCCGATTCCATGCAGTGCAAGTTTCTTCTTACTGTTGGGATTTAAGATAACGCCCCAGTTTGTGTAGATGAAATTATTATAAGTATCCAGAGTCAAGTCAAAAGGCGATTCGCAGTAATTTTCCAGTGTACCGGAATTGTAGGTCCATATATAGAAATTGTCCGGGTGGGCGTGGCAGTATGCCTTCAGTTCTTCCCATGTGTCCCGATGAATATGGTAGTTGGCGTCCACATTGTTTTTGGTCATAACAAGCGACGCGGCGCTTAAGAGGAAGATGAAGGGCAGGATGATGGCGTAATGTTTAGAACGTTCCAACCTAAGGAGGTTGAGTCCCAACAGGATGCCGAACAAGATTGCATAGTCCATCATGATAAGGGGTTGTATGATGCGTTTCGGGAAACGCCCTTCGTACAGCACATAGCCCCAACTCACCGTGCGTCCGATAAAATAAAGAGCGTAGACGAGGAAGGCGTTATAACTGCGGTGCAACAGGCCTAATAGCAGGGTGGCAGCCGTCAGCAGGGGAATTAGCACATTGGCAGGCTGCATACCGTCCTCATAGAGAAAGACGGAGAAACCGCCGATAAAGATATTTTTCAGGCGTTCTTTCAGGGTGGTGCGGGCGTAATAGCAATCTTTGGCGATATCGTGCATCTGTTTCCAATCTTCTACGGACATTCCGTAGCCGATATGGGGGGCGCCTGCCCGTCTGTACATGTAGTCTTCTTCCGTGATGCCAAGGCTCTCCAAAGCTTCGGCGCATTCCGCATATTCCGGCCAGGTATAGAAATCCCCGACCCGTTCCCTGTAATGGTTAATCTTCTTGAAGTCCCGCCATTCCTTGTCTGAGTAGGCGGCGGCATCTAAACCGTAGAGGCTCCCCATGCCCAGGATGAGAATCAGGGCAAACCCTAAGAGTTTGAAGGCAATCTGGCTATAACCGCTGCGGTAAGCCACAACCCATTTGGCAAGCCAGAGCATGCCTGCCATGGGAATCATCAGATAGAAGATATTCTGGCGCATACTGAAAGAAATCCAGGCGAAAAGAAAAGCCGGAATGTTCTCTGTCAGAAAAGAACGGACGCCAGTATTCGTGCGTGTTGTGGTAAAGTAAAAGACCGCCGCAGCCGCCGCAAGTCCGGCCGTGGTGGTGTACTGTGCCTGGGTGAGTACATTCAGGTCTATGACCAGAAAGAGGATGCAGCATATGGTCAGGGCAGGTTTCCAAAAAGAATCCGGACATTCATGCCTGTGCATTATCTGCATACAACGCTTGTAGACTGCATACAGGCAGGCAATGTGCACGCCATGTTGGAAGAGTCCGAACCATGGAATAAAACTGCACAAGCCATACAGCTTGGAGAGCAGCCATGATAAAGGATATAAAAAGAAAAGGACATGGGCGTCCGGTGAGCCAAGATATGCGCCGGAGAGAGCGCTGTGCATGCCCCAGTCGTCGTTAATACCGTCCACAGGCCCCATCCACAGGACTTCCATGATATAAAACAATATCAGAAAAATAAGAAAAAAGAGGCGCCATTTCCATGGGGATGACGCAGGGGAAGTATGTGTAAAACGACCGCGCTGCCTGGCATTGGACAGGACTGACGGTGCGGAAACAGGCTGTGAGCCTTGGATAACAAGAGACATAGGAAAATCCTTTGCAACAGTCTGCCGTAAAGCCTCGCTGGTGCGTTCCTTTCTTTTGTAGATGACTGTCATGTATATTTCTAATTTTTAATTATATACTATAATAAGGGTTGGTTACAAATAGAAATAAAATACAATTCTTAAGATTTGTGGAAGGTTTTGTGAAAAAATGGTGACCAATCTACTCAGAAGGAAAGAAAAGTGGTATGCTTACAGCAGGAACCGTTTGCGGTGTGCAGGTTCCATATAAGATTCCCGGAAGAGCTGTGCGGATTTTAATGTTATATGCATACATACGGCCGGAGAATTTCTGGAAAGGCGGGGAGGAAATCATGGATAATAGAAATCCTGTAAGAAGGGGAAAACAAAGCAGCAGCGTATTGCTTCTCACTATCCTAATCGGCTTCTGTATTCTGGCGATTATTGAGATACTATACGGGCAGGCACAGATTAGGATGGAAAAAGAGAGACTGGCGCTGGAAGAGGAGAATCACCAGACGGTGCAGGAGCTGAAGGCAGAGTGGAACCAGCTAAAAAGCGGACCCAGTGTGGGGACGGAATCTGCCGAGGAGGCAGGGGAAGAGCAGCAAAGTAATCCTGTGGAGCCGGAGAAGACGCTGACTAACACGGAGAATGCCGATGGAGCCGCAAATGCGGCTAACCCGGTTACGGTGTCAGACAATTCTGAGTCCGGGGATGGAGAAGGGCAGGCGGCGCAGGACGAGAAACAATATGATATGCAGATTGTTTTTATGGGAGACAGTATCATTGACAGTGACCGTGAGGAAGGCGGTGTGGCGGCTTTAATTTCGGATGCCTGCAACGCTAAGGTATACAATATGGCCATGGGAGGCACGACCGCGGCGCTTCTGCCGGGGGAAGTGGCTGATTTCAGCAAATGGGAGTCCAGAGGGCTTCTTGGCGTGGTCAATGCCATCCTGGGCAATATCAGCCCCGATATTTTTGAGGGATACCGGGCAGGAGAGATTCTGAAAGAATGCGACTTCGATAAGACGGATTATTTTGTGATTGAGTACGGTATCAATGATTTTTTGAGCGGCAAGATTGCCCAGAGCAGGTACCTGGCCAACGGCGAGACGATAGGGGTAGATTCCGAACACACGTATTCCGGCGCGTTGGAGACGGCGGTGCATCTTTTGAGGGAGCGGTTCCCGGATGCCAAGATTTTGTTGATTGCACCTCATTATTGCCAGATTTTCAGCGGCGATACCTTTTTAGGAGATTCCTACAGCCTCAACTACGGTTACGGCACAATGGTGGATTTCGCCAGGGGTGCAGGGTATGTGGCCGACCAGCACAAAGGGGATAACGTTATCTTCTTCAATGCGATGGAAGAGAGCGGCATCGACGCGTACACTGCCGACAAATGTTTGGAGGATGGCGTACACTTGACGGCGGAAGGCAGAAAGACCTATGTGGAGTATGCGATTCGCTTGATTAAGGCTGATTTTTATCCTGAGGAGTAGACTGATAAACAAGCTTGATAGTGGATTCTTGTCCGGAAGGGCTTACCGGTTTCGGTAAGCCCTTCTTGTATAGAGGCTGTCCTGCCCTTTTAAGAGCGTCGATTGGCGTAAATGGGAAGAATATGTTATGATAGCAATATCAAAGCGGACGGAGGACTTCGATGAGAGAGTTAGAATATCCTTTTGACAGTGAATATATCCTGAAGAAATCTAAGAAAATCAGGCGGCAGCTTTTAGAAAACGGGACGGTTTTCCTGCCGAAGAAGATTGCGGTGCTAGGCGGCAGCACCACTCACGATATCGTGAGGATTCTGGAACTGTTTCTTTTGCATCATGGGATACGGCCGGAATTTTATGAGTCGGAATACGCCCAGTATTGGCAGGACGTAATGTTTGACAATCCCGAGCTTGTGGAATTTGCCCCGGATTTGATTTATATCCATACGTCGAACCGCAATATTGCGCGCTACCCCGGGATGGCGGAGGACGGGGCGCAGATTGACGCTATGCTGGAGGAGCAGTATATGCATTTCCAGGCCATGTGGGACAAGATTGCGGACAAATACCATTGTCCTGTGATACAGAATAATTTTGAATACCCTTTTTACAGGGTTCTTGGGAACCAGGAAGCCGTACTTAGGCAGGGCAGAATCAGTTTCTTAAACAGCCTCAATGAGAAATTCTATGCGTATGCCAGGGAACATGAGGGATTTTATATCAACGATATCAACTATATGTCGGCGGCCTATGGATTGGATAAATGGGCGGAGCCGTTCTACTGGCATATGTATAAATACGCCATGTGTATGCAGGCGATTCCGGAGTTTGCACATAATCTGGCCAATATCATCAAGGCGGTCTTTGGCAGGAATAAGAAGTCTCTTGTACTTGACTTGGACAATACCCTCTGGGGCGGTATTGTGGGCGACGATGGAGTGGAAAATTTAGAGATTGGGCAGGAGACTTCCCTGGGGCAGGTTTATGCGGAGTTCCAAAGCTATATCAAGGCGCAGAAGGACATTGGCGTGATGTTAAATGTGGATTCCAAGAATGAGCATGACAATGCCATCGCAGGATTAGGTCATCCTGACGGTATCCTAAAGCCGGAGGATTTTATACTGATTAAGGCGAACTGGGAGCCGAAGAGCCGGAATATCGCAGATATTGCGGCGCAGATGAATATTTTGCCAGACAGCCTTGTATTTGTGGATGACAACCCGGCGGAACGGGAAATCGTAAGCGCTCAGGTGCCCGGGGTGGCAGTTCCGGCCATAGGCACGCCGGAACAGTACATCCGTGTTCTTGACCATTCGGGCTTCTTTGAAGTGACAAGCTTGTCAGAAGATGACAGGAAGCGCAACGAGATGTATCAGGCCAATATGGAGCGGAAGAGACAACAGCAAAGCTTTGGTGATTACAGAGAGTATCTGCTTTCCCTGGAGATGAAGGGGACAGTCAGGCCCTTCGAGCCAATCTATATGGCGCGGATTGCCCAGCTTACCAACAAGAGCAACCAGTTTAACCTGACCACCAGACGCTATACCCAAGGCGACATAGAAAGGTTTGCCCAGGATGGGAACTATATGACGCGCTACGGGAAATTGGAGGACAAGTTTGGTGACAATGGTGTCGTTTCTATCGTAATCGGAAAAAGAGGCAGTATGGAGGATGTGGCCTTTTATCAGGACAAGGAAGAGGTGACGGTAACAGGAGAGGGTGGCGATGTCCTTCACCTGGAACTGTGGCTTATGAGCTGCCGGGTCTTGAAAAGAGAGATGGAGTCCGCCATGATGGACAGCGTGGTGGAGGCATGTAAGGCATGTGGAATCAAGACGATTATGGGATATTATTATCCTACCGCGAAGAATGGGATGGTCAGGGATTTCTATGCCGGGATGGGATTTACGAAGGTTGCCCAATCCCAGGAGGGAAATACCGTGTGGCGGTTTGAGATTCCGGAAACATACAGTAAGAAGAATACGGTGATTGAGATTTTATAGGGCATAGGTTGCCAAATTGTGTAAAAACTATTATAGTGATTGTATGTGTTCTTGTATCATGAGGGCGGATGGCGAGAATTAAGAATGAAAAGAGAATGGAGACATGCATATGGGAAGAGAGGAAGTATTTGCGAGATTAAATGAAGTGTTCCGGGATGTGTTCGACGATGACAGCATCGTTGTGACGGACACCACCACGGCTGACGATATTGAGGAGTGGGATTCACTGGAACATATTAACCTGATTGCGGCGGTGGAGCAGGAATTTGGCATGAAATTTAACATGGGACAGGTTGTTTCCATGAAAAACGTAGGGGAGATGGCGGATATCATACTTTCCCAGGTTGGTTAGGGTGAAAACTGCGTGAAGCGCAGATTACAGGTGAGAGAAGAGTATGGCGACCAGATTGATAGACGCGGTACACAATTTTTATGGCCGCTTGGAGAAAATCGGAAGAAAGAAGGAGGCCCTTCTTGTGTGGGGCTTTTTTGCGGTGCTCGTATTTGGCGTGGTGCTTGGCATGGGCACGCTTACCTCGGGATTTCATCTGGTAGATGACTGGGAATTTGCTAAGTATGTGGATTGGATGACGCTTGAGAACAGGAGCCTGTGGAGTTGCCTGAAGGAAGCGGTGGGATACGACCTGACGATGCGCTTTAGGCCGCTTTATTATATCAACCGGGTGCTTATGGCGTATGTGTTCGGTATTAATCTGACAGCAATGTCATTTATTAAGGCGGTGGAGATTGTGATGGCCCTTGTGCTCCTCTATTACTGTGCCAGGCAGATGAAATGTAATATGGCATATGCGGCCATGTTTTCCCTGACGGTGATGGTGGGATACCAGTCGGCGGTGTGGTGGAAATTGGGACCCCAGGAGTCCTATGATATGATGATGTTTGCCCTGGGATTCTGGCTGCTTTTAAAGTGGCTGCGGGGAGGCTCAAAAGGATATGCGATTGGCAGCATGGGGGCATTTTTCCTGATGTCAGTCTATAAGGAGCCTTACATACTGCTTCTGCCTTTTGTGGGACTGTATGTGCTGTATGAGGAGATGAAAGGCAGGCAGGTGACGGTAAGAAATCTGTGGGAAGCGCTCAAACGGAGGCTGCCTTATCTGCTTTTTCTGGGTGTGATTTTCGTGGCGGAGATGATTCTGATTGTCTTTGTTATCGGCACCAACAATTATTCCTATGTGGGGCTTGACGAGAGCGTGACGTTAGAACAGTATATCCAGGTGTGGAGCGAGGCAGCTCATGCAGATTTAAAATGGTATGTGCGGTTCGGAATCTTGCTGTTCCTGATTTTACTGACTTATTGGGAGCAGAGCAAGAAACTTGTCTGGGAGGTTCTGCTTGCGGCGGCGGTTATTTTGCCTCAGTGCGTTTCCTACAGCAAGACTTCTATAGCGGAGCGGTATATTTTGCCCTGTGTGCTTGGATTTGCCTTTTTCTTTGTGGTGGTGGGGTGTAATTTCCGTCCCCTAAGCGGCAAACGCCGAATCGCCTATATGCTGTGTCTGCTCTTGATGTTGGCGGCTCATGGCAGGGTGGTGCTCAGGGAGGCGGCCTATTTTACTTACAGAGGCGAGAGCATTAAGACGATGATGGAGTCCACCCTTGAACTTGTCCGGGGGACGGAGCGCAAAGTACTGTCTTGTTTTGCGCCGAATCTGGAAGGAAACCGGACGATGTATTACTGGTTCAGGCTCCAGGGTTATGACGAAGTGTTTTATTGGGAAGAAGAGGAAAATAAAATTAACCGCTCATTCGGCCCCAGAGAGGACGAACAGGCGGCATTTGAAGAGATAGATGTGGTTGTAATGTACAATCAGGACGACAGGCATTGGTGTTATGAACCGAGCCTGGATTTGACGGGGTTTACGGAGCGCAAGTGCGGCACAATCACCATGTATGTCAGGGATGGGATTGAATAGCCGTGCCGTCTTTGCGAGAGTCATCGGATTTGAGAGGCGGTATGGGGTGCTATGTCCTTTCTGCTTAGGAAGAGGCTTGGGCGGGTGCGAGAAGCTCCACCATGCCGATAGCGGAACTTGTGAGGAAGACCACCTTCCGTCCGTCTAAAGCGGGCGCCGGGGTAGGCGTGTCGATGGCGGTAAAGCCGTTTGACGTCAAATCTGCAAACGCTGTCTCAAGGTTGTCCGTTTCGTAACAGATGTGGTAGGGGCTGTTTTTGTACTTTTTCAGTAGCCCGGACACAACGGAATCATCGGAAACAGGGGAGATGAGCTCTATCAGGTAACCGTCCTTTTCCACAAAACAGATATTGACTTTGCGTATATCGTCGTACACGGTGTCCTGCCTGATGAGATAACCGAGAGATTCAAAAGTATTCTTCGCTTTCTCTATTTTTTTGACTAAATAGCCGATATGGTGTATTTTTAAAGTTGTCATAGGGTTCTCCTCGTCTGTTATGGTGTAGTCAAACATATCATACCATAGTGAAGTGCTGTTTGGGACAAAATGTTGTGCTTTCCGGTTTATTTTTAGCCTTTTGCGGGAAAATGTTCTGGTATGGAGGACTCGGATAAGAGTGGCGTGTTTCGGAGAAAGGGTACGGCAGATAAGTGAAAGAGTTATATGAACGTTACAAAGATTTTATTATGGAAGTGATTCATTTCGGTATGGTGGGTGTGATTAACACACTGATGGGGTGGGTTATCATGGCTGTTTTATACAACCTAATCCACATGAATTACTGGCTGTCCAGCGGGATATCTTATTTGATTGGAAGCGTGTTTTCTTACCATGCCAACGGCAAGCTTACTTTTAAGGTGGAAAATAAGGACAAGGGACTGCCGTGGCGTTTTGCGGTCAATATCATCCTGTGCTATCTGATGGCTTTCGGGATAGCCAAACCGCTTGTCAGGCAGGTTTTGTCGGCTAAGCCGCAAGTGATTGTGGATAATATTGCCATGGTTCTTGGCATGTGTATCTTTATCGTGATGAATTTCTTCGGACAGAAGATATTTGTCTTCCGTAAGACAGGGCATAAGCAGGTATCGGAGTAATGGGACGACTGACTGAAAAAAAATGGTTTATATGGCTGAGCGCCTACTGGTTCTTATTTCCGGTCGTAGGTTTTCTTATTCTTGCGGCGGGGGTGTTTTTCGGCTATGGGGAGCGCTGTTATATTGCTGTTCATGACAACATGGATTTGTTTTTGGCCCAGTTCCAGATGTTAAAGAACACGGACAGTTTCTTTAAACACGGTGTGGATGTGCCTTTTCTTGGCGGTGTCAGCAGAGATTATCTTCCCTCTGAATTATCACTTTACAGTATGCTATATATGATTTTACCGACTTACACGGCGTATGCGGTGGGGATTCTTCTAAAGATACTGATTGGTATGTTTTCTTTCAGGCAGCTTGCAAAGGAACTGTATCCTGAACGGTATATGAAATACCGACCGCTTGTATATATGACAGGGTTTGGGTACGGTATGCTCTGGGTTTTCCCGGCTTTTGGTTTTGCCTTCGCATCGATTCCGCTGTGCGTCTGGCTGTTGGTGAAAGTTTACACAAAGCAGGGGAAAGGGTGGTATGTGGCGCTCTTTGTTTATCCCCTTGTGTCCTATTTTTCTTATCATGGCATTTTTATACTGGGATATCTGGTCATTGCCATTATTTGGCTGTCTGTCAGGGACAAGAAGCCTGCATGGACGCTTATGGCGGGACTTGTAGTCCTTGCATTAGGGTATGTGGTCTGTGAGTACAGGCTTTTCGGGCAGATGTTGTTTAGCGACGAAGTGACAATCCGCTCGAGCATTGTGAACGCAAGCCTTACTTTTCCCGAGATTATAAAAGAAATTGGTGTGGTCTGGCGGGAGGGTATTTTCCATGCGGACAGCGTGCATGGAAAGGTAGTGCTTCCCGTGTGTGTGGTATATTTTCTTGTGCATAACGGCATGTATCTGTGGAAAAAGCAGGGCAGGGAAATTTTCCGTGACAGGTTCAATTTTATTATGGCGTTTATTCTGTTTAACAGTGTGATATATGGGCTGTATGATTTCGAGCCGCTTCGTTGCCTTGTGGAGACTTTGATACCGCCCCTGGAAGGGTGGCAGTTTAACAGGACGATATTCTTTAATCCTTTTCTATGGTACGCAGCCTTGTTTGTGGCGCTTATCAGGCTTTATGACGCGGGCATGTGGCAGACATGGCTTGCCAACGGGATTGTCTGTCTGGCGGTTCTTGTCATTATTCTGACGCCCAACCGTTACAACGACCTGTACCAGACATGCCGCAACAGGGCATACGAGTATTTCCACGGCACGGAGGTGGACGAGTTTAGCTATAGCCAGTTCTATGCCCGAGAACTTTTTGAAAGGGCGAAGGAAGAGGTTTCATATGAAGGAGAGTGGGCGGCGGCTTACGGGTTTCACCCGGCGGTCTTAGAATACAACGGAATCGCCACTTTAGACGGTTATCTTGGTTTTTATCCGCAACAGTACAAAGAGGATTTCCGTAAGGTCATCGCGCCTGCCTTAGAGCGGGTGGAAGCCACCCGGATTTACTATGACGATTGGGGCGCCAGGGTATATCTGTACTCAGGGACTGATTTGAGCATTGTGAATGCCACCAAGACAGTATATGCCACAGACTATGATATATATATTGACGCACAAGCGTTTAAAGAGCTTGGCGGAAAATACATTTTCTCCCGCCTGGAACTTACCAATGCGAAAGAAGCAGGGCTTTCGCTTCTTGCAAACTGCCAGGCAAGGGACGGAAGCTGTGAGGTATACATTTATGAGGTAGGAAATTCCTAGGCGAATGTCGGGTTTGCGAAGTAAAATAATTTTTATTATACAACACAATAGAGGGGGACAAAACATGTCAATCAGAGTACACAATTTTGCAGGGATACTTGGGTGGAACGCCAGGAAATATTTGCCCAGGCTCTCGAGCCAGAGTTATCTGAAACTTCAGTTTATTGCCAGAAGACGGCAGCAGCGGAAATATATTAATTATTTTTACAGCCAGAAAGAGGCGCCTCATCCTGTGGTGGTTAACTTGGAGACGGTGAACCGCTGCAACGGGAAATGTGAGTTCTGCACTGCCAATATTTATGCAGAGAAGCGGCCTTATCTGAAAATGCCGGAAGAAATGTACTATTCCATCATAGACCAGCTTCATGACTGGAACTATAAGGGACATTTGACGCTCTATGGAAATAATGAACCTTGGTTGGATAAACGAATCGTTGAATTTCATAAATATGCCAGGGAAAAACTTCCTGAAGCGTTTATTTTCATGTCCACCAACGGGCTTCTTCTGGATGTGAAAAAAGTGAAGGCCATTGTGCCTTATTTGAATCAGCTTATTATCAACAATTACTGCCTGAATATGAAGATGCATGATAACGTGAAAGTCATCCATGACTATGTCAAGGCGCACCCTGAGGAATTTAAGGATGTGGACATCCTCATTCAGATTCGTTATGAGAAGGAAGTGCTTACCAACCGTGCAGGCAGCGCGCCCAATAAACCGGCCACAGACAAGGTAATCAAGGAGACCTGCCTTATGCCTTTCACGGATATGTGGATTATGCCGAATGGGAAACTGGGCATCTGCTGTTGTGACAATTTCGAGAAGACAAATCTTGCGGACTTAAACGAAGTGTCCTTGAAAGACGGGTGGAACAGTAAACCATACCAGAAACTGCGACAGGCGGTAAGGGGCGGCAGACAGAATTATCCTTTCTGCAAGAATTGTGATTTTATCGATGCAGGGCTGCGTATGGACGCGGTGGACGATGTGCTGAAACATCATGAAAAACTGCATGGGGCAAGACAGTCTGTGTTTAAGAAGTAATGAGGTGCATCTTGCAGTGGTATTGTTAGAGAATAAGGACGTGCCAGGTATTGGATAAAGATAAGCAATTTTGCTATACGGGATTGGAAGGTTCACAATGAAGAAGACTTAGATATAAAGGGATGGACAGACATATGAGAAACAGATGGATAAGCGTACTGCTGTGTGTGGGAATCTTTGCGGCGGGACTTGTAGGCTGTGGCAGTACGGACAAAGAGGATAAGAGCGTCGTGGCAGGTGAAGATGCACAGGAGGAAGAGAGTGGTTCCAAGCTTGCGGCGGCTGACGATGAGGATGTAGGGATAGTCCGGGACAGTGGGGAAGAGGTGACAGAGGAAGAGGAGGCGCTTGCACAGAGTATCCGGTTAGAGGGAATGAGCCTGTCAATTCTTGGTGACAGTATCTCCACTTTTGACGGGTGGATACCGGGGGAATGCACAGTCTTTTACCCCAGGGACGGAGAAGTGACAGATGTGTCGGAAACATGGTGGATGCAGCTTCTCGAAGAGACGGGAATGGAGTTGTGCAGCAATAATTCCAGTGCCGGCAGTACTTGCACAGGGGATTCTTTGTGTGCGGAGGAGCCTTCTTATGGATGCAGCGGCGGGAGGATTTCCCTTTTGATGGGCCAGCAGGGAAAAATGCCCGACATTATCGTCGTCTATATGGGAATCAATGATTTGTTAAAAGGTGTGCCACTGGGGGAAAACGACGGCACTCAATTGGTGGAGGAGGGCGTGGTGGACAATTTCAGCGACGCCTACAGCCTTATTCTGGATAAACTGGCCAGCGATTACCCGATTTCCCAGGTGTATTGCTGCAGCCTGACGCCTGTTGGGGAATGGGGGACGGACCAGCCCTTTGTTGTCTTTAAGAATCACCGTGGATTTACGGCGGCGGATTATTCGGAGCGGATTCGTATTATTGCGGAGAATAAAGGGGTGCCGGTGATTGACCTGGATGACTGCGGCATCATGATTGATAACCTGCAGGAGATGACGTCAGACGGTGTGCATCTGACCCCTGCCGGGATGGCATGTGTAAAAGAGGCGGTACTTTACGGGCTTCAGGGTGTATATTGATAATCTGCGGGCGGTAAAAACGCAGTCTGGCTACAATGGATATGTTGGAGAATGCTTTGCGCGGGCATTCTCCGCATTGGTTTAGGGCGGACAGCTTAAAAGAAAGGTATGGGACTGGCAGTATGGTGTTGGATTTTGCGGCGGCATTGTGTTATATCGGAATTGTTTGGACAGTTGGGCAGTGGACGGCAGGGAGGATTTTTGCAGGTAGTCATGCGAAGGGCGCCTGCCTGCTTTCTTTTGCTTTGGGTTTTTCCGAACTGACATTACTGTCAACATTTCTTTATTTTACATGCAGGATGCCGGTGCAGGGAATCCGTATCGTATGTATTGCGCTTGGCCTTGTGGCGCTGGCGGATTTGGTCAGGCGCCACGGGATAAATAAAGCTACATTGGCGGTGTTGTTTGGTGTGGTTGGCTTGTGGCTTGTGATGCTCCTTCCGGGTCTTGCAGGAAGAGAGCAGTACTATGTGTACCGGGGGAACTGTACGGACCAACAGACTTATGTGGAAGAGACGGTGGCGCTTTCCATGCATTCTCTCGGGTGGTATGAGAGCCGCTCGAAAGAGGAAATCGAGGCGGTCAGCGATGTGTTGTGGAGAGGATATTGTTGGGCTGTGAAAGACAGGCCCTCCGCAGGGCTCATGATTGCCATGATGCGGGCCAACCCGTCGGGGGAGATTTATTGGGTAGTTTATTTATACAGGATGTTTGTGCTGGCCATGACGACAGGCTCCTTGCTTTATCTGTTTGCTACAGTATTGAGGGATAAAGAAGAAGCCGGGCTGTTTCAGAAAGGCCTGTGGGGACTTGCGGCGGCGTTGTACTGTGTGGGGTTCTGGGGGCAGATTCAGTATGATATAGACGCTGTGTCGCAGATTTCTTCCATCGCTGTGTTGGTGGCGCTTACTGCGGTGTTTATCCGGTATGCCCAGGAGCTGACGGAAGGACAGGATGTGGCTAAGGGACAGAAGAATCCTTGGGACAGGAAAATGTACCTGGCGATGATTCTGCTTGCCTCCGGGGGATTGGCTTTGTATTTGGAAAGCGCATTGGTGCACGGGGCATTGTACCTGGTGACGGGGATTGCCCTGCTTATGTACGGCAAGGCCAAGCTTACAGGCCGGCAGGCCGTGCAGCTTGCAGGCATCCCGGCTCTGTCTTTTGGGATACTTGTCCTGGCAAACTACCGGATAGTGCATTTCCTGTCAGCCCAGGTCAATACATCCGTGAGTGATGTAAGACAGTCCTGGGCGAACTATTTTAACGCCTGGTGGCTTGGGCGGTATGGCATTGACGACGGACGCATAACAGGATTGGTCAGCGGTGTGGCAAACCGTATTCTTTCTATTTCCGGCATGTATAATATAACGCCCAACTATGAGAGATATTATGGCCTGGCGGCTCTTGCCCTGACAGGGCTTGCGATGTTTCTTGCACTGTGTATTTTGTTTTGCCTGGTAAGATTTCTTATGAAAAAAACAGGGAAGCCTGCATGGGCGTTGTGGATTTTGACATTGACAGGCATTGTGGCGGTGCTTGGAATGTGGGCTGCAGGCAAGGCCTGGAGTGCGGGAAAGTTGTTGTACTATATTTCTCCCTATCTGTATGCCTTCCTGTGTATGCCGGCGCTGCAGATAAGACGATGTGAGGGCGTGGCTGAGAAGCTGGCGCTTTTTGTGGCGGCGGTATTGTTGCTGTCCAATATAAGCATGGTGACATGGCGGTACAATGATATGAAGGTGAATTGGGCGGGGCTTGGTTACCGTGGCAACTATCCTTCCGATATGATTGCGGGGCTGAAGATGGGGGCTGATTTTGATTTCGATACGCACCAGCTTGCAGGATATGACGGCGTCAGGATTGAAGACCTGAGCATGGTGTCGGATAGCCAGTTTTATCTCCAATACCTGAAAGTGAAACTTACCTGTGCGGGTATTGTATGGATTTGCGAAAATGACATGGATTATTACCAAGAGCCTGTGGAAGCTTCGCAGTATAGAACGCTGACTGGAAATGTGGCAGTGCTTTGCGCCGTGCAGGACGAGGATGGCAGATATGGCATTGAGATTCGCCAGTGAAGAGCACTCTCAGTGAATAAAGGGTAGAGTAAAAAGAGATTTCTGGATATATTCCTGAATACAGTGGCATAGAATATAAAAGACTCCGGTATATTTTGGAAAGGAACTTTTGCAGGAAAAGTAAACTTTTTGAAATATACCGGGGTTTTTTATTCTATAAAGGTAGAGTGCAAAAGGTGTATTTTATAAGTTGTGAAAGCAGATTGTACAAAATGTTCTCTCGAGTCTGTCTCCGGCATATGGATTTTCTAAAATATTCCGGGGAATCCATGGAAATGGACGTAACCGTCCTCTATTCGCCATCCAGGCGAAAATCGGACTTTTCGGGGCGTCCATGCCCCACAATTACTGGAAACTGGTTGGAATATTAAGAAAATCTCATATTCCTGCGAAGGACATCTTCATGAACATTTTGTGCAATCTGCCAGTGAAATTTTATGATAACATCTTTTGACACCCTAATTCTTATAGAAAGTTCCTTTATATATCCGAGTCCGCGGAGCAAAACTCGCAAAGTTAAATTAAATAATTCTTAATATTTACTTGAAGAAAAAACATGGTTTTGCCCGTTATGATATACAGAAAGCAAAAAGATAAATATGGAGGAGAAAATGGAAGAGACAAAATACATAACATTTACGGTTCCCTGCTATAATTCGCAGGATTATATGAGGCGGTGCATTGAGTCCCTTCTTCCCGGAGGAGAAGATGTGGAAATTATTGTGATAGATGATGGCTCCAAGGATGCAACAGGGGAAATTGCGGATTACTATGAGCGTCTATATCCGGGTATTGTGAGGGCCGTCCATCAGGAGAACGGCGGACATGGTTCCGGGGTGAACAAAGGTTTGGAGCTGGCGCGAGGGATGTTTTTCAAGGTAGTGGATTCGGATGACTGGCTGGATGAGGATGCGTATGCCAGACTGCTTAACAGGATAAAAAGATTTTGCACAATGAAGGAGGCGGGGCTTTCCGGAGAGCTTCCGGATTTGTTTGTATGCAATTATATTTATGACCATCTGGATGAAGGAACTTCTCATGCTATGCATTACAGGAACGTTTTCCCGGTGGAAGAGACTTGCGACTGGAACGATATCGGAAGATTTCACACTTCGCAGTACCTGATTATGCACGCCCTGGTGTTCAGGACACAGATTTTGCGCAGGGCCGGGGTGGTACTGCCGGAGCATACTTTTTATGTAGATAATATATTTGCTTATAAACCGCTGCCGTTCGTGCGCCATATCTATTATATGGATATAGACCTGTACCACTACTATATCGGCAGAGAGGACCAGTCTGTCAACGAGAAGGTGCTGATGAGCCGGATTGACCAACAGATTCGGGTGACACAGATAGTCTTTAAATGTGTTGACCTAAAAGAAGTGCGGGAAGTGTATCCGAAACTGGCAGAGTATATGTGTCGTAATATATCCATTATGATGGCGATTTCATCCATTCATCTCCTGCTTATCAATTCGCAGGAAGCTTATGGGAAACGAAAACAGCTCTGGAATACTATCAAGGAAGAAAATATAAGGCTGTATTTCCGCCTGAAATACACAACGCTGAGCGGATTAACCTATCTGCCCGGTAAGGTGGGTGGTATGCTGACAAAAAGCGGTTACCGTGCAGCGCGTAAGATTTACCAGTTCCAGTAAAAACATGGATTCTTCTTTTGGGTGAAGAGGTATGGATATGGCGCATATATATATTGCATTGGTGGATACACCGGGGATATTTGCATATTTGATTAGAAAGTTTATCGGACAAAAGTATATACATGTGGTGCTTTCTATGGATGCAAGCCTGGAGGAGGCGTACAGTTTCGGGAGAAGAAATCCCTTTGTGCCGTTTTTTGCGGGGTTTGAGAGGGAGGAGAAGGAACGGATTGCCAGGGCCTTTCCGACGGCGGAATATATGGTCTGTGAACTGGAGTGCAACCCGGAACAGAAAAAGGAAATACGGACGAGGCTGCGGGAGGATTACGGGAGACGGCGGCATTATCATTATGCAGTGTTGGGGCTGCCCTTTATCTTGTGGGGGATTCCCTTTTACCAGAGAAACCATTTTACCTGTTCTTCTTATATTGCCAGATTGTTGCACGAAAATGGTATTACGGTATCAGAGAAGCACTTTTCTCTTGTTACGCCGAAAGATTTCTATGTTTATCCGGATAAAAGGGAAGTCTTTGAAGGCAGGCTGACAGAATTTATACGGTTGTCAGGAAAAATGAGGGGTATCAGCTTAAGGGATAATGGAGGGAAGGCGGAGGCATATGGATGTTAACGTTAATCGAAGGGGCAGGTTGCGGGTCAATAAGAAAAGAATTGTAGAGATAGTATTCTTTCTGCTTGTGATGGCATTGTCTTTCTACACGGTTTTTTGTGGACAGGATATGGAGCAAGTTATGGCGGCGCTAGCCAACCTTTCGCCTTCGTTCTTATGTCTTTCGCTTGTCACGGCGCTGTTTTTTGTCAGCGCCGAAGGGATAATGATATATTATTTGCTCCATTCCCTGAATGGTAAAAGCAGCCTGATGAGATGTATCGGTTACTCATTTATCGGATTTTTCTATTCGGGGATTACGCCTTCTGCTACGGGCGGACAACCTATGCAGCTTTATTATATGTATAAGGATAAAAACAGTATGCCCCACGCTTCGGTTGTCCTGATGACGGTGGCGCTTCTTTATAAGTTTGTGCTTGTGCTGATTGGCATTGTGATGTTGGTTTCCTGGCATAAGCCGCTGAAAAGTTATTTGCAGGAATATTTTCCGCTGTATCTTCTGGGACTTATGCTGAATCTGCTTCTGGTATTGCTTCTGCTCGCGGTGATGCTTGCGCCGGAAATGATGAAAAACCTGATGCTTAGGAGTGAAAAACTATTGGTGGCATTGAGGGTTTTAAAACCTTCAAAGCAGAGGAGAGAGAAGGTAGGACAGTTTGTAGCCAGTTATCAGGGAGCAGTGCGTTTTCTGTTGGAGAATAAGAAAAAAGTGTGGAATGTCTGTCTTTTCACGTTTCTTCAAAGATGCAGCGTTTTTGTGCTCACATGGGTAGTCTACCGCGGGTTTGCACTGGAAGGCGCCGATGTGGTGACGGTTATGTGCCTGCAAGCGTCGGTCTACATTGCGGTAGATATGCTCCCCGTGCCGGGAGCGCAAGGGATTACCGAATTGATGTACCGAAATATATTCGCCGGTATTTTTACGGGCGGCTATCTGATGCCGTCGGTGTATGTGACAAGAGGAATCAGTTTCTATTTCCTGTTAATCGTAGGAATTGTGGTGATTGGTATTAATTATGTGTCCGGACGGCGTCAGGTCTGTAGATAAAACCGGTGAAAGGCACCGTTATATGTTTGGCCGGCTGCCAGGAAGCCGCTGCGTCGGCGGAGCCATAAATTTACGGTGTGGAAAAAGTGTAGAGCATTGGAACTTTGCAGGAATAAAAAAACGAGCTTCGCTCGTTTGCGAGATTTGCCTCCGGCAAACTCGAATAAGCGGAGGAATTTCCTATACCATAAAAAGGGACTGTTTTGCGACAGTCCCCCTTATCATGTCAGTATTGTGTTATGCCTCGTGGTATTCTTTTTCTGTGTTGACATTCCACACATTATCTTTATTTTCTATACCGTTTATAATGTTTTTCACCGCCTCGAAGGACGTGACCATAGAATGGTCAATGTTGTTGTAACGGTGTTGGCCGTTACGTCCTACGCAGTAAAGGTTGTCAATCGTTTTCAGATAATCTACCAGCTTGTCAATCTCCTTGTAAGTGTCGAAGTAGGCAGGGTAAGCTTTTTTGACTCGCTCTACGTGGGAATCCATCACATCTTGCGGGCTGTCAATGAGTCCCATGCTTAGTATCTCTTTTACTGCAAAACGGGTAAAGTCCGCGTCTTTCATGGTCCAGTATTTATCTCCTTCATCCACGAAATATTCCAGGCCAATCCATACCGTATGCTTCAGGTCCTTAATCATATAGGGCGACCAGTTGTTGTAAATCTGGAAACGTCCAAGTTGTACGGAACGGTCTTGGACATAAATCCAACAGTCGGGAACGATGTTGTTGATGGTCTTTATCTTGGTCTTATTCTGGAGATTCAGCTTCGGGAGCAGAAGTCCTACCGTCATATAATCCCTGTAAGGCAGCCCGGCGGCAATCCTTGCAGGTTCAGCGGGCACGTCGTTCATGCCTGCGACTAAATCCCTGACAGGCATGGAGGAAATGAAAATATCTCCTTCGACAGTAATTTCTTCGCCATCTTTTTCATAGGTCAAGGAAGTGATATGGTTATCGGAATCCTTGTGGAACTTTACCGCCCTGCACCGGCGTAGAATCGTTCCGCCCATTTTCTCTATCTCCTGGGCTGTCACGTCCCACAACTGTCCAGGACCTAATTTCGGGTAGCTAAACTCCTCGATGAGGGAAGTTTCCACTTTGCGGTTTTTCTTGCCGGGAAGCAGTTTGCCCACCATATCCTTGACAATCGCTGTGATGGATAACCCCTTAGCCCGCTGGGAGCCCCAGTCGGGAGCGATGTCGCGGGGATGCCTGCCCCAGAGATTCTCCGTGTAATATTCAAAGAACATGGAGTAGAGTTTCTTCCCGAAGCGGTTAATATAGAAATCTTCCAGGGAGTTTTCCTCTCGCTTATGAATCAGGGAGGCAAGATAACTGAATCCTGCCTGTATGATGTCTACAAAAGACATGTCTTTAAAACAGGTGAAAGAAATCGGGTAATCAAAGAATCTTTTATTAAAATAAATGCGGGATACCCTGTGCCGCCTGAGCATTACCCGGTCTTCCTTCTCCGGGTCCGGTCCGCCGGGCGACAAAGTCATTTGGCGTTTCAGTACAATATCGTCGTAAGTGGGAGAACCTTGCAATGGGAGCATATTGTTCCACCATTCGTTTACTTCGGGAACCTTGGAAAAGAAACGGTGGCCTCCCATGTCCATACGGTTGCCCTTATAATTGACGGTTTTGGATATACCGCCCATGGCGTCGCTTTCCTCCAACACCACGACTTCATAATCCCTACTTTGTTTCAATAACTCATATGCGGCGGTCAACCCCGCAGGGCCTGCGCCGATAATATATACTTTCTTCACTGTAATCTCCCATCCTGTCATAAAACACATAGTAACAGAAACAAGTTTACCATATTTGCGGGAAATTGTACAGTATGGTATAATGTACGCGATGGCAATGAGCAGTGCCAAATTACAAGATGGTAAAAAGGCAGCTAGCTGACTGTTTTACCAGATTGTAATTTGATAGGGCGAAGCCCGCGAGCGAGGAGAGCGAAGCGAAACGAGCTAGCACAGCGGAGTAAAATGAGGGCGAAGCCCGCGAGCGAGGAGAGCGAAGCGAAACGAGCTAGCACAGCGGAGTAAA
>CAJTQI010000002.1 GCA_910578645.1 uncultured Lachnospiraceae bacterium
TGATGGCGCTGTCTGAGATATGGATATCGTAAAGCTCCTCCATATGGGATTCTATGTCCCCGGTGGCCATGCCTTTTGCATACATGGAGAGGAGCCTTTCCTCCATGTCCTGTGTTAAGGTATTCTGGTACTTCTTGATAAGCTGTGGCTCATAGCCGCCGTTGCGGTCACGGGGGACAGCCATCTCCATATCCCCATAGGTGGTATGCATGTTTTTTTTGAGTGGCCGTTCCTGCTGTTATCCGTATCCTTGTTCCTGTAATCATACTTTGAATAGCCCAGTTCTTCATCCAGTTCCTCGTCTCATACGCCTTCTAAAAGGACGGACATCATGTCGCGCATGACGGCATTGACATCTGTGCCCTCTTTGATGCTGATACCGTTTTTTTTCAGATATCCCCGTATCATTTCCCGCAGGGCTGCTTTGTGTGGGCTTTCTTTTCTTCTTGCCATAATAATACCTCCAGACTGTGTAGTTTTATCTTACATCAGCCTGGAGGTTTACACAAACTTTGGGATGGTCCCAGAATCTAATTTGAGAAGTTCCTTATTTCTTTCTATATATTCTTTCCAAACAGCTTCGCGGTCTTTCTGGTGTGTGTTCTCATATTTTTCGGTATATTCGTCATGAAGTGCCTTAAGCTGATTCATAAGTGGAGCGTCAGCAGGGAGTTTCCCTCTGCGAATACGGGCATACAGCCTGTTATATGATTTTGTAAATTCCGTATGAATCGGGTGGCTGAATAACTTTTCCTTATAGGATTTCCGGCTGGCGTATTCGTTACAGGTGGTGGAAGTAGCTTTGTATATTCTTGTACAGTATTCTTGGTTGGAAGTGTATTTTACACGAAAATACCCATCGCATAGTTTGCATTTTTTGATAACAAGTTCATCTTCAAGCAGCAGTCGGATGCTTATACATAAGAACTGTTTGAATGATGTAACAGGGTATTTCCCGATTGCGTTATCTGTAATAAGGTTAGAGGCATGATTTAGATACTCTATCCAATTTTGTGTATTGGAATGAGTATCTGTATGGGTATGGATGTCAGGCAGAAAAGTTTCTTTTATTTCCATAGCGGATAATGCATCCGATTGAAAATCATGTTTACTGGCATATAGGCAATAGGAATGGTATATTTCAGCTAGTGCACTGCTAGGCAGTTGTAAGCCTTGTTTTGACGGCTCTATAATAATCGCATCTAAATAATTTCTTGCCTGCGTATATAAAGTCTCAAGACTGCCAACTTCTTCGGATAATAGTTTGGCAGCTTGAAGTAGCTCTGCATCGGCGGGTTTTCCGGTTTGCTGATAGCAGGAGTGCATTATCATATGAAATAAAGGATACAGATAAGACAGTGCCGGATGTTCTTCAAAGCAGGACTGCAATATTGGCATGATTTGTCCGGCAGAAGCTTCAATATCTTTTTGGGTGTGTTCGCAGCAATATAAATTGAAGGTTTCTTTGTCAAAGGGGCAGTTTATGCCGAGTAACGGCAAAACAGATTTCAATTTCTGAAATGTCACAACAGCCGATTCCTTTTCCTGCATATCATAATCGAGAATTTCCATAATGCCGGTGTGGATAGCCGCTTTTTTTATAAAGCAGGCAGTCCCGCTTTTGTGCGTATTCTCATCATCATAAATGGAAGAAAGCGTTTCTTCGTGGGTGCGGCGGTTAATGCTGTAGGTTGCAACATTAAAGTAAAAATCATTTTTGAGGATGTCCGGCGAATATAAATTCATGCTTAAAATTCCTTTCTATCAGATGAACGGTGTAAAATAGCCTCTCTTAAATGCATTTCTTTTCTTATAGATACGATACTATCGCAAGATAAAAATAAATTCAATAAAATCATCTTGACAAATATTTGGTGTTGATTTACTATGCGAAATAAGTCAAGATAAATATAAAAATGAAAATTAAAACTTGACAATATACATCGTCAGTGCAGGAGGAGGGAGGTAAATGAATAACAATTATATGGTAACGGCACAGGATGTTGTTGATATGCTTGGTGTTTCTAAGGGACACGTATATAAAATTATCAGACAATTGAACAAAGAACTGGAAGATAGCGGCTATATTGTCGTGTCCGGTAAGATTCCTAAAGCATATTGGGACAAGAAGTTTTACGGGTATCAAAGCGTAGTGACAACAATGTAACAGATGGTCAGCATATCTTTGCCACATTGTCAAGTGAAGAATTCATTCTATTTGCTTTTTCATACACGGAATCTTGTAGATATTCTATAAATATGCTAAACTGTACGCAACAACAAACGGGAAGTTGTAATGGGAGAAATGAAATTGTTCTGGCAATAGATAATAATGGGTAAAAAGATTTAATATTTAAGATAATTAAGCTTCAAAAAACAGAAAATTTATTGCTGTCATGTTTAGTTTCTTTCAAGTTTTTGCTTTATTTGAATACAGAACGGACAGGAAGTATGAATAACATACATGCTTGTGCAAAGGGGATTGTAGAAGGGGAAGTTATTTTTGCATAAATCCAATGCAGCGTTTAACATTTCAACGGAGCGTTTCTTGAATATGGTGCTTCTCATGATATTATAAAGTCGGAAAGAAGGTGAAAATATTGAACGCTCAAAAAACAGGTAGCCTAATTGCTGCTATCAGGAAAGAACAAAATCGCACGTAGCAGGATTTAGCGAATGAATTGGGAGTATCAAGTGCAGCTGTTTCAAAATGGGAACGAGGTATCGGATTTCCAGATGTATCTCTTATTGGACCATTAGCTGCATCCCTGGGGATTACCATAGCAGAATTATTCAAAGGCGAAAGAACAGAAAACAGCGTTGATAACGAATATGAAAGTCTGTTGTCAGATGTTGTAAAAGTATCGGCTAATGAAATAACCAAGAAGAAAAAAACAACGAATTGGATTATTGCAATTACTGTTGCTGTTTTTTATTTGATGATTTCTGTAATATCACACAAGTGGGAAATAACCTGGGTGGTATGGATTGTATATTGTTTTTATCGGCTTTATACTGAATATAACTATAAAAAATATTAGCAATCTACAGAAACGTAAGAAACGGAGGAAAAAATGGTCGATTATTCACAATTTGAGGCAAGTGTAAAATCTGGCATCCATGCAGATGTGAGCCGGATACGGCAGAAAGATGAAATAATAAAAGCCGTCGTTAAAAAACGGAGAAGCTCCGCGATAACCTGCGTGTGTTTCCTGTGCATGGCAGGAATTTCTTTGTTTAAAAGCTGGATTCCTGCCGTTATCTGTCTTCTTCTTGCATTGTTTTTCCTATGGCGGGCTGTCGGAAAATTTTCTGACGAATATTTACGGGAAATGTACGAGGAAGGGCTTTTGGTTCCCGGAATGATTGTGAAAACGGAACCCCTCACCATCATGGCAATCGCAAACATGACCGCGCGGGATGGTGCGGCAACCGTAAATGGGTGCTACTGTCTGGAGGTGAAAGAGCTTGACGGGGCGCAAAAAATTCTATTTGAAAAAATCCCCTGTTCCTGTTTTTTCTGCTATGAAGGCGGCGATTACCATTCTTCCTTCCAGCCCCATCCTCTCTATTGGGGAACGGCAGAGCAGCAGTCTATTCAAGAAGCGTTAAGACAGGTGGAGGAGGACAATAAAGAAAATACCAGAGATGAATGGGAAGTGCTCAAAGAGGTTGCGCGGCAGTTTCCAGATTTGGGAAACGGGAACTTGATTTTGTTGGATGAAAATTATGTTCCCTTCGGGAAAAAGAACTACATGGACAGCAACTATAATCCCCTCAATGAGAAAACTGCCCCCAAGTAATATATCCCGCTTAGGGAAAAATAGATGGGCTTATTTCTGGCTTATATGGGTGATTTATGAGATTTATAGATTTGTTTTCAAATATATAAATTTTGATTTAATACAAACAGAGGTTTCTTTCATGTGGGGTATATGTCTCGACAGCAAAGCTTTGGAAGAAGGACTATTCCAGACAGTTGTTCAATACAAGATAGACAATAGTAAAGCCATCGTTATATTGCCTAAAGCTACCCTCAGTGAACAAAGGGCCACATATCCTTTTGTTCACTGAGGGTAATTATAAGCTGGACATAAAACAAATCAGGGAACTGCCCAGTGCTCCTCGGTTTGTTTATGGGGAACAGGTCTCACCTTGCAATTATCCTGGTATGATAGGCGTGATTGTGGCGATTCACTGGCATTTCAAGCGTAATTGTTGTTTGTACGCCATTGGCGTTAACGGAAAAACGAAAAGAAAATGATACTTTGAGGATGATTTGATTTCTGCGGTATACCTTCAAATTTGACGGTAAATTATAGCATATACATTAATGATTAGTGGTAGACACACCTTGTTGGGTAGTAATGTAAGGCATTTCTCACTTTGTGTCCTGTTTTTTATCAGGCAGTTCGGATAGGATTTTTCTGAAAGGAGAAAAATAATGAATCAAGAAAAAATCGAAAAATTCTTAAAAGAACTCCGTAAGCAAAAAGCACTTATCCAAGAACAAATTGCGGAAAAATTTAATGTATCAAACAGAACAATATCCCTGGCTTAGACATTTTGATTGAAATATCAGATTATTATAAAGTTGACCTGCGGGAAATCCTAAAACAAGCCTTTATAATAACTCAACAGTTGTAATAGGATTGGATATTGTACAGGGATTTGTAGTTGGAATGCTTGTAGTAGGTTTGTTATATTCATGTCGCTATGGCGCAAGGACTAGGGCATTCAAACATCGACTTATGAAAAAGCAAGGATAATCGTAAGTTGTGGAAGGTGTTGCTTATGAAAAAAGCAGATATAAAAGCAGTTGCTGAAAATAGGTTCCGTGAACTTGGAGCAAAGCAATTAGAATTATACCCGTCAGGTATTTGCTGGACAATGAATGGAGAATTTTTCAAAGTATCTGCATTAAAAGACTTTTGGGTATTAGAGTGGACTGATAATTATTCTTATGCTTTAAATTGCTGCTTTGAAGATATTGACCCAATGCCATATGATATATCTGAGCAAGAAATAATCTGGCAGGTGGATAAATTGTTGCTGCAAATTGGAATTCGAGAGGAAAATTGATGAAAATAATTTTTATACACGGTTCGGGCCATAAGTCAACAAGTTTGAATGAAACGATTTCATATATGGAAAACAATAAAGGGATTTTGTGTCTAAACTTATCTTCAACCCTTAATGGAAACGTATGGTGATACAGACAAGTACTTTAGGAAGATTGGACTCTGTGATGAAGACATTCAGAGGATTAAGTGTAAGCTTGTATGAATATCGTGTCCGATAAAATTGATAGTTTTCCTTAATTGTTCTATATACATGGCGCTAGCGCCATGTATATAGAACAATTAAGGAAAAGGGTAGTCTTGGTGCCAAGAAATCATGTAAATTCTTAGAAAAATCCTGTCGAGAAGTCGAGGGGATTTTTTGTCAGTCTACAGAGGATGGGAGACAAATGTCCGATGGATTACAAAGAAGCTATTATAATATTTGAGAATGATACAAAAAGGAAAGTGGTTCAAATAGAGCGTTGCAGTGTTGGTATTGCGAACTATGTTTTTATTGTCTCCACAGCAACTGAAAAGTTTATTCTCAGATGCAGTAAAGATGAGGGTGCCTATAATGATACCGTTTATTGTCTGAACAAGTTATCTGCATGCGAAATTTCGATACCTATTGTGTTATCAAAGGGAAAGAGTGGAGACCATTCATATTTGATTCTTTCATATATTCCTGGGAACGATATTGGGAATGTCTATGATAAATTAAGTGACAGCGAGAAAAAACAGATTGCCAAAGAGGTAGTTAAGATACAACGAAAGATATCAAGGATTGATATTTCAGCGGATGCGGAGTGGACATGGAACAACTATATTCTATTGTTTGATATTTTGTGTGGACTTTATGGGGGAAAGAGGTATGCAATTTCTTGATAAAAAGGTTCCGGTAAATAAAAGTATAATCAAGAGATTGAATGATATCTTTGACAACCTTATGGAAGAATGGAGCAAATGTTGTAAGCGGTAAATTCCGCTGAATGCTCAACCTCCCTATAGTGAATTCTCGGATTAAATTTTTTCTCCCTTTTCGGAAAAGTGTTCCTACTGCACAAAGCTTGAAATATAATACAAATTCGTGCATATAATTACTGTTTTTGCATCTGCTTAACAATTCACGGAAGCTATATGATTTGCTTTCCATTAAAATCTATTTCATAGTAGTTATTCTCAAAATCGTACAGGCAAATCAAGTTTTCACGTATTGTAAATGGTTCTCTGTTTGAAATAGAAACAAATATATCTTTTCCAGAAAATGACCATTGTTTCTTAAAATCCAAGTCCAACATCGTTATTTCAATTTCTCCATAGATAATATATCCCTTTTCAACTTTATAAATTGCAAAGTTACAACCCAAACAGTCCAGCACAACATGGCGAATTATATAGGCATCGGTAATCTTTATCTGCGTTATCATGTTGTCTTGTAGAACTGTAAGAATGTCATCTTGCAGAACGGCACAATCCAAATCATATGAATGATACGGTCCAATCAGCGCTATTTGAAATTCTCTTGCATATAAGCCAATATGAATTGACAGTGTTTTTGACAAATCGTTGTGCCGATAATGTTCTGGATTCAATGTTACATCGTAATGGCGATTATCTACCGAGTCAACGGTATATGTTTCGTCAATATTGATTTCAATGTGACATATTTCATTTTGTAAAATCATGTGGTCACACCTCCCCAAAACCTGATTTAATATTTTGAATGTAAAATATTTGCCTGCCACCCGTAATGTATATTTATAGGCTCATATTATCTGGGTACACAATTCCGAAAAGGGAGAATTTTTTTAGCATTTAAAACGATTTTTCAACAACTTTTTGTGAAATAGGATACCTTAATTTCTGTATAATTTCTTCAAATCCCTTATAATAAAAATCCTCCCATGAGTGAGGCATTCCTACATACTGCATTAATGTTGCGCCCAAATCAAAAACTACAACTTTCAAAATTATATCGCATCTCCCACTTCCAAATTTCTTCAGGTAAATTTGTTCCTCATTTTTTTATGCTGTACCAGTCTATGTTCCATGCTATACTCTTGTTTTCCTGCAAGGACGAAATCCCAATTGCATAAATACGGTTTGTGCAATTGGTGTATTTCGCTCTCAAACGCTGAAAGCTTATTGCTGATGTTCAATAATCTATTGTAAGAGTTCCTTTTCGCCAATATCACCGGATGCCAGCGCAAGAATCAAATTACATCACATCACATCACCCCTTTTGGCTGTAAGATAATTTATATCCGTTTAGTGCAAGAAAAACCAACATAACATGCGTGCCAAGTCTTTTGTTTCCGTCCAGCATTGCATGATTCTTTACCAATCTAAAACAAAGCCGTGCCGCCTTTGCCTGAATGCTTGGATAAAGTTCTTTTCCGTCAAATGCCTGAAATGGATTATTTAACGCCATATCCAACATTCCCTCATCACGAATACCGTCACTTCCTCCAGTGGCTTTTATTAAACTTGTATGAAGTTTAAGCACCTGCTCTTTGCTTAATATAATCATTTTGCAAGAACCTTATATGCTTCCATATTCTGTTTTATTAACCGTTCAGATATTGCAAAAACATCTTCGCTATCAGCTATTTTCTCTTTTTCCGCTTTACAGAAATCAATGACCAAATATCTGGGTACATTATTTTTCAGGATAACCGCCGTTCCGTGTTCGTCAACTACTTTGGCTACTTTTGAAAAATTTTGATTTGCTTCTGTAATTGAAATCATTGTGTTTGTATCTATTGTCATTTTATATATACCTCACTTCCACCTATATTATATGTAAATTCTAGCTAGAAAACAACCTATTTTTCTTTTTGTGATTGTCGTATAATTGAAACCTGCCCTTGTAAATTGCCTATAAGGGCAAAAACAAGGGAAAATACATAGCAGCTCACTGTATGAGGCTTAAAAAGCCTTGAAAAATAAGGAGAGTTCAAGAAATTCATCTGCAAATACCGATTTGTATGTGAATGGAACAGACGGTCATAGCGCAGTGCGAAATGTGGACAGATAATTTGGAGAAACTTTAAGGGACAGGGGGATAGGGGAACCTTTTTGTGCATGTGGATGTCCGTAGATTTGTGCAAGAAAGAGGCTGCATTATACAGCCTCTTTATATATACTTTGTATGTTAAAAAGCGGACTAAGATAGAAAGGCCTTAAAGAGCCTCTTTGTTTATTGCCTCGTAGTGCACATCCTCGAAAGGAAGGTATACCCGTTCACGTTTCATGGATGACAGATAGATACCCTTCACCATCTCCAGTGTCTTGCGGCCTTCCGTGCCGTCTACCGCCACAGGGGAGCCCGTCTGGATAGAACGGTAGAAATCCTTGATTTGGATATGGTGGCTGCTGCCCCAGTAGTCGGGACCTACATTGGTGGTCTCGTAGGTATTGCGTATTTCGGCATAAACACCGTCCAGTTCATAGTAGCCCATATCCTGAATCAGTCCCAGGCGGCCTTTCTCACCCAGAAGTTCAATCGTGATGGGGGAATCGGCGCCATAGGTATTGCAGGCGTAGAGACTGTACAGACAGCCGTTTTGGAACATGATGGCGGCATTGGCGGTGTCTTCCACCTTCACGAAAGGATGGGCGTAATTATGGACGCTGCCCTCAATCCACTCCACATCGCTGCCCAACATGTAGCGGACACGGTCGATGCTGTGAATTGCCTGGTCGATGAGCACGCCGCCGCCTTCTTTGTCCCAGGTTCCCTTCCAGTCATTTCCTTCATAGTAGTCCAGAGGACGACTCCAGGTGAGGATGGAGCGGGCCGTGGTAATCTTGCCGAAATCGCCCCTTGTAATCATCTCTTTTAGTTTTTCTACGCTTTTCGTGTAGCGCGTCTGAAAAATAACGCCCAGTTTCATGCCTGTCTCTTTCTCGACGCGCAGCATTTCGTCTGCATCCTGCAAAGAGACGCCGATGGGCTTTTCCGTGAGTACATGGATGCCGGCCCGCATAGCCTTGATAGCCATGACAGGGTGGAGATAATGGGGCAGACATAAATGTACCACGTCGATATCCTTGTCCAGAATTTCATCGAAATCGGTTGTATAATTACAGCCGAATTTGTCGGCGAAAGCCTTGGCAAGATTTAGCTCTTTGTCTATGGCGTATACGGGTTCTACCATGTCCGCCAGGCGGACGAAAGCGTCTTCATAACATACGGAGATTCTTCCACATCCCACAATCGCGGCTCTTAATTTTTTCATAGTCTCCTCCATTTCTAGTTCCGTCAGCCGATATAGAAGAAGGCTGAGGAATCCTGTGTAAAATCATAGTGCTGGTCAAAAAGATATTTCATTCCGCCCACGAAATAGGCGGTGGAATCCAGAAAACTGTATCGTATCTGTATAGAATCCAACATTTGCCGAAATCCGGTTTCTTTCAGGTTATGCAGGACTTCGTTCAAAAAGAGAGGCCCCAAGTCCCTGCCTCTTCCGCCGATGATAATCAGTTTAGGATGGACGATGCATACCAGGTTGCTCAGTGCCTGGGAAAAATCCCGGGCAATATCTTTAAGGAGTGTCTGGGCGGATAAATCACCGTACAGTGCGGCGGAACTTAAATCGGCGTAGGTAATCTTATCGCTCTGGATAAGAGAAGAGCGGCATCCCGCATTATGTAGTCTCTTTTTCAGGGAATGCTCTCCGATTTTCAATTCCAGGCATCCTCTGTTGCCGCAGGAGCATAATTCCCCGCAGGGGTCGATGGAATAGTGTCCGAACTGGGTATAGGAGGCGGTCGCCTCACCTAACAGTTCGTCCCGGATGAACAGGGCGGCCCCGATACCATACTGGAAATTAATATAAGCAAAATCCTCCTGGGGGATTTTGGTGTAGACTTTCTCCGCATAAGCTGCGCACGCCGTATCGTTTAAGATGGCCAACGGATAACCTGCAAAGGCTTTCTTCAAGTTCTTTATAAGGTCGATGTTTCCGTTGGGGGACAGATAAAGCGTGGTAGCAAAAATTTCCTTGCGCTTGGGGTCAATCATGGCGGGTACGACGATAGCCACGCCAAGAAGCTTCTCCCGTGGGAAATCAGGAGCCAGTAAGTTTTCCAACAGCTCTTTGGATAGGGTCACATAGGAATCAGGCTCATGTAAGGGGGCGTCGGATTCTTTTATGATTGTGCCGCAAATATCCACCAGTTTACAGCATATATCTTTGCTTCGCCAACTGATGACGGCCACATAGTGTTGTCCCTGCAGAAGATGCAGGCTGTTAGGCTTACGCCCTACAGACGTGGCGTCGTCTAAAATCCCCGTGTCCTGCACAAATTTCCGCTCGATTAATTCATCCACCAGGGAAGACACGGTGGTTTTGCTTAAGCCTGACAACTTCGCAAGCTGTGCCCGGGAAACGCCCGGCGTCTGGTGGATATAGCGGTAAAGTGTCTTTAAATTGTTATTTTTGATGAGTTGTTGGTTTACCAGTTTCATATGCGCCTGCTCTTCCTGGATTGGTATTTTGAGGCTTTAGGACTGCCACGTTACTTTCACGCAGCGTGCCGCCGCATTATCTCATTTAGCCGCCTGGCCGACGAACATAAATCCGGCGTGGTTTTACCAGATATAAGTGTGTCAGCCACAGGACTACTTCCAACATATCACAAAGCCCGATAGGAAGCAATCGGTAATTGCCTTGTGCTACCCGATGAAAAAGGCGGAACGGTCGTTGTCGGTGAAACAGTAATGGATATCAAAAAAATATTTCATGGCGCCGTTTAAAAAGGAGTCAATCTGCAAGGTAGAATAGCGCACTGTTACGGCGTCCACCATTTTGCGAAAGCCCGTCTTCTTTAGGCCGGCCCGGACTTCGTTGAGGAAGTATTCACCGATGTCCGGAATTTTGCCGCCCAATATAATTAAGGACGGGTTTACGACACATATGAGATTTCCCAATGCCTGGGCCAGTTCCCATGCGAGCTGGCGCACCATTGTCAAAGCCGTCGGGTCGCGGAAGGTGGCGGCTTTGCCCAGGTCGGAGAAGGTAATGGATTCTTTACCTGCCAGGGAAGGAATCGTGCCGAACTGAGCCAGTCGTTTTTTCAGATTGTGTTCGGAAATCAGCGTTTCCAGGCAGCCGTGATTTCCACAGACGCATAACGGACCGTTCGGGTCCACAGAGTAATGACCGAACTGTGTGAAAGAACCGCTGGCTTTGCCGAGCATATTTCCTTCGGTGAAGAGGGTGGCTCCGATTCCACGTCCGAAATTCAGGAAAGCAAAATTTTTCTCCGGGACGCCTGCGTAAATTTTCTCGGCGTAAGCGTAGCATGCAGTATCCTCCAAAAATGCCACGGGGTATTCGGGAAATGCGTGCCGCAGGGCGTCAATCGGATTTTCTTTGCCCAAAAACGGCAGGCTGAGTGTGGTGGAATATACTTCGTTGTGGGCCGCGTCAATCATGGCGGAGACAACCACACAGATTCCCAGTACCCGGCTTGGCTCACATTGTTTCAAGATAGACCGGTACAGGCAGTAGACGGAGCAGGATATATAGGTTTCTCCCGCTTTAACCTGGCAGCTTTCCTGGACGACAGAGGTTCCGGCGATATCGATTAGATAGGCGTACACCATATTTTCTATCCAGTGCATCACTACAGTGTAATAACTGTTCATACGCACATGCAGGCAATTAGGCTTGCGGCCGATAGAATCTGATTCTCCTGTGCCGCTGTCCAGAATAAACTTCCGCTCAATCAGCTCATCTACCAGGGTGGAGACGGTGGTTTTGCTTAAGTTAGACTGCTGTGCAAGAAGTGTCCTGGAGATTCCGGGATTTGCATCGATAGAAGAGTAAATATGTTTCATGTTCGTATTTTTTATTAACTGTTGGTTTACCAGGCTCATCTTGTTTGGTTTCACCTCCTTTAAGATATTTTGTAAAGTCAGTTTATTAAAAAACATCCTATCATAAAACAAAGTGATGTGCAATAAAAGTTTGATAAAAAATAAATATAGTATAATAAAAAGCAAAATAAGAGAAAAAGACAGATAATAAACAGGAATAAACACAAATATTCTGTATATATTGTAGTGGAATTTGTTTTAGCTCGTTTAAGACAAACAAACGTAAAATCAAAATTAGCTGTGCAATAGAAAAACACCGACATGATTCATTCATAAAATTAGTAAGGTCACAGGAATAAGGCAAATTATAGGTAAAAATGCATAAATTAAATGAGCTAATATTGTGAATAATAGTAGAAATAGCTGTCAGAAAGTGCGGATAACAGAAAAAATATTGACATCAACTGTGCGGAATGATAAAGTAAAGACAAACTTAGAGCGGAAAATGGACCGGGTTAACAGGAAAAAAGAATAAATGAACGGCTTTGGTTTTATTTTTTTCTCAAAATAGTTAGGTTAATGAACAAATAAATTGAGAAAGGGGTGACGCAATGAGAATTGGCGTAATTGGATGTGGAGGAATGGGAACAACTCACTATCTTTCGCTGAAAGCGCTGTCTTCTCAGATGAATGTAGAGGTGGCTGCATTGGCGGATTGCCGCAAGGAGTATTTGGATAAAGCATCTTCTTATTTTCCGGATGCAAAGACTTATTCTTATGGTATGGAGCTAATTGAAAAGGAGAAGCTGGATATTGTACATATTTGTCTTCCTACCTATTTACATGTTAGCCATGCAGTGGCAGCTATGGAACAGGGAATGCATGTCCTGGTAGAGAAACCCGTATGCTTGACGGCAGAAGAGGGTAAGCAGATTTTGGAGGCGGAGGAAAGGACCGGAAGAAAAGTCATGGTAGGGCAGGTGGTACGTTCTTTTGATGAGTACCGCTATCTGAAACAGGTATATGACGACAAGACCTTTGGATGCCTGAAGTCGATTGTGATGCAGAGAATCAGCGGCGATGTGCAGTGGGGATTTGAGGATTGGTTCCACGATGAGAAGAAGAGCGGTTCGGTAGTGCTAGACTTGCATGTACATGATTTGGATTTTCTCCGGCATATGTTGGGAGAGCCTGACAGCTTCGATGTGAGGGCTACGGCTTTTGACAACGGGATGATTAACCAGATTATTACGACCTATGAATTTGGAAATGTATTTGTGACAGCGGAAGGCATCTGGGACGTATCTCCATCTCTGGCATTCAGGGCAGGATTCAGGGCATGTTTCGAGGACGCTACGGTGGTATTTGACGGAGCGAGTAACCCGTCGCTGACCGTCTATAAGAAGGATGGCACAGTGGAAACGCCGGAGTTTTCACCGGAGTACGTGATGGACGACAATACGGCAGGTATTAACGTTTCAAATCTGGGACCTTACTATACGGAAATTAAATACTTCGTGAAGTGTGTCATGGAGGGGAAACCTGTCGAGGTGGCGCCGCTTACAGAAGGAGTCAAATCCGTAGAGCTTGCTTTAAAGGAATGGGAGGCAGCGAAGGCATATGTGGAGAAGCGCCGTTAATTCCCGCGGATAACGGGTTATGGAGGCTTATCAATTTTATCAATGAAACCAGTGTTGGCCAAGGGGCAGCACGCATCAAGTTAGGAGGAACTATTATGGTAAAGAAAAAACTTGCAGTTTTGTTATCGGCAGTTATGATGACATCTATGTTGGCAGCCTGTGGTAATTCAGGTTCCCAGCAAGAGACAGGCGGAAGCACGAACGATGACACTTCAGCCGCTGAGGAAAGCACAGAGGCTGACGGAGAAAGCGCTGGCGCAGGCGAAGAGAGTGCAGCTTCCGGAGAAGAGGTAACCTTGAAGGTATTTGATGCCCATGCTTATGGTTTGGACGAGTATGCAGAGATGGTAGAAGCGTTTGAGAAAGACCATCCGGGCGTAACGATTGAGGTACAGCATGCGGCGAACGACTCGAATACATTGCTTCAGTCCCGCGTAAATTCCGGGGATATACCGGATGTATTCGACGTAGAGTCAGGTACTTCCGCAAAGATGTATTATGAATATGCGTATGACTGGACGGATGACACAGACGTCACAAGCCTGTTCAACGAAGATGCGTTGGAGACAGGAAGGGATGAAGATGGCAGAATCAAATCTTTGCCTTGGACATATGAGAATATGGGTATCCTGTACAATAAGGACTGCTTCGAGCAGGCAGGGATAACCGAACTGCCTACTACTATCGACGAACTGGAAGAGGCATGTAAGAAACTGGAGGCCGCAGGGATTACGGCGTTTGCAATGCCGGCAAAAGAAAGCTGGGTACTGGGACAGCTTGCAACTCACTTTATGATGGATAAATCTCTGGATGCGGAAGGCACAGCCAATGCCTTGAAGTCCGGCGAGAAACAGTTTGCGGATTTACCTAACTGGAATAACCTGTTCAAGATGTTAGACTTGGCGATTGCATACGGTCCGGACAAGCCCCTTGAGATTGACTGGGAGACTTCCGAGAATATGCTTGCCAACGGCGAGGCTGCTATGATTCATATGGGTGACTGGTGCCAGTCTACATTGGATTCTTTCAATGCAGATGCGAATCTGGGATTCCTTCCTTGCCCGGTAGGTTCTTCTGCAGATGATTGCACGCTTCTGTCTTCCTGTAACTGGACTTATCTTGTAAACAAAGATTCGGAGAACCTGGAACTTGCAAAAGAGTACTTGACCTATATCCTTACTTCCGAGATGGGACAGTACTGGATGTGCGACGGCGTAGGGGCTGTTCCTGGCGTCAAGACAGACAGGGAAGTAGCCGGCAAACTGGCGAATGATGCCAAGACTTATATTGCAGACGGAAAGACCAACGGATGGATTCATACAATCGCACCGACTAGCTACTCTGATGTGTGTGGACCTTATCTGCAGGCGTATATGACAGGCGACATGAGTGCGGAAGAAGTGACACAGGGATTTCAGGAATTTTGGACTGCACAGTAAAGCCTGAAAGAAGTGTTGTCTTTGAAACTGAATAACAGACAATGATACAGCAGCAGGGGAGTTGCACGGAGCAGGGAAAAGCCGGCGCTCCCCTTGCCTATCATAGAGAAGAGTCCATAAGGGGATGGTGAATTGAAAAGCAAGAAGATAAATGATTTTTTACTGTTTGCATTGTTTGTTTTTCCGGCGGTGGCTTTCGTGCTATTTGCCACTGATATACCGTTTGTCATGAACATGTACTATTCTGTATTTGACTGGAACGGCGTCGGGAAATCTATGAAATTTGTGGGGTTAGATAACTTTATCAAGATTTTTACCAATGACAAACTTTTCTGGAAGGGCGTTACTTTTACTTTGAAGTTCGCCGTATTTTATGTAGTTATCGTGAATATTATATCGCTCACCGTGGCGGTTGTGATGTCCAAGGAGAAGAAGTCCTCCAGCGTAGGGCGGGCGTTTTATTATGTTCCTTATATTATCAGTTTGACGGCAATCAGCCTGATTTGGAAGTTTATTTTCGGGCCGGGATTCGAGGCATTATATAATATTACCGGTTGGGAATTTTTCAACTGGAGCTGGGTAGGAACGCCCAAGCTTGCGTTCTATGTAGTCGTTATCATGGCGGTATGGCAGAACGTAGGTTTCTACATGGTGAATTACATCGCGGGTATTATAGCGGTGCCCAAGGAGCTGACAGAGGCGGCGAAAATCGACGGGGCCAATAGTTTCCAGGTATTTCGTAAGATTATGGTGCCTATGATTATGCCTGCCGTGTCAATCTGTATGCTGACTTCGCTTACTTTTGCGTTTAAGCTGTTTGACATTATCATGGTCTTTACCAAGGGCGGCCCGGCAAACTCTACGGTGACGGTTGCCTACAATATATATAAGGAAGCTTTCGTGAATAACAAGTATGGAATGGCAACCGCCAAGTCGCTTGTATTCGTCGTATTTGTGTTGATTGTGACGGCAATCCAGCTTAAAGTCACTAAGAGCAAGGAGGTTGAGGCATAATGAAAAAAATAAGAAGAGTAAACCTACTGTCTGTTTTCATTTTTCTGTGCTCCATCTTCTGGCTGATGCCGCTGCTATTGATTTTTATCAATTCTTTTAAACCGTATAATGATATGATGCAGCATTTCCTGGCGCTGCCTGAGAGCTGGAAACTTGACATGTACATAGAGACATGGACAAAGTTCAAGTTCCCGATGCTGATTGGAAATACGCTTATCTATACAATCGGGACGGTGCTCGTCATCGTGTTGCTTGCGCCTATGGCCGCTTATAAACTGGCGAGGACGAAGAGCAAGTTGAGCGTAATTTGTTTCGGACTGATTATTATGCCGATGATGGTGCCATTCCAGTCCTACATGATTACATTGACCAGATTGGTTGCAAATGTCAACTTGACAGGCACCCGTATGGGACAGACGTTAGTGTCCATCGGTCTGTGTATGCCCCTTGCGGTGTATATGATACATGGTTTTGTAAAAAATGTGCCGTTGGAGTTGGAGGAATGTGCGTGTATCGACGGGGCGTCGAAGATGCGTACTTATTTCAGTATTGTCCTGCCGTTGTTAAAGCCGATTCTGACTACGGTAGTGGTGCTTGACACACTGGCGACATGGAACGATATTATTACAAACCAGTTGATTGTGGGAGGCAATGCGAGGGCGATGAATATCCAGAATGCGCTGTATATGCAGTTCTCCGCACAGACGTCAGACTGGGAACATGCCTTGCCGGGTATTGTGATGTCTATGATACCGAGTTTGATTTTCTTCGTGCTCATGCAGAAACATATTGTGGGCGGTATCACAGCAGGCGCGGTAAAGGGATAATGCGTTATGGCCTCTATTTTATGTTTGTCTTTATATGATGTATAATGATAAGGAGTTCACACATCCTGGCGTGGGACGGCTGCATACGGTGGCGTATCCGCAGGCAGGGGAAAGGTAAGGTATTAAAATGAAAATAGGTGTATTGATTGAGCTGTTCGAGGATACGGATATAGATGCGAAGTTCGCGGAGCTGCGTTCCATGGGGATGGAGAGCTGCCAGCTTGTGTGCTGGAACAGGAAGATTCTCAATGATGACAGTGTGGCGCAGGCTGTGAATGAGGCCGTGGAGAAACATGGTGTGCATATCAGTGCATTCTGGTGCGGTTGGGAAGGCAGACGGGTGTGGGACTTCTATGAAGGACAGCTTACGTTAGGTTTAGTGCCCACAGATTACCGCATAGAGCGCATGAAGATGCTGTTAGAAGGTTCGGATTTTGCGAAGAAAATCCACGTGACGGATTTTGCCACACATGTAGGCTATATGCCGGAGAATCCATATGACCCGAAGTATGAAGAGGTGCTTGTGGCATGTAAGACAGTGGTGGAGAAGTGCAAAGAGAACGGACAGAATTTCCTGTTTGAGACGGGGCAGGAGACACCGGTTACTCTAAAAAGAGCAATCCAGGATATCGAGAATGCTCTGGGCAAAGGCAATGTGGGTATCAACTTAGACCCTGCGAACTTGATTATGTACGGGAAAGCCAATCCGGTGGACGCCCTGGAAGTATTCGGGGAATATGTAAGAGGCATTCATGGCAAAGACGGTATGTACCCCACTGACGGGCACTGCCTGGGAGCGGAAGTGCCGCTTGGACAGGGCAAAGTAAATTACCCTGCATTCATCGCCAAGCTTAAAGAGGTCGGCTACGATGGCGATATTACCATTGAGCGGGAGATTTCCGGGGAAGAGCAGAAGAAAGATATCGTGATGGCGAAGGAAATTTTGGAGAAATTAATTTAAAATAAGATGGAAGACGAAGGAGCCGTTTGGAAAAAGGTGCACGATGGGGGCGCCTTTTTCCTTATTTGAGGGGTATTTTAGCTTTCTTGTCAGATATGTTAGTAGTACGCAGTGTGTTTTGTTTATATATTGTGTTATAATACCCTCAAAGAACAAAGGGATACATGTGTCCGCTTGTTCCCTGAGGGTAGCCTTAGTGATTAAAAGGATATGGAATCTCCTTGTTCACAAAGGAAGAAGTTGAAAAAGTTACCATTTTCCAATTGCAAATTTGTGTATGAACACACAAACCTGCACATTTAGAAGAAAACATGGTCATAAAAATAAGAAAAGGAGGGTTAAGAAAATGACAGAGAAGGTATTATATGAAGAATTGTGTCCAAGGGAATTTGAAGAGCGTGTGGCGGCATGTCCGGTTGCTTACCTGCCGCTTGGGACATTGGAATGGCATGGACCGCATATGCCTCTTGGGGCGGACGGAATCCAGGCGCAGGAATTGTTTGTGCGAGTGGCGCAGAAGGTTGGCGGGGTAGTTTTGCCGAAATTATTCCTGGGGCCGGACAGGTTTTACCACGATGCTGACAGAGAATTTTACGGAATGGATATTTATACGGGCGGGACGGTGGTTCCCTATGAGATGGGGCAGCTTCCCGGCAGCGCATACTGGCAGCCTGATAAGGAATATGAGGATATGGTTTATAGGATTGCGGGGAACCTTGTCAGAGCGGGCATACGTGTTCTGGTAGGGCATGGGCATGGCCCGTCTACTCGGCAGTTCCAAGCCATGAAAGACAGATTGAAAGAGTCCTTTGGGTTGGACTGCTATAGTGCCTTTGATTTCCTGGAGGATGAACTGTTAGGATTCCAGTGCGACCATGCGGCCGCCAACGAGACGTCCATTGTGATGGCCGTGCGTCCTGAGCTTGTGCAAATGGAGCGTATCGTATCAGGCGGGGAGGCGCCGATTGCCATAGCCGGGCGTGACCCCAGGGAATATGCGTCGCCAGAATACGGCAGGCAAGTACTGGAGGCGAATGTGAAAGCGATGGGTGATGGGTTGGCACGCATCTTGCAAGAGTGCCGATGATGGGAACAGAGGGAAAGGGCAGCTATAAGTATGAAGTTAATCATTACGGATATAGAAGATTTCAACCTTCCTGTTGAGGGAGAGTATAAAGTTATCAAGCCCCAGGGCGGCATTCATCACTGTGTTGGGTGCTTTGGCTGTTGGACGAAGACGCCGGGAAAGTGTGTGATTCATGATGGCTATGAGAGTACAGGAGCCGATATGGGTAAGTGCAGCGAGGTGATTTTTGTCAGCCGGTGCTTTTACGGCAGTGTGAGCCCTTTTGTTAAAATGGTGCAGGACAGGGCAATATCCTATATCCATCCGGATTTTGTAATCCGCAAAGGGGAGATGCACCATAAACGAAGATACGAGAATGTGATTGCACTTTCCCTTTATCTGTACGGTGAGAATATAACGGAAGCCGAGAAGGAAACTGCGGCGTCCATAATGGATGCAAATGCGGATAATTACGACGGGCAGGTAAAGCAGATACGGTTTTTGTCCAATACAGAAGAAATAGAGGGCCTTGTCTTATGAAAATTGCATTGATTGATGCGAGCCTGAAGGCGAAGGGAAGTACCAGCGGAATCCTTCTGGAGGATTTACGTCATTGCCTGTCCGGCAGAGAAGGGATGGAGACGGTAAACGCAGCGTTGCATTCTCCGCAGATGCAGGAAGAGACATGGAAAAAACTAGAGTGCGCCGATGTATGGATATTTGCCTGTCCCCTTTATGTGGACTGTCTTCCGGGACATTTGCTTTCCTGTCTTGGCCAAATGGAAGAGAAATATAGAGGTGGGAAAGAGATACCTGTTTATGGAATCGTAAACTGTGGATTCTATGAAGGAATCCAGGCGGAGACTGCCCTTAAAGTGATGCAGAACTGGTGCGCGAAGGTTGGGTTTACTTGGTGCGGCGGCATTGGCGTCGGTGGAGGTGGGGCGTTGCCGATGATGGCGGCCGCGCCGCCGGAACATGGCCCGAAGGCACCCATAAACAAGGCGCTTTTGGCGATGGCGGAATGCATTGCCCAAGGCAGTCAAAACGGTGGATGGGAAAACCATTATGTGTCTGTGGCATTTCCGCGTGTTTTGTACAAAATGGCGGCACAGACGGGATGGCGGCATGAAATTAAGGCAAATGGCGGGAAGGCGAAAGATTTAGGAAAAAGGCCGTGAGCGGGAAGGCGTGAAGAACGCACATTGCGTTATATTGGGAGAAACTCTGCCATAAGAGCATACTTTATTACACGATTATTTGTTTCTGAGCGAAAGCAAATAGTTTTTATGGCAGACGCAAATTTGAGATTAGAGCTTTGCATAAGCAAAGTTACCCTCAGTGAACAAAGGGACACATGGTCGGTAAAGAATCCATTTCAGCTCCTGCTATGTTGCTTTCATTCCGCGTACGTCCGGTACGCGTCAATCAAGCGCCTTGCAGGAACTGAAATAGATTTCTTTCCGACTCTTCGACCCTGTCCATAGATATTTGAGTGATTTTCAAGGCGGACGATTGAGGCGTACTGGACGTACGCCGATTGAGGACAACGCTGAAAAACGCTCAAATATCATGGCGCAGGGCATGTGTCCCTTTATTCACTGAGGGTATGGCTTCTTTATGACAAGTCGCTCAGAAATGGGGATTACTATGAAAAGTATTAAAAAACAAGAATTGCCGGAATTTGACAATCATGACGAGCGCATCAAGTATTATGGGCTGATTCTGGAGAGAGATTTGGATGGGTTTATGGAATACAGTCTGCCGGCGGGATACCGTTTTGTCTTTTATAAGCATGGAGACAGAGACGCATGGATAGAGATTGAGCAGTCGGCGAAGGAGTTCCAAAGCTATGAAAAAGGTTTGGAATCCTGGAACGTGTATTATGCCATGCATGAGGAGGACCTTCCTGACAGAATGGTTTTTATTGAAAATGAGTCGGGGGAGAAGATTGCTACGGCCAGCGCCTACTATGATGTGTCCGGGCAAGACACATCGGGGGATGGATGGCTTCACTGGGTTGCCGTGAAGAGAGAGTACCAGGGCAGGAGACTTTCGAAGCCGTTAATTACGTATGTACTGCACGTCATGAAGGAATTGGGCTATACACATGCCAAAATTCCTACCCAGACGAATACATGGCTGGCGTGCAAGGTTTATCTTGACCTGGGATTTTTGCCCACAGCGGCGAGCGTGGCCCAAAACCGTATCGGTTGGAATGTTGTGAAGACGCTGACAGGGCATCCGGCGTTGGAGAGTTTTGAGGAGGCAAGTTTGGAGGAAATTTTGGAGTCTGCTAATGGCAGTAGATGAAAATTAATTTGATGGTAAACGAAAGGTGCAGGTATGATTATGGCAAAAACGGCCGAGAAGAAAGTGCTTGTCAGGGACAATGCTTTCCAGAGATTTGAAGTGCTTAAGACGAACCGTAATAAGCGGTACAGATACAATGAATTTCTCGTGGAAGGGGTCCGCAGTTTAAATGAGGCTGTGAGCAACAACTGGAATATTAAATCTTTATTATACAGCGGTGACAGAGCGAGCTTGTCAGGATGGGCGTCAGACATGCTGCAGAACGTCCCCACGGAGGTAAATTATTGCCTGGAACCGGAATTGATGAGAGAACTCAGCGGCAAAGAGGATACTTCCGAGCTGATGGCAGTGATTGAAATGCGTGAGGACAGGCTTGATGCGGTGACGCTTTCTGGTCAGCCGTTGATTGTATTGTTCGACAGGCCATCCAATAAAGGGAATCTGGGCACCTTAATCCGTTCCTGCGATTCCTTTGGCGCAGACATGTTGATTTTAACGGGACATGCCGTTGATTTGTATGACCCTGATGTGGTGACGGCGGCGATGGGGTCTTTTTTCAGCGTACCCGTGGTCAGGGCGGAGGATAACAGAGCCTTACTGGCATACATCGGCTCTTTGAAAGAAAGATATCCGGATTTTACTATGATAGGCACTACGGCGCACAAGGAACATCCTGTCAGTTCTGTCAATCTGGCGGTGCCGCTCATGCTTATGGTCGGAAATGAAACGAAGGGGTTAAACAGGGCGTTTAAAGATTCCTGCGACATGCTGTGCACGATTCCGATGGCGGAGAGTTCCCATGCAAGTTCGTTGAATGTAAGCTGTGCGGCGTCGATACTTTTGTATGAGGTTGTACGGCAACGGACAGGAAGCGTGTAGAGGAGATGTGCCTAATCGTTGCCTGCTATTTTATTCAAGAGCCTTGCGGAAGTCCACTTTGCTTCTCTTTTTGCCATATACAGAAGATAAAAACATTTTGACAGTAACCGATTGGAACGAATTAGGACGACGAGTAAAGAGATAACAGACTTCCGAAAAGATGGACATATCCTGAAATGCAACTGCATTTGATTAACGAGGCAAAGAGGCGGGGCTATTTATAAAATGAAAGGTTTTTTTATGGGGAAACTTAATGTTGGCGGAACAGAGATACAGGTCATACAGATTGAGGAAGATGATTATATCTCTTTAACCGATATGGTAAGGAAAATTGACAACGGGTATGCCCTGATAGAAAAATGGTTACGCAACAAGAATACAATAGAATTTCTTGGTATATGGGAAAATGTATAATGCATACTTCAATACTGCCGCCTATGTAGAAATCATGTTAGAAGCAGGATTAAACCGTTTTATTATGTCGGTAAAGCAATGGGCATCCCGTACAAATTCAAAAGGCATTGTAGCAAAAGCAGGACGGTATGGCGGAACGTATGGATATTACGTTTGAATTTGCAAGTTGGGTATCTTAGCAGTTTAATTGCATCTTATCAAGGAATTTGAGTGGTTAAAGAGAGAGGAACAGGCTTTACTTGGATGGAGCGCTAAAAGGGAATTGGCAAAAAATAAATTACCGGATACATGCCGATGCAATCAAAGTCAATCTCATTCCGCCGGAGCTTACGCCACAGCAGACTTCTGTTATATATGCATCACAAGCCGATGTGCTTAACATGGCATTATTTGGCATGACGGCGAAACAATGGCGGGATAACAATCCTAATAAAAAAGCAATATCAGAGATTACGCGAGTATAAATGAATGGATATGTCTGTCAAATATGGAAAACATCAATGCAGCGCTGATTGAAGACGGGCTGAATCAAAAAGAACGCTTAATAAAACTTAATAAAATTACCACAGTTCAAAGCTGTCCTTTTTCATAGAAAGACTATAAAAAGACGATGCGCCTTACACTCACAAGTACAAAACTTGTGGGTGTTTTTCTATCATAGGAAGTTATCCTATCTTTTCCCCCGTTCCATCCGTTATACATAGTAAGACAGAAAGAGAAAGGGATTACATGAATGCTGATTTTCTTTTAATCCAGAGAATGAAGCGGGGCGAAGAGGATGCTTTTGACGTATTTGTCCGCAAATATTATGAATCTATTTTAAATTATTGCCGTTACCGCTGCTTTGACGCCGGATATGCGGAAGATTTGGCGCAGGAAACTTTTGTCTGTTTTTTTAAGAATCTTTCGTATTATCGGTTCCAGGGGAAAACCCAGAATTATCTGTATACGGTTGCAGGAAACCTGTGCAAAGATTTTTACAGGAAGAAAAAGAACATCCCTACGGCACAGGAAGAGCTGTCAGGATATAACATTGTAAATCCGATAGAAGCGGCTATGGAGCGCATGTCTGTGGAGGAGGCGGTCAGAGCCCTTCCGCAGGAGCAGCAGGAGGTTGTCATCCTGCATTACTTTCAGGGCATGAAACTCCGGGAAACGGCGGAAATATTGCAGGTCGGACTGCCTTTAGTAAAGTACAGGCTGAGGCAGGCGAAAGCGGGATTGGCACGGTTTATGGGGAAGGAGGAAGCATATGGAGACAGAAAAAAGAATCCGGGCATATGTGGAGCAGACGTGGATTAAGCCAAGCGAGGAAAAGGTTTTGGATACGGTCCTGAGAGGGAAAGAGGCGTTTTATGTAAGGGAGCAGGAACAGCTGCTTACTTACCGGGAATTTCTATGGGGACAATTTCTGCTTATCCGTAAGAGATGGTGGTTTATGCAAATAATCTTGTTGCTTTTGGCGGGTGTGGTTATGCAGTCTATGCAGATAGAGTATTATGCCAGGCACAGCATGGGCATCGTGGGAGTATTGTTCATAGTTCTTATAATTCCGGAAATATGGAAGAACAGGACCTATCAGTGTATGGAGATAGAGATTTCCGCCTATTATTCCCTGAACCGGATTTATGCGGCGCGGATACTTTTTTTTGGTGTCGTGGATATCTTGTTTCTTACTGTATTCTGTGCTGTAATACATGCGCAGATGCATTATACGTTGACTGAATTGGTCATACAATTCCTTCTGCCGGCTGCCGTGACGGCCTGCATCTGTTTCGGGATGTTTAGCAGCAGGCGTTTCGCGAGTGAGGGAACTTCGGTGGTGTTGTGTATCGGTTGGAGTGCAGTGTGGTGGCTGATTACGGTTGACGACCGCATTTATGGACTGGTGGCATTGCCTGTCTGGTCTTTTTTGTTAGGGATGGCGGTTATTCTGATGGGGGCGGCTGTCTATAAGGCGATTCATCACTGTAGGATGTTTTTTCAAGCTGCCTCTTCGCGATAAATTGTTCAAAAATAGGAATTGGACGGATTGGAGATTAGAGAAATGGAATTGGGTATTCATAACCTGACAAAGACATTTGGGAATTTTACGGCAGTGGACCAACTAGATGTTGTGATGCATCATGGGGTCTATGGGCTCCTGGGGGTAAACGGCGCGGGGAAGACAACGCTGATGCGCATGATTTGCACGCTGCTTCGCCCCACGGAAGGAAATATTACGTACAATGGCAAGGACATTATAGCGATGGACGGAGAATACAGGAAAATACTGGGGTATCTTCCCCAGGAGTTCGGATTTTACCCGGAATTTTCCGTGGAAGATTATCTTCTTTATATCGCGTCTATCAAGGGACTTGCCCCGGCGGTGGCTAAAAAGAGAGTGAAGGAGCTGATTGGAAAGGTGGGTCTTGGCAAATCAGCCAATAGGAAGATGAAGAAACTGTCGGGCGGCATGAAGCGTCGCGCGGGAATTGCACAGGCGATGTTGAATGACCCGAAGATTCTGGTGTTGGATGAGCCCACTGCGGGACTCGACCCGAATGAAAGAATCCGTTTCCGCAACTTAATCAGTGAGATTGCAGAAGAGAGGCTGGTGCTTTTGTCCACTCACATTGTGCCGGATGTGGAGTATGTGGCAAATGAGATTCTTCTGATGCGGGACGGGCGGATTGTGCACCGGGGAACCGCGGATGAACTTATCGGTTCTATGACGGAAAGCGTATGGAAATGTTATGTGGGGAAGAAAGAAGTATCCCGTTTTGTGAAGCGGTATAAGATTTCCAATATCAAGTCGGAGGCGCAAGGCGCGTGGCTAAGGGTAATATCGGATAGGCAGCCGTTACCTGACGCGGTAGCGGAGGAAGCGACACTGGAGGATGTATTTTTGTATTATTTCGGAGAAAAGGCGGGAGATGGCGATGCTGCGATATGAAATGAAAAAAATATTTGTGAAGCCCATGAACAAAATCATAGTGGTTCTATTGGTATTGATTACATTTGTGATGGGATTCCTGACTATCCGGGATGTACGGTATCTGGAAGAAAACGGAAGCCAGCTAAGCGGTATAGCGGCGGCGTGCCGGCTGAAAGAGGATAAAAGCAGATGGCGGGGGTATCTGACGGAGGATGTGCTGCGCCAGGCGGCGGAAGAAAACAGCCACATCCATTCTGTCTCGCAGGATGCGGACGAGGGATACCAGAAGCGGCAGGGACTAACAGACATTCGGGAGTTGCTAAATGTTGCTTTCTGCGATTACGGGGATTATGATTATTATAAGGCGGACAGTATTGCTCCTGAAGAAGCGGCAGGGCTTTATGAGCGCAGAATAACCCAACTTGAAGAATGGTTGGACGCCGATGAAGACCATTTGTCCGATGCAGAGAAGGATTTTCTGACAGGGCAGTATAAGAAACTGGAAACGCCATTTTACTATGAGTATGCGGACGGTTGGACGGCTCTGATGGATTCGCAGTATTTGCCGACAATCATGATTATTTTAGTGGTATTGGCGGGATTTTTGGTCGCAGGGATTTTTTCGGATGAATTTCAGCTGAAAGCGGATGCAGTTTTCTTTTCTTCTAAATTGGGGAGAAACAGGGCGGTCCGCGCGAAGATAGGGGCGGGTGTCCTTTCGGTGACGGCTGTTTACTGGGGGATTATCCTGCTGTATTCGCTGCTTGTGCTGTGTGCGCTGGGATTTGGCGGAGCAGAGTGCCCGATTCAGTCCAGATATGCAAACTGGGACAGTATTTATAATTTTACCTATCTGCAAGACTATCTTTTTGCTGCAATAGGGGGATATGCAGGATGCTTGTTTATCTTAATGTTCGCCATGTTTTTATCGGCGAAATTACGTTCTACAGTGATTGCGGCGGCGGTTCCTTTTGCTTTATCCTGCGTGCCGATGTTCCTGGGGAGAATTTCTTTGCTTTCGGGTGTGATGACGCTTTTTCCTGACCAGCTTCTTAGGATGAACAAAAGCCTGGATGCGATTGTCCTGTATCAGATTGGTGGCAGGGTTGTGGGGTATCTTGTGCTGATTGTGCCGGTTTATTTCGTGCTTTGCCTTATTTTGGCGCCTGTTCTGTATGGCGTGTACAGGCGGGCATAGCGATTGCGATAAACCTGTTTACAGCTATCCTAAAGATATGCTATGGTATGTATATAAAAGGGTATTTTTATTCCACAGAAAATATCATAGGGCAAAGGAGAACGGCGGATATGGATAATTTTTTTGAGCAGGTGAGAAAAAGGGCGGCGGATTACCCGGAGTTGTTGGAAATTTTTGAAAATTGCTATATGAATACACTCAATACCACAATCAGGGAACAGGGGGACGGCACTGTCCATGTGATTACAGGGGATATTCCGGCGATGTGGCTGAGGGATTCGACGGCACAGGTGCGTCCGTATATCTTCTGGGCGAAGGAAGATGACAAGATTAGGGAGATGATTGCAGGGGTAGTCAAGAGGCAGTTTAAATATATCTGTATTGACGAATATGCAAATGCTTTTAACGAACGGGACAACGGGGCATGTTGGGAGAAGGATGACCCGGACCAGAATCCGTGGGTATGGGAGCGCAAATTTGAGGTGGATTCCTTGTGTTATCCTGTGCAGCTTGCGTATCTTCTGTGGAAGAACACGGGATGTACCTCACAGTTTGACGAGAATTTCCATAAAGGGGTAGAGAAAATATTCCATGTATTTAAGACAGAACAGTTTCATGAAGAAAAATCGGAATACAGGTTCAGGCGCCAAAACGCATTTTTCAGGGATACCCTTTCCAGAGATGGGAAAGGCGCTCTTGTAAAGTCCGGGACAGGATTGATTTGGTCGGGATTCCGCCCCAGTGACGATGCTTGTACTTACGGATATTTAATTCCATCCAATATGTTTGTGGTGGTCATCATGGGATACCTGGAAGAACTGGCAAGGGAGTTGTTCCACGACGAACAGATGGAGAAGGATGCAAAACTCTTAAAAGAGCAGGTGCGGGAGGCAGTTGAGAAAGAAGGAAGAGCCAATACGGAAGAATTTGGGATGGTTTACGCATATGAGACCGACGGGTATGGTATGTATAATCTGATGGATGATGCCAATGTGCCGAGCCTTCTTGGCATGGAATATCTGGGATATCATGGCGACAAGGAAACGATGGAGAATACCAGGAAATTCTTGTTGAGCGACGGGAACCCATACTATTTTAAGGGAACAAAGGCGGCAGGCATTGGAAGCGCACACACCCGTTCCGGCTATATCTGGCATATTGCGATGGCTGTCCAGGGGTTGACGAGCGATTCCCGGGAAGAAAAACTTCAGATACTTAAGAATATGGTAGCCACTACGGGCGGTAAAGGCGTGATGCATGAAGGATTCCTCTGTGACGATGACAGCAAGTTTACCCGTGAATGGTTTTCCTGGGCGAATGCGATGTATGTGGAATTGTTCTTAGACTATTTGGGGTATAGGTTGGAAAGGTAATAGATTGAAAATGAAGAGAAACTCTAAAGCAGCCAACACGCCGCGTTAGAGTTTCTTTTTGTTTCGGCTTATTATAGTGCTGTTCCCTTTTTGGGGATGAAAAAATTCTGCATATCGACTTTTTCTAAAGTGAGTAGTTTTATTTTTTTATCGATACCTCCGGCGTATCCGGTGAGGCTCCCGTTTGCCCCCACGACTCTGTGGCAGGGAACGATAATGGAAATTCGATTGTGTCCCACCGCCCCACCGACAGCCTGGGCAGACATTTTGGACAGAGCTTTCCGGATGGCTGGATTTTGTGCAATTTCTTTGTAGCTCGTGGTTTTCCCATAAGGTATTTTGCATAATAGTTCCCATACCGCAAGTTGGAAAGGCGTTCCGGTCAAATGAAGAGGTGGCATAAAATTTGGTTCTTTTCCTGAGAAATAGACACCCAGCCATTCTTTTGCCTGTTCATGAAATGAGGAGTTCTTTTCTTCGTGTGCCGGCTCAAGCTGACTGGCATAATACTTCTGTCCTTCAAACCATAACCCGGTGAGTCCGATTTCATCGGCGGCGAGAAGAATATCGCCGAGGGGTGAAGGGTAGTGGGTTGTGTATTGCATTTGGATTTTCCTCCTTCACAATCATTTTTTCTCTATTCCGAAGCGCTTTGCAACAATAAAAATGATTCCATTAGCTCAATTATAGCACTATTGTAAAGACAAAAAAGATTTTTGTTGGAAGCGTGGCGTACTTTTATGCATAATATCCAGTAAAGCAAGCTTGTCTTTATCGATAATAGTCAGTATAATTATTTTGCAGCATTGTTATGGCATAGAAGTGGGGTAAATATGATTCAAACAGGGGATAAAATCGGAATTGTCTGTTGTTCGAATGGGCTGAAGAAAGAACGTGCAGAGGAAGTCGGACGTCTGGAGAAGACGCTTAGGGCAATCGGGCTAGAGCCTGTATTGAGCGATTATATTTATGTTATGGAAGGCAGCTTCAACGGGACGGGTGAGGAACGTGCCCGGGCGCTGATGGATTTCTATAAGGACGATGGGATTAAGGGTATATTCGATATTTCGGGAGGCGATTTGGCCAACGGCATTTTGCCTTATCTGGATTACGATGTGATAGCGGGCAGTGGTAAGACACTCTGGGGTTATAGCGACCTGACTGCGGTGCTAAATGCTATATATGCCAGGACAAGGAAAGCTTGTGTCCTGTATCAGATACGGAACATGCTCTATGACTGTGGGGAACGGCAGAGGGCGGATTTTGGGAATACGGTTATCAATGGCAGAGATGACTTATTTCATATAAATTATAGGTTCCTTTCCGCAGATACCGGATGTCAGACAGGGGATACGCCTGGCGAACGGTGCATGGATATGCAAGGCATTGTGGTGGGCGGGAATATCCGTTGCCTCCTGAAACTGGCAGGAACACAGTATATGCCGGATTTAGAAGATAAGATATTGTTACTGGAAAGCTACAGCGGGACGTCTGCACGGATTGAGACGTATCTGTGCCAGTTGGAACAGCTTGGGGCGTTCCGGAAAGTGGCGGGCATTCTGCTTGGGACATTCACGGAAATGCAGCAAAAGAAGTCGGCTCCGTCTGTGGAGGCGCTGATACGTAAATTTGTCGGAAAAAATATGCCGGTCGCGGTTACAGGACAAATTGGGCATGGGAGCGACGCGAAAGCTGTGTGGATTGGTAAAGAATGGAATAGACATAGAGGAGGTGACAACTGATGTTAATAAGAGACAAAAACCCGGTTTTGTGCATTGCAACAGCTCCATGCAAAGTCTAAATGGGCAGTGGTTGCATGGAGTAGTATAACTGCTCTTAGGCTTTGCGTACTTTAAATGATTCACATTTGATGATAAGGAGCAAAGTCTATGAAAAAACATACAAAATACAAAGATTTCTTCCAGGCATTAGGGGAAATGAAGCAATATTTATTATTGTGGAGCACCCAGTCCTTTTCCGGGCTTGGGAGCGCCATGACAAGTTATGCGCTTGTCATCTGGTCTTATACGCAGCAAGGCTCTGCGCTTATGACCGCGTTGCTGATGGTGAGTTCTTATGCGCCCTATGTGCTGCTTAGCATTTTTGCCGGGGCATTGAGTGACCGTTGGAATAAGAAGGATACCATGCTGGTGTGTGATACGCTTGCTGCGGTCAGCACTGTGGTTATGTTGGTTTTACTCAAAGGCGGCGGGCTGCATATCTGGCATCTTTATCTGATTAACGGCGTGAATGGCGTGATGAATACGGTGCAGCAACCGGCTTGTGAAGTAGCGACCACCAGGGTGTTGCCAAAGAAGTATTACCAACGAGTGGGTGGATTGCGCTATTTTGCTAGCTCTTTAAATTCCATTATGACGCCAATCATTGCGACGGCGGTTCTGGGAATCGCAGGAATGAGCGCGGTGGTAGCGTTTGATTTGTTTACTTTTGGCGTGGCCTTTGTGACGTTGGCCTTTGGTATACATATTCCGGAAAAAGAGGGGCTGGATGAAGAAAAAGAAAAACTTTTGGCGTCCGCGAAGAAGGGACTTGCCTATCTGCGTCAGGAGCAGGGAATTTTTGGCCTGATTATGTTCTTAGCGGCGATTAACCTGGTGGCGTCTGTGTACGACGCCGCATTTCCGGCGATGATATTGTCGAGAAACGGGGGCAGTGAGAAGACTCTGGGTATGGTGAATGCGGTGATTGGGCTCACAACTTTTGCGGGCAGTATTCTGGCATCATTCGTAAAGAAACCGAAAAGCAGAGTGCGTGTTATATGTAACTGCCTGCTTTTTTCCATGAGTACGGAGAATTTCCTCCTTGCATTCGGGCAAACACCTCTTATCTGGTGTATCGGAGGATTCCTTGGGTGGATTGCCATACCGCTTATGAGCACGAACCTGGATGCCATCATGAGGCTGCGGGTGCCGGAACAGATGCAGGGGAGGGTATACTCGGTGAGAAATTCCCTGCAGTTTTTCACCATACCGATTGGATATTTTCTTGGCGGATTTCTGGTGGATGAGGTGTTTGAGCCGATTATGGCTATGCAGCCTGCGGGCAGTATTTTGACGAGGATGTTTGGCAGCGGTAAAGGCTCCGGTGCCGCGTTCCTTTTTCTTGTGATTGCTTTTGCAGGAATTTGCGTGTGTCTGTACTTCAGGCGTGACAAGCGTATTTGGGCGCTGGAAGAAAAATAAAATAGAAAGGCATGAAAAAAGTCTTCTATCATGGCAGAGAATATCGTTCCTCTTATAAGGGGGACTTGTGAGTGAACTATACAAAGTGAAATATAGTGGTGGTATGTATGGCAGGAAAGTTCTTGACTGCCATACATGCCTGCCTTGCACGATAAAAGACCCTAAATGTAAGGGCGTGTTTTACACCGCTTCTTAATGGGTAATATTGTTGCAGAATAAATCCAAGGTGCCTGTATAGGCGGCGACCGCAATGGAAGTTGCAGTGCCTTCCGTCATTGGGGCGGTGTTGCTGTCCGGTATGCCGGATGTTAAGAAACTGTGCTGTCTTTGGCTGCTAAGATATTGTTGTCTCGCATATTCCTCACGGAGTGCATATTTTTGTGCAGCGTCTTTTTTCATTGTTCTTTCGACTTGCTCTTTCAGCAGCTTTTTCATTCTTTTGTGACGTTTAATCCACCAATCTTCCTCTTCTTCGTCGTCTTTGTCCGGCTTATCGTTTTTGAACGCGGCCTTGTTGAAACCCTCTCCGTGATGTTCTTCTATAGAAGCGCCGAAATGCTCGAAGCAGATAATTCCGTCGTTATTACCCCAACCGAAAAAAGGATTGCGCACTGAGCGGTCTTCCACGAAATATCCGAGAACCCAGGCTTCATAGTCAGGGTCTTTTTTCATTTGTTCCCATCCTTTCTCGGAAATGGAGATGGTGGTTACGTCATTGACTCTTGTGGAGTCGTATGGAATCGTGTCTAATAGGGCGGTGAAGTATGCTTTGTATTCTTCCATCGTCATCTCTTTTGTAGCAACATTTGTGGCGCCGTTCTTTTTCCTGACAGCCCTGCCTGCCCTGACTTGCTGCTCTACATGGCGGGCATGGTCCGGATGCCTCCTTTTGAAGACATCTACTGTGCTTTCCTGTATCGCGTCTTTGAAATCGTTTGTAGATTCTGTCTTTGTGGTAGTGCTTTTAATAAAAGATTTATAAGTCGTCGGTGTGTTGTCTACGATGTATGTGGCTGCTATGCTCATATGCCGGCCCTCCGTTTTTTGTGAAATGTACCTTGCTTGCTTCTATATTTCCTTTCGTCAGGAAAGGGTATGTATATTAGGGATAAGTCATGAAACAGGGTGTTCTGTGGCACGAAATAAGCCGGAAATGCAGAGGCCCATGTATATGTTTGAATGTGTATAGCGAATCTGAGACAAGTATGGTACAATAACACAGATATATTTGGGAATAAGAGACAGGAGAAAGAATATATGGCTATGAATACAGCGACAGAATTAAGGACGAAACTAAGGGGCATTGACCATAGGGGATATCCCGCTTATAAGGAATTGAAAGGACAGTATAATTTTGGCGACTATACACTTTCTATTGACCATGTGCAGGGGGACCCTTTTGCGGCGCCGTCGAGACTTTCCGTGTTGGTGAAGAAGGACAAGGCCGGTTTTCCGGAACAGTATTATGATACGCCGGAGAAGAGGATTACTTTACAGGACCATCTAACCAGGCTGTTTGGTAGATGGGTGGCAAGCGGCAGCTTCCAGGCGAAGGGCTCAGGCAAGAGCGGGCTTTTGTCGGTATCAAGGTGTGGGCAGCAGGTTCTGGAGCGCACGGCTATGCGCATTAAGAACGGAGATGTGACGCTGCGTTTTGAGGCTGGTTTTCCGGCCAACGGGAGGACTATTAATGCCAGGGAATTGGAGAAGATGTTGTTTGACATCCTACCTGACTGTGTGAGAAAGAGTCTCTATTATGGGAAGATTGACAAAGAGAAGGTAAAACAGGCAATCTGGCTGTGCGAAGACCAACAATATATCAGGCAGTGCCTTACACAACAGGGTTTGTGCGCGTTTATCGCTGAGGGTTCGGTATTGCCCAGGGAGAGTGGTGTGTCGGAGAAACCCATGAAAGGGGCGGTGGCCTTTCGTGCGCCAGAGTCATTGAAAATCACATTAAACCCTCCTCATAGGGGAGAGATTACAGGCATGGGAATCCCCCAAGGCATCACTTTGTTCGTAGGTGGAGGCTACCATGGCAAATCCACCATCCTGCAGGCACTGCAGAACGGCGTGTATAACCATATTTCAGGGGATGGCAGGGAGTTTGTCATCACGGATGATACGGCTTTTAAACTGCGTGCGGAGGATGGGCGTAGTATTACGGGTGTAGACATTTCGCCCTTTATCAAGAACCTGCCCAATAAGAAGGATACGGTACATTTTTCCACGGAGGATGCCAGCGGAAGTACTTCCCAGGCAGCGAACCTGATGGAAGCGTTAGAAAGTGGCAGCAGCCTGATTCTGATTGACGAGGACACTTCGGCTACGAATTTCATGGTGCGCGACCAGTTGATGGCGCAGGTCATCACGCCCGGTGAAGAGCCCATTACGCCTTTTATCAGCAGGGTGCGGGGTATGTATGAAGATTTGGGTGTATCTTCCGTTATCGTGGCAGGCAGTTCGGGTGCATTCTTCGATGTGGCAGACACGGTTATCCAGATGAAAGAGTATGTACCCATCGATATTACCGAGCGGGCAAAACAGGCGGCTCAGGCGTATGGACAGTTGGCGGACAGCACACAGTTTCCTTCATTTAACAAAATGCGCTGCCCGTCGCCGGATATGGCTCTCAAGAAAGAAGACAGGATTAAGATTAAGACCATGGGGACCAGTGAATTGTCCCTTGCAAGGGAGAACGTGGAACTGCGGTATTTGGAACAGTTAAAAGACCAGGAGCAGAGCACGGCGCTTGCTTATCTCTTGAAATACGCGCAGCTTAAGATGATGGACGGAAAGAAAGACTTAAGGCAAATCGGTGATTTCCTGGAGAAACAGCTTGACGCCCAAGGCCTTGAGAGCCTGTTTGAGCGCGGTGAAGTGTCGTCACAGCTTGCCAGGCCAAGGAAACAGGAGATTATGGCCTGTATCAACCGCTATAGAAAGTTGAAAATTTGATAACTTACAAAATATTACGCAGAAAAATGGAATGATAGCTGTATTGGTTCAGGCGTCAGAAAGTTCGTTTCCCAGGTTTAAAAGGAGCAGCTTTTGACGCCTGAATTTGGTCTATATAGTCCTTAGATATACGAAATCTGTTAACCTAATAAAAAAAGTAGTTGACAATATACGGGGCAAATGATACCATGTCCTCAGCTAAGATAGTGATACGGCTACAGGCATTTTTTAGCTTTCTATTTAGGCAGGTTGAGAGAAAGGCATGGTTATGATTATGGAAAATGAAATGAGAAAACATGTGGAAGGCGTACAGGCAGGCGCAGCGGGCAGAGGAAAGACTTATGATATGGCATACTGCGCTATTTTTGCAGTGCTGATAGCAATCTGTTCTTGGATATCGATTCCCATGGCGGTTCCTTTTACGCTTCAGACGTTTGCCGTGTTTCTTGCGGTAGTTGTGCTTGGCGGCAGGCGGGGCACGATGGCGGTGGTAGTTTATGTATTGCTTGGTGCAATCGGGGCTCCCGTGTTTGCAGGGTTTACGGGCGGGATTGGCATTATTATGAATAATACAGGCGGATACATTATCGGTTTTATTTTCTCGGCGCTTTGTATGTGGATGATGGAAAGAATGCTTGGGAGGAGTACCTGGGTACAGGCGGTATCTATGGTAGTGGGGCTGATAGTTTGCTATGCAATCGGCACGGTATGGTTTATGGCAGTGTATATGCGGACAACCGGAGAAGTGGGGTTGGTTACGGTTCTTGGATGGTGTGTATTTCCGTTCATTATACCTGATGTGGTGAAAATTGTGTTGGCTTTGTCTCTCGGGAAGGCTTTGAGAAAACCTCTTGCGGGTATTCTGGGTGAAAACCGATGATATATCGAATCAGGGCGCACCATGGCATGTGTTTCGCATTCTTCCGGGGGGAAGGCTACAGCGGTGAGTTTACCGAGAATATGTGGGCTATGAAAGAGAAACTGGAGCATAATCCGGAGGTTGTTTTGGTGCAGGAGACAGACGACGTATGTGCCCATTGTCCCAATAATATGGAAGGGCAGTGTACATCGGCAAAGAAGGTGGCAGGCTATGACAGGCAGGTGCTTGCGCGTTGTGGGATTATGCCGGGGACGCAGATGGGGTGGAAGGAGTTTGCCGACAGAGTGTCAGAGAATATTTTACGGCCGGGGAGACGGGAAGAAATCTGCGGCGGATGCCAGTGGAATGCGCTGTGCAGAATGTAAAGTCAGGATACATGGGCCAGGGAGGACCGTTTGTGGCAGTGTTGATACATAGTAGTATAGAAGGGGAATTTGACATGGAAGATGCCGGAACCTGTAAGTAAAGTTCCGGCATCTTCGCTTTGTCATGCTGTCTGGCTTGTAAGTTATAATTTATACTGCTTTTCGCGTTTAGATTTTAAAGAACCCGTAGGATTTGGCGGGAACCGTAATCTGCCCGCCGGCGGCGGTAATCTTGCCGCCAAAAGCATATAGTTCATTTTCTACGGAAAGGTTGCATGCAAAAGATGCGTCCTTGTCTGAGGGGTTCAAGATAACGAGTATCTTCTCGTCAGACGAACTCCTTATATATGCAAAGGGATAAGTGTTCTCCTCTGCATAGAGGAAGTCTATCTCGCCTTTGCTCTGCAGCGCGGGATGCGCCTGGCGAAGCGCAATTAGTCTTTTCACTTCGTGGTACAAGGAAGATTCATCCGCCTGCTGTGCTTCTACGGTAGGACGGTCTGCGCGCTCATCCTGAGGGATGTAAAGCTTATCTTTGCTTGCAAGGCTGAAGCCTGCGTTCACGCTGTTATCCCACTGCATAGGGGAACGGGAGCCGGTTCTGTTGTAGCCGCCTTCCACTGAGGAGAGCCCTTCTACATAGCGCATACCGATTTCGTCGCCATAATAGATGAAAGGCGCGCCGGGCATGGAGAGCAGGAAAGCGAAAGCGGATTTCAGCTCGTCTCCGTGCAGATGCCTTGCAATACGGTCTACATCGTGATTGCCGGAAGGAATACAGATAAGGCCTTTACGCGCTGTTTTTTCATAGTTATCTTTATATTTCTTGACAAACTTCGAGATATCTCCCTTGCCGCGGCTTGCAAAGAACGGTTCCGGGCTGCGGAACAGGTTGTTGGGGTCGGAGGGCCCGAAAAAGAGGATGAAATCCATATGAAATCCGCCTGACAGGGAATTTTGTGGCTGGCTCCATTCGGAAACCATAGCTGCGTCCGGGAATTCTGCGTCCAGAAATGCGCGTACACCCTGCCAGAGCTTCACTGTACCCTTACCGTCTTCATCATGTTTCACGAGGGAGCCGGCCATATCCACGCGGAATCCGTCGCATCCCATTGTCAGCCAGAAGCGCATGATGTCTTTCAGGGCTTCCACGGTTGCCTGGGGCCCGGGTGCGTCCATAGGCTGTTGCCAGGGGAGCTCGGGTTTGTAGAAGCCGTAATTTAAGGAAGGCTGGTTGGAGAAAAAGTTTACCGCACAGGAACCGTCGCGGTCACAGATTCCTCTCAGGCTTCCCATGCCCTTGGGCTCTTCCCATACGCTGTTTGTCCATACATAGCGGTCGGTAAATTCGTTTTGCTCCGGTTTCATGGACTCCTTGAACCATTTATGCTCCACGGAAGTGTGTCCGGGAACGAGGTCAAGCAGGATGTGCATACCGCGTTTATGTACTTCGTCAAAAACACGCTTCAAATCATCGTTCGTGCCATAGCGGGGCGCTGTCTTGTAGTAGTCCGCCACATCGTATCCGGCGTCCCCGAAGGGCGATTCAAAACAAGGGTTTAACCAGATTGCGTTGCATCCCAAGTCTTTAATGTAGTCCAGTTTCTCGATGATACCGTTGAAATCGCCGATACCGTCACTGTTGGTGTCCTTGAAGGACTGGGGATAGATTTCATAAAAAATTGCGTTGTCAAGCCATTTTGCCATTGGAAAATCTCCTTTCAGTTTATGTGTACAGTCTGCAAACACCACATGTTTGTGTTTGTTCTGGTTAATGATATAATAATATTAAAATATTCCGGAAGCAACTATAATACTGTTGTATATTTTCACAACCTAAAAACGTCCGTCTGCAACATTTGAGGAAAAAAAGGAAAGGCGGAGCAGGATTATCATGTATAATGGAAAAAAGAAACCGGGCGTTAGTTGCCTGTAGATATACACATAGTAGGAATTGGCGGATTGTATTAGCGGGGTATGGGAATCATGGGGACTGTGAGAATTGTGGTATGCGACGATGAAGAAGCGGTGTTGGAAGCATTGCGGCGTAAGATAGAATATTTTTGTGAGGAGAAAGGGACAGCGTGCGAGGTAGTATGCCTTGAATCGGGAGAGGAAGCGCTTCGGGAAGAACAGCCGCCAGACATTCTTTTTCTGGATATTCAGATGTCCGGGTTAAATGGGATGGAAGTGGCGGCACAGATGCGCAGGCGCCATCAAAACACCGTTCTGATATTTGTGACGGCGCTGTCCGAATATGTCTATGAGGCATTCGATGTAGGAGCTTTCCATTATCTTGTGAAACCCTTTCAAGACAGTAAATTGCAGGAGGTGTTGGGACGGGCATTGGAGCAGTGGAATGAGCGGCAGTCAGGAGATAAAGAAGCCATGCGGGATACGAAGGAGCCGGAGGCGGATGGTACGCCAGGGCAGGATAAAGGCGTGGGACGAAGTACAGATTCAGGACGGTGTCAGAAGGATGTCCATGGGGCAATCCTGGTGAAGCGGGGTGGTGTTTCTACGAAAGTATCTTTGGAGAGTATTATTTATGCGGAAGTGTACAACAGGAAAGTCATGCTGCACACCACTTGCGGCGATATTGAGTATTATGGGAAACTGACAGAATTGTCAGAACTAGCGGGGGAGGATTTTTACAGGACACACCGTGCGTATCTGGTGAATCTCAAGTATGTGGAGAAGTACAATGCCACCACGGTCTGGCTGGAGCAGGGCAGTGTCCTTGTGTCAAAAAAACAGTTCCCGGGATTTGTGCGGCAATACATGCAGTATATTGGCAGAGAGAGGGACAGATAAGTGGCGGAAGTGTATTATGAAATCGCCCATTCGGTTTACAGGATGGGCGTTACGTTTATGATGTCTTATTTCTATACCGTTTGGGTCAGGCCATTCCTGGAGAAACGCCGGACGGCATGGCTGTGCGGCGCAGCCTACGGCGTGGTTATGGTAATTATGCATTATATACCCATTGAGATGACGAGCACGATTGCTTATGGGTCAGGGACTGCGGCAGCATTCCTTGTCATGTGCATGGCAGACAGAGGGAATACCGGACAGAAATTTTTTCTTGCGATTACTTTTTTCTGCTTTCGTGCACAGAGTGTCATGATTGGTACATGCGTGAGCAATGAGTTGTACCTCCTGTTCAATGCGGCGGCGAAGTATGTGCGGGACAGGGATGTATTCTGGTTTGGGACTTATATCGTGCAGTGTGTGATAGAAATTTTGTTAATGTTTCTGTTTATGTATGTGGCAATACGGTTGATGCTGTGGGTGTGCGACAGAAAACGTAAATATATGAAGGGCAGGGAACTTCTGATTTTGCTTGTGCCTTCTGTGTCCGGTGCTTTTGCCTACGAAGTGATTCAGCATTATAATGAAGTGTACATGCAGAATTTAGGAAACAGCATCTATGACATTTACGGATACCATGACTTGCTGTTGCTTCTTTACAGTATGGTCTGCTTTATGGCAATTTTTGTGATGACTTATGTGTTTTGCAGATGGAAAGACGAGCAGGAGCAGGATAAGCAACGGGAAGTGTTTTCCAGTCAGATGCAGGATTTGGAGAGTCATATTACGGAGGTGGAAAGGCTCTACCGTGACATGCGCGGCCTGCGCCATGATATGGGGAACCATTTGATGACGCTGGAGCAGCTTTATGTCCAGGGGGCGTATGAAGAGGCGGGGGAGTATGCCAGGTCGCTTCAGGACGAGGTGCAGGATAGGGCATTGGACGTGGCCAGCGGGAACCCGGTGACGGACGTGATACTCTCGGGAAGGAAGAAAGAAGCGGAGGAAAAGGGGATTGCTTTTGGCTGTGATTTTCACTATCCGTTGGGCGCCGCGCTCAACGCCTTTGACGTCAGCATTATTCTCAATAACGCCTTGTCCAACGCCATTGATGCGGCAGAGCAGGAGAGGCAGCCATGTATATCGGTGTGCTCTTACAGGAGAAAAAATATGTATATCATCGAGGTGGCGAACAGTTACACGGGAGAGTTTACAATGGATGAGGCAAGGGGACTGCCTGTCACTTCAAAATCGGGTAGCGGACATGGGTTCGGTCTTGCAAGTATCCGCCATGCAGCGCATAAATATCTGGGGGATATTGAGATTGGCAAGGAAATCTATGAGGGGAAGGAACAGTGTGTGCTGCGGGTGATGTTACAGATTACAAATGAGAGAAAATAATGGTGACAGGAAAAACACTCACAACCGATAAATGTTCGTTCACAACATATCACTTTATGGAAGTAAAAGATATGCCGAAATAGTAAATAAGCATCATGGATGTGTGAAATAGCAATCAACTCTCATTGTACATGCGGATGAAAGGACCGGAAAGTACGGGGGAGCACATGAAAAAGAATGGAGGATTTAGCATGAATGTTAATGGAGTAAACGGCACAGGCGCGCAGCCCAATACTGCAGGGCTTGGCCCGGGAAACGGTGGGCAGATGGATGCGGTCGGCAAGGATTTACAGAATCAGATACAAAATCTGCAAAAGCAGCTCCAGGAGCTTTCTTCCAACCGTGACATGCCGGCGGAAGCCAAGATGAAGAAGCGGCAGGAATTGCAGAAACAGATAAGCCAGTTGGAGATGCAGCTTCGTCAGCATCAGATGGATGTGAAGAGGGAGGAGCGCCAGAAGAAGCAGGAGAAGGGACCTTCCATGGATGAGATGCTTGGGGCGAAGAAGCAGGAACAGAAAGGCGCAAAACAGTCGGCGGGGATTTCTGCGGGCAATATGGAAGCGTTAATTTCTGCAGATACATCGATGAAACAGGCAGATATCCATGGCAGTACGGCAAGCCGTATGGAGAACCGTGCAGGGGTGTTGGAAGCGGAGATTAAGCAGGATAAAGGCGGACCGGGGGATGCCACGGCTGCGAAGGAAGAAGAGCTTGCAGAAGTAAATGAACTGGCGGACAAGGCGGCATCGTCCCAGATGGATTCGCTTAACGAGGCGAATAAGACATTACAGGAGGCAGCGTCCAAAGAAGAGAAGGACGATACCAAGACCGGAAAGGACGAGGATGGGACGGATAAGGTTCCGGGCGCGAAGAAGGATGAGGACATTTCCAAGTCCGAAGAAGAATCCCGGGACGGGCAGAAAGCAGACAGCCAGAGGAATGACACCTATGACGTGGAAATGCCCGGCGTGGCGTTCAGCCGTGGCTATCAGCCGGTGGACATCAGGTTATAAAAAGGACATAGTTTAACTTAGAGTGATATTACGCGTACAAGAGGAACCGGCGGTGAGCCGGTTCTTCTTTGTATACCGACAACGTTTTAAACCGCCTAAATATTATGGAGCAGGGCATGGAGCCTTTTGTTCGCTGAGGGTAAGAGGTTTTTCGGGAAAAGTAAATTTTATTTTACCTTTTGGGTGTTTTGTAGTAGGATGATAGATAAAAGAAAAGTAGGAAGCGCCGGGTTGTATTGGTATCAGGTGAAAAATATTATGAGCAATGCAGCGTTAAAAAATATAGCTTATATAACCATGTTTATCGACCATTTCTTTGCCGTCATCTTTGTGGAGATGATGAATCAGCACATGGCAGCAGGGCAAGGGGCGGTTTCGATGGAGGAAATTTACGCGGTAGGAAGGGCAATCGGCAGGATTGCCTTTGTGCTTTTTGCCTATCTCGCGGCGGAAGGATTTCTCCACACGAGAAGCAGGCGCAATTACTTGTTCAGGTTAGGTATTTTTGCATTGGTATCGGAAGTGCCTTTCGACCTGGCATTTTCCTGGCAGATTGTTGACTGGGAAAGTCAAAATATATTTTTTACATTATTCCTCGGGGTGTCCGCAATGGCAGTGTGGGAGTGGGCAGAGGGAAAGATTTGTATTGTGAGAAACCGGAAGTTAAAAGGGGTATCCAATGGGCAGATGGCTATACCGGCGCTCAGGGCAGTGCAGGCAGGAGGAGTATGCTTATGCTGTCTGACAGCCTATTGCCTGAAGACGGATTACAGGTATATGGGGGTGCTTCTTATCTTTGCATTCTATCTTACACGTGGTTGGGAGCTTGCTCCCAAGATGGTGCTTGTGGCGGGTATTATGTTTCTTGGCACATGGAGCGCGAACTTCCTGCGGTTTGGTGACTCTTACCCGGCGGCGTATCTTTTTGATTTTTCCCTGCGGGAGATGTACGGGATGCTGGCTTTTATTCCGATTTCCCAATATAACGGAAGGAAGGGGCGGCAGATGCCGAAAGCGTTCTGCTATGGGTTTTATCCGGTGCACCTTTTATTGTTATACGGGGCGGTGCAGGCAATGGAGCCATTTTTGGCAGGCATCTTCTGCTTCTCTTGATAAAGGGGCAGTGCCAAGGGGACTTGATACGGTAGGGCTTCGGACATATAATATAAGAAAACTATACGGACAGGAAGAGAAACTATAGGAAGATGAAAAGATATATAGAAACCGTGTATGGGCGTATCATGACGGATGTAAAAGAATATGGCATGGCGGTCGTAGCGCTTTTAATTTATACAGTGGTGGTTAATCTTGTGTTCCGTGCGTTTTGCCCGTTGGTGATTTTTACCGGATTTCCCTGCCCGGGGTGTGGCATTACCAGGGCAAGCGTCTGTTTGCTGGCAGGCAGGTGGGGACAGGCGTGGCGGCTTAACCCGGTGGTTTTTCCGGTGATGGCTGCGGCAGTTTATTTTGCGGTGAACCGTTATCTGTTGGGGAAGAGGGCAAGAGGGTTTAAGTGGATGATTGGTGCGATTCTTGTATTGCTTTTGGTTGTATATGGTATACGCATGTACCTGTATTTTCCGGAACGGGTTCCGTATATCTATACGCATGACAATATACTTGCGCGTATGTTCCCTTTTTATGGGCGGTTTTTGCATGAAGCAGGGGTGTTATGAAGGGATGGTTGTAAAAGAGTTTTCAGTGTTGCTAGTCTAAGATTTCTATTTATGGGATTTGTGTCTGTGTGCTGCCTGCCGCAAATTCGTACAACATGCTGTCTCGACAAGGATGGGGCCAAAGCAGCACAGAAGTGAGGGAGATAATGGAAGAGAATCATACATTGCAGAACGAGAATACGGATGGAATGGTAAATTCACAGGAAGGAGCCCAGGATAACAGTTATACGCAAAGCAGTAACTATGAGGGCCAAGTACAGCCGCAGGGCGGTAACTATGAGAATAGCGGGCAGCCCCAGGAGGGTAATTATCAGGGAAGTGGGTATACTCAGAATGGCGCATACCAGGGCAGTGGTCATTCTCAGAATGATGCATACCAGAGCGGCGGGTATTCCCAGGATGGCACATATCAGGGAAGCGGGTATACTCAGAATGGGAATTACCGGTATGGCGGATACCAGCAGAACAACAATTATCCGCAGAATCAAGCTTATGGGCAGAAGGGATATAACAACTATAATTATCAAAACTATAGCGGGAACTATCAACCTTATCGCAATATGCCGCCTTACGGGGACAGCCAGTTAGAATTGGAGGAACCTGTTAAGGTCGGTGAATGGGTTCTGTCCATGGTGCTTATGATGCTTCCATGTGTCAATATCATCATGATGTTTGTGTGGGCATTCAGTAGCACCGAGAAAAAGAGTAAGTCCAATTTCTTCAAGGCGGCACTGATTATGTATGGCGTGGTTGGGGTGCTTATGGTGCTGCTTTGGATGGCGATGATTATTGCGGCGGCGTTATAGTGTTTTCAGTGTGTTGCAAATTTGTAGACTAAGTAAGAATGGGAGATAAATTGGAAAATCAGCGATTTTTCGATTTACTATTTAAGTTGTATCGCAAGCAGGTTTGCGATATGCATGGAGATTAGAATGAAAAATATAGGCAAGTTGTTGGTGAAAGAGGTTGCATTGGTCGTAGCTTGCGCTATGATTGGCGTAATGGCGCTTGCTGCCACGTATTTTGTACGGCAGCGGGATATGTACGATAATGTAAAAGAGTCCACGATTATGTTGCATAATAAAGGGTTAGGGGCATATATATGGGAAACAATCCGGTCCACAGAATTAGATATTTACACAGATGGTCTAATGTTAAATATCGCGTATACGGAGACGAAAGATGGGATGCGGGATATTTTACTTGGTACGCGGGTGAAGGTGGGGGATATCAATCCCATGGAATCGTTATATCAGGTGGTTGCTCTGGGTAACAGCGATTATTGGGTAAAAAATTATGCAAGATATTGGCACGGGCATCAGATACTGCTTCGGCCTCTTTTGTGTTTCTTTACCTATGCAGATATTTTGCAGATAAATATGGCGATACAGCTTGCACTGGTTTTTGCATTAGTATCCATTATGATAAGGTCTGGGTACAGGGCATTCATCATTCCGTTTTGGGCAATGTATATTTTTTTAACACCGGTCAGCCTGTTTAGCTCACTGCAATATTCACCGTGTTTTTATATGATGATGTTTACGGTGTTAGCCTTACTGGTGCTGGAGAAGAGTTGGGGGAGGGAAAAGAGAAATTATCTTTTCGTATTGTCGGGCTGCCTGACGGCCTACTTTGATTTGTTGACATATCCGCTTGTCACCTTGGGAGTCCCGTTGATTGTCCACATTGCTTGTGAGCATGAATGTATGGCTTCATTGAAGAAAAGTATGAAAGATATTTTCTATTACACTATGTCTTGGGGAATCGGTTATATAGGGATGTGGTCAGCGAAATGGATAATTGCTTCCGTATTGACGGATGAGAATGTTATACAAGGCGCAATTGACCAGATTAAACACAGAACCGGGCATTTTAATGAGGAGTATACATGGCTTTCTACGTTGAAACTGAATCTGGGAGCGTGTAATACGAAAGCGATGCTTGTTGTATTTGCTTGTTTGGGGGTATATATGGCAATTGCCGGGATTGCGCATTGCCGGAAAACAAGAGTCAAGGTGCTTCCGGGTACGGCAGCAATTTTGTTTGTGGCGACGTACCCGTTTCTATGGTATTATTTTACCTTAAATCATTCCAGCGCTCATTCCTATTTTACGTGGAGGGAGCTTGCGATTAGTGTATTTGGTATTTTTATGTGTGTTGCAGTCAATGTGAGAGGCACAGGACAGAATACTGCGGATGTTACGTCCTGACCCAGCGCCCGCAGGCACCACACGGCAAGCACAGTCCATTTGACGTGACAGGTAAGCCGATTTCGGAAGCGTCAACCTTGCCGCCGAAACCGGGGACAAGGACGGTATGCAGCATATAGGACAGGACAGCAGGCTGCAAGCCGGTGGTGTAGGAGCTTATGAGGAAAAAGAGGGCGTCTTTGGAGAGAATCCGGGCTGTGAGACGGAGGAAGGGAAAGATGCTTTCTTCCATTTTCCAAATCTCGCCCTTAGGGCCTCTGCCGTAGGAAGGCGGGTCCATAATGATTGCATCATATGTATTACCGCGGCGGATTTCGCGCTCCACGAATTTTACGCAGTCGTCCACAAGAAAACGGATGGGAGCATCGGCCAGGCCGGAGGCGGCAGCGTTTTCTTTTGCCCAGGCTACCATGCCCTTGGAGGCGTCCACGTGGGTGACACTGGCGCCTGCTTTTGCAGCGGCAAGAGTGGCACCGCCGGTGTAGGCGAACAGGTTCAGGACTTTCACCGGCCTTCCTGCATCATTTATTATAGAAGAAACCCAATCCCAGTTGACGGCTTGTTCGGGAAAAAGCCCGGTGTGCTTGAAACTGAAGGGTTTCAGGTGGAAGGTCAATTCCCGGTATTGGATGCTCCATTCCTGGGGCAACCCGAAAAATTCCCATTCTCCGCCGCCTTTGGAACTTCGGTGGTAATGACCGTCCCTGCGTTTCCAACGGCGGTCAGTCTTGGGGGTATCCCATATTATTTGGGGGTCCGGACGCACAAGGACATAATCGCCCCAACGCTCCAGTTTTTCACCATGGGAGGTATCTATCACTTCGTAATCTTTCCAGTTGTCGGCTATCCACATATATTTTATTTCCTTCCTTATACAAATTTGTGATGGTATCAAAAAAGCGCTTGATATCTTTGCTTCATAAGGATATCACAGAAAAATGGTTTCGCAAAGAACGGTTATAAAAATATTTATAATTTGTAAAAAAACACTTGCATCTTTTAAGAACATCATATATACTAACAATTGCTGTGGCATGATAGCTATGAAGCGTGAGGTTGCTGCCTTTATGGCAGGTTTTCCGTGGAGCGAATGTCAAGTTAGGAAACTGACGACAAGTCACTGTACAAACAGAGAGGTCCGGTATAGATACCGGAGACGACGTGGTTAGTGTCTTAAGTGTAGGACACACACGGGAGAGTGTACAGTCACCGCTTGTCGTACTTAGAACTGAAAAGTGCGAAAAGGAGGCGACTTTTTTTATGGCAAGTCAAGTAATGAGAATTACATTAAAGGCTTATGATCATCAGTTAGTTGATGCATCTGCAAAGAAAATCATCGAAACAGTAAAGAAGAACGGTTCTCAGGTGAGTGGACCTGTGCCGCTTCCTACTAAGAAGGAAGTAGTTACGATTCTTAGGGCAGTCCACAAATACAAGGACTCCAGAGAGCAGTTTGAGCAGAGAACCCACAAGAGGCTCATCGATATCATCACACCTACTCCTAAGACGGTGGATGCGCTGCAGAGATTAGAGATGCCCGCAGGTGTTTATATCGACATCAAGATGAAGAACAAATAAGACCCCTACTAGGATGGCCAGAAGAAAATTGCTTCGTAATTATCTTCGGAAAAGTTTTGCTAACGCGTAAATTTTTCCCAGATGTCTTGTAAGCGTTTAAACTGGCCCGCTGTAGAACAACAGGAGGTAAAGGAAATGAAGAAAGCTATTTTAGCAACAAAAGTCGGAATGACTCAAATCTTCAGCGAAGACGGAACATTGACACCGGTTACCGTGCTTCAGGCAGGACCTTGTGCGGTGACACAGGTTAAGACAGCGCAGAACGATGGTTACAGTGCTGTGCAGGTTGGTTTTGTAGACAAGAAAGACAAGATTGTCAACAAGGATAAGAGCGGCAAGAAAGAAGTCATCCATAGACACGGCGTTAACAAGGCGCTGAAGGGACATTTCGACAAAGCCGGTGTATCCAGTAAGAGATATGTCAGAGAGCTTAAGTTGGAGAATGCGGAAGAGTACGCACTCGGAAGCGAAATTAAAGCGGATATTTTTGAGGCAGGCGACAGAATCGATGCGACTGCAATCTCTAAAGGTAAGGGATTCCAGGGCGCCATCAAGAGACATGGCCAACACAGAGGCCCCATGACTCACGGTTCTAAATTCCATCGCCATCAAGGTTCCAACGGTGCATGTTCTTCGCCGAGTAAGGTATTCAAGGGCAAAGGTATGCCGGGACATATGGGTTGTGTGAAGGTAACGGTTCAGAACCTTACGGTGGTAAGGGTTGATGCGGACAAGAATCTTATTCTTGTTAAAGGCTCCGTACCGGGACCCAGAAAAGCCTTAGTAACCATTAAAGAGACAACTAAGGTTGATGCGAAATAGTGACCTAGTCACAGATGAAAGGAGGACCATTCAGATGGCAGAGGTATCTGTTTATAATATGGAAGGTAAAGAAGTCGGCAAGATGGATTTAAACGATGCAGTGTTTGGTGTTGAAGTCAATGAACACCTGGTACACTTGGCTGTTGTCCAGACACTTGCCAATAAACGCCAGGGAACACAGAAAGCGAAGACACGTTCTGAGGTTTCCGGCGGCGGTAGGAAGCCGTGGAGACAGAAGGGAACAGGTCATGCAAGACAGGGTTCCACCAGGGCTCCTCAGTGGAAAGGCGGCGGTGTTGTATTTGCTCCCGTTCCGAGAGACTACTCTTTCAAGATGAATAAGAAAGAGAAACAGGCGGCGCTCAAGTCTGTCCTGACAAGCAGAGTGCAGGAGAACAAGATGATTGTCTTGGATGAACTGAAACTCGACGAGATTAAGACGAAGAAGTTTAAACAGGTTATGGATAACCTTAAAGTAGAGAAGGCAATGGTTGTCATTGGAGAGCAGGATAAGAACGTAATCTGTTCCGCAAAGAATCTTCCGGCAGTATCTACAGCAGTTGCAGAGAATATTAACGTATATGATATCCTGAAAGGTGACACGTTGGTTATCACAAAGGATGCCGTAGCTAAGATTGAGGAGGTGTATGCATAATGGCAGCAATCCAGTATTATGATGTAATCCTCAAACCGGTTATTACAGAGAAGAGCATGGCCGGCATGAGCGAGAAGAAATATACTTTCTTGGTTCATCCGGAAGCAAACAAGAGCCAGATTAAAGAAGCTGTTGAGAAGATGTTTGAAGGCACAAAAGTTGCCAGAGTTAATACGATGAACATGGACGGCAAGACCAAGAGACGTGGCATGGTATACGGCAAGACGGCTAAGACTAAGAAAGCTATCGTACAGCTCACACAGGATAGCAAGGATATTGAGATTTTTGCAGGTCTGTAATAGAATGAAGGGATTTCCCCTGACTGCAAAATGAAGATAATGTATGCGGAGCAAACGGGCGCCGCGCAAAAATCTATTAAGAAAAGGAGATAAGACCATGGGAATTAAGACATATAACCCATATACACCTTCCAGACGTAACATGACTGGTTCCGATTTCTCCGAGATTACAAAGAAGACTCCTGAGAAGTCACTTTGCACATCCTTGAAGAAACATTCCGGACGTAATAACCAAGGTAAGATTACGGTAAGGCATCATGGCGGCGGAAGCAGAAGATTATACAGAAATGTTGATTTTAAGAGATACAAAGACGGCATTGCAGCTAAGGTAATCGGTATCGAGTACGACCCGAACAGAACGGCAAATATTGCGCTGATTTGTTATGAGGACGGCCAGAAATCATATATCCTGGCCCCGGAAGGACTGACGGACGGCATGAAGGTTATGAATGGACCTGAGGCTGAGGTTAGAATTGGAAACTGCCTGCCTTTATCTGCGATTCCTGTAGGTACACTGGTACACAACATCGAATTATATCCTGGCAAGGGTGGACAGATGGTTCGTTCTGCCGGTAACAGTGCACAGCTTATGGCGAAGGAAGGTAAGTATGCGACGCTTAGGTTGCCCTCTGGCGAAATGAGAATGGTTCCGATTGTATGTCGCGCAACCATAGGCACAGTCGGCAATGCAGACCATAACCTGATTAAGATTGGTAAAGCGGGACGTAAGCGCCACATGGGTATCCGCCCTACGGTCCGTGGTTCCGTTATGAACCCGAATGACCATCCCCACGGCGGTGGTGAAGGCAGGGCGCCGATTGGACGTCCGGGTCCTTGTACACCTTGGGGCAAACCTGCGCTTGGCTTGAAGACACGTAAGAAAAAGAAAACATCCAACAAGTTGATTGTAAGAAGAAGAGACGGCAGGGCAATCAAATAATAAGACAAAAAGGTTTTCTAAGGCGTCAAAAGAACGCCGCCTAAGAAAAACTAAGTTTTGTCTGCGACGTTTGCTTCGCAAAGTCGGTGAAATACAGGACAAAAAGGTTTTCTAAGGCGTCAAAAGGACGTTACCTAAGAAAAACTAGGTTTTGTTTGGAAGAATCGCCAGGCGATTCTTCCGGTATTGCGAGAAAATGAAAAATAAATCAGGAGGTTTGAAATGGGTAGATCACTGAAAAAAGGACCATTTGCAGATGCGAGCTTATTGAAAAAAGTAGATGCTATGAACGCATCGGGACAGAAGCAGGTTATTAAGACCTGGTCCCGCCGTTCTACGATTTTCCCTTCTTTTGTTGGACATACATTTGCTGTCCATGACGGAAGAAAGCACGTACCGGTATATGTTACGGAAGATATGGTTGGACATAAGCTCGGTGAGTTCGTGGCAACCAGAACTTATAGAGGACATGACAAGGACGAAAGAAAATCCAAAGTCCGTTAATTTGAAAGGAGGTTGTAATCTATGGCTAAAGGACATAGAACCCAGATAAAGAGAGAGAGAAATGCGAAAAAAGATACAAGACCCTCCGCTAAGTTATCATACGCAAGAGTGTCTGTACAGAAAGCGTGTTTCGTATTGGACGCTATCAGAGGGAAGGATGTAGAGACGGCGCTTGGAATCCTTGCGTATAATCCGAGATATGCATCAAGCATTATTAAGAAGCTGCTTGAATCTGCTATTGCTAACGCTGAGAACAACAACGGCATGAACGCAGAGAACCTTTATATTGCAGAGTGTTTTGCAAACAAAGGACCGACTATGAAGAGAGTAAGACCGAGAGCACAGGGCAGGGCTTACAGGATTGAAAAGAGAATGAGCCATATTACAATCGTGCTTGATGAAAGATAGGAGCATATAGGAAGGAGAATAACATGGGACAGAAAGTTAATCCACACGGCCTGAGAGTCGGTATTATTAAAGAGTGGGATTCCAAATGGTATGCTGATGCAGAATTTTCTGATTTCTTGGTAGAGGATTACAATATCAGGAAATTTTTGAAGAAGAAGTTGTACAGTGCCGGTATTTCCAAAATTGAAATCGAGAGAGCATCCGACAGAGTAAAAGTTATCATTTATACTGCAAAGCCAGGTGTTGTAATCGGTAAGGGCGGCGCAGAGATTGAAGTAACGAAGAAAGAACTTTCCAAACTGACAAACAAAAAAGTTTTCGTGGATATCAAAGAAATTAAGAGACCCGATAAAGATGCACAGCTTGTTGCAGAGAACATTGCACAGCAGCTTGAAAACCGTGTATCTTTCAGACGTGCCATGAAGTCTTGCATGGGCAGAACCATGAAGGCGGGCGCACAGGGTATTAAGACTGCCGTAGCCGGGCGTCTCGGCGGTGCAGATATGGCTCGTACAGAGTTCTACAGCGAAGGTACAATTCCGCTTCAGACTCTGAGAGCGGATATTGACTATGGTTTTGCAGAGGCTGACACAACCTATGGTAAGGTTGGCGTCAAAGTATGGATTTACAAGGGTGAGGTACTTCCTACAAAATCTAATGTGGAAGGGAGCGATAAATAATGTTAATGCCTAAGAGAGTAAAACGTCGTAAACAGTTCCGCGGCTCTATGAGCGGTAAAGCGACTCGCGGTAATAAGATAACATACGGTGAGTATGGTATTATAGCATTGGAGCCGTGTTGGATTAAGTCTAACCAGATTGAAGCAGCCCGTATCGCTATGACCCGTCATATTAAGCGTGGCGGTAAAGTCTGGATTAAGATTTTCCCTGATAAACCTGTAACAGCTAAACCGGCTGAGACACGTATGGGTTCCGGTAAAGGTACTCTGGAATACTGGGTAGCAGTTGTAAAACCGGGCCGCGTAATGTTCGAGATTTCGGGTGTAGCTGAGGATGTAGCTAAAGAAGCGTTACGTCTTGCAACACATAAGCTTCCATGCAAATGTAAAATCGTTTCTAAAGCAGATTTGGAAGGCGGTGTATCAAATGAAAATTAATAAATATGTAGAAGATTTAAGGAAAAAATCAGATGCAGAATTAGCACAGGAATTGGTTGATGCTAAGAAAGAACTTTTCAATTTGAGATTCCAGAATGCGACAAATCAGTTGGACAATACGGCTAGAATCAAGGACGTAAGAAAGAATATCGCCAGGATTCAGACAGTCATCACTGAGAAAGCAAAAGCGGCTAATTAGGCAGAAACTATGATTTCGCATTAGCGGAATCGAGGGAAAGGAGAGTCAACCGTGGATAGAAATTTGAGGAAGGTCCGTACTGGCAAAGTAACCAGTAATAAGATGGATAAGACAATCGTGGTAGCTATTGAGAACCATGTTAAGCATCCACTTTATAATAAGATTGTAAAAAGAACTTATAAGTTGAAAGCACATGATGAGAAGAATGAGTGCAATATTGGCGACACAGTAAAGGTGATGGAGACCAGGCCTTTATCCAAGGATAAGAGATGGAGACTTGTTGAGATTGTCGAGAGAGCTAAATAATAAGACGAAAAGTATTTCTATAGCGTCAAAGGACGCCGCTTAAGAAACACTAAGTTTCGTCTGAAAGATTTACTAAGGCGTCGGAGAACGCCGCCTAAGAAAATCTATGTTTCGTTCGGAAGAATTTCCGGAGAAAATTCTTCCCTGAGGAGAAGATTAGAATAGAGAGTCTTCCGAAAAGAGAGTATAGGCAGGAAAAAATTTCCGGATAATTAGGAGATTCTTCATAGCAAGCGAATTGACAATTTACAGAATATGGAAAGAAGGAGAAATCAGCATGATTCAACAGGAAAGCAGACTTAAGGTCGCTGACAATACAGGTGCAAAAGAGCTTCTCTGCATTCGGGTTGTGGGCGGTTCTACTAGAAGATATGCGCGTATTGGTGATGTAATCGTTGCTACGGTCAAAGATGCAACACCAGGCGGCGTTGTAAAAAAAGGCGACGTTGTGAAGGCCGTAGTTGTTCGCACTGTAAAAGGCGCCCGTCGTAAAGATGGTTCTTATATCAGGTTTGACGAAAATGCTGCTGTTATCATCAAGGAGGATAAGACTCCAAGAGGAACCCGTATTTTTGGACCAGTAGCAAGAGAGCTTCGTGATAAACAGTTTATGAAAATTGTTTCACTGGCTCCGGAAGTATTATAGGAGGTGCCGGTATGTCAACATTTAAGATTAAGAAGGGCGACACCGTAAAGGTAATCGCCGGTAAAGATAAGGACAAAGAAGGCAAGGTAGTTTCCGTTGACAGGAAGAACGGAAAGGTTCTGGTAGAAGGTGTTAACATGATTACAAAACATGAGAAACCTTCGGCTGCAAACCAGAACGGCGGCATTGTCCAGAGGGAAGCTTTCATCGACGCTTCCAATGTAATGTATGTACACAAGGGAAAAGCAACAAGGATTGGCTTCAAGTTCGAGAACGGTAAGAAAGTCCGCTTTGCTAAGTCCACAGGTGACATCGTTGATTAATTCTAAGAAAGGAGGTCTAAAACGTTGAGTAGTAGACTGAAAGAGATATATAAGAATGAAATCGTAGACGCTATGATTAAGAAGTTTGGATATAAAAATGTCATGGAAGTTCCGAAACTTGACAAGATTGTAATCAACATGGGTGTTGGCGAAGCAAAGGAAAACGCGAAAGTACTGGAAGCTGCAGTCAAGGATATGGAGACAGTCACAGGCCAGAAAGCAGTTATCACCAAAGCAAAAAATTCCGTTGCCAATTTCAAAATCAGAGAAGGTCAGGCAATCGGCTGCAAGACAACGCTGCGCGGCGATAAAATGTATGAGTTTTTGGACCGTCTCGTAAACCTTGCGCTGCCCCGTGTGCGTGACTTTAGAGGCGTTAACCCTAATTCTTTTGACGGCAGAGGCAACTATGCGTTAGGAATCAAAGAGCAGATTATCTTCCCTGAAATCGAGTATGACAAGATAGACAAGGTAAGAGGTATGGACGTTATCATCGTTACTACCGCTAAGACAGATGAAGAAGCTCGTGAGTTATTGAGATTGTTTAACATGCCATTCGCTAAATAAAAGGAGGTAAATTCATGGCTAAAACAGCAATGAAGATAAAACAGCAGCGTAAACCGAAGTTTTCTACAAGAGCGTACAACCGCTGCAAAATTTGTGGCCGTCCACATGCTTATTTAAGAAAGTACGGAATTTGCAGAATTTGCTTCCGTGAGTTAGCATATAAAGGTCAGATTCCCGGCGTAAAGAAAGCAAGCTGGTAAGAAGGGAGGAAATAAATCATGACAATGAGCGATCCGATTGCAGATATGCTTACAAGAATCCGTAATGCAAATATTGCAAAACATGATACAGTAGATGTACCCTCATCTAAGATGAAACTGGCTATTGCACAGATTCTTTTGGACGAAGGTTATATTAGAAAATTCGATTTGGTTGATAACGGTAATTTTAAGACAATCCATATTACGTTAAAATATGGTGAGGATAAGAATGACAAGATTATTTCCGGTATCAAGAGAATTTCTAAGCCAGGTTTGCGTGTATACGCAGGTAAGGAAGATTTACCGAGAGTTCTTGGTGGACTTGGTGTTGCGATTATCTCCACAAACCAGGGTGTTGTGACAGATAAGAAGGCAAGAGAGCTGCAGGTAGGCGGCGAAGTGTTAGCGTTTGTCTGGTAATAAAACCAAAAGATTTACTAAGGCGTCTGAAGAACGCCGCCTAAGAAAATCTAAATTTGGTTTGGGAGAATGCAAGCATTCTCCAACGGGGATTTTTTGATTTTGTTTGGGGATTTGCTTGGCAAGCTTAAACGGGTAAAATTGAACTTTTCATACAATAAAAACAGGAGGTACGGGCATGTCACGTATAGGAAGAATGCCAATCGCGATTCCCGCAGGTGTTACTGTGGAAGTTGCAGAAAATAATAAAGTGACTGTAAAAGGTCCTAAGGGAACACTTGAGAGAGTGCTTCCGTCAGAGATGGAAATTAAGGTGGAGGGCGACCAGGTTTTGGTGTCCAGACCTAACGACTTGAAGAAGATGAAATCTTTCCATGGCCTTACAAGAACACTGATTAACAACATGGTTGTAGGTGTTACGAACGGCTATGAGAAGAAGCTGGAAGTAAACGGTGTAGGTTACAGGGCATCCAAATCCGGTAAGACTTTGACACTTAACTTAGGATATTCCCATCCGGTTGAGATGACAGACCCCGAAGGAATCGAGACTGTCATGGAAGGACAGAATGTGATTATCGTTAAGGGTATTGATAAAGAAAAAGTTGGTCAATTTGCGGCTGAAATCAGGGATAAGAGAAGACCGGAACCTTACAAGGGCAAAGGTATTAAGTACGCTGATGAAACAATTAGACGTAAAGTTGGTAAGACTGGTAAGAAATAATCGAAAGGAGCATGGATTGAAAAATGGTTAGTAAGAAATCAAGACAGGAAGTTCGTGTAAAAAAACACAAGAGACTGCGTAACCGTTTCAGCGGTACTGCTGAGAGACCGCGTCTGGCCGTGTTTAGAAGTAATAATCATATGTATGCTCAAATTATCGACGATACGGTTGGAAATACATTAGTTTCAGCGTCAACTCTTGAGAAGTCTGTTAAGGCTGAACTTGAGAAAACCAATAACGTTGATGCGGCAGCATATTTGGGAACAGTAATCGGTAAGAGAGCAATTGAGAAAGGTATCAAGGCAGTTGTTTTTGACAGAGGCGGCTATGTATACCACGGTAAGATTGCAGCATTAGCTGATGCGGCCAGAGAAGCTGGCTTAGAATTCTAGGAAGGGGGAGGGAAATCACATGAGACGTACAATCATTGATGTAAGTCAGTTAGAATTGACTGAAAAAGTTGTAACAATCAAACGTGTTACCAAGGTTGTTAAAGGTGGTCGTAACATGCGCTTCACGGCTCTTGTAGTAGTCGGTGACAGCAATGGTCATGTTGGTGCAGGCTTAGGTAAAGCAACTGAAATCCCTGAGGCAATCCGTAAAGGCAAAGAAGACGCAATCAAGAATTTGGTTTCCGTTGCGCTGGATGACAGTAGCAGTATCACACATGATTTTATTGGAAACTTCGGTTCTGCTTCCGTACTTTTAAAGAGGGCTCCGGAAGGTACTGGTATCATCGCAGGCGGTCCTGCACGTATCGTATGTGAGCTTGCAGGAATTAAAAATATCCGTACGAAATCTTTAGGCTCCAACAATAAGCAGAATGTCGTACTCGCTACGATTGCAGGCTTAAGCCAGTTAAAGACTCCTGAAGAAGTAGCTAAGAACCGTGGCAAATCCGTAGAGGAGATTCGTGCTTAAATTACCGGCAGGTATGTTGTATTTGCGTCAGCCCTGGCTATATGCCTTGGGCTGATAGATAAGCCGGTCAGAATATTTAGGAGGGCAAAGAGATGGCAGCAAACAATGAAGCAGCTAAGAAATTAAAGATTACTTTGATTAAATCTACCATTGGCCAGGTTCCGAAGAACAGAGCTACGGTTGCAGCTATGGGACTTCGGAAACTTAATCAGACAGTAGAACTGCCTGACAATTCTTGTACCAGGGGTCAGATTCAGAAAGTTAGACACATGGTCAAAGTAGAGGAAGCATAGATAAAGGAGGTGTCAGAATGGAATTATCAAATTTAAGACCTGCCAAAGGGTCAGTAAGCAGTGATAATTTTAGAAGAGGCCGTGGACATGGCTCAGGCAACGGTAAGACAGCCGGCAAAGGACACAAAGGTCAGAAAGCCCGTTCCGGGGCGCCCAGACCAGGTTTTGAAGGTGGTCAGATGCCGTTATACAGACGTATTCCTAAGAGGGGCTTTACATGCAGAAACACTAAGAATATTGCTGCAGTCAATCTGAGTGCGTTGGAAGTATTTGACAATGGTGCAACGGTTGATGTAGATGCATTAATTGAAAGAGGGATTATCAAGAGGCATAAGCAGAATCCTTACGACGGTGTTAAGATTCTTGGAAACGGAGAATTTACTAAGAAACTCGATGTGAAGGTAAATGCTTTCAGCGCATCCGCTAAGGAGAAAATCGAGGCGCTTGGTGGAACAGCAGAGGTGATTTAATGTTTACAACCCTAAAGAATGCGTTTAAAATTAAGGAAATAAGGAAGAAACTTTTTTTTACATTTATGATGTTAGTTGTGATCCGTCTAGGGTCACAGCTTCCCGTTCCGGGAATCAACAGAAGTTTCTTTGCAGACTGGTTTGCACAGCAGACCGGCGATGCATTTAATTTCTTTAACGCTTTTACAGGCGGTTCGTTTCTGAATATGTCCGTCCTGGCGCTTAATATTACGCCGTATATCACGTCATCCATTATTATGCAGCTTATGACGATTTCGATTCCGAAATTGGAAGAGATGCAGCGGGACGGTGCAGACGGCAGGAAGAAGATTGCATCTATCACAAGATATGTGACGGTGGTTCTTGCCTTGGTTGAGGCGAGCGCCATGGCAGTCGGTTTCGGACGTCAGGGGCTTCTTGAGACATATAATGTGATAAATATTATCACAGTTGTTGTGGCGTTGACCGCAGGAAGTGCTTTCCTGATGTGGATTGGTGAGAGAATTACAGAAAACGGCGTTGGAAACGGTATTTCCATTGTGCTGACTATCAATATTCTTTCCCGTATGCCGCAGGATATTACGCAGTTGTTCGAACAGTTTGTATTCGGCAGGTCTATTGCAAAGGGTGTAGTGGCAGCCATTATCATTATTGCAATTATTGTGTTGATGGTTGTGCTTGTTATTATCCTCAATGATGGCATACGCAAGATTCCCGTACAGTATGCGAAGAAGATACAGGGAAGGAAGACGGTTGGCGGGCAGTCAACTAATATTCCACTGAAAATTAACACTTCGGGAGTTATTCCGGTTATTTTTGCATCTTCTTTGATGCAGATTCCGGTGATTATCTGTTCTGTTTTTAATATCAACGGCACAGGTGTGTGGGGAGAAATTCTTAAAGGATTAAATTCTAATTATTGGTGCAATCCGAGTCAGCCGATTTATTCGGTCGGTTTAATCATATATATTGTATTGGTTATCCTTTTTGCATATTTCTACACATCGATTACCTTCAATCCTTTGGAGATTGCTGAAAATATGAAAAAGCAGGGTGGATTTATTCCGGGTATCAGACCCGGTAAGCCTACCAGTGATTATCTGAATAAGGTGCTTACCTATATCATCTTCATCGGTGCAGTCGGACTTACGATTGTATGTGTCGTGCCATATTTCTTTAATGGAATATTCGGCGCAAGCGTATCCTTCAGTGGGACTAGCCTGATTATCATTGTCAGTGTTGTTCTGGAGACAATTAAACAGATTGAATCCCAGATGTTAGTCCGCAATTATAAAGGATTTTTAAACGACTAATTAATATGAGTATTGTGGGGACGGACAGGATAACTGATGCGTCCCCTGCCTCATGTAAAGACAGTGTAATAGAGGAAACTTTCATTGGTGGCAGGTTATGGAATGTATTGGGGCATGAAAGAAGGGAGCAGGCAATAAGTATGAAGATAATTATGTTAGGCGCACCAGGCGCGGGTAAAGGTACACAAGCGAAAATGATTGCCGAGAAATATGGCATTGCACATGTTTCTACAGGTGATATTTTCAGGGCAAATATCAAAAATGGCACGGAGCTCGGAATGGAAGCCAAGAAATATATGGACCAGGGTCTTCTTGTTCCGGACGAGCTGACAGTGAAGATTCTTCTTGACAGAGTAGCGAAGGACGACTGTAAGGCCGGTTATGTATTGGATGGATTTCCGAGGAATATCCCCCAGGCACAGGTGCTTGACAAGGCGCTTTCAGAACTTGGAGATGAAATTGATTTTGCTATTGATGTAGATGTGCCGGACGAAAATATTGTTAGGAGAATGGGAGGCAGACGGGCATGTGTTTCCTGTGGGGCCACATATCATCTTGAGTATGTACCGCCTAAGGCAGAGGGTGTCTGTGACGAATGCGGGGAAAAATTGATATTGCGTGATGATGACAGAGCGGATACCGTTCAGAAGCGTCTGAGTGTATATCATGAACAGACACAGCCCCTGATTGAATTTTATGACGGCAAAGGTGTATTGAGGACAGTGGACGGCACGAAGGATATGCAGGAAGTGTTTGAGGCAGTTACGGCGATTCTGGAGGCATAGGAAGGAATGGCTATATCAATTAAATCTCCCAGAGAGATAGAATTAATGAGAAAATCATGCAGACTGCTTAGCCAGGTGCATGATGAATTGGCTAAGATTGTCCGTCCGGGAATCTCTACAAAAGAGATAGACAGGATATGTGAGGAAATTATACGCAGTTATGGCTGTACCCCTAATTTCCTGCATTACCAGGGATACCCGGCTTCGGTATGTGTCTCTGTAAATGAAGAGGTTGTGCACGGTATTCCCAGGGAAGACCGTATTATACAGGAGGGTGACCTCGTCAGCCTGGATACCGGATTGATTTATGAAGGTTATCATTCCGATGCGGCGAGAACCCATGTGGCAGGGCAGGCCGACGATGCGGCGCAGAAACTGATTGATGTGACGAGACAGAGCTTTTTTGAGGGTATTAAGATGGCGAGGGCAGGAAACCATCTGCATGATATATCCAATGCGATTGCATCCTATGTGACGTCTTACGGATACGGCATCGTGAGGGACCTGGTAGGGCACGGCATAGGGAGAACATTGCATGAGCCGCCCCAAATCCCCAACTTTCCCCAGAGAAGAAGAGGTCCCAAGCTGCGCCCGGGGATGACCTTGGCGGTGGAACCTATGATTAATATGGGAACAGGCGATGTGGAATGGCTTGATGACGGGTGGACGGTTATCTCGGCAGACCATTCTTTGTCTGCACATTATGAGAACACGATACTGATTACGGACGGCGAGCCGGAGATATTGACACTTGGAAATATACCGTAAGGCGGAACAACTCTAATCATGTCAATATGGAGAATAAGGGGAGGCAGGTTTTGCATGGCGACCAAGCAGGATATGACAGGGATGCTTGCAGTTTCGAAAGCAGGGCATGACCGGACAGAGATTTATGTCATAGTACGGGAAGAAGACGAATATGTATATTTAGCTGACGGCAGGAATAGAACGGTAGACAGGCCGAAGAAAAAAAACAAAAAGCATGTTCAGGTTATTAAAAAGGCACGGTTGGAGGAAACGGCTTACGGATTTGAAGATTTAGAAATCAAGAGAACAATCAAAATGTATCAGGAGGGAGCAAATGTCAAAAGCTGATGTAATTGAAATTGAAGGGACAGTAATCGAAAAACTTCCGAATACCATGTTCCAGGTTGAATTAGAGAATGGGCATGTAGTGCTGGCACATATAAGCGGCAAGCTGCGTCAGAACTTTATCCGTATTTTGCCAGGGGATAAGGTGACCTTAGAGTTATCGCCCTATGATTTATCCAAAGGCAGAATTATCTGGCGTGATAAATAAGGAAGGGTATAAGCTTTGAAAGACTTGAAAGATTACGAAAACCGCTTGCAAAACAAAAGGTTTGATGTTATAATGTAAAACGGTCTTTTTTGAAAGGAGGGTTTGAGATGAAAGTAAGGTCATCAGTAAAACCAATTTGCGAAAAGTGCAAGATTATTAAAAGAAAAGGAAAGATTCGAGTAATCTGTGAGAATCCGAAACACAAACAGGTACAAGGTTAATCCCCTAATATGTTTTAAGTTAAGGGGTTCTTTCTAAAGAGAATTTTAATGGAGTTTTCTAAGGGATTTTCCAAGATGATTTCGGAGAAATTTTCCAAGATGATTTTTAAAAATTATCTTGTATTATTGTTGAGCGGCTGCAGCACCGTTCTTTTTTCCATATACGGGAATAGCGGGGCTGATTAATATAGATGAAAGAGCCTATGGGAGATAACTTTTTGATACCAACAGTTGTGTTTGGAAAGACTGGATGACTTGGTCCGGTTGGGTAGAACCTACCCCAATCAATTAGTGTCATGTATACAAAGTATACAGATTGCATGTTAAAAGCGGAAGAATCTGCCCGGTAGAGTCCGGCAGGGAAATTCCGCTTATGGATGGTGGATATGTTCGTAACGGCATATCCGTCAATCTGAGGAAAATGCAGAGAAAATGGAGGAAACGTAAATGGCTCGTATTGCAGGTGTTGACTTACCTAGAGAAAAACGTGTGGAGATTGGACTTACTTATATCTATGGGATTGGCAGAGTAAGTTCCAATAAGATTCTGGCGGCTGCCAATGTGAATCCGGATACCCGTGTCAGGGAACTGACTGACGATGAGGTAAAGAGACTCGCAGAAGTAATTGACAGAGACTATATGGTAGAAGGTGATTTAAGAAGAGAAATCGCCCTCAATATCAAGCGTCTTCAGGAAATCGGATGCTACAGAGGTATCCGTCATAGGAAAGGTCTTCCTGTTCGTGGACAGAATACAAAGACCAATGCCAGAACAAGAAAAGGTCCGAAGAGGACAGTGGCAAACAAGAAGAAGTAATATGAAAATCCATCTATGAGAGATTTTCACTGTTCGAACAAGTTCGGACGCTAACTTGCGCATGTGCCTAAATTTGCGGGCTGAGCAAGAATTTGGGATTAACATGTGAGACTAAATTGTTTAGAATATGAGAAAGTAGGTTAGTTTATTATGGCTAAAAAAGTTACAAAGAAAGTGACAAAAAAGCGTGTAAAGAAAAACGTTGAACGTGGACAGGCACATATCCAGTCTTCTTTTAACAATACGATTGTTACCTTGACAGATACAGAAGGTAATGCGTTAAGCTGGGCGAGTGCTGGTGGTCTTGGCTTTAGAGGTTCAAGGAAATCTACTCCATATGCAGCACAGATGGCTGCAGAGACAGCGGCAAAGGCTGCTTTAATCCATGGTTTGAAGACAGTAGATGTTATGGTGAAGGGACCGGGTTCAGGACGTGAGGCTGCTATCCGTGCTCTGCAGGCATGCGGCCTGGAAGTGACAAGTATTCGTGACGTGACTCCTGTGCCTCATAACGGATGCCGTCCGCCTAAGCGTCGTAGAGTCTAGTGTTTTGTACCGAGAATTTACACAGGTAATTCAAGTACGAAGCGCTTGTCAGACGAAAAGAAATGATATGATTATATGATGAAAACAATACTTTGGAAGAAGGTGCCTCTTTTGTGGAACAAAAACAGGCACTGTAAACAAAATGATAATGAGAGGAGCCAAAAACAATGGCAGTAAACAGAGTTCCAGTATTAAAAAGATGCAGGTCACTTGACTTAGACCCCACCTATTTAGGTTATGACAAGAAGTCCAACAGAACATCGGCCAGAGCAGGCAAGAAAATTAGTGAATATGGACTTCAGCTTAGAGAGAAACAGAAAGCAAAATTTATCTATGGTGTACTTGAGAAACCTTTCCGTAATTATTATAAGAAAGCCGACAGAATGAAAGGCATGACTGGTGAAAACCTGATGGTTATGTTGGAGTGCAGGTTGGACAGCGTAGTTTTCAGGATGGGTTTTGCCAGAACCAGAAGAGAAGCAAGGCAGGTTGTTGGGCATAAACACTTCCTTGTAAACGGTAAGCCGGTTCAGATTCCGTCCTATTTGGTTAAAGCTGGTGACGTGATTGAAGTAAGGGAGAATGCAAAATCTCTGCAGAGATATAAAGATATCCTCGAAGTGACCGGAGGAAGACTTGTTCCGGAGTGGATGGAAGTTGACCAGGAAGCAATGAAGGGTACAATTAAGCACCTTCCGTCAAGGGAAATGATTGATGTTCCGGTAAACGAGATGCTTATCGTCGAGCTGTACTCTAAATAATCAAAGATGGAATGAAAGCAGCGGTTTAACGACATGTTCGCAAAGGAGGGTATTTGCGTGTTTGATTTTGAGAGACCTAATATTGAGGTTGCAGAAATCTCAGAAGATAAAAAATATGGTAGATTCGTAGTTGAACCTTTGGAGAGAGGCTATGGTATTACCCTTGGTAATTCTCTTAGAAGAATTATGCTTTCTTCTTTGCCGGGTGCGGCAGTCAGCCAGGTTAAAATCGAAGGTGTATTACATGAATTCAGTTCAATTCCCGGCGTGAAGGAAGATGTCACGGAGATTATCATGAACATCAAGAGCCTTGCAATTAGGAATAACAGCGATACCAATGAACCTAAGACCGCGTACATCGAGTATGAAGGCGAGGGCATTGTCAGGGCGTCAGATATTCAGTTTGACCAGGATATTGAGATTTTGAATCCTGATTTAGTCATCGCTACGCTGAGCGGCAAAGACACGAAATTATATATGGAATTAACAATCACAAAGGGTAGGGGATATGTAAGTTCCGACAGGAATAAAACAGAGGACCTTCCTATTGGTGTGATTGCCATTGATTCGATTTATACCCCTGTTGAGAGAGTCAATGTGACCGTAGAAAATACACGTGTTGGTCAGATTACCGACTACGATAAGCTGACACTGGATGTGCATACGAACGGAACGCTTGTCCCGGACGAAGCGGTCAGCCTGGCAGCAAAAGTACTGAGCGAACACTTAAGCCTTTTCATCGATTTGTCCGAGAACGCTAAGACTGCGGAAGTCATGGTGGAGAAGGAAGACGACGAGAAAGAAAAAGTTTTAGAGATGAGCATTGACGAACTGGAGTTATCCGTCCGTTCTTATAACTGCTTAAAGAGAGCCGGTATCAATACGGTGGAGGAACTTACCAACAAGACATCTGAGGATATGATGAAAGTGCGTAATCTTGGACGTAAATCTTTGGAGGAAGTTTTAGCGAAACTGAAAGAATTAGGCTTACAGCTAAATCCTAGCGACGAAGTCTGATAAACATATGGATGGCGTGTGGGATAAGACCGATGTGCGCCGACACGTCAGCTCATGAGTGGAATTATTTATGCATTCGGTAAGTAAGACCAAAGTGCGTGGCCGGATGTACACTATAGTGAGGGAGAGAACTCCCCGGTGAGAAAGGAGCCAATTATGGCAAAATACAGAAAGCTCGGCAGAACATCTGACCAGAGAAAAGCATTATTAAGAAATCAGGTAACAGCATTGTTGTACAATGGTAAGATTATCACGACAGAGGCAAGGGCAAAGGAAGTGCGTAAGATTGCAGAGCACTTGATTGCGATTGCAGCCAAAGAGAAAGATAACTTCGAGACTGTCAAGGTTATGGCAAAAGTAGCCCGCAAGGACAAAGACGGCAAGAGAGTGAAAGAAGTTGTAGACGGTAAGAAGGTTACGGTATACGACAATGTAGAGAAGGAGATTAAGAAAGACCTTCCCTCCAGGCTTCATGCCAGAAGACAGATTTTACGGGTGTTATACCCTGTCAAAGAGGTGCCTGCTACACCTGCCGGAAGGAAGAAGGGGACCAAGCAGGTAGACTTGGCGGCAAAGCTTTTCGACGAGTATGGTCCGAAGTATGCGAGCCGTAACGGTGGTTATACAAGAATTATTAAAATCGGCCCTCGTAAGGGAGATGCAGCAATGGAGGTTGTACTGGAATTGGTATAAGATTTTCAGTAGGCCATAATTTCCCCGCACGGTAGTGCGGGGGTTTTCTTTTACATAAAACCGTATCCGGTGTGTCAGGTGTAAACGATATTTTGGATTTATGGAATCTACAGTAAAAACGTTAAAAAAGAATTTTTGATATAGATTTTATCCGTAAGTATGTTATAATATTAAAAGTATATAAAATAAAAAAGGGGTAGTGGAGGAACATGAGATGAAGATGAAGCAAAAAATCCTTTTGATAGCGGTATTACCGCTTGTAGTGCTTGGTGTTGTAATTATTATGATAAGCAGCAAGCGAATTGAAGCTGCCTTGACCAAGAACATTGGAAATGGCCTGCGTGGTACAGCGATTGCGGTACGTGCAACATTCAGGAAGCTGAACAATGAACCATACATGCTGAATGAAAATAATGAGCTTGTAAAAGGTGATTTCAACATCTCGCAAACCGTAGATTTGGCGGACGATATTAAAGAAAGCGCTAACATTGATGTAACCATTTGCTACGGTGACACAAGATACATGACTTCCGTAAAGGATTCCAATGGACAGCGTATTCTTGGTACGAAAGCAGGGCCGCGGGCGATTGAGACCGTATTGGGCAAGGGTGAAGAATTCTTTGCTACGGATGCGGTGGTTGCTGAACATGAGTATTTTGGATACTATATTCCGCTATTTGATTTTGAGACCGGAGAGGCGGTCGGTATGGTATTTGCCGGTATGCCGCGTGCGGAAGCTAAGGCAGAAATACGTTCCATTAGTATTTTGATTGGTCTTGCTACGGCTGCTTTGATGCTTATATGTACAGCATTGATTATGTTTATTGTTGGTAAGATGTCTAAGCGGTTGGTAGAAGGTGTTAATTCCGTACTTATGGTTTCCGAAGGAAAGCTGAACTTTGAAGTAAGGCAGGAGATGCTGGCACATAAAGATGAAATTGGCGATATCAGCAGGGCAATCCAGAAGTTACAGACAAATCTTACAGGAATTGTTTCGGGCGTTATCAGAGAGAGTAAATCACTTTTGGATGCTTCCAACCAGATGCGTGACAGAACAAGCGTTACGAGTGAGCATGTAGAACAGATGGAGAAGGCGGTCAATGAGATTGCTATCGGAGCAGGTTCACAGGCAGAGGAGACACAGAATGCGACAGAGAATATTATCTTGATGGGTAATATGATTGAAGAGATGTCCGGTGAACTTGATAACCTGAATCAGAAGGCACAGTTGATGAAGGAGAGAGGCGAGACTGTTATCGAAGCAATCCGTGAACTGCAGGATAGCAATACACAGACAGGCGAAGCCATCAACATTATTTACGAACAGACCAATGTTACAAATGAATCGGCTCAGAAGATTAAGGAAGCTATCGCACTGATTACCAATATTGCGGAAGAAACCAATCTGCTTTCGCTGAATGCATCCATTGAGGCGGCACGTGCAGGTGAGCAGGGAAGAGGTTTTGCAGTGGTAGCAGCACAGATTCAGAAACTTGCTGAACAGTCCAATGAATCTGCAATGCAGATTGAGAGAATTATCTTGTCTCTGATTGAAGATTCCAATAAGTCAGTTGAGACGATGAACGAAGTAAAAGAGATGATGGAACAGCAGAGTCAGAACGTTACCAATACGGACGCTCAGGTTGTATCCTTGATTGAAGAGGTAGAGCAGTCACTTACCGTGATTGATGAAGTGTCTGTTAAGACGAATAAGATTAATGATGCGAGAAGCAGCGTAGTCGATACGGTACAGAACCTGTCGGCAATTGCCCAGGAGAATGCGGCAAGTACAGAAGAGACATCGGCATCCGTAACCGAGATTAGTGGTATTATCAGTGAGATTGCGGAAGAAGCTTATGACTTGAAGGGTATTTCAGACCAGATGAACGATAGTATGTCTGTATTTGAATTATAAGCTGTCAGTTGTTATTTGTAGAAAAATATTAGAGGATATTAAAAGGAACCTCCGGGAAATTATTTCCCGGGGGTTCCTTTTATGTGCAGACCCATGCAGAGGAAGCATGCCGCTAAGGCCGGCTGATGTTGTTTTTTGTATATTTTGCTATAAAAGGATAAAAGTGTAAGCGAGAGGTTATTGACAATTCCAAAAGTTATGGTAAAATTATGTTATAAATAACAAAAATGATATTTATAACAAAGAAGGAGGCGAAATAGTAGATGGACGATAATTTTTTATTGGCGCAGATTGCTAAGCTTTACTACATTGACCAGATTAAGCAAAAGGATATTGCAGAAATTTTTCATATGACGCCAATACAAATCTCGAGGTATTTAAAAGCGGCTATTGACAATAATATTATTCAATTTCATATTGACATGCCAATAGAAATAGACGTTGATTTGGGAAGAAAAGTGAAAGATAAATACAGTCTGCGGGAATGTGTTGTGGTAGATGAAGAAGATGAGAAAATGATAATGATGCGGATTGCGCAGTATACGGCGAAATTTGTGCATTCTTTGCTGCAAGACCATGCAATAATGGGGGTTTCGTGGGGGAAAGGAATTTATGAATTTGTAAAGCAGCTTCCTTTCAGCCGATTTCCGAATTTGAAAGTTGTTCAGCTGTCGGGGGGTGTTTTTTCAGAAAATAATTATATGGTTACCCCGGCGCATATTGTTACAACTGCCTGTGAAAAAATGGGAAGCGTACCGGTGTTTTTAAATGCTCCGTTTTTTTCGCTGAATTTAGACAGCAAAAATGATTTAATTAAAGACCAGGGAATTTTAAAGGTTTATGAATTGGCAAATAAAGCTACAGTAAATATTATCGGGGCGAGTCCCCTCAGGAAAGAAAGCACTATGTTCCAAGTGGGAATGGCTTCTTCCGATGACCTTGAGGAATTGATTAGATTGCATGCGGTTGGCGATATTGCCGGATATTTTATTGATGAAAACGGGGAACCAATCAAATGGAGCAAATCAGAATTGTATAACGGGGTATCGATAGAAGCGATTTGCAACGCGTCTACGTCGGTCTGTATTGCAGGCGAGCTAGAAAAAGAAAGAGTGATGCGGGCATGCTTACAGAAAAGGTATTTTAACACGCTGATAACCAGTAAGAAACTGGCGCAAAAATTTCTTTAAATTGATTCAAACAGAATAGTCTGTTTTGAATAGATGTCAAAATAACGATAGGAGGTTACATTATGAAATTTAAAAGATTGGGAGCATTTTTACTGGCAGGCATTATGAGTATGTCCGCCGTGGGCTGCGGAGAAAGCTCTGGTGAAGGGAATGAGTCTCCGAATACAGCTGATGCTGATGATAGCGGAGCAGCTTCGGAGACAGGAGAACTGAAGGGTGAAATCACATTTTCTACCTGGGGTTCTTTGGATGAAAAGAAAATAAATGAAGAAGTCATTAAGGCCTTTGAAGCGAAGTATCCGGGGACGAAGGTTAATCTGGAGTTTATTCCTGATAAGTACCGGGAAAAGATTGATACTATGTTTTTAGGAGGAAATGCGCCGGATGTAATTTATGGACATCCACACTTCTTTGCAGCGTGGGCGAAGGAAGGGTTGCTCATGGATTTGTCTGAACGATATGAAGAAGAGGAAGATTTCTATATGTCAGATAAGTTTGCAACCAATATGTATGATTCCTTTAGGTATGAGGGCAAGAACATAGCGACCATTAACGGACATGATACATTCCTGCTTTATTATAATAAGGATTTGTTTGACGAAGCCGGGGTTGCATATCCGACAGACGAATGGACTTGGGATGATTGGCTGGAGGCGGCGCAGAAATTGACGACAACTGCTCCGGATGGCTCTGCACAATATGCGACTGTGTTCAGCGCAGAGAATCCGGCTACATGGTTCCCTTATATTTACAGCTTCGGAGGGGATATTTTCGACGATATGGATGCACCTACAAAGGTGGTGTTTAATAGTCCGGAGACAGTGGAGGCTTTGCAGTTCATTCAGGATGCGGTTCATAAATATGGCGTGGCACCCAATTATCAGGACAGCGACTTGACCGGCGGCGCTTTTGATACAGGTCGTGTGGCCATGGATATTGACGGCTCCTGGGCGCCTGCTTCTAAAAGAAACATTACTGAGTTTAAATGGGATATGGCGAATATTCCTTTGAAAGAAGGCAAGGAAAGAAGGACAAGCGCTTTCTATGCAGGGTATGCGGTCAATGCGGCAACAGAGAATCCTGATTTGGCGTATGCTTTTGCGAAATTCTTTCAGGAGGATGAAGGACAGCAGATTTTATCACAGCTCGGACTGATTACAGTAATCAACAAAGAAATTGCGTCTTCTGAGGAAAACCTGAAAGGAGAGGGCCTGCCGGAGAATCATGCGCTTAGGGTTTCTTCTATTGATTATGCGACTAACGGATACGCAATGCTGACAAACTGGGAAGAAATGATGACAAAAGTATTAAAGCCTGCATTTGAAGAATTGCTGAGCGCTAAAATTACGCCGGAGGAATGTGCGGAGCGGGTTCAAACACAGTTAGAAGAGATGCTAGCTAAAGAATAAGCCTTCAGAAGAATCCTCGGGATATGATGCTGATACCCCGTTGCTTGCAGCGGGGTCATTGATTAATAGGAGGTTGGTGATTTGATAAAATTAAAAATGAAAGCAAAAACAGCAGATACATTGTGGTTTTTTGTTTTTGCGGCTCCATGGATTCTGGGATTTATTTTTTTGACTTTAATACCGATGGCGATTTCTCTCCATATCAGTTTTACAGATTGGAATATTTTGTCTGACCCCGATTGGGTCGGATTGGTAAATTATAAAACAATTTTCAACGATTCGTTGTTTTATAAATCTATGAAGGTGACGCTTTCCTACACTACGCTGTCCGTTCCGCTCAATATTGTACTTTCTATTTTCGTGGCGATGCTTTTGAATAACAATTTGAGGGGAATGAAAATGTTCCGGACGATTTTCTATCTTCCGGCTATCGTATCCGGAGTAGTTGTGGCGATTGTCTGGCTGTGGATATATAATCCGGATTATGGTATCATCAATAGCTTCCTGCGGATATTCGGAATCCAAGGTCCTGGTTGGGTTTATGATGAGAATTGGGCGTTGCCTTCGGTTGTGATTATGTCATTATGGGGAATTGGAAGCAATATTGTAATTTACTTAGCGTCCCTGCAGAGTATTTCCACAGAACTTTATGAGGCGGCCAGTATTGATGGGGCAAACTTTTGGAATAGGCTGATTAAGATTACGCTTCCGGGCATGAGCCCAGTCCTGCTTTTTACACTTCTGACAGGAATTATCAATGCGCTTCAGACATTTACGCAGGCCTTTGTTATGACGCAGGGAGGGCCGAATAATGCGACGAACTTCTATGCGTATTATATTTACAACAATGCATTTGTGTGGCATAAGATGGGAGAAGCATGTGCGCAGGCCTGGATTTTATTTGTCGTTATTTTTATCCTGACATTCATCACATTAAAGCTTACCGGCGGCCATGTCTACTATGACAGCAAAGAAGGAGGTGATATATTATGAGAAAGCACACTACCCGGCCGGGTGAAGTCAATTCAACTGGCGCGAAAATCGCTATTTATAGCTGCCTGATTGTATGCTCTGTCATATTTTTGCTTCCGTTTTTCTGGATGATTTCGACAGCATTTAAAAAGCCGGGCGCAGTTTTCATTCAGCCGATGCAGTGGATTCCGAAAGAACCTACGTTGGAAAACTTCAGGAGGCTGTTTGAAGAATTTGGGTTCCAAAAGTATATTTTAAATTCTGTGTGGCTGACGGCTGTAAACCTGGCAGGATATTTGATTTCCTGTACTATGGTGGCATATGCATTTGCGACGCAAAAATGGAAATATAAAAATATATTATTCATATTGGTGCTTGCAACGATGATGCTGCCGAAAGAGGTAATTTTCTATCCCAGGTTTATTTTGTTCAAATACTTAGGATTGTACGGAACCATGGCGCCTCTGTGGTTGCCTGCATTTTTCGGGGATGCCTTTCAGATATTCCTGATGAGGCAGTTTTTTCTCGGAATCCCAACGGAGTTGGCTGAGGCCGCTAAAATAGACGGGTGCAGCAGGTTTCGGATTTTCTGGAATATTTACCTTCCGTTGTCCAAGCCGGCTTTGGCGACATCGGCAATTTATATATTTATGTTCCATTGGAATGATTTCTTCGGTCCGTTGATTTATATTACCAAGGAGTCCAAACGGACGGCGGCTTTTGCCCTGATGTATTTGAAGGGTTCACAGGATGTACAGTCCATGATGCCGATGCAGATGTGTGCGGCGATTATAACGGTGATACCGTGCCTTGTGCTGTACTATTTCTGCCAACGTTATTTCATTGCAGGACTTGTGGTAAAGGGTGTAGAAAAATAATTTTTTATACAGTGAGGAAGGAAAAAATATGGTTTCTCAAATCATACAGAACGTATCAAAGCAAAAAGAACTATTTATTGCAGTTGACCATGGGTTGTCTTTTCCGGGCCTGGAGGGTTTGGAAAGACCGTTTGACATTTTAAATATTATATCTGCAAATCCGGGGATAGACGGGCTAATTGCTTCTTTGGGAGTGTTTCGGCAGGCAGGGAAACTAGGGATTGACCTTGCAGATAAAACAAGACTTGTGTTGGTTGATTATGTTTCGGTGAAAGGAGAGGGAGGAAATTCCTGTTTAGACCAGAGGGAAGTCATTGTGAAACCGGAGGAGACGGAGATTATAGAGCCGAATTGCTTTAAAATGTTTTTGAATCTTTATGAGGATAACAGACAGTTATACAGAAACTGCCGGGATGTGGAGCGGTTTACCGCCTATGGCGCCAAGCATGGGATAAATACCTTGGCTGAAATTATGTTTTACGGTAACAGGGATTTTGCGAATCCCGTTACCAGAGAAGCCGAATTGATGCGGGGGTGCCGTATTGCTATGGAGTTGGGGGTGGATGCCCTGAAAATCCCCTACATCCCGGATTCAAACATTGTGAAAGAGATTTCGGCTACATTAAAGCTGCCAATCTATATGTTAGGCGGGCAGAAGAACGAGGATAGGGAAGAATTTAGAAAACAGCTGAGGGAGATGGCAAGACAAGAGATTGATGGTTTTATGTTTGGGCGCAATGTTTGGCAGTCAGAGGATGTGGAAGAAACCGTCAGGGAGATTTTACAGATTATCAAAGAAGAATAAGTTTACAGCCATTGGAAAAATTAATGGAAGGAGTGGTAATGCAAATGGGTCCGGTATACCAGGAATTAATTCAGGCAGTCAAGCTGCTGCCAGGAACTGCTTATGAAAAGAGAGACAGGGACATACAATACCTTATGGAGTTAAAGACGGAGAATCTGCTGTTTCCATATTATACGGAGGCTGGACTGAACGGCAGGCTGAACTATAAGCTCACAGATGTGCATTGGGGATGGGACAGTCCTTTAAGCCAGATACGGGGAACTTTTACGGGACATTGGCTCAGCGCCGCCGCCAGAATATACCAGGAAACTTCGCATATGGAATTGAAAGCAAAGGCGGATTATATTGTTTCCGAGATTGCAAGGTGCCAGGAAGCGAACGGAGGGGAATGGGCGTTTTCAATTCCCGAGAAGTATCTTTACGGCGTGAAGAAGGGGCAGCATTTTTGGGCGCCGCAGTATGTCTGCCACAAAACGATGATGGGGCTTTTGGACATGTACCAGTTTGCGGGTAACGAACAGGCGTTGGACATTATAATAAGATGCGCAGATTGGTTTTTAAGATTTACAGATGATATCAGCCGGGAAACTATGGATATGATGATGGATATTGAAGAAACTGGGGGAATCATGGAACTATGGGCAGACCTGTATGCTGTTACAAGGGATGAAAGGCATTTGGAGCTGATGAAACGGTATGAACGGCCAAAGCTAACCACGCCTGTTTACCGGGGAGAAGATGTACTGACCAACATGCATGCAAACACTACGATTCCAGAAATACATGGATGCGCACGGGCATATGAGGTGACGGGGGAGGAGCGCTACCGCATAATTGTGGAGAATTATTGGGAGCTTGCAGTGACTAAACGGGGAACATTTGCGACAGGCGGCCAGACAAACGGTGAAATATGGACGCCTATGATGAAGCAATCCGCCCGTTTAAGTGAACTAAACCAGGAACACTGCACTGTATATAACATGATTCGCCTAGCCGATTATCTGTTCCGGTGGACAGGTGAGGCGGTTTATCTGGATTATATAGAGCAGAATATTGAAAATGGTTTATTTGCGCAGGGCTTCTGGCAGGCAAGAAGCCAGGATACTGTCTGTGACCCGCCGGTTCCGGACACGGGAATTGTGGCATATTTCCTTCCGTTAGCTGCCGGTTCGCAGAAAAAGTGGGGCTCCAAGACAGAAGATTTCTGGTGCTGCCATTGCACTTTGGTACAGGCTAACGCCAGATACCGGGAATTTATTTATTACAAAAACGACCGGGAGCTGACAGTTGCGCAGTATATGCCCTCTGTGTTAAACACTGAGTTTCAAGGAACACGGATAAGGATTCAGCAGACAAACTTTGATTTGAGCGGGGACTGTATTGAAATCAAAGACATCGCGATGGCTTTTGAGGATAGGCCGGGTTACAGTAAAATAAACTTTGAAGTATGGGCAAAACAACCAGTTACATTCCCCATGAAATTCAGAATCCCCTGGTGGGCAAAGGGAAATGTAGAAATCGCGGTAAATGGTGAACGGGTGGATTATACGATAGAGGAACAGTTTGCCGTTGTGACAAGGCAGTGGGGCGAGGATGTTATTGTGCTTACGATTCCGAAAGGAATTACCTGTTGGCCGCTTCCGGATGAAAAGGATACGGTTGCATTCTTGGATGGGCCGGTTTTATTGGCCGGGTTGGTTTCGGAAGAAAGGACTTTATTTGGAGATGTCAGGCATCCTGAAACATTGATAAAAGCTTGCCATGAGCGTCAGTGGATTCAATGGATGCCTGGCTATAAGACGGTAAACCAACAGAGGGGATTTTATTTAAAGCCGATTAAAGATATTGGAAAAGAGCGCTATACGGTGTACTTTCCGGTGCAGAAACCAGACGGGCGGCAGCCGGTTTGTTAATCGGCAGAAAGGATTACGGTGAGGCATGGAATTAAGTAGCAAAGATATTACGGATTTATTTGTATTTGTGGCCGACAGGATTATAGAAAATGAGCCTTATTTATGTGAATTGGATTCTGTCGTCGGGGACGGCGACCATGGCATTACAATGACGCGTGGCTGGAAAAACGCCAAGAAGGCTTTGCTTAATTGCGACGGCACGATTGCAGAAAAATTTTCAGCCATGGGGACGGCGTTGGCGTCTAATATGGGAGGGGCAATCGGCCCGATTTATGGAACGCTGTTTAAGACGTTTGCCAAGGAGAGCGAAGGCAGAGAGGCTTTAAATCCGGAGACGGTTGCCGGGATGTTTTGGCAGGGGCTGCAAAAGATAAAATTAGCGGCAGACGTAAAAGAAGGGCAGAAGACACTGGTGGACGCTTTAAGCCCGGCAGCCGACTCTTTGTCAGAAAGCGCCAAGGACGGACTTGATTTAAGGCAAGCTTTGGAAGCGGCAGCCGAATGTGCTGAAAAAGGGGCGCAGGCCACCGTAGATATGGTCGCACGAAAGGGAAGAGCAAAGTTCTTAAAGGAAAAGTCATTAGGACACCGGGATGCGGGAGCTACTTCCATGGCGATTATGGTTAAGGCTATGAGTGAATTTTTCGTTCAAGGAAATATAGGCTGATATGAAAAAGGAAAGGCGGGGTTATAATCATGAAAAAATTAATCAATTGTCCTGATGATTTGGTCAACGAAGCTTTGCAAGGTTACGCGATGGCAAATAAAAATATTATTGAATTAGTTCCAAACACCCATATGGTTGTCCGGAAACAAAAGAAAGAAAAGGGCAAAGTGAAATTTGTCCTGGGAAACGGCGCAGGCCATGAACCGGCAGTCATAGGATGGGTTGGCCCCGGGATGTTAGATATGAACATTGTAGGAGATGTATTCACGGCTCCTTCCAACGACAAAATCTTAGAGGCGTTGGAGTACATTGATGACGGAAGCCCGATTTTACTTGCAGTGCAAAATCATGCAGGGGATGTACTGAATGCAAATCTGGCATATGCGGAGGCAGTGGAGAAAGGCATAGATGTGCATAAGGTTTTGTTTTATGACGACATTGCATCTGCCCCGAAGGGGATGGAAGAAGAGCGGAGAGGCATGGGAGGAATGCTTTTTTACACAAAGATTGTGGGGGCTTTCCTGGAGAATGGAGGAAGCATAGAAGATGCCGTCTCTTTGTTTGAAAAGGTCAGGGATGCGACGCGGACATACAGCGTGGCTTTCACAAAATGCACTCACCCGCTTACGGGGCTGGATATGGTTTCTTTGCCGGAGACAGAAATTGAACTTGGCATGGGCGTTCATGGAGAAGGCGGCGGAGCAAGCAGAATCCCTATGCAGACGTCAAAGGACTTAGCACGTCTTGTATGTGATATTTTGGTTGAGGATTTTCCTTATGAACCGGAAGAAGAGGCTTTGTTATTTATTAACGGGCTGGGTTCCACTACGATGATGGAATTATCTTTGTTCTATAAAGATGTAACAGAGTATCTGGAATCAAGAAATATCCATGTCTATGATGGTTTTTGTGGAAGCTGCCTGACTACTCAGGAATTAGGCGGCGTATCGGTATCATTATGTAAGGCGGATGCCGCGTTAAAGAAATTATGGGATGCGCCGTGTCAATGTGGAATCCAGTGTAAGCCGTAAAAAACTCCTGCTGCTTAGGCAGCAGGGTTTTTTTACGGATGATTTTATCTGTTTTTTAGAAGACGATTTGGAAATGTTGGTAATCTTTGCAGGAGTTCCAGTGTCCTCCCCAAGTGAAACCATGCTCTGTGAACAATTTGTAGCATAAGTCATTTTCATCGATTTTATAAGGAAAATCTACGGAACGGTCGGCATAAATTTCGCTTCCTTTGGGAGAGATATATGTCTCGCCGCTCCCGTCTTTATTGAACACGACATAGGGATTGTAGAACGGGTTGATGTCAATGGCACAGCCAAGGGCATGTTTGGACAGGCTTGTCGTGCCGTCTACAACTCTGTAATTAAAGCAGGATGTATTGTTGTCCGACATGGACGCTGTGTCGTCGCCGCTGTACTCATCTATGAGCCGTATCCGCTCAATCTGGTATTGATTCTGATACAATTCGTAGAAAATTTCTACCATATCCTGTGCAATCTCTTTGTGGCAGATAAGTTCTCCTGTCTGTTTGTCGCCGTTAAAGTCGATATAGAGAAGCCCTACGTAATTTAAATCCTCATAAGGAACTGTACAGCCGGTTTCGGGATAGGAGATACCGGTGATTTTTTCCTTGATACTTTCACTCAAAGGTTCATAGTAAAAACCGGGTTGATAAGTCGTACGCTCCGCATTTGCTTCCATAAGATTGTCCTCCTGGACAGTGCTCTCTTGCATATTATATGCGGATGACTTGTCTGTTGCAATCGGTTCCATGTCCGTATCAGGCTCGCTATTTGAGGCTGCATGGTTTTCATTGTTGTAGTCTGTGGCAGGTGCATCGTCTGAAGAAGTTTGCGCATCGGTATTTGACTTTTCTGTTGTTTCATTGTGCCCGACGGTGGTGTTTTGGGAGCCGGAAATACTTTCCGCTTTGCCTGATGTATCCGGTTCATCGGTATTGGGGGATGTTTGCATATTGTTTTCATAAGGAGACTTCGGGTTGTTACGTGCATATTCTTCTAAGGTTTCCGAGTCTGTCAGGTAATGTGCCAGAAAAGAACAGACAAGAATCAGGAAGAGTATAAAAAAGAGCGGCTTAGCGGCAACACGCAATATATTTTTTAAGGTATGGGTTGTATTGTTTGAAGGTATATTTTGTGACATTTATGTTCTTTCCTCTCTGTGCATTGTGTAGGCTGGCGGCATAAGGACGCCCTCAGTTTAAACAGTATACCATAAAACGCAGAGATTGACTTGTGTTTTATAATATTATTTAGTACAATAAGCGGGGAAAAGATTACCGTCATAGGTTGGCAAATGTGGTAGAATACATGACAGGGTGCGGGCTGTGGCGGCCAAGATATAGGAGATTTGTATTATAGATGGGAATTATAAAGACTGAAAAGTTGGTATTTGAATATATCAGGCGCGATGAGGAAGGCAACGTAGAAGGAATCACCCGTGCGGTGGATGAAGTGGAGCTGGATGTAAAGCAGGGTGACTTCGTGGCCATACTTGGGCATAACGGTTCGGGAAAGTCTACTCTTGCCAAGCATATCAATGCGATTCTCTACCCTACGGAAGGAACTGTTTGGGTAGACGGGATGGACACGCAGGACGAGAAAGACTTGTGGAATATCAGGCAGGAAGCAGGCATGGTGTTCCAGAACCCTGACAATCAGATTATCGGACAGGTAGTCGAGGAGGATGTGGGGTTTGGCCCAGAAAATATGGGCGTGCCGACGGAAGAGATTTGGGAGCGTGTGAAGGAAAGCCTGAAAGCAGTCGGTATGTATGAGTACCGTAAGTTTTCACCGAATAAGCTCTCCGGCGGGCAGAAACAGCGCGTGTCTATCGCAGGGGTGATTGCGATGCATCCAAAGTGCATTATCCTGGATGAGCCGACGGCGATGCTTGACCCCAATGGACGCAAAGAAGTGGTGCGCGCAGTGCGGGCGCTTAATGATGTGGAGGGCATCACTGTGGTGCTGATTACACATTATATGGAAGAAATTATTCATGCGGATAAGGTTTTTGTTATGGATAAGGGGAAAATTGCCATGCAGGGGTCGCCTAGGGAAATCTTTTCCCAGGTGGAGAAGCTCAAAGAATTGCGGTTGGATGTGCCCCAGGTGACTCTGCTTGCCTATGAGCTGCGGAAAAATGGCCTTGATTTGCCGGACGGCATTCTGACAGTGGATGAGCTTACGAAGGCGCTTACGGGGATTTATGGAGCGGCCGGTTCTATCGTGTAGCGTCAATAGATGTGGAATATGCTATCCGGGCAAGGCTGTGGCAATGCAACGTAGAAATGAGAGTGAAAGCTGAAAGAATTGCATACTTTTAACTGTAAAGTTGCATGTTGAGAAGGGAGCATGGTTATAAAATGCCAATTATATTAAATCATGTAGATTATGTATATGGCGGCGATACATCACTGGCAGTACATGCCTTGAAAGATGTAAACCTGGTGATTCCTGACGGACAGTTTATCGGTCTGATTGGGCATACAGGTTCGGGTAAATCGACGTTGGTGCAGCACCTGAACGGTTTGATAAAGCCTACCGGCGGCAGCATTTATTTTAACGGTGAAGACATTCATGGGGATGATTATAATAAGAAGAAACTGCGCAGCAAAGTAGGCCTTGTATTCCAATATCCGGAGCATCAACTTTTTGAAATGGATGTATTCACAGATGTTTGTTTCGGGCCGAAGAATCTGGGACTGTCCAGACAGGAAACGGAACTGCGGGCTTATGCAGCGCTGAAGCAGGTGGGATTGGAGGACGAATATTTTTATCAGTCGCCTTTTGACTTGTCTGGCGGACAGAAGAGAAGAGTTGCAATCGCAGGGGTTCTTGCCATGAAACCGGATGTGTTGGTGTTAGATGAGCCTACGGCGGGGTTGGACCCTAAGGGCAGGGATGAAATACTGGACCAGATTGCTAAGTTGAAAGAGGAGACGGGAATTACCGTGATTCTTGTTTCCCATAGCATGGAAGATGTGGCGAAATATGTGGAGCGTATTATTGTTATGAATAAAGGCAGTGTAATGTATGATGATACGCCGAAGGAAGTTTTTAAACATTACCGTGAATTGGAAGAGGTTGGGCTCGCAGCACCGCAGGTAACTTATATCATGCAGTCGCTGCGTGGGAATGGTATGCCTGTTCGGACGGATGTTACCACAATTATGGAAGCAAAAGAGGCAATTCTTGGTATACTTGGGAAGTAAAGTCTCCAGAAAGTGTCCTGGAGGATGGAAAGATGCAGGATTTTGAAAGGGATAGATTATGATACGAGATATTACACTGGGCCAGTATTATCAGGCGGATTCCGTCATACACAAATTGGACCCGAGAGTGAAGCTGACTGCGACCATCTGCTTTATCGTGTCGCTCTTTGTTGTCAAAAGCTGGATAGGCTATATTGTGGCCGCTGTTTTTCTTGCGACCATGATTAAACTGTCCAGAGTACCTTTTAGATATATGGTAAAAGGAATGAAAGCCATAGTTTTTATTCTGCTTATCACGGTAGTGTTTAACTTGTTTCTGACGCCGGGTGAAGTGTTGGTGTCAATATGGAAGCTTAAGATTACGAAAGAGGGACTGCATATTGCTGTTATGATGGCGGTACGTCTGTCATTTCTTATCGTTGGCTCATCGGTTATGACCTTGACAACTACGCCCAACAGTCTGACAGACGGCATGGAGAAGCTTATGAAGCCGCTTAAAGTGTTTAAAGTTCCGGTACATGAGGTGGCAATGATGATGTCAATAGCCCTCCGCTTCATTCCGATTCTTCTTGAGGAGACCGATAAGATAATGAAGGCGCAGATTGCCCGTGGAGCGGACTTCGAGAGTGGGAACCTGATTAAGAAGGCCAAGGCTATGGTGCCTCTTCTCGTGCCGTTGTTTATCTCTGCGTTCCGCCGGGCCAACGACCTGGCTATGGCGATGGAGGCAAGATGCTACCGGGGCGGGGAACACAGGACGAAGATGAAGCCGTTAAAATATGCGGGGCGCGACAGGATTGCCTACGGAGTGCTTGCGGCATATTTTGCGGTGTGTGTCTGTATTCGGATTTATTTGTAGGATTAGAATGTAAATGGTCATACAATTTGTGCAGGAGCGTCACAAATTTGTTTGATGGCAGATGCAAATTTATGATTTGCGATTTCGTACCGGCAAGGTGCGGCTCTATCGAGTAAACGTTCCGGAACGGAGATGGATATGAAGCGGGTTATGCTGACAGTTGCCTATGATGGGACATCCTATCATGGATGGCAGATACAGCCGAATGGGGAGACCGTGGAAGGGGTACTGAACAGATGTCTGTCGGCGCTTCTGGGGGAGAAGATAGAAGTGACTGGCGCGAGCAGGACGGACGCAGGCGTCCATGCCATGGGGAATGTGGCTGTTTTTGACACTGAAAGCCCGATTCCGGCGGACAAGATATCATATGCCTTAAACCGCAGCCTGCCGGAAGATATCAGGATTCAGAAATCCCAGGAGGTGGACAGGGATTTCCATCCCCGTCATTGTCCCAGCCATAAGACCTATGAATACCGGATTTACTGTGCTCCTTTTCCAATGCCGATAAAGAGGTTTTATTCTTATTTCACTTATGTACCGTTGGATGTGTGCTTGATGTCCCAGGGGGCGCAGTATCTGACAGGAACACATGATTTTAAGAGTTTCTGCAGTGTGCAGACCCAGGCGGAAACTACGGTGAGACAGATTGATTCCATAGAAATATTGGAAAGCAGGACGGGCGGAGACATTGTCATCCGTGTGACGGGACGTGGTTTTCTTTATAATATGGTGCGTATCATAGCGGGTACACTGATGGAGGTGGGGAGGGGGCATATTCCCCCCGAAGAGGTGGAAACAATCCTGGCAGCCAAAGACCGTCAGGCCGCCGGGCCTACCGCGCCTGCCTGTGGGCTTACGCTCATTAAAATTGAGTATATTATTGAGTAAAAGGTCTCTGTATTTGCTTTTTTCAGGTAAAAGATGTTGACACGCGTGGGAGCGTATAATATAATAAATAACTGTGGCAGTGCTTAAAAATGCTGAGCCAAAGCCCCGGCGATGCATTTTGAATATAAGATTTTGCAGTGTATGCAACAATATGAAATACGTTGTTACGAAAGTTAATGAGTGTGGCCGGACATCCGCACGAAGAACCGGAAGGACAACACAGACAGTCGAAAGACAATTGTTAGTATGGAGGTAATATAATGAAGACTTTTATGGCAAGCCCGGCTACAATCGAGAGAAAATGGTATGTAGTTGACGCGACAGATATGACACTTGGCCGTTTGGCATCTGAGGTTGCTAAGGTGCTTCGAGGCAAGAATAAACCAATCTTCACACCGCACATGGATACGGGCGATTATGTGATTATCGTCAATGCCGAGAAGGTGAAAGTGACAGGCAAGAAATTAGAGCAGAAGATTTATTATCATCATTCAAATTATGTAGGCGGCATGAAAGAGACTACCTTAAAAGAAATGATGAAGAAACATCCTGAGAGAGTTATAGAGCACGCAGTAAAAGGCATGCTTCCAAAAGGACCTTTGGGAAGACAAATGTACACGAAGCTTCATGTATATGTAGGGCCTGAGCATAAGCAGGCAGCACAGAAGCCGGAAGTATTAACATTTTAATTCACAGGGACTGAAAGGAGAAAACAATAATGGCTAAGTCAGCTAAATCAGAAGCAAAATATTATGGTACTGGCAGAAGAAAGAAATCCATTGCCAGAGTATATTTAGTACCGGGTAAAGGTCAGATTACGGTTAATAAGAAAGATATTGACGATTATTTTGGTGTAGAGACACTGAAAGTGATTGTTCGTCAGCCCCTGGCAGCGACAGACACTTTAGATAAATTCGATGCGATAATCACTGTAAAAGGCGGCGGATATACAGGCCAGGCAGGCGCAATCAGGCATGGTATTGCCAGAGCTTTGCTCCAGGCAGATGTTGAGTATAGACCGACTTTGAAGAAGGCAGGATATTTGACAAGAGACCCTCGTATGAAAGAGAGGAAGAAGTACGGCCTCAAGGCAGCGAGACGTGCACCGCAGTTTTCCAAGAGATAATTACAAGCGAAATACAAAATTTCAAGTATATGGGCTCCGCAGGAATTTCCTGCGGAGTTTTTTTGGCTTAACATTTGAGGGTATTAGGGGTATAATATGGTTCAAAGCAATATGGATAATGTAGATGCTTGTATGTGTGATGTAAAAAATATTTTGACAAAGGTATTATTTCTAATTAAGAGACACACCTAAAGTTTTCAATTGATACTCTTTATTCACTGAGGGTAAGGCGAAAGCGGATATAGTCTATAGAAGAAAAAGGAGTGTGCGGTATTTTTGATAAATTTACACTTTGATGAAACGTTAGGTGAGAAATATAAAAGTAAAACTCAAAAAATAAGGGTGATGAGTGAAAACTGGATTGGGCAAAATATGTTTTGTCCGTGTTGTGGAAATCCACATATTTTTAAATTAAAGAACAATCTTCCGGTTGCTGATATGAAATGTGATAATTGTCAGGAAATATTTGAATTAAAAAGCACAGAAAGAAAAATTGGTAAAAAGATTAATAATGGCGCTTACTCGACAATGATGGAAAGGATAACAAGCTTTACGAATCCAGGGCTATTTATTATGCGTTATTCTGCAGATTATGACGTGACAGATTTAATTTTTGTTCCGAAATTTTTCTTTATTCCGGAGATAATAGAAAAAAGAAAACCGCTTTCGTCTACAGCGCGTCGGGCAGGATGGGTGGGGTGCAATATTTTATATTCTGAAATTCCGGATGATGGGAGAATAGGCATGATTAAAAATGGGATAGTTTCATCTATCAGCGAAGTGGTAGAAAACTATACCAGGATAAAAAAGTTGGAAATTCAGAATATGAGCGCAAGGTCATGGCTGTTTGATGTATTGAATTGTGTTCAGGATATACAATCAGATGAATTTTGTTTGCAGGATATGTATACATATACTGAGACCTTACGACGACAACATATAAATAACCACAATATTGAGGCGAAAATCCGTCAGCAGTTGCAGTTCTTAAGAGATAAAGGATTTATAGAGTTTTTAGGCGGAGGACACTATAGAAAACGGTTTTAAATAGAGAAGTGTGGCACATCCATTGCATGGGGGAGTATATGAAATACCAACTATTACTATTCGATTTAGACGACACATTACTGCGCAGTGATAAAACCATTTCTGATTTTACGTTGCAGGCGCTCAAGGCGTGCAGAGAAAAAGGAATGAGGATAGGAATATCTACTTCCAGAAGCGAACAAAGTTCATTGGTCTTTATTGATGAACTTAGGCCGGATATCATTATTTCCAGTGGGGGAGCCCTAGTGAAATATAACGGCACATATATTTATGAAGCCGGATTTACAGAAGAAGAAACAACAGATATGATTCAGACAGCCAGGGATATATGCGGCATAGACTGTTTAATCACAATCGATACGGTGGAAAAGCATTACTGGAACTATAAAGGAGAGCCGAAACAGTATAGCAGTGACCCCAACCAGTATAAAGGGTGGCACAGTACAGTTTACACAGACTTCAAGGAGTTTACAGAATGTGCGTTAAAGATGTGCGTGGAGATACCTGACCCTGCCATAGCAGTGAAATTGCAGGAGACGCTGGATGATTGTGACAGTGTAAAATTTTCGGATGGGGACTGGTATAAGTTTACGAAGAAATCTGTTACAAAAGAAAGCGCTATTTTACATATGTGCGGTATATGCGGCATAACACCGGAAGAAACCATAGCTTTTGGTGATGATTATGCGGATATAGGGATGCTTAAGCTTTGCGGGAAGGGCATCGCAATGGGCAATGCGGTGGAAGCGGTCAAAATGGCGGCGGATGAGGTCATTGGGGACAATAACAATGACGGAATCGCACATTACCTGATGAATTGCAGTTTTATTGACAATCTTTTCACAATCAGATATGATAAGACTGAAAAACAAAATTTATTATAATGAAATTTGATGACAGGAGCCCGCCATGAGAGCAAACGCTAAGATTCTGATTATCCTAAATAGTATCGAAAGCCTTTTCACGGCGTGGGCTTTTATGAAGGCGGGAAGAATGGAGCCTGGCAATATTCTGGTTGGGGTGGTTTTCATGCTGGCCTTTTTCCTGTATCGAAATATCAGCGTCCGGCTTTCTCTCAAGCCTTTTGCATATGCGAAAAACGTAAGGTATACGGCTATTGTTTTGTCAGTTTTGTATACCATATTTTATATGGCGGTAGATTATCCGCGTTATATTGAGACATTGACGAACAAGTTTTACCAGTTAATTGTCTTGTCGTCTGTTTTTCTTGGCTTTTTTATTTGCTTCTATAAACTGTTATTGTTCCTTTTTTCCTATAGCGGGGATAAAGAAACATTAAAAAGGATTCTGTATATGCCGGAAGGCAGACAGGGGATAAAAAGGCTTTCTCTGTACTGCTATCTTTTCTGTCTTATCTGTTGGCTTCCTTATTTTTTATACCAGTATCCGGGGATTATGACGCCTGACAGTATCAACCAGTTGGAGCAGGTGCTTAGACTGATTGGGTACAATAATCATCATCCTTTTGTGCATACGATGATTTTTTCATTATTTTACCATATTGGGTACGCGGTTTCTTCCAATATGGTAGTTGCTGTTTCTTTTTATACCTTTTTCCAGATGTGCTTTCTGGCTTTCAGCATCTTTTATTTTCTCAAGACATTGGAAATATTCCATATCAGGCAGGGCATTATGATATTGATTGCGCTGTTCTATTCGTTTGTTCCCTATCATGCTGTTTTTTCTGTCACTGTGTGGAAAGATATTCCTTTTGCGGCAGTGGTGCTTTTGTTTAGCTGTTCCATCTTGCGCATGATGAAGCAGACCGGGCCACGGGAGTTGGCGATGTTTATTTTTTCGGGCACTATGGTGTGCCTGTTGCGCTCTAACGGTTGGTACGGCTTTCTGTTCTGTATGCCGTTTCTGCTTTTTTATTACCGCAGGGAGGCAAAGACAATGTTTCCGGCCCTTGGGAGTATCCTGCTTATGGTGGTTATCGTAAAATATCCTGTCATGAATGCATTGCACGTCATGCAGCCGGATTTGATTGAGTCGTTGTCTATCCCTACTCAGCAAATTGCGGCAGTTCTGTGTAATGACAGGGAATTGAGCGAGGAGCAAAGAGAATTAATTGAAAATGTGATTGATACGACATATATCAAGGAACTGTATAACCCGACTTTTGCCGATAATATGAAGGAGTTGGTGCGTGCCGGGAACCAGGAGTATCTGGCAGCACATAAGGGAGAATATCTGAAACTCTGGGCACAACTGGGATTGGCTTATCCGGGAGACTATATGAAGGCATATATCAACCAGACTTACGGATACTGGTATCCGGATTCTTTTTATCTTGTTGCCGAGGGCGAAGGAATTAGCGCGACTGAGCTTGGCGTGTCGCATACGCCGCTGATTGGCGGGCCGATTGTGGTGAAGACGAAGGAAATTGCGTTGAAACTTGGTGGGATGGTGCCGATTTATGGGCTTTTGTGGAGTATGGGTGTTGCCTTTTATGTCCTGCTATTCTGTATCGGCAATGCCTTTGCGAGGGATGAGAAGAGAAAACTGGTGTCTTATCTTCCGAGTTTTGCTCTCTATCTGACGGTTATGGTGGCAACGCCTGTGGCGACAGATTTCAGATATGTCTATTTTATGGTGTTCGCGGTGCCCTTTTATCTGATGGTGGCGGTGGCGGATATCCAAAATGTTTCTATTAAAGAGATTATTCATTAAAAATACTACCTTTACATTCCACTATGTAAAACCATTATATTGTTTTGTGCGATGTAATGCAACTGGCAAGTTTTGCTTCCGCGGGCAATAAGCTACGTGGAGATTTATAGGCGAAAAGTAGTAGATAATTTTAAGTAGTATTGGAATATAAATTTACCAGTAGTATTTTTTATTAATAATGTAATTGACAATATATATAATACCTGTTATAGTCTTCTTATGAAAACTACAAAGATGGAAGGAGGTGATTTAATGAACCAATTTAAACTGACTTTTCGATTGGAAAATAACAGGTTGCCCAAATCGTTAGATAAGGCTATCGTCAGTTTCTTGAAAGCGGCGGCAGAGAATTATTCGCCTGTTTTTTTTAATAAATTATACGACAAAAGCAAATCCATCATAAAAGGATATACATATTCATGTTATCTACCGGGAGCAAAATTTTGTGGGAATACAATTGAACTTTCAAGGGAGGAGTTCACACTGTTTTTCTCGGATATAGACCAGGCAGAGTTTTTACATTTTTTCAACGCATTTCAAGGGATGAAGCACAAGAAATATCCGCTCGGCGGCAATTCTATGGAACTTGTGTCGATACGTATGCAGGAATTAAATGAAATCAAGGAAAATGAAATTATCGTCAAGATGCAAAGCCCGCTGATTGTCAGGCGCCACAATGCAGAGGACAATTCGGATATTTACTATACCTGTGAGACAGAAGGGTTTGCGGAGGCGCTTAAGGACAATGTGGGAATTTTCCTGGATAGGATGGGTATAGACATTTCGGCGTCAGATTTTTCGATTGAGGTTGTGAAGGGCAAAAAGGTGGTGGCTCCTGTATTTGAAAGAAATGTAGATGCGTCTATCGGCATATATAAGTTGTCCGGTTCGCCCCGGCTTTTGAATATACTTTATTTGGCAGGGCTTGGGGTCCGCAGGTCTGCGGGGCATGGAAAATTTGAAGTAATCGGTTAGAAAGGAGGGGACAGATTGGACAGGATGATTGTGCCGCTCGGTGATTTCTTAAAGAATGCGGGAGTGGTCGGACTGAGATATTTATTGGATGAATCGGGCGTAGATGAAGAGAACTACGGCATTACCGAGGACGGACAGGGCATATGGCTTAGGCGGGAGTTTGTTGCCAGTGCGGACTGGACGGATATGTATTTCAAGTCTTTTGTCGGGAAGTATGGCGCTTCTACAGTTTATGAGGCAGTGCTGGATAAAATAGAAACTATTTTGGACTGTGGCGAGAGTGAGGAGTGGAAGCCGGCAGGCTGCAAAGAAGATTTAAAATTTATCAATGACAAGCTTCTCTCCAAAAGTTACCAGTCGGGTTTTGAGAATAGAAAGCATGAGATGGCAAACCCCGAGATATATGAGCTGTTAAAAAGCAGCAAGTTGAAAAGCAATATGGAAAAGGATGAACTGCTACGAAGGCTCCAGGAGCTCCGGGAATTTTTGGAACAGCCGTTGTGTGAAGAGACTTTTTCCATGAAAAGTATTATCTATAACTATATTAACCGCTTTTGGGATGGCAAGAGTTTCCTGTTGAGGGCAAATGCGGCGAAAGATATGCGGAATGTATTTGATGCGGATTTCTCGGAACCGTTGAAAAAATATGCAGTGGCGTCCCATGACAAGGCAAAAGACTTGTGTATTGACTGTAATGGGCGGATGGACGGAAAGGAAAAAATATCCATCGCGTTTATGAAAGACCAGGCGGACGATTTGGCGAGGAAACGTTCGGCTTTCTGGAATTGCAAGGTGGACGCCTATTTGTGCCCGATGTGTGCGTTTGTTTACTCCTTGGCGCCTTTGGGGTTCAATCTGGTGGGCAATAGATTTGTCTTTTTAAATGTGAATAAAGATGTAGATAGTCTGCTAGCGGCAAATCGAGTGAGTGGGAAATCTATTCATGAGGCGAAGAAGGAGGATGATGAGAAGTATTCTTCCTGGGTTGCGAGGACCATCGATATCCTTTTGCGCGAGAAGAGCAAAGAACTTGCGAATATACAAGTGGTTTCCCGGGGAAGGGATGAGGGGGAGCGGTATACTTTTGACGTGATTGCCAAGGATGTTCTGCAGGTATTGGCTGATGAGAATGTAAAGAAAGACTTAAAAAGGCTGAGTGAGCACCCTTATGTAAAAGTGGGAAAGGATTACTGGAATATCCATGAGGAAACAATTCTGAATATCCTCCGTTACCATAAACAATATGGCATGATAAACAAGCTACTGAAAATGGCGATTGAAAACAGCGGTTTCCTGCCCGGTGTAATCTATATTTATGATATTCAGTGTAGGACGAGCTCCATACAAAGAAACAAGGAACACAAGCCTATAGGAGGTGAGATGATGAATCGGTATACGGTGAGGGATGAGGGCTATAAACTGCGCAATGCTTTGCTCGGAGCCAAAGGGACGACAGACGACGCATGTATCAGGGGAACGGTTTACCAACTCTTGAATGCACTCTCGGTGGGCAATGTGGAGCATTTTATGGAAGTGATTATGCGCGTTTATTGTTCCACAAAACTGCAGGTTCCGAATGCATTTATAGAATTTTTGAAAGACAGGGATACATTTGTAGAGTATGGATACGCTTTCCTGTTAGGATTACAGGGAAGCCACCGCATAGAGAAGGAGGAGAGGATAAATGGATAGGCATGGATTGACTTTGACGATGGTTTTTCTTGCAGAAAGCGCTAATTATGGCGAGGGAGTCGGTAATATATCTACCTTGAAGAAGATGTCAAGGGGGAATTACGAGCAGTATACCTATATTTCCAGACAGGCGATGCGCTATAATATGATACAGCAGTTGGGGTGGGACCATACGCCGGTGGATGAGAAGAGCGGTGTGGTACAGTTCGCGCCATCTGCAACTATAGAGGATTACCCGGAGATTGATTTGTTTGGGTATATGAAGACCAGCGCAAAAGAAGAAGGTAAAAATGAGAAGGGCGGTGCCTCTACCCGGAGCGCTGTGGCGAGGCTTAGCAATGCGATTGCCCTGGAGCCCTATCAGAGCGATTTGGAATTTCTGACGAATATGGGACTTGCGAAGCGGCAGGCTTATGAGAATGGGATTGCTCAGAGTGAGATACACCGGTCGTTTTATACATACACGATTACCATTGACCTTGACCGGGTGGGGGTAGACGGCGCGCTTTCCATAACGCAGGAGGAAAAGGCAAAGAGAGTAAAAGCATTGCTGGATGTGCTGCAGTTTCTATACCGTGACATTAAGGGCAGGCGGGAGAATTTGTCTCCGGTATTTGTTGTAGGCGGCCGTTATGCGAGGAAGAATCCCTTTTTTGAAAACCGTATTATCCTGAATCAAGGGAAAATACAAATAGATACGTTGCAGGAGATTATGGAGAGTGATAGTGATATTCGTGGGAACACGGTTACCGGTATTGTGAGTGGTGTGTTCGCTAATGATTCTGCGTTAAAAAATTCCCTGAAAGCGGGAACAGTCACAGATACCTTTAGTCATTTGAAGAAAGAAGTGGATACATATTATGGAGAAAGCAATTAGGGTTGAGTGTTTCCAAAATCTGGTTAATTATAGGAAGCCAAGCAGCTTTATTATTAAAGAATCTTTTCCGCTTCCTCCGTATTCAACGGTGTTGGGCATGATTCACAGGGCTTGCGGGTATCCAAACGGTGAATTTCATCCCATGAAAGTCAGTATTCAGGGGACAAATGCAGGTTCTGTGTCGGAATTGTATACAAGGTATTCATTTTCCTTTGATACGCCATATGACAGCGTGCGTCATCAGATATGCATTCAGGGGGAAAATAAATCTTACGGTGCATTTAAGGGAGTTGCACATGTAGAGCTGATTTGCGAGAACAGGATGGTTTTCCATATTGTTCCGGCGGAAGAAGATTTTGAGACGGTATACCGTTCTCTGCTAAATCCATCGGTATATCTTGCCCTCGGCAGGCACGAAGACCTTTTGGATATTGAGAAGGTGGAGATTGTAAAACTGCGCAGAGAAGCAAGAGCATTCACAAATAACGACATTTATATTCCGGTCGGTGCAGACGAAAAGGTTGGCAGGATAAGCGCTACGGTATATATGCTTACCAGGGAGTATGAAATAACGAAGCAGGGGATGCGCCGTTGGAAAGCGGACGGGGGAAAAGTGAAAGCATATTGTTTTCCCAAGGGACAATCTGTTGGGAATGTACTTGTGGATAATCACGGTGATGTGGTGGTATTGGTATAAAACATGAAGAAACTTTATGGCGGTAAAGCGGGCTGTTTAAGAGTTGTTAAGTGCTTAGGAGAAAAGTCTGCGATTTACTGGAAAATCCATATGATAGTGGAACTATTGTGGATGGCATATATAGTACAGCGAAGTACGTAAGAAAAAGAGAAAGGATAATACAGGGAAAATGGAATATTATGCAAAGTCGCCAGTCTATGGTCTGTCTAATGAAGAGAGAAAACATCTATTGGAACAGTTGGACAGGATATTTGCCACATTAGGGGAACAGTTGGATGAGAATGGACAAGCTGTGCTGCGCAGATACCAAAACCGATTAATGTCAGGTTCTGCTATAGACGAGCACAAAACACTCCGTGAGCATCTGGAGGAAACAGTACGGTGCGCGGAGGATTTTTTCCATATATATGGAAGCTATTTTACGGAAAAGGAAAAGAAGTTGATACTCTGCGCATGCGGCATGCATGATATTGGGAAAGCAAACTGTATTTTTCAGTCAAAAGTCAGCGATGGATGGGAAGAAAAAGAGAGGAAACAGGTTATTCAGATTCCTCACGGTTTTTTAAGCGCGTTCATTATGTCAGAGGAAGCATTTCTTATGGAGCATCCTGATTGGAATGAGGATGATTTCAGCGCATTGCTTACTGCGGTCTATTACCATCACAACCGCAAAGATAGCTATACGGCAAAAGAACTGGAAGCGTATTGCCAACAGTATTATCTTGATTTTGTACGGGAGTATATGAATGATGAAAGCATTTCTGCAGATTTTTTGAATAAAAATAAATTGCTCTTTTCAACCCGGGCGGATACATGGCAGGACATTGTAGATGAAGATTTATGGTGCGAGTATATGCTTATAAAAGGGATGCTCAATAAGTTTGACTGGACAGTCAGCGCCGGATATGACAGGGCAGAAATTGCTACGGACATAGATGCAAAAGAGTTATGCAGGAATGTTGAGGCGGCGTTATCAGGCGGCCTAAGACCGGCACAGAAATTTATGTTGGACAATAAAGACAGGAACGTAGCCGTTATTGCGCCCACCGGTTCAGGTAAGACGGAGGCGGCTCTTTTGTGGCTCGATGGGGAAAAAGGGTTTTATACGCTTCCCTTAAAAGTGTCCTCCAATGCAATTTATAAAAGAATAAAGGAAAGATACCGCTATGAGGATACAGCGCTTCTGCATTCAGACAGTATGAACAGTTACCTTATGGCATCAGGGGATGATATGGAGGACGGATACAGGAAGTATGAGCAGGCAAAACTGCTTTCTTACCCGCTCACCGTGTGCACTGTGGACCAATTGTTCCGGTTTGTCTATAAAGCGTTGGGGACGGAAGTTTTTGCGGCTACCCTGAAATATTCGAAAATTGTTATTGACGAGATACAATCCTACTCACCTAAAATAGTCGCCGCCTTGATTTTCGGGCTGAAAGAGTTAAAGCAGATGGGAGGGAAGTTTGCGATTATTACAGCGACTTTCCCGCCGGTTTTGCAGCATTTTATGAAGAAAAATAAACTTATGGAAGGCAAGGATTACATCTGCAAGGATTTCTCTGATACAGCCAGTATGCCAAGGCACCGGATTGCAGTCGTAGAGGATGATTTTGATATAGACACAATAGTGGAGGAGGCGGACAGGAAAAAAGTTCTCGTAATTTGCAATACCGTTTCCAAGGCGCAGCGGGTATACCAGGAAATTAGAAACAGAGGCGTGGGGGCCGGGCTTTTGCATTCACGTTTTATAAGGGCAGACAGAGAGATACTGGAAAAGAGGATTATGGATTTCTCGGAAAATATGTCCGAGGCCGGCGTATGGGTGACGACACAGATTGTGGAGGCGAGTCTGGATATTGACTTTGATATCCTGCATACGGAAATGTGCACTGCAGACAGCCTGTTGCAGAGAATGGGACGGTGTAACAGGGCAGGAAAAAAGAATACGGAATTGCCAAATGTGGTTGTATACTATAACAATGCAGGACGAGGGACGGTTTATGATAAAGATATCTATGACCGTTCGGCGGACTTATTGAGAAAATATGCGGGTGAAATCATTTCTGAGGCGGATAAGACAAAATACATCAACGAAGTGTATGATGTGGCCAGTATTAAGAAGACAAAATATTTTCGGCAGATTGAGGAAAATTTGGAGCATTTCCAGGCGCTTATGCCTTCGGAGTATGATGCCCAGGAGGCGAAAGATGATTTCAGGGCTATACAGAGCGTCACGGTTATTCCGGATAAAGTATATCACCAAAATCAGGATTTTATAGAAGAAATCGATAGATTCATTAGCGTCCCACATATGGATAAAGGCGTCCGGAATCTGTTAAAATCCAGAATAATGTCCATGACATTAAGCCTGAATATCAACTATGGCATTCCACAGGGTATTGACAGAGGGACAATAGGGAGGAATGATATTCACCGGACAAGCTTAAAATATGATTTCGACGGACATAGCGGATTGGGACTTCTGTTAGATAAAACAGAGGACGAAAGTTTTTTCATTTGATGTATGGTTTTGGATGGCTACAGCTTTCAGGTGGTGTGACGCAAGGAATTTGCCGGATGGCATATTTCTATTGAGAGGAACGGAGTGTCGGCATGGAAGAAAGAATCACAGGCGTTATGATTTATTACTATTTTGTCTGTAAAAGAAAACTATGGTATTTTGCGAATGAGATTAATATGGAAGCCGAAAATGAGGCTGTGATGCTCGGAAAACTTCTCGATGAAAATAGCTATAGGAGAAGTGATAAGCATATCAATATTGATAACGTGATTAATATTGATTTTATCAAAGAGCAGAAAGAACTTCATGAGGTGAAGAAAAGCAAGGCAGTTGAGGAAGCGGGCGTATGGCAGGTGAAATATTATCTGTATTATTTGAAAAAAAGAGGGGTAATAGGGATAAAAGCAAAAATCGACTATCCATTACTGAAAAAGAATATTGAAGTTGAATTGACACAGCAAGATGAGGAGAAGTTAGAGGAAGTGATACAGGAGATTTCGGAAGTGAAAAAGCAGGCTTATCCGCCGGAATTTAAAATGAAGAAAATATGTGGCAAATGCGCGTATCATGACCTGTGCTTTATATAGGAGGATGTATGGGCCAAAGCTTTTACGTTTATAACAGCGGTGATTTGAAGAGAAAAGACAACACGCTACAATTTACGTCTTATGAAGGTGAAAAGAGAGATATTCCTATAGAACGTATTGAGGATATTTATGTGATGTCAGAGATGACATTTAATACGGCTTTTCTCAGCTATATTTCTCAATATGGCATACCGATACATTTTTTTAATTATTACAATTATTATACGGGAAGCTTTTATCCGAAGGAAACGCTGCTTGCAGGACAGCTATTGGTGAAACAGGTGAGCCATTACTCAGATTATGGGCGCAGAGTGATAATTGCGCGGAAATTCATCGAGGCGGCAGCCGATAATATCTATCGTAATCTTCGGTATTATAATGGCAGGGGAAAAGATGTCTCCGCATCCATGGCAGAGATAGACAGCCTGAGAAGAAAAATACCGGAAACAGGTTCCATTGAAGAGTTAATGGGGGTGGAAGGAAATATAAGGAAACATTATTATGCGGCATGGAATATTATCGTCGACCAGGAAATCCACTTTGAGAAACGGGTGATGCATCCGCCTGATAATATGATTAATTCACTGATTTCATTTGTCAATTCACTAATATATGCCAAAGTATTAAGTGAGATATACCATACGCAGCTCAATCCCACAATTAGCTATTTGCATGAACCGGGAGTACGCAGATATTCGTTATGCCTTGATATTGCAGAGGTGTTTAAGCCGCTGATTGGAGACAGATTAATCTTTTCCATGTTAAACAGGCGCCAGATTACAGAGGAAAGCTTTACAAAAGAATTAAATTTCCTGCATCTTAAAAAGGAGAGCTCTAAGTTGATTGCGCAGGAGTTGGAGGAGCGGTTAAAGAAGACGATTATGCATAAAGAATTGGGAAGGCAGGTGTCTTATCAATATCTCATACGGCTTGAAGCGTATAAATTGATTAAGCATCTGATTGGAGAGAAGGAGTATGAAGGGTTTAAAATATGGTGGTAGTGTATGTATGTCGTATTAGTGTATGATATCAATCAGAATAATCAGGGACAAAAGAGATGGTCCCATGTCTTTAAAATATGCAAGAAGTATTTAAGCCATATCCAAAATTCGGTTTTTGAAGGGGAAATTTCAAAAGTCCAGCTTACTAAGCTGCAGCAGGAGTTAAAACCGTACATAGATAAACAGTTGGACTCTGTGATTATTTTTAAAAGTCGTCAGGAAAAATGGCTAGATAAGGAGTTTTGGGGGAAGGAGGATGATAAGACAAGCTTTTTCTTATAGCATTCTTGATGTGTGATTGTCTACTGGTGATAATGCTTAAAATGCGGTAGGTTGACAAGTGAGTTTGGAGGCGGGCTGTGGGGCATTTACGGAAGTTTCGGAAGGCATATGTTTGACTTGGATAAAGGGGTCGACAAAGTAGAGTGAGGGAATAGGGATGAAATGGGGGTTCTTTTGGAGGTTGGTTTTAATAGGTACATTGTGGAATGTAAATACCGTTTATCGAAAGATACTTACGAAGTGCTTTTAGTTTTAATAGGTACATTGTGGAATGTAAATCAGAAAAAGTAAAGGTTTCAAAGATTGGTCTTGGTGTTTTAATAGGTACATTGTGGAATGTAAATATCATTATCAGTATCATTGGCATGGTATTTACCGGGTTTTAATAGGTACATTGTGGAATGTAAATATTAACACATTTATCATATATTCAAGATACACAGGTTTTAATAGGTACATTGTGGAATGTAAATGCAATCTTTACAACGGAATAATTCTTTGTCAGCATAGTTTTAATAGGTACATTGTGGAATGTAAATTAAGGTAACGGATGTCCGGGCTGAGCAGCTGCAGGAGTTTTAATAGGTACATTGTGGAATGTAAATGCACCTGATAAGGCCGTTCCTGGACAGGATAGGAATGTTTTAATAGGTACATTGTGGAATGTAAATGTCATTGTCACAATATTTCCCCGCTGCAATAACTTGTTTTAATAGGTACATTGTGGAATGTAAATTGTATACCACCCCCTCATGTGCGCGCGGAATTTGTGGTTTTAATAGGTACATTGTGGAATGTAAATGAGCATATCTTCCGCATAAAAAGCCTTAATGTCCACGTTTTAATAGGTACATTGTGGAATGTAAATAACAATCCTTCCTGCGGCTCATTCTCGCTCTTGGCGTTTTAATAGGTACATTGTGGAATGTAAATTCGAAGCATACTGTCCCTGCCGGTGTAGAATTAACAGTTTTAATAGGTACATTGTGGAATGTAAATGCATAAAGAACCCTGACAACAACTACCTGTTCCTTAGTTTTAATAGGTACATTGTGGAATGTAAATGAACATCATCATCACAGGAAAAATCCTCAAACAGTAGTTTTAATAGGTACATTGTGGAATGTAAATTAAGGATAAGCGACCACCCCGGCAAGAAGTATCTGAGTTTTAATAGGTACATTGTGGAATGTAAATTGGAGTGAAGTTGCTTGTTGGGATATCTTCATTTAGTTTTAATAGGTACATTGTGGAATGTAAATGCTTGTACATACTGCCAATGCCGTAATCTATCCTCAGTTTTAATAGGTACATTGTGGAATGTAAATGTCAGAATACAGCGGATTATCCGCATGAGATATTTTGTTTTAATAGGTACATTGTGGAATTATGGCACACCCGCCTAAGATGAACTGGCATGTTCTAATAGGTACACCATATCACGTCCATCCCCCGTCCAGAGTGATGACCTGTCCGGTCAAATATTCCGGTGAATGAAGCAGTGAAAGCACCATCTGCGCCACTTCCTGGGGTTGACCAATCCGGTCGGAAGGTATTTCTTCCCGTATTGCTTCGATATCTTCTGCTGAAAAGCAGCTATTCATATCGGTGTTAATCATCCCACAGGCGATAGCATTCACTTGTATGCCGCTAGGAGCCAATTCTTTCGCTAGGGCTTTCGTGAAACTGTTGACACCTCCCTTGGAAGCGGAATAAGCTGTTTCCATAGATGCCCCCACATTGCCCCATACGGAGGATATATTGATAATTTTACCTTGATGATTTTGCAGCATCAGTGGTATGGCATGACGGCATGTGTAGAAGAGCGCGTCCAGATTTGTGTGCATCACACGTTGCCAGTCGTTCACAGACATTTCATGAAGCAGGCCGACATAGGATACACCTGCATTGTTGACCAAAACACTCAATGAATTAATTTGTGCAAACAAGCGTCCCACATCGTCAGGATTGCCCATATCCGCGGTAATCGCTTTGCAAGTAACGGAATACTTAGATGTGAGTTGGTTGGCCAATTCGGTCAACTGTTCTGTGTGTCGTAAACAAGTTAAAAACAGATTATACCCTTCTTTTGCCAGTCTTTCGGCGATGGCGCGTCCGATTCCACGGGAGGCGCCAGTGACTAAGGCGTATTTAGGAGTGGGAGAAATCATTTCTTTTCGTAACATCAGGCAAATTTCCTTTCCGGTCAATTAATTTTATAATAAAATGTCCGATTAATGTTATAATGGTTTATTATAATAAATAAAAAGCAATTATGCAAAAAAAGCCAGGAAAAAGATAAACATGAAATATAAAGTTACTGTCCCTATCAATCCATATGAAATTTAAGATAGGTATGGACCGTAGCGGGATGGAGGATGCATATGTACGATTTGATTATTATTGGTTCTGGTCCGGCAGGATTATCCACGGCAGTGTATGGGAGGCGCGCCGGGTTGGATTTATTAGTAATAGAGGAAAAGCCTATGAGCGGCGGTCAGGTGTTAGATACTTATGAGGTAGACAATTATTTAGGACTGCCCGGTATCAATGGTTTTGACATGGGAATGAAGTTTAAAGAACATGCCGACCAGATGGGTACGGCATATAAGACGGCGTCTGTCGTTGCAATACAGGAAAAGGGAAAAGTTAAGACGGTAGAGATTTCCGACGGGACATGTTATGAGGCAAAAACACTTGTTTTGGCGATGGGTGCGCAGCACACGGAACTAGGTGTACCGGGGGAAAAAGAGTTCAAAGGCAGGGGGGTGTCATATTGTGCCACCTGTGACGGCGCTTTTTTCAAAGGCAGGGACGTGGCAGTGGTCGGCGGCGGGGATGTGGCGGTTGAAGACGCCATATACTTGTCAAGGATGTGCAGGAAAGTATGGCTCATCCACAGGCGGGACAGCCTGCGTGCTGCCAGAAGCCTCCAGGGCAAGTTGATGGGCTGTGGCAATGTGGAAATTTTATGGAACAGGACATTGGCGTCAGTTTATGGCAATGAGTTGGTGGAGGGTGTGAAACTGCATCATACACAGGAGCAGGGAGAGGATGATTTACCCGTGGAGGGGGTTTTTATTGCAGTAGGAATGCGTCCCAACACAGAATACATCCGAGACCAGATTCCTTGCGACGGACTAGGTTATGTGATTGCCGGGGAGGATTGTGCCACAAAAGTACAGGGGGTATATGCCGCAGGGGATATCCGCACCAAACAGGTAAGGCAGATTGTTACGGCAGTGGCGGACGGAGCATGTGCTGTGGCGTCAATCGAGAGGTATCTGATGACTGAATAGTTATGTTTTGTTACAAATATGAAATGTTTGTAAATTAAGGTTTTTTGTAGAAAATACACAATAAGTTGCGTTGATACGCTGTTCTAATAGTATATGCTGTGGTTGACAAAAAATAATTGCGATGATATATTATAACCAGGATGTAACAATTTCGTAACAAATGAGGTAACATTTATGAAAAAAAAGAATGTTAAAATGACAGCATGTACAATGGCAGCAGTACTTTCCTTCTCGGTTATGGGACTGGATGTGCACGCCACAGGAGTGAACTCGGTTCTGCCGTCGTCAGGTATAGATTTTTCCATGCAGGGTGAGGAAGAGTCTACTTCGCTATCTTCCTTGCAGGAGGAATCCGAGAAAGAAGCGGTAATGAGTGAAGAGACTAGCGGGGCGAGCATAGGCAGCGTACAGGTCGGAAGTTTTTCGGACATGGCGAGTACTTCGGATAAGGTAAGCGCAGCTTCTTCCAAGAAGATTGAAGACACAATCGTGGTCAGCAAAGGATATACAGAGGACTTGAAGAAAGCGGCGAATACCGGATTGTCGGAAGAGGAAGAGAGCTTTAAGAACCTGGTTATCGCGAAAGTCCATGACTACGTTAATGTCAGGGATATCCCCAGTGAAGAGGGTAATATTGTCGGTAAACTATATGATAAATCCGTCGGCAATTTCATTGAAGAGGAAGACGGATGGTATAAGATTAATTCCGGTTCTGTAGAAGGCTATGTCAAAGGTGAATACTGCGTAACCGGTGACGACGCCGTAGATTATGCGAAGGAAGTCGGCACGCGTATTGCGACGGTTACGACGACTACCTTGAAAGTTCGTGAACAGCCGGGCTTGGATGAAGTTGTACTTGGACTTGTCCCCATCGAAGATGAACTTATAGTGACGGAAGAGATGGACGGCTGGGTTAAGGTTAATATCGAGGAAGGTGACGGTTATGTATCCATGGATTACGTGACGCTGTCCACCGAATTTGTTAAAGCGGAATCCATTGAGGAAGAGAAAGCCCGCCTTGCTAAGGAAGAAGCGGCGAGAAAAGCGGCTAAGGAAGCGGCGACCAAGAAGGCAGCCGAGAATTCTTCTTCGGGCAGTAAGACGAAGACAGACGGCGGTAAGACTTATGCAAGCCCTACGGGCAGCACGGGCGCAGACGTGGCGAAGTTCGCAACACAGTTTGTGGGCAATCCATATGTATACGGCGGCACAAGTTTGACGAATGGTGCAGATTGTTCCGGTTTCGTAATGAGTGTATATAATAATTTCGGTGTGAGCCTGCCTCATTCCTCCGCAGCGGACAGAAGTGTAGGCGCCACTGTAAACGGATTGGAAAATGCGCAGCCTGGTGATATTATCTGCTATTCCGGCCATGTTGGAATTTATGTGGGTAACGGACAGATTGTCCATGCATCTACATCGAAGACAGGTATTATTGTTTCCAATGCATCATACCGTTCCATTCTCTCTATCAGGAGAATATTCTAAAAGTAAATCAGGATATATAGTAATTAAGGCGGCTGAGAAAAATCGGCCGCCTTATGTATTATCGGAATTTCTTTAGACAGGTGGTGAGTCCGCGAAGAGAAATTGGCCGGTTGGTTTGTGAGGCGAGTGTGGGACATATTTATTTGTTGAAAATAGAGGTTCCAGGCGCAAGAAGATAGATATTTCCCTTGAGAGAAAACTGACTGTACTGAAAACAGTTTGTATATCTTGTACAAATATTTGCCGGATTCTTTTTTTCTACATGGATTTGACAGATGAGTTATCCACATTCCTAAATGACATTTTTTTGCGGAAAATAGACTTATACACGGAGTTATCCACTTTATCCACATAATTTTGACACAAAAGGAACACGGACTTATGGTAACTGAAAGAACGGACGTTTTGTGAAGTTGTAATGAAAAAGTGGAAAACAATATGAAACGGCACAAAAACACTTGACTTTTGAGGTGTCAAAAAAGACAAAACGCGCGATATGAATTGTTGCAAAATGTAGGACAAATATGCTATAATGACTATACAATATTCCCATGGATGGGATGAGTAAATTGTTATGCTTATACTTGTTTTTTACAGGTTAAGCAAGAACGGAGGCCGGATATGAAATTTATTATTATTGGAAAGAATATTGAAGTAACAGAGGGATTGAGGGCAGCAGTAGAGGACAAAATCGGTAAACTGGAGAAATATTTTACCGCAGAGACGGAAGTACATGTTACTTTGAGTGTTGAGAAAGACAGGCAGAAGATAGAAGTAACGATTCCGATGAAAGGCAATATAATCCGCTCCGAGCAAGTCAGTAGTGACATGTATGTGTCGATTGACCTGGTGGAAGAAATCATTGAGAGGCAGCTTAAGAAATATAAGACGAAGCTGATAGACAAGAAACAGTCTTCCGCTTTCTTCAAACAGGAGTTTATCGAGAAAGACTATATGGAAGATGAGGATGTACAGATTATCCGTACCAAGAAGTTTGACATCAAACCTATGTATCCGGAGGATGCATGTGTGCAGATGGAGCTTTTGGGACATAGTTTCTTTGTATTTTGTAATGCTGAGACAGACCAAGTCAATGTTGTTTATAAGAGAAAAGGCAATACGTATGGCTTGATTGAGCCTGAGAACTGATGAAGCGTCGGGTTTTGTCAGTCATTGACAGTGCTGTGTATTTGTGGCAGAATTGAAATAGCAATATAGAATCGCCCTGTCAGAAGTGACAGGGCGATGTTCTGTCCACATTTTTTTGGAAGAATGCATTTCAGAAGAAAGCATGGCTGCAAAAAAAGAAAGGAACCATACGCAAATTATGACCATGATATTACATAGCTGCGCAGTCCTAATCTGCATTCTTTATCTGGCATGGTATTTTAGGGTGAGTCTTGTGGAAATACTTCCTGTATTTACCTGCGGGCTTGTTCTGGTACTTTATGTACTTGCCATGTTGCACCATCTTTCCTGGATTGATATGATGGCGGCCTTTGTGATTGCACTGTTTGCCGTTCGGATGAAGTATGGAGTCAGGGAAGAGCGTACAGAGTTTGGGAAATCATGTCTGCAAAATATCACGCAGGCTTCTTCTATTACGGCATTTCTTTTGCTGCTCACTGTGGCTGTCTGTACTTCCGCCAAGGTCGTGACATGGTGGGATGATATTAATTTCTGGGCAACAGATGTGAAAGCATTATATTTTTTGGACGGTTTTGCGGGCAGATATGCCAATGTGTCTCCGGAGTTTGGGGATTATCCGCCAGGGGCGCAGTTGATAAAATGGTGGTTTTTACATTTGCATCCACAGGCATTTGACGAGGGCTTTGCATTCGCCGGATATTATACGATGAACATGGTATTCCTGTTTCCTCTGCTTAGGAAGCTAAGGGGGAGGAATATATTTGTGATGGTATTGATGGCCGTATCGCTGTGGCTGTTTCCCAGTATCGCGGAAGTCTATGGTTATGATGGTTTCTGCGCTGATTTGACGATGGCGTGTATTTACGGTGGGTTCCTTCTGGCGGTGGCGGACAGGGAGGGCAAGACGGAAAGCTTCTATTACGGAAGGCTGGCTCTTTACCTTGGAGTACTGGTGCTTGTCAAGTCGATTGGCTTTGTCTGGGCTTTGTTTGGCCTGTTGTTTTTGTTTCTGTACTTGCGGGAAGATGCAGGTGCGCAGGGAGTCCTGGGAATCATTTTTCGCCCTAAATGTAGTAAACAGTATGTTGAGAAAGAATGTGGGCTGAGCCGCGAAGGGCTTCTTGCGGTAGTTTTCCTTCCTGCTATTACGGGCGGAAGCTGGCTTTTGTTTTGTCTGTTCATGAGGCGTGTGACGAAGACCACGGCTACTGCGGTAAAATATATGACCACAGATGAATATGGTATTTCCGGCTACACAGCGGATTTTGCGGAGGCGTTTATGGAGGCTTTTATACGCTCCCCTTTGCATAAGGACAAAAGCATGGCGGTGGATTTGACGCCTCTTGGACTTTATATTTGCATCTGCCTTCTGGTTGTCTTTTTCTACAGGATGCGTATATTGCCTGTTAAGAAGGGGAAGGTTGTATTGTGGTTTAGTGTGGCCAGCGGCATACTCTTCTATGGAATTATTTTCGTGGCTCATATTACCATTTTTGCCACCGAGACACAGTATTTGGAAGCTTCCGGTATGATTTCCTCTATAGAACGTTACGGTGCACCTTTTACCATTGGAACGTTGTTTTTCCTGGCAGGTATCTGGCTAGATAGAGGAGAGAGCCTTTTTGCGCGGAACAGGATACCTGCTTTTTTCCGTGAGTATGGCGTATACTTGTGCTTTATTCTTTTTGTAGCGTTGACAGCAGGTTATCAGGTTGGGTATTATGGACTCATTGGTTACAGGAGCAGCACAGAAGAGATGCTAGCCCTGCGTGCGGACATGCTTGGCGAAGATGAGATGCAGTTTCTTGAAGTAGTACAGATTCTTGGGCAGGAGCCAGGCGGGCGGGTGTGTTATATCAGGAGAGATGACGCGCCCCGTTGGGTGAACAACAGCTACGTGAGCTATGAGGCGTCTCCGGTATCCGTGGCATACAGGAGCGTGAACCTGGATGATGCGCCTACGGACTGGATGGTGGAAGAGATAAGAGCTTCCCATGCGTCATATCTCTATGTGGAAGAGACAGATGCAGATGTGAGCGCCGTGTTTGACAGCCTGTTAACCCAGGAGGAAGTCTTCCGGTGTGGAGTATTGTATCGGATTGAGGATGACGGAACGGATATGAAACTGACATATATGTCGCAATAATGTGTTTACATCTAGCTAATAATAGGAAAAGAAAGGGACATTTCATGTCTTCTTATCATGATATACCGGTTATCATACCGGCGTATGAACCGGACGATAAATTGATTACGCTTCTTGTTGCCTTGCAAAGAGAGGGCATACGTCATGTTGTCGTGGTGGACGATGGCAGCGGCGGACAGTACGAGGAACTTTTTATGAAAGCGGCAGCGGTAGATAACTGTACGGTGTTGCATCATGCGGTAAATCTGGGTAAAGGAAGAGCGCTTAAGACGGCGTTTAATCATTGCCTGATAGAGTATAAAGGGGCGCCGGGATGTGTGACCGCCGACTCCGACGGGCAGCATACTCCGGCAGATATCTTAGCGTGCATGAGGAAACTGTGGGTGCAGTCTGACGGGTTGGTCTTAGGTTGCCGGGATTTCGATGCGCCGGACGTTCCGGGTCGGTCAAGCTTCGGCAATAAATGTACGAGACAAGTGTTCCGGTATCTTCTGGGGATATCCATATCGGATACACAGACCGGGCTGCGGGCCATTCCTGCTTTTTTCATGAAGGAGTTGATGCAGGTGAAGGGAGAACGTTTTGAGTACGAGACGAATATGCTCATTGAAACGAAGAACCTGAACATTCCGGTCCGGGAAGTGCCTGTGCAGACGGTCTATATCGAGGACAATAAAACAAGCCATTTTAATCCTATCAAGGATTCTGTGCGCATTTACCTGGTGTTTGGTAAATTTCTGTTTTCATCCCTCTCCTCCAGTGTGCTTGACTTGCTTCTTTTCCATATGTTGTGTAGCGTATTTTATCCGTTGGGGACGGAATTAAGAGGGATACCCTATATCGTGGCGGCCACCGTGTTTGCCCGGGTGATTTCCGCCGTGTACAATTTCCTGGTAAATTACCGGGTGGTTTTTAAAAGTGAGGCGGGAATTGCATCCACGGCAGGAAAATACTTCCTGCTTGCGGTGTGTCAGATGTTGTGCAGCGCTTTTCTTGTCAATGCGCTGTATGGGCTTTTTGGCGGCATAGAGGTGGCGGTCAAGATGCCCGTGGACATGTTCTTATTTTTTGTAAGTTTTGTTATTCAGAGAGAATTTGTATACCGTAAACAAAGAAACCCTGTGGGCTGACATAACCCGCAGGGTTTTTTCATATACATAACCATAATTTATTGCTGTCCGGAACCACCGGTGTGATTCGTGATTGCCTGGTTTCCGCAGGCAATCAGCCGGACGGATACAGGCCGGTGCAAAATTGTGTTTGCATCCGGTTTTGCGGTTTGGCTAAGAATGGGGGGATTGATATGGGGGATAAAAGATATGGAGGCAGAATCCGTTGGGCAGTGCGGATTGAATTAATCCTGCTCTTGGCGCTTGGCTGTGTGGCGGTAAGCAAGGAGCTGACAGGAAAATGGAAGGATTCCGCCTGGCAGGGAGAGGGAACCCAGTGGGAATCGCAGACAGAGGAAGCGGTGGAGGTGTCGTCGGAAGGCAGTTTCATTAAGTGGGTGGATTTTAATATAACCTGCGAAGCGCTTGCGGCGGCTTACCAATTGGATATAGAGTCGTACGGACAGGACATACACCTGGATTGGATAGAGCTGCTTGCCTATGTGGGGGCGGTAAAAGGAGGCAAGTTTGACAAAGACAGTGTAAGTAAAATCAATTCCGTTGCCGAGAAATTAAAAAGCGGCGAGACAACTATGGATGAGCTGACTGAGGATATGGAATATTACGATTACTATCTGGAAGCCTATTCTGCCGTATTGAGCGGCATGGTAGGAGAATTTTCCATAAAAGAAGAAGGGAAATGGAAACGTTGTTATGGGCTGAAAGCTTTTTCGCCCATCGCCAAGGGATTTGAATACAGCCATTATGATGACTTTGGCTCTTCAAGGAGTTATGGCTATTCCAGGCCGCATCTGGGACATGACATGATGGGACAGATTGGCACGCCCGTGGTGGCAGTCGAGTCCGGCATGGTGGAAGCCTTGGGATGGAACCAGTACGGTGGCTGGCGTATCGGCATACGAAGTTTTGACGGCAAAAGATACTATTATTATGCGCATTTACGCCAGAATTATCCTTATGCTAAGGAGCTCGAAGAGGGGAGTGTGGTCACGGCCGGGGACGTGATTGGATATATGGGACATACCGGGTACAGCACGAAAGAAAATGTCAACAATATCGAGGTGGTACATCTTCACTGGGGACTGCAGTTAATCTTCGACGAGTCCCAGAAAGAAGGGAATAACGAGATATGGATTGACTGCTATGAACTGACCAAATTCCTCTACCGCAACCGCAGCGAAGCGGCCAAAGTAGAGGGTAGCAAGGAGTGGCGCCGGACGTCGGAAATGGCGGACCCGGAGGTAGAAAAGCATTGCAAAAAGGATACCTCTATGGTACAATAGGAGAAGCGGACAATGATAAAAAAATAACAATCGTTGTCAGTCTCGAAAATCAAAGATTTATCTAACAATTATACCACAATGGAGGGAAAAAAGATGGCAAAAAAAGTTGTTTTGGCAGGTGCTTGCCGTACAGCTATCGGAACGATGGGCGGCGGACTGAGCACGACTCCGGCAGCGGAGCTTGGAGCAATCGTAATCAAAGAGGCATTGAACAGGGCAGGGGTAGCACCTGAACAGGTTGACCAGGTATATATGGGTTGTGTCATCCAGGCAGGGCAGGGACAGAACGTGGCTCGTCAGTCCTCCATCAAGGCTGGTATTCCCAATGAAGTTCCGGCAGTTACGATTAACGTAGTATGCGGTTCCGGTCTTAACTGTGTGAATATGGCTGCACAGATGATTCAGGCAGGCGATGCAGATATCGTTGTGGCAGGTGGTATGGAGAATATGTCCATGGCTCCTTACGCTATGATGCAGGGACGTTATGGATACAGAATGAACAATGGTACATTGGTTGATACCATGATTAAAGATGCACTTTGGGATGCGTTCAACGATTATCATATGATTAGGACGGCAGACAACATCTGCGAAGAGTGGGGACTTACACGCGAAGAGTTAGACGAGTTTGCATTGAAGAGCCAGCAGAAGGCCGAAGCAGCCCAGAAGAACGGCGCCTTTGATAAAGAAATCGTTCCTGTTATGGTGAAGAAGAAAAAAGAAATGGTAGAGTTCAAGGTTGATGAGGGACCAAGAGCAGGTTCCACAATCGAAGGACTTCAGAAACTTCGCCCGATTAATCCGGACGGATTCGTTACGGCAGGTAATGCTTCCGGCATCAACGACGGCGCGGCTGCTATCGTTGTTATGAGCGAAGAGAAAGCGAAAGAACTTGGCGTAAAACCTATGGCAACTTTCGTGGCTGGCGCATTGGCAGGATGCAGGCCCGAGGTTATGGGTATCGGCCCTGTACCGGCTACCAAGAAAGTTATGGCGAAAGCCGGCTACAAGATTGAAGACTTCGATATCATCGAGGCAAACGAGGCATTTGCTGCACAGTCTGTAGCGGTCGGTAAAGAACTTGGCATCGATGTAGACAAACAGCTCAATCCTAACGGCGGCGCAATCGCACTTGGCCATCCGGTAGGCGCTTCAGGATGCCGTATCCTTGTAACACTGCTTCATGAGATGGAAGCAAAAGACGCTAAGAAGGGTCTTGCTACACTGTGTATCGGCGGTGGTATGGGCTGCGCTACGATTGTAGAAAGGGACTAATACGAAGAGTAATTCTAAGACAGCGAAATACGCTGTCTAAGAATTACTATAGCTTCGTATAAGAGAATGCCTAAAAAGATGGCATTCTCTATAGTTTATGTAAAGGAGTGCCTAAAAAGATGGCATTCTCCGTAGTTCATGTAAAGGAATGTCTGGAAAGATGGCTTCTCCGTAGCTTATATAAGGGAATGCCCAAAGACATGACATTCTTTGCGGTTTGCATTTCGTATAAGGAGATGTTTGGTATGGGCATTCTCTGCATGAATTTGAATGTCGGAAGATATCAAAATATAAAAGGAGACATATACAATGGAATTTGTATTATATGAGGTAAAAGGACAGGTCGGCGTTATCACCATCAACCGTGAGAAAGCGCTGAACGCATTGAACTCTACAGTGTTGGACGAGCTTGATAAGACCCTCGACTGTGTAGACCTGAATGCAGTCAGATGCCTGATTTTAACTGGCGCCGGACAGAAATCCTTCGTGGCAGGCGCGGACATCGGCGAGATGAGCACACTTACCAAGGCTGAGGGCGAGGCTTTCGGCAAGAAGGGTAATGATGTATTCCGTAAGCTTGAGACATTCCCGATTCCTGTTATTGCAGCAGTGAACGGTTTCGCACTTGGCGGCGGCTGTGAAATTTCCATGAGCTGTGATATCAGAATCTGTTCTGATAATGCCGTATTCGGACAGCCGGAAGTGGGCCTGGGCATTACGCCTGGATTTGGCGGTACACAGAGACTTGCAAGAATCGTAGGGCCTGGCATGGCGAAACAGATGATTTATACGGCAAGAAACATCAAGGCAGACGAAGCTTTAAGAATCGGTCTTGTGAACGCTGTATATCCGGCAGAGGAGCTTATGGCAGCGGCTGAGAAGATGGCGGCAGGCATCGCTAAGAATGCACCTATTGCTGTGCGCAACTGCAAGAAAGCAATCAATGACGGCTTAGAGGTTGGTATGGACGAGGCAATCGTAATCGAGGAGAAGCTCTTTGGTGACTGCTTTGAGACAGAAGACCAAAAGTACGGCATGGCTTTCTTCCTTGACAAGAACAAGGAGAAGGTGAAAGAGCCTTTTAAGAATGCGTAAGTAAACATATATAGCGTTGTGGTGATGCGGGAATTGGCATTAAGGCGAAATTATTTTTTCCACTATAAATACATTATATATTTTATGAAGGAGGACTTACAATGAAAGTAGGTATTATCGGCGCAGGAACAATGGGTTCCGGTATTGCACAGGCATTTGCCATGACAGACGGATATGAAGTATGCCTCTGCGACATCAAAGAAGAGTATGCAGAAGGCGGCAAGGCTAAAATCCAGAAGAATATGAATTTCCTTGTAGGCAAAGAGAAAATTACCCAGGAAAAAGCAGATGAAATTATGGGTAAGATTACCACAGGCTTAAACGGTATCTGTGCAGACTGTGATTTAATCGTAGAAGTTGCTCTTGAGAAGATGGAGATTAAACAGGCTATTTTCAAAGAGTTAATGGGAATCGTTAAGAAAGAATGTATGTTTGCATCCAACACATCTTCCCTATCCATCACCAAGATTGGCGAAGGCTTAGACAGACCGATGATTGGTATGCACTTCTTTAATCCTGCGGACAGGATGAAACTGGTAGAGGTTATCAGAGGCGAGAACACACCTCAGGAGATGGTAGACAAGATTACAGAGATTGCTACTCAGATTGGCAAGACTCCTGTACAGGTAAAAGAGGCTCCCGGATTCGTTGTAAACAGAATCCTGATTCCGATGATTAACGAAGCAATCGGCGTGCTGGATGCCGGTACGGCTTCCGCAGCGGATATCGATATCGCTATGCAGCTTGGCGCATCCCATCCGATGGGACCGCTGCATTTGGGCGACTTGATTGGTTTGGATATCTGTCTTGCAATCATGGAAGTTCTCTACAACGAGACAAAAGACGAGAAATATGCACCGCAACCGCTTCTTAAGAAGATGGTAGAGGATAAGAAGTTAGGCAGAAAGACGGGAGTAGGCTTCTTCGATTATTCTAAATAAAAGAATATAAAGCCGCTTTGTGCTTTTGGGATATCATAGCGGCTGCCACGTAGGGCAATAACCTGCAGTTCCCCGGAAGATAGCTGTCTTTTGGGGAATTGCATGAAGGTTTTAAATTGTATGCGCTGCTATCGGTAAGATTAAGGTGTAAGGCGTATATACCATAAAATAACATGGAGGAATAAAGAATCATGGATTTTACTTTAAGCAAAGAACATGAAATGGCGAGAACACTCTTTAAAGAGTTCGCTGAAAAAGAAGTGAAGCCTCTCGCTCAAGAGGTAGACGAGACAGAAGTTTTCCCGAGAGAAACCGTTGAGAAAATGGCTAAATTAGGTTTCTTAGGCATTCCTGTTCCGAAGGAGTACGGCGGACAGGGCTGCGACCCGCTGACATATGCTATGTGCGTGGAAGAACTTTCCAAAGTATGCGGTACAACTGGCGTTATCGTATCCGCACACACATCCTTATGCTGTGACCCGATTATGACATACGGTACGGAAGAGCAGAAGCAGAAATATTTGATTCCCCTTGCAAAAGGTGAGAAGTTAGGCGCATTCGGTTTGACTGAGCCTGGAGCAGGTACAGACGCACAGGGACAGCAGACCAAGGCAGTGCTTGACGGCGACGAGTGGGTACTGAACGGTTCCAAGTGCTTTATCACAAACGGTAAAGAAGCTGACGTATATGTAATTTTTGCAATTACAGGTACGGTTGAGAAACGTGGCAGACTGACGAAAGAAATCTCCGCATTTATCGTTGAAAAAGGCACACCCGGATTTTCTTTCGGTACGAAAGAGAAGAAGATGGGTATCCGCGGTTCTTCTACATACGAGCTGATTTTCACAGATTGCCGTATCCCGAAGGAGAATTTACTCGGACAGCAGGGCAAAGGCTTCGGTATCGCGATGCATACATTGGATGGCGGACGTATCGGTATCGCTTCCCAGGCGCTTGGGCTTGCAGAGGGCGCGTTGGAGACGACAATTCAGTATGTAAAAGAAAGAAAGCAGTTTGGCAGAGCTATCGGCGCATTCCAGAATACACAGTTCCAGCTTGCAGATATGGCTACCAAGGTACAGGCTGCACAGCTTCTTGTTTACAAGGCAGCTATGGCTAAGGCTACCCAGAAAGTTTACTCTGTAGAGGCAGCTATGGCTAAGTTGTATGCGGCAGAAGTTGCTATGGAAGTGACAACTAAGGCCGTACAGCTTCACGGTGGTTACGGTTACATCAGAGAGTACGATGTAGAGCGTATGATGCGTGATGCTAAGATTACAGAAATCTATGAAGGAACAAGCGAAGTACAGAGAATGGTAATCTCCGGTTCATTGCTTAAGTAAGACGGCTTATCGTTTAAATTACGCAGATGTTCTGCTTGCAGGAACAGATGCGGAAGTTAAACGATAAAGAGCGGTGCAACGCTGCACCGCGAACGAGAAAATACGCAGTATTTTCGAGTGCCGGCGTAGAAGAGAGACGGCATTCTTTGCATAAATAGAGTCCTTAAGAAGTGCACCGCGAACGAGAAAATACGTAGTATTTTCGAGTAGCAGTGGGTAAGTTAGTGTATGGACGGACAGTACCAAACATAGTAAACGAATAAATAATATAAGGAGAGAAATACAATGAAAATTGTTGTTTGTATTAAACAGGTTCCTGATACAAAGGGCGGCGTCAAGTTTAATCCTGACGGGACACTTGACAGAGGCGCTATGCTTACCATCATGAACCCGGATGATAAAGCAGGTCTGGAAGCAGCGCTCAGATTAAAAGACCAGCATGGTGCAGAAGTAACTGTTGTGACGATGGGTCTTCCTAAAGCGGAGGAAGTCCTGCGTGAGGCTATGGCTATGGGCGCAGACAAAGGTATTCTTGTGACAGACAGAGTACTCGGCGGCGCTGATACATGGGCAACATCCACCACAGTCGCAGGTGCAATCAGAAATCTTGAATATGACTTGATTATCACAGGACGTCAGGCGATTGACGGTGATACGGCTCAGGTTGGTCCTCAGATTTCCGAGCATCTGGATATTCCGGTTATCTCTTATGCACAGAACATTAAGGTTGAAGGCGACAGCGTAATCGTTGAGCGTCAGTATGAAGACAGATACCACGTCGTAAAGGCTAAGATGCCTTGTCTGATTACTGCACTTTCCGAGTTGAACGAGCCTCGTTATATGACACCTGGCGGCATCTTCGATGCATATAAGAAAGAAGTTACCGTATGGGGCAGAGCTGACTTGAAAGATGTAGACGATGCAAACTTAGGTCTTAAGGGTTCACCTACCAAGATTGCTAAGGCATCTGATAAGGTAAGGAAGGGAGCAGGCGAGAAGGTTACTCTTGACCCTGATGAATCCGTAAGCTACATTGTTGACAAGCTGAAAGTAAAACATGTAATCTAGTAGCCGCAAAAGGAAAACAAGCGGCTCCGAAGGAGACATTTGTTTTCCTGCGGCGATAACGAGCAGGCGTCCGATGAAATCGGACAATAAGCGCGAAGCGCGGGCATGCGAGTATAGAAAAGCCGGAAAAGAAACAAGCGGCTCCGAAGGAGACATTTTTTTTCTGCGGTATGTATATTTTCAACAAAAATAAGACTATATTCAGGTATAGAGAAAAGGACAGATTGAAAAATCTCTAATTTTTCAATTGCGAGGTTTGTGTCTCGCGTACTCGACGCAAACTCGCTATGCGCGAAAAAGAGTGCGCAGAAAGAGGTATATAATGAATTTAGAAGAATACAAGGGAGTATATGTCTTTGCGCAGCAGGTAGACAATGAGATTAGCAGTATTGCATTTGAGTTACTTGGCAAAGCGAAAGACCTCGCTAAAGATTTAAGTACGGATGTAACGGCTGTGTTAATCGGCTCGGGTATCAAAGAGCTTGCTGACCAGCTCGCTGAATATGGTGCAGACAAGGTAATCGTTGTGGACGACCCTGAACTGAAAGATTACAGGACAGAGCCTTATGCACATGCACTTTCTTCCGTAATTAACCAGTATAAGCCTGAAATCATGCTTGTCGGCGCTACGGCAATCGGAAGGGATTTAGGACCAAGGGTATCCGCAAGAGTTGCAACAGGTCTGACGGCAGACTGTACAGTACTGGAAATCGGTGATTTCCCGTTACAGGCAGTTCCGGGCCAGGAGCAGTTACATAATCAGCTCCTCATGACACGTCCTGCATTCGGCGGTAACACCATCGCTACGATTGCATGTCCTTACAACCGTCCTCAGATGGCTACGGTACGTGCAGGCGTTATGCAGAAAATTGAGCCGATTAAGGGTGCAAAGGCTGTTGTAGAAGAGTATAATCCTGGATTTACACCGGATAACAAATATGTGGAAATCCTTGAAGTTGTAAAGGCAGTTACAGAGACAGTTGATATCATGGATGCTAAGATTCTCGTATCCGGCGGACGTGGTGTAGGAAGTCCGGAGAACTTCAAGATTCTGGAAGAGCTTGCGGAAGTACTTGGCGGTACGGTAAGCTGTTCACGTGCAGTAGTGGATTCCGGTTGGAAGCCGAAAGACCTGCAGGTTGGCCAGACAGGTAAGACAGTTCGTCCTAACGTATATTTTGCAATCGGTATTTCCGGCGCAATCCAGCACGTAGCAGGTATGGAAGAGTCCGATATTATCGTTGCAATCAACAAAGATGCAGATGCACCCATTTTTGATGTAGCAGATTACGGTGTGGTAGGCGACTTGAATAAGATTGTTCCGAAGTTGACGGCAGCTCTTAAGGCTGAGATTGCAGCAGCAAAATAAAAAGTACAGATATTGTAAATATAAGGAAACGCCCGGCTTTTTTGCTTGGGCGTTTCTTTTTGTCTCCATTTATGTTATGATAATTACTAGTACATTACCTTCCGCAAACACGTTGTATAAGGCAATTTTGGACGGTGCAGAATGTATGGTAATTGGAAAGCGATACACAGGAAATACCCTTGATGAAGAGGAGGGATATGTCCTCTTGTCGTATGAATACCCCGGAGTGGGGACAGGATGGAGGTTTGGGCAGAAGAATCGTGGAGAACATGATTACGGTGGCAGATATAACAAGTTCATATGGACGCAGGCAGGTTTTGAGAGGGGCTTCTTTCACGGCGGACAGAGGCGAGTGTATAGGCATTGTCGGAGCAAATGGCTGTGGAAAATCCACATTACTGTCGGTGTTAGCAGGTACGTTGAAACCGAAATCAGGTGAAGTCTTTTATTATGGCAGGCTGGCATGGGGATGTGGCGTGGGTGGCAGGATGCATGGAGAGAAAGAGTTCATCCGCAGTATGACCGGATATGTGCCCCAGGAGAACCCTCTGATTCCGGAGTTGAGCGTCTACGATAACCTGCGGTTATGGTATCCGGATAAGAAGAAGCTAAGGCAGGAGTTGGAGCAAGGCTTCCTAAGTCTTTTGGGAATTGGGGAATTTTGCGCGAAGCAGGTGAGTAAACTGTCAGGAGGGATGAAGAAGCGGGTGAGCATTGGAATTGCCATGGCAGGGACGCCTCCGGTATTACTGCTAGATGAACCGAGCGCGGCGCTTGACTTAGTATGCAAAGAGGATATCCGCAGATATTTGCAGGAGTATCTGGCACGTAAGGGTACGGTGGTCATTACGACTCATGAGGAAAGCGAGCTTGATTTATGCCATAAGCTGTATGTGATGAAAGAAGGACGGTTGAACCAGGCGGATAACAGGCTCCGAGGGGAAGAATTGGTGAAGCTTTTGTCCCAATGAAGTTGAGGCGAAAGCAGCGCGGAAATGGGGGAAAGATGGACGGAAAGGATTTCAACAATATAGATAATAATATACCGAGGGAAATACCGATTCCTGGAACCGATGGACAGGAAGATACTATGAAACAGACAGGGAATGATTACGGGGTGAATATACAGGAGAATGCCCAAGTGGAGCGCAACGGTATGGCGCAGCAGCAGGGGCAGGGAAGCCGGAGCGGGTATTACAATGACCCCTATCATCACAATCCTTATCAGGATAGCGGAAATACAGAGGGGGCAACAGGACAGCCATATGCTCTGCAGATGAATGGGAATATACCGATACCACAGCCGTATATGCCCAAAGGGAGTCAAAAAGGAACAAGCGCCAAGATAATCATTGGTGTAGCATGTGCTTTTGCGGCAATTTTTGCGGTAGGTATTGGCGTGGCAGGATATTTGAGAAGCCGTCCGACATATAAGATTGCCAAGGGACTTCAGAACCTGGGCACGGAAATTGGCCAGACAGAGAACCCGCTTTTGGAGAAGATTGGATATGAAGAGCTTTTGTCGATGATGGGAGAAGAGGGGAGCCATGTGGATTCTACATTAGACTTTTCTATGGATATTCCTTATCTGGGAAGTACAACATTTGGTATAGATACCGATTGTTACAAGGATATGGAGGCGAAAGAGCTAAGCTCCAATACAAGTCTTAGTATAATGAACTATGATTTTGCCCATCTGAACATTTATGCGGATAAGGATGTATTTTGTTTCTCTGTCCCCGAGTTGTTTATTGAAGATATGTACATTGATAATGAGAATGTGCTCAGCCAGTATAATAATTCTATTTTGGCGGATGGCGCATATTTGGAAGGGATGGAGGACTTTTCCATTGAACTGTTTCCTGAGGGAGATACAAAAACGGCGCTGGATGTCTGGAGAAATCTGGACGAGATAGATGAGCATTTTGAGGCAGATTTGGATGCCTGCAGAAAAGGAATGAAAATTGAGAAAGCAGGGAAAGGCTTATACCGTGTGGTCTTTCCGGCGAAAGAGACGAACAGGCTTCTTAAAAACTTTGCGGAAAGCTACAGTGATGTGTATGGAATGCAGGAAGACATGGAGCTGCTTTTGGAATACGATGAGACAATCAGTACGGATGTGAGCCTGCTTTTTGAGATTAACGGACATAACCGCATCGAGAGTATTATGATAGAAAATCCGGTGGGGATGTTGGACGGAAGAATTGATTTGGAAGGTGAAATCTTTTTCTTAGGGGAAAAGAGAAGCGTAGACAAGATGCAGGGAAAGATTATTGCATTCGGTGACGATGACGAATCCAGGGAAATACTCTGGCAGATACAGCAAACGGCATCAAAAGATACCTATGCGTTTGATATGGATGTGAAAATGTCGGAGGATGGAAGCACTGTCGGTAAGATTAAGCTTGCGGCGGATTGTGATGCACCGCAGAACCGGTTTGGAATGACATTCACCATGAAAGATGAATGGGATGACATAAAGGTGGAGGCAGAGGGTAAGATTGAAGACATCGTGATGGGCAAAAGCATGACGGTGGAGTTGGAAAATTTGGCCTTACATATGAATGGAGAAGAACTCTACAAGATTACGGGGGATATTTTCATAGAACCCTTGCGTACCGGAGTCAAACGGAAAGTTCAGGCTAAGACGGCATTTTTTGACATGTCTTGGGAGGATTGGTTTGATGTTATTGAACAGATTGACGACGAGTATGGAAGCTTGCTGGACAGCTTGTGGTAGAAGTAACGCTCTTTCAGCTTTTTTACCCTATAGGATTAGAGTGTCAAAAGGTGCATTTTATAAGTTGTGAGGGCAAATTGCATAAAATGTTCCCTTGTGTTCGTCTGCGTCATATGGATTTTCTAAAATATTCCGGGGAATTTAAGGAAACGGACGTAAGCACCCTCTATTCGCCATCCAGGCGAACATCGGGCTTTTCGGGGCGTCCATGCCCCGAAATTACTGGAGACTTCACGGAATATTAAGAAAATCACATATTCCTGCGAAGGACAACTTCGTGAACATTTTATGCAATCTGTCAGTGAAATTTTATGATGGCACCTTTTGACACCCTAATCCTTATAGGAAAGTACGCCATAATGTAGAGAGATGCCAACAAGAATTTGTGGAGCAAATTCTTGCAAAGTTGGCCGCCGGGCCAACTCTTTTACCCTATAGGGAAGTACGCCATAATGTAGAGAGATGCCAACAAGAATTTGTGGAGCAAATTCTTGCAAAGTTGGCCGCCGGGCCAACTTTTTTTTAAGAGGGGGGATTTAGATGGGTCATATAGAGGAAGAGGCGATGATTGCCGAGATTATGAAACACTTAGATACGGAATCCAGGCAGGGTGTATACCGGATGAGCGTAACTTTTGACGAAGAGGAAGAACAGAGCAAGACAGTTTCTCACAAGTGTTGCAACATGTATGGCAGACCCGCATCCGAGACGGTAGGGCTGCTAGATATGTACACAGATATGAATGCAGGGGAACCGGACCGGAAGGCATAGGGCTGATGAGACAGAAAGCACAGTATCTGTATATCGAAATAAAGAAGACAATACACATGCTTCCACGCATGATGTCACAGGCAATCCTGCTTATGGTTCTCATAGGCGCGGTTGCTTTTTGTGGTACAAAGAGCATGGAGCAGGAGCCGTTAGCCGTCAACGTAGATATCGGGATTGTGGTACGTGAAAACAATACCATGACCCGGATGGCGCTTAGCTATGTGGAAAATCTGGAAAGCGCATCGCAGGTGTGCCGTTTCGTGCAGGTATCCGAGGAAGAGGGGTTCGAGCGGTTGGCAGAAAGACGGATAGCGGCACTGATTGTCCTGCCGGAGCAGTTGGTGGAAGGAATTATGGATGGAAGTAATCCTACGGTGGACATCTTTTTTCCAAAAAATGCCGCGTTGGAAGCTATGCTGCTGCGGGAACTGACGGAGTCGGGCGAAGAGCTTCTCACTGTGGCGCAGGCTCAAATCTATGGAGCTAATGACGTGGCAGCGGCCTATGGAATGGAAGAAAAATTGTCTGTTATGGAATCGGAGATTGACAGTTATAACCTGGCATTTGCACTTGACAGACTGGCTATTTTTGACACGCAAACCGTCTCCGCCACAGGTCGGATGAGTGTGGTGCAGTATTATGTGGCTTCCGGGTTTGTCCTTTTCTTGCTATTCACAGGGATGGCGTTGTACCCTGTCATGCAGGAAGAGCCGCAGGCGTTTTGCAGACAGCTTAAAAGGCAGGGAACAGGCAGTGCATGGCAGTGTTTTTGCAGGTGGTTGTGCGGCTTTTTGTGTATGTGTGTGTTTACGGGAATGCTATGGCTCATGTGGATGATTGGGAAAATCTTCCTGCCGGAACAGATGGCGGAGGTTGCCGTATTGCTGGTTGGCAGCGGAAGTGGTTACACGGCGGGGGTACAGATTGCAATTTTGTGTTTCATGATTGCTGTATCTGCCACATGGGTTTATTTCCTCTACAGTATTCCGGGGAGTAGGACAGGAAGCATTCTTCTGATTTTCCTGCTATCCGTGGTGATGGTTTATCTGTCGGGGGGATTTATTCCATCCATGCTTTTACCTCAGACTGTGAGGCAGGTGGGGAGTGTGCTTCCAACGACCTATCTGATTCGTGCATCCGGCTGTCTGTTTGTTGGGTATGAATCCGGGACATTGGGGCAGTGTGTGGCGGTATTGTGCGGATACACAATACTATGCGGGACAGCGGCATATTTCCTGCGTACAAGACGCATATAAGGCGGTATAGTTTAAGGATACGATATGACGGAAAAAAACAAAGCTTTACGATTGAAACAGTATAGAGTATGGTTGTGTCTCATTGCAAAAAGGTTCTGGAAACAGCCGATATATGTGTTTTTGTTTTTGCTGATTCCCGCGCTCGGCTGTGCCTTGGGCATGATACAGCAAGGCGGCGCTGAGGGCGCTGTGGTGGCTGTCTACGTGGAAGAAGGCGCATGGAGAGGCGAAATAGAAGAAGGGCTTCGGGAACAGGAGGCGGACAGTGTGCTGCATTTTGATTTCTGTGGGGACGAGATGGAAGTGGAGCGGCGTGTGCTGAAAGCTGAAGCGGACTGTGGGTTTGTCATAGGGGCAGAGCTGGAAAAAAGAGTATTGAACCTGGACTGGCGAAAGATAATTACGGTCTATGAGACAGACAGCAGCAGTATAACCGGGATAGCCCAAGAGCGAATTGGAAGCGTGATATTCAAGCTGTATTCCGGACAATGCTATGAGGACTATATGAGACAGACGGTGGCGGGCGCATGGAAGGGCCTGGCAGAGAAAGACAGCGCGGACGGGACAGAGGCCGCGGCGGCAGAGGAAGACGCTCCACAGAAAAACGCGGCTGCATTGGTAGACTTTGCTCTGGAAGCCTACGAGAGACATTTGGCGGACGGCAGCACATTCGGGTTTCGGTATATATATAGTGACCAAGATAGTCAAGAGATTTCCGACACCCGTGTAATAAATGACACCATTGTCTTCCCCGTAAAAGGGGTGTTTGCGGTGATTATTCTTGTCAGCGGTATGTGCGGTATGCTGGAATATGACAGGGACAGACAGGAAAAAAGGTTTTTTCGGGTAACTTCCAATATATTGACCTATATAGTCGATATATGGATGCCCACGGCTTTTGTCTCTGTCGCCGTGCTTGTATGCCTATGGATTTTTGACGGAATAAGAGCCTGTGGACAGGAGATAAGTATAGGCGCTATACTGACTGTCTGGAGTGGGGATACGTGGGGAAGACAGATTGGGAGCCTGCTTTTATACCAGTGTATCGTTGTGCTGTATTGCAGCATACTCAGAATGATGCTTCCCAGACAGGAGACGGTTGCGGCGGCGATTCCTATTGTGTCTTTAGCAAGCCTTGTATGTGCGCCGGTGTTTGTCAGGCTGGCGGCTTATATACCTGTTTTTACGGTGTTAGAGAAATTGTTTCCGCCGACCTACTATTTGATGCTGTAAATTGTCGTGTATGCCCGGCGTCTTTTTGTGCCATATGCACATCAATTTCATCAACGCAGGTTCCGCGTAGGCCTTATAAATCGATGCACAAAAATTTTCAATCGCGAGATTTGTGTCTGCGCGTCGCTTGCCACAAACTCGGTTATACGCTGTCTCAACTTTGTTGAGACAAAAGCGGCGCAGAAATGGAGGAAAATATGACACAAGAGAAAAATATTATGGAATACGAGACAGTAGCGCTTGATGATGACAAGGATGCCCTGGTCATCCTGGACCAGACTAAGCTGCCCGGCTGTGCGCAACTGGTCAGCCTTCACACGGGAGAAGAAATCTGGGACGCCATCTATCTGCTCAAGGTACGGGGGGCGCCTGCCATTGGTGTGGCGGCGGCCTTTGGCATTTATCTGTTGGCGAAGAAAATTAAGACGGAAGATTACGATGTCTTTTACGAGGAATTTTGTAAGCAGAAAGCCTATCTTAATTCCGCCAGGCCTACGGCCGTCAACTTGTCATGGGCATTGAACAGGATGGAGCAGGTCTGCATTGCAAACAAGGCCCTCTCTGTGGCGGAGATTAAGGAGAAGCTGCGGGAAGAGTCTATAGCCTTGAAGGAAGAAGATATACAGGTATGTAAATCCATAGGAGAACATGGTTTGACGCTTGTGAAACCGGGGGATGGTATTTTGACACACTGTAATGCCGGGCAGCTTGCCACATGCAAATATGGGACGGCCACGGCGCCCATTTACTTGGGCCAGGAACGGGGATACAATTTCCGGGTGTTTGCGGATGAGACCAGGCCGCTTTTGCAGGGGGCCAGGCTGACGGCGTATGAATTGCAGTCTTCCGGCGTGGATGTGACGCTGATTTGTGATAATATGTCCGCCACGGTCATGCGTAACGGCTGGGTCAACGCAGTGTTCGTAGGTTGTGACCGCGTGGCGGCCAACGGCGATACGGCCAACAAGATAGGGACTTCTGTTGTGGCCACGGTGGCGAAACGGTACAATGTGCCGGTGTATATCTGTGCGCCCACATCCACGATTGATATGGATACTCCTACCGGGGCGGATATTACCATCGAACAGCGGCCTGCCCACGAGGTGACGGACATGTGGTATGAGAAGCCCATGGCGCCTGCGGGAGTCAAGGTATTCAATCCGGCTTTCGATGTGACCGACCATGATTTGATTGCGGGAATCGTCACCGAGTACGGAATCGCGAGGGCGCCGTACAGGGAGTCGCTTAAGGAGATTTTTGAGAAGAAACAGGCAGCTAATAATGCATAGCCCGGCGTATATGCATTGGCAAACCTCTTAATATTTATGAAATTCACTTCGGAAGTTTCCGCAAACTGGGGGAGGGTATGTTCAGAATATAATATAGCCAATGTGCGAAAGAATGGGAGAGCAAAATGAGAAAGACAGAATTTTATCTGGCATCTTCGCTGGAAAAAGTATTTCCTTGTAAACGGCCAAAGCCGTTTGAAGGCACGACATTGTCGGTATGGGGCGGGATGCGGGCGGCGGTGCAGCTTGTCTTTAGGGCATCGGATTATCAGGAAGGGAGCCTTTTGCAAAGCTATACAGTCTCCGTACAGGGTGCGCCGATGCCTGCCGAGCTGTATCTGGTGGAATTGTTACCTTCAGATTTTCCCTGTTGGGAAAGTGCGGTGGAAGATGAAAACTATCTAACGCATGAACCGGGTCTTTTTCCGGATTTGCTTATGCCCCTTGAGGACGGGCGTATCCGCCCTGTTCCGCGTCAGTACCGTAGTGTGTGGATTTCTTTTCCGGTGACGGAAGAAACAAGGCCGGGAAACTATGAGGTGACAGTGGAGGCGAAGCCTGAGCTTTCATTGACCACCGGAAGCGGCGTGCGGTGGGAAGCGGAAGAGGGGAGCCGTGAAAGTGTCAGTCTCTCCTTCAGGTTGCGTGTGGGCTGTGTGAAGCTGGAAAAGCAGAAGCTGATTCATACGGAATGGTTTTATGCGGATTGCCTGGCAGATTATTACAAGGTGGAACCTTTGAGTGAGGCGCATTGGGTGATACTGGAAAGGTTTATCCGTCAGGCAGGACGCCGCCACGGTGTCAATATGTTGTTGACGCCGGTTTTTACGCCGCCTCTCGATACGGAAGCGGGAGGGGAGCGGCCTACGGTGCAGCTAGTGGGCGTTACCAGGACGGAAGGAAAATATGCTTTTGATTTTTCGGCGTTGGAACGATGGGCGGCTGTCTGTAGAAAAAGCGGAATAGAGTATCTGGAAATCGCGCATCTTTTCACCCAGTGGGGCGCCCATGCGACGCCTAAAATTATGGCCTGTGTGGACGGGACGGTGAGGCGGATTTTCGGGTGGGATGTTCCGGCTGACAGCTCGGCATATCGTGAATTTCTGGAAAGCTTTCTTCCGGCGCTGCAGGCGGCGCTTAAGGGCATGGGCTACGACAGGGAGCATGTTTATTTCCATATTTCGGACGAACCTTCGGAAGAACATATGGACAGTTACCTTGCGGCAAAAGAACAGGTTTCGGATTTATTGGGAGAATACCCTGTGATTGACGCGCTGAGCAGTTTTTCCTTTTATCAAAAAGGTATTGTGAAGCAGCCTGTGCCGGCAAACGACCATATCCAGCCCTTCCTTGATGCGCAGGTTCCGGGACTGTGGGTCTATTACTGTTGCGCTCAGGGCGTTGACGTTCCCAATCGATTCTATGCGATGCCCAGTCAGAGGAACAGGATTATGGGCGTGCTGATGTACTTGTACCGGATAAAAGGATTCCTGCACTGGGGATATAATTTCTATTATACACAGTTTTCCCGCAGGCTTGTGAACCCGTACAGGATGACGCATGCTGATTACGCGTTTCCTTCCGGGGACGCATATCTTGTTTATCCCGGAGAAGGTGGCGTGCCTTTGACCTCTATTCGGGCGGAAGTGCAAAGCGAGGCTCTGGCGGATATTCGCATCTTGAGAACCCTTGAGCAAAAAAAGGGGCGTTATAAGGTGGAAGAGATAATTTACGGGGCGAAAAAGGAAGCGTTTACCTTCCGGAATTACCCTCACAGCGCTGAATACCTGCTATCCTTGCGGGAAAAACTGTTCGACGCGTTAGAGAAGGGCTGAAAAGGCTGATACGATTTTTATAAAGATGTGATAATAAGGAGTCTTCTCCGTTTTGTTTACTAGATAATTGCCTCAATCGTTGTCTGACCATGGACATACCACGGTTATCGGAAATTACTATTGGCTATTACGCCGGCGATTTGTTATAATTTTTTTGATGTGCAGGATTACTTTATAAGATGGAAAGGATGGACACATATGGAATATATGTCAGAGAAAAAAGCGAAGAAGGCAATTATCGATATCGGACAGCGTATGTATGTCCGTAATTTTGTGGCGGCAAATGACGGGAATATTTCCATCAAGACAGGGGACAACGAGGTGTGGGCGACTCCCACAGGGGTGTCTAAAGGGTATATGAAGAAGAAAATGTTAGTCAAGGTAGACTTGGAAGGCAATGTACTGGAGGGTACATACAAGCCCTCGTCCGAATTGAAAATGCATCTGCGCGCCTACCGCGAAAACGAAGACATCCGTTCCGTGTGCCATGCCCATCCGCCCGTCTGTACATGTTTTGCGATAGCAGGAATCGCCCTTGACAAGCCGGTGCTTGCAGAAGCGGTCATTACCTTGGGGGATGTGCCTGTGGCGCCTTATGCGGAGCTTGGCAGCAATAGCGTTCCGGAGGTTATTGCGCCCTACTGCCACACCCACAACGGGGTATTGCTTGCCAATCACGGGGCGGTGACGTGGGCGGAAGAGCCCTATGGGGCGTATTACCGGTTAGAGTCTATGGAGTATTATGCCAATATTCTCCTGATTACGGATAAAATTTTGGAGAAGCAGAATCTGCTTACCGCCGGGCAGGTTGACAGGTTGCTTGCCATGCGGGAGAAATTCGGCATCAAGCGGGGCGGCGTGCCGTCACGCTAGGGTGGGCGTTACAGTTTAGGCACATAGGATACATATGTCCTGGCAGCTACCGGAATCTTGGCAGAAATTTTTCTTTCTATTTTTATTTTATTGTGATACACTGTTGGTAGACAGTGCGCCCCGGGAAGAATTAATGGAACCGGAGTATAGGAAAAAGAGTGTTATGGGTATCGGCGGCGCCGATGCCACAGGGAGTATCCATGAGTGAAAATGAGAAAATAGCAACAGAAGAAGTTTCAGAAAAAGAAGTGGTATCCAGAAACTTTATCGAACAGATTATTGATAAAGACCTGGCGGAGGGGGTCTATGATACGGTTCATACCAGATTCCCGCCGGAACCTAACGGGTATTTGCATATCGGCCATGCCAAGAGCATCCTTTTAAACGCTGGGCTGGCAAAGCAGTATGGCGGCGTGTTCAATCTACGTTTTGACGACACCAACCCGACTAAGGAAAAGAGTGAATTTGTGGAGTCCATCAAGGAAGACGTGAGATGGCTTGGGGCAGAGTTTGAGGACAGACTGTTCTTTGCATCCGATTATTTTGACCAGATGTATGAAGGTGCGCTTAAGCTGATTAAGAAGGGCAAAGCGTATGTGTCGGATTTGACTGCGGAGCAGATGAGGGAATACCGTGGCACATTGACTGAGCCGGGAAAAGACGACCCCAACAGAGGCAGGAGTGTGGAAGAGAACCTGCGGCTGTTTGAAGAGATGAAAGCCGGCAAGTATGCCGACGGGGAGAAGACACTGCGGGCTAAAATAGACATGGCGTCGCCCAATATCAATATGCGTGACCCGATTTTGTACCGCGTGGCGCATTTATCCCATCAGAATACAGGGGATAAATGGTGTATCTATCCGATGTATGATTATGCCCATCCTATTGAGGACGCGATTGAGGGCATTACCCATTCTATCTGTACATTGGAATTTGAAGACCACAGGCCGCTTTATAATTGGGTGGTAGAGGAGTTAGAGTATCCTTGCCCGCCGAAGCAGATTGAGTTTGCGAAGATGTATTTAACCAATGTGGTCACAGGGAAAAGATATATCAAAAAACTGGTGGAAGACGGTATTGTGGACGGTTGGGATGACCCCCGCCTGGTATCCATAGCGGCTTTGCGCAGAAGAGGCTTTACACCGGAATCGCTTAGGTTGTTTGTTGACTTGTGCGGGGTTTCTAAGGCCAATTCTTCCGCTGAGTATTCTATGCTTGAATACTGTATCAGGGAAGACTTGAAGATGAAGTGTCCCCGTGTGATGGCGGCGCTTGACCCGGTGAAGTTGGTGATTGACAATTATCCCGAAGGACAGACGGAGTGGCTGGAGATTGTGAACAATCCGGAGAATGAGGCTTTGGGCAGCCGGAAAGTTCCTTTTTCAAAAGAACTTTATATAGACAGGGAAGATTTCATGGAAGAGCCGCCCAAGAAATATTTCAGGCTGTTCCCCGATAATGAGGTACGGCTGATGGGGGCATATTTCGTGAAGTGTATCGGCTTCGAGAAAGACAGCGACGGCAAGGTCACGTTAGTGCATTGTACCTATGACCCGGCTTCCAGGGGCGGAAACAGTCCGGACGGGCGTAAAGTGAAAGGGACGATTCACTGGGTATCGGCCGTGGAGGCAGTCAGGGCGGAAGTCAGGTTATACGAGAACATTATCGATGAGCAAAAGGGTGTCTACAATGAGGACGGCAGCCTGAACCTGAATCCGGATTCCTTGAAAATTATGAAGGAATGTTATATCGAGCCTTCGGTGAAAAGCGCAAAGGCGTACGACAGCTTTCAGTTTGTCAGACAGGGATTTTTTTGTGTGGACTGCAAGGATTCCAAGCCTGAAGAGCTTGTGTTTAACAGAATTGTCTCGTTAAAAAGTTCTTATGTATTGCCGAAAAAATAAAAATGTGAGAAAATAAAAATTATTGAAGACGATAGGTATGGTTGGGAGGATATACAATGGCAGGATTATTGTCGGGATTAGAGCAGTTTGGCTTGAGTAATCTGGAAAACATGGATTTGTTTGAGGCACCGAAGAAAGAGGAGAAGGGAGCAGACGGCAAGCCAGTGCCCACTACAGTACAGGAGCAGGATTTCCTGTTTGACAAGTCGTTTACTTGTCCTATATGCGATAAGGAATTTAAGGCCAGGACTGTTAAGATTGGTAAAGCGAAGCTTGCAGGAAGCGACCTGGATTTGAGACCTCGTTACGAGCAGATTGACTTACTGAAATATGATATCATTATGTGCCCGTCATGCGGTTATGCGGCATTGAGCAGATTCTTTAAGTTCGTAACTTCTCCACAGGCGAAGAATATTAAGAAGACGATTTCCACGACATTTAAGCCACAGAAAGAGACGAAAGAGATTTACACATACGACGAGGCGTTGGAGCGTTATAAACTGACACTGGCCAACGCAATCGTTAAACAGACAAGAGCAAGTGAGAAAGCTTATATCTGTTTGAAGACAGCTTGGCTTCTGCGCGGCAAGGCGGAACATTTAGACAAAAATCTGCCCGACTATGAAGCACAGAAGAAACAGTGCGAAGATGAAGAGAATGAATTTCTCAGGAACGCTCTGGAAGGCTTTTTGGCGGCAAGGCAGACAGAGAGCTTCCCGATGTGTGGTATGGATGAACCTACAGTGGACTATCTGATTGCCGTTACGGCTATGCGTTTCGAGCAATACGACGTGTCAAGCCGTCTGATTACAGGTATATTGACATCTCCCACGGCGAATCCGCGTATGAAGGATAAGGCCAGGGATATCAAGGAGATGTTAATGAAGAAGATTAAGGAAAAGAACGCGGCCAGGAAGTAGGTTGAAGAGTCTATATACAGACAAGAATGAAGCATTAAATGATACCCGAAATACGGGTAAAGGAATAGATGAAAGAGTTACCGATTCATATTCAATTACAGCCGGAGAGCGGTAAGACATTATACGAGCAGATTTACGGGTTTATACGGGATGAAATCAGGGCAGGCAACCTGTTGCAGAATGAGAAGCTTCCTTCTGCACGGTTCCTGGCGGATTATCTACAGGTTTCGAGGACGACAGTGGACATGGCATATGGACAGCTTGTCTCGGAAGGGTATCTGGAAGCCAGGGCGCGGAAGGGATATTTTGTCGGAACCTTTGAAGAATTATATGCGATTGACGGAGCGCATAAGTCAGGACCTGGCATGTCAGGCAGCCGTGCTGATGAGCAGACGTCCATCCGCTATGATTTTTCCCCTAACGCTATTGATATGCGTTTTTTTCCCTATGCCACGTGGAAGAAGATTACGAAGAATATTCTTGTGGATGCCAATAGCCAACTGTTTTCTTTAGGGGAGCCTCAAGGGGACTTGGCTTTAAGGACTACAATCTGCCGTTACCTGCATGGCTCGCGGGGCGTGAATTGTGTGCCGGAACAGATTATTATCGGAGCAGGGAATGATTACCTGCTCCTTTTGTTGGAAAAGATACTGGGGCGCCATGTCCATGTGGCCATGGAGGACCCGACTTATGTTAAGGCGTACAGGATATTCTGTTCCTGCGCATATCCGGTATCCGTGGTTCCCATGGACGAGAATGGGATGCGGGTGGACTGTTTACGGCAGACAGACGCGCAGATAGCCTATGTGATGCCCTCTAACCAATATCCTACAGGGATAGCCATGCCCATCGGCAGACGGATGGAGCTGCTGAAATGGGCGGCGGAAGAGGAGAATCATTATGTGATTGAGGATGATTATGACAGTGAGTTTCGATATAAGGGGAAACCGCTGCCCTCCCTGCAGGCATCGGACAAGGCCGGTAAGGTAGTCTATATCGGTACATTTTCCAAAGCTATCGCGCCTGCCATCCGTATCAGTTATATGGTGCTGCCCTATCCCCTCTTAGAGCGTTACCGCAGTGGATGCGCTTTCTATTCCTCAACTGTGTCAAGGATTGACCAGACTATCCTAAACGAATTTATACAGGATGGGTATTTTGAGCGGTATCTGAACAAAATGCGTAAACGATACAAGGAAAAGCATGATTTGATTTTAAATGAACTGAGGTCTTTTGAAAAAGCATTTCATATATCCGCAAGCAATGCAGGTCTGCATGTTGTCTTGACAGACAAAATGGGGCGGCGGGAAGAGGAGTTGGCACAGGCTGCGAGATGGGAAGATGTCAAAGTCTATCAGATGAAGGATTTTAGGATGAGCAGGGACATAGGAGAGAGTGAGGCTACAGATGCCAATGAACAAGCGGCGTTAATTCTTGGTTATGGGGCATTGGAGCAAGAGGAAATGAAAGAAGGGCTTGCACGGCTTAGAAAAGCTTGGGAGTTAAAATAACGTGGGGATGTCTGTTTTTGGACATTCCCACGTTTACATATTGGCCATTTGATTTTATTTCTTGTACGCAATCTGCTTCATCATGGTAAGATAGGACACAATTTCTTCATAGAGCATTTCAGGATGGAAAGAATCGTCACGGAAGTGTGCGTTCATTAATCCGCTGATGGTATAGTCTAACATAGCGTCCATTTTTTCAAAAGATACTTCGTTTACGAAACGGGAGCGGTTCGCCTGGTTCTTTAAGACGGCGTGGATATCTGTAATGATGTTGCGCTGTCTTTCGATTGCCATAAGCGCTTCGCTTACGTTCTCATAGGCGCAGCGCTCGAGGAATTGCTGCATGTATGGATAATTTTTTAATACCTGCATCTTTGCAAATTCCATAAGCTTTCTGATTTCAAAATAGTCATCGACAGAAGACGGTACCCCTGTAGTCAATTCCAGTTTCATAAAGCGGACGCTGTAGTCATGTAAAAAGGTATAAAGTCCTAATTTGCTGCCAAAATAATGGAATAAAAGTCCCTTGCTGATTCCTGCCTCCGACACAATATCGTCTGTGCTTGCATGTTTGTAGCCGTTGTTGGCGAATACTTTCAGAGAGGCATTAATCATGCGGTCTTGTTTTTCTTTTTTAAGGTCAAAAAATTTCTCGTTCATGTGAATCCCCGTGTATCCTGTATACCTGTCCTCGATATTGTTAATGTATTGACTTTGCGAGTCGAATTTTAATATAACATAAAAAGGAAAGGGATTCAATGTCTGGCAGAAAACTAGTTTTAAGAAAATTTCAGGATACAAGATATTGTGTGTAATAAAAACATATTTTTTTTGTACATATTCCCTTTTCATTTTGGCAAAATAGTATTAATATAGTGATATAAGAGACGGTGAAAGGAGAACCCTCATGGCAAAAAAATTCGGTAAAGTTTTAATGGTGACAGCAGCTCTCGGAGCCGTTGCAGCCGGCGTGTATTATTATCTGCAGGGTAAGGATGATTTTGTGGATGATAATTTTGACGACGACGATGATTTTGATAATTTTGACGACGACTTGGATGACGACGAGACGGCTAAAGAGGCTGACCGCAACTATGTTGACCTGGACTTAGAGAAAGCGGAGGAATTTAAGGAAGGACTTGACGCAGCAAAAGTGGAGGTGACTGATAAGGTTGTCGGTGCGGCGAAAGCTGTTGGTGAAGCAGTCGATACGGTGAAAGAAGAGGCGGCGGAAGCAGTTACAGATGCAACAGAGAAAACGACTGATGCAGTCAAGGAAGCGGCCGACACGGTTAAGAAAGCGGCTGAGAAAACCGAAGTGAAAGTAGAAGAATTTTTCGACGATGATGACAGTGACGGCTCTATGGATGCAATGTAGAATCCGGTTGTGGGCGAACATATGTGAATGAAGAACAGACTGATACAAGATGCAGATTAGATAGCATTTTGTATCAGTTTTTTCTATTTATTCATTTTATATGGCTGTTCGGCGGGATAGCCGCCCTTTAGTTTCTGCATACCGCGCTGTATGGCATCCCTAGAGTTCTTCCAGTCGGCGTCCTTGTTGCGGTAGTCAAATTTCTCCACCATCCATGCCACATCTTCGGCCAGACGGGACATATTCTGTTCCATCAGCGGGAAAACCATGTCGTAGAATCCGGCTTTTTCTTTATCATTCAGGCGTCCGTCGGCAGCTTCACACAGGTCGCCGAAGTGGTGAAGGCAAAATCCCTTGCTGCTTTTTACTTTTTCCCGAAATTCCGGGTCTTTCTTATACATGACAAAGAAAGTATCCAGGTAACGCTCATAGGTGTCGGCATAGCGTGTGCAGATGTAGCAGGACTGCTCTTTTTCGGATACCCAGATACCGATAGGGTTTTGGCGTTGTGCCTGTTTTCTGAATTTGTCTTTCAAAGAAGATTTTCCGGGTTTGAAACTCTGAAACTGCTGCAACATCTCTTTGTTTATGTGCATGTAGTGGGTTTTCAAAATCCAGGCGTTGCCAAGGGTATTGCCGTAATCGAACATCTTCTTGAAATGGTTTCTGCAAAACCCGGCTTTGTCAGTCTGCTCACGGACGTCACTCTCCATGTACGAAGAGCCTGAGCCTAGCACGAAATCCAATAAATCCTGTTCTACACTGCGCTCAATAAAACAGAAAGGACATTCATCGTGGGCATTCATGGCGTCATTGAGGGGGATTGTATAGAGCTGTTCTTTCATGGGGACCTTCTTTCTTAAAAATATTTTTGGATTTATTTGTGAATAAAAAACACCTTCGCATATCCGAGTCCGCGAAGCGGAACTCGCAAACGAGCTTTGCTCGTTTTATTATATAGGATTCCGGCAATAAATGAAATAGCATTCTGTGTCATTGTACTGCACATGGGTATGTGCTATAATCTCAATGTTGCAGGTTGCATCCAGTTAGTGAGGATAGGGAAAACAGATGAGCCTGCAAGCAGAAGTGGGATGCAATGGCCGGACAGAACTTATAATAAATTGAAATATGGAAAACAAGGGAGAGCAGATGATGATACCTCAGATTCCTCATGTAAATCAGGATGAAAAGCATATATTAAAGGAAATAAAGTGTTTCGCACTGGATATGGACGGCACCGTGTATCTGGGTGAACAGTGGATTGACGGGGCGTTGGAATTTCTGCACAGGATTGAAGAGACGGGCAGAAATTATGTGTTCGTGACGAATAATTCGTCCAAGAATGCAGCTGTATATGTGGACAAACTACACCGGATGGGGCTTGACGTGAGCGAGGAGAAGATTGTCACTTCCGGGCAGGCTACCATTCATTATTTGCAGAATAATTTTCCGGGAGCGAAGGTGTTTCTTCTGGGGAACCCCCTGTTGCAGGAGGAATTTCTTGATGCAGGTATTTTATTGGAGGACGAACATCCGGACGTGGTGGTCACCGCCTTTGACACTTCGCTGGATTACAAGAAGATGTGTAAAGTCTGTGACCATGTCAGGGCCGGACTTCCGTATCTGGCGACTCATCCGGATTATAACTGCCCTACGGAGACGGGCTTTATTCCCGATGCGGGCGCTATCCATGCTTTTATCCATGCATCGGCCTTCCGTTACCCTGACAGGATAATCGGTAAGCCCAACGGGGATATCATAGAATATCTGTCCGTCAGAATGGATGCGGAGCGGGGACAGACGGCTATGGTGGGCGACCGTCTCTACACGGATATTGCTGCGGGAAGAAACAACGGACTGACAAGCATACTTGTTCTGAGCGGAGAAGCTGCGATGGAAGACGTATGCCATTCGGATGTGATTCCGCATCTTATTTTCAGTTCGGTTAAAGAGATAGCGCAGATTTTGTGAGACAGATTGACAGTCATATTTCGTTTATTTTCTTGTCTTTTTCCTTGCCTGGTTTCGCTAAAAAGTGTAAAATAAAATCAATAAAATATTAACTAAAAGTGTGAAAGGATTTTGACGAACATGAGAAAAAGCGGAATATTGCTGCCTGTATCCAGTATCCCGTCCAAGTATGGAATCGGGACTTTTTCAAAACAGGCGTATGCGTTTATCGATTCATTGGAGAAGGCAGGGCAGTCGTATTGGCAGATTCTGCCGCTTGGGCCTACGGGATATGGGGATTCTCCCTACCAGTCTTTTTCTACTTTTGCAGGAAATCCCTATTATATTGACTTGGAGACATTAATTGAGGACGGATATCTGACTGAAGAAGACTGTGATGCGTGTGATTTCGGTGATAATGATGTATATGTGGATTATGAGAAAATATATCTGTCCAGGTTTAAGGTGTTAAAGAAAGCATTTCTGAACAGCCACATTGAGGAAGAAGAAGATTTCCGGACTTACGTGGAGGAGAACTGTTATTGGCTGGACGATTACGCTCTGTATATGGCGGTCAAAAATTCCTTCGACGGTAAAAGCTGGATTGAGTGGGATGAGGATATCAAGCTCCGCAAGCCGGAGGCGATGCAGCACTGCAAGGAAGAATACGCTGAGGAAATCATGTTCTATCAGTTCCAGCAGTATTTGTTCGAGAAGCAGTGGTCAGCCCTGAAAGCCTATGCAAACGGTAAGAAAATAGAGATTATCGGCGATATCCCCATTTATGTGGCCTTTGACAGCGCGGATACATGGGCGAATCCTGAGTTGTTCCAGTTGGACGAGACACTGACGCCTGTGGCGGTGGCAGGATGCCCGCCGGATGCTTTCTCTGCCACAGGGCAGTTGTGGGGCAATCCCTTGTACCGTTGGGATTATCATAAGGAGACGGATTACGCATGGTGGATAAAGCGTATCGCATACTGCTATAAGCTTTATGACGTTGTCAGGATTGACCATTTCCGCGGGTTTGACGAATATTATTCCATTCCCTATGCCGACGAGACGGCGGAGTTTGGCCACTGGGAGAAGGGACCGGGTTATGACCTTTTTAAGACATTGAAAGCCAAGTTGGGCAATATAGCCGTGATTGCGGAGGACCTTGGCTATCTGACCAAATCGGTTATCCGTCTTGTAAAGAAAACCGGATATCCTGGTATGAAGATTTTGCAGTTTGCCTTTGACTCCAGGGAGGAAAGTGATTATCTTCCTCATAATTATGGAGCCAACAGCATTGTCTATACGGGAACCCATGACAATGATACGACGGTTGGATGGTATAAGCAGTTAAACCGCCAGGACAAAGCGTTGGCAAAGAAATATCTGGACATCCGCTCAAACAAAGATGTAGAGTGGGAATTTATCAGGGCGGCCTTGGCAAGTGTTTCGGATACATGTATTATCCCTATGCAGGATTATCTGGGGCTTGGCTCGGAGGCAAGGACAAATGTGCCGTCCACCCTTGGAACGAACTGGAAGTGGAGAATGGTGTCCGGGCAGTTTACGGATGAGTTGGCAGAGCGTATCTGCGAGATGACAAAACTGTATGGCAGGATGCCCAAATAAGTTACATAAGGACAACGCTATAAAATAAAAGAATAAAATAAAACGCTGACAATTCCAGGGTGGAATGCCAGCGTTTTATTTTCGGTATCAGAAAGTACGCTTGCTTAGATTAGAATTGTGGTAGGCAGGGTCGTCTGTCACGTCCTGAGCGAACCAGTCAAGAGGCAGGAAAGCCTGTGCCGTTTCTATGGAAGGAAACTCTATTTCGGCGATAATAAGAGGGGCGAAAGGTTCCTCAAATATGTCCAATTCCACACATAGACTTTTCGGGTCAACAGTTTTGCCATAATCTGACATAAATGTCGGATGTTCAATTGGTATGACATACCGTTTCTTAGAAATGATATTACCGTCTGCTTTTTCCCGCAGATGATAGTAAGAAGGCTCATTTAACGGGAGATTATACTCTTCCCTGGACAAGAGACCTTTTCCTTTATAAGTCATATAGTATGCATCATCTTCTTTGCGGATTCTGACAACAGGGTCAGTATTTAGATATGCCTGCTCGATGATGTGGCATGTATATTGACTGAGGTTGTCAGGCAGTTTTTTTACGGTGAATTTGCGTTCGATTTCCATATGATATGCCTCCTTTTACAATACCCACTATTCCTCATGTATGCACATGAATCGATTCGTATAACCATAATAAATATATAATTGCATCAACTATTATAAAGGGGTTTTGCGGAGGTGTAAAGTCATATTTGCTTGTCAATATGCTATAAAGTGTACGGTAAGACGTTAGTTTGAAAAACGGCAGCGAAGGGATATGGTTCCTAAGGACAAAGTTGCTTCCGGACGGAATTTGTTCTATAATAATTACGGTTCTATATGAGTAACTTCTGACGCCCTAACCTGAAAAAGGTTGAAAATAAAAAATCCGGGGGATAGGATTACATGAGAATGGAGGAGGAAACAATGAGTAAAGCAGCAGTTTTTTTCGGTACAGGATATGAAGAGATTGAAGCGCTGACAGTGGTTGACATTCTGCGCAGGGCAGGCGTGGAGACGGTTATGGTTTCTGTCATGAAGGAAAAGAGCGTGGCAGGCTCCCATGACATCCGGGTGGAGACGGATGCGTTGATTGGGGAGATAGATTTTACCGGGCTTGATGTGATTGTGCTTCCGGGAGGAATGCCGGGCACGAAGAATCTGGAAGCCTGTGAGGCGTTGATGGCGCAGGTGGACATATTCGCAGCGCAGGGTAAGATTGTGGCTGCAATCTGTGCAGCGCCAAGTATTTTAGGCCATAGGGGAATCCTGAAAGGTAAGAAAGCGTGCTCTTTTCCTTCTTTTGAAAGTCATTTGGAAGGCGCCGAGGTATTGCAGCAGCCTGCAGTAATGGACGGCAATCTGATTACCGGACGCGGTATGGGCGCGGCAATTCCCTTCGGATTAAAAATTTTAGAGAAGCTGCAAGGTGAAGAGGCGGCGCGCAAGATGGCGGAGGAGATTATCTTTGCCTGTGAGTAACGAACTCTAATCATATGGGAAATTCCCTTATAAGTTTACGACGGATTTTCCGTCAAAAATGTGGCAAAACTTACCATAATATTTTCATCTTATCCGAACATACTAACATCAAGATAAGCGATACAGTGAACGCTTTCACAGACAACAGGATTCGGTTTCGAATCACTGGACTGGAAAAACGAAGTTTGGACAGTGCAGCAGTATCTGGGATAAGCGTAAAACGACAGCGCTTATCTCAATAATATAGATAACAGAATAAAATCCAATATGGATTTATTCAAATGTATTTCGGAGGTGAAAGAAAATGGCAAGTAACAAGACTAATAGAGTAGAAGTTCCTGAAGCTAAGGCAGCAATGGACCGTTTTAAGACAGAGGTTGCATCTGAGTTAGGTGTAAACTTGAAAGAGGGGTACAACGGTGACCTGACATCCAGAGAAGCCGGTTCCATCGGCGGTGAGATGGTTCGTAGGATGATTAAGAGCCAGGAAGAACAGATGAAATAAGTAAAAAGCAGTTAAAAAGGACGGCCCGCCTGAGATTTCAGGCGGGTTGTTTTTTGGCCTGGAATCATGTATACTATACCGCAGAGCAGAGGGAAAGGAAGAAAATTTATGAAAAAAAATGTGTTAGCGGTTATTTTCAGCGCTGCGCTTGCCATAGCATCTCTTGCAGGCTGCGGAAAGGATTTGGCAGAGACGGTGGAAAATTCTGCGCAGGAAGCGTCACAGGCGGATGAAAATACGGAAGAAGTAACGGAAGAGAAGACGGCGCCCGGAGACGGGAATGATGTCCAGGACGAAGCCGGGGATATAGATATATCATATCAAGAAGAAACAGAGAGCAGGAATGAGGAGAACATGGCGCCAGATGCGGAGGCATCCGGCACAGAAGAGGTGACAGTCAGGGTCGGCTCCCTGAAAGGACCTACTTCCATGGGGCTTGTCTATCTTATGGAGCAGGCGGAAAAAGGCGAGGCAGTTAACCACTACGAGTTTACCATGGCGGCGTCGGCGGATGAACTGCTTCCGGCCATGATTTCTGGGGATTTGGATATCGTACTGATTCCCGCCAATGTGGCCAGCGTCCTTTATATGAAGACAGAGGGTGGCGTATCGGTGATTGATATCAATACGCTGGGCGTCCTGTACATGGTGTCAGGCGACAGTGGAATAAAGGGAATGGATGACCTTAAGGGCAGGACGCTCTATCTGACGGGGAAGGGGACTACACCGGATTACGTCCTACAGTATCTTTTAAGAGAAAACGGATTGACTACCCAGGACGTCACACTGGAATATAAATCCGAAGCCACGGAAGTCGCCGCCATATTGGCCAAGACGCCGGATGCCATCGGTGTGCTGCCACAGCCTTTCGTGACGGCGGCATGTGCACAGAACGAAGAGCTGTCAGTGGTGATGGATTTAACGGAGCAGTGGAACGCGGTGCAGAAAGAAAGCGGCAGTCGACTTGTGACTGGCGTTACGGTGGTGCGCAATAGTTTTTTGGAGGAATATCAGGATACGGTAGAGCGCTTTATGGAGGAGCATAAAGCCAGTGCGGCATATGCCAATGAGCATGTGGAAGAGGCGGCGGAGCTTGTGGCAGCGGCGGGCATTATCGAGAAAGCTCCTGTGGCGGTGAAGGCGATGCCGGCGTGCAATATTACTTATATGGACGGCGATGATATGAAGATGGCGCTGTCGGGGTATCTGGAAGTCCTCTTCGGACAGGATGCAGCTTCCGTGGGCGGCGGTTTGCCGGGAGATGAATTTTATTATATTCCATAGCAGGCAGCCTTTGGAATGTGCAGTAAGGTTTTACAGGATAGTTAAGATTGATTATGGATGGGAATAAAAAGTAAAGTGAGGCAGGTTGTGAAGCGCAAGGTGTCTATGGGAACGAGAAGAATCGTCATTATATTGTTGTGGTTAGCCCTGTGGCAGCTTGCGGCGGTGTGGACGGACAACCAGATACTTCTGGTGGGCCCGGCGAAGGTTCTTTATGCGCTTGCACAGAATGTGGCGTCACCGGATTTTTTTAAAATTATTTGCTATTCTTTGATAAGGATTGGGCTGGGATTTTTCCTTGCCCTTTTTCTTGGTATTTTGCTTGGGGCTGTGGGTTACCGGTTACCGGTTATGGCGGAAATTTTGGAGCCTGCGGTCCAGGCGTTAAAGTCGGTTCCGGTGGCGTCTTTTGTGGTTCTTCTATTGATTTGGTTCGGTTCCGGTAAATTATCTTTTTTTATCAGTCTGTTAATCGTATTTCCGAATGTATATGTGAATACGATTGCAGGATTAAAAAGCACGGACACGAAATTACTGGAGATGGCAAAGGTGTTTGGTATGGGCAGGCGGAACCGTTTCTTCTATATATATAGACCGGCTCTTATGCCATATTTAAATAGCTGTCTTAAGGTATCCCTTGGTATGGGGTGGAAATCCGGCGTGGCGGCGGAAGTAATCGGATTGCCTGATTATTCGCTGGGGGAGAGGCTCTATATGTCTAAGATATACTTGGATACGGCGGATGTGTTTGCTTGGACAATCACGGTTATTCTGGTAAGCTATGTATTTGAAAAGGCAGTGCTGCGGATTATCAGGGTGGCGGGCGCGTGGAAACCCTATCCAGCATGTGCCATCAAGGAAGGCGGGACGCAGAAACCATATCTGCCATGCGCCGTTGCAAGGGGCAGGAGAAGGGAAAAAGACGTGCAGCAATTAGGGGCACCTGTGATTAAAATATCCCATGTATACAAATCCTATGGAGGTATGCCCGTATTGCAGGATTGCAGCATGGAGATGGAAGCCGGACAAAGATATCTTCTGATGGCGCCTTCGGGAGCCGGGAAGACGACGCTTTTACGCATATTGACCAGATTAGATAATGCGGATAAAGGGCAGGTTATAAATACGGCGGAATGCATCGGGATGGTTTTCCAGGAGGACAGGTTGTGCGAGGAGTACGACGCGCTCTGCAATATCATGCTTGGCATGAGTGAGGTTGGGACAGATTTGGTGGTGCAGCGTTGGCAGAACTGTCTCAATTCCCGGGACAGGCAAGCATGTGGGGATAAGAAGAATCAGGCAAGGACACACGGGAAGTTCCGGCAAGGAAGGATAAATGGAAAGCAGCAGATTGTAGATTATGTCAAAAGGGAAGCCTGTATGATTTTGCCGGAAGATTGTTTGACTAAACCGGTCAGGGAACTAAGCGGCGGTATGCGAAGGCGCGTGGCGTTTCTCAGGGCGGTGCTGTCTGACGCGTGCTTCCTAATTCTGGATGAACCTTTTGCGGGGTTAGACGAGGACAGCCGTATCCGGTGTGGGGAGTACCTCATGGACAGGCTCGAGGGGAGAACACTGCTTGCCACAACCCACAGGGAGGACGATGGGCGGCTGCTTAGAGGAACTGTATTCAGGATTTCTTTAAAAGACGGTTTGGGCAGGGAAACTTGCCGGAAAGAAACTTAATAAACTATGTACTAGTATTTTCCAAAAGTTTGTGCTATAATGCTTAAATGACTGTGACTAGGAGTAAATTTAAGGCTTTTGATAGTTTACCAGAGAATAGTTGTGGAGAAGATATGTTGCAGAGGCAGTTGAAGGAGGAACCCATACAATGAGTTTACAGGTGGAGAAATTAGAAAAGAACATGGCGAAACTTACCATTGAGACGAGCGCGGAAGAGCTGGAGAAGGCGATTGAGAAAGCTTACCAGAAACAGAAGAAGCAGATTAGCATTCCGGGCTTTCGGAAGGGTAAAGTGCCGCGCCAGATGGTAGAGAAGATGTACGGCAAGGAAGTGTTCTATGAGGATGCTGCCAATGAGCTGATTCCGGACGCTTATGATAAGGCAATGGAAGAGTGCGAAGAGGATATCGTATCTTCTCCCAAGATTGAGGTGACACAGATTGAGGCTGGTAAGCCTTTTGTATTCACTGCGCTTGTGGCGTTGAAGCCGGAAGTGAAGTTAGGTAAATACAAAGGCGTAAAGATTGACAAGATTGATACGGAAGTCACAGAGGAGGAAGTGGACGCCGAGATTAACAAAGAGCGTGAGAACAATGCCAGGAATATCACAGTGGAAGATAGGGCGGTTAAGGACGGCGATATGACGACTCTTGACTTTGAAGGATTCGTGGACGGCGTGGCTTTCGAGGGCGGCAAGGGTGAGAATTATCCGTTGACCATCGGTTCAGGCGCGTTTATTCCCGGATTTGAAGAACAGCTTGTGGGCGCTGAGATTGGCAAGGAAGTGGAAGTGAAAGTGACTTTCCCTGAAGATTACCAGGCAGAGAACTTAAAGGGTAAAGATGCCGTATTCAAATGTACCGTAAAAGAGATTAAAGAGAAAGAACTTCCTGAGCTTGACGATGAATTTGCAAGCGAGGTATCCGAGTTTGAGACAATGGCCGAGTACCGGGAAGATGTGAAGAAAAACCTGACTGAGAAGAAAGAAAAGGACGCAAAGAACGCCAGGGAAGAGGCTGCGGTTCAGGCGGCTGTGGAAGCCTGTGAGATGGAGATTCCCGACGCGATGTTAGAGACACAGCAGAAACAGATGGTGGACGAGTTCGCACAGAGGATTACCATGCAGGGGCTTTCCATGGAGCAGTACTTCCAGTTCACAGGTACAAATTACCAGAAGATGGTAGAACAGGTGAAACCTCAGGCGGAAGAACGCATCAAGGCAAGGTTGGTGCTTGAGGCAGTGGTAGCGGCTGAGAAGATTGAAGTTACCGAGGAAGAGTACGACAAAGAGTTAGGAACCATGGCGGAAGTTTACCAGATGGAAATTGACAAGGTAAGAGACCTCATGGGAGAGAGAGAGAAGAAGAATATGATGCAGGATTTGGCTGTCAGAAAAGCGGCTGAGTTCATTGCGGAGAATGCGAAGGAGAGCAAGAAATAATTGCTCTGGTTGATATGGTTAAATGAGAAATGGAGGAATCGGTATGCCGTTAATACCTTATGTCATTGAGCAGACTTCCAAAGGGGAACGCTCTTACGACATTTATTCAAGATTGTTGAAGGAAAGAATTATCTTTTTAGGGGAAGAGGTCAATGATGCTTCTGCCAGTGTGATTGTGGCGCAGATGTTGTTTTTGGAGTCTGAGGACCCTGAGAAGGATATTCATTTGTATATCAACAGCCCGGGTGGTGTGATTACTGCAGGGATGGCAATCTATGACACTATGAATTTTATTAAATGTGATGTGTCTACCGTGTGTATCGGCATGGCGGCAAGCATGGGGGCTTTCCTGTTAGCAGGCGGCGCTAAAGGTAAGCGTATGGCGCTTCCCAATGCGGAGATTATGATTCATCAACCAGCAGGCGGGGCACAGGGACAGGCCACGGAGATTGAGATTACAGCGAAACATATCCTTGCAACCAAGGAGAAGATGGCAAGGATTATGGCGGAGAATACCGGACAGGATTTCGAGGTGATTATGGCGGACACCGAGAGGGATAACTGGAAGTCGGCCGAGGAAGCGCTTGCGTATGGCCTGATTGACCGTATTATCACCAATCATGCCAGTGCCGTATAAAGAAGGGAATCTGAGAAGAGCTTTGGCATAATTATTGAAGAAGAAAGGCATGGAACGTTAAAATGGCAGGAAGAAATTCTGACGACAAGGTAAGATGTTCTTTTTGCAATAAAACCCAGGACCAGGTCAGGAAACTGATTGCGGGTCCTGCAGGTGTCTATATATGCGATGAATGCGTGGATATCTGTGCGGATATTATCGAGGAGGAATATGAGGACGAGCCGGATGTGGAGGAGATGGAGATTAATCTCCTAAAGCCGGTGGAAATCAAGAAATTCCTGGATGATTATGTAATCGGGCAGGAGGATGCCAAGAAAGTGTTGGCTGTTTCCGTATATAATCATTATAAACGTGTTATGGCGCCGCAGGAAGAAGACGGGGTGGAGTTGCAAAAGAGCAATATCATTATGATTGGACCTACGGGTTCTGGCAAAACCTATCTTGCACAAACGTTGGCGAAAATTATCAATGTTCCTTTTGCGATTGCTGATGCCACCACATTGACCGAGGCGGGTTATGTGGGTGAGGATGTGGAGAATATTCTGCTCAAACTGATTCAGGCGGCAGATTATGACATTGACAGGGCACAGTATGGCATTATTTACATTGACGAGATTGATAAGATTACGAAGAAAAGTGAGAATGTGTCCATTACCAGGGATGTGTCCGGTGAGGGAGTTCAACAGGCTTTGCTAAAGATTATTGAGGGTACGGTGGCCAGTGTGCCGCCCCAGGGAGGCAGGAAGCATCCCCACCAGGAGTTGCTTCAGATAGATACTTCAAACATCCTCTTTATATGTGGCGGCGCGTTTGACGGTTTGGAAAAGATTGTGGAGGAACGGCTTGACCGTAACTCGATAGGCTTTAACGCACAGATTAAGGAGAAGAGCAGTAAGGATATCGGCGCGGTGCTTAAGGAAGTGGCGCCCCAGGATTTAATGAAGTTTGGGCTGATTCCTGAGTTTATCGGGCGTGTGCCCATTACCGTCACATTGGAAGGACTGGATAAGGAATCTTTGGTACGTATTTTGAAAGAGCCGAAGAATGCACTGATTAAGCAGTACCAGAAGTTGTTTGAGTTTGATGAGGTGAAACTGGGTGTGGATGAAGAGGCAGTGGAAGAGATTGCACGCCTAGCTTTCGAGCGTAAGACAGGAGCACGAGGGCTTCGGTCTATTATGGAAAATGTGATGATGGATATTATGTATGAGATTCCGTCGGATGATAATATTGCGGAATGCGTACTGACTAAGGATGCAGTGGACGGCAAAGAGAAACCTCGTATTCTCTACCGAAACAAATTATTGCAGGCCGAGAAACGAGCTTGAGTAAAACGTCGCCGAATCTTCGGCGGCGTTTGTGTCTATGCGCAGATGTGAGTCGGATTTTATTCTGACAGGTTGGGACGTAGTAGGACGAAATAGGGTTAGACAGGTAAATAGATTGAAAAATCATGCCGATGCACTGTTTTTTCAATCGGCAATTTGAGTCAGAGCCTCAAATGTGTGCTAATCGCAGATGAGAAATCGCCTTCGCGAATTTCTCATCGCGGGTCATCGCAGTAAACTGCTCTGACATGGGTGATTAGATTGAAAAATCGGAAATTTTTCAATTTTCTATTTAAGCAGTATCGCAAGCAAGCTTGCGATATGCATGGGGATTAGTATGGAAAGAGAATTGGACAACAAACAGGATTATCAGAATATCAATACGTTTACGTATCTGGGAGAGATGGGGACAGAAGAGCTCCCCACCGTGGCTTTGCGCGGGTTGACGATACTTCCGGGTATGGTGATACATTTTGACTTAAACAGAAAGAAATCAATTGAAGCGGTGGAGCAGGCAATGCTTGGCGACCAGAGGCTGTTTGTCGTGACACAGCGGGATGTGGAAGAGGAAGAGCCGGATTTTGATGGAATTTACGACGTCGGTACTGTGGCAGTCATTAAGCAGGTTACGAAGCTGCCGGGGCATACGTTGCGGGTGTTGGTGGAAGGTAAGTCCAGGGCAAGGTTATATGGGCTGAACAGCGCCTATGATTATCTTGTGGCGAAGGTGTCATATGAGAACGACGATATGACAGGGATTACGGATTCTGCGCAGGAGGCGATGACCAGAACAGTCAAAGAAGCTTTTTCGGCATATTATACATGTTTTCCGAAAGTGGGCAAGGCGGTGGCAGACCAGATTGAGGATACTATGCCGCTTGGCCAACTGTTGGACTGCATTACGATTAACATGCCTCTTACCGTGTCGGATAAACAGAAGATTCTGGCGGCCCTGTCGGTGCAGGAGCGTTTTGAAATATTGACGGGTATTCTCGTTCGAGAGGTAGATGTCATACATATCAAGAATGAGCTGGTTAAGAAAATCCGTGGAAGAATAGACAAAAACCAGAGGGACTATATTCTGCGGGAGCAGATGCAGTATATTAAAGAAGAGCTGGGAGAGAACAGCACGGATTCGGACATACAGCAGTTTGGGGCCGCCGTGGAGAAACTGAAGGCAGGCAAAGAAGTAAAGGATAAAATACGCAAGGAGATTGAACGGTATAAGAATGTGGCCGGAAGCCATTCTGAGGGCGCGGTGGAGCGTGCTTATATTGAGACTTTGCTTGAAATGCCCTGGGATAAGGCGTCCAAAGATAACAAAAGCCTGGCGCGGGCCGAGGGTATTTTAAATGAGCAGCATTACGGACTAGAAAAGGTAAAAGAACGGATTTTGGAATATCTGGCGGTGCGAGCCTTATCCGGTAAAGGCCAGGGACCGATTATCTGTCTTGTGGGACCGCCCGGCACGGGTAAGACTTCCGTGGCTAAGAGTGTGGCGGAGGCATTGAATAAGAAGTATGTCAGGATATGCCTTGGAGGTGTCCGGGATGAGGCGGAAATCAGAGGACACCGCAAGACTTATGTGGGAGCCATGCCAGGCAGGATTACCAATGCCATACGGCAGGCGGGGGTCAAGAATCCGCTGCTTTTGTTGGATGAAATCGATAAGGTGGGCAATGATTATAAGGGGGACCCCAGCGCGGCCTTGTTGGAAGTGCTTGACGGTGAGCAAAACGGCGCTTTCCGTGACCACTACGTAGAGATTCCGATTGATTTATCGGAGGTGTTGTTTATTGCCACTGCGAATACTACCGATACGATTCCGAAACCCCTTCTGGACCGTATGGAATTGATTGAAGTAAACAGTTATACGGCCAACGAGAAATTCCATATTGCCAGACAGCACCTGGTGGAGAAGCAGCTTAAAAGAAACGGCATAGAGGCGGACAGGCTTGCATTTACGGATGAAGCGCTGCGGAGGATGATAAGCGCCTACACAAGAGAGGCGGGTGTGCGTGGACTGGAGCGCCAAATAGGAGCCGTTTGCCGCAAGGTGGCCAGGAAGATTCTGGAAACCAGACAGAAGGAGAGCGAGTCTGCGCGTCGTGCAAAGCAGAAAGCGCCCGGTGAAACGGCGGATTTGACAGCCGGCCAGGATACTGGGGATAGGAAGGCGGAATTGACCGCTAAAGTCGTAGTAGATGCAGAGAACCTTGTAGAGTATCTGGGGAAACCGAAATATACACAGGATAAAATTTCCGGCCAGGATGAAGTGGGTATTGTCCGTGGACTTGCGTGGACGAGCGTTGGCGGAGATACCTTACAGATTGAAGTCAATGTGATGCCAGGAGACGGCGAAATTGACTTAACAGGTCAGATGGGCGATGTGATGAAAGAATCGGCACGGATAGCCTTAAGTTATGTGCGCTCTGTCAGTGATGCCTACCAGATTCCGGAAGAGACCTACACAAAGAAAGATTTCCACATCCATATACCGGAGGGGGCAGTGCCGAAGGACGGCCCTTCTGCGGGTATTACCATGGCTACGGCAATTCTGTCGGCAGCCACAGGCATTCCGGTGCGTGCTGACCTGGCGATGACCGGTGAAGTCACTTTGCGGGGAAGGGTACTGCCGATTGGCGGCCTGAAAGAGAAAATCCTGGCGGCGAAGATGGCGGGGGTAAAGACCGTACTTGTGCCCCAGGAGAACGATAAGGATATTGCGGAGTTAGAGCAGGAAGTCACGGATGGGTTGGAAATCCATATGGTAAAGAATATGGAAGAAGTAGCAGGGTATGCTTTGAATCGGGAGAGACAGTAAGGGATTGTCACAAACTCTTTTCATACGCAGCCATGACAAAGTTGAGACAAAAGCAACACAGGAATGAGGAAAAAATGGTTATTAAGAATGTAAGTCTGGAAATTGTGTGCGGGGTCACCAGCAAGATTCCCCAGGGAAATCTGCCGGAGGTGGCTTTTGCAGGCAAGAGCAATGTGGGGAAATCGTCGTTGATTAATGGGTTGATGAACCGTAAATCTCTGGCACGCACCAGTTCGCAGCCGGGTAAGACCCAGACCATCAATTATTATAATATTAACGGTGAAATGTATTTCGTTGATTTGCCTGGATATGGTTACGCTACGGCAAACGAGAAGGTGAAAGCGCAGTGGGGCAAGATGATAGAGGATTATCTGCACCAGTCAAAACAGCTTCGTACGGTTTTTCTTCTCGTTGATATCAGGCACGCTCCTTCGGAGAATGACAGGATTATGTATGACTGGATATTGCGCCAGGGATATCAGCCGGTTATTATCGCGACAAAACTGGACAAAATTAAGAGGAGCCAGGTTTCAAAACAGGTTAAGCTCATATGCGATACGCTTAAGACACAAAAAGATACGGTGGTCATACCTTATTCTGCGCTGTCCAAGCAGGGGAGAGAAGAGATATATGAATTGTTAGACGGGATTCTTATGAAAGGCTGATTGGCTACCGCCAGTCCGGCCACAGGCAATATACGGGGAGAGAGTAAAATTTCATATGCGGCAGGTTATAAAAAGGCATAGGATGAGAATGACGTTCAAACTATCTGAAACACAGGGCAGGAGTGTAACACTATATTAGCAGAAGTGGAGGAACTTATATGAAACAATCGCACAAAACATATCTCAAAGTTATTTTGAATTTATTGACTGCATTAGTCGTACTTCTTTTGTGCATATTCCTACTGCCAAGATGTATCTTTTTCTTTATGCCTTTTGTCATAGGATGGGTGATTGCGATGATTGCGTCGCCGGTGGTACGTTTTTTTGAAGAAAGAATGAAAATCCGCCGCAAAGGGGCGTCGGTCATCGTGATTGTGGCCGTACTTGCAGCGGTTATTCTGCTCGTGTATGCCGTGGGGGCAAAAATTGTCCGTGAGAGCATTAATTTCGTAAACGAGCTTCCGATGCTGGGGGCAAGCATTATGGCGGAGTTTAATGAAGTGGGCAACAACTTGGAGGGACTTTATAGCAGACTGCCGGCGGATGTGCAGGCTACTCTGGACAATGTGGGTTCCGAATTGGGGAGCTATTTCAGTGAGATTATGGAAGGAGCCGGGATGCCTACCTTTGAGGCGGTGGGCAATATGGCGAAGCAGCTTCCCGATATTTTCCTGGGCGTTATAATGTGCATTCTGTCGGCCTATTTCTTTGTAGCCGACAAGAGTTACATGTCCGATTTGGCGAGAAAGTACGTGCCGGATGCAGTCAGGTACAGGTTTGATTTAATCCGAAGAAGTTTCCGCAAGGCTGTGGGCGGGTATTTCAAGGCGCAGTTTAAGATTGAATGCTGGATATATCTTTTGTTGCTCATCGGGCTTGTTGTACTAAAAGTCCGCTATGCGCCTTTGGTCGCCCTTGGCATCGCGTTTTTGGATTTCCTTCCGGTATTCGGTACGGGAACGGTGATGATACCCTGGGCCGTGGTGGAGATACTCAGCAAGGATTACAAGATGTCAGTGGGGCTTCTTATTATCTGGTGTGTGGGACAGCTTGTGCGGCAGATGATACAGCCCAAGATTGTGGGAGACTCCATAGGAGTGGACGCTATACCGACTTTATTCCTGCTTTTTGTAGGTTACAAAGTGGCCGGGGTACTGGGGATGATTCTGGCAGTGCCAATCGGCATTATTGTGGTGAATCTCTATGAGGAGGGTGTTTTTGACACAACAAAGCAGAGTGTAGAGATTCTGGTGGCGGGTTTCAATAAATTCCGCAGAATCCGTCCGGAGGACACGGCAATCGTGGAAGCCTATGAGGAAGAAGTGGAGCAGAGCTACCAAAAGGAGCTTGAATCAGTGGAAAAAGAAGAGCGTGAGAAAGAAAATGCGGCGCAAATCCGGATAGAGGAGCCGTTAATTATCAAGAAAATTATTTCCAAGACGATAGACCGTGACGGAAAGTGACAGGGAGAGGTTATTTGCATTGTAGTCATGAAAATAGGCGGTAGGATGGTTCAAAGGTGCCCGCAGTGAACAAAAGGACACATAAGCGACTTTGTTCACTGGGGTAACGGCGCAGCAACAGGCGGCGCCAATGGGAAACGGCAGAAAAGACAGAAGAAAGAAGGAAAAGATATGCAGGTTACAGTATATAATTGCAGGCCCTTCGATGAAAAAGGGCTTTTTGTAGAATATGCGAAAGAATTAGGAATCGATTTGGTACTGTGTCAGGATGCACCGGATATGGATAACGTGTCTTTGTGCAAGGGAAGCAGGTGTGTGGATGTGATTACATCTAAGATTGACGCCAGGCTGATGCAGGCATTCCATGCAAATGGCGTGGAGTATATTACGACCAGGACAATCGGGTATGACCATATTGATTTGGAGGCGGCCAAAGAATATGGGATTAAGGTAGGCAATGCACCTTATGGTCCTCACGGGGTAGCGGATTATACAGTGATGCTGATTCTTATGTCCATCCGTAAGATGGGGGCTATTTTGGGCAGGACAGCGCTGCAGGACTATACGCTGGCCGGGTTAAACGGAAGGGAGCTTAAAGATTTGACCGTAGGAGTCATTGGAACGGGTAGAATCGGTGCGACGGTGGTTCAAAGCTTATCCGGCTTCGGATGCCGTATTCTGGCGTATGACCTATATGAAAAAGAAGAGGTGAAACAATGTGCAGATTATGTACCTCTTGAGCGGATATGGAAAGAAGCAGATGTGATTACGCTGCATACGCCGCTTACGGAGGGCAACCATCATTTGATTTGTGAAGATACCATCGCGCAGATGAAGGACGGCGTGGTGATTGTCAACACTGCAAGAGGGGCTTTGATTGATTCCGATGCTTTCATTGAGGCGGTGGAAAACGGAAAAATCGGTGCGGCAGGACTGGATGTTGTAGAAAATGAGTTCGGACTATACTATTATGACCACAAATCGGATATATTAAAGAATAGGGAACTTGCCCTGCTGCGGAGTTTTCCGAATGTGACGGTGTCCCATCATATGGCTTTTTATACGAGAAATTATGTAGAAACCGTGGTGAAGGATTCACTTATGAGCTGCAAGCAGTACATGGAAGGGCAGGAGAACCCGTGGGAAATTAAATGACAATCGTATGTTTCGTATGATTAAAAGGAGGATGTGTGGGACAAAGAAGAACCCCATCAAAAGTCTTATTGAAGCTCCTTTTTGCGCTTTATATTTTAGTGGTCATTAAAGTTATTATTTTTAAGTATCCAATCGAACAGCTCCAGGCCATCGCTGCCACGTGGAAAAGAAGCGTTATACTGGAAGGGCTTGGGACGGCTAATTTTGTGCCCTTTAAGACCATAAAAATGTATATAGAATATTCACATAAGCTAAACAGCGTGGAAAATCTGGCGGGAAATATATTTGTTTTCGTGCCGCTTGGTTTTTTGCTGCCGCTTATGTCCGATGAATTAAAAAAGTTTTCTGCGGTATTTATCAATTCATTTACGTTTGTGTTGGGTATTGAAGTATTCCAGCTTTTCAGCGCATTTGGCGCGTTTGACGTGGATGACATTATGCTCAATTGCCTAGGCGCTTCGATTGGATATGGATGCTACCGGGCGGCATGTGCGTTTCGCCGCAGGAAAAACGTGAAAGAAGGCAGAACGGATAGTCAATAAGACATTGATAATTGTTTTTTCGGGAAAATAGGAATACAATAGATACGGAAGGGGGAATTCGTATGGGTAAGCTTCTTAAGAAACTGAAGACAAATATTGTGATTTCCGCGGTGCTATGCATAGTGCTTGGCGTTATATTGGTAATTTGGCCGGATATGTCCATGCAGGTGGCGTGCGCTACAATCGGGGTAGTTTTGCTAGTCGGCGGCATTGTACGTCTGGTAGAGTATTTTGTGGCAAGAGACGGAAGCCTCTATACACAGATGAACCTGATTATGGGAATCGTAATTGCGGTGGTGGGCGTCTGGATTATCTTAAAACCTGGTAAGGTTTTGGCTATTATTCCAATTATTGTGGGTATTGTGATTGTGCTCCATGGTTTGAATAATTTACAGCAGGCGGTTGTCTTATGCAAAGATAAATATGATAAATGGTGGGTGGCTCTGGTACTAGGGCTATTTACGGTTGGGTTCGGCATTTTGCTGATTTGCCGTCCTTTCGAGGCTCTGGATACGGTTGTCATGCTGATTGGTATTTTCCTGATTTACGACGGGATATCGGATATCTGGATTGTATCGCGGGTGTATCAGACTGCCAAGGCATTGCAGCAGGAGGCGGAGGCTCTTGACGTGGAAGCGGAAGAGATTGAGTGATGGTAGCCTTTTATCTTGTGGAAATCTCCGGATTTTATAATATTCAGGGTTGTATATTTCCGAAAGAAGTACTAAAATAAAAACAGAGTGAACGGTTTTACACGGAAATAAACGGACAGATGCCGTAAGAAAAGGCAAAAACCGATTATGGGAATGGAAAGAGGGAGTAAGATATGATGATTGGGTCGTTAGGTGCATCGGGTGCAGTCAGTACATATGGATATCAGCCTTATGTGTACAATGCCAATACCGTGAGTGCGGCAAGTTTGAATAAGCTGTCTAAGATTTCCGATGATGTATTAGATAAGAAGATTGATTACAGTGAGCTTGCGGACGAGAGCAAGAACATAAATCCTCTGAAGAAGGGACAGACGCTTGACTTCCAGAGTATGCTTGCGATGCAGATGCAACGTGGGCAGTACAATGCCTCAAGGGTGATGAAACAGACAGATGAGATTCAGGACGTGGAGGAAAAGAAGACACAGGCTAATGAGGCGGCAGTGGCGAGATTTGACAGTGCGCCCGCACAGTCTGAGAGGATAACTGAGAGCGTGGATGCTGCGGCCATGGCAGGAGCGGAGGGCAGCAATATCAGTTATCAGATGCAGCAGGTGTTGAACGCTTATGAGATGTTTATGACGGCGTAGGTGATTTAGATACCGGTGTTATATGTGTAATATATGGGGCTGTCGCGTTTTGCGGCGGCCTTTTTTACCTTATAGGAAAGTACGCCATAATGTAGTGAGATGCCAACAAGAATTTGTGGAGCAAATTCTTGCAAAGTTGGCCGCCGGGCCAACTTTTTTATTCTATAGGAAATTCCTACATTTATCCGAGTTTGCCGGAGGCAAATCTCATAGACGAGCGAAGCTCGTTTTTTGCTGCATAGGAAAGTCTTCTGTAAGAATACTTATGAATTCGTAAACGAGCCGTGCTTGTTTTTTGTGTGAGGGAAAATCTTCCGGGAAGGAGAGTATGCGCAGGACATTACATTTATATATAGAAGAAAAACAGTATGAGGACATGATTCGGCGTTACCATTTCTGGGAAAGAGACCTTGTAAGACTTAGGGAAATGGGAAGGATGACGCAGGAAGCGTCGTCGTCGGAGGTGTACTTTGAAGTATCGGAAGATGGAAAAAGAGTACCTGTGATTGTGACGTTGGGGAGCGGAGTCGACAAACTGCAGGAGCGATATATGGAACGCGTACGCCTGACAGAAAGCTATATGATAGAGTGTGTGGCAATGGAGCTTTTGGAAAATGCCTATGGGCAGATAGCAGAGTGTATTTACGCGTGTACAGGTATGTGGATGTCGGGGATTGATTTCCTGGGAGACAAAATACCCCTGGGGAGCATGGAAGAAATTTTCCAAAGACTGAAACCCCAGAGGATAATGTACAACCAGGCGTATATGTTGACACCAAGAAAGACAGTGGTGTTTTTTACCGACTTGTGTATGGAGTGCCGGGATGGCTACCGCAATGTCTGTACGGATTGCGGAAATATATCGTGCATAAACAGGCGAGCGGTTACGTCAGCGCCATCGCTTTAATCCGTCCGATTCCGTTCCTGACGGCGGGAACGGACAGGATTACAAGTGTGGCTGCCGCCTCGGCAAAAATGTAGATTGCATTATAAACAATGGAATAGGGAAGTGCACCCCAGCCTTCCCAGGCATAGGAACCAAAGAAAATCCAACCGGAAAGGACGGTGCACGTATATCTGCCGAGAATGCCTGTGATATATCCTTTGGCCAGACCTGCTTTGGCATTCGCGAACAGTCCTGACAGCCCGAATGCGCCGAAAGCAAGAAAATAATCCAGTACAAGTTGCACCGGGAACAGCACGTAAGGGTCAATGATAAGCTGCAAAATGCCGTAGGCGAGTCCGGACAAAAACCCGGCCCCTACACCGAAGAAATAGCCTGGAAGACAGATAATCAGCATAGAAAATAGCGTGATGGAACCGCCTGTGGGGAAATGGAACAGTTTGATGTTGGATAATACGGTTCCCAGCGCGACGGCCATGGAGCAGAAAGTGAGCTGCTTGATTGTAAGCAGGCTTTTTTTCATTTCTGTTTCGCTTTCTTTATGGGCAGTCTGCCGGAGGGCATACCTGCGTGCGCACCATACCGCGCCGTATAGCAGGATAACCATCATGGATACAAGAAACGTTTTGCCCATGGGAGTGGGAATATAGGTTACTTCGCCCCATTCATTTGTAATGACATCGTACAACATAAAAAAATCCTCCTTTGTCTTTGAAATCTCAGAATAAACAAGGAGGGGAGATTGTGACGCAGACACAGATATAGTCATGGATTTTGTGTCTTACATGTGCTTCCTTACGCCGGCATTAACCGGTTCAAGTTATGAGGGTTAGAATATGATTTAGAAATCACAGATTTCCAAATACCATTCAGTCTCAGCAATAGCTCCCCTAGCAGTTATTCAGTTGTGATGCGGACTTGTTCGCTTTTTTATTAATATATAGACAAGAAACGCAAATGTCAAGGAATTTTTGTGTCCGGGAAGGAGAACAGGCGGGGATGTCTTGGCAGATTTGTGCGTAGATAGATTGGAATTGCGCACCCGGAATTGTAATTGTGCCTGCCAAATGCTACAATATTTTCGATAAGTGAAAGTTTATACAGGGGAGGTTAGCCAGGACAGTGCAGGAGAAAAAGATTCCCAGGATAAACAGAAAGCAGTTTGGGGGATGCAGTATAGCCGCAGCCCTGTTATTGTTGTGCTTGTTGTCGGGGCTAGAGCAGAGACATCAATTCTGTCAATTGATAGACAACATACCTGGGGGAAGAACAGGCGCCATAGTCTTCGGCCAGGACAGACAGTGGGAAAATTGGACGGATTATCTGATGGAAGAGGCGTCAGATTCTCCTTACGTCCTTGCTTTCGTGGAGGTTGACGGCAGCCGGGCAGAATTTATCTGGGGTTTTAGCGACGACAGGGAGCCGCTTCTTACGGCTTTCCATGAGCAAAAGAATAAGCAACATGACAATATGAGGGACAGGGACAGCCTGTCTTGGTATTTTATGAAACTGCGTATGGATGAAGACATGCATGGCGTGGATGTGTACAAATACTTGCAGGAGAACCTTGCCGAGGAAGAGTATGTCTATCAGGTATGGGCGTTAAATGGCGGCGATGCATATCAGATAGAGCAGGAGTATGAGCCTTTGTTGGAGGAACAGGGTGTTGTCTTGGCCAAGCGTCAGGTGATTGTGAGGGAGGGATATCTGTATTTGCTTACCTGTGAGGATACGGCGGAAGAAAACAGGGAGGAGGTAGGCCTGCAGATGACGCACTTCGAGGAACTGGCTGTGCCTGAACCGTTGGGCTATGGTTATGGTATGGCCATGGATGAGGAAGAGCTTTATTGGGCGGACCACAGGGAGCGGGTTACGCAGCTGGAAAATCCGGAACGCAGATTTAAGGAAGTGAGAGCCTTTGACTCCTCGGTTTCCAACAGACTGTTGGGATATTTTCCTCTTATGAGCGAAGCCGAGTATCAGGTGAAGCTTGCCCAGGATTTGCCTGAGATGACAATACGGTTTCAGATTATCGGTGGGACGGAGAATGGATATGCGGCCTATTTGCATTATGGCAAGAGTACGGATGAGAAATATTGTATGGAAGTGCGAAATGCGCAGGATGGCTCTATCGTGCAGGTGGACGAAGTAAAACTTTGTATCGAGAGGACAGATACAGTCAGCTTTGAAGATTTGGACGGCGACGGATGTTTGGAGATGCGAATTGTCTATCATTCCCATGGTTTAGATGAGGATGGGATAGCAGTCCATCATGAGCGGTTCTGGGCTTGGAACGAGAAAAAAGAAAGATTGTGTCCCATAGTTGAAGAGGAAATTTTCGCCAGACAACAGGAACAAGGTATGGGAGACGACGGTATCGCCGATGGGGAAGAGACGGACAGGTATCCGGTGAGACGCAGCGTGGGCAGGGGTGATTCTCTGTGGCGGTTTGCGCAAGAATACTATGGAGACGGAAACCGTTGGACAAAGATTTACGAGCATAACCGGGTGGTGATTGGAAATAACCCGTCCGTGATTCTGGAGGGAACGGAGTTGGAGATTCCGCGATAGATAAGAAAGTACATCAGATAAGTATGGAGGTTGACATGGAGGATTTTGGATTTTTGGAAATGCAGGAGATACAAAGACAGCTTCAGGAGAAATATAAAGACAAGTGGGAGAGTCCGGCACCAAGACTTGGACGGGAGGCGCTTCTTTGGCTGTTGACAGAGCTAGGGGAAGTGGCTGATATCATCAAGAAAGACGGTGATGAGAAAATCATGGAGGACAAGGGCGTGAGAGGACATTTTATCGAGGAGATGGCGGATGTCATGATGTACTTTAACAGCGTTATGCTCTGTTACGACATTTCGGTGGAAGAGTTGAAAAGTGTTTATCTGGAAAAACATCAGAGGAATATGGAGAGATGGTGAGAAAGCATATATGGGGAGTGATAGAGCCCTTCGTCATATATTACCTTATATACAGTGCAGTTTTTCTTATCGTTACCTTCCTGTGCCGGACATTGGCGGCAGGACTTGGCGATGAATATCTGGCATATCTGGCGGCACATGCAGAGACGGTGACCGGATTGGTCAGCGGATTGGCCATGATTGTGGCAGTTATGCCACTTATGCCTATGCTGCGAAGGGAATTAGATGGACACAGAGCGGATTCCTATGTATCTGGGGAGCGGCAAAGCAGTCAAACAGCGCAAAGCGGTGGAGAAGGCAGTGAATATAGGGAAACTGGCATGGGTGTCAGATACAGGAAACAGGCGTCAGTGTCTATTACGGTTTTGCTCGCGGCGGCCTCTTCTGTGGGATTGAATATCCTGCTTACATTGACCGGGTTAGTCCAGGCTTCCGTATCCTACCAGGATGTGGCACAGCGGCAGTATGGCGTGGCGTTTGGAGCAGGTGTGGTTTTGTTCGGGCTGATTTCTCCGGTTACGGAGGAAATTGTCTTCCGAGGGCTAATTTTTAACCGCTTGCGGCGTTACTGCCCTCATGTCGTTGCGGTAGTCCTGTCGGGGGTAATGTTTGGGGTTTATCATGGCAACTTGGCCCAGGGGGTGTACGGCGGCTGTATGGGAGTGCTGATGGCCTATCTGTATGAGAGGATGCACAGTTTCTTCATCCCCTGTCTGTTTCACGGGACGGCGAATCTGGTGGTATATTTGATTGCGCACAATACGGTATTGCACGGGAAGGTTTTTACTGTAACTGGCTGCGCAGGGCTTCTTCTGCTCTCCGGAATTTGTGTTTGGATTGTGGAGGCTTTACATGCGAAGTGATGGAAATGGAATGGAAAGATTCTGACTGTAGATGAAGAGCCTGAGCCGGAACCTGTAATCTGCTCTGGCAAGGAGGTTAAAGAGAATGTACGATTATATATTATTTGACTTGGACGGCACGTTGACCGACCCAAAGGCAGGCATTACAGGATGTGTACAGTATGCCCTGCATAAATTGGGAGTGGAAGAGCCGGACAATGATAAACTGGAACCCTTTATCGGTCCGCCGCTTGCAGACAGTTTCCGGGAATTTTATGGTTTTGATGAAAAAAAGACACGGCAGGCAGTTACTTATTACAGGGAACGCTTCGCCACGGTAGGGTTGTTTGAGAATGAGATATATCCGGGGATTGGACAAATGCTTGCCAATCTGCAGGAGGCGGGCTGCCATCTGGCGGTGGCTTCCAGTAAACCGGCTGTATTTGTAGAGAAAATTCTGGAGCATTTCGGAATCCTTTCGTATTTTGAAGTCGTTGTGGGGAGTGAGCTTGACGGCACCCGGGTGAAGAAAGAGGAAGTCGTGGAAGAAGCTTTACGTCAGCTTTTGCACAGGGAGGACAAGACACAGTGGCATACGGCAGAACGGACGGACGTAGCTATGGTAGGAGACAGGAAATTTGACGTGGAGGGCGCTAAGGCTTATGGAATTGTGTCAATCGGGGTATCCTATGGTTACGCGTCAGAGGGGGAGCTTGTGAAAGCGGGCGCCGATACGATTGTAGAAACGGTAGAGGAATTACATGAAATATTGCTGAGAGGGAAAGCGGGCATGCAGGTTATATAGCTGCATGTCCTTTTTGCACCCCAATTTTTTTAGTACATGCAATTTTTTCATCTTCTTATTTGTCTAATGAGTGTAGGGCAACAGAAACATGGGACTGTTATTTACAGACGATTCATTTGCCATAGTAATATATACCGGTATAAAACTGACAAGTGACATGAAAAAGCACAACGGTGAAAGGAGATAAGACAGGTGGAACTTCTTGTAAAGAGGGCGAAGAGAGGTGATGCCGAAGCCTTTATAGAGCTGATAGAGGGCAACAAGCAAAGCATGTATAAGGTGGCCAGAGGATTTTTACGCAATGAGGAAGATGCGGCAGACGCCATGTCGGAGACGGTTTTGACGTGTTATGAAAAAATCCGCACACTGAAGCAGGACGCCTATTTTAAGACATGGATGATACGGATTCTGATTAACCACTGTAAAAATATTCTGAAGAAGCAGAAAAGGAGCATTTTTGTGGAAACCGTGGCTGAGCTTGAGGGCGAGGCGCAAAACGGCGGCGAACAGGAGTTTCGGGAACTGATTGAGCCGCTTAAGGAGCAGGACCGCAGTATTTTTACTTTATATTATGTTTACGGCATGAAAGTGAAGGAGATTGCGGCATGTATGGAGATGAAAGAAAGTACTGTGGCAACCCGGTTAAAGCGCGGGCGGGAGGCATTGCGTGAAGAGATGACGGGCAGGCGGGAAACAGGAGGACGTTTATGAACGGGAAAGTGGAAGAGAGACTTCCTCAGATAGTGGAAGAGCGGTTACAGGAGGCATATGAGTCCATACGGAGGGGAGAAATAAAACAGATGGAAAAACAGAGAAATGGTTATAGAAGATGGATGGGGGTTGCGGCCGCGTTAGCGTTAGCCGTGTCGGTGCCGTCAGCGGTGTATGCGGCGGTGTCCTATTTTCAGAAAAATGCGCAGCGGGAGGCGGACAGGCTTATTTATGAGTTTGATTTGAATTATGAACTTGTTCCCGGTGAGTATCAGGTGACGCCCGGGTATGTTCCCAAGGGAATGACAGACCAGGGTGCGGGGAAATATTACGGAGAAGGACAAGACTGGATTACCGTGATGCCGATTTATACAATGGTGGAATTAGAGAAAGCCAACAAGGAAATTGCGGTAGATAACATCGAACAGGTAGAGCATATGGTCTTAAGCGGCATGGAGGCGGATGTGATTACCTTCAAGGAAGCGGAGAAGTACCGCAGGGATACCTATATTTTCCTGTTCAATGAAAGGGAAGGGTACGTGCTCAACATCGTAGCCGGCTATACGGTCAGCAAAGAAGAGGCGCTGAAATTTGCGGACAGCTTAAGCGTGGCAAGAACAGGGGACGGAGGCTATGAGACAGAAACAGATAAGGCAGAGAGGATAAAGGAGGAAGAGGCTGCCAGATATACGCAACAACAGGGGGCGGACAACGGGGAAATCCTGCGTCAGATGGGAGTTCCGGCAGATAAAATTTTGGGCTTAGGAGAGGAACTGTACACATACGGCGGCGCGTTGGGCTATAAGGTGACAGACTACCGGTTCCTGGAGAGTCTGGAAGGATTTGCACAGGAGGACTTCTTTGAATACTCCAGGTTCGATGGATGGCTGAATGAGGATAAGACGCTTCGTCCTTACAAAAGACAGCACTACGGTAAGAACGGGGAATTGCTTTCGGAAGATGAGGCAGAGCAGGAGATTCTTCGCCTGGACGTGGAAATACATTGCTATGACAATCAGTGGGAAGAACTTACGCTGGATGATGCAGAACTGGCTTTGGAGCTAGACTACATGGAAAAGACAGAGAATGGGGCATACACATGGGCGGAAGATTATTACGATGCCGTTCCGTCGGAGGAATACACTCTGCAGATGGATAACGGCCCGGTCTATATCAATGTGGCAAGTCACACGGAAGGTGAAGACCGCAAAGATTTCTTTTTCCGTGATATCGAAAAAGGAGAGACTATCAGCTATATACTGCTTTTTGTGGTAGACAAGGACCGCAAAGATGATTTCTTGCTAAGCGTTGTGGGAACCAACAGCAGCATATGGCAAGGAGAATATATGACGGCGGAAGAAATGCAGAACGAACTGGAAGGGTATATCCGGCTGGATTGAGTGGCTTTACACCTGACGGGGCGTTTGGTATAATATTGAAAAAGCGGCCAGTGACAGATGGTTAGCAGTCATAAGGTGTAAAGCATATGCATTGTTCATGTGCCTTACACCTTTTGTGGGTGGTTAGCGGCAGGCTTGGCGATTGGGCAGGGGTGAAGGCGGAAAGTGGGGAATCTTTGGATGAGGAAAAGTGTTTTTACAGAAAAGTTTAAACTGGACGGCGAGCAGGAGAAACGGGTGCGGGAAGAGATTAAAGCTTTCTATTTAGATACTTTCGATGAAGAAATCGGGATGATTAAGGAACAGCAGATACTTGACTTATTCTATGAGCATCTGGCGCCGGTTATTTATAACAAAGCTTTGGACGATGTGCACCGTTGGCACAGACAGCAGGCGGAGAATCTTGAATCGGATTACTATATGTTGTATTGTGACGTCTGACATTAGGGTGGGATTGATGCTTGGTCGCTTGCAACAGGGGGGTAGGCTGAAATAAGGCATTCTCTTACAGGCTTAGGGTGATGTGACAGAGAGCCATGGAGGATAAATTGAAAAAGATAATAAAAAGAACGGGGATTGTATTGGCTGCCCTATTTCTGGCAGCAGGCATCTATATAGGATATATGATGGTAGCGTATTATCGTTTGCCGGACGGATTGACCTTAGAAGTCAATAGAAGCGGTTCTGACAGTGGCTTTGTACAGGATTTTCAGGTAAAGCAAGGGGAAGAATACCTGATTATGACATACAATATCGGTTTTGGCGCGTACACGAAGGATTTCAGTTTCTTTATGGACGGTGGGAAGTCCTCCTGGGCAGAGGATGAGGACAGTGTGCTTGCGTCCGTATCTGCGATGGCCAAACTGGTCAATGAGGTTGAGCCGGACTTTATCTTTTTGCAGGAGGTTGACAGGGACGGGACAAGAAGCTACCATGTGGACGAACTGGAAGTACTGAACCGGTTTCTGAAAGGGTATTACTATGATTTTGCACAGAATTATGACTCGCCGTTTCTGTTCTTTCCGCCCTGGCAGCCTCATGGGACAAATGTGGCGGGGCTTGTGACTTATTCCCGGGGAGAAATCACGGATACCATGCGCAGAAGTTTCCCTATTTCAGAATCCTTGAGTAAGTTTGTAGATTTGGACAGATGCTATTCTATTTCACGCGTTCCGGTGGAGAACGGGAAATATCTTTGTCTCTATCATGTGCACCTTTCGGCTTATGGCAGCAACGATGAAATCAGGGAAGGGCAGCTTTCCATGCTGTTTGAGGATATGCAGGCGGATTACCAGAAAGGAAACTATGTGATTTGCGGCGGCGACTATAATCACAATGTGAAAACGACGAAGACGGAGAATGTACCGGAATGGGCTTATCCGTTTCCGCGGGAGGATATTCCTGTGGGGTTCCATATGGCAATCGACGACGCTAAACGTCCGGAGGACATTGCCCATGATTCCTGTAGAAATGCTGATGAACCTTACGAGGAAGGGGAAACTTTTACGATTACCCTGGACGGCTTTATCGTGTCCGACAATGTGGCGGTGAAGGATTATCAGAATATGGACTGCGGGTATCAGTATTCCGACCATGACCCGGTTGTGATGAAGTTTGGGTTGGAGTGAGGGTTAATGGGATAATAAACTTGTATTGCAGTATTTGTATTGGGTTAGTTGGTTGTGGGAATAAAGGTTTGTGGATATTTAGAAAAGCTGATGGTATAATTTTATGGTAGGGCTTGATAAAAGAGTATGGGCATTGGCTAGAGAGTATAAGGAGGCCATAGATGCAAAAAAGAGGTTTGGAAGAAAAGGTCAATGAAATAGTACGGTTTGCCCAGAATAACAAAACAGAAATTTACCGGGTTACAATATCTGAGAGATTTCAACGGGCATACATTTGACGAGCTTCCAAGGCAGTATGTTAGGCGCATTAAAGAAACATCTATTGTTGCATATACTGTCGAAAAGGGGACGCCGGATGAAATAGTTTTTAATATTTTTCAGCGAATTAATACGGGGGGCATTGTATTAAATGACCAGGAAATACGTCAAGCACTCTATCAGGGTAAAGCTACGGAATTGATTGAGCGGCTTGCAGAAAATAAAATTTTTTTGGATGTGACACAGAATGCGGTGAAAACCAAAAGAATGCAGGACAGAGAGTATGCGACACGCTTTTTGGCATTTACGCAGTTGGACTATAGGACGGAGTATTTGTGTGATATAGACAGTTACTTGATAAAAGCGATGAAGTTGGTGAATACTTATAATGACATTGAAATTACAAAGATAGAAGAAAATTTCGAGAGAATTATGGTTTATTGTGGTCAGATTTTTGGAAAGTATGCATTTCGGAGATATAATGAGAACTGGTGCAGGGGGTGTACAGTTAATTGTTGAGACACACAGTGACCATATTTTAAACGGAGTGCGGTTGGCGGTGAAGAAACGGGCAGTCGCTAAAGAAGAGGTGGAACTTTCTTTTTTCTATAAGGATGAAAAGGATGATTATAGCCATAAGTGCGTCCATCCGCATATTATGCAGGATGGACGTCTTGATTGTTGGCCAGAGGGCTTCTTTGATGAGTGGGATAAGGCATTGTATGAACTGATATAAGGGGATGTTTATGTATCTAAACGAAAAGGCGTGGGAGACACCGCAAGAAGATATTTATACGATTGACTCGGCGATTAAGAATTTTTTGGACGTCTATGCAGCGGTAAAAAAGTCTTATCCATCCAGAGAAATTTATATTTCGGAAAAGGAAGCTATTTATTTACGGTCAGCAAATTACCCTTTAGAGAAATGGCTGGCTTTGGCAGATATTGAATATAAGAGGCTTTTTGCCAGCTTTATGCAGAAAGCAATTAGATTTTGCCCGGAGGATGAGTTTGAGGTTACTTATGAGGGAGAAGCATTACAAGGGGGAACGGAAGCTTATTTAAATAGTTCTTTTATGGTCAGTATTTGCCTGGAAGACAAATGGAGAACGGAGAATGTAAATGGGAAATGCGGAAAAAATTTTTTCCGCATTTATATTTCTGCCCTTCGGTAGAAGAAGATTTTGGTGTATTGGAGATTTTTTATTTAAACCAGATTATGAGGAAATTGAAGGAGCTGGAAAACTACTGTGTTAAGTATGCAGGCGTGAAATTTAATCCGACGCAGTTGACAAAAACAACGACAGAAAGTAAAGTTACAATGAAAAAATATAAAGATGAGCATACATTTATGGATGAAGAAGGTGCAATGCACATTGTCAGTTGGCATATGCGGTTTACAGGGATTCCAGGTAGAATATTTTTTGTTCCGGAATATAAACAAGGTGGTATTCTAGTCTGCTATATCGGTAAGAAATTGCCGAATGTAACATATCCTACATAAAAAACAATGAGTGGTGCGATAGATATATTTGAGATAAAGGAGCCAAAACCATGAACCCATACCTGAAAAACTTAAACCGCATCGAGTTTGTGATAACTTATGCATGCACAGGACGTTGTAAGCATTGTTCTGAAGGCAGCCACACATCCGACGGTGAATTTATCGACGGGGATGCTGCCGCAAGAATGGTTTCCAGGCTGTGCAGTGCATTCCGCATTGATTCGCTGATGACATTTGGCGGGGAGCCGCTTCTTTATCCCGATGAAGTCTGTAAGATACATGCCATGGCGCGGGATATGGGGATTTTGAAACGACAGCTCATCACCAATGGCTATTTTTCTAAAGATGAGGAAAAGATAAGGGATGTGGCGGCAAAACTTGCTGAGAGCGGGGTGAATGCTGTCTTGCTGTCGGTTGATGCCTTTCACCAGGAAGTGGTTCCGATAGAAGCGGTGAAGATTTTCGCGGCGGCAGTACAGGGAACAGACATATACCTCAGGGCGCATCCGGCATGGCTTGTAAGCGTAGAAGATGATAATCCTTATAACCGTAAGACACGTGAAATCTTAAATGAGTTTGAGAAAATGGGGATTGGGGTTTCGGAAGGAAATATTATTTTCCCATGCGGCAATGCCTTAGAATACCTGAAAGATTATTTCAAACCAGGCGAAGAATACAGCAATCCCTATGATGAGAACCCGGAGGATATTCGTTCCGCCTGTGTATCTCCGAACGGGGACGTATTGGGCGGCAATATCTGCCGGACGGATATTATGGATGTGATAGAGAATTATAAGCCGGTGTAAACATATGTGCCGATAACATATCCTCAGTGAACAAAGGAACCTATCAGCAAAAAGTCTCTGTTTACAACGGTGGCAAAGTAGTGTATATTATATGTGCAGGTCGCAAAGGAGCGCAATGCCTCTCCTTTGCGACCTTTTTGCGCGCATAAGCAGAGTCAGAAAGCCTTGAGAGTCTGCTTATAGAAAGGGATTAGGTTAGGAGTATTTTAACTTCGGCAGGGAGGTAGATTATGTTTGATGTAAAGACAACAATTCCCGTTTCACCGCTTTACCGCAGGGAATTTGAACATGATAACTGCGGCATCGGTGCATGTGTGAACATCAAGGGAATAAAGAGCCGCGCCATCGTTGAGAATGCGCTTAAGATTGTGGAGAACTTAGAGCACAGAGCGGGCAAGGACGCGGAGGGAAAGACCGGTGACGGTGTGGGAATCCTGACCCAGATGCCCCACAAGTTTATGGTTAAGGTGACGAAAGAGTTGGGATTTGATATCGGCGGGGAGCGCGAGTACGGCGTGGGCACTTTTTTCTTTCCGCAGGATGAATTGCAGCGCAACCAGGCGAAGAAGATGTTTGAGATTATTGCGAAGAAAGAAGGGCTCACCTTTCTGGGATGGCGCACGGTGCCTACCGTCCCTTCGGTGTTAGGGCATAAGGCAGTGGAATGTATGCCTTGTATTATGCAGGCATTCATCAAGAAACCTGCCAATGTGGAGCGGGGACTTGATTTCGACAGGAAACTCTATATTTTGAGGAGAACTTTTGAACAATCCACGGAGGTGACTTATGTGGTCAGCCTATCTAGCCGTACAATCGTCTATAAGGGCATGTTCTTAGTGGGGCAGCTTAGGACATTTTTCTTGGATTTGCAGGATAAAGATTACGAATCTGCGATTGCCATGGTGCATTCCCGTTTCTCCACTAACACGAACCCAAGCTGGGAGCGAGCCCATCCGAACAGGTTTATTGTGCATAACGGTGAGATTAACACAATCCGGGGCAATGCGGATAAGATGCAGGCCAGGGAGGAGAACATGGAATCTGAGCACCTTCGGGGGCAGATGCATAAGATTCTGCCCGCGATTAACGGGGCGGGTTCCGACTCGGCCATGCTTGACAATACATTGGAATTTCTTGTGATGAGCGGGATGCCTCTGCCTCTTGCGGTGATGATTATGATTCCGGAGCCATGGGAGAACAATAAGACCATGTCACAGAAGAAAAAGGATTTCTACCAGTACTATGCCACCATGATGGAGCCTTGGGATGGTCCGGCGTCCATTCTTTTTAGTGACGGGGACATGATGGGCGCAGTGCTTGACCGGAATGGTCTACGCCCGTCGCGCTATATGATTACGGATGATGACACATTGATTCTGTCTTCTGAGGTAGGGGTGCTTGATATAGAACCCTCCAAGATTGTGGAGAAAGAAAGGCTTCACCCTGGTAAGATGCTCCTGGTGGACACGAAACAGGGCAGGGTGATTGACGATGACGAGCTAAAAGAGCGATTTGCCTTGGCCCGTCCTTACGGCGAATGGCTAGACAACAAACTGGTGGCGTTAAAGGATTTGAAGATTCCGAATATACGGGTGCCCGCGTATTCTGATGAAGAAAGACAGCGTATGCAGAAAGCTTTCGGCTATACTTATGAGGAATTGAAGCTGGGTATTTTGCCCATGGCGAAGAGTGGGGCGGAAGCCATTGCGGCGATGGGCGTGGATACGCCGATTCCGGTGCTGTCCAAGGCGCATCATCCCCTGTTCCATTACTTTAAGCAACTCTTTGCACAGGTGACCAACCCGCCCATTGACGCTATCCGGGAGGAAGTGGTGACCTCCACCACCGTTTATCTTGGCAAGGATGGCAATTTGCTGCAAGAGGTGCCCGAGAACTGTAACATGCTTAAGGTACACAATCCGATTCTGACAAACACGGACCTTTTAAAAATAAAGAATATGAAATGCGATGGGTTCAAGGTAGAGGTGGTCCCTATCACATACTATAAGAATACGAGTCTGGAAAAGGCCATCGACAGGCTGTTTGTGGAAGTGGACAGAGCGTACCGGGAAGGCGCCAATATCCTGATTCTGTCTGACCGGGGCGTAGACGAGAGCAGGGTGGCGATTCCGTCGCTGCTTGCTGTCTCGGCCTTACAGCAGCATCTTGTCAGCACGAAGAAGAGGACTAGCGTGGATATTATCCTAGAGTCTGCGGAGCCCCGCGAGGTGCACCATTTCGCCACGTTGCTCGGTTTTGGCGCTTCCGCGGTGAATCCTTATCTGGCTCAGGAGAGTATTAAGGAACTGATTGACAACCATATGCTTGACAAGGATTACTATGCGGCGGTGAATGATTATAACGATGCGGTGTTGCACGGCATTGTGAAGATTGCTTCCAAGATGGGGATTTCTACGATTCAGTCATATCAAGGTTCCAAAATTTTCGAGGCCATCGGCATAGACAGGGAAGTGATAAACAAATATTTTACAAACACGGTATGCCGGATTGGCGGGATTACGCTGAAAGACATAGAAAAAGAGGCGGATACACTTCATTCCATGGCTTTTGACCCACTCGGTCTATCTACTGACCTGACGTTGGATAACCCGGGGCATCACCAGATGCGCAGTGGGGCGGATGAACATCTGTATAATCCGGAGACGATTCATCTACTGCAAGAGTCAACAAGGCGGGGGGATTATGGAATCTTTAAACAATATACCGCTGCGGTCAACAAAGAGGAGAGCATTAAGAACCTGAGAGGGCTGATGGATTTCAACTATGCCGGGAAACCTGTGCCAATCGAGGAAGTGGAAGAAGTTGACATGATTGTCACAAGATTTAAGACAGGCGCTATGTCCTATGGTTCCATCTCCAAGGAGGCACATGAGACCATGGCGGTTGCCATGAACAGGCTGCACGGCAAATCCAATTCCGGCGAAGGCGGTGAGGATGACGAACGGCTGAACGTGGGAGCCGACGGGATAGACCGTTGTTCTGCCATCAAACAGGTGGCGTCGGGACGGTTCGGCGTGACCAGTAAATATTTGAACAGCGCGCAGGAGATTCAGATTAAGATGGCCCAGGGGGCGAAGCCCGGTGAGGGCGGGCACCTGCCCGGGGGGAAGGTATATCCCTGGATTGCCAAGACGAGGCATTCCACACCCGGCGTGGGGTTAATTTCCCCGCCGCCCCATCATGACATTTATTCCATCGAAGACTTGGCCCAGTTAATTTATGACTTAAAGAATGCCAACACAAAGGCGAGAATATCCGTCAAACTGGTGTCCGAGGCAGGGGTGGGCACGGTGGCGGCAGGTGTTGCCAAGGCGGGTGCACAGGTGATTCTGGTGTCCGGATATGACGGCGGTACAGGCGCTGCGCCTCGCAATTCCATTCATAATGCAGGACTGCCCTGGGAGTTGGGACTGGCGGAAACCCACCAGACATTGATACAGAACGGTCTGCGCAACAAGGTGCGCATCGAGACCGACGGCAAACTGATGAGTGGGCGGGACGTTGCCATCGCGGCAATACTGGGCGCGGAAGAGTTTGGTTTTGCCACGGCGCCCCTTGTAACTATGGGATGCGTTATGATGCGGGTATGTAACCTGGATACCTGTCCCGTGGGCGTGGCGACCCAGAACCCTGAGCTGCGTAAGCGTTTTACAGGCAAGCCGGAGTATGTGGAGAATTTCATGCGGTTTATTGCCCAGGAGCTGCGGGAGTATATGTCTAAACTGGGCGTCCGCAGGGTGGATGAACTGGTCGGCAGGACGGAGTTTCTAAAAATGAAAGAAAATCTGACAGAGCGTCAGAGGCAGGTAGATTTGAGCGTGATTTTAAACAATCCCTATGAGAAAAGCAAAGAAAAATATATATTTGAGCCGAAACAGGTGTATGATTTCAACCTGGAGAAGACATTGGATGAGAAAGTACTCCTTAAGCAGCTTTCCAAGGCTTTGGAGACAGGCGAAAAGAAAAGCCTGGAAGTGGACGTCAAGAACACTGACCGTACCTTCGGGACTATCTTTGGCTCTGAGATTACGAGACGCTTCGGAGATTCTTTATCGGAAGACACTTACCGGATTGTGTGCAACGGTTCCGGGGGACAGAGCTTCGGCGCTTTTATCCCGAAAGGGTTGACTTTGGAGCTGGTGGGAGATTCCAATGATTATTTTGGAAAAGGGTTGTCAGGGGGCAAACTTATCGTCTATCCGCCGAAGGGTTCAAAATTTAAGCAGGATGAAAATATCATTATCGGCAATGTGGCTCTCTACGGGGCCACTTCCGGCAAGGCTTTCATAGGCGGTGTGGCAGGAGAGAGGTTCTGTGTGCGCAATTCCGGCGCCTTGGCGGTGGTGGAGGGCGTGGGCGACCATGGCTGCGAGTATATGACCGGCGGACGTGTGGCGGTTATCGGCGCCGTGGGCAAGAATTTTGCGGCCGGCATGAGCGGCGGCATCGCTTACGTGTTAGATGAAAACAACGACCTGTACACGAAGACAAATAAGGAGATGGTTTCTTCCTATGAAATGACTTCCAAATATGATGTGCTTGAATTAAAAGAAATGATTAAGGAGCATGTGGCCTGTACCAATTCCGTCAAGGGGAGAGAAATCCTGAATCATTTCGGCGCATATCTTCCGAAGTTTAAGAAGATTATTCCCCACGATTACGAGAGGATGCTAAAGTTGATTGTTCAGATGGAGGAGAAAGGCTTAAGTGCGGAACAGGCGCAGATTGAGGCGTTTTATGCGGCAAATAAATAAGGAGGATAAACATGGGAAAACCAACCGGATTTATAGAGTATGAGCGCAGGGTTTCTAAAGATGTAAGCCCGAAACAGCGCATTCGGAATTTTAATGAATTTCATGAACATTTGACGATGGAGGAGCAACAAAAACAAGGGGCGAGATGCATGGACTGCGGGGTGCCTTTTTGTCAGTCGGGGATGACGCTTGGTGGGATGACTTCAGGATGCCCACTGCACAACCTGGTGCCGGAATGGAATGACCTGGTATATACAGGGAATTGGGAGCAGGCGTACCTGCGTCTGCATAAGACCAACAATTTTCCTGAGTTTACATCCAGGGTATGCCCGGCGCTATGTGAGGCGGCTTGTACCTGCGGGTTGAATGGAGAGCCGGTCTCCACGAAAGAGAATGAGTACGCCATCATTGAGAATGCCTATGAGAAAGGCTACGCTGCACCGAAACCGCCTAAGGTGAGGACGGGCAAGACAGTGGCTGTGGTGGGCAGCGGGCCTTCCGGGCTTGCGGTGGCGGACCAACTCAATAAGAGAGGACATGGGGTGACCGTATTCGAGCGTTCCGACAGAGTAGGAGGACTTTTGATGTACGGTATTCCGAATATGAAACTGGAAAAGCACGTTATAGAGCGTAAAGTTAAAGTGATGGAGGCGGAGGGCGTTGTCTTTGTGACCGGGGCAGATATCGGAAAGAATGTGAAGGCCGAGAAACTTCTGAAAGAGTTTGACAGGGTGGTGTTGTGCTGCGGTTCCTCCCAGCCCCGGGATATCACCGCGCCCGGTAGGGATGCAAAAGGGATTTACTTTGCGGTGGATTTTCTTTCTAAGAATACGAAGAGCCTATTAGATTCTGGGTTTCAGGATAAACAGTATGTGGATACGAAAGGTAAAGATGTGGTGATTATAGGAGGCGGGGATACCGGGAACGACTGTGTGGGCACGGCCCTGCGCCACGGGGCAAAGTCTGTCATCCAAGTGGAGATGATGTCCAAGGCGCCCGACGGACGTGGGGACAAAAATCCCTGGCCCCAATGGCCGCAGGTGTGTAAGACCGATTACGGCCAGGAAGAGGCCATCGCCGTGTATGGGCATGACCCACGGATATATGAGTCCACGGTCAAGGAGTTTATCAAAGATAAAAGCGGCAATCTGAAAGCGGTGAAGCTTGTCTCCCTGGCTTGGGAAAAAGAGCCGAAGAGCGGGCGGATGAATAGGAAGGAAGTATCGGGGAGTGAGAAAGTGATTGACGCGCAGATAGTGCTAATCGCGGCGGGCTTTCTGGGAAGCCAGAAGTATGTGACGGATGTTTTTAAGGTAGCGCTGGACGGCAGAACCAATGTGAAGACAGAGGACGGCAGATTTGCCACCAGTGTGGACAGGGTCTTTACGGCGGGGGATATGCATACAGGGCAGTCCCTTGTGGTCAAGGCAATCAGGCAGGGCAGAGAGTGCGCCAGGGAAGTGGACGAAAGCCTGATGGGGTATACGAATATGTACGTGCAGTAGGGCAGTGTATTACTTTGAGAGGCCGCTCCCTGTCTGCGACGCCGCGCAGGGTGTTATAATTGTTCCTATCAAAACAAATAAAGGAATGTGACATGCTTGTTGTCACATTCCTGATGCTAAGATGGAACAAAGAGAAATTTCTTGCCACAAACTCGTAATCCGTATGTGGATTAGAGCAAAAATCCCTTTGTTTGCTGAGGGTATTAAAACATCTTGTCATGAAATATAAGAAGGCAGAGTGATGATATGCAGATAGACAGACTTATTCAAATGGTATTTCTCTTGTTGAGGCATGAGAATATAACAGCGAAACAACTGGCGGAAGAACTTTGTGTTTCCACCCGCACAATCTACAGGGATATCAATCTACTTTCGATTGCAGGCATACCCATTACTTCACAGAAGGGGTATGGCGGAGGACTGTCTTTATTGCAGGGATTTTCACTGGACAAGTCTTATTTTACGCAAGAGGAACAAAACAATATTGTACAGGCGCTGCAAATTTTCAAGTCCTCAAATTATCCCGATGCAGACAAATTATTAAATAAGGTTGCAGGGTTGTTCAGTCACAATTTGCAGTCCGAATGGTTGGAAATTGATTTTTCATATTGGGGGAGTCCTGAAAAAGAACGAAGCAATATTACGGTTTTAGAACGTGCGATAATCAATAAATATGTGATTACATTCACTTATTTTAATACGGAGTTGACGATAACCAGTCAGATTGTCGAGCCACTAAAATTGGTATTCAAATCACATGCATGGTATCTTGTTGCCTACGCAAGACACAAAAATGCGATTCGCACTTTTAAAATGTCACGCATAAGGGAACTTGAAATCACAAATGAATTATTTGAACGTGAACTGCCAAAGGATTTTTCCCTTACACCTACCTATAAGGAAGCGTACAATATACCTGTCTTTATGCTTCATTTTTCAGAAAAGATAGCCTATAAAGTGTATGATGAATTTCCCGAAAAAAATATAAAAAAATTGGATGACGGTACGCTGGAAGTAACTTTCAGATACCAACTTAGTGACTGGACTTTCCTTTATCTGCTTTCCTTTGGCGAATATGTGGAAATTATTGAACCCGTTGAAGCAAGAAATATTCTAAAGGAGAAAGCAAAAAAGATATTTTCTTTGTACCGATAAACCACTAGCGTTCTATTACGTTGCGAAGGGGGTTTCTATCTACATACCGCTGCATGTTTTCCAGGCAGATATTTACTACATTGTGCAGTGTTTCCGGAAGGTGATAGCCTCCCGATACATGAGGCGTAATGAGCAGGTTGGGGATTTCCCACATCCTGTTTTGCTGTGGAAGTGGTTCCGGTTCTGCCACATCTATGGCGGCGCCCGCTAAATGCCCGGACTCCAAAGCCCTGCACAGGGCTTCCTGGCATATGAAATCGCCTCTGCCACCGTTGAGGAAGAAGCTTTTATCTTTCATGAGTAGGAAGAGCTCTTCACCGAAGAGTCCTCTTGTCGTATTCGTACTTGGAAGAAAGGAGACTACCACATCCACTGTAGGGAGAAGCTCTTTGAGCTTATCCATGGTGTGAAGCGCCTCCATATATGGCGGGCATTCTCCCGGCGTTCTTTTTATGCCGATTACATGGGCGCCCAGCGCGTGGGCCAGTTTTGCAAAGTGGTTTCCGATATTGCCGGCGCCCAGTACCAGGATTGTGGCGTCCGTGATGGAGACGACATCGCCTTCCTCTCTCCAAAGACGTTGGCTTTGGTTATCTCTGTATAGATGCAGTTTCTTCTGGAGAGCCAAGAGCATGGCAAACATGTGCTCTGCCACCGCCTTGCCATAGGCGCCGCTGCTTGTGGTAAGTATGGTGTGAGGGCTTAAGACGCCTTCTTTCACATAGGGTTCATACCCGGCGGAATTAAGGTGGAGCCAGGCAAGATTTTCGGATGACCGTATCATATCGGCAGGTACGTTTCCCATAATAATCTCCGCTTGTTGTATCTGCTTTGGGGTGACATCGGTGCAGCTTGTATAGACAGGTTTTGTTTTGGGCGCAATCTGCTCCAACCGTTTTTTTTGTGCCGGTGTCATTGGTATTGCAATCAGTATATTTTTTTCTTCCATTTTTGTCTCCATTTCTGCTCGCCGTTTGTTGAGACAGAGCATGTATCTTATCCGCTATTCTTGATTTACTGTCTGAATTTATCCAGGCGGTAAAGTAACCAGCCTGTCAAAAGATAGACGCCTAAGAGCGTCAGTCTTAGTCTATCATAGACTTAACTCCTAAGCAACTGAGCGCAGCTTTTTTGCACTTTATGCACATTGCTTTGACATCGTGCACAGAGTGCTGTTAGGGTGTGAATTGTAACGAGAAGAAGTACAATTAGCCTATCATTCCTATATGCTTTATGTTATAATATACCGGATAATTAAGAGAAAAGTCAGGGATATCTGACATGCTGTAAGATAGGATGAAAGGCGAGGTACGGTTATGAAATATAATTTTACGGATGTGATTGAGCGAAGCGGTAAGGATTCGATTGCCGTGGAAGTAATCCCTTATGACGATATACAGGTGAAGGAAGGGTTCAGCAGGCTTCCTATGTGGGTTGCGGACATGAATTTTGCCACGGCCCCGTCTATCCCGCAGAAAATTTCGGAGAGGTTAGCCCACCCCTTATATGGCTATTTTAATCCCAGGCAGGAGTACTATGATGCGATTATCCGCTGGCAGCAGCGCCGGCATGGCGTGGAGGGGCTGACGGCAGAGTGCATCGGATATGAGAACGGTGTCCTGGGCGGTGTCACCAGCGCACTGAATGTCTTTTGTTCAAAAGGCGATAAGGTATTACTTCATTCTCCAACCTATGTTGGGTTTACGGGATGTCTTGGCAATAATGGCTATGACATTGTACATAGTCCACTTCGCAAGGATGAGAACGGCGTCTGGCGGATGGATTTTGAGGATATGGAGAAGAAATTGAAAGAGCAGTCCATCCATGCGGCGGTATTTTGCTCTCCCCATAATCCGTGCGGCAGGGTCTGGGAACGGTGGGAGATTGAACGGGCCATGGCGTTATTCAAGAAATACGATGTGATGGTCGTATCAGATGAAATATGGTCTGATATTATTCTGAATGATAACAAGCATATTCCCACCCAGACCATATCCGAAGATGCGAAAATGCGCACGGCTGCGCTTTACGCGCCGTCCAAGACTTTTAACCTGGCAGGACTGGTGGGAAGTTATCATATTATATACAATCCATGGATTAGGGACAGGGTTTTGAAAGAGTCTTCACTTTCCCACTATAATTCCATGAATGTCATGTCCATGTATGCGCTTCTTGGCGCCTACTGCGATGAGGGAGCTGAGTGGACTGAGGAACTTTGCCAGACGATTAGCGATAACGTCAACTATGCCTGTGAATATATTAGCAGTCATTTTCCTGGCGTCTCGGTTGCCAAGCCTCAGGGGACGTACATGTTGTTTTTGGATTGCGGTGAGTGGTGCGACAGACATGGCAAGACAATCGACGAGGTACAAAGAGCGGGCGTGGAAGTAGGTGTGATATGGCAGGACGGCCGGCCTTTCCACCATCCATACGGAATCCGTTTGAACCTGGCGCTGCCTATGTCGCTTCTGAAAGAAGCCATGGAGCGTCTGCAGAAGTATGTGTTTGTATAGAGGAAGAACTTCATGGCGATGCGGCTAAGAAGGCAGAAATTGGACGGTTTCTGGGCTGGATGGTCATGGTATGATATGCATAGCAGATAAACAGTGAAAGGATGGGCTTAAGAATGGAATTATCAGTATTTTTCCGGAGTATCATTGAACAGGACAGGTGTGCGGTGGTAATCTGTAACGTGGAGCACGAGATTATTTATATGAACCCGACGGCGGTGGAGAGATATGCGCGGCGGGGCGGTGCGAAGCTAATCGGAAGAAGCCTGTTAGCCTGCCATAATGAGAAATCCTGTGAGACAATCAAGAGAGTGGTAGCATGGTTCGGGGAAAGTACAGACCATAATATCATCTATACGTCACACAATGAAAAAGAGAATAAGGATGTGTATATGGTGGCGCTGCGTGACGGGAACGGACAGTTGATTGGGTACTATGAAAAACATGAGTACAGAAATGTAGAAACGTGTGAAAAGTATCAGTTTGACGAGTGAATTGTATATGGAACGATACGGTTAAGCAGAACACCCGGTTGGAAAAGCCAAATATTTTCAACCGGGTGTTTGCTTGATTGGAGTCGGAGACGAAGAGGTAATTATGATATATATTTTTGTGAAAGTAAAATGGAACGATATGCTATAAAGGTACCCTCAGTGAATAAAGGGACGCATGTGTCCCTTTATTCACTGAGGGTATCTATATAAGAATAATATAGAAAATAAGCATTTGATTTTCTGCTTGGTAAGTAGTAGATTACAGCATGACAAAAATGAAAAGATGGTTGATGCTGCCTGACTGCAGCAGAAGAGGAGGAAATTATGATGACAAGAGAGATGAAAACCAGAAAGCGTTTGGAGAAGATTCTTCAGTTGGAGCAAGGATGCAGGCAATTTTCTTGTTTGCCGAACGCAGAAAGAAAGGCATATGTCTGGGTGGGGAATGTGACTTTTCCCGTACCGATGTCCAGATAAGGATTGGGTAAAATAGAAATTCCGAGAATACATTAAGAACGAAAAGAGGCCGGTATGGAAGACGTACTGGCCTCTTTATTTTGGTATAGAAAATTCCTCCGATTATCCGAGTTTGCCGGAGGCAAATCTCGCAAACGAGCGAAGCTCGTTTTTTTATATAGCATTAGGTGCGAAAAGGAGCATTTTATAAGTTGCAAGGGCAGATTGTATAAAATGTTTTCTTGTGTCCGTCTCCGCCATATGGATTTTCTAAAATATTCCGGGAAATGTATGGAAACGGACATAACCGCCTTCTATTCGCCATCCGGGCGAACATCGGTCTTTTTGGGGCGTCCATGCCCCGAAATTACTGGAGACTTAACGGAATATTAAGAAAATCTCATATTCCTGCGAAGGACAACTTCGTGAATATTTTATGTAATCTGCCAGTGTAATTTTAGTATAGCATCTTTTAACACCCTAATTTTTATAGGAAATTGTCTGGTAATATGGGGTAGCGCCTACAACAATTGTATACCGTTCTCCAGAGCCTCTTTCGCGATTTCTTCCGGCCACAGGGAGGATTGTACTTCTCCGATATGTGCTTTGCGCAGGAAGAACATGCAGATACGGGACTGGCCGATTCCTCCGCCAATGGTGAACGGGAGCGTATTGTCCATGATTGCTTTCTGGAAAGGAAGCTTAGCCCGCTCGGGGCAGCCTGCTTTGTCAAGCTGGGCAGCCAGAGATTCTTTATCCACGCGGATTCCCATGGAAGACAGCTCCAGGGCAATGTCCAGAACGGGATAGTATACGAGGATATCGGCATTAAGCGCCCAGTCGTCATAATCCGGCGCACGGCCATCGTGTTTTACGCCGGATTCCAACAGGTCGCCTATCTGCATCAGGCAGACGGCGCCCTTGGCTTTGGTTATGTAATATTCCCGTTCTTTGGGCGTATAGTCCGGGAACATGTTTTCCAATTCCTGTGTGGTGATGAAGAAAATATCATGGGGTAGGATTTCGTGGATATAATCGTAACGAATTGCCATGTATTTTTCGGTCTTGCGCAGTACTTTATAGACGGACATAACCGTCTCTTTCAGATAGTCTAAGGTACGTTCCTCATGGGAGATGATTTTCTCCCAATCCCACTGGTCCACATAGATGGAATGGATGTTGTCGGTTGTCTCGTCCCTGCGGATGGCGCTCATATCGGTGTAGAGCCCTTCGCCATGGGTGAAACCATATTTCTGCAAAGCCATACGCTTCCATTTTGCGAGGGAATGCACAATCTCGGCCTGCGCATCATCCTGTTCTTTGATGCCAAAGGAGACAGGACGCTCTACGCCGTTTAAGTTGTCGTTTAACCCGGATGCCGGGTCAACAAATAACGGTGCGGAGACACGCAGCAGATGAAGCTCTTCTGCCAATAAAACCTGGAAAAAATCTTTTACCGTCTTGATACCGACCTGTGTGTCATGCAGGTTCAGAGCAGACTTATAATCTTTGGGAATCATTAAGTTGTCCATAGGGAAACCTCACTTTTGCTTTCAATCATACTTTTCATTTATTATTTAAACGCTTTTGGGCGAAGAAATCAAGATAGAACAAATGTTCTAAAAAGAGCTTGCAATGTATAAAGTGTTGTGCTATGATAACAATAAGAAAGGAACGTATGTTCTAAAGCGTATTTGACAGGAATGGTTTTATATAATGATAGAAGAGACAGAACCGGAAAGAGGGAGCCACAGTAAGATGGAAGCCAGGATATCGCCGCAGATGTCGGTTATGGATAAACTGAAGATTCTTGCAGATGCCGCGAAGTATGACGTGTCATGCAGTTCAAGCGGTTCATCGCGCAGAAATGACGGCACGGGCATCGGCAACACGGTGGCGGCAGGGTTATGTCATAGTTTTGGTGCCGATGGCAGATGTATTTCTTTATTAAAGATATTGTTTACAAATGAGTGCATCTATGACTGTAGGTATTGCATCAACAGGAAATCCAATGATGTGCCAAGAGCAGCGTTTACGCCGGACGAAGTATGTGAGTTGACGATGGAATTTTACAGACGCAATTATATCGAAGGATTGTTTTTGAGTTCCGGAATCTTGTACAGTCCTGACTATACGATGGAGCTGCTTTGCGAGACGGTGCATAAGTTGCGCACGGTACACCGCTTTCAGGGATATATCCATGTGAAAGCAATACCGGGCGCCGACCCGCGCCTGATACAGCAGACGGGATATCTGGCGGACCGTATGAGCGTAAATTTGGAGATGGCGACGGCGGACGGGCTTAAAGAGATGGCGCCGAATAAGCACCGTAAGAATATATTGCGGCCCATGCGCCAGATTCAGAATGGTATAACAGAGAATAAGAACGAACTTACATTGTACAGGCATGCACCCCGTTTCTGTGAGGCGGGACAGTCCACGCAGATGGTTGTAGGTGCGCTGCCGGAGAGTGATTACCAGATTATGTCGGTGGCGGAGAACCTATATGACAAATTTGCCTTGAAGCGCGTATACTATTCGGCCTTCGTCAATGTGAATGAGGACAAGGAGCTGCCTGCCCTTTCGGGAGGGCCGCCGCTTTTGAGGGAACATCGGCTATACCAGGCGGATTGGCTGTTAAGATTTTATGATTTCAAGGTGGATGAACTTTTGACGAAAGACAGGCCGAATTTCAATATGGCAATTGACCCAAAGGCGGATTGGGCCGTAAGGCATCTGGAGGTATTTCCGGTGGAGATTAACCGCGCGGATTACAGGCTCCTTTTGCGTGTTCCGGGAATCGGGGTTAAGGGGGCCAAGCGGATTGTCGCAGCCAGACGGTTTGGGAATTTAACCTTTGAGGATTTGAAGAAGATTGGCGTGGTATTAAAGAGGGCACTGTATTTTATTACATGCGGCGGCAGGATGATGTACCCCACGAAGATAGAAGAGGACTATATCGTGCGCAGCCTAACCTACCAGAACCAGATGGGCAAAGGGGAGCGGTTACCGTTTCTGATGGACGGCACCACGTACAGACAGATATCTTTGTTTGACGAAGGGCTGGACAGGAGTATTTCGTGAATGGGAAATAGCGTGAGAAGAACTTCTAATCACTCGCAGCAAGGGCTGCTTCGTGAAGAAGTTCTAAGTCTGCTATGCAGACTTTTCTCACGCCAGAGAATGCCCAAAATACGGGTATTCTCCGCACGGATTTGAGTCACAGCGAAGCTGTGACATGGCGGTTAGTGTGAAAAATCCATATACGGAAGATTTTTCACACGCAAATTTGTGCTTGCGCCCAAATTCGCAGGTTGAGCAAGAATGGGAAATAATACGGAAGATTGTTTCATTGTCCGAACAAAGTTCGGACGCAAATTTAGCGCCAAAGCGCTTTCAGCGCTGTCCAAATGCGCAGGCTGAGTAAGAATGGGAAATAATATGGAAGAAAAATATATCATCTGTGAAGACTCCCTGGAGGGAATCTTTACGGCAATCTATGATGCGTATGCCTTAAGGGAGGGGCATGGACATCTGCATGTGCAGGTTGGAGAGGAAGACAATTACAGGCTCTTTGCATCGTATCTGCATAGCAAACCGGATGACGTCAAGACTGATAAGGTGATTCGCACAGTCAAAGACAGGCTTGGGGAGGAGGTCTATGTTTCGCTTTGCCGTGCGGCGGCCTCCTATGACCGGGAGAAGGGAGATGCAGTCTATCATACGGTGGTGGATGGCATCACCGGAGGGAGCGGCAGGCGGACGATGGAGAACCTGCGTAATCCATATGTGAGGAAGACTTTTGAGTTGGCCAGGCGCACTGCCAATGAGGTGTGTCATGAACTGGAATTTATCAGATTCCAGGAATTGGAACAGGGAATTTTATATTCCAGGATTGGTCCGGAAAATAATGTGATGCCCTTCGTAATGCCTCATTTTGCCGATAGGCTTTCTGTCGAGAACTTCATGATACATGATGAAAAGAGGGGGATTTTCGGGATTCATCCGGCCAAGAAAGAGTGGTATCTTGTTTCTAATGCGGAGGGATTTAATCACCAGGCACTTAAGTGGTCCGGGAAAGAAAGACAGTATCAGGAGTTATTTGTATTCTTCCACAAGATAATTGCAATTAAAGAGCGTTATAACAGCCGCCTGCAACAGCAGATGCTGCCGTTGCGCTTCCAAGATTATATGGTTGAATTTGGGTTTAAGTGAATAAATTGTGGGATGGCAAATCAACAGGAACAGAGCATAATAGACAGAATATACAAAATTTATTTTGGACATCAAAATATCTTGGTAAGGTTGTTAAAAAGTGTCATTTTTGCTTTTTACAGGCACAAAAATGGCTCTTTACAAATAGCTTTAAAGGAGTATAATCATTTCAAACGAGGAGAAAGTTAACAAATTTTTCTATGTGTGCCTTTTGCATACATAAATGGAAAAGGAAGGTGAATGTTATGCAACACAGAATTAAATTAAGGCCGGACGAGGTAAAGGACTTTGTATCAGCTGCAACAAAATGCATCTTTGACGTAGACATCTCCTACAATAGGTATATAGTAGATGCGAAGTCGATTATAGGTGTGTTAGGGCTCAACTTCAATCAGGTTTTGACCGTTTCCTATAATGGATATGATGCTGATTTCGAGAATTATCTCAGAAAATTTGCAGTAGCATGTTAATCATATATGAATGATACCCCTTTGTTCACTGAGGGTATAGTCCGGATAGAGCACATTGCATTGACTCCCTATTTAAGAGCGCGTAATATCTTAATAGGGAGTTTTTTGCATTATAAAAAATACCACCGAAATCTCTTTTACACCTGTTTATGTGATTGTTTTTTGGCCATATTATATATGTTGGAAAATCATCCTGTGGAATCAGGTAAAAGAGGTTTCGAGCGTATATTAAAAACGAAGGGGAGGATTGTGTGGTATGCTTCTCCTCAGATGTTGAAGGATAGAGATGGAAATACATATTTCAGTCCGGAGCCTGGTGGAATTTATCTTACGTTCCGGAAATATTGACAACCGAAGAGCGGCGGTGGCCGATAACGCCATGCAGGAAGGAACCCGGATACACCGTATGATACAGCGGCGCATGGGCGCGGAGTACCAGGCGGAGGTAGGGCTTAAGTTTTCCTATGATGCAGGGGAGTATGAGATTGCCGTGGAGGGACGTGCAGACGGGATTATTATGACCGAGGAGGGCGTTACGGTGGACGAGATTAAGGGTACCTTCCGTGACCTTAAGAAGATGAAGGAAGCCATACCCGTGCATTTGGCGCAGGCCAAGTGCTATGCGTATATCTATGGAGAGCAGAATGGGCTTAAGACTGTCCGCGTGCGCATGACGTACTGTCATATGGAGACAGAGGAGATACGCTATTTCTACTATGATTATACGAAACAAGAGCTGCAGGATTGGTTTATGGATGTGATGGGGCAGTACCGGAAATGGGCGGATTACAGTCACACATGGCAGCAGATTAGACAGGCATCTATCAAGGCGCTGCAGTTTCCGTTTCCTTACAGGGAAGGACAGAAGGAACTGGTATCCTATGTTTACCGGACGGTGTACCACAAAAGGAAGTTGTTTATCGAAGCCCCCACGGGAGTGGGAAAGACCATATCCACGGTTTTCCCGGCTGTGAAGGCGATGGGTGAGGGGATGTGCGGCAAGATTTTCTATTTGACGGCAAAAACGATTACCCGTACTGTGGCGGACAACACTTTTTCTTTATTGCGGGAGCACGGGCTGAAATTTAAAACGGTTATTCTGACGGCCAAGGATAAAGCTTGTTTTATGGAAGAGACAGAGTGTAACCCGGAATACTGTCCATACGCGAAGGGGCATTATGACAGAATCAACGAGGCGATGTATGACCTTTTGACCCACGAGGATGTATATGATAGAGAAAAAGTCGAGACCTACGCCCGGAAGCATCAGGTATGCCCTTTCGAGATGTGCCTGGATATGAGCCTGTTCTCCGATGGGGTGATTTGCGACTACAATTATGTCTTCGACCCACATGTGTACCTGCGCAGGTTTTTTTCGGAAGGAATCAAGGGGGAATATATTTTTCTGATTGATGAGGCCCACAATCTGGTGGAGCGGGGCAGGGACATGTACAGTGCCGTGTTGTGCAAGGAAGATTTCCTGGCATTGAAGAGGACTGTAAAAGCCTATGATGAGCGGATTGCCAAGAACCTGGACAGGTGCAACAAAGAGCTTCTTGCAATGAAAAGGGAGTGCGAGACATACCAGGTGGAAGAGTATATAGAGCCTTTCGTACGTGAGCTGACAAGGCTTGGCGCAGCCATAGACGACTATCTGGAAGACCATGAGGACAGTCCGGTTCGTAAGGATGTGCTGGAATTTTATTTCCAGGTATCACATTTTCTTGCCATATACGAGTTGCTGGATGAAAATTATGTGACGTACTCCGAGATGCAGGCGGACGGAAGCTTTATTCTGAAGCTTTTTTGTGTGAACCCGTCCAAGAACCTGAAAGAGTGCATGATGCGTGGCAGGAGTACGATTCTTTTTTCGGCGACGCTTTTGCCCATACAGTATTACAAGATGCTGCTTGGGGCGGATGAAGGGGATTATGAGGTGTATGCCAAGTCTGTATTCTCACCGGAGAAGATGGGGCTCTATGTCGGGAGCGACGTGACAAGCAAGTACACGCGCAGGAGTGATGAGGAATATTACCGGATTGCTTCCTATATATATGAAGTAATCCGCCAAAGGCACGGCAATTATATGTTGTTTTTTCCTTCCCATGCCTTCTTAAGGCAGGTGTACGACATATTCATGCATTATTTTAACAAGGATGGTGCGGCGGTGTGCATTCTGCAGGAAGAGCATATGGATGAACAGGAGAGAGAAGCGTTCTTGAGCAGGTTTACGGGGAACGAGGATTATGATTTAAATGCCCTCATTCAGATGGAAATAGAGATTGAGGAGGAGAAGGATGCACAGGACAGGAGCTTACTTGGCTTTTGTGTGATGGGCGGTATTTTCAGCGAAGGGATTGACTTGAAAAATGACAGTCTGATTGGCGCAGTTATTGTGGGGACGGGTCTGCCTCAGGTATGCAACGAGAGGGAATTGTTAAAGCAGTATTTTGACGGCTGGGGTGAGAGCGGATTTGACTATGCCTACCGCTATCCGGGCATGAATAAAGTTCTGCAGGCTGCAGGCCGGGTTATACGTACCGTAGATGATTTTGGAGTTGTGGCGCTTTTAGACGAGCGCTTCCTGACGCCTGCGTACCGAAGGCTGTTTCCGCGGGAATGGAATAATATGGAAGCGGTGACTGTGGAGCGGATTGGCAGGCGTGTGGAGCGTTTCTGGGATGAATGGCTGTAGCCGTAGCATCTGCCTTGGCTTTTGTAAGCAAGAAGCTGGGCAAATGTTGGCGTATTTTGCCGGAATGTTATCTTATCTGCCCCGCAATAATGCGATTTCTTCTTTATAAGGAGGAACCAGGCGGGCCTTGCCGGTTTTCTTGTCTATATCAGTCAATGAAGGAATGTAAGGCGTTTCCAGAATTTTCGGCAAATGCATGAAGTCCGGATGGTGCACAATATAGCGCAGCGCTTCGGTTCCGATGGTGCCGTCCCCGATATTGGCGTGGCGGTCTTTACCTGCACCACGCTCGTTTTTACTGTCGTTGATGTGGAATAGGGCAATCTTATCTTTACCGATTAATTGATTAAATCGGTCAATAACCTCGTCGAACCCGTGAACAATATCGTATCCGGCGTCATTCAGATGGCATGTGTCCATGCAGACGCACAGCTTGTCATTCAGGACGACTTTGTCGAAAATAGTGGCCAGTTCCTCGAAGCTGCGGCCGATTTCGGAGCCCTTCCCTGCCATTGTCTCCAGTGCGATGCGGCAGTCCTGGTCTTTGGAGAGCACTTCGTTAAGTCCTTGAGCAATCCGGTCAATACCTGCATCTACGCCCGCGCCGACGTGGGAGCCGGGGTGCAAAATGAGTATATGGGAGCCCATTGCGATAGTCCGTTCAATCTCCAGTGCGAGAAATTCCACGGCAATCTCATAAGTAGCCGGATTGACTGTGTTGGCCAAATTGATAATATAGGGGGCGTGCACGACGAAATCTTCGATTCCATGTGCGCCCATGTATTCCCAGGAGGGTGAGATGTTTAGCTCCGATATGTCTTTCCTCTTTGTATTCTGGGGTGCGCCCGTGTAGAGCATGAACGTGTCGGCGCCGTAGGAGACAGCCTCCTTGGCGGAGCCAAGCATCATCTCCTTGCCGCTCATTCCCACGTGGGAACCTAATATTGGCTGCATGGCAATTACCATCCTTTCCTAAGTCTGTTTTGTTTCTTCCTGCGTGAATAGGTCCGGGGGACTGTTTCATGGAAGCAATTGAGTTTCTTACGAGGACATTATACAACATAAACTGACAGTTTTCATCACACAATTCAGGAAAGATAATCGGAAATTCCGAAAGTGACATTCTTTTCCATAAAAAATGAAACACGTGCCACCATAGAATGACACACATGTCAATGTGGATAACTATGTGGAAATTGGGGATTTCTTTGCCGTTTCCCCTCGATTTATAAAAAAATATGGATAAAAAGCTGTGGAAAAGTCGAGAAACGGATTTTAGTACATCAAAAATAGTACTCATTTGGTCAATATGAACCGAATAAGAACGGCTTTGCAATTACGTCCTGATAATGGTAAAATAGAAAACGTAGTCTGTAAAATATGACGCCTTGCGGCAGCCGTCAAGGCAGACAAGTGTGGTTTTGGCTTGTTGTGCGCAGGAGAAATGCCATGTGGAAATCATGTGCAGAAAGAGGAGTGCTATGTGGGCTTATGAAAGTGTTTTTTATCAGATTTATCCTTTAGGATTTTGCGGGGCGCCTTTTGAGAATGACGGGCAGTTAGAGCACCGTATTTTAAAAGTGAACGAGTGGATTCCCCATATGAAGAAATTGGGGATTGACGCCATATACTTTTCCCCGGTATTCGAGTCGGATACCCATGGGTATAATACGAGAGATTACCACACCATCGACTGCAGGCTTGGAACAAACGAAGATTTCAAGGAAGTGTGCAAGAACCTGCATGACAATGGCATCAAGGTCGTGCTGGACGGTGTCTTCAACCATGTGGGCAGAGGTTTCTGGGCATTCCAGGATGTACTGAAGAACCGGGAAAATTCACCTTATCTTAGTTGGTTTCATATCAGCCTGGAAGGTAACTCCAACTATAATGACGGCTTGTGGTATGAAGGATGGGAAGGAAATTATGATTTGGTAAAACTCAATCTGAAGCATGGGGATGTGGTCAATCATATCCTGGACAGCGTCAAGGGCTGGGTGGAAGAGTTTGATATCGACGGGCTTCGCCTGGATGTGGCGTACTGCCTGGACCATGATTTCGTGAGACGGCTGAGAGGTTTTACGGACAGTCTTAAGCCGGAATTTTATTTGCTTGGCGAGATGCTGCACGGGGATTATAACCAGTTAGTCAACGACCAGATGCTGCATTCTTCCACGAACTATGAATGTTACAAAGGGTTGTTTTCCAGTTTTAACAGTATGAATATGTTTGAAATCGTGCATTCTCTTCTCAGGCAGTTCGGCCCGGAGAACTGGACGCTGTACAAGGGCAAACATCTCTTGTCTTTTGTGGATAACCATGATGTGACGAGGATAGCAAGCAACCTGACGAACGAGAAACATTTGCCCTTAATCTATGCGCTTTGCTTCGGTATGCCGGGTATTCCATGCGTATATTATGGCAGTGAATGGGGCGCCAAGGCACATAAGAGCGAAGGGGACCCGGCGCTGCGGGCATGTTTCGCCGAGCCCGAATGGAACGAATTGTGTGATTGGATTGGCCGGCTTGCGGAGGCGAAGAAAGGTTCCAAGGCGCTTAACTATGGCGCTTTCCGGTCTGTAGTGTTGACGAATAAACAGTGTATCTTCGAGCGTAAATGTGAAGACGAAAGGGTGCTTGTGGCCATAAATGCAGACAGTGAGAGTTATACGGCGCATTTCGATGCGGGCTGTGGTACGGCTGTTGATTTAATCAGCGGCAAGATGCATGATTTCGGCGGCGGAAGCGAGCTTCCACCTTACAGCGCATATTTCTGGAAGATGGAAAAGTAAGAAAACAGAAAAAGGAAAATAGGAAAATTACCAAAAAACTATTGACAAAATTGTAGTATTTGACTATTATTTTCCTAAGTTTCAAGGGTGGGACTTCTTATTATTATATAGAAGTCCCTTTTTTTGAATCTTACCAAAAAGGAGGAGAAGAGTTATGAAGAAAAAAATGTTAAGCCTTGTGCTTGCAGGCGCCATGACAGCCGTATTGATGACAGGCTGTGGTTCAGAAGGCGGCAGCGCAGAATCCGGCAGCGCGGCTGACGGAGCAGCAACAGAGACAGAAACAACAGAAGCCGGAGAGACAGAGGCGGCAGATGCACAGGACGGTGAATCCGCAGACGATGCACAGGCAGCAGGCGGCGAGGGCGGCACTTTTAAAATCGGTGGCATCGGCCCCCTGACAGGCAGCGCGGCAGTATATGGCATTGCTACCATGAACGGTTCCCAGATTGCTGTTGACGAGATTAATGCGGCAGGCGGCATCAACGGTATGACTGTGGAATTGAATTTCCAGGACGACGAGTGTGATGCGGAGAAGTCAGTTAACGCTTACAATACATTGAAGGATTGGGGCGTACAGGTAATCGACGGCTGTGTGACAAGTGCATGTTCCATCGCAGTTGCAGATAAGACGGCACAGGACAGTATCTTTCAGTTGACCCCTTCGGGTTCTGCGGTGGAGTGTGTAACCAATCCAAACTCTTTCCGTGTATGTTTCTCTGACCCGAACCAGGGTGCGGCATCTGCGCAGTATATCGGCGAGCACAGTCTTGCTACGAAAGTTGCCGTAATCTATGACAGCTCCGATGTATATTCTTCCGGTATTTATGAGAAGTTTGCAGGCGAGGCAGCAAACCAGTCTTTTGAGATTGTAGCTACAGGCGCATTTACGGCGGACAACAAGACAGATTTCTCCGTACAGCTCCAGCAGGCGAAGGATGCAGGTGCAGACCTTGTATTTTTGCCGATTTATTACAATGAGGCAGCACTTATTCTGACACAGGCTTCCAGCATGGGATTTGATGTGAAGTTCTTCGGATGCGACGGTCTGGACGGTATTCTGGGTGTTGAGAATTTTGATGCTTCCCTGGCTGAAGGCGTAATGCTTTTGACACCTTTTGCAGCAGATGCGACAGACGAGTTGACAGTAAACTTTGTGACAACATACAATGAAAAATTCGGTGAGACACCCAACCAGTTTGCAGCGGACGGCTACGATGCGATTTATACAATCAAGGCAGCGGCCGAGAAAGCAAACATTACGGCGGATATGTCCAATGAGGACATCTGCAACGCTATGCAGACTGCTATGACAGAGATTACGGTAGACGGACTGACAGGCGCAGGTATTACATGGGATGCTTCCGGCGAGCCGACCAAAGACCCTAAGGCAGTCGTAATCAAAGACGGCGTTTACACGGCTATGTAAGGAACAAGGTATAAAAATCAAAAAATGAAATGGGATATTATGCTACGACATCGGGTGAGATGTCGTAGCATAATTGGAATAAGCCATGTCCGGGGAGATACCTTGGGACAGTTTTTTTTATGGCGGACGGCTATGTGGATAAATTTGTGGGAATGTGTAGATAGGGTGGCAGCGATGTGTGTGTGTGCTGCCTGTGTGTGACAGGAAACCGAGGTGTGAATATGAGTTTTGTAGCCCATTTGATAAACGGAATAAGTTTGGGAAGTGTGTACGCGCTGATTGCGCTTGGATATACAATGGTATACGGGATTGCCAAGATGCTGAATTTTGCCCATGGTGATGTCATTATGATTGGCGGATATGTTGTGTTTGTGACAGTCAGCGGCATGGGGATGAATCCTCTGGCGGCGATTATTATTTCGATGGCGGTGTGCACGGTATTAGGCGTGACGATTGAAAGGGTGGCGTACAGGCCGCTTCGGGGAGCGTCTCCCTTGGCGGTGCTAATTACGGCGATTGGCGTCAGCTATCTACTGCAAAATGTTGCACTTCTCGTCTTCGGTTCAGACACAAAGGCATTTACGAATGTAGTCACAATGCCGAACCTGGAATTATTTGAGGGGCAGCTCGTGATTAAGAGCGTGACTATCGTGACAGTCATTGTCAGTATTATTATTATGGTCGGACTCACTCTTTTTGTGAAAAGGACTAAGATTGGACGTGCCATGACGGCGGTGTCCGAGGATAAAGGGGCGGCCCAGCTTATGGGAATCAATGTGAACGGCACAATTGCCGTGACGTTTGCCATCGGCTCGTCTTTGGCGGCGGTAGCGGGTGTACTGCTATGTTCTGCGTACCCGTCACTTACGCCCTATACAGGCTCTATGCCGGGTATCAAGGCTTTCGTGGCAGCGGTTTTTGGTGGAATCGGTTCGATTCCGGGTGCCTTTATCGGCGGTATCTTACTGGGTGTAATCGAGAACTTGAGTAAAGCATATATTTCCTCCCAGCTTTCCGATGCGATTGTATTCAGTATCCTGATTATTGTGCTTTTGGTGAAGCCTACAGGGCTTTTAGGCAAGAAGATTCAGGAGAAAGTCTAGGCGCAGGCCATGGATTTGCGCCGGTGCCTGTCATATCACAGCCGCGGAGACATGCTTCGCAGGCTAGGCAAGAATGGGGGATATAGATGAAAGCGAAAGCAGGTAAATTAAGTAAGACGACGAAGAATGATTTGATTACCTACGGAATGGTAATCCTGACATATATTGTGGTACAACTCCTGGTATCTTCCGGACACGTATCCAGTTTGGTGCAGGGACTTCTGGTTCCTTTTTGTACATACGTAATTGTGGCGGTTGCGCTGAACCTGACGGTAGGTATCCTGGGGGAACTTAGCCTGGGACATGCAGGTTTCATGTGTGTAGGCGCTTTTTCCAGTGCCGTATTCTCCCTGGCATTCAAGAATACGATGCCGGGCGGGCTGCGGTTTTTCCTGGCCCTTCTAATTGGCGCGGCGGCAGCAGCGGCGGTGGGATTTCTGGTAGGGATTCCGGTACTGCGCCTGCGGGGAGATTATCTGGCGATTGTGACCCTTGCCTTCGGCGAGATTATTAAAAATATTATTAACGCGCTGTACCTTGGCGTGGATTCAAAGGGGCTTCATTTCACGATGAAGGATGCGTTGTCCCTCAACATGGAAGAAGACGGGCTGATGCTAATCAAAGGTGCTCAGGGCGTCACGGGCACGCCCAATGATTCTAATTTTACTATCGGTGTGGTGCTGATACTTGTGACGCTCTTTATCGTCCTTAATTTTATTCATTCCAGGACGGGGCGTGCAGTCATGTCTATCCGGGATAACCGGATTGCCGCCGAATCGGTGGGAATCAACGTGACGAAGTATAAGCTGATTGCGTTTACGGTCTCTGCGTCTCTTGCAGGCGTGGCCGGTGTGCTCTATGCCCATAACCTTTCTACGCTGAATGCGCTGCCGAAGAATTTCGGATACAATATGTCCATCCTGATTCTTGTATTCGTAGTACTTGGCGGGATTGGGAATATCCGCGGCTCCATCATCGCAGCGGTGCTCTTGACATTGCTTCCCGAGGTGTTGCGGGGATTGAGTGATTACCGTATGCTCATTTATGCGGTGGTGTTGATTGTTATGATGATTTTTAACTGGAGTCCGAATGCGGTTTCCTTTAGGAAACGTCTAAAACAGCGTCTGGGTATAGGCAGCAGGAAGAAGGAGGCGTAAGAGATGGTATTATTAGAGACAAAAAACCTGGGAATCTCCTTCGGTGGGCTTCGGGCGGTTAACGCATTTGATATTTCCGTGGAAAAAGGACAGTTATATGGACTCATTGGCCCTAACGGAGCCGGTAAGACGACGATTTTTAATCTTTTGACAGGTGTATACCAACCGGACGAGGGTGCGATTCTCTTGGACGGAATGAACTTGACAGGCAAAAAGACGATAGATATCTGTAAGGCAGGTATTGCCAGGACATTCCAGAATATCAGGTTGTTCGGTGACATGTCCGTACTCGACAATGTAAAAGTCGGACTGCATAATCACTATCCCTATTCTACTTTCGAGGGGATTCTCAGGCTGCCACGGTTCTATAAGGTAGAGCGGGAGATGAATGAGAAAGCCATGGAACTTCTGAAAGTATTTGGGTTGGAAGAGTATGCGGATTACAAGGCGGAAAACCTTCCCTACGGACAGCAGAGAAAACTGGAAATCGCAAGGGCGATGGCTACGGAGCCGAAGCTTCTTTTGTTAGATGAGCCCGCAGCAGGCATGAACCCGAATGAGACCAAGGAGTTGATGGATACCATTCGGTTTGTGAGGGACCATTTTGATATGACCATTCTCTTGATTGAACATGACATGAAGCTGGTGTCGGGAATCTGTGAGAAACTGACGGTGCTCAATTTCGGTGAAGTGCTTGCCCAGGGTGACACGCAGGATGTGCTGAACAATCCGGAAGTTATTACGGCTTATCTGGGTGAATAACGGATTATCATATAATATGGAGAGGCAGAGTTTGCCGTGTGCCGGCAGCAGGAGGACAGTAGGATATGGCAATGTTAGAAGTGAAAGACCTTCACGTGCATTATGGTGTGATAGAGGCAATCAAGGGAATTAGTTTTGAGGTAGAAAAAGGCGAGGTAATCGCTTTGATTGGTGCAAACGGGGCAGGAAAGACTACTACGCTGCATACGATTACGGGGCTGATTAAACCTACAAGCGGCAGCATTTTCTTCGAGGGCAAGGACATCACGAAGACGCCGGGATATAAAATTGTGCCCATGGGTATGGCGCATGTGCCGGAAGGCAGGCGCGTGTTTGCTCAGATGTCGGTCTATGACAATCTGATGATGGGGGCGTACACAAGAAAAGATAAGAATGAGATGAAAGACACGCTGCAGATGGTATATGAGCGTTTCCCAAGGTTGGAGGAGCGTAAGAACCAGATGGCAGGAACTTTGAGCGGCGGTGAACAGCAGATGCTTGCCATGGGGCGTGCCCTTATGAGTAAGCCGAATATCATCCTGATGGATGAACCGTCTATGGGACTGTCACCCATTTTTGTCAATGAAATTTTTGATATTATCAGACAGGTAAGCGAGTCGGGCACGACGGTTCTTCTGGTAGAACAGAATGCCAAAAAAGCTTTGGCCATTGCGAATAGGGCGTATGTGCTTGAGACGGGATGCATCTCACTGGAAGGGGATGCGAAAGAGCTGATGAACAATGAGGCGGTTAAGAAGGCTTATTTGGGCGAGTAGCAGTGAATCTCTACCAATAAGCGAAAAAATTAGGAAGCGGTTCTTTGGAGCCGCTTTTTTACCTTATAGGATTAGGGTGTTAAAAGGTGCATTCTATAAGTTGTAAAGGCAAATTGCAAAAAATGTTCACTTGTGTCTGTCTTCGTCATATGGATTTTCTAAAATATTTCGGTAAATCTATGGAAACGGACGTAACCGCCCTCTATTCGCCATCCAGGCTCAGAGAGGGCTTTTTGGGACATCCATGTCCCAAAATTACTGGAAACCGGACGAAATATTAAGAAAATCTCATATTCCTTTGAAGGACAGCTTCGTGAACATTTTATGCAATATGCCAATATAATTTTATGAGAACACCTTTTGACATCCTAATCCTTATAGGAAAGTACGCCATAACGTGGTGAAAAGCCTGATTATATACAATTTTATTATTCTTTTGAGAAAATATTTTAATATTTAAGTAAGATTCAATGAAAAAGGAGATTGGGAAGTTGAGTTTAATCGAGGTTAATTCTTTGTGCAAAAATTATAGAATTGCAGATAAAAAGCCTGGTTTATCCGGGATGTTAAAACATTTCGTTGCTCCTCAATATCATATAAAAGAAGCGGTAAAAGATATAAATTTTACGATAGAAAAAGGTGAGTCTGTAGCATATATCGGTGCCAATGGCGCCGGAAAGTCGACTACAATTAAAATGCTGACAGGTATTTTGAAACCAACTAGCGGAAATATTTGTATAAATGGATTGGAACCTTATAAGAATCGAATTAAAAGTACAAAAAATATCGGTGTTGTGTTCGGGCAGCGGACACAATTATGGTGGGATATTCCCATTAGAGAATCCTTTGCAATGCTAAAAGAAATTTATGAAATACCTGACTTCGTATATGCTGATAATATTAAATATTTCGGGGAAATATTGGGAGTGGCTGAGTTTATGGGATATCCGGCAAGAAAGCTTTCTTTAGGGCAAAGGATGAGGGCAGATATAGTAGCCTCTTTGTTACATAATCCACCAATCCTATATTTAGATGAGCCTACTATCGGTTTAGATGTAGTTGTTAAAGAACGGGTATGTGAGTTTTTAAAAAAAGTCAATAAAGAACGCGGAACAACAATATTACTTACCAGCCATGATTTAGACGATATTGAGAAGGTGTGTTCCAGGATTATAGTAATAGACCAAGGTAAAAAAATATTTGATGGAGATGTATCATTATTAAAAAGAACATATGCTTACAATAGATGCATAGTGGTAAAAACAGTGCAGAATTTGCCAAAAGAAAATAAAATTTGCAGTGAGTTACCGAATATAACAATTGAAAAGAAAGATTCAAGTGTATATGAAATAAGCTTTAACCAAGATGAATATTCTGCTTATGACATCATTCAAAAACTTTCAGGGTATTTACAAATAATTGATTTTTCACTTCAAGAACCAAGTGTTGAACAAGTTGTAAAGAAAATTTACAACGGTGGAATTTAGCGAGGATTTGAGGTATGAAAATGCGTAAATATTTAAAAATTTTTACTTGTGGTGTTCAAGATGCTACGGCGTACAGAGGCAATTTAATAGTAGGCGTATTATCAAATTTTATTATAACTGCTGTTATGTTTTATATATGGCAAGTTATATATGCAGCAAATGTAACCATTGGCAGTTATAATTGGGAAGATATGAAAACATATCTTTTTATATCTTTTATTTGTAATTCCACGTTGTCGTGGGCGGCAGAGACCAAAATATCAAAAAAAATTATCACGGGAGAAATCACATCGGATTTAATAAAGCCTATGGGATTTATGCGTATGACCTTTTTTGAAACGGCAGGAGCGGGAGTCCCGGTTTCTGTTATTTCTATTATCATAATGACGGTTGTTGCTGTTTTTATGAAAATTCAAATGCCGGCCAGTCCCATAGTTTATTTTGTGTTTATAATAAGCCATATACTTTCCTTTGTAATTAATTTTTTGGTTTCATTCATTTGTGCATTGTTTTGTTTTTGGACAGAAAATTACTTTGGTATTGTAAAATCGAAACAAGTGGTTGTAAACTTTTTTTCGGGAGCTTTAATACCTCTTAATATGATGCCTGAAATGCTTCAAAAGATTGCATTTGCATTGCCATTTCAAGGCATTGTTTTTATTCCGTCTTCTATATTTATGGAAACCGTTGCGGGGATGGATGCAATTTATCTTATGTTAAGTCAGGTGGTATGGTGTATCATTCTATACATTGTACAAATAATTTTATGGCATTGTGCTATTAAAAAAGTGGTGATTAATGGCGGATAGGGGGAAATTAGTCTGATGAAGCAATATAAAAAGTATCTATCATTATATTTTAAGATGTTAATGCAAAGCTTTAAAACTATGGTTGAATACAAAGGAGACTTTATTTTATTAATGATTACAACAATTGCAGGGCAAATATCCGGATTGTTTTTTATTTACCTTATTTATCAAAAAGTACCTACGATTGCAGGATGGTCTTTTTGGGAGATTATTTTTATATATGGAATTTTATATTTTTCAGAAGGAATCATATCTTTTTTATTTGAAGGAACATGGCTGTTAAATGGATTAATCAATCGGGGGGAGTTAGACAGGCTGCTTTTGCGACCCGTCCCGATATTTGTGCAAGTGCTGTCAATGAAAATGAACTTTGATGGTCTGGGTAAGATAATTTTAAGTATGGTTATTATGTTCCAGGCATTAATGAATATATCAATACAGTGGAATGTCCAAAAAATAATCATGCTAATTGTTTTTGTGGTATCTGCATCTGTTATTCGAGTGTGTTTAAATATTGTGGCAAACTGCAGTTCTTTTTGGCTGAAGGGCTCCAGAAATTCCTTACCACATATGGTGTATACGGTTTGGGAATTTGGGAAATATCCAATTCATATTTTTAGTGGTATCATTCAGCTTATACTTTTAACAGTTTTACCATATGCCTTTATGGGTTTTTTGCCGGCGGCATATATGTTTGATAAACCGATTTATACATCAGTAGCACTTGTAACACCGGCAGTTGCGCTCGCTTGGATTATTATTTCTTTGATTGTATTCCGGTTAGGGCTTAATAAATATGAGAGTACAGGGAATTAGGGAGGGTTAGTGTGAAAAATCCATATACGGAAGATTTTTCACACGCAAATTTGTGCTTGCGCCCAAATTCGCAGGCTGAGCAAGAATGGGAGGTTTTTATGAAAGTAGCAATCATATCGAGTGTTTATGAGCAAACGCCACCATTAAGGTATGGAGGAATAGAAAGAGTATTAGATTTTTTGGTAAAAGGACTTAAAAAGAAGGGGCATGATGTAACTTTATTTGCAACAGGGGATTCTGGCTCGCCTTGTGATTTGGTTCATTTTTTTGACCATCCGGTCGTACCCTATGATTCAAATGCCCAAATTATTCATTCACAAAAAGCATGCCGATATATCAATGAACATAACTTTGATATAGTACAAAATAATGTAGATATTTCAGTTGGATTAAAAGATTTGTTAAGGGTTCCTATGGTACATACATTGCATATGGATGTATTAAGTAAAAAGAAACGGTTTATTTTCAGTCATTTTAAGGACGCCAATTATGTGGCTATAAGTGACAGACAAAGAGAAAATGCAGAAAGTTATGGGTTAAATGTTATATCCCGTATTTATAATGGTTTAGATGTGGAAAATTATAGCCCTACTTTAAAAAGAGGGAAATACTTAGCATACTTGGGGAATTTTGCACCTTTTAAAGGGCCGCATATTGCGGTTAAAGTGGCACAAAAAACAGGAATTCCATTAAAATTAGCCGGAAAAGTAAATGCGATGGGGAAAGAATATTTTGAAAAAGAAATAGCGCCTTATCTTGACAATTCAAATATTGAATATATAGGCGAATTAAATGATGAAGAAAAAAGAGAGTTTTTAAAAAATAGTATGGGGGTGTTATTTCCATCCACATGGGATGAGCCTTTTGGATTGGTAATCATTGAAGCAATGGCTTGTGGTATACCTGTCATTGGTTTTCCGGTTGGGGCTGTGCCGGAAATAATAAAGCATGGAGAAAATGGATTCATAGCAAAAGATATTGAAGAAATGTGTAATTATACAAAGCGGCTTAATAGTATTGATTCTCAGATATGTTATCAATATGTTGTAAATCATTTTAGTGCAGAAAGAATGGTGGAACAATATGAGCATGTATTTGATAGTTTATTAAATGCATAATGATAAAATTATAGGATGCTGGATAAAGGGTTTTGTGAGTTATTTGCTGCAGTTCTGATATCAGTACATGGAACGGCTGAAAAACAGATTATACAGATTCTGATTTCACTTGAAATTTAAGGCTGTAAAAAATTTTCACACCATTTTTTTAAAACCAATTGACAATATTTCCCGATTGTATTAAGCTATCACTAATGCAAAACCCTATATTGTCTGTTTGGGTTTTATGAAATACGTGTCAAATAATAAGAAGGAGGTAAATATGATGAGTAACAATAGTAAGATAAGAAATGCAGCGTATAGAAATTTCAATGTGAATACTGTTCTATTTATAATTACCTCCGCAGATAGAAGTCTAGGCCGGGATATATCCGAGGGCTGATTTGGCTTATATATGTGTAGCGCTTATTTAGGGGCTGTGGTAATTTACCACGGCTCTTTTTTTGTGTAATAGATAAATTGCGAAGCAATTTCCTATTACACAAAAGCCCTCCGGGCAGGATGCGCACTTCGCTCACAAGGAAAATGGTTGCTGACACAACCGCGCTCCGGCGCAAGTGTGCGTTAAAACACACACTTTTTGCAATAGGAAATTAGGGGGAGAAAATTTATGAGAAAACTGTCGAGTTATATATGGGAGTACAAAATACCGTATCTTGTGGCAATCCTGTCGCTATTGATTGCGGTTACGCTGGATATGATGGCGCCCAGGCTGACGGCCCGTGTGGTGGATGACGTCATCGTGGGCGGCAATATCGGCGAGCTGAAATATTTGCTTCTTGGATTTCTGGGGCTGGGGTTTGGAAGATGTATTTTCCAGTATGTGAAGGAGTACACCTTCGATAAAAACGGCGCTAAAATCTCCGGGGATATGAGAAGGGAGCTGTTCCGGCATATCCAGGGCTTAAGCGCAGACTTTTTTGACAGGACGAATACGGGCGAGCTGATGGCGCGCGTCAAGGAAGATATAGACCGTATCTGGGATGCGCTTGGATATGTCAGTATGTTGTTGATTGAGGTGACTTACCATACAGGGATTATCCTGACCTGCATGTATATGCTGAACTGGAAACTTGCACTGCTTCCTACGGCAGCCATGCTTGTGTGCGGCTGCGTGGCAGTTATCATGGAACGGAAGTTAGGGGACGTCTATGAAAAAATCAGTGAGGAGAATGCTTCGCTAAATACGGTAGCGGAAGAGAACCTGGCAGGTGTGCGCACGGTGAAGGCGTTCGCCAGAGAGAAACATGAGATTAAGAAATTCCTGTCCCACAACAAGCGATACTACGATTTAAATATGGAACAGTCTAAGGTTTTTGTAAAATATTATCCGTTCTTTACAGTGGTGACGAAAGTGGTACCTCTTTTGACTATATTGGTCGGCGGCAAGTTTGTAATCGACGGGGAGATGACTCTGGGACAGATGACGGCCTTTGTGGAGTATTCCATGAACATTGTATGGCCAATGGAGATGCTTGGGTGGCTGACCAACAGCTTTTCTGCGGCGGTTGCTTCCAATAAGAAAGTTAAGAAAATCTATGAGGAGAAACCAAGTATTACAGAAGTAACCAATCCGGTCAAATTGGAGAAAGTTGCGGGAAAAATTTGTTTTGACCATGTATCTTTCCATAAGGCGGATATGTATGAAATCCTGCATGATATTACTTTTACGGTGGAGGCGGGACGGACGCTGGGGATTATGGGCGCCACAGGAGCGGGAAAGACTTCCATCGTACAGCTTTTGCAGCGGATGTATGACGCCACAAAAGGGGCGATTTACCTGGATGACGTGAATATCAAGGAACTTCCGTTGGAGCAATTGCGCACGAGTGTAAGCTATGTGATGCAGGATGTATTTCTTTTTTCGGATACGATTAACGAGAATATTAAACTTGGTAAGAAAGAGTATATCGATTTTAAGACTGTCCGCCGGGCGTCCACGCAGGCGCAGGCCAGCGGCTTTATCGAGCGCATGGCGCAGTCTTACGATACGGTCATCGGTGAGCGGGGAGTCGGCCTTTCCGGTGGTCAGAAGCAGCGGATTAGCATAGCACGGGCACTGGCGAAGAAGGACCCGATTCTGGTGTTGGATGATTCCACCTCTGCTTTGGATATGGAAACGGAGAAGATGATTCAGCAGACGCTTAAGGAGTTGGAAAATACCACGAAAATTATTATTGCCCACCGTATCAGCGCGGTAAGGCATGCGGATGAGATTATCGTACTGGATAATGGCGCCATTGCGGAGCGGGGAACCCATGAAGAGCTGCTTGCCAGACATGGACTTTACTATGAAACTTATGAATCACAGTACGGCGGGCTGCAGGCCCGGGGCGGTGTACAGGCCGAAGAAGCGGTGTGTGATGGTGCGCAGAGTGAAGCGGCTATGCGGGTTTCGGAAGATGTACAGGAGAAAGAAACAGCCTGGCAGAGGGAGGCCGCATACATAGGAGAGAGGACGGCAAAGAACGGGAAAGGCGGTGATATATCATGGCAGTAAATTCATATAAGACCGACGAGCAGAGCATTGAGCGGAGCAAGGTGCAGACACTTCTGCGGCTTTTTAGCTACCTGTTCAGTTATAAATGGCAGATTATATTGGTTCTTATTATCATGGGATATGGCGTATCGGTTAGTCTGGTCAATCCGCTTATCATGGAATCTGCCATCGATGACTATATAGCGGTAAAAAATCTGGGCGGATTATACAGGCTGCTTGTATTTGCCCTTGGCATCAACCTTGTTTTGGCGGTGACGGTCAAGCTGCGGATGTACATTATGGCGAAGGTGTGCAATGAGATACTTTTAACAATCAGGCAGGAACTGTATACCCATATCCAGAAATTGGATTTCCATTTCTTCGACAGCAGGCCAACAGGAAAGATTCTGTCACGTATTATCGGGGATATCAATTCCCTCAAGGATGTGTTGTCCAACTGTGTGACCACGCTCATACCGGACGGGCTGACCGTCATTGCGGTGGTGGCGATTATGGTATGGAAGAACCCGCGTCTGGCGGCGGCATCTTTGATGACCATTCCTTTTATGGCGGCGGCTATGGTGTACATACAGGTCAAGGCGCATCCGCGTTGGCAGGTTTTTCGCAAGAAATCCGCGAACCTGAATGCTTTTATTCATGAAGATATGGCAGGAATGCGGATTATCCAGAGCTTCCACGCGGAAGAGGAGACGGAGCATACCTTTGACGGGCTCCTTGGAGAACACAGGCAATCCTTTTTTGATGCGGTGCGGATGAGCGACGCATTCGGTTCGGTCATTGACCTGTCCTGGGGCGTCGGCTATATTCTGCTCTACTATACGGGGATTGTCGTCCTGGGTGTGGAAGAGGTTTCGGTGGGAACGTTCATTGCCTTTGCCAGTTATTTGAATATGTTCTGGCAGCCGATTCAGAATATCAGCAATTTCTATAACCAGTTGGTTACCAATATCGCTGGGGCGGAGCGCATTTTCGAGATTCTGGATACATCGCCCGGGATTGCCGACGGCGCGGGGGTGACAGAGATGCCGCCCATTACCGGGGAGGTGACTTTTGAGCATGTAAACTTCTCCTATGACGATAAGGTAAAAGTGTTGGATGACGTGAGCTTCCGGATTGCGCCCGGGGAGACGATTGCCCTGGTGGGTCCTACCGGTGCAGGGAAATCTACGGTTGTTAACTTAATCAGCCGCTTCTATGATGTGCAGGAAGGAACTGTGAAGATTGACGGGCAGGATGTGAAGCAGGTGTCCATCGAAAGCCTCCGGAGACAGATGGGGATTATGACTCAGGACAATTTTCTGTTCTCCGGCACGATTAAAGACAATATACGCTATGGCAAATTAGATGCCACGGACGAAGAAGTGATTGCCGCGGCAAAAGCAGTGAATGCGCATGATTTTATTATGCGTCTGGATAAGGGATACGACACGGAACTGACGGAGAGGGGCGGCGGGCTGTCTATCGGACAAAAGCAGCTTCTGGCGTTTGCAAGGACTATGGTTTCGGACCCGAAGATTTTGATTCTGGACGAGGCGACTTCCAGTATTGATACGAAGACGGAGCTTCTTGTACAGGAAGGCATCGAGCATATGTTGGAGGGGCGGACGTCTTTCGTCATTGCTCACAGGCTGTCCACAATCCAGAAAGCCGACCGTATTTTCGTGGTGGATGACGGGAGGATTATAGAAGAAGGAAGCGCACGGCAATTGATGGAGAAGAAGGGCGTCTACTACCAGTTGTATATGGCGCAGTTTTCGGCCTGATTGCTACTTCCAAATTAAATAAGCTGTTTGAATCATCTAATGACAAAGGGATAAAAGAGTTACATATAAGTTTACAATTTAAACATCATTAGTTAAAATATAAAGGAGAAGTATTTTTATAGTGAAATAAGTATTGAAAAATGTAGAATAGTATGAAGCAGAGGAAAACATGGCTAAAGCAGTTAAGATGGCAGATATCGCCGAAATTATGGGAGTCAGCACGGTAACAGTATCCAAGGCGCTGTCCGGGCAAAAAGGGGTCAGCGAAGAGCTGCGCGAAAGAATTAAGAAACAGGCCCGGGAGATGGGATACCGGACGGCGTCTTCACTGTATCAGGAGAAAACACGCCAGAACGGCGGCTACACCATAGGCGTCCTTGTGGCGGACAGGTTTTTTGGACAATATGAGTCGTTTTACTGGAAATTGTATCAGGAGGTAGCCACTGCAGCGCTGCGCAAAGAATGTTTTACCATGCTGGAGGTATTGCTTGGGGAGGACGAGGAAAGCCTGCATATGCCGAAACTTCTTAAAGAGAAGAAGACGGACGGCCTGGTGGTTATCGGACGGCTTAAGGAAGGGTACTTGGAGCGGCTGATGGAATGCGCCGATGTGCCCGTCTTTTTCCTGGACTTTTATGACAAGAAAGGCAAATGGGATTCTGTCGTATCCGACAGCTATTTCGGTATGTATGCCATGACAAACTATCTTTTTGATATGGGGCATCGAGAGATTGCCTTCGTGGGAAACGTACTTTTTACAGACAGCATCACAGACCGTTATTTCGGTTATTTGAAATCCATGTATGAACATGGCGCCGGGGTGGAGGAAGAGTGGGTGGTCAATGACAGGAACCCCAGGACCGGAAAGTCGGATGAAGGATTCGGAATACAACTGCCCGGAAAGATGCCCACGGCTTTTGTCTGCAACAACGATATGGCCGCCGCCATGCTCGTGCAGACATTGGAAAAAGAAGGCTACAGGGTGCCGGAGGATATTTCGGTGGTAGGGTATGATAACTACCAACCGCCAGGAATGTGCGATATCGGAATCACGACCTATGAAGTGGATATACGTGAGATGGCATGGCGTACCGTCAAAAATATGGTGCGTAAAATTTCCGGCGGACATTACCAGCATGGCGTGTCTGTTGTGAACGGGCGTATCGTTTATAAGGACAGCGTGAGGGCACATTGAATGTCCGTGAATTGTGGTGGACGGCACACCGGATTTAAGAAGCGGACGAATAGAATAGACATCCCCGCAGTAAGCTTGAAGGTTATGGCTTGCTGCGGGGATTTTGATTTTTTCATAGGAAAGTGACCCTATGAAATAAAAACCCTTCGGGCAATGATGCGCAGCCTCGCGCGCGGACGAGGATTTTCTATTACTGCTATAGGAATAAATGCATAAAAACCAGCTGCGCAAATTGTGTAAATCAGAGAAAAAACGGATTGAAAGGCTATAACAGGTATTGCGCCCGAAAAAAGTGTTGATTAAAAAATAAAGTAGTGTATACTTAAATTAAAGTTAATAAATTAGTTGATTAACTTTAAATATTTTGTGGGTTTTAAGTAAAAAATTAAACATGTAATGCCGGTGTTGGAATGGAGGTAAGATTGAAGACAATAGCGGAAGAAATGAAGAGCCATCTAAACGAATGTATTATTCCTTTCTGGAAGAAGTTACGGGACGATGAATACGGCGGCTACTATGGTTACATGGATTATGATTTGCAGGTGGATAAAAAGGCGGTCAAGGGATGCATATTGAACAGCCGCATTACCTGGTTTTTTGCCAACGCCTACCTGACTTTGCAGGATGAACCTTTGTTGGAAGAGGCGAAGCACGGCTATGAATTTATGAAGAAATACTGTGTGGACAAAGATAAGGGCGGCGTGTACTGGTCGGTTTCCTATGACGGTAAGCCGGAGGATACGACGAAACATACATACAACCAGGCGTTTTCCATCTATGCGCTGTCTTCCTACTATGATGCCTCGGGGGATGAAGATGCGCTTTTGACAGCCATGGAGCTTTTCCGCATTATTGAAGAGCGGTGCATGGATGCGGTTGGCTACAAAGAGGCTTTCGACAGGGAGTTTTGTGAAATCGAGAATGACAAACTTTCGGAGAACGGTGTGATTGCCGAGAAGACGATGAACACGCTGCTCCATGTATTCGAGGCGTACACGGAACTGTACCGCGTAAGCGGAGACGGGGAAGTGAAGAAGCGGCTTCGGTGGATTCTTGATACCATAGCGAATAAGATTTACAATCCCGTCCTTCACAGACAGGAGGTGTTCTTTGACAAAGAGATGCACTCTATTCTGGACCTGCATTCCTACGGGCATGATATTGAGACGGCATGGCTCATACGCAGGGGAACGGATATCCTTGGCGAGAAAGCGTATGAGGATAAGATGCTTCCGATTGTACTTGACTTAACTGGTCAAGTATATAAGACGGCTTTTGACGGACATTCTTTTGCCAATGAATGCGAGAAGGGCGTGGTGGACGAAACCAGAGTCTGGTGGGTACAGGCGGAGGCGGTGGTAGGCTTTCTAAATGCCTATCAGCTTGCGCCAAAACAGGCAGAGTACCTGGAGGCGGCCAGGGAAGAGTGGAATTATATTAAGGAACATTTGATTGACAGGCGGGAAGGTTCCGAGTGGTTCTGGGATGTGGACAAGAAAGGTGAGCCGGTGAGCCGCAAGCCCATCGTGGAACCGTGGAAATGTCCGTATCATAACGGCAGGATGTGTATGGAAGTAATCAAAAGGAACGAAAATTGGAAATAAATATTTAATGAAAATATGGAGGGAAAATATGTTACATGCAAATTACTATGTGGAACTGGAAAAGTATAACAGGCTCATCGGCAGGAAAAATGTGAAATCCGGCATATATAACGGAATTTACGACAGGTATGAGTATCCGGTGCTGACAAGGGAGCATATTCCGCTTGCCTGGAAGTATGATTTGAACCCGGAAACAAATCCATATTTTATGGAGCGGCTTGGCGTCAATGCGGTAATGAATTCGGGAGCCATTGAGCTTAACGGAAAGTTTTATCTGATTGCACGTATCGAGGGCAACGACCGTAAGTCCTTCTTCGGTGTGGCGGAGAGTGACAACGGCATCGACGGTTTCAAGTTTTGGGATTATCCGATTCTTCTGCCGGATACCTGCCCGGAGGAGACGAATGTATACGATATGCGTCTGACAAAACATGAAGACGGCTATATCTACGGTGTTTTCTGTTCCGAGAGCAAGGATAAGACGGTGAATGACTTATCCGCGGCAGTTGCGGCGGCGGGCATCGTGCGGACGAAGGATTTAAAGAACTGGGAGCGGCTGGATAACCTGAAGACACTGCGCTCCCCGCAGCAGAGGAACGTGGTGCTTCACCCGGAATTTGTGGACGGCAAGTATGCGTTCTATACAAGGCCCATGGATGACTTTATCGAGACCGGCTCCGGCGGCGGCATCGGTTTCGGGCTGTGCGACGACATCACCCATGCGGTGATTGACGAGGAGAAGATGACTTCCCTGCGCAAGTACCATACCATTACCGAGTCGAAAAACGGCGCAGGTGCGGTTCCTATCAAGACAGAGAAGGGCTGGCTCCATATTGCCCACGGCGTCAGGAATACGGCTGCAGGCCTGCGGTATGTGATTTATGCTTTTGCGACAGATTTGAAGGAGCCTTCTAAGGTGATTGCGGAGCCTTCCGGTATGCTCATTGGCCCCCGGGAAGGAGAACGGGTAGGCGACGTGTCTAACGTGGTGTTCACCAACGGGGCGATTGCCAGGGATAACGGGGAAGTGTATATCTATTATGCTTCCAGCGACACGAGGATGCATGTTGCCACAACCACCATCGACAAGCTGACGGACTATGTGTTCAATACACCTTCCGACCCCCTTCGCTCCGTGGAGTGTGTGGCGCAGAGATGTGATTTAATCAAGAAAAACCTGGAATTTTTGGCAAGACAGTAATTGGGATAAAAGCAGCGCAAGAGGAGCGCAGAAACGGAGTAAAAAATGGAAAAAGTAAAAATGATTAGCCCAGCGGTAAAGAACGTGCCGTGGCAGGAGAAACCGGAAGGGCTAAAAGGCGCGCCAATCTGGAGATACAGCGAGAACCCTATTATCGGCAGGAATCCGGTAGAAGGGGTTGCAAGGATATTTAACAGTGCCGTTATGCCATATAAAGATGCGTTTATCGGTGTGTTCAGGGGTGAACAGACCAATGGTATACCGTATATTTATTTAGGACACAGCAAAGATGCAATCCACTGGGAGTTTGAACCGGAGAAGATTCCCTTTAAGGATGAGGAGGGCAATGACTTCATGCCCGTGTATGCTTACGACCCGCGGCTTGTCAAGGTGGAGGATACCTACTATATTATGTGGTGCCAGGATTTTTACGGCGCCTCCATCGGTATGGCAAAAACCACGGATTTTAAGTCTTTTACAAGGATTGAGAATCCCTTTATTCCTTTTAACAGGAACGCGGTATTATTCCCCCGGAAGATTAACGGAAAATTTGTGCTCTTGAGCCGTCCTTCGGATTCGGGACATACGCCTTTCGGCGATATTTTCTTAAGCGAGAGCCCGGATATGGTATACTGGGGTAAGCACAGGCATGTTATGGGAAAAAGTTCAGAGTGGTGGGAGTCCGTTAAAGTTGGCGGCGGCGCAGCTCCCATAGAGACGAGCGAAGGATGGCTGTTGTTCTACCATGGCGTAAGCGGTACATGCAACGGGTTCGTGTACTCCATCGGCGGGGCGATTCTGGATATAGACAATCCGTCCAAGGTGCTGTACAGATGCGAGAATTTCCTTCTGACGCCGGAAGAGTGGTACGAGGAGCGCGGGTTTGTGCCGAATGTGTGTTTTCCATGCGCCACTATCCATGATTCGGAGAGTGGAAAGATTGCGCTCTATTATGGATGTGCGGACAGTTATGTCGGTCTGGCGTTCACACAGCTTGATGAAATCGTGGATTATATCAAGAGCCACAGCCGCGTGACTGAGGCGGATACGGAGCTTGGGGTAAGATAGGAGATTTGTGGGACGTCCGGAACATGAAATCTACTTGTCCTGTCGAACGAAAAATGGTACAATAACAACAATAGGATGTATATGTTGCGTCCTATGTAAATTGGTTGCAAGGTACTATACGACAAGCTGTCGGGCAGACAGGAAGAGGGAGAGTTCAATGGAAAAGATGGAAATGAAAACAAAGAACGAAGTTATGCTCGAAAAAGAGGCATCGGCGGGAGAACAGGAGAGCGGAAAGAAAGCGGAGCCTGAAAAAGAGATGCGAAAGAAAGAGATTGCGTCCGAAGTAATCTTACAGTACCGGGAGTACGAGGCGAATCTTGCGGAGGTGACTGAGAGAGTCAAGTCCCATTATATTGCGAAAGGCAACACGGAAGAATCCATCGAGAGCATACAGATTTATATTAAGCCGGAAGACTTCACCGCCTACTATGTAATCAACGACGGTATTGTAGGTAAGGTGAGCTTGTTCTAAGACATGTAAGAAACCAGGTTAAGCGCCTGGTTTCTTTTTTGTGGTATAGGAAATTCCTCCGCTTATCCGAGTTTGCCGGAGGCAAATCTCGCAAACGAGCGAAGCTTGTTTTTTTGAGGCAAAATCCCTGCAGAGGTAAGGCGTTATCTGTCTGGCTAATTTTTCTTGTGATTTAGCAGTACGATGGCAAACAAGATGCACAGCATTCCTAAAACAGACATAAGTGTCATATATTCATGGAACATGGCTATACCGATAAATGTGGCGACCATCGGTTCAACGGTGGCTAAGATGGCGGCACGGCTGGCTTCCACCAGTTCTAACCCTAACGTGTAAAGTAAGAAGGGAATGACTGCTGTGACTAATCCGGTCAATATAATAAAGAAAAACAAATACGGTTTGCCCTCGCAAGCCGTTATTTTATGGCATAAATCGGGCAAATTACATACAAAGAAGGAGCCTATGGCCGCGGTTATGAAAGTATAGGCGGTGACCGTATAAGTCGAGTACCTGCGGAGCGCGATGGCGCCCAGGATGCTGTACAATCCGTAGCCAAGCCCGGAACCGAGCCCGATGAGAATGCCTGTTATGGTCACGGAAGTTTCGCCTGTGCCGATACCCGAGACGAGAATACAGCCCAGGAAAGAGATGGCCAGGGCAAACAACTTGGTTCGGGTCATTTTTTCATGAAAGAGCAGGATGGACAGAAGCATGACCCAGATGGGGGAGGTATAGAGCAGGATTGCCGCAACGGACAAAGTCATCATGCTAATTGCCGTGAAATAACAAGTACTGAAAAATAAGATGCTGCCCAACCCAAGCCCCAGGAAAAGAGGAATGTCTTTTGGGGTAATCAGGAAGCCTTTTTTGTTTTTAAAAAATAATATCAGTGCAAAAGACAGGGCGGCCACGGTAAGGCGGATGGTTACAATCTGAATGGATGTGAATCCGGCAAGGGCGGTCAGCCCACGGACGAAGATGCCCATGCTGCCCCAGAAAATGCCTGCTGTTAGGATAAGAAGCGTTCCGTTTGTTTTCGGTTTTTTAGCCATGATGTAAAGCCTTCTTTCTTTTTTTGGAGAAAATCCGCAGAGCGTTCCGTTTTATCAATAAGATTAGGGTGTCAAAAGGTGTTATCGCAAAATATTACTGGCAGATTGCATAAAATGTTCACGAAGTTGTCCTTCGCAGGAATATGAGATTTTCTTAATATTCCGTTAAGTCTCCAGTAATTTCGGGGCATGGACGCCCCGAAAAGCCCGATGTTCGCCCGGATGGCAAATAGAGGGCGGTTATGTCCGTTTTCGTAAATTTCCCGGAATATTTTAGAAAATCCATATGACGCAGACAGACACGAGGGAACATTTTATGCAATCTGCCTCTGCAATTTATAAAATGCACCTTTTGACACCCTAATCTCAATAAGAATAATGAGTCGGAAAATGTCTGCCTGGCGTACCGTTACATATTATAGCACCCGAAAGGATAAGTGAAAAGAAACTTATATTTATGAAAATATAGGTTGACAAATAATATTATATATCATATAGTATTAACAGAAACAATATTATACGAGATATAATATTGTAGAAGTAATTAATATTATAGTCTCTGATATATTAATCATCCCATAATATTATTGGTTTTACCATGGCGTAGGTTCTTTAGCGGCCTGGGTGGGATGCAATCAAACAGGAATGGATGATTCTTATGATGTATGTAAAAAGCAGGAAAGGAGTCTATCGCATGGTTTTTAACACAGGTGCGGCATTATTGGATGCAATCGTACTGGCTGTGGTGTCCAGCGAGACGGAGGGGACATATGGCTATAAGATTACGCAGGAAGTGCGGATGGTCATTGAAATCTCAGAGTCTACACTGTACCCGGTTCTCAGAAGACTGCAGAAGGATGAATGCCTGGAAGTCTACGATATGGAATGTGCGGGCAGGAACAGGCGCTATTATAAGGTGACTGAGAAAGGGAGGGCGCAGCTCAATCTGTACATCAGTGAGTGGTATCGGTATTCTGCCAAGTTAAACAGTATCTTTGAGGGAGGATTGAAGCATGAATAGAGCGGAATTTATGGGGCGTCTGACAGAGCTTCTAAGGGATGTATCACCGACGGAGAGGGAGGAGGCTATCCAATATTATAACGATTATTTCGATGATGCCGGTATAGAGAATGAAAGCGGCGTTATCGCATCGCTCGGTTCACCCGAGGAATTGGCAAGGACAATAAAAGCCGGCCTGAATGACGGCGGAAACAGTGGTGAATTTACGGAGTCCGGTTTCAGCGGCTATACGCAGGCACACAAGGACGAAGTAATAAGGGTTGGGGACGCAGCTACATCGGCGACAGACGGCGGCCGCAGGCAGTCTTACGGCGGAGGATGGACGGCAGGAGCCGGTCAGGCCGGCGCCATGGGACAGGAGAGCCGGGCAGGGGGAGACGGTCAAAGAGAGCGCTCCGGCGGAACATACCAGGCGGGCAGCACGGGAGGAAACGGTGCGAAGTCAGGCAACGCTTACTATGAGGGCGGCTATTACAGGCGGACGGGCGGTGACGGTGTCTATGGCGGCAGAGAAGATACGAGAAAATATAACAATCCCTATGGGGAGGAAACGGCAGGCACTGCATCCGGGGCAAGTACGTCTTATCAAGAGCAAAGACAAAAGCAGGGAATGTCGGGAGGCACGATTGCCGTGATAGTGATTCTGGCAGTGCTTACCAGTCCGGTGTGGATTGGTCTGTTAGGTGGTCTTGTAGGCTTGGCAGCGGGGATTTTAGCGGCAGTGTTTGGTATTTTTCTTGCCTTTCTAATTATAGGTGTGGTGTTTGTAGTAGTTTCGGTAGTGATTTTAGTGGCAGGGATTTCCGTGATTTTTTCTGCGCCGCTTGGGGGACTGTGCATGATTGGGATTGCACTTGTCATGTTTGCGGTTGGGCTTGTGTTTGTATGGCTGATGGTGTTAATGGCGGGCATGGCAATTCCTGCTATGGTGAGGGGCGTGGTTTCCCTGTTCCGGAAGATATTTTATAGAGGAGGTGCAAGGGTATGAGTACAGGTATGAAGAGATTTACAAAAGGATGTCTTCTTACGGCGCTTGCCGCATTTATACTGGGCGCTGCCATATGCAGCGTAGGCGGGCTGTTAGGAGGATTCAGACAGTTGGAAGGTTTGAATATCAAAGGTATTACCGGGATTCCATTCCGTTATCATGACGGTACTGACGGCATCCGTTATGGTTTTGGGTGGGATGATGATTGGGATGACGATGTGGAATGGGCGAAGTATAAAGACTGGAACCGGTTTGACGGTACAGGCGGCGGCACGCAGTTAAACCTTACGGCGGATACGCTGCGCAATCTGTACATTCAGGCGGGAGCGTGTGAACTGTTTGTCAAAGAATCCCAGAATGACCACGTGTGGCTTGAGATAAACGGTGCGGATGACAATTTCCGTTACCATGAGGAAGATGGTGATACGTTGCGGATAGTGCGCAGGCCGGATTGGGTTTTCTGGAATTGGACCAGGAATCAAGTGGACGCGGTGACCGAGGTGTATCTCTACCTGCCCAAAGATGTTTATCTGAATTATCTGGAGGTTTATTTTGGGGCAGGTAGTATGAAATCTATCGAACTGAATGCAAGAGAGGCGGAAGTGGAAGTAGGCGCGGGAGTCTGTGCATTCGATGGCCTGACGGTGACTGACTGTATGGAGATAAGTGCAGGTGCAGGACAGATAAACATAGGAAAAATGGACGTCAATGAAGTAGATATCGAGGCCGGCGTGGGTCAGGTTTATATTGAAAATGCACGGGTCGGCGATAGCGCGGATGTTATGGTAGGTGTAGGAGAAATAAAGTTTTACGGCATCGTTCATGGCAATCTGGATGTGGAATGTGATTTGGGTAATGTCACTATGAGGATGGAGGACAGGGAAGAAGACCATAATTATGAGATAGAATGTTCCATGGGTAATGTGAGAGTCGGAAATATTACCTATACGTCCCTTGGGGAGACAAAAGACATTTATAATGGAAGCAACAGTACATTTGACATAGAGTGTTCCCTGGGCAATGTGAATATTTCTTTTGCACAGTAAATTAAGAGGAGGGGAATGGAGGAAAATGGGAAACGATTATAGAAAACTGGTACGTTCTAAGACAAACAGGACAATCTGCGGTGTTTGCGGCGGCATAGGGGAATATTTAAATGTGGACCCTACGTTGGTACGGCTCTTGTGGGTATTTTGTTCCATGGCAAGCTGTGGAACAGGATTGCTCGTCTATATCGTGGCGGCGTTGATTGTGCCGGAAGACGATGGAATAGTCGGTTAGGCTTTGTGACAAAGGGCGGCTTGGGAGAAATATTCTTCCAGGCCGCTCTTTGTTTTCCGCCCGCCGGCTATACGGCTTTTTTCTGTGCGCCTGTGGTCAGAAACATGCCGGATTTCTTGAGGGCAGGGCGAAGGGCCATGTAGACGGCTACGGATACAACCAGTGAAGTGACGGCGTTGATGGATGTGGACGCCACATTCCAGGCCAATGTCAGTTCGGCCGCAGGTTTTCCCAGAATGAGCAGTTTGTAGAAGTATCCCACTAACGGGTCGAAGATGACATTGAAAAGAAGTCCGCCTGCGGCGGCAACGACAGTCCATCTAAATATTTTACTATGATTATTCTCAGTAGTGATATGTCCTAGCCTGTGGGCGATGAATCCGGTAATGAGCCCGATGCATAGTTTGAGAATAAAAGTTTTAGGCGCGTAGACAATATAGACAGGGTCAAAAAGGTCGCCGATGGTCATGCCGATGGCACCGCCTAACCCGCCGTACAAGCCACCTAAGAGCAAAGCGCCTAAAACACAGACGGCGTTGCCAAGATGGATGGAAGTGGCATCCCCGCCCGGAAGTGTAATCTTAATCTGCAGGAAAGTGAAGACCACATAGGATAACGCGGCGAAAACACCGGTCAGAACAAGTTTCAGAAGTTTCTCGTTTTTCATCATAATAATCCTCCGTTTCGATAAAAGTGTTTTCTCGGAATCTATTAACTAATATATACCAAAATGGCATTGCGAAAAGTGCCAATTTAATTTTTTTTAACCATACCAGATTAGACAAATGTATTATTTTACTATTTCCTAGGATACAGTCGCCTTGACTGAGGGTATACTAACAGAATATGGAAGCAGATTTTTTGACGGGACAAAGAGGATTGACTAATATGGACAATAGCGGGTATAAAAGGAAATTTGCGGAATATATCGGGTATAACATGGTAAAAACAGATTTTATTTATTATGTATGGCTGTTTTTCATGCTTGCCATTTTCGGTTGGCTGTGGGAGGGTTTTTTGTATCTTTTTAAAGATGACACATATGTCAATCGTGGATTTCTGACCGGGCCATGGCTGCCAATCTATGGAATGGGCGGCATTATACTGGAAATATTATTCCGTAAGTGGCGGGACAGGCCGGTTATGCTATTCATGTCCTCTATGGCGCTGTGTACCTTGTTGGAATATGCGGCGGGGTGGTACTTAGAATTGACTTGGGGAGTCAGGTGGTGGGACTACAGTGAAATGCCTTGGAATCTCCATGGGAGAATCTGCTTTCTAAGCAGCCTGCTGTTCGGACTGGGAGGTATGTTGCTTGTCTGGGTGATTAGCCCTTTGTTTTATACTCTGTACCGGAGAGTACCGGACAGAATAAAGATTGGTTTAGGGTTAGCCGTGATTGTGGTTTTTGCGGCGGATGCGGCCTACAGTGCGATGTGGCCGCATGTGGGAATGGGGATTACTTACCGGGTTTCGGGGTGATTCCACATATGCATTGCGTTTATGATATTATTTTAAAGAAGCGGGGAACTTTTTCCCTGCTTCTTTTATCTAAGTAACAAAGAGGAAACCTTACACAAAAAATCTGTAGGAATACATAACATATGGGGGAGGAGGCGAAGGAATGTGATGGAACAGAAAGCATTCGAGCAATACATATGGGAATACGCATCGAATATGTACCGGTTGGCGTTTGCCATGCTGCATAACAGAGAGGATGCAGAAGATGCGGTCAGCGAAGCCGTGCTGCGGGCATACGAGAACAGGCATACCCTGCGCAGGCAGGACAGCTTCAAGCCATGGATTATGCAGATTACGGCCAACGAAGCCAGGAAAATATACGGAAAGAACAAACGGTTTACTCCGGTGGAAGATATGGAGGCATATATGCCCTCGTTCCAGGACGAGAAACACGAGTTGTGGGATGTGGTTATGGAGCTTAAGTCTGTTCACAGGGAAGTGATTGTGTTGTATTTCTATGAGCGGTTTACGGTGAAAGAAATCAGTGCGGTACTGCGTGTGCCGGAAGGAACCGTGAAATCCCGGCTTTCCAGAGGAAAGAAACAGCTTAGGAAAGCACTGGAACGTTAGAGCTTCACAGATGCAGAAAAGGGAGAGAAGAAAGGGCGTTACACGGTTTACCGGGTAAGTATTAAAACAAGGAAGGAGCTGTCTATGAGAGATAAATGGGAAGATATGGTATTTGACATGGCGGACAAAGAGCAGATGATGATACCTCAGACATTGTCAAATAGAATAGAGGATACATTATGTAAACTTAAGACCGATGAATCCGCCGGGAGAGAGGATGTTATAAGGCACGGACAGAATGTGGCGAAGAGCCGGAAGAATACATCAAAGCACAGGAAAAAACGGAGAAAGAGCCTGCTTCTTGTGGCTGTACTGACGATGCTTGCTTCGGCCACGGCTATGGCCTCGGTGGGAGCAGTCAGGGAGCGCATGGAGGCCATGAACAGGCAAAAGATGGAATCTTATTTCACACAGATTTATACGACGAAGGTGGGGCATGACAATTATAACAGGCCGTATACCGAGACGGAGAAGGAGCGATTGAATGCATTGAAGGACGCCTATGAAAAGGAGGCGCATTTCCCCGAAGGAGAACTGACGATGCTTGATTCTGTGGAGGATTACAAGGGCAGAGGCGTGGCGTTTTTTGGCGGGACGACTACCTTTTTCTTCCCGGAAAAGGAGATGAGCGATGAACAACTTCTGCGTATTATTGATTTCATGTATAAGAGGGATTATAGTCTGGCCAAGATGAATGAGATGATTGCGGCAGGGGAGACGCAGATGCCGGAGACAGGGCAGGAAGAGGCTGAGGCGACGGATGAAGAAATACTTGCAAGCGATGCGGTGTATGAGCCCGGACGGCGTCTGGTGATTCCCTATACCGGAGAACTGGAACTGGATTATACGGTGGCGGCAGGACAGGAAGGATTATTCCTTGCGGGATGGAACAGCGTACATAAGATGGAAATCGGCAGCAGTGATTCCGAACTTTTCTTCGATGATTTCGGTACGGATACAAGGATTCTTTCTATGTGCCAGGATGCGGACGGCAATGTATATATGGCGCTCTGGCAGTGGGAGGACGGAGAGAGTGGTACAGAACAAACAAAGTTGGCGGTCTGGGTTGTGGACAGGGAAGGAAAACCGTTGCAAAAAATTGACCTATCGCCTTATCTGCAACAGGAGAGACAGGGCTATATCAGGCGGATGGCCGTTGACGGGGAAGGCTATCTCTATTTGAAAATAGCGGGGCTTAAGTCTATCCAGGACGGGGCGGAGTGCGAGATTCTTGTACTGGATAGAGAAGGTGCATATGTTAACAGTATTTCCGGTGGAGAATATGCTTTGGATATATTAGGCGGCTTAGGGGTGGGCAAAGACGGTAAAGTCTATACCCAGATTGAAAATTATTATGAGCCTGACAAACCAACAAACAGGCTAGGTATTGCCTCGGTGGATATAGAGAAAGGAAAGCTTGGGGATATTTATTACGATATCGTCCCGGAAGGCACTATTATGCTTGATATTGTGGCGCCGGGCGCAGAGACGGATTTTGTTCTGTGGGGATATGACGGCATATTCACCTATAACCTGGGTGATGAGAGTGCGATGAATGTGCTGCCTGCCTATGCAGCGCCCTGTGATTGGGAAGACGCGAGGGTATGTGCGCTGCCGGACGGCAGGATTGTGTTTGCAGTCTGTACCGAATACCGCGTGGAAGAGACGGCACAAGGACACAGGCTTTACGGTATCCCGGAGAAGACATGTTTTTATTATGAGCCGGGGATGCAGACCGGGCAAAAATAATTATACCGTCTGTGCCTTGCACCAAATATCTGAAAATGTTAAAATCATAAATGACAGTGGGGAAAGGAGAATTTGATACAGATTTATTGACAATACTAATAGGGCAGGAAGGAGGAGACATGAAATTATCCTTAAGAAATATAGGGAAAATTGATGAGGCAACAGTTGAAATTGACGGAATAACAATTATTGCCGGTGAAAATAACACCGGGAAGAGCACTGTTGGGCGGGCATTGTTTTCTGTTTTTAACAGCTTTTGTGGCATAGATGGGAAAATCAAACTGGAACGCATAAAAAGTGTTGAAGGAATCATTGATTTAACATACCGAAATGTAACGGATAAGATAATACTTACATTTGATACGGAAGGTATCGCCCGCAATATAGTTGAACGAAGCAGTTTATTCAAGAATGATGTAAGTCTTATCAGAGATGAAGTGGCGCAATCCATTATGCAGTATGATGAATCTTTTGAAAAATATGCGGACAGTATGGATATGAGAGAGCTTGCAGTACGGATACAAGAACTTTTAAATGTACCTGATGAGAATATTTTTAAGTCGGTTTTGGAAAAGAAGCTGACGGTGGAGTTTAATGGCCAGGTCAGCAATATTTATTCTGAAGTGTCAGGAGAAATATGCTTACAGATAAAAGACAAGGCTATGGCAATAACCGTTGAAGAAAATGATGTGACCGATATAACGGGTATCGTGAATCTTCGTACGGAGGTAGTTTATCTTGACGACCCTCTTGTTCTTGACGGGCCTCAATATCCTTTTATGCGCCATGGCCCTAATTATATAGACCATAGGACAGACATAGAGGATAAACTTTTATATCATCAAAAGAAAACAAATGTTGTTGAGGAATTGGCCGTCAATCATAAATTTCAAAAAATATACGACAAAATTGCAACGGTCTGCAGTGGTGAGATTGTTAAGAACAAACCTTCCAGATTTGATTACAAAAGGAAAAACAGCGATAAGACGCTTGATGTAAGAAATCTTTCCACTGGAATGAAAACATTTGCGATATTGAAAGTGCTTTTGCAAAATGGGACAATTGATTATAATGGAACAATTGTCTTGGATGAGCCGGAGATTCATTTACACCCGGAGTGGCAGTTATTATTTGCGGAGTTGATTGTCCTGCTTCACAAAGAGTTCAAGATGCATATTTTGCTCAACACCCATAGCCCATATTTCCTGCGGGCAATCCAGGTTTATTCTGCCAAGTATGAAGTGGCAGACCGGTGTAAATATTATCTGGCTGAGGCGGCAGGGGATTATGCGCATATTTTTGACGTTACTGATGATGTAGAAAAGATTTACGTTAAGTTGTCACGTCCGTTGCAGCGGCTTGAGGATGAGAGGTGGCAGGATGATTGACATTTGTGCTTATCCGATATTAGGCGGCCATATGTCAACCCTGAAAGAAACTTCAAAAGATAAAAGGGATGATGGCGTAGAGGCGTATATGACGCAATCGGCCAAACCTGTGGTTAATTTTGATAAAGTAAAAGACGAATATGTTAAATCCTTAAGATTAAGCGAAATACCCAAATCCAATGACGCGCTTTTTGCAGATGGAAAGGGCAGGCTTATATTTGTAGAGTTTAAAAACGGATATATGGACAGGGCGAAACAATTTGCTGTCCGTAAGAAAATTTATGACAGTGTTTTGATTTTATCAGACATTATATCTGTTGGAATCAGTAGTCTGCGTACCAACGTGGAATACATTCTCGTATACAATGAAACCGTCAATGCGAAAAATCCAGACGTTATTAACGACAAGAAAACGCATATTCAGCCGTCGGCATCTTTTGACACCTTTGCGAGAGGAGTGGGTGGCCTGGCGGGAGAGGAGTATGTATGTTTTGGCGTAAAGATATTTGAGAACTATTGTTTTAAAAAAGTACATACGTATACCGAAAAAGAATTTGCGCATTATTTATCCATACTTTAGCTTTTGGGGATTTCTGTGGATGACAGACCTAAAAAGCACAATAAAACAGAGCCGCCGGAAGCAACGCATTGAGGCTATGCTTTCCGGCGCTTTTTCTATTTCAATAGGATTAGGGTGTCAAAAGGTAGTTGCACCGGCAAATCGCATAAAATGTTCCCTTGTGTCCGTCTGCGTCATATGGATTTTCTAAAATATTCCGGGAAATTTATGGAAACGGACGTAACCGCCCTTTATTCGCCATCCGGGCGAACATCGGACTTTTCGGGGCGTCCATGCCCCGAAATTACTGGGAACTAAACGGAATATTAAGAAAATCTCATATTCCTGCGAAGGACAACTTCGTGAACATTTTATGCAATCTGCCAGTGAAATTTTATGATGGCGCCTTTTGACACCCTAATCTTCATAGGAAATTCCTCCGCTTATCCGAGTTCGCCGGAGGCAAATCTCGCAAACGAGCGAAGCTCGTTTTTTTATATAAAACCAGAGAAAATCCAGATGCACTTATCCGTGTAAAATGATTGAGTGCAATACGAAAATATGATATGATATACACGATGGAAACAGTGCACCGAAAGGAAGCCTGCGGAGGCGGGTAAGCAGAGTGTTATGAGGCGTGCACTGCAGAGAGTATGGATACTTTTTTTATGTGCGGGAGACTCTTATGGAGCGGATTTTAGTCGTGGAGGACGACCTTGCCCTCAGCACGGGATTGTGTTTTGAACTGGATGCTGCGGGTTATGCCACACAGGCGGCATATAACGTGCGCAAGGCGCAATATCTCGTGGGACAGGAAGTGTTTTCACTGGTGATTTTGGACGTCAATTTGCCTGATGGAAACGGATTTGAGCTGTGCAGGCATATCAAAAGGCAGCATCCGGAATTGCCGGTTATTTTTCTCACGGCGAATGATTTGGAAGAAGATGTGCTGGGCGGTTTCGATTTAGGAGCGGAAGATTATATAACGAAACCTTTCCATATGAAAATATTGTTAAAAAGAGTGGAAGTGGCAATCAGACGGGGCGGCAGGACAGGACAGTCTGCGCAGGCGCAAGTTTGGCAGGACGGGTTTTTGGAGATTGATTTCGGGGCCCTGACGGCGGACCGTGGCGGGCAGCAGCTAGTGATTACGCCCAACGAGTACAAGCTCCTTAAGGTTTTGACAGCCAATGGGGGAAATGTGTTGACAAGACAGTTTCTGTTGGAGCGGCTGTGGGACTGTGGGGGCAATTATATAGACGACCATACGCTGACCGTTACGATGAATAGGTTGCGGGCCAAGATTGAAGATGAGGAGCACACATATATTAAGACTGTGCGCGGGATGGGATACATCTGGACAGGAAACAGCAGATAGGAAAAGGGGCAGTGCAGACATGGCAAAGAAGATTGCAGGGTGGGGGAAGGACAAAGAGATAGGAAGGGCGGCGCTCTTTACGGGGATAATCCTGTTTCTGTGCTTTGTATATGTGCTGTGGGTCTGGGTGCCCGGGGCAGGGGTAAGGTATGCACTGCTCATCCTTTGTATGGGCGTATGCCTGTCGGCACTTTTCTGGTGCTTATGGCAGAGGCGGCAGGTATGTGGGTTCGCCGATGAACTTTGTCAGACATTGGATGATTTGACTGCGGGGCGTAAGCCGCACAACTACGAGGTCTATGAGGATTCTTTAACGGCGAGGGTACAGGGTAAGCTCTTACAGTATTATGACCAGATGACGGAAGGGCGCAGGAAAAGCCAGCAAGACAAACAGACGATACAGGAATTGGTGTCGGATATTTCCCACCAGGTCAAGACCCCTACGGCGAATTTACAGATGTTCATCGGTATTTTGCAGTCCCATAAACTGGATGAAGAGAAACGTTCACAGTTTCTTAGGACGATGGAAGCGCAGATTCATAAACTGGATTTTTTGATGCAGTCGCTTATTAAGATGTCCCGCCTGGAGACAGGGACATTTACCTTGCATGTGGAGAGGGCGAATCTGTACGATACATTGGCACAGACGTTAAACGATGTCTGGAGGCGGGCACAGGAGAAAGGGATACAGATTTCGGTGGACTGTAGCGAGTCGGTTATGGTGCGGCATGACCCGAAGTGGACGGCTGAGGCCCTTGGCAACATTCTGGACAACGGAGTCAAATATACACAGCCGGGAGGAAGCATACATGTCAGTGTGCGTCCCTGGCAGTTCTATACACGGGTGGACATTTCGGATACCGGCATCGGTATACCACAGGAGCGTTGTAATGATGTGTTCAAACGGTTTAGCCGCGGGGAGGAAGTGGCGGCACAAGAAGGCGTCGGGTTAGGATTATATCTGGCGCAGGGAATCATCACAAAGCAGCGGGGATATATCAGTGTCAAGTCCAAGGTGGGGCAGGGCTCCACATTTTCTGTATATCTGCTTAATTAGGAGGGATGAAAGGTGAACAAACAAAACGCAGCGCCCATGAATGAGGAGACAAATCAGGCGAAGAGTGTGATTCTTGTGGTAGACGATGATAAGACGAATCTTTCTCTTGCCCAGAATATTCTTCTGCCCAATTACCGTGTTGCCGCAGCCAATTCCGGCAAGGCGGCTCTCAAATATTTGGAGAGACACCGCCCTGCCCTGATACTCCTCGATATTAATATGCCCGGTATGGACGGCTTTGAGGTGATGGAGCAGATTCAGCTAAAGAAAGAGACGAAATCAATTCCCGTTATTTTTCTGACGGCGGATAATATGGCGGAGACAGAAGTGAAATGTTTCCGGATGGGCGCCATGGATTTTGTGGGGAAGCCTTTTGTGCCGGATATTTTGCGCAGCCGGGTGGATAAGACGATAGAGCTGGACAGGTACAGGAACGGTTTGGAGACGATGGTGAAGGAGCAGGCGGACAAAATTTTGGAGGATGCCGGCAGAATCAGTAGAATACAGGATTCCGTCATTATCGGCATGGCCAATCTGATTGAGAGCAGAGACGGCAGTACGGGCAAACATGTGAAAAATACACAGATGTATGTGAAAATGATAGCCGACGAGTTATATGAGCGCGGACTTTTTGCTTCGGAGCTGACAGAGGAATATATAGAGGCTTTGTGCAAGGCGGCGCCGCTTCATGATGTAGGCAAGATTAAGGTGCCGGATGCCATTTTGCAAAAACCCGGCAGGCTGACGCCGGAGGAATTTATCACGATGAAAAAACACACGACGTACAGCCGTAAGATTATCCATACGATTATCGGGGACGTAGAGGATGAGCATTATGTACAGATTGTGGAGGATATTGCCATGTTCCATCATGAGAGGTGGGACGGAACCGGGTATCCGGCCAGACTTAAGGGGAACAGCATCCCGCTGTCGGCGCGTATTATGGCGGTGGCGGATGTTTTCGACGCCCTGTATGAAGAGCGGTGTTATAAACCGGCCATCCGTCCTGTGGATAAAATCATGGAGATTATGTTGGAGGGCAGGGGCACGCAGTTTGACCCGGAGATTATTGATGTGTTTGTGGATATGTTCCCCAGGTTAAAGGATGTTCTTGGGATTGACTGACACAGGATACCGATTTAAGTGGAGGGGTAGGTTTGGAAAGGAAGCAGTTTAACACGGATAAAACAAACAGGAAACAGGAACTGACCGTCTTAAGCATATTCACTGTTTTTTCGCTTGCAATGCTTGTCTCGGCGCAACTTGACGGATGGCATTTGTTTGCCAAAGAGCTGATTTTGGTAACAGTTGTGTCAGGATGGGGCGTTTTTGTGAAGTGCCACCGTGGTTATGCGTATCGTGCGAAGTTTTTTGCGGTAATATGTTGGCTCAATTTTGGTATTTATTCGTTCCATTCCCGGAATTTCACTTCCATGTTGTCTTCTATGTTCGTCTTGATTGTGCTTCTTGGGATATTTTGCATCACAGATATTGTCTGGATGGGTGTTTTCTCTACCACGATTATTTTCCTGTATCATATGTTTACCGTACATACCGCGGATGCTGCGGATGCCAGTAGTATACTCCGCCTTGTCCTGCATGTAATCTCCGCATATATCATTTCGCTTGTGATGTGGATGACAATCCGTACAAAGGAAGCGGCCAATGAGCAATTGATGGAGAATATCCGTGAGTTGGAGAATGTGGAGAAAAGCAAGGATGATTTTATGGTGAATATTTCCCATGAAATACGAACGCCTATCAATGCGGTCTGTGGTATGAGCGAGGCTGTTTTGCAGGAAAAGCTTCCGGACAGCGTAAGAAGGGATATGATTGACATCCAGACGGCGGGGCGTAATCTGCTTGCCACGGTCAGCAACATCCTGGATTTCTCGGAGTTAGAGAGCGGCAGGATGGAACTGGCGGAGGAGAGCTACAATATCACTTCCACCGTTACGGATATTATCAATATGGCGCTGACTTTGGAGAACGGCAGGCATTTGGAGCTGATAGTGGACTGTGATGCCGGACTGCCACGCAACCTGGTGGGTGACGAACAGAAAATACGCCGTATTATTATGAATATATTAGAAAATGCCATTAAGTTTACAAAAGAAGGTGGTATTGTCCTGCGGATTAAGAGTAGGAAAGAGGCGTACGGCATCAACCTGGTGGTTCATGTCAAAGACTCCGGCATCGGCATGAGCAGGGAGGACGTGGAGAAAGTATTTGGCAGTTTCAGCCAGGTCAATGCAGGGCGCAATAGGGAAGAGGGCGGTATCGGGCTTGGGCTTGCAATCACCCAGGCGCTTGTGCGCAAGATGGGCGGGTTTATCAATGTGGAGAGCACACCCGGGAGAGGGACAGAATTTCAGGTTACGCTGCCGCAGAAGGTGTTGGACGATACACCGATTGTGTCTATTAAGAATAAGGGGAATCTGTTTGCCGCGTGCTATATCAATATGGATAAATACGAGTACTCCGTAGTGCGGGAGGGGTATGAGAGATGTATACGGCACATGGCGGAACAGTTCGGGATTATGTTCCGGATATGCAGAAATTTCCCCGAACTGCAAAGGCGCATGGAACATGAGAATTATACCCATATCTTTATCGGATGGGAAGAATACTGTGAGGACAAGGAATTTTTCGAGAGGCTTGCACAGGAACTAACCGTGGTGCTGATTTTGGACTATGGGCGGGAAATCCGGGTGGAGAGCGGCATGATGCGTATTTATAAGCCCTTTACGGTACTGTCCATCGCTGCGGTATTCAACGGGCAAAGAGTGATACAGCGGGAGAATCTGCACAGTGACACACGGTACCGTTTCACTGCGCCGGAGGCGAAAATACTGGTGGTGGATGACAACGCCATGAATTTAAAAGTCATGGTAAGACTTCTGACGCCTTATCGGATTCAGGTTGTGACGGCGGAGAGCGGACGGGAAGCGCTAGAGAAGATAAATTCTATGGAATACGACTGCGTGTATCTGGACCATATGATGCCGGAGATGGACGGGGTGGAGACGTTACGAAGGATACGGAGGAAGCCGGGGACATATTTCCAGAATGTTCCGGTGATTGCTTTTACCGCCAACGCCATAGGCGGCGCCCGGGAGATGTTCATGGCGGAAGGGTTTAACGACTTCATTGCCAAGCCTATTGAACTGAGTGTGTTAGAGAGGATGCTGCGCCGTTATATACCTGAGCAGAAGCAGGTGGAGGCAGAGACGGCCGTAAATATTTCTGATTCCGGTGAGGATAGTCAGGGCAGTGTGCAAAAGGAACAAGAGAGCGGTGCAGGTATGCCAGTGTACGCTGCGGGAGAAGAGCAGGGTGCGTTGCCAACGAGTGAGAAGGAAGCCTTGGAAGCTCTGGAACGGGCAGGTATTCATGTGGAGCATGGGCTTACATATTGTGGGGACCGGGACGGATTCCGGGAGATTACGGCTATGTACCATGCCCAGGGAATAGACAGAAACGACAAACTGGAGCAGCTTTTTAGGGAGCAGGATTGGAAAAATTATACCATTGCGGTTCATGCCCTTAAGGGTAATTCCAAGGGAATCGGGGCGGATGAACTGGCAGGGATGGCCCTGGAGTTAGAGATGGCGGGCAAAGAAAACCATATAGAATATATACTGGAACATCACCGGGAACTTATCAGACGACATACGCATCTGCTTGATGTGATTGCACGCAATGCATTCATTTATCCGGAGGGGTATAGTGCACAGGGCAGTGAAAGCGGCGGTTTGGAGGAGACGGAGGCAGAAGTGCCAAGGAGCCAGGAGGCGTCCAGGGAGATTGACAGGGAGTTCCTGGCCGGACAACTGGCGCTTGTCAGGGAGAAAATAGAGAATTTTGAGAGTGAGGATTTGGAGGAAATACTGGGGCAGATTCAAGACGGGACATACCTGGGACAGGATTTGCGGGGGATGACGGAAGAAATCAAGAAATGTTCAGAGGAATTTGATTTCCTGGGGGCATCCGGCATCCTGGACGAATGGGAGGAGAAGGTTGCGGAAGGCATGTAAAGCCTGGTTCGTGTTTTCGTAAGATATTTTGTTTTGTATGGAGGGGAATATGAAAAGGAGAATACGTATATTTTGGCGCTCTCTTTTTAGTGACAGACTGGATTTCCAGGAAAGGCTCGGCCGTCTTGCCATGCTGATGGCCTTTGCCGCATCGGTTTTTGGCATGGGCCGCGTTGTATTCGTATGGAGGTTGGACGTGTTGTGTGCGCTTTTGCCGTTATGTCTGGTGTCGGGAGGCGCTCTTTATATGACAGTGGAGTGGCGTAAACTAAGAGAGGCGTCATGGCTGCTTGTCATCGCGTCGAATGCCGTTCTTTTGCCGATGGTGTTTGTTCTTGGCGGGGGGATAGACAGCGGCACGCCTGTCTGGTTCGTGTTGGGAATTGTGTATGTATTTCTCTTGTTTAGCGGAAGAGAACTTGTGCTTGCCCTTGTGCTGTCGCTGGCATCTTATATGGTTACTTATTTCGTGGCTTACAAGTATCCGGAGCTTGTTCCGGTATCTGAGAGGCTATACAGTTTTGTGGACTCCTATGGCATGATGGCTGTGGTAAGCTGTTTTATCGGATTTTTGATGAAGATTCAGCTTATGACATATAATAAGGAAAGAGAACAGGCCAGGCAGCAGAGGGAGAAGGCGGCGCGTATTGCCCGTTCCAAGGATGCTTTTTTCGCCAATATGAGCCATGAGATTAGGACGCCGATTAACACCATTATCGGTTTAAATGAAATGATACTGCGGGAAGATATATCCGATGAAATTGCCGAGAACGCCATCAATATCCAGAACGCCAGTAAGATGCTGTTAGCGATTATCAATGATATCCTGGATTTGTCTAAATTGGAATCGGGCAAAATGGAGATTGTCCCCGCGCAGTACGAGGTCAGTTCTATGTTCAGCGACTTGGTGAACCTGATTTGGATTCGGGCGCACCAGAAGGAACTGGAATTTAAGGTGGATATCGACCATGAAATCCCGTCTATGCTCTATGGTGACGAAGTGCGTATCAAGCAGGTCATTACAAATATATTGACTAATGCGGTCAAATATACGGAATCTGGTTCCGTCACTCTTTCTGCAAAAGGTGAGAGAGTTACCCCGAATGAAATTATGCTGCGTATTTCCGTGGCGGATACGGGCATGGGGATACGGAAAGAAAATCTGGATGAACTGTTCAGTTCGTTCAAACGTGTTGACCAGTGGGATACGAGAAATGTGGAAGGGACAGGACTTGGGCTGAACATTTCCAAGCAGCTTGTGGAGATGATGGGCGGTAAGATTTCCGTTGACAGCGTTTACCATAAAGGTTCTGTCTTTACGGTGGAGATTAGACAGCGGATTGTGAATGCGAAGCCTATCGGTGGCATTCGCTTTGCGGCGCAGAAAAAGCTTGACCGGCGTGAAAAGTACAAACAGAGCTTTACGGCCCCGGATGCGCGGGTCTTGGTGGTGGATGACAATGATATGAACCTTATGGTTGCCGTGAAGATGCTGCGGGGGACAGGGATACAGGTGGACACGGCGCAGAGTGGCAGGGAATGTCTGGAGCGGACGGCACAGAAGCTTTACCATGCCATTTTGATGGACCATATGATGCCGGATATGGACGGTGAAGAGACTCTTAGGGCAGTGCGGGCCCAGGCCAGGGGATTTTGCCAGAAGACGCCGGTTATTGCCCTGACTGCCAACGTAATGTCCGATGCGGAGCAAGTGTATAAGGATATGGGGTTTGACGGTTATCTTGCGAAACCTATCAGCTCCGCACTTTTGGAAGCCGGCTTGATGAAGTATCTGCCTCAGGAATTAATCGAGTATACGGCTGCGCAGGAAGACGGCGAGGCACAAGAAGAGAGCGTCGTGAATAAGATTGCCGGTGTGCGGAAGCGGAAAATTGCCGTCACCGCCGACTGCATCTGCGACTTGCCCAAAGACCTGCTTGAGAAATACCAAATTAGGCTGATGTACTGCTATGTTCACACGAAGGAAGGGCGGTTTTGCGACCTGTTTGAAGTATCTTCCGACAGTCTGCTTGATTATCTGAAGACAGAAGGCAATTTTGCCTACTCTTCCAGCGCAGAGCCGTCGGAGTATGAATATTTCTTTGCCGATATATTGGAGAAGGCAGAACATGTCATCCATATCACTGCCACAACCGATTTGAGCGGCGCCTACCCCAATGCATTGCAGGCCAGCCGGAGCTTCGACAACGTGACGGTCATCGATTCCGCCCAGATTAGCAGCGGCCACGGTCTGATGGTTTTGTATGCGGCAAACATGGCGGAAAACGGCAAGAGCGTGAAGGAAATCTGTGACGTTTTAGAGAAATGCAAAGGCAGAGTATGTTCAAATTTCTTAGTGCCGGATACGGCGGCGCTATATCATAACGGAAAGGTCAATGTTGTTACGCACAAACTCTGTGCGGGGCTGAATCTTCATCCCGTGCTGCGTATGTCGCAAAATGAGCTGAAGCTGTGGAAAGTCGTGCCGGGCAATATGAAGAGTGCAAGCCGTAGGTATGTGAAAAAGATTCTGGCACGGAGTAAGCAGATTGACACGACGATTCTTTTCCTCACATATGCCGGTTGTTCGGCACGTCAATTGGAGGAAATATTGGAGGAGACACACAAGCATGTGCATTTTGAAAGAGTGATTATCCAGAAGGCATCTGCCACGGTGTCGGGTAATTGCGGCGTGGGTGTATTCGGGCTGATGTTTGTCAGAAAAGTGGATAAGGAAGACATGGAAGAACTCTATGGATATCATTACGGTACGGAAGCTTAAGAAATACTATAAAAGTGGCGCAGGACTTGTAAAAGCATTGGACGGCGTGGATTTGACTGTCGCCAGGGGCGAGTTTGTTTCTGTTATGGGGGCGTCCGGCAGCGGCAAGACCACGTTACTCAATATAATTGGCGGGGTGGATATGCCCGATGAGGGTGAGGTATATGTGGATGGTGCGGACCTGGCCAGGATGGGGGAAAATAAGTTGGCAGTATTTCGCCGCAGGAAAGTCGGGTTTGTTTTCCAGGAGTATAATCTTATTCCGACGCTTACGGTGGAAGAAAATATTTTATTTCCGCTTGATTTGGACGGTTCTGCGTCTAGGACGGGATTTCTGGAAGAGATACTGTCGCTGCTTGGACTGGAAGGGCGGAGGCAGTCATATCCAGATACGCTTTCCGGAGGACAAAAGCAGCGTGTGGCGATTGCCAGGGCGCTTGCGGCTAAACCGCCTGTGATTTTGGCAGACGAGCCGACCGGCAGTCTGGATTCCAGAAACGGACAGAATGTGGCGGGGCTTTTGAAGATGACGGCGGAGCATTACCACCATACGTTGGTGATGGTCACCCATAACCGGGAGTTAGCACAGTTAGCCGACCGGGTGATTTATATGGAGGACGGAAAAATAAGGAAATAACTGCGGTGTAATATATGCTTGAAAATAATAACCTAAAAATCTGCCGTAAGCTTGTATGGCGGGAATTTCAATTCCATAAGGTACGCAGCATTCTTTTGATGGGGGCCATCGCATTGGTGAGTATGTTGTGTACGTTTTCCTTTGCTCTTGGGCACATGATACATGACGGTTTGATGTACGGCTACCAGGTTCAATACGGTTCGATGAGCCACATTGTGTACGATGGACTAAACAGTTCCCAGGCGGCGGTGCTGAGTCATCATGCCGATGTAAAGGATACGGTTTTGGTAAGGCCGGTGGGAGTTTTGTCGGACGATATGATGGAATACCGCAGCGTAAAACTGGCGGCTGTATCGCCGGATTGGGCAAAGGCCACAGATGCGGTTCCTGTCTGCGGGCGTATGCCCGAGGCGGAGTGGGAGATTGCCTTGGACGAACTTACCATGCGCTCCTTGGCGATTACACCAAAGGAGGGAGCAGAGGTGGTTGTGCGCTGGACACCTATAGACGGTGGCGGGGAACGGACGGATACGTTCCGGCTGTGCGGATGGTGGGACAGCGGCATGGGCGCCACGGAAACTTGTGCATGGATTACGCCGGAGACCGCAAGGCGGCTGTATCCGGATGTACCGGACAGCGTGATATTGGGTGTCACATTGTACCGTCCGGGCGACTTGGAGGCGCAGGCTAAGGAGTTGCTGTATAGCTTGGGTGTGGATGATGTAACTTACAGCACAAATCTGGCATATAACAGGAGAAAACTGGAGCGCATAGGCGCCAAGTCGATGCCTTACTATATGATTAATATAGTGGTCGGGGTGTGTGGTATCATGATGGTGTACAATATTGTGCGTATCTCTGTCGGGCACAATATGCTGTTTTATGGCAGGGTTAAGAGTTTGGGAATGTCTCCCAGGCAGATTAGAAGGCTGCTATCGGAACAGGCCGGGTACTTGTGCCTGCCTGCGGTTCCTGTAGGATGGCTGCTTGGATTTGGGCTATGCACTATGACGGCACCGTATGTGCTCCTTGGCATAGATGGGCATAATCCTGCGCTATTTTTTTTTAGCCTCCTTCCTTTTGTATACAGCGGATTGCTTACGTGGATGATTACATGGGCGGCCTGTATGTTGTCGGTACACGCTGTGTCAGGGGTATGCCCGGCCCGGGCCATAAGATTTAGGGAAGCGGAAAAGGGGCGGCTCGGGAACAGGTGCTTTGGACGCAGGAAAAAGCGCAGACGGATGAAGATATCGTTTATGGAGCTGTCCGGTTTCAGGCGGGAGAAGGGACGCACGGCGTTGGCGGCCTGTTCCCTGCTTCTTGCTCTGACATTATTGTGTGGTCTTTGGACCCAGTATGCCAGTGTAGATGAGGACAAATATATGGCGGCTGTTTCCTATAGTGATTACCTGATTGCGGATGCGTCCGCCGCCACGAAACTGCAGCGCTACAATCCCCAAAGCCGTAGCATTACACCGGAGTTTATGAAAGCTCTCAGGACCCATGAGGCCGTGGCGGATGTGGGCACAATCCGTACCATGGAAGTTTTGATGTATGCGGATAAAGAAACGCGTGCGCCGATAGTGGAATACTATGAAGGCACAGGGCAGGACGGGAGCGTCAGGAAAGAGACAATGTCCGGTCTGCCGGATTGGGGGAAGGGCTATGAGAAATTCCGCCGGACAGGAGAATATGTGGGGATTGCTGTCGGGGTGGACGGGCTGGCGCTGTCTACGGCGCTTGTCGATGGCGAGTATGTAGAGGGCTCTTTTGATATGGAGTGTTTTGCCTCCGGAGATTATGTAGTTGCGTCCAGTGCAAGTGGAGTAAATACGGTTTCTACGCCGTCTGTTGGTAGCCAGGTGGAGATAGGGGGACGTTTTTTTGAAATTATGGCTGTTGTTTCCTATGAGAATCGTATGCTTACCGGTTCCGATAGCCGGGAGGCGGAATTTAGCATTTCTTATTATATGTCCGTAAAAGCTTATGAGCAATTATTCCCGGAGAGTGGTATTCGGAATGTTATGGTGAATATCGACTATGCAGGACAGAAAGCGTTTGAGGAGTTTCTTGGCCGGCTTACGCAGGATAATGGCATCCAGGTTACTATGCGCAGCGCTCACCAACAGGATTTTGGCAATGCGCTGTTCCATAAGTATATAATTCCAATGTTTGTCGGTGCAGTGTTGTTATTGATTGGCGTACTGAATTTTGGCAATGCGTTGGTGAGCAGTATGCTTGTGCGGAGAAAAGAACTGGCAGTATATGAGAGCCTGGGCATGACGCATACCCAAATCCGCCGGCTGCTTGTATGGGAGGGAATATTGTATGCAGGTGTGCAAACGCTTGTCATCGTACCGGCTGTGGCTGTTCTGACATGGTTGTGGGGAAGATGGTGGATAAATCATTCTTCAAGTAGCTGGTGCGCCACATGGAGGTACTCTTTGGCTCCGATGTGGCTCGCCCTTCCCTTTCTTTTTGCGGCCGCATTTGTGATTCCCAGGTGCTGTTTTGGCGTGGTCATGAAAGAGAGCATTGTGGAGAGACTTCGTATAGCAGAATGATAAACGGTGAAGGAAGTAAATTAAAACGGTGGATTTTTCATAAATAATTTGATAAAATAAAAGAGATACTCGCAGATTTCCAAAAATGGAAGGATGCATGTGTTTTTGTCATTTAATCATTTGGATGGTTTTGCAGGAAGGGATGCGGACATTCAGGATATGAGCATGGGGAGTAGATATGGCAAATTTAGATTCTAATATGAAGCAACGGCATTTTCCGATGATGGAAAATGTCGAGTACCAGAAAGCGCAGAACCAGGAAATAAAACTGGGTATAGAAGAAGGGCTTGATGTGTCCGTCTACTCTAATCCGGAATTTAACTGGCTGCAGATGGAGCAGATACGCATGGGGCTTAAGGACAAGGTGGATGTGTCCGTCTATGCAAATCCTGCCAATAATTATGAGACGATGAGACAGATTCGACTTTCGCTGTATTCGGGTATAGACCTTATTCCATACCTTGACAGAGGATTTGAGGATGACGACTTGGAAGAGATTCGTCTTGCACTGCTTAACAGGCTTCCGATTGACTTGTGGCTGCAGGATAATATGTGTGCGCCACAGATACATGAAATACGAATCGGACTCTGCGAGGACATAGATATTTCCGCCTATGCCAGTTCCAAGTATAATTGGATGCAGATGCAGCAAATCCGTTTAGGTTTGGAGAAGAAGCTGGATGTGTCTATCTACTCGAATCATTTTTTCAATCATGCCCAGATGAGGGAAATCCGTTTAGGGTTGGAAGCCGGGCTGGATGTGTCTTCTTATTGCAGGTTGATTTATTCTGCGACAGACATGAAAGAGAAGAGGCAGGCATTTATTAACCGGAAGAAGGCAAGCGGGACGGCCAGAGAGGAAAGCGTTAAGGATAGCGGCAGCAGTAAAGAGGCTGTCGGCAGTAAGAGTTCGATTGTTGACACTTTTAGGAAGAATGAATTTGTGATTTCCATAGAGGAAAACGGCAATAAAGCGTATGCCTATATTCCTTGGGTTCCGGGAAACGTGGTCACGAAAGACGACATTTATCATGACCTGGAAAGAAGGGAGATTGTCTTTGGCATCAAGAAAGAAGCGATAGACGACCTGATTGACAGAAAGAGACTGAATGAAAAAGTTTTGATTGCCGAAGGGATTCCTGCAAAAAAAGGCGAGGACGGATGGTTTGAATGGTTTGTCAGATTGGACTTGCCCCGTATTCCGGCGCCTTTGCCGGACGGCGGTGTGGATTATGTTAATATAGAAGCCTTTGAGATGGTGGATGAAGGAGAGAAGATTGCCGTCTACCATCGCGCTGAGGAAGGAACAAGCGGAAAGAACATATACGGTGAATCGATACACGCCGAGAACGGCATCGAGAAAAAACCATTGCGGGGCGTAGGATTTACGATTGAGCCGGATGGCGTTACCTACACGTCGAAGCTGAACGGCAAGTTTGAGTTTACAGGCGGGCGTATCATTATTACAAATATGTTGATTGTCCGGGAGGACGTCACTTCCGTGACAGGCAAGTTGGAAGTGGACGGTTCCGTGTATGTGGTCGGAAGTATTTATTCAGGCGGATATATCAAGGCGAGCGGGGATATTATCATCGAGCACAATGTGGAGACAGGCAAGTTGATAGCCGGTGGTAATGTCATGATTAAGAAGGGAAGCTGTTCCAAGAATGACTGTTTCATCGATGCGGGAGGCGAGGTATCAGGAAGCTTCTTCGAGGCTGCCAATATCAATGCCGGTGGTAATGTCAAGGCAAATTATATTATGAACAGTAATATTAACACTATGGGCAGGGTTATCGTATCCGGAAGTAAGGGCGTATTGCTGGGCGGAAAAATCAGCGCAGTGAAGGGCGTTGACACATACAATCTCGGGAACAGGATGCACCTTAAGACAATTTTGGATATAGGCAGAAACGAGATGTATGAGAAAAAGCAGGCTGAATATGCCGAGAACAGGGAAAAGCTTTTGAATGAGCTTGCGGATTTGGAGAAAGAATGGAATAAGATGTTTATGTTGTGTTCCGCCGGGAAGGATGTTCCGGAAGAAATCAGCCGCAAAGTCCATGCCGCGATTGATATTAAAAGCCAGAAGATTGCGGAGTTGGACGGCGAGGCTTCAAAGCTTGCCAACTTGACGGAACAGACGATGAAAGAGCCGGTCTGTATCAGAGGAAGGGCCTACGGCGGCAGCATGATTATTATAAATTCCATCAAGTATACATTGACGGCGGAAGTAAAGAGGGCTGTTTTCAAACTCCGCAACAAACAGGTGGTTATGGTGGCGTTGTAACGGTTATTAAGGGAACACTGCGGTGATATAATAATGACAGAAAGTATGGGGAGAACATGAAACGGGACACGATTTTAATATTTGAAGACAATGTAATCGACAGGACAATTTTGGCTGAACTATTCCGCTCGGATTACAAAATTTTAGAGGCTGAGAATGGCAAGGAGGGTATGACGCTGTTAAATAACAATATTGCGTCTATTGCCATTGTTCTGCTCGACAATATGATGCCGGTGATGGATGGATTCACAGTTTTGGAACATTTGAAAGAGAAAAATATTCTCAATAAGATACCGTTTATCATGGTGACAGGGGAGACTTCACCCGAATTGGAAAAGAAAGGCTATGAGTACGGCATTGTGAGCTATGTCAAGAAGCCTTATCAGCCGGAAGTTGTAAGGCAGGTGGTGCACAATGCAATCGGTTGGTTCCAATATAAGATGCAGTTGGAGCTGATGGTCAAGAAGCAAAATATTAATATCCAGAAGCAGAACAGTGTGTTGCGCCAGCAGACCAAGAAACTGAACCTTGTGAACGAGATACTGATTGACTCCCTGAGCAATATCGTGGAGTTTAGGAATATGGAATCGAAGCAGCATATCAAAAGAATCCGCGAGTATTCTTTGTGCCTTGGGAAGAGCGTCATGAAGCTGTATCCGGAATATGAGCTGACAGCCGAGAAATTGATACAGATTGGCTGGGCTTCTTCGCTCCATGATATAGGGAAGATTGCGATTCCGGACAGCATTATTTTGAAACCCGGAAAGCTGACGCCGGATGAATTTGAGTTGATTAAATCCCATACTACCAAAGGTGCGGAAATTATACAGCACAGAGTCCGGTTAAATGACAGGGCAATTTTTGAATATGCATACGATATTGCCAGGCATCACCATGAGAAGTATGACGGCAAGGGTTATCCCGACGGGCTAAAAGGAGATGAAATCAGCATAGCCGCGCAGATAGTCTCACTGGTGGATGTGTATGACGCGCTCACTTCGAAGCGTGTCTACAAGGCGGCCTACGAACCGGACAAAGCGTACCAGATGATTTTAAACGGGCACAGCGGTACGTTTTCTCCTAAGTTGTTAAAAGCTTTTGCGGAAGTCAGGCCGAGATTTGAGAGCCTGCTCTCCATGTATGCGGACGAAGACTAGAGTGACGGAGCGTTCATTTTGAATAAGCGGTACAGAATTATTTTTTGCTCTGCAATGCGATAGACAGATAGCGATAGAAAAGGACAGACTATGGTAAGCCTAACAGTCTGTCCTTTCTCTGTTACAAAAATGTACCTTTCGTGTACCTTGGATGTAACCTTGTGATGGTACAATTGTTACAAAGAAAAATAGATTAAAAGGGAAAGGAATGCTATATGGAAGTCATCGTAAAAGCCACAGGCTTAAAGAAATATTACGGGGAAGGGGAGGCGCTTGTGAAGGCACTTGACGGTGTGGACTTGGAGATTGAGCGGGGAAAATTCACGGCAATTGTGGGTACGAGCGGAAGCGGGAAATCTACGCTTTTAAATATGCTTGGGGGATTGGACGTGCCTAGCGAGGGGAGTGTCAGGATAGGAAACCAGGAGCTTTCAAAGCTGAGTGCGGAACAGGCGACAATTTTCAGGCGTAAACAAATCGGGTTTATTTTTCAGAATTATAATCTGGTTCCGGTGCTGACAGTGTGGGAAAACATTATATTTCCGATTTCCCTGGACAACCGTAAACCTGACAAGAAATTTATTATGAAGATTGTGAAGCTGCTTGGTCTGGAAAACAAACTGGACAGTTTTCCGACCCAGCTATCGGGCGGGCAGCAGCAGAGGGTGGCGATTGCCCGGGCGCTATCTACGAAGCCGTCCATCATTCTGGCCGACGAGCCTACCGGGAACCTGGATTCCGGCACAAGTGACGATGTGGTGAGCCTGTTAAAGATGACAAGCAGCCAGTTTCATCAGACAATTGTGATGATTACGCATAATCCGGAAATTGCAGCCTGTGCGGACAGGGTGATACGGATTGAAGATGGGAGGCTTGCTTATGTTTCAGCCAATATCTGTGATTAGCAAACGGACTTTTTGTAAGAACAAAGGGCGCAATCTGGTGGCGGTGACTGCCATTGTGCTGACGACCTTGATGTTTACCACGCTTTTTGTTTTGAGCCGGAGCATAGATAAAAATATAGTCGAGATGACTTTCAGGCAGACCGGTTATGACACCCAGGTGTCCTTTAAGTCGATTACTGCAGAACAAGCGGACAGGATTGCGTCCCATCCTGAGGTAGCGGAGGTGGGAAACAGTCTGGTAGCAGGTTTGGTGGAAGACACACGTGTCGCAGGACGGCAGGTGGAAGTGCGGTGGGCGGATGAAAGCTATGCGGCACATTCCTTCGCATTGCCTGTGACCGGCAGAATGCCCCGGAGCATGGATGAGATTGCCCTCGACACGATTGTGCTCGACAGACTGGGGGTTGCCCATGAGCTGGGCGCCCAAGTGACGTTTCAGTGGATGGCGGATTTTGTTTCCAAAGAGTTAATCACCTCCACGTTTACTCTGTGTGGATTTTGGGAAGGAAATGAATCCGGTTATGCCAGTATGGCGTGGGTTGGGGAAGAGTTCGCTGAGGCAGCGGTGGAATCGGCCGGAAGAGCAAACCCGGAAGAGATGATTGGACTGCGCATGGCTCAGGTCAGTCTATACAGTGACAGCGACATTGAGGGTACAATGGAGCGTATCTTGTCAGAACTGAGGATGGATGGATTAGAATATGCCGTAAATCTGGCTTATTCCCCTGAGATGAACCGGATGGCTATGCAGGAAAGCCTTCCTATGTATGTGGGGATGGTTCTTGTGTTTTTGGCAGGGTATTTGATTATCTACAATATTTTCCAGATATCCGTGACCGCGGATATACAGTTTTATGGTAAACTGAAGACACTTGGCGCAACGAAAAGACAGCTTAAGAAGCTGATTTATGGGCAGGCGTGGAGACTGTGCGTGATTGGGATTCCGCTGGGGCTGATATTGGGTTATGTGCTTGGGGTGGTGTTGGTGCCTGTACTGATTAGTTTTCGGACAGGAAACGCGTCAGCCAGTCCGGTTATTTTCATAGGAGCCACGGTTTTTGCGGTGTTGACTGTGTTGGTTTCCTGTATGCGTCCGGCGAAAATGGCGGCAAAAGTATCCCCGATGGAAGCATTGCGTTACAGTGATGTGGAGGACGGTGGACGCAGAAGGAAGAAAAGACAGGGAAGCGCATCCTTGACTGCACTGGCCTGGTCAAACTTGGGTCGTAACCGGAAACGTACGGTTATCATCATATGTTCCCTCGTATTAGGACTGACGCTGATGAGCTGTTTCTATGCGAAGAATGTCTCCTTTGATATGGAGAAATATCTTGCCGGACTGACTGTTGCAGATTATCAGATTGATGAGATTACCAATGAAGCCTATATGACAGGCTATGAGCCCCAGGGTGATTCATTGGATGAACAATTGGTTGGACTGGTTGAGTCAATAGATGGTTTGGAGGAAACCGGACATCTGTATAGTCACGAGACGGAGATTGTATTGGATGGACAGACTGTGGAGAATATACGGGAATTTTATACGGGAGAGAGGTTGGACGCATGGGCGGCCTACGACCCGTCAGGCGTGGAATCTATGAAAAAGGCGCTTGAAAATAAGAAGGCTTCCAGCGTCGTCTACGGTATTGACGGCATTCCTCTTGATGTGTACAGTGAGGAAGCGTATTGGGAGAATGGCAGCTTCGATGAAGCGCTTTTTGCCACCGGAGGGTATGTATTGGCAATCGGGCCCGGTATGGAGCCTGGCATCCAAAAGCAGTCTATGCCCACGGTGTCCGTGGGGGACTCTGTTACCATAGAGGGCAGAGAATATACGGTCATGGCAGTGCTTAACAATTTACAGCCGGTGACGGAAGGGGCCACGGAAGGAGGCCCGCAGGATACTTTCTATCTTAATTTTATCATGCCGGCAGAGACTTTCAGGGAATGCTGGCCGGACAATACCTTGCGGAAATTGTACTTTAATGTGGAGGACGGGAAGATAGAAGAGGCACAGGAAAAATTGGATGCATATTTTGGGGAGACAGGATTGACCCTTCCGGTCACATCCAGACAGTCTATGGCGAGACAGTATGAGCGTGAGACTCGTGCGGGCGCAGTGATGGGTAATGCTATCAGTGTCGTCGTTGCACTGGTGGGTATCTTGAACTTTGCAAACTCCATGGTTACATCTATCATAGCGAGGAAAAAAGAGTTTGCTATGATACAAAGTGTCGGCATGACAAAATCACAGTTATGTAAACTATTGGTTACAGAGGGGTTAGCTTATGCAGGATTGACCCTAATAGTCACTTATGCCCTCAGTACGTTGGCAGTCGGTGTGGGTGTGCGTGCCATGGTCGAAGGAGGATTCAGTACGTTCCGGTTTACCTTATTGCCGCTTGTCCTGTGCACACCGGTTCTGGTAGGAATTGCGATACTGGTTCCTTACCTGTGTTTCAGAAATATTGAGAAGGACAGCCTGGTTGAGAGGCTGCGGTGGTCAGATTGACCATTCTATTTGTGCTAACGACTGACAAGGCATAACGATGAGCAGCGTCCCGTTTTCTACGGTGATGCTGCTTTTTGTCCCCGTAAATTCATTGCTGACGCCGAGAGGAAAGGTACTTTTGAGCATCGCATCCGTAAGCTCATATTTCAATCCCCGCAGGTATACGCCGAAGGACTGTTCCGTATGGGAGAAGACGGATATATAACCGGAAGGAATCTCCCGAAATGAAAGGCTTGTATTGTGGATTGCCGTGATGACGCTGTCCTGCCCGAACAGAAAGCCCTGTTTATCCTGTCCAGCGAGGCTGGCGATAAGCTGTAAGTTGGCGATAGTGTGGTCGATGCGTCCGCCTGTCCCGCCATATAGATGGAAAAGCTTGTAGCCTCTTTCGATGCCGATATCGACAGCGGCTGACATATCTGTCATGTCTTTTTCCGGACTAAGTCTGATGACATTCAGGGATTGAGGGATGTAGTCAAGGCTGTCAAAATCTCCGATAATATAGTCGGCAGGAATGCCGCATCCGTCCAGAGAACGGAACCCGGCGTCCGCCGCGATAACCAAATCATGTTCTCCGGGTGTGAAAGGCAGGCCGTAGTCTGCGCCGCCGCCTACGATATAACAAATTTTCGATGTATCCATAATGCCTCCGATTCTGTCACCTGCGTTTGTATGTTTCACATTATACAGGATAGCCGCCATAAATCCAATCGAAAAATCAGACAGGATTCGGATAAGCAAAAGTAATCATAAATGGGATTTACGGAAAAGGTAATTTCTTGTATACTGACTGTATATAAAAATAGGTTGAAAAATCATGCTGATGAACTGATTTTTCAATCGGCAATTTGAGTCAGAGCCTCAAATGTGCGCTAATCGCAGATGAGAAATCGCCTCTGCGAATTTCTCATCGCGTCTCATCGCAGTAAACTGCTCTGACATGGGTGATTAGTGTGAAAAATCCATATACGGAAGATTGTTTCACTGTCCGAACAAAGTTCAGACGCAAATTTGTGCTTGCGCCCAAATTCGCAGGCTGAGCAAGAATGGGAAATAGTATGTATGATTCCGATAACCTCCGCATATAGTGAAAGCCAGATGTATGTGTGGCACATTTGCCAGGGGCACTGACTGCACAAGTAAGATGATAGAGCGGGGGTAGGGAAAACGATGGATAAGGGTAAGGTCAGGTTATTTATGGAGAAGTTTAAAGATAAATTTAAGAAAAATATACAAAGACTGTGCGAGTCGTTGGAGATGGCGGTGGCTGTTATTGTTTTGGTGGGCATTGTAATGTCCATTTTCAGTCTTCTCAGCGATTTTGAAATTTTTCGCTTAATGCTCGAAGATACGGACAAGTTTAAGCCGTTTCTGGAAGATATCTTTGTGATTGTGATTGGAATCGAGTTTTTGCAGATGCTTTGCAGGCCCAATTCCGACAACATTATGGAAATCCTGATTTTCCTTGTGGCGCGGCACATGATTGTGGGAGACACAACGTCTTTCGAGGATTTTATATCGGTTATCAGCGTGGGCCTTTTGTGCGTGCTGCGCAGGTATTTGCATGTGACGAAGGAGAAAGAAAAGGAGAGCAGGAAAGGCCAGGATGAGTCGGTTTCCAGTACAGACACCCAGGAAATCAGCAAGCATTCTCTTTGAATCTTGTGCAGTATCTTCTGGCGCACAGTGTTGCATCCTGGTAATCTGACATTGGAGAAGTTGGTATAGGGCATTTGCATCAATTCCATAGGGCAAGCATAATCATGAAACCCCCTGTCCCATAAAGACAGAGGGTTTTCTTAAAGACACAAAGACTTCTTTATCTGATAAAATATCTCACACAAGAAAAGGCTCGCAGGTGGTTCCACCGGATGCATAGGTGACGGGAAGGCAGACGAGTGGCGGCTTTGCAAGCATACTCTCACGCAGAAGAAGGTCAACGCACATTTCCGCCATCTCCGGTATGGGCTGTACAATGGTAGAGCAGTGGTAAACCGTATTGCCAAAGGCCCGTATGCCGTCAAAGCCGATTAACTGTACATCTTCAGGAACCCTCTGCTGCAGCCGGCCCAACATGTCCCGCGTCAGGCAGGCAAGACGGTCTGTCACGCAGAAGATACCGTCAAAGTCCAATCTGCCCTCTGATAGATGCTCTGACAGAAATTGTTCAAACTCTTCGAAGGAATCTCCGTCATTTAGTATTTTCATCTCATAGGAAAGGCCGCGGGAAAGACAGCCGTTCTCGAAACCGGCTTTGCGTTTGTTCGGCTCATTGGCAAGGGAGGAGCCGCTTCGCAAAAAAGCTACATGTCTACAGCCAAGGTCGGCCAGTTTCTCGGCGGCAAGCTGCCCGCCGGCGAAATTATCGCAAGCAACGCAGGGAATCCCAGGCCCCATGGAGCGGTCGATGGCGACGAAGGGCGTATTCTCTTCCACAACAAGAGAAGGGTTATAAGTAAGGCCGATAATGCCGTCCACTTTATTGTTCTGTGCCATCAGGATGTATTCCTGTTCCTGCCTGGGGTCAAAATCAGTGGAGCATAATAACATTTTGTACCGCCTTTTCATGAGCGCGGTATTTATATAGTAGGTGAGGGATGCAAAAAAAGGGTCTATCGTGTTGGGAATTAAGAGAGCCACCGTGTAAGTCTTATTGGCTTTAAGCCCCTGGGCGTAACTGTTGACCTGGTAGTTTAGTTTTTGTATCGCGTTTTCTACGCGGATTCTGTAGGAATCACCCACAGGCAGGCCGTTGACTACTTTGGATACCGTACCGAGGGCGACGCCCGCTTCTCTTGCAACATCTTTCATTGTAGGAGCGGAAATTACTTTTTTCATACGAATAACCATGCCTTTCTATTCGCGTGTGAAAAATATTTTCACACGATTCTTCATGCATATCGCAAACTTACTTGCGATACTACTTAAATAAAAAATTGAAAAATCTCTGATTTTTCAATCTAACCTCCTATATTCTCTTTAATCTCTGTGCAAATTATTTTCTTGTCTGTTCCATCCTGCATTGCGGGGGATGAAATATTATTGAAAGATTATCATGTTTTGTACCAAGCTTCACACATTTATTATAATGTCAAAAATCAAGAGTGTAAAGAATAAAAAAAGATAGTTATGAAACGTTACATGAAAATCATATGTAAATATATAACAAAAACGCACAATATTTTTCGTAAAAAAAATAACAGAAATCATTATTTTTAACGGTGAAATATATAATAAACATTGACTGTCAAGAGAAAATGGTGATAAGATGGCTTTGTTAACAAATAACGTTTCACAAATTTGGCCAATACATAGACGGAATGCGTGAGGAAAAGAAGGGAGATAGGATTATGAGTAGGAGTAAGACGGCCGCCGTCGGCCCGGTATTACAGTATAGGGGCAAATCGTTAAAGAGGAGAGTGGCTGACAATTGGCAGCTATATCTGATGCTTTTGGTTCCGGTAATATTGACAATAATTTATAAGTACATACCCATGTATGGCATCCAGATTGCATTCAGGGATTACAAGGCCAGCAAAGGATTTACAGGAAGCGAATGGATTGGCCTGGAATGGTTTAGGCGCTTTTTCAGTGCGCCGACTTTCGGGCGTATGATTAAGAATACGCTACTGCTTAGCTTTTACAGTCTGCTGTGGGGATTTCCGATTCCTATTATCCTGGCTTTGATGATGAACCAACTACGGTTTCACCGCTTTAAGAGAATGACTCAGACGGTGCTTTATGCGCCACATTTTATTTCCACGATGGTTATCTGTGGTATGATTCGTATCTTTTTGAGTCCTTCGGGCGGTTTAATTAACCTGATTGCAGGAACTTCCATAGACTTCCTGACGGAGTCGTCGGCATTCAGGACAATCTACATTGCCTCCGGAATCTGGCAGGATGCAGGTTGGGGTATCATTGTTTACATGGCTACACTGTCCACTATAGATACTTCTTTGTACGAGGCGGCGAAAGTGGACGGAGCGTCTTTGTTCCAGAGAATTATCCATATCGATATACCGGAACTGACTTCAATTATGGTGTTGAATCTGATTATGAGCGTAGGTGGACTGATGAATGTGGGTTTCGAGAAAGTATGGCTCTTGCAGACTGATTTGAACAAGGCTGCAAGCGATGTCATTGCAGTCTATGTTTATCAGCAGGGTATCGAAAACGCCAAGTACAGTTATTCCACGGCGGTGGGGCTGTTTAATACGGTAATCAATATTATACTTTTGATTGCGGTGAACAAGATAGCCGGTAAAATATCGGAAGACATGAGTTTTATATAGGAGGTGGAGTATGAGAGCGAATACGAAATCAGGAAAGTTGACGGGACTTTCCGAACGAAGCAGCGACGTTGTTCTTGTGTTAATTTGCGTTGTCATCCTGTTTATTGTTGCCTACCCATTGTATTATATACTGATTGCATCCGTGTCAGACCCATATGACGTATATGCGGGAAAAACCTTCTTTTTACCGAGTCAGTTTACATTGGATGGCTATAAATCGGTGTTTGCCGACCCGAATATTTTGACAGGCCTTATCAATAGCTTTAAATACACCATCATTGGTACGGTCTTTTCTGTTGTTGTGCTTTATCTGTCAGCTTACCCTTTGAGCGTGAAGGAGTTGCCGGGCAGGAAATTTATCAGTATTTTCTTTATTATAACGATGTATTTCGGCGGTGGTATGGTGCCCACTTATTTGGTGGTCAAGAATACCGGTTTGATTAATAGTATGTGGGCGCTCTTTTTACCGGGCGGCGTGGCTGTCGGCAATATGATTATTGTGAGGAATTTCTTCGAGAACAGCATACCGAATGCGATGATTGAGGCCGCTAACATAGACGGCGCATCCAAGTGGACGACGTTTCTAAGGATTGTAGTGCCTTTAAGCCGTTCTATAATGGCTGTTATGGTGGTATTTAGCATGGTTGCCTACTGGAACGACTGGTTTACGGCGATGATTTATCTGCCTTCTCCGGACATGGCGCCTCTTCCGTTGGTGTTGAGAAATATACTGATTAAGAGTTCTGCCAGCGCTAGCCAGGCAAGCACAATATCAGGCGGTTTTGCGGAGCTGAATAAAATGACGGAGATGATTAAGTTTTCATCCATTATCATAGCGGCTTTGCCAATGTTAATTATTTATCCCTTTGTACAGAAGTATTTTGAAAAAGGATTTATGGCCGGTGCGGTGAAAGGCTGACCGCAGAAAGGAATGGTATGATGAGAAAATGTAAAGTTTGTTCAGGAAGAAAAAAGATTGTTTTCTGTACGCTTACTGCCGTCTTTGCTTTGTCTGCGGCGGCCTGCGGGAATAAAGATTACGGACATCATGAAAAGGGCGTTGCGAACCCGGATACTTCCCAGACACAGTTTGCCATTATGGGCTCCCAGAGCGCGCTGAGCCCAGGATATGATGACAACGAGGTTTTGAATAAGCTACGGGAGGATGCGGGAATCGATATTGACTGGACTACCATGAGTGAATCTTTGGCCGAGAAGGTCAATATCCGTATTGCGGGGGAAGAACTTCCTGATGCCTTTATGGGGGTAGGATTTAGTAATTATGATATTTCCCGCTATGGGGACGATGGGACGTTTATCGACTTGACCCCGTACCTGACGGAAGAATATATGCCTAATTTAAGTAAAATCCTGGAAGAGAACCCTGATATCCGAAGCGCCATCACGATGGATGACGGATATATCTATGGTCTTCCGGCAGGGGAACGCATGGGGACGGCAGGTATCGGCACCCCGGAGGATTACAGCATCTATTCCATCCCACAGTTTGCCATGATTAATAAAGCGTGGCTTGACGACCTGGGCCTGGAAGTGCCGTCCACTCTAGAGGAGCTGCATGTGGCCTTGAAAGCGTTTAAGGACAATGATATGAGTGCGAAGTACTATGGGAATGCGTCGGGAAGCACGATTCCTATGAGTACAGGGTTTGACCAGTGGTGTTGGGGCCAGAATATCTTCTACGCAGGTTTCGGCTTTACCAACTGGCCCAATGATGTTTGTAACGACCTGGTGCTTGGCAGTGACGGCAAAGTAAAATTTATGTGTGTGACAGACCAGTATCGGGATGCCATCACTTATTTTCATGATTGGTATAAAGAAGGGCTGATGGATATAGAGATGTTTAGTCAGACCGATACACAGCTGATATCCAAATGTTCCCAAGGTTATGTGGGAGTTTCGACATGGTGGTATATTGAGGAACTGATGGGCGATTACGCTAAGGATTATGTATTTTTGCCGATTCTTGACGGGCCTGACGGTACCCACAATGTGACAATCCGCACCGGCGGCGGAATCAACAGCGGGCAGCTCAATATTACGAAGGCGTGTAAAAGCCCTGCAAATTTGCTGAAATTTTTCGACATGTGGTATGTGCCGGAGAATGTGATGCAGCTTCAGTACGGTCCGATTGGAACATATTTTACAACACAGAATGAAGACGGCGTCTGGCTGAGTATTTCCGATGAGGAAAGCCGCGAAAAATATGGAAAGAGCTCCGGTGAGTTGAAAGGGGAATATGAGGTGGCAGGCCCGAAACTTATTTTAAGTGATTACTATAGGACTACTTTCAGGATGGAAGAGCGTGCCATTGAGCGTCTCACGGACTTGTATGATTTCTGGATGTCTTATGTAGATGATACCACTACCTATCCGGTGGATTGTGTATTTACCGGAAGGGAACTTGATGACATTGACTGGTATAAGGCAAATTTTGAGAGCGCAGTGTCTGAGCAGGAAGGTCTGTGGTTAAAAAATGGCGGGCCAACCGATGAAGAATGGGACGCATATGTGAAACATCTGAGGGATAAGTGCGGTATGGATAAACTTCTTACGGTGTATCAGAATGCATATAATCGCTATGCAGGAATTGAGAAAAATTGAAAAACCGGCATAGAAAATGTGGTATTCGTCTTGTTTTTGCGTTATGATATTGGGTAATGAAAAGAGTTGGTATGACGGCCGGGAGGTCAGAATGTCAGCAGGACTATTGAGCAACAAAATGATTATAGAAGAAATGAGGTGTCTTATGTTAAGCCAGTCTTTGCGTGATGCAAGAAAATATGAAGAGACGATGGAGAAGAAAATCGGACGAGAGGACAGGCCGGACTTTCATCTGGCTACCCGCGTTGGGTGGATGAATGACCCCAATGGGTTCTCCTATTACAAAGGAGAATACCATATGTTTTACCAATACCATCCTTATGATTCCCACTGGGGACCGATGCACTGGGGACATGCGGTGAGCAAGGATTTGCTGCACTGGCGCTATCTTCCGGCGGCTCTTGCGCCGGATACGGAGTATGACAGGGACGGCTGTTTTTCGGGCAGCGCGGTGGTTCTGCCTGACGGAAGACATCTGCTCATCTATACGGGAGTGGCCAAGGAGGCGCAGCCGGACGGAAATATGCGGGAGGTGCAGACGCAGTGTATCGCGGTAGGGGATGGGACGGATTATGAGAAGTATGCGGGAAATCCGGTTCTTACCAGGAAAGATTTACCCGAGGGCGGGAGTAAATTTGACTTCCGGGACCCTAAGATGTGGCGTAAGCCTGACGGTACATACAGGTGCGTAGTCGGAAACTGTACACAGGAAGGGGATGGACGGATTCTTCTCTATAGCAGCCCGGACGGTATGCAGTGGAAGTACGAGAAAATACTGGCGGCTAATCATAACCGTTTCGGACGGATGTGGGAATGTCCTGATTTCTTTATGCTGGACGGTAAAGGCGTATTGATTACAAGTCCGCAGGATATGTTTCCCCAGGGATTTGAATACCATAACGGTAACGGTACGCTCTGCCTGATTGGCTCTTATGATGAAGGGACGGATACCTTCACGGAGGAACAGAACCAGGCTGTTGATTACGGAATTGATTTCTATGCGCCTCAGACGGTTCTTACGCCGGACGGGAGAAGAATCATGATTGGATGGATGCAGAACTGGGATACCTGTAACCTGCATACGCCGGCAGAGCCCTGGCTTGGACAGATGACCCTTCCCAGGGAGCTTTCCATACAAAAGGGCCGTCTGTACCAGAAACCGGTACGGGAATTGGATGATATGCATGGGGAAGAAGTGCGGCATGAAAATGTGACTTTTACGGATGAAATCAGGCTCGCGGGCGTAGAGGGGCGTAAGGTGGATATGGAACTGTCTATCCGTCCCGGCGATGCTGAGAATATGTACCGGAAATTTGCGGTCAGGTTTGCACAGGATGACACCTATCACACCTCAATCAGCTTCAGGCCCTATGAGTCGATTGTCAAAGTGGACAGGAAGTTCTCCGGCTCAAGAAGAGCGATTATCCACCAACGCAGGTGCCTCGTAAACAGTGAAGGCGGTACGCTTAAGATGCGCATAATCCTGGATAAGTTCAGTGTGGAAGTATTCGTGAACGACGGTGAACATGTACTCACCGCTACCATGTACACGGACCTTGCGGCGGACGGAATTTCTTTCTATGCGGACGGAAGCGTAACTATGGATATCGTAAAATATGAATTGAAATAAAGAAAGAAGAATACCCCGCAGAAAGTTGCGGGGTACTCGTTTTTTACGGTATAGGAAATTCCTCCGCTTATCCGAGTTTGCCGGAGGCAAATCTCGCAAACGAGCGAAGCTCGTTTTTTTATTTCACATTTTCTTTTGCAGCAGCAGAGGCCATCGCCCTGTACTTTTCTTTCTCCGCCGCCATTTCCTCCACGGTCTTCGTCTTTAAGGTAAATCCTTTGACCGGACGGTAAGGCACGGTCTTGTTTTCCAGCCGTTTCTTGGCACTTTCGATTACTTCCGTATACTGAGGCAGCCATTGTTCGCCTGCCACAAGCATCTCGTCTACCATCTGCTTGATTTCGTCAGGCGTACATACGGCGCCTGTCAAGGGGTCCATCATGGCGGCTTGGCGTAACAGGCTCAAGTCTGCATGGACTGCGGCTTCCACGGCAAGTTTCTGTACCCATACGCTCTGGGAGCAGATGGCTGCGCAACCTAAAGGCAAGTCGCCTACTTTGGGAACGGATATGCCGTTATAGTCCACATAGCAGGGAACTTCCACGACGCACTCGTCGGGGAGGTTCGTGATGGCGCCTTCGTTCATGATATTAAAGCACCCTCTGTACACCCGCCCTGTCTCCAAACCTTCGATAATATAACTGCCATGTTCGCTGGAGCGGGTTTCCGGAGAGTATTTCTTTGCAGGCTCCTTGAGCCAGTTGGGGAAGTCCGTCTCGAACCAGTTGCGGCTTTCCTTGCAGACACGCAAGTATCCGGCAGTCTCGCCCTGAATCCAGTTGCTGTAATTAATCCACTTTTCCATATCCTCGGGGCGTTTCCTGTACCACATCAGGTATTCGGAAAGATGGCCGTTGGATTCGGTGGAATAGTAGCCGAAGTTTTCCATCACATCCAGACGGATGTTTTCGTCCTTGGCAAACTCTGCCTCTTTCATAAACTCATAAAGCTCGCCCGTGCGCTCTACGCCGTCTGTCTTGACGCTGATATACCAAGTCTGGTGGTTTAATCCGGCGCAGATTATATCAACATCCTTCTTATCCTTGCCGAGGGCTTTTGCTATCTGCTCATGTCCGTGCTGTACGCCGTGACATAGTCCGTATGTTTTCACTTTGCCATATTTATTACATGCCCAGGTCAGCATTGCATTGGGGTTGGAGTAGTTGAGCAGGATGCAGCCAGGTGCCGCCACTTCCCTGATATCTTTACAGAAGGAAAGCAAAGCGGGAATACCGCGCTGCCCGTACATGATGCCGCCGATGCAGAGGGTATCACCCACGCACTGGTCAACGCCGTATTTTAACGGAATTTCGACATCTGTTGCAAAAGCCTCCAACATGCCGATTCTGACACAGTTGATAACGTATTTGGCGTCTTTAAACGCTTCCCTGCGGTCCAGGGTTGCATGGATTTTGATATTCAAGCCGTTCTCGTCGATATCTCTCTGGCATAGCTGCGTCACCATGCGCAGGTTGTCGGGATTGATATCCGTAAATGCTACCTCGATATCGTGAAATTCCGGCACGGACAGAAGGTCCGTAAGCAGGCCTCTTGTGAAACCGATGCTTCCTGCACCGATAAACGCTACTTTAAATGACATAAAATTGTCCTCCTTATGTAAAATTTTGATTGTTTATCTTTCACCTGCTTTGTGGTATGCTCAGATAGCTATGGGCCGCATAAGCAGGTTATGATTCTAATCATAGATAAGGTGTAGGGATTTTGCAATGGTAACTATTTGATTAAAAGGGTAAATTTTTGATGTGTAAGTGGCGCCTTCTTACACCTTGATTGGTATGAAAAAGAAAGCTTGGAAGGAGAAGTGAAGATGCAGGGAAAAGAAGATATGAAAGATAACTATGCGTTCCATTTTCTCAATGATGTGGAGCATCCGGTGGTACGTCTAAACGCTGTGGGAAAAGAACGGTGCAGCACCGGCGCCTATTTCTGGGACAACAAAAACCGACAGGAATGTTATCTTTTCCAGTATACTTTAAATGGCAGCGGTACGGTGAAGATTGACGGTGAAGCGAAGATTGTGGGCAAAGGGACAGGCTTTTTCCTCAAGATGCCCGGCCCGGAATGCTACTATTTTGATGAACAAAACAATGAAGGGCCGTGGGAGTTTATCTACCTATTGTTTGAATGTGGCGCGGCGGTGGAATACTGTCGGTATATAGAGAACCATCTGGGCAGGATGATTACCTTGCCGGTCTACAGCGGGGCGGTGGAATGGATGTTTGAACTTCATGCCCAGGCGAAACGCCCCAACCAGAATCCGTTTCTGTTAGGCTCTATGGTGTTCTCGTTCCTGTGTGCCTTGTGCGGTGTTGGGAAGGAGAAAGAGAAAGCGGAGTCACCGCTGATTGTGGGCGCTAAAACTTACATGGAAGAACTGTTTATGGAGCCTGTAGGCATCAGTGACGTGGCGGCTGCCTGTCATGTCAGCCAGAGTCATCTCTCCCGGGAATTTTATAAAGTGACTGGCGTGAAGCCAAACGAATATCTGACAAAGCTGCGCCTTAAGAAAGCGGTGGATATGTTGGGAAGCACCTCTGTGCAGCTTGCACAGGTCAGCGAGGCGTGCGGGTTTTCTTCCGCTAATTATTTCCAGAAAGTCTTTAAGAAGCATATGGGCATGTCGCCCGTCCAGTTCCGCAGATATGTGAAGAGTGAAGGGTATTCCAGGTTCCAGATATAGTATCCTGTTCCGGTTTCCGCCCGCTGTGGAGGCCGACAGGCAGGAAAACAGGCGGTTTGGAGCGGTCATTTAGTGAATGTCGAAGGACTACCTGTCATGCCGCCTGGCAGTGTGGGTGTTTACTAGGCAGCCGCCGGGGCGTCTATAGTCAACCGGGAGGGGGTGGAGACTGGTACGAAGTAGGGGAGGGGGCGAAAGAACCACAGCTTTGCTGCATGGCAGGGATAATGGCAGCAGGCGGATGGGGAACGCTGGATTGTCTGTGCACTTGTCTGTATTCCTTGGGCGTGCAGCCTTTTGTGCTTTTGAAAATCCGGTTGAAAGTCTGTTGGTTATGATAGCCTGATTCCATGGCCACATTGATGATATCCATGTCTGTGCGCAAAAGCAGATAGGTGGCGTAATCCATGCGGAGTGAATTAAGGTAGGCGGGCAGGCTGATTCCCAGCACATTGGAAAAAATGCGAGAGAGAGTATACTTACCGACTCCGAATTTTTTGGCTAACAGGGGAAGGGTGATTTCATCCTGGAAATTGCTTCCGATATAGGCGATGATTTTGCTGGTGAGGTCCAGGGGCGGCGTACTTTCAAAATCATTGAGCTGCAGCATGGGGAAGATATGGCATAGGATGAGAGAAGTCAGGGAGGAAATCATTTGCGTGTTTTCCGGTTTTGCCGTCAACTCAAAAAGACGCTTTTCCGCATACAGGATATCTTCGTGCAGAGGTGACGGATGTACCACCGGAACACGGGGATATTTGCCAAGCAGGTCCATTTTGTGCATAGGAAGGATGTCGACGGAGGAGTTCATAATGTAGAACTGGATATCGCTGACGGAAGAAAGAGTCTGGTATTTATGGGGGACATTGGGAAAGATAAGGGCGATGTCCCCGGGCTCTAAGAGATAGTCCTCACCGCTGATTTGCATCCCTACGAGGCCTGAGATAACATGGACATATTCAATATAAGAATGAATGTGAAGCGGGTACTGCAAGGCTGTCGTTTCGTTATACAAGATAAAAAACTCCGGTTTATTTTCATAGAACATAGGCAGTAACCTCAGCAATAATTGTGTGGTATTAAAAGTTAAATATGAATTATTATAGAATGCAGTCTGTTATAATGTCAAGTAACCACGGTGGGAGTAGATAAAAACTATATAGTTTGCACGAAACATTTTCTGATGCGCAGGAAAAGAGTGGTAAATGTGCAACTATTACGAACGACAATGGCAATATAATTGTTTGGTCTGTGAAAGGAGATAATATGAAAAAGAGATTAATTAGCGGACTGTTATGTGCGGCGATGACTCTGTCGCTTGTTGCATGCGGCGGCTCCGGAAGCGACGCCGGAAGTTCTTCCGACGGGGCAGCACAGGAAACGGGCAGCGAGGAAGCGCCCAGTGAGGAAGCAGGCGGTGATGAAGCGCCCGGTGAGGAGGCAGGCGGCGACGCTGCTCCAAGCGGTGACGGAAGCGGTCTGGAGCTTGCTTACAACTTGGCAACGGAGGATTTTGCTGTTTTTGAAGGATTGATTAAGGACTTTACGGCGGAGACAGGAATCGACGTAACGATTTATAACGGCGGCGACGACTATGAGTCTGCTATGAAGACACGTATGTCCTCGGGAGACTTGCCGGATATGTGGGTGACACATGGATGGAGTATCATCCGTTACAGCGAGTACATGATGGATTTGAGCGACCAGCCTTGGGTTGCAAATATTGATGCAGGACTTAAGAACGTTATCACCAACGACAGCGGCGAGCTTTTCATTCTGCCGATTACGCAGGCAGTGGCAGCGATTATGTACAACAAAGACGTACTGGAAGCGGCGGGCGTTGACCCTACCACAATCCGTACATGGGATGATTTTAATGCGGCATGCCAGGCTATCGCGGACAAGACTGAGGCAACGCCCATTGAGCTTTGTTTGGGGGATGCTTTTGATGCATATATGTTAGAGGTTATCTGGCCGACACTTTACTCCAATACCGATATTGCCGACAATAAAGCTGCGGCTTTGCAGGACGGTTCATTTGACTTTACTACAGACGGGGCAGACAGCTTCCAGATGGTAAGCGACTGGTTTACGTCAGGCTATTTCAATGAAGATTACGTGAGCGGTAAGAAAGACGATATCTGCAGTGCGCTTGCAAACGCGGAGGGCGGATTTGCACTGTATTCTACAGAGATGATTCCTTCTATCCTTGCTTACAATGCAGAAGCTAATATCGGTATTCTTCCGGTTCCGGCTAAGGATGACAGCACAGCGTCATACTTCGGCACAGGCGAAGGCAACTTTAGCTGCTTCGGTATCTGGAAAGACACCGAGTATGCGGACGAGTGCAAGCAGCTTCTTGAATATCTTGCACGTCCTGAAATCGCAGTGCAGGTTGTTAAGATTGACGGCGGTATCCCCGGCCTGACAGATACCGTATTGGAAGAGACTGACCAGGCGGCTTACACGACGAATGCCTTCAAAGAGGCGCAGGCACAGTTCGACGGCGATTTGGTTTATGACAACTTCTTCGACCGCGAGTACCTTCCCAGCGGCATGTGGAGTGTAATGGGTGATTCCTTGGGCACACTGCTTGCAGACGGCGACCCGGAAGGCAGTAAAGCCGAGGCTATGGGCATGGTACAGGATAATTACAGCGACTTAATGGGCAATTAAGGAGCACAGGCAATAGTATAGCATAGATATGTGAAAGGACTCCGTACTTGGACAGGAACGCTTGGCGTCTTTTTCGGGGACGGAGTTCCTTTTATATTCTCTTGTAACGGAGCACACCGTTTTACGGTGATGTTTTCGCCTATACGGATAGGAGTGTTTATGACTAATACAAGAAAAAGGAAACTAAACTGGTTCTACATACCGGCAGTGGTGATTATGTTGACATTTATCGCATATCCCTTGTGTTATGCGGTCTATCTGTCTTTCTTTAAGTGGAACGGGTATTCCGTGAATAAAGATTTTGTCGGTATTTCAAATTATATTTCAATGTTCAAGGATAAAGTATTTATTTCGTCTTTGCGCAATACCCTTGTCTATGGCTTTGTGTGTACATTCTTGCAGCAGATAATCGGGCTTGCCATGGCGATGTTCTTAAATACGAAGTTTAAGGGCAGAGGCATTGTCAGGACGGTTATCTATATGCCGGCTATGATATCGGGCTTAGTTATGGGATATATTATGTACTTCTTCTTCCAGTTCAAAGGCGGCGTTATCAACGACATTATGGCGTCTCTTGGCATGGCGGGGTATGATTGGCTCGGCAATGGCGCATCCGCCATTGCGGTGATTGTCTTCATCAATACATGGCAGTTCGTGGGCGTCAGTATGGTAATCTATTTGGCAGGCATCCAGGGCGTGTCGCAGTCTTATATAGAGGCGGCCACCGTGGACGGCGCTTCGCCTTGGGAGAGATTCCGCTATATTATCTTGCCTCTGTTGATTCCGGCGCTTTCATCGTCCGTGATTTATAATTTAATCGGCGGTTTGAAACTTTACGATGTTATTATCGCTTTGACGGACGGCGGGCCCGCCAAGAAGACCCATTCCCTGGCGACCTATATTGCAAACCGTTACTTTGACGCGGAGCGTGCCGGATATGCGGCGGCAATCGGCGTATTTTCCTTCCTTATGATTATGGTGATTTCCATGATTGTGAATGCATATTTCCGGAAAAAGGAGGTTGAGGTATAATGGCGAAGACGAAAGAATTGAGAGAAAACAGACAGCCTTCTATGTTTGAAGACGAGAAGATGCCGCTTCGGGCCAAGGACTGGTGGAAATACCTTATCAGTCTGTTTTTGTTGATTGTCTATCTGTTTCCGTTCTACATTATTATCAATGTGTCGTTGCGTTCTTTTAGCGACACGACATCGAGAATCCGGTTCCCAAACCCTATATATTGGGATAATTTCAATAAGGTTATCGAGAGCGGCGAGATTTTTACGGGTATCAAGAACTGTCTGATTATCACTGCGCTTGTTTTGCTTTTGGAGATTGTGGTGGGATGTATGGCTGCCTATGCCCTGGCCCGTAACCAGTCCAAATTAAATGAAGTAGTGCGAAGCCTGATTATGTCGGTCATGATGATTACACCATTGACTATATTGGTCGGTATCTATTCGACGATGTCCACGATTCATGCCACATCGACTTATTGGGGAATGGTATTGGTGCTTAGCGCTTTCGGCCTGCCGCTTGTTATTTTCCTGTATACGAACTTTATTTCTTCGATTCCGGTGGCTTTGGACGAGGCGGCGGCAATCGACGGGGCCAGCAATCTGCAGGTATTTTTTCAGATTATTTTGCCGCAGCTTAAGACGGTTACGGTCACGGTTATTATCCTGCAAGGGGTGGGCGTGTGGAATGAGTATACTTACTCCTATTATTTCCTGCAAAAAACGTCTATGCGGACGATTACCCTTGTTATCAAGACGTTTTTCTCCGCTGTGTCCAATGATTACGGTGCGGCGGCTGCCACGGCGGTAATCGGTATGATGCCCCTGGTGATTGTGTATTTGTGCCTGCAGAAATATTTCATACAGGGTCAGGTAGAAGGCGCTGTGAAAGGTTAATATAACTTCATGGAGGTAAAATTGAAATTTTCGATGGATTCCCCGGTTTTTCATATTGCCGACCAGATTACGGATTTGCTGGTGGCGGGATTTTTGTGGCTTGTCTTTTCGGTGCCGGTGGTCACCATCGGACCGGCAAGCGCCGCCTTGTATTATACGGTTGTGAAGGTGGTCAGGAGGAAGAGGGAGACTGTCACAAAGTCGTTTCTGTATGCTTTTAGGCTGAATTTTAAGCAAGGAATTGGCCTTACGTTACTTTATATAGCATATGGCGCGCTTCTTGCGTTTTATATTTACTTTGTAGGATACGGTAAAGCGCAGGGAAACGGTTATGCAGCCGTCATCGGTGGAATTATCCTTGCGGCGCCGTTTTTATTCACGCTGCCTTATATATTCCCGGCATTGTCCAGATTTCAGTTTAAGGTAAGCCGTCTGCTACAGTATGCGCTGCATATGTCGGTGGGACATTGTATGACCACACTTGCGCTGTTAACCATGCTGTTGGCGGTGGGATTTATGATTTACCTGTTTCCTTTTTTCTTGGCTGTTTTGCCGGGGGTATATGTCTATATTGCCTCTTTTCTGATTGAGAGAGTGCTGAGGGGATATTTGGCGGCGGAGCGGGAGAAATATACGGACGAAGATGCGCTACCGTGGTATTTGGAATGAGTGGAATAAGATAAAACTACGAAAGGAGTATTACATAGATGGATAAAAATATTGTAGTCCGGGAAGGCGGGCTGTCGGTGTGGTTCCAAGTCCGGGAGGATGGGATTGTGGAACTTAGCGGCTTTAGCCCGGTGGAGATGAACGTCAGTCCAAAGGCAAGAGAAGATGTAGAGAATGTCAGCCCTCTTGTGGAGGTGCAGATTACGGGGAAGAGCACGAGAGGGATGCATGCGTATAAGCATAATTCCAGCAGCGCTTCCCTGGACTTCCACTATAGGGAGCATAAGTTAGAGAAGTGGGAGAAGGGAAAAGAGCTGCAGATTTTCTTAGACACAGAATATGGCCTGGAGGCCGTTTACCACATGAAGTTTTTTGACGGCGTTGCGGTGGTACAGGCGTGGACGCAGTTAAACAACAAGGGCAGGGAAGAGATTGGGTTGGAATATGTGTCCTCTTTTATTTACCAAAATCTGTGTGGAGACGGTAAACTGCCCTACGAGGAAAAGACCGACATCTATACGCCCTTAAACGGATGGAGTTGCGAGGCGCAGTGGAAGAAGGAGGATATCCGGGATTTAAACCTTCCGGGTATGACGGTAAACGGATTTAATGAGCCGGGCTTTGGAAATAACCGTTATTGTTATGGCGGAAGAAGTTCCTGGTCATCCTGCGAGTACCTTCCCATGGGATTTGCCCATGACAGGGAGACGGGGGAGACTTACTGCTTCCAGATTGAGCATTCCGGGCAATGGCATGCGGAATACGGCACGGAGCCGGGTGAGCGGCTTTATCTTGCACTGAGCGGCCCAACGGAGGCGGAGAACGGTTGGTGGAAGAACCTAAAGCCGGGCGAATCTTTTACCACTGTTCCGGCGGCTTTCGGCGTGGTGCAGGGGGACGTGAGCGTTGCCGCTGCGGCCTTGACGGCATACCGCAGGAAAATCCGCAGGCCAAATGCCGATGACGAGAAACTGAATGTAGTATTTAACGATTATATGAACTGCCTGATGGGCGACCCTACCGACGAGAAGGAGCGGATGATTATCGACAAGGCTGCACAGATGGGCTGTGAGTATTACTGCTTAGACTGCGGCTGGTATGATAAAGGCTACTGGTGGGACAGAGTAGGAGAGTGGGTGGAATGCCCGGAGCGTTTCCCCAACGGGTTGAAAGCTATCTGTGAGTATGCCAAGAAAAAGAATATGGTCATGGGCCTTTGGCTTGAGATTGAGGTGATGGGAGTTGCCTGTGAACTGGCGACGAAACTGCCTGACGACTGGTTTATCTGCCGCCATGGCAAGAGGCATATCGACAATAAGAGATATCTTCTCGATTTCCGTAACCCTAAAGTGCGAGAATACTGCAGCGATGTGGTGGAGCGATTAATCAAAGACTATGGGGTAGGGTATTTTAAGATAGATTACAATGTGACTGTGGGGCATGGAAGCGACCTGTATTCCGACAGTTGTTCCGATGCGATTATGGAGCATTACAAATATCTTTACCGGTGGTATGAGGAAATTTTTGAAAAGCATCCGGACCTGGTTATTGAAAACTGCGGCTCTGGTGGGCAGCGTATGGATTACGGTATGTTGAAGCTCTTAAGTTTACAGTCCACCAGTGACCAGACGGATTATATTTATAATTCCTACATTGCGGCCAATGTGGCCAGCGCGGTGACGCCTGAGCAGGCGGGCATGTGGGTATATCCTTATGAGGATGAAGAAGAACATGTGATTTACAATATGGTGAACGGACTTTTACTGCGCCCTTATGTCAGCGGCATGGTATGGAAACTGAGTGACAACAGCATGAAGCTGATGCAGGAAGGCATTGCGCTGTATAAGGAAATCCGCTCCGATGTAAAAGAGGCCGTACCGTTCTTCCCGTTGGGGTTTGGCAATATCAGACAGGATGCGTTAGCTTACGGGCTTCGCAAAGAGGACACGGTGTATCTGGCCGTGTTTGCGCCCAGGACAAAGGATGTGGAGATTCCTCTGGCATTCGGGAAAGAAACCGGACAGGCGGAAGTGATTTACCCGAAGAAAGGAAACTGCGAATACAAAGTGAAGGATGGGATTTTATCGCTCCATATGCCGCAGGAGAAGACGGCCAGGCTGCTTAAGATAACGTTGAAAGGATGATGGCCGTTAACCCATGCCGGGACGCATAATGATTTGCTTGGTAAATAAGCATATAACCGCCGTACAGAAGTGATTTGTGTGCGGCGGTTTTCTGTGCTTGCGGCAGAATATTTAGCTGTGTTATTATGGAAAACAAACACATGGCAGTGATAGCGCCTGTATGGCGGATGAATGGAGGATGGGAATGAAGCGTATATTATGTTACGGAGATTCTAATACATGGGGACATAATCCGGAACCTCGTGCGGATTATTTTAGATACGGGGACGATGAGAGGTGGACCGGTGTGTTGCAGAAGATTTTGGAGGGAAAGGCAAAGGTCATTGAAGAGGGATTGTGCGGTAGGACGATTATGTATGACGACCCGGTGACGGCTGACAGGAACGGGAGCAGGTTTTTAAACTGCTGCCTGCAAAGCCAGCAACCCCTCGACCTGGTGATTTTTATGTTGGGAACCAATGACGTCAGGCACATCTTTACACCCTCTGTCAAAGAGATTGCCATGGGAATGGAGAATCTGGTTAAAATGGTCAAAAATCCCCAGAATTATGGGGTGGGAGATGTTCCTCAAGTGTTGGTGATTGTTCCGGCTCCTGTGCGGGATGAAATTGCAGGCTCAGACTTTTATGGTATGTACGACGAAGAGTCGGTGAAAAAGAGTAAAGCGCTCAAGGAAGAATACAGGAAAATTTTTGCAACAATGCCTGGCGTAACCCTTCTCGATGCGGGAGAGGTGGCGGAGGTGTCTATAAAGGACTGTATCCATCTGACAAAGGAAGGGCATCGGAGACTGGGAGAAGCCGTTGCAGAGTGTATCAATAAGATGTGGTTTGAGGTGTGACGAAATAGGTATGGTACGGAAAGCTTCCAAGCCTTATGCCGGAAAGGATGCGGTGGAAATTTGACTATGTTTATGCTATGCTTTAAATGCTTGGGATAGACAAAGGGGAATTAGGAGGATTATTATGAAAAACAGTTATAAATCTTATCTGTTGGGGTGTATGATGACAATGTCTGTGTTGGGCGGATGCGCAGGCGGCGCGGGGGCTTCTGACGACGGACTAAAGGGGAATGGAGAAATCTTGGAAAGTGAGAGTCAGACAGGGGAAGACTCTGCCGCGGAGGGCGACGAGGCATCGGCGCAGGTTGTTTTTGAAGGGCAGGACCTTGAGGGCAATGCGGTTTCCTCGGATATTTTTTCCGGTAAGAAACTTACCATGGTAAATGTGTGGGCTACTTATTGTAATCCTTGCCTGAGCGAGATGCCGGGGCTTGGGGAACTGGCAGGAGAATATGATTCCGGCGACTTCCAGATAATCGGCATTGTCAGTGACGTGCAGGAAGGCGCAGGGGAAGAGGGCGTGGAACTGGCGGCGTACCTGGCCAGGGAGACCGGTGCGGACTACCCCCATCTGCTTTTGAATGAATCGTTATATTACGGGCTGCTTTCGGATGTGTCGGCTGTGCCCACCACCTTTTTTATCGATGGGGAAGGGAATATCCTGGACACTGTAGTCGGCGCCCAGGACAAAGCAGGATGGAAGGAGAAAATCGATGGCTTTTTGGAAGAAGAGTAGGCGGCACGGATGGATGCTCGGCGTATTGTTTGGCGTGCTCTTTCTCGGTATCGGTGTAAGTCAGGGACAGTTTGCGGTGATATGGCAAAAGGCCGTGATGATTTGTATGGAGTGTATCGGTATCGGCTAGAAGTGTGTGGCAAAGGAAGTGGGGAACCCAAAGGGGTTCCGGATAGGAAAGAATGGAGGATTTAGGTGAGTAGATTGCAACTTGCCGTGCAGATACTGTTTACGTTTTTTACGAACGGGTATCTGTATGGCTTTATGGACGGCAAGATTTATAAGGGCAGCCTGAAATATGCCTGTGTGCCGGGGCTGAATTGTTATTCCTGCCCCGGGGCGGTGGCGTCCTGCCCTATCGGTGCGCTTCAGGCATTGTTAAACCAGCATAAGACAGGGATTCCCTTTGGTGTATTGGGAGTCTTTTTCTTGTTTGGAAGCATTCTTGGGCGGTTTGTCTGCGGATGGCTTTGTCCTTTCGGTATGGTACAGGATATTCTGCACAAGATACCTCTTTTTCAAAAAAGGAAAAGGCTGCCTTTCCATCATATACTAAAATACGGGAAATATGCGACGCTGGTGTTCCTGGTGGTAATCGGTTCCGTTTTTTTGTTCGGCGGATTCGCCAAAGTTCCTGCATTTTGTAAATATCTGTGCCCGTCCGGGACGCTTCTTGGGGCGGTGCCGCTTCTTGCCGTAAATGACGGACTGCGCAGCCAGATTGGCGGGCTGTTTTATTGGAAATTCGGTGTGCTGCTTGTCATTTTGCTCGTGTCGGTGAAAATATACCGCCCATTCTGCCAGTATCTATGTCCGCTGGGCGCTATTTATGGATGGTTTAACAGGTTCAGCCTTGTGCAGATTCATTGGGATAAGGAAAAGTGTATTTCCTGCGGATTATGTGAAAAGGCGTGCCCGGTTGCTCTTAAGGTTACGGAGATTTCCCGTTCTCCTGAGTGCATACGTTGCGGAGAGTGCGTGGCGTCCTGTCCTGAGAAATGTCTGAATTTTAAAAGAAAAAACCTGCCGGACTGCGGGATGGAATGTGAAAATAGCGGTGTATGATAGTCTGTCTGGCGGCGCGGCAAGGAAAGGTATCATGAGGAAAGAAATAGTCTATGGCTGATAAAGGAAAAGTAACGATATATGATATTGCGAAGGAGGCGGGGGTTTCTGCTTCTACGGTGTCCAGAGTCTACAATGGGCACAGGAATGTGAGCGCAAAGAAGCGGGATGAAATAGAGGCGCTTTTAAAGAAATATAATTATGTGCCGGATGCGTTGGCAATGGGGCTGCGCAAGACTTCCACAAAAACTCTGGGGGTGATTGCCTCGGACCTTCGGAATCCCTTTTTTTCCCATCTATTAATCGAGTGCGAGAAGACGGCTGACTTAAACGGGTACACAGTTTTTTCCTGCGATACGCTGGAATCCGTCGAAATGGAGATAGGGCATTTCATGAGGCTTGCCAATCAGAAAGTAGATGCCGTGATACAGCTTGGGGGAAGTTCCGATGCGAAGCAAGGAAGCGAGGCGTATCTTCAATGTATCAAAAATATTTCTGAGCGCATACCGATTATCACAACCGGGTATTCTTTCTATGACAACTGTTACAGCGTGATGACAGACGAGGCCAGAGCCATGCAGACATTGTTAGAATATCTGATTAATCTGGGACATAGGAAAATTGCATTTGTGGGCGGGTTAGAGCATGTCCGTTCAACCGGGGAGAAGAGAAGACAGTACAGGGAGACTCTGGCAAAGCGCGGTATCCCGTTTCGGGAAGACTATGTTGTGGAGACAGACTATGATAAAGAAAGCGGCTATAATGGGACGGTGGGGCTTTTGGCGGGCGAAGACATTCCGAGCGCCCTTATCATGGTCAATGAGATGACGGCGGTGGGGGCGATGAAGGCAGTCAGGGAAAAAGGTTTATCCATTCCGAAGGATATTTCCATGGTCTGCTTCGACAATACATATATATCTGAAATGACAACGCCTGCCCTCACGGCGGTGGGCTGTCATTATGGCAAGTTTGCGCAGAAACTTGTCTATACGGCGTTGGACGCGGCGGGGATGCACAAACCGGAGAGAATATCTTACGTGGAATCCGTCTTTGTAATCAGGGAGTCCGCCAGGACGCATGTGTGAAGGAAGGCATAGGAGGCAGAAATGGGGCGGGATGCGACAATCATTGACATAGCCCACAGGGCAGGCGTATCGACTGCTACTGTATCAAGGGTGCTTAACAGGACAGGCAAAGTACGGGAAGAGACGCGGGAAAAAGTGGAGGCGGCAGCCAGGGAATTGGATTACCGGCCCAATATCGTGGCCAAAAACCTAAGCACGGTGCGCAGCAATGTGATTGGCGTATTGGTGCCCGATGTCAGGAACCCTTTCTATGCCAATATTTTTGTGGAATGTGAGAAATATGCCAATGAAAAGGGCTTCTCATTGCTTTTATACAATTTTCTGGAATCCCGGGACATGGAGAGGCATTGTTATGACATGCTGATGGCGCGGCGTGTGTGTGCGATTATCCATGTCGGCGGGAGTGTGGAGCAGATGGAGGCGGATGCGGGATTTGTGGAGAAGATAGCCGAAATTTCCAAAAGAATTCCGGTCGTGACTTCCTTCTATGTCGAAGGGAGTGACAGCAAATGCGTGCAGGCAGACAGCCAACGGGGTATGAAGGTGATGATGGAATATCTTCTGGAATTAGGGCATGAGCGCATTGCGCTTGTGGGCGGTAAGGACAATGACCGTCCGACTTTCGAGAAGAGAGAGCGCTACCAGGAAATTTTGCGGCAGAGGGGAATCAGATATGGGAATTATTATATCGCAGAGAGCGGGAGCTATAACGAAGAAGGCGGATATCTGGCTATGCGGGAAATTCTGCAGAAGGATAGGCTTCCGACGGCGGTGATTGCGGTCAGTGATTTGGTGTCCGTGGGAGTGATACGGGCTATCAGGGAAAAGGGGATGGAGATTGGCAAGGACATTTCGGTGGCAAGTTTTGATAATACATATATTGCGGAGATTATGGAACCGGAGCTGACGTCGGTGGGAAACGATTACCGTGCGTTGGGCAGAAGGATTATGGATACCGCGTTTGGGATGATGGAAGGGAGAGAGTATCAGGATATCGGGGAATTGCCCGTTTGTTTTAAGGTGAGGGAATCCTGTTGCAAGTGCATAGGAGGCTCATTGTAACAGTTTGGATTTATGCTAATTTATTAAATTTATATATCATGGTTGACATTGGGTGTATAAAATAGTATACTTTGAAATGTAAACGATTGCAAAACATAGACGGCAAAGAGGGAATATGGCATAAATTTAGCAGGGAAAATATGTAAAAAATAGGCATATTTACCTACAAAGTGTAATTGTATACGTAAAAAATTTAAATTAAAGTAGTAAACGATTTCAGAATGGAGACAAAAATGTTTGACAGAGGCGGAAAAAAGTTTTTTTCAATTGGTGGGCAGGTAAACAACAGCAGTTCACAGTCTGAAGAATGTCTGGAGCGGGCAGTGCAGGCAATCACAAAATTCGAGATGAATACGATTGCAGCCCCGATATGTTGGTATCAGACAGAACCGGAGGAAGGGGTTTTTGATTTCGGGCAGATTGACCTTGTGTTGAGAAAGGCAAGAGAGAACGGGCTTAAAGTAGTCTTTTTGTGGTTCGGCACATGGAAAAACGGTGCGTCCCACTATGTACCCGGCTGGGTAAAAGAGGATAAGAAACGGTTTATATGGGCGCAAAATGCGGTAGGGGCGCCTACCCGCAGCCTGTCCCCGGTTGGTATGGAAACAAAGGCGGCGGACAAAAAGGCAGTGGAGAAGGTGCTGTCGTACATAAAAAGCCAAAACGGGGATGGCACCGTGATTGCCTTTCAGGTGGAAAATGAACCGGGGCTTTTGGGGACACCAAGGGACTACGGCCAAGAGTCGGATACGGTGTTTCGGGCGCATCTGCCGGAGGATATGCGGGAATTTCTTCAAAGATTAGAAGAGGGGGAGATTTTTTCCCTGTGGAAGGGTGCGGGAGGAGGAGTGGACGTATCCTGGAAAGAGGCTTTCGGGCTCTATGCGGAGGAAATTTTTTCTGCCTACTGTTTTGCTAAATATATAGGAGACATAGCGGCGGCAGGAAAGAAAGTATATGACATTCCGATGTACGTGAACGTGTGGGTGCGGGAGACAGGGAACCGTATTCCCGGAATCGATTATCCGTCAGGGGGAGCAACCAGTCTCGTGTTGGATTTGTGGAAATATTTCGCAGCCCATATAGACTGTATTTGCCCGGATATCTATTTCAGTGACAGGGATACGTACCAGACGGTATGTTCTTTGTACCAAAGACAGGACAATCCCCTTTATATACCGGAATCACATGCGGACGACCAGAACGCCCTCCACTTATTCGAGGCGGTGGAGCGGTATGGACTGACGGGCATTCACTGTTTTGCCATTGACAGCGCCATAGACAATGAAGGGAACCTCAGGGCAGAATGTGAACAGTTCAGACATGCGGTGAAAACGCTCTCATCCATGCGTCCCCTTCTGGAGAAATATCAGGGCAGCGGACGGATTTATGCGGTGGTGCAGCAGGAATGTATGGATTCCATGTTCCTGGATTTCGGAGACTTCTGGGGAAGGGTTTATTTCCTGAACAGTATCACGGATGAAGCCTATATTCACCTGGATAACTGCCATGACGACGCTGCCCATGTACAGGTCAGGGGAAAGGGACTGATTGTCTATGCGGGAAATGGGGAATTCTATCTGGCAGGGGACGGATTCAAACTGGTTCTTATCAAGAAAGATAATATGGAATATATCACTTCTTCTCTCAGGGGATTTAAATATTTAAACGCCAGGAACCAGGAATACAAGATTGTGGAAGAAGGGCGCTTTGACGAGGAAGGGGAGTTTGTATCCAACAAAGTACGTTGCGGCGATGAATCGGATATGGGGTTGTGGGTATACCATGATGTGGGTCTTGTTCATGCGGTGGTGGAACTGTAACTTTTTTCACGGAAATTGCCGGGGCCGCTATTTGTGCCAAAGCGTCACAAATAAGCCCTGGTGGCAGATGTAAATGATAAAATTGCGGCTTTAAGACATTAAAGTGATGTTTGGCCGCACAGAACGCTTCGGAATGGGGATTGATTATGAAGAAAAAGAAGATGACAAAGTATGTGTTTGTTCTTCCGGGGTTTTGCTTTTTCGCGTTTGCTATGCTGATTCCCTTTGTGATGGGTATCAATATAGCGTTTACGGATTGGAATGGTGTAGAGCCGGAGTTTCAATATGTAGGATTGAAAAATTTTGTGGATATATTTCGGGACGCCAGAATCAGAAAACCTTTTTGGAATACGCTGGAATTTGCGCTGATTGGCACGGTGGTCAGCAATGTAGTGTCACTCTATCTTGCCATGCTCATCAACGGTAAATTCAGTAAATTAAACCATGTGTCCAGGACCGTGTTTTTTATCCCGGTATGCTTTAGCTCCGTGCTGACGGCTTTTTTGTGGAAGTTCCTATACAGGGAATTTATCTCGGAGTTGTTTGGCGTGAGGAATCTGTTAGGCGACCCTAAGTGGGTGATACCTGCGATTGTCGTAATCGGTGTGTGGAACGGGGCTGGCATCAATATGCTGATATACCTTTCCGGGTTAAAAAATATTCCCCTGGAGCTGTACGAGGCGGCAAAAGCGGACGGTGCAGGTGTCATACAGCAGTTTGTGAAGGTTACTTTGCCTTTGCTTATGCCGGCTTTTTCCGTGTGCGTCACACTGACATTAACGTCCTGGTTAAAAGAATTTGCGACAACGCTTTCGGCCACAGGTGGCGGACCGGGCGGCGCGTCTAAGACGGTTTCGATTTATGTATATGAGAATCTGTACAAGTATTACAAGGCCGGGTATGGGCAGGCGGTTTCTCTGCTGTTCTCCATCTGCCTGATAGTCATTGGACTGTGCGTCTCGTCATTTTTTAGGAAGAGGGAAGTGGAATTATGAAAAAACATAGGAAGATTACGCCTGGCGGCGTCATAGAGGTGTTTCTTACGGTGGCTACGGTAATCATATTTATTTTTCCGTTATATTTGGCGGTGCTGACTGCTTTTAAGAGCAAGCCGGAGATGTCAAAGTCTGTGCTCAGTTTGCCCCAAGGGCTGTATCTGGACAATTTCAAGGAAGGCATGGAGCGAAGCGATTTCTTCCGTTCTTTAAGAAACAGTCTGTCGGTTACGTTTCCGTCGGTGGCATTGATTGTCCTGTGCGCGTCCATGAGCGGCTATGCGATTGCGCGCCACGCCCATAAGACGGCGTCATTAAGAATACTGGACAAGATGTATCTGGCTTCTCTTATGATACCATTCCAGATTCTTATGATACCGGTATACCGGATTTATAAATCCTTAAATCTTTTAAATTCCCTTCCGGGGATGACGCTTATGCTGACGGGTACCAGCATAGCATACGCCTCTTTCCTCTATGTGGGATTTGTGAAGTCCATACCGAAGGAGATAGAGGAGTCGGCCTATATGGACGGGTGCAGCGAAATGAAGACTTTCTGGCTGATTACGTTTCCTCTGCTAAAGCCTGTGTCAGCTACGGTGGCGGCGCTCCATGTGATGTGGCTGTGGAATGATTTTAACATTTCAATCATTCTTTTGCAGAAAGAGGCGGTAAGGACGATAACCGTCAAGCAGTTTTATTTCTTCGGACAATATACGGCGGAGTATGGACTGGCCTTCGCGGCAGCCATTGTCTCCATGATACCGGTGGTAGTCTGCTTTGCATTTATGCAGAAGTATATTGTCAACGGAATTGCCGCAGGAGCGGTAAAAAGTTAAAGACGGGTCAAATGCAATTGACTATATATTATGGCCTGACAGGCCAGGTTACACGCAAATATTCATGAAAACAAGGAGGGTAATGTTTATGGAAAAGCGTAAGCTTAAGAAACTGGGATTATGGCTTGGGACACTAGTGTGCGCAGCGGCGGTTACCGGATGCGGACAGGGAGCCGGGGAGAAGGAGCAGGCGGCGGACAACAGTGCGGAGGCCGCAGAAGAGGCGGCGCAGGCGCCGGAAAGTGAGGATGCTTCTTCCGACGGTGCGAAAGAGCAGGAGACGGGCGAAGAGAAGCTGACAATCACCTGGCTGAACCATTATCAGGAAGCGGGAAAGCAGGCGTGGGTGCAGAAGTGCAAGGAAGTATATGAGGAGAAGTATCCGAATGTAACGTTGAATATTGAAACGGTGGGAGCCGATAATTATACGACGATTCTGCAGACGAAACTGGCTTCGGACGATGCGCCTGCTATTTTTGACTTGGCGTCGAACTATGACTTGTCCGTCTATGACGAGGCGGGGCATCTGGCGGATTTGAGTGGACAGCCATGCCTTGACTTGGTAGATTCCGATTTGCTTTTGGAAGGACAGGTAAGCGGGGTACAAAAGGGAATCCCGATTGAGATTACCGGCTACGGAGTATTCTATAATGAGGATGTGTTTGAAGAAAATCAGTTAGAAATTCCTACCACTTTGACAGAACTTAGGGAAGCCTGTGAAACGCTTTCCGCAAACGGTGTACAGCCCTTTGCGGCGCCATTCTCAGAGCAGTGGGCGTTCCGGTATTATCTGCGTGCCGTTACGGATATCGTTTGTTTGATGCCGGACAACAACTGGAATGTGGACAAGATGGAAGGAACGAGCACCTTTTCGGAGGATGATGCGTTTAAAGAGGCGGTAGAGACCTATTTTTCATTCCATGAGTATTGGGGAGACGACCCCTTTGGGACTTCCTGGGAAGACGCACAGTCTATGATTGCCAACGGGGAAGCGGCTATGTGTATTCACGGTTCCTGGGCGGTTGACGGTTTCCTTTCCCACAACCCGGACTGCCGGATTGGTGTGTTCCCTATGCCGGTGAGTGAGGATGCGAAAGACAGCATTATGATTAAGGAACCCGGACAGCAGCTTGTGCTTTATAACAGTGCGGATACCGCGAAGATGGAAGCTGCCTACAATCTTATCAACACCATTTACTCCGAAGAGTGCATGGCGCCTTACGCCGAGGAGGCTCATCAGATGCCGTCGGTAGTGGGAGATTATAACATGCTTCCGGCATTGAAGACGATTATGGAATATCCTGCGGACTCTTCTTTTATGGAGGCGGGTATTACAAGGACGATGACCAGCGAATATGAAGATGTTTTCTTAGAGATTCTGACCAATTATTCTATGGGAGACAGTTTTGATATGGATGGCTTCTGCGCGGATGCGGACGCCGGGTTTGCTGCAATTCAATAAGGAAAGAGACATACGGCGACAGGAAACAGGATACGGGGAGGAGTCAGATGGATTGGCATATGCAGACAGGATGGGAAGTTTTGAGAAGGCGGGAGGACAGAGTTTCTCTTGAAAAAGACGGGATATGTATTAACGGCACATACCATATTCTATTGGTATCCTCCCTGTTTTATTTTCGGATACCCGCGCCCAAGTGGGATGAGCGGATGAAAGAACTAAAGTCGGCGGGATATAATGCGGTGGATGTGTATTTCCCATGGAATTACCATGAGACTGTCCCGGGAGAATGGGACTTCGCAGGTGACAAAGACGTGGAACGGTTCCTGGAGCTGGCGAAGGAAAACGAACTGTGGGTGATTGCACGCCCGGGGCCGTATATTTGTTCCGAGTGGGACGGCGGGGCGATACCCGCGTGGCATAGCCTGAATCAGTTTAGCATCAGGCAGGATGATGATGCGTATATTCTTGAGCTGTCCCGGTGGTATGCAAAAATACTGCCTGTGATTTACAGACATCAATGGAGCAATGGCGGGGCAGTTATTTTGCTCCAGGTAGAAAATGAACTGGACTATTTTTTATGCGGCCGGCCTACGGAATATGTAGGCCGGTTAGTCCAAATTGCCAGGGAATACGACATTGATGTGCCTATGTTTATATGTTGTGGACAGGATGATATTGAAAGAGGCGGAGGTGATGTGCCGGGCGTAAAGATTGCTTTCAATGTGTATGACGAATCGGACAGCAAAGGACTGGAGGAGAGGGTAAGCCGTCTGTCTAAAGAAATGTACAGGCGCGGACAACCTTTGTTGGTGATGGAGACAAACAGGGAACATGCATGGTTAAAACGTGTCTTAGGATGCGGCGCCAAGATGATAGCGCCCTATAACCAGACGGCGGGAACCACCATGGATTATTATAATGCCGTGACAAATTGGGGCAAAGACGGGACGCCCTTAGCATTGCTTTCCAGCGACTATGATTTCTGTTCCATGATTGGCGCCGACGGGACACTGCGGAAAGAGGAATACATACAGGCGCGCCTTTTGAGCGGGCTGCTTCTAAGCTTTGGGGAAGATATGGCCCGGGTGTGGGAGCCTGGGAGGACGGATGAACAAGGCGTTTATGTTATACCGGAGGAAGAGGATGGGGCTTTTTGCCAGGCTATGCGCATGGGAAATGAGGATACGGCGTTTTGTCGGATTCTCCACACAGGGAAGGGGAAATTTTGTATTGTCAGGAATCTGGGACAGACCGGACAGGAGAAGGTTCTACGGATAGGTGGGGAGGAGTGCAGTGTGTTCGTGCCGCCCTTCTACACGGCCATGATTCCCGTAGATATCCGTCTGTCGCCATCCGTCAGGCTGGAGTGGGCAAACTATGAGATAGCCTGGATTCGACAGGAAGAGGGGAAATGCTTGATAGCTTTGTACGGACAGGGCATACTGCGGATGCGTGTCTTGGCAGAGGGCAGGCGTGTGGCCGTGGAGGAGAGCGTTTCCGAAAAGGTAGTGGGAATTTTAGAGATTGGGGAGTGCACTTTCTTGTATGGGCGGCCCAAGACGCTTGCGAGAAGAGATATTCCGGGACTGGCGCCTTGGTGCCTGGAAGAGAGAAACAGCTATACACAGGCAGAGGTAAAAAGTGCACGGTGGATACCGTGGAATTATGAGGAAGCCGTGGAGGATACGGCGGTCATGGAGATGGAGCGGCTTTCACAGTACAGAGGCCGGGGCAGCTATGAATTTGAACTGGAACATGCACAGAAAGTGCAGATAGCGGGATTGGCGGATATTGTCACGATTTTTCATAACGGGTGTTTCTGGCGGTGTTTTTACGGGGACGCAAGAGAACGGACAATGGAGCTTCCCAAGGGGAAATGGCAGTTTCGCACAGAGATATGGGGGCATTGTAATTTTGAAGATATACGTGTGGAGTCACTGCGTCTTGGCTCATTGAAAGGCATGCGGGGAATCTGGCAGGTGATACATGAACAGGACATAAGTGACAACTGGGAATATGGAGAAAGCAGAGGCGTTTACAGGCTTTATACGAATATTGACCAGTACAATATCCCCTGTTCGCCTATGGTTGGATTTTACCGTAAGAAGGTACGCCTGTGGAAAAGCGGCAGCCGGTTTACTCTTTTCTTCCGGAAAGCGGCATGCAGCATCCGGGTTTGGATTAACGGAGAGGATGCAGGGGAAGTGAAGGAGAGCAATCCTTGTGTGGATATCACTGCTTTCATGGAGGGAAAAAAGGAATGCATCATCGAGTTAGAGGTCTGTAGAAGATATTATTCGGACCCGGTGGGGAAGATAACGCTGACTGTAGGAGAAGAGATTGGGCGCTGCAGATACCGGGATATTACTTTCAGGGGGACAGATGCCCCTATGGAATTAGAGACGGCTTTTCCTGTCCCCGTATCCGTGGAAGAGGAGATTGTAATAGCACCCCGCATACCGGACCAGGGAAGCGGTGATATAAGATTGTATCTGAAAGGAAAAAATCTTCTGGTGACCGTTGTGTGCGGCGGACATGTGGCGGGCAGGCTGCTTCTTGGGTGTAAGAATATGCCACAGATAGCGGGTGGTTCTCCTGACAGCCTGTTTCTCTGCAAAGAATGGCTGCAGGACGGGCGGGTAGTCATGAAATGCCAGGCCCTTGACAAGGATGCGTGTCTGGAGGAAATTTGTGTCAGAACCTTTGGCCTTTTTAAACGATAATTATATATGTATCAGTATGTGTCAGCGGGTATGTTTCATACCCGCTGATTTCGTCTACGATTGAGGACAAAGCTGAAGACCGCTCAAATATCATGGTGCAGGGTATGGTACCTTTGTTTACTGAGGGTAACCGGAGCCCATACCGACAAAGCGACGGACAAAGTGGTGATACTAAGGATGACGCATAATTCCGTGGCGGGCACGCTCCAGGATTCGTTCCACCGGAAGGTCACTAGCCACTCAAATAGGAGCTTATTGGATAAAAGTCCCAACATGGTGCCGATGACGCCGCCTGTCAGGGCATAGGTGAGAGTCTGCGCCACAATCATCCGGGTAAGCTGTCTGTAGCTTAATCCGATGGCACGCAGACAGCCATAGTACTTTATGCGCGCCTCCACACTCATGGCGATGCAGTTGACGATGTTACATATGGTCACCATGGCGATGAGGAACAAAAACCCGTAGACAAAAAGTTTGAAGCAATAGTTGGCGCCAAGCACGCTTTCCTTATCCATCCGCATATCCGAGAAAGTGATTTCTGAACCTGCCAGTGCGCGGATAGCCTCCACATCGCTGTCTGTGGCTTTGCGGGACAGTTGGATGTCGATGACGGTGTAATCTTCTTCTCCTGTCAGTTGGCGGAAAGTGTCTTCCGAGCAGAGAATGATGTCTCCTTTTTCTGTGTTGAAAGGACACTCGGATACCATACCGGCGATACGGATATTAGCAAAACTTTCATTGGTTATAAGAGATAGGGTATCTCCCGTCCGTATTTCGGTAGGGTTATTGTACTGTGGAGCGGACACGATAAGTCCCGTCCCGGTTTCCTGCTCCACATCTTTTATGGAACCTTCTATTAAATATTTGCCGGCCCACTTAAATTGTGCCGCATCGTAAGATATGAGCATGACAGTGCTGCTTCTTCCATTTACGGTGACAGGAAGGTCATAGGCAAACATCCTCCCGTAGACTTGCTTGACGGCAGTACTATCCTGAAAGGCGTCTAACAGTGAATGCTTAAGCGAACAGGTGTTGTCCGGGGCGACGACGGATAGGTCGGGTGACCATGGTTTGAGGGCTGTGATGGCATGTTTCATAAAGTCAATAGTCGTCGAGAAGGACAGAAAAAGTATGATGCTTAAGGCAAAAGAGGAGACTGTCAGCAGGAAAGTTTTGGGGCTTTCCAGGGCGTGGCAGATGCCCAATATAATATCGACTTTATGGGTCAATATCCTCCGGAGCAGGAAAGGACATACGCTCTGCTTTGCGGCGGGCTGTGCCGGGCGAGAAGATTTTTTGCATGGGGCCGTATAGATGTACGTCTCCTGAACAGGAGAGATATGGTCCACATTGCCGGAAACTGCCGCCTGCGGGGATGTCTTGGAAGCTCTTTTAGCCGGAGCGCGGGCAGCCAGGAGCACCGTAAGAATACCGATGACGATACCTGCGGCGATGCTTGGAAAACTCACTGCAAATACAGGCATGGTGCCGAAATATTTTGGGCTTAGAAACCGGAGCAGGGCGCATAGTATCCATATAACGGCCGTTCCTGCGGCAATGCTTACAGGGATGGCGAGCCGGCACAGGCACAAGGCTTCTTTGTGGACGAGTCGTATAATCTGTTTCGGTGTTGCGCCGATACAGCGCAACATACCGAAGAACTGCGTCCGACCTGCGATGTTGCTGTTTAAACTGCTTGCAATCATCAGGATGCCCGCCAAGAGTACAAGGGCGGACAGGAATGCGGCGGCAGAATAGATAAACATAAAAAATTGGTTGCCAGCATCACTTTGTCCAAGCATACCTAAGAGCATAGACTGTTCCCCTACCTGGCTGTCGGACAGATGGAACTGTTCTTTGATATCGTTGATTGTCCTGCGCATATTCCGGTGGTTGTGGAATTGTACCATAAAACAACTGTTGTAGTCCGCAGGCTCCCCGTTTTCCACATCCGGATAAAAGTCCCGGAAGGTGTCTGTGTTCATGAATATACCGTATATGTCTTTGCGTGCAATCATAGACGGATTGGGAACAAACCCGGATATGGTGTAGGGATATTCTATGCCGGAAGCGTCACGGATGGAGACCTGGCTGCCGACTTTTAGCCCGAGCTCCTTTTTGGCATTGGCGCTGACCAATATTTCATCCGGCTTCTGGGGAAAAGCACCTTCCGGGATGGTATCTGACCAGATTTGTGTCAGGTAGCCTTCTTCGCTTCCGCAGATGACCGCGTCTTTTTCACCTAGTGTATATCCTTTATCAAGCATGTAATTTAACACGCCATAACAGAACATTGACTTGACTTCCGGACGGGAGGCAATTAGCGACGCCTCTTCATCGCTTATATTTTTGATTGAGATATGCCAGTTGCCGTCGTCACGCTTGGTCTTGATAAGCTGGCTGCGGACGTACATGTCCGCCATGCCGAATATGGAAGTCACAAGGAAAACGGACAGGATAATGCACAGGATGGACATGCGGTTCTGTTTCCTGTGGGTTTTTGTATAAAATAAAACTAAGTCAAGATAATTTTTCATCTCTGTACCATGCTCCTTTCTTCCCGGAAGAGCCCATGTCGGACAGGCGGCCGTCCGATACGCGAAGGACACGGTCTGCGCATGCCGCCAGGCTATTGTTGTGGGTAATCATAAGGATGGTCTGTTGATACTGCCGGGACGCTTTGATTAAGAGGTCAAGTACATCCTGGCTGGCCCGACTGTCCAGGTTGCCAGTAGGCTCGTCGGCGAGAATCAGTTTCGGCCTGGTAATGAGGGCGCGCCCGATGGCGACGCGCTGCTGTTGACCGCCGGATAACTGGTTGGGCAGATGATGCCGTCTGTCTTTTAGCCCAAGAAGCTCTAAGATTTCTTCCACGGCAGCGGAGTCGGGTTTGCGGTAATCGAGGAGAAGCGGGAACATAATGTTCTGCTCCACATTTAATTCGGGTACTAACTGAAAAGACTGGAAGATGAAACCGATATTGCGACGTCTGAATATAGTCCGTTCTTCCTCCTTCATAGTAAAAAGATTGTTCCCGTCAATCAGCACGCTGCCTGAAGTGGGAAAATCCAGGGAGCCGATACAGTTTAAAAGGGTGCTCTTGCCGGAACCGGATTCCCCGATGACTGCGGCAAATTCGCCTTTTTCCAGCGAAAAGGATACATTTCGCAGGGCGTTTACCCGGACTTCGCCTGTACCGTAGGTTTTGCATAAGTTTTGTACCTGTAAGATTTGCATAGTGGTTATTCCTTTCCGAAAATCAACATACCTAAGTATACTTCACTCCAGTGCCGTGCTCCGTGCAGACACAGAGTTTTGAATATTTATTTGATATGATTGTATCAGATATGTCTTACAGGCCGGTGAATTTGAGCTTACATTTTTGTAAGGAAGTTTTCGGACACATTGAAAGAGCACAGCTATTTATTTTTTCAGATTCAGAATTGTCACAATTTATTTTACCCTCAGTGAACAAAGGGACCATGAAATAGAGCCCTAGAAGTGCTTTCAATTAAAACTGCACGATAAATTTCGTTCCTTCACCGGGGATGCTATGGACAGTTATTGTGCCGTCCTGTCCTTCTACGATGGACTTTGCAAGAGAAAGCCCCAGGCCGATGCCTTGGGTATCCTGGGATTTGCGGCTGCGGTAGAAACGCTTGAAGATATGATGGATATCTTCGGGTGCGATGCCCTTTCCGTCGTCTGATACGATGATTTTGACAGCGATAGGAGACACATGCCATGAGATACATATGGTACCGCCCTTTTTTGTGTGCTCAAGGGCGTTTTTGACAAGATTGCCGATGGCCTCGCTTGTCCAGGATATGTCGCAGATTAGCGTATCGTCGGGGGAACCTTCAGTCACGATTTCCTTTCCTTCATTTCTTGCGCGGTCAGCCAAGTCGTCCAAAGACTTCATAACCAATTCTTCCAGTTTGCATTTATGCTTTTCAAATAGAATATTTCCTGTATCCAGGCGGGTGATTTTCAACATTGATTGGATAAGCTGTTCCATACGCCTTATGGAAGTTTCGGATTTTGCACTAAATTCCTGTATTACATCAGGGTGCCCGGGTTCGTTTTCCATGATTTCCAGGTACATAGAGAGTGCGGCCAGAGGTGTTTTTAACTGGTGGGAGATATCGGAGATGGTGTTTCGCAGGAAGATTTTGGCGTGATGTTCGTTTTCGTTTTGTGCCTGTAACATGGTGGCAAGCCGGTCTATGCAAGAGAACATGCGGTAGAGGCTTCCTTCTTTTTCCTGGGGCAGATGGCGGGAATAGTCACCGGACAGATAATTGTCAAGGACAGAAGATGCCTGTCTGTAGAGTCCTTCTCTTCGGGACAGGAAAAGGTATGTTCCGAAGAGAAGAAGAGAGGACAGCAAGAAGGAGGCGGAAAACATAAGCGTCTGGGCTGTCCTGGCATATTCATGGAGCGGCGGCAGAAACCGGGAATCCTGCATCTTTGAAATGCCAATGCGGGACAGGAGGGCGGATGCTGCCTGTGTGTCTTTACCGGACATATCGGACAGGGCTGTAGCGATGGCGTGGGCCGGGATACCCTGGTTTAACAGGGAGGAGACGATTGCTTCATCATGGGAGAGGAGGATTGTCTTGGCGGATGACATTAAGGCCGTGCAGAATGCTATGCCAAAGATAAAGAGCATAAGCGAAAAAACGGCTAGAAAAGTAAAATAACGTCTGTTTTGGCTGTCTTGCAGGAAGCTTGTATGGAATGTAATTCTATGCATTGCCGTTCCTTTCATAAAGTTTTGTTTGCTGAGGGTACTGTCCACTGATACCCAAATCCCCGGATTGTAATCAGGCGTTTCGGTTGGGAAGGCTCGTCCTCAACCTTTTCCCGGAGCCTGCGGATGTATACGGACAGTGTGTTGTCATCCACGAAATCACCTGCGTTGTCCCACAGTTCGTTCAAGATAGCATCCCGGGTGACGACTTTACCGGTATTGCGCACAAGCAGGCAGAGAAGACGGTACTCGGCACGGGTCAGCTCGATGGGCTTGCCGTCAAGTGTCACACGGCCAGCCATGGAGTCGATAGCAAGCTTGCCGGAGACTGTGGGCGGAATGTGACTGGTGGTGTCGGATGGGATGTCAGGAGGGGCATATGCAGGCTGGGGCTGCGCCCTTCGCAGGAGTGCGTGGATACGCGCACACAGCTCCCCGATTCGGAAGGGCTTCGTGATATAGTCATCCCCGCCGCTGTCCAGGCCGCGTATGATATTGACTTCTTCGTCGGAAGCGGTCAGGAAAATAATGGGTATCCGGCTGTTTTGCCGGCGCACCTGCTCGCAGACATGAAAGCCTGTTCCGTCCGGAAGGGTAATATCCAGGAGAAGAAGATTGTATTGACTGATACAGTTAATGCGAGAGCAAGAAGATGTTTGGTCATCGGAATAGCATTCTCCGGCGGGGCGATGTGGGGATAGGATGTCTGCATCGTCTGTTCCGGATAGGCGCAGGCGCCCCAGAGCTTCGCCCACGGTGCGCACGGTTTCCACTGTGAATCCGTTTTTGTGTAAAGAATATTCTAGGCCGTCGATTAGGCCGATGTCGTCTTCTAACAGTAATATTTTGGGCATAGAGTGAGCCTTTCTAAGTATCGCAAGCAAGCTTGCGATATGCATGGAAATTGGTGTAATATTTTGGCTTGACAGTTCTTTTGTTCACTGTAGGTAGTATAATATAGGTGCCCTTAGTTTACAAGAACTTGTATGCGTTTATAAATTGAATGTGTTCTTTGCCAACGGAGAGGTACGCTAAGCATATAAAAAGATTTCCGTGTCTTTAATAGACTTTTGCGTATAAATATACATTGTGTATGATAAACATTCATTCTATAATCAAATAGAATGAATGAAACCTAAGCTTCTTTATTGATACGCAAAACTTACCGGAAAATGCACCAGAGGTAATAAGACAAGACTGAAATGGAGATTAGAATGATTCGACGAGACAAAGAAAAGAACTACCAAAAAGCGATACAAAAGGAATGGAAGGCCCTGCAAAAGAGAGAAAGCCGCATAGAGGTCGTTTTTGAAAAAGAGCAGAATGGGACAGGATGGCGGCAGATGTTGGAGGCCAAAGTGCCTGATAAAATCCGTACCAATCTGGAAAAGGCTTTCTGTGTGGCATTTACCACCGTATTCGAGAAAGGGACCGGGATTATCGAGAAAAGCTATGACAGACAGAAGATTCTTGATAATGTCCAGATACAAAACTACGCTTTCCAGGTTAAGGCGGACAGGAAGTCACTGAAGCAGGTAAGGAACGGTGTAGCCCATAAAAATCTGGGGAATATAGCGGCTACTGCCGTGGAGGGAGTCGGACTTGGCGTTCTGGGGATTGGCTTGCCTGATATCGTAATCTTTACCGGCGTGCTTTTGAGAGGTGTCTATGAGGTTTCCCTGCATTATGGTTTTGACTATGACACGGAAGAAGAGCGGTATTTCATCTTAAAGCTTATGGAGACTGCCATGAGAAGCGGGGAGGCATGGAAAGCGGGCAATGGGGAAATCGACAGGCTGATTATAGAAATGGCAGAAGAGGAGGCGTGCCCTGGCCCCGCAGCGTATGCGACAAAGGAAGATGTGGCGGAGCAGATTCGGAACACGTCGGATGCCTTTGCGGCGGATATGCTTATTCTGAAATTTGTTCAGGGGATTCCTATTGTGGGCATTCTTGGCGGGTGCGGCAATCCGGTATACTACAATAAGGTGATGAAGTATGCCCAGATGAAATACCAAAGAAGGTATCTGTACAGGCTTGGCGCAGCGAATTGCCCGTACGGGATGTAGATTAAAAAATTATGAGTTATTCAATTTGTTGTTTAAGAAGTATCGTAGGAGAGCTTGTGATATGGGTGGGTATCCGTGTGATAAAATCGTTACAGGATATCTACGATTGTTTTTTGGCACCGTCACGCCCATACAGGAAAGGTTCCGATACATGTGTGTTAAACCATTGGACGACAGGTCCCATAAACAGTGCGGTAACGACTGTGCCGACGCCGATTGTCACATGGCACAGGAAGCCGACAGTGACACAGAGTAAGTCGCTGATAATCCTGCAGATTCTAAATGCGGTCAGTTTGTATTTGTTGGCGGCGATTAGGGATACCGCGTCATAGGCAGATACGCCCAAGTCGGCTGTGAAATATAAGGACGCCGAAAAACAGGTACCAAGTATTCCGAAAAGCATCATAAAGATTCTAAGGGGCATGGACGGTTCCGGAAACCAGACATCCAACAGACGGTACATAAAGCCCGCCGCCGCGCCGGTTCCAAACAGGTTAAACAGTGTGGCGATACCGATATAGTGGCGTTCTATAAAAAAGACTGCCACGAGGAGCGCACCTGTGACGATGGGGTAAAAAGTACTGTATGTAGAGTGGAATATATTGGCAATACCGGTGACGAAGCAGGTGAAAGGGTCTGCGCCGAGATTGGCCTTTTGAAAAAATCCGATACAGAATCCAGTGACGATTACGCCAAATAATGCCATTACAATCCGTTTCTTTTTTTGCATGGTAGTATTCCTCCGTTTTCCTGTTATGTTCTCCCGGACTCCGAGAGTACATTGGTGTTTTGCACTGCGCTTTAAACTGCGGGTTTTCTATTATAGGGTTTCAATTTTCCAACTAACGCCCATTATATCACAATCTTTTCCGCTGTCTACGGGTAATTTGCGTGTCTTTACACATGTTTTTTCTTTTGATACAATATATATAAGTTGCCATGAATAAGCTACAATAGAAAATAGGTGGTCATGTATGCCAAACGGTCTTGAAATTGCCAAATCTGCTATTGAGGATTTCAAAAAAATCCAGAGGTATATGTCAATCGCGAAGGAAGAGAATGCGGAAAGGACATATGCTGAGTTAAAAGAGTAAGGAAAACCAGGCGGGAGAGAAACGAAAACATCTCTTGACAAAAAATCCTTCAATCACTATAGTAATTGTAATGTTTGTATCATTTCAATTGTAAAATTTATAAAGGTAATGACAAAGAGGAGTACATGAGAGCCGCCGCCAGAGAGAGTAGCCATAAGCTGAAAGGCAGCTTCGGAGAGGCATCGTGGAAGGTAGCTTTGGAACCGGGATGCCGAAAGGCAGCCTGTGAAATTCTTTGCAAGTGACAGGGCAATTTCACAGATGTTCAGTAAGTGTCCACGCCTTATCCCCGTTAACGGATTGGATTCTTGTGAATCACGAAGTGAGAAACTAAGGTGGTACCGCGTATGATGCGCCCTTTGCCGGATAACTGGCAGGGGGCGTTTTTACGTCATAATGAATGGTAAGATTGAAAGTTTAAATTTTCAATGGCGAGATTTGTGTCTGCGCGCTGCTTGTCACAAACTCGGTTCATGTGCTGTCCCAACAAAAGTTAAGACAAAAGCAGTGCAGAAATGGAGAAAAACATGGGAAAAGAGTTGGCTAAGACATATGACCCGAAGGGCATAGAAGACAGACTGTACCAGAAATGGATGGACAAGAAATATTTCCATGCGGAGGTTGACGAGACGAAGAAACCGTTTACGATTGTTATTCCGCCGCCGAACATCACAGGACAGCTCCATATGGGGCACGCCCTTGACAACACAATGCAGGATATTTTAATCCGTTACAAGAGGATGCAAGGGTACAATGCGCTCTGGCAGCCGGGGACGGACCATGCGTCCATCGCCACGGAAGTAAAGATTATTGAGACATTGAAAGAAGAGGGTATCTCGAAAGAGGACTTGGGACGCGAGGGATTCCTGAAGCGTGCCTGGGCATGGAAAGAAGAGTACGGCGGGCGCATTATCAGCCAGCTTAAGAAGTTAGGCTCCTCCTGCGATTGGGACAGAGAGCGGTTCACCATGGACGAGGGCTGCAACAAGGCGGTCACGGAAGTGTTCTGCAAGATGCATGAGAAAGGATGGATTTATAAAGGCAGCAGGATTATTAACTGGTGTCCGGTATGTAATACTTCTATTTCCGATGCTGAGGTGGAGTACGAAGAGCAGGCAGGGCATTTCTGGCACATCAAGTATCCGCTTGTGGACGAGAACGGGCAGCCTAGCAAGACGGAGTTTTTGGAGTTTGCGACCACCCGTCCGGAGACGATGTTGGGCGATACGGCGGTGGCTGTAAATCCCGGTGACGATAGATATGCTTATTTAAAAGGAAGGCAGGTATGGCTTCCGATTGTCAACAAGCCGATTCCGGTAGTGGAAGACGAGTATGTAGACATGGAATTTGGAACAGGCGTCGTTAAGATTACGCCTGCCCATGACCCGAATGACTTCGAGGTAGGCAAGAGGCACAATTTGCCGGAGGTCAATATTCTCAATGACGATGCCACCATCAACGCAAACGGCGGGAAGTATGAAGGCCTGGACCGCTATGAGGCGAGAAAACAGATTGTGGAAGAATTAAAGGCGGAAGGTCTTTTGGTGCGCATCGAGGACTATTCCCACAATGTGGGAACCCATGACCGCTGCAAGACGACCATCGAGCCGATGATTAAGAAGCAGTGGTTCGTGAAGATGAATGAGTTGATTAAACCCGCGGTGGAAGCCGTGAAGAAGGGTGAGATTAAGCTGATTCCGGAGCGCATGGATAAGACTTACTTTAACTGGACGGATAATATCCGCGACTGGTGCATCAGCAGACAGTTATGGTGGGGACATCGTATTCCGGCGTACTACTGTGACGGATGCGGGGAGATTGTGGTGGCAAGGGAAGTGCCGGGCACATGTCCGAAGTGCGGCGGTACGCATTTTACCCAGGATGAAGATACGCTTGATACATGGTTCTCTTCCGCACTGTGGCCTTTTTCCACATTAGGATGGCCCGAGATGACGGAGGACTTGAAATATTTCTATCCTACGGATGTGCTCGTGACAGGCTATGACATTATTTTCTTCTGGGTAATCCGCATGATTTTCTCGGGATATGAGCAGATGGGGGACAAACCTTTCCACACGGTATTGTTCCATGGTCTGGTGAGGGATTCCCAGGGACGCAAGATGAGCAAATCCCTAGGCAACGGTATCGACCCGCTTGAGATTATCGAGCAGTACGGCGCGGACGCGTTGCGTCTGACGCTGGTTACAGGCAACGCGCCGGGCAATGATATGCGCTTCTACTATGAAAGAGTGGAGGCGAGCCGCAATTTTGCCAATAAGGTATGGAATGCTTCTAGGTTTATTATGATGAATATGGAACAGGCGCAGGAAAAGACAGGCACCCGCGGGTGGGAAGTTTCATATGATGAGATGAAGCAGTATTTAGAGCCGGCGGATAAATGGATTTTATCGAAGTTAAATACGCTTATCCGGGATGTGACGGACAATATCGAGCATTATGAGCTTGGCATCGCAGTGCAGAAGGTGTATGACTTTATCTGGGATGAGTTCTGCGACTGGTATATTGAGATGGTGAAACCTCGTCTGTACCAGAAAGACTCACAGGCTCAGGACAGTAACAACGCTGCGCTTTGGACGTTAAAAAATGTACTGCTTGACGCGCTGAAGCTTCTGCATCCGTATATGCCGTTTATCACGGAGGAAATCTTCTGTACCGTGCAGAGCGAGGAAGAGTCCGTCATGATATCCGAGTGGCCTGTGTTCATACCGGAGAGGGATTATCGGGCGGAGGAAGAGGCAATCGGACTGATTAAGGAAGCGGTGCGGGGTATCAGGAATGTGCGCACGCAGATGAATGTGGCTCCCAGCAGGAAGGCGGCCGTGTATGTTGTCAGCAGTTTAGAGACGGTGAGGAAGGTCTTTGAAGAAGGAAGTTTGTTCTTTGCATCCCTTGCGGGAGCTTCCGGGGTGACGGTACAGGCAGACAAGGCGGGCATAGCCGGGGATGCGGTGTCCGTTGTCATTCCGCAGGCTACGGTCTATATTCCTTTTGCGGAATTGGTTGACATCGCCCAGGAAATTGAACGTCTGCAGAAGGAAGAAAAGCGCCTGCACGGAGAACTTTCCCGTGTGAACGGCATGCTGAGTAACGAGAAGTTTATGTCCAAGGCGCCGGAAGCGAAGGTGGCGGAGGAACGCGCAAAACTGGAGAAGTATACGCAGATGCTCGCACAGGTAAGAGAGCGTCTGGGACAGCTTGGGCTATAAAGAGAGCCGGCGGATATATGGTGTAGCCCGGAAATGGTAGAAACTTCATAATGATTTTATTTTTGGGACTGGAAAAGTCCGGCGATATGGTGTAAAGTAATAATAAGTTGTTGTGAAAACTATATGCATCGAACATTTTATTGTAAAAGCTGTCGTGCGGTGTACTTATTTGACGGTGTACCGCACGGCATAGATTGTTTTGGGTTATTAAAGTATCATATGATTGTGAACCGCGGGAAAGTGGGGTGAGTCACGTGAGCGGAATAAAATTTTCTCCGGAACAGATGAACAAATTGAAGAATGCCATGTCAAGGGCGTCGCAGCCTGGTGGGGCGTCTATAGCGGAATTACAGGATGAGCTTCTGGGAAAGACAGGGACGCAGGAGGAAGACGGTTGGGATTCTCACGGCACGAATCTGGCGAAAGGCACATATTTACGGGTAGACGAGGATGAGATGGCGGCGTGGCTTTATCTGGCACCGCCTGACCGTGGACAGATTTATTCCAAGAATGAACTGATAACATATCTGGAGCGGAGCGGCGTGGTGAGAGGATACCACAGCTCGAACCTGTCTGCCATGGTGAAGAAGCAAGTCTATGACAGGGAGGTTCTGGTGGCGAAAGGCGCCCAGATTGTGGAGGGACAGGACGGTTATTTTGAGTATCTTTTCTCCCCGGAAGAATATGGGGTTCCTAAGATTAGGGAAGACGGAACCGTGGACTATACGAATGTGAGCGCGCTCCAGAATGTGAAGAAAGGCGATAAAGTCGCAGTTTACCATTATGCGGTGCAGGGCACGGACGGCTATACGGTGCGCGGTACGGAGATGAAAGTGAAACCTGCCAGGGATTTGCCGCCTATGCGGGGCAAGGGCATCCAGCGGGAGAATAATGAATATTATGCACAGTCCGACGGCAAGATAGAAGTTAAGAACGGCAAAGTTGACATCCAGAATGTCCATGAAATTATGGGCGACGTGAATATGATTATCGGCAAAATCGAGTTTTTTGGCGATGTGATTATCAACGGCAATGTGGAAAGCGGCGTCACTATCAGGGCAGGGCGTAACATAGAGGTCCATGGAACGACCGGAAGCGCCACGCTTTTTGCGGGCGGCGACGTGATACTTAGCCGTGGCATCCAGGGTGGAGGTAAGATTTCTGCCAGGGGAAGTGTTTTTGCGGATTTCATAGAGAATACCGTGGTGGATGCGGGCGGTTCCGTGCATTCCAACACCATGTTGAATGCGCAGATAACAGCCAAGGATAAGGTAGTTGCCACGGGTAAGAAAGGCGTCATTATCGGCGGCTATGTCCATGGGCTTAAGGGAATTGAGGCGATGGCTGCGGGCAGTGACGTGGAGGTTAAGACAGTGCTGCACTGCGGTTACGAGGCGGAAGCCTATGAGCGTCTGATTGATGTAAGACGCAGGGAGCGGGAGACGAAAGATAAGATATCGGAGCTGGTGGAGACTATGACCGATGCGCTCCGGGAGAAACGTATGCGGGGCTCCAGTACATCCGCCGCCACGGAGGCGAAGCTGTCCGAGTGGAATAAGTTAAAGGACTTGTATTTCGAGGAACTGGATAAGATAGGACGGGAGCGGGAGACTTTAGAGGAGACCATGGAGAAGAGCAAAGGCGCTTATATCAGGATTGATGGTAATCTGTACCGCAATGTGATTATCTCCATCAATGCGGAGCAGATGGTGATGGACAGGAACACTTGTTTCATGAAATACACTGCCGACAGAGGCTTGATAGAAGGTTCGGTAATTGTCAGCCATTGATACCAGGAAAGCGGAAATAAAATATGGCAGAGAGAATCTATACTTACGGGGAGGCAGAAGAGTATATCAATAATATTCCGAAGCATACCGGTAAGAACAGCTTGGAGAATACCAGAAGGTTTCTAAGTCATCTGGGGAATCCGGCACAGAATTGTAAGGTGATACACATAGCAGGCACAAACGGAAAAGGTTCCGTTTGTGCTTATTTGTGTTCGGTATTTAAAAAGGCGCATATCCGCGCTGGGATGTTTATTTCGCCACATCTGGTGACGATGAGGGAGCGGCTTGTGGCTGACGGGGAAATAGCCACGAAACAGGAGTTCTTGGAAGCCTTTTACGCGGTGATAGACAAACTTGCAACACTGCCGCAGGAACTTAAGGAGGTATCTTACCATCCTAGCTTTTTTGAATTTTTGTTTTTTATGGCGATGGTCTTTTTTCAGCGGGCAGGGCTTGAGTATGTGGTTTTGGAGACAGGGTTGGGCGGCAGGTTAGACGCCACCAATGCTGTGGACAAGAAGGAGCTGTGTGTCATCACATCCATTGGGTATGACCATATGGAATTTTTAGGGAATACGCTGCAACAGATTGCTGCGGAGAAAGCGGGCATAATGCGCTGCCATGTGCCAACGGTATATCCTGTCAGACAAAAGGAAGTTGCATGGCAGATTGAGGAATGTGCCAAGGCGGTTGGCGCCAAGACGGTGCCTGTATATAAGAGTGCGATAAAAGAAATAAAGATTCGGAATAAAACGATTGATTTTTCTCTCCATTTACACTATTATGATTATATTGGTTTTACTGTGTCTACTTTAGCAGTTTATCAGATTGAGAATGCCGTCCTGGCGCTTGAGGCGTTGGAGCGGCTTGGGGATAAGAGGATTACGGTTTTTGCCATGCAGGAGGGAATACGGGAGATGGTATGGGAGGGCAGGATGGAAGAAATCCTACCGTCGGTATACTTGGACGGCGCCCATAATGCAGACGGCATACAGGCTTTTTTGGAGGCGGTAAAATTACGGCATTGCCAGGGGAGAAGGAAACTGCTTTTTTCCATGGTGCAGGATAAACAGTACCAGGCCGTGATAGAAGAAGTAGCCCTATCCGGGCTGTTTGATGAAATTGGGGTGGTGGAGCTTACGTGTGCGCGTGCCCTGCCGCTTGACGTACTGGAAGATTCTTATAGGCAGTATACAGGATTTGCATGTAAAGCTTATGGAAGCCTGGAGGCGGCTTTCCGGGAGTTTGTGCTTGGGAGAGATGACGGGGACAGAGTGTATATTGCCGGTTCATTATATTTGGCGGGCGAGATGAAAGCCCTTTTGAGGAGGCCTCGGCATGATTAATTTTGAAGAAGAGTTGAAAAAGTTCCATCCTAGCCTGGAGGTTGAGGATGCGGAGGAAGCAATTTATAACCAGGATTTGACGGATATGGCCGATTTGATGGTCAAGATTGTCAAGGAATCGAAGAAGACGGACGAAGAATAGGGGTTTGGCATAGATGATTTGTTATCAGTGTGGATGTAATTTGTCCGAACATGATTTTTGCACGAGCTGTGGTGCCGATGTAGCCCTATATAAGAAGATTATGTATATATCCAACCGCTTTTATAATGAAGGATTGGAGCGGGCCAATGTCAGGGATTTAACAGGTGCGATTACCAGTTTGCGGCAGAGTCTGAAGTTTAATAAGAATAATGTGGAGGCGAGGAATTTACTGGGGCTTGTATATTTTGAGACCGGCGAGGTAGTGGCGGCCCTGAGCGAGTGGGTAATCAGTAAGAACCTGCGCCCGAAGAAAAATATAGCGGATGATTATATTGATATGATTCAGACGAACCAAAACCGTCTGGATGCCATCAATCAGACAATCAAGAAATACAACCAGGCGCTTACCTACTGCAACCAGGACAGTCTGGATTTGGCGGTGATACAGCTTAGGAAGGTGTTGTCCTTAAATCCCAGGTTTATCAGGGCGCACCAGCTTCTGGCACTTCTTTTTATCAATAATGAAGAATGGGAGAAAGCCAAGAGGGAACTGACCAAGTGTATTGAGATAGATACGAACAATATAGCGACGTTACGGTATCTGAAAGAAGTAGACGAGATGCTTATGCCTGAGGATGGTGTCAAGAATCCGTCGAAGAAGAAGCATAAATCAGAAGACATTGTCAAGTATCAGAGCGGCAATGAGACAATCATACAGCCCGTGAATATGAAGGAGGGCAAAGGGGTCACATCACTGCTTAATCTGGGCCTTGGTATGCTGATAGGTGTGGCGATTGCCGTATTCCTCATCCTGCCTGCCAGGATTCAGACGGCGAAGGCAAGCGTGGATGAGAATTTGCGCAAGGTCAGTGAACAGTCCGACGCAAAGACGGCCACAATAGATGAGCTGCAGCTCCAGGTAGAGCAATTGACGGAGAGCAATAACAATCTGCAGCAAGATTTGGAGGCATATTTAGGAACAGACGGCACACTACGCTCGGTGGACAGCCTGATGAAGGCGGCAGGCGCATATTTGACCAATCCTGAGGAAGTCACCGTGGTGGCGGATTATTTGGAAGAAATCGAAACACAGAATGCGGAAGGTGAGACAAACAATTCGGAAGCATTCGAGAATTTGTACAATACATTGCTTGCATTGCTTGGCCCCGATATCGCCAAGTCATATTATGACGATGGGTATGAGGCTTACAGGCAGGAGAATTATGCGGATGCAATTGCGAACTTGGAGAAGGCGTACAAGTATGACGCCAACAACGGTGACGCGCTCTACAATCTTGCCAATTCCTATAAATATGCAGGAGAGCAGGCTAAGGCGAAAGAGGCTTACAGGCAGGTAATTGAGTTGTTCCCGGGGACGGAGAAGGCGCGTAAATCCGTGACATTTCTGGAAGAGATGGAGAATGCACAGTAAAGATAAAATATAGAGACACGGAAGAGAAAGGACATGGCAAAAGCCATGTCCTTTCTCTTCGTGTAGAGGCGGATGATAGGGAAGATTAAAGAAAGGAGTTTACATAATATGGATGATTTTAAAGTGATTGACAACTATCTAATGATAAGAATGCCGGATGAAATAGACCATCACAAATCGGTCGACATAAGTACTAAAGCGGACAGGTATATTCTGTCGAAGAAGGTGGGAAATGTGGTTTTTGATTTTGAGAAGACAACTTTTATGGACAGTTCCGGCATTGGGATTATCTTAGGACGGTATAAAAAAATTTCCTGTTTCGGCGGCAAGGTGTATGCCATTAACACGGACCATAGAATCAGGAGGATTTTGCTGTTGTCGGGACTGCAGAATATTGTGGAGATTATGGACAAGGCATAATGTGAAGGAGGGCAAAATGATAGAAATCATAGAAAAGAAAGATACATCAAGGATTACAAATGAGATGCGGATTGAGTTTGCGGCAGTATCGGATAATGAAGCCTTTGCCAGGATGGCGGTTGCGGCGTTTATTACACCGTTAAATCCGACGCTGGAGGAGCTGGCGGATGTGAAGACAGCCATTTCCGAGGCCGTGACGAATGCGGTTATCCATGGGTATGAAAACCGCAACAGTCTGGATGATAAAGTGCATATGAATTGTACGTTGATTGGTGATGTGCTGAAAGTGGAGGTTGGGGACCATGGTGTGGGCATTGCAGATATCAAGATGGCTATGGAGCCTCTCTATACATCCAGGCCGGAGCTTGAGCGTTCAGGTATGGGGTTTGCTTTCATGGAAGCGTTTATGGATAATCTGGAGGTGCATTCCGAGCCTGACAGGGGAACGTTAGTCACGATGTATAAGAAAATCGGGCTGAGTTCATGGATAGACAGTGAGGAATAGCCGATGGAAGAGACTGCCATATTAATTGAACAATCACAGGCAGGAGATAAAGAGGCAAGAGAGAGACTGATAGAGGATAATCTCGGACTGGTGCGCCATATCGTGAAGCGCTTTGCAGGACGGGGGTACGATATGGAAGATTTGTTCCAGATAGGGTGTATTGGGTTGATGAAGGCGATAGACAAGTTTGACTTACGCTATGACGTGCGCTTTTCGACCTATGCGGTGCCAATGATACAGGGGGAAATCAAACGCTTCTTACGGGATGACGGCATGGTTAAAGTCAGCCGTACATTGAAGGAGAACGGGTGGAAAGTAAAACAGGCTGCCGGCCGGCTTTCACAGGAATACGGCAGGGAAGCGACTTTACAGGAGCTGTCCGAGGCTACCGGGCTTTCCGTGGAAGATATCGTGATGGCTATGGACGCCAATGTGGAAGTAGAATCTATCTATAAGTCTGTTTACCAGTCCGACGGGAATGAAATTTACCTGGTGGACCAGATTGTAAGCGGAAGCGGAGGCGTAAACTTTTCCAGTGTGGGGCAGACAGTGACGAACAGCGGAGGCGCCGGGGAAGATACGGAGAAGGAAAAAGTATTAAACCATATGCTCCTTGAACAGCTTTTGGGGAAACTGGATGAGCAGGCGAGGGAACTGATACGTATGCGGTATTTCCAGGATAAGACACAGGTGGAGGTAGCAAAGTTCATGGGAATCAGTCAAGTGCAAGTCAGCCGTATGGAGAAACGTATTTTGTTGCAACTAAGAGAGGAAGTATGGTAAGATAAATAGAAATCCTTTAGATTTATAAAACAATCCGATTGTGACAATTTGGACACGGAGAAATGAAATACAATATATCCGGAAGGGGGAGGCAGGGATGAATACATTTCAATATGTGGTAGTCAGTATTGACGGGGATTATGCGAACCTGAAAAGAACCGATGTGGAGAGTGACGAAACAAAACTGGTAGCGAGGGCGCTGCTTCCCTCTGAGATTATGGAGGGGACAAAATTGCGGTATGAAATGCTGCAGTATGAAGTCATAGATTGAAAAATTAGTAATCTTTCAATTTTCTATTTAAGCAGTACCACAAGCAAGCTTGCGGTATGCATGGGGATTAGATTGAGAAATCAAAGGATACGGGACAGATGAATGACAGTACAATGAAAAACCGTAGAATACTTATCAAAAATACAGAGGATGGTAAAACCATTGCCGATACGAGAATTATCCGGTTCAACAGTGTGAGGAATTCTGTCATTATCAGGGCGGACAGTCTGAGGATTAAGAAATATTATAAGATTACGGCTTTTGTTTTTGCAAAACATTGCCTTTATGAATTTTCCGGTACGATACGGGGGGCTGTGGTTGAGAATGAGGTTGAGGTATTCCTTGGCAGGAGCAAGGAGAAAGAGGATAGGGCAAGAACAAGATATCCGGTGGCATTGTCCGGGGAAATCAAGGGGATATTTATTGGAGGCAGACAGATACAGCTGCGCAAACCCATACATATCCAGACAATCAACATGAGTGCGAACGGCGTATTGATGCAGGCCGATGAGGGATGTTTCCATATCGGGGATAGTTTTGCGCTGACTCTCGTGACAGACGAAAATGTTATAGAGGTTAATTGCGAGATTGTCAGGATACAGAATAGCAATATGCTGACTGAGGAATACGGATGCCGAATCAGTGGTATTAGGATTGAAGAGGATTGAGGGCGGAGGACAAGAGATGAGCTCTAAAAAGTTAAAGATGCTTCCGGTTGAATATCTCTGGGACGGGCTTGTGCTGAGCGATGACCTTTTTAATTATGCGGGAAAAGTGATGCTGCTCCCGAAAGGGGAGACGGTCACGAAGGCTAAACTGAATAAACTGATGGGCTTTTATGGGGAAAATAAAAATGTCATGGTGTATGAAGATACATATCTGGAAATCATGATGGATGCACACACCCCGCAGGATGTACGCCAGAGAGCTACGGAGCAGAACGCCGGTTATACGCGTCTGCACCAGAACTTGGGTAATCTTTTTCAGCGGACGGATTACGAAGGATGGCTCAGCAACGAGAGGATGAAGCCTTTAATCAAAGAGGTTGCGAGTAAACTGGACCATTTTGACCCTGCGACCATACTGTCCTGTATCAATTTTCCAAGACCCATGGACGAGGGACTACAACGCCATTCTCTCAACGTGGCATTTCTGAATGGTATGCAGGCGGAATGGCTTCATCTGCCGAAGGAGGAAGTGCATACGCTGGTTCTGGCGGGACTCCTCCATGATATCGGCAAGACGATGATACCGGAGGAAATACTAAATGCGCCCCGGCGGCTGACGCAGGAAGAGATGGAGATTATGCGGATGCATCCGGTCTATTCCGACGAACTGCTTAAAGATAAATTTGACGACAGTGTCAGGCAGGCGGCAAGACACCATCATGAAAAGCTTTCAGGGATGGGCTATCCCGACGGAATAGCCGGGGACGAGATTGAACTGTGTGCGAGGATTACGGCAATTTCCGATATCTATGACGCGATGGTGTCGGCCAGAAGTTATAAACAGGCCAAGCTTCCGTTAAATGTGTTTGATATGTTTTATACGGAGGAATTTGAGGGATTGGACCGGAGCCTGGTCATTCAGTTTTTAAAAAACATGAGGGAGAACTATACGGATAAACAGGTCGTGATGTCTGACGGCAGACGCGGTAAAATACTGTATATTCCCTTAAACGATGCGGACCATCCGATTATAGAGCAGGGAGATGATATCAGGCAGACAGACGAGGAGTGGTATTGCAAGGAGATATTATCGGTTTTTTGATGGAGTATATATGGTAGCAAAACAAAGTGAAAAATTGACCGCTAAGGTCAATTTTTTTATGGTATAGGAAATTCCTCCGCTTATCCGAGTTTGCCGGAGGCAAATCTCGCAAACGAGTGAAGCTCGCAAACGAGCGAAGCTCGTTTTTTTATGTATAAAAATAATCCGAAGATATTATACTAACACGGAAAAAGAGGATTGATAGAGGAAGAAATATTATGTCAACCAACAGCACCACAATATATATCAAAGCAGAACAAAACGTAGAGCTACAGTCGGAAGATGTCTATATAAAGGATATCGGAAAGCTGGTGTGCAGTGACGAACATGTATTGGCGAAGGTGAAAGCAATCAAACTGCACCGTTTCAAGGATGAGAAGCCCAAACGCCAGGTAATCAGCCTACTAAAAGTGATTGAGGAAATCAACAAAGTATGTCCGCAGGCTTCGGTGGAGAGCATCGGAGAGCCGGCAGTGTTGGTGGAATACATCAATGTGGACAAGCATAAAGGGCTCCGGCAGTTTATGAAACTGGCATTCGTTGCCATGGTCAGTTTTTTCGGAACAGCCTTTACCATCATGGCTTTCCACAATGATATCGGTATCAATGATGTATTCACGAAGGTTTACGAGATGGTCATGGGCCGGCAGGGGGATGGATACGGTGTTTTGGAACTGGCTTATTCTGCAGGACTGGCCATCGGCATTATTGTATTCTTCAACCACATCGGCGGAAGACGGATAACGAAAGACCCCACGCCCATCGAGGTAGAGATGCGCGTGTATGAAGAGGATGTGAATAAGGCGTTGATTGAGACGGCCGACAGGGAAGGCAAAATGATAGATGTCAACTAGTGGGGCATGAGGTTGGGATGCCGGGGCAATGAAAGGAAATACAGCATATGCTTTTAAAACAGTTACTTCTTGGAATTATCGGGGTAAGCAGCGGGTTAATCGTATCGGCCGGAGTGTTTACGGTGTTGATTTCGGTGGGATTGATTCCGCGGTTTGCGGGCAAAATGCATGTGGCCCGTAAAATATTCGTGTTGGAAGAGATGGTGGTGTTCGGGACGCTCGCGGGTGGATTTTTCAGTATATTCAGCGAATGGGGTATGATAGGGGAATATGTGCGGGAGCATAAGGTGTTCGGCAGCGGGGCGACGGAAGGCGTTTGGAACCTTGCAGCAACCGTGTTTTTGATAGTTTTCGGTTTGTTTGCAGGCATTTTCGTAGGGTGCCTGGCGCTTGCCATAGCAGAGATGCTTGACACGATACCCATCTTTTCCAGAAGAATCGGTTTCCGGCACGGCCTTGGCATTGCGATTCTGGCAGTGGCGTTAGGGAAGCTTGTTGGAAGCCTGCTTTACTTTACACAACAAGTGTTTTTATATGGTGGGTGATGCTTTTGTAAACTGTTAAATGACATGGTGCAGGGCGTATGTCTCTTTGTCCGCTGAGGGTAATCAATAAAAAAGGAAGAAAGGAATAGGGAATATGGCGCAGAATAATCAGAAACCGCAGACGATACAACAAAAAAGAGAGAAAGACTACAGGGAGCATGTGGAGCAGGTAACGCCGAAATACAGCCTGCCGCGTCAGATGATTAAGGCCTTCGTGGTGGGAGGCATCATCTGCCTGCTAGGGCAGTGCATATTGAATTACGCAACCAATAAGATGGGACTTGATAAAGAGACTGCAGGTTCCTGGTGCTCTATGCTGTTGGTGCTGGCAAGCGTGCTTCTAACCGGATTCAATCTATATCCTAAATTGGTGGAGTGGGGTGGCGGAGGCGCGCTTGTGCCGATTACAGGATTCGCAAATTCCATTGCCTCCGCGGCAATCGAATACCAGAAAGAGGGACAGGTATTCGGTATAGGCTGTAAGATATTTACGATAGCGGGCCCGGTAATTTTGTTCGGTATTGTCACCAGTTGGGGACTTGGGCTTGTCTATTGGATTGGTACGGTGCTCGGGATAGTGTAAGTTGGAGATAGCGGGTTAAAAGACTGTCGCAAAATGAAGCGGGAGTCTTTTTATTGTATGTTCAATTATGATGATAACTATTTGACGATGTACAATAACATAGATATAATATTATAAAAATCATCTTACCAATGTGTACACGAAAGGATTTAGCGGATACAATAAGCAGGATGGGGTGTAGTATTACTACATAAATATAAGGAGTTATAACAAAAAACAACAGAGGCGGTGGCCTCGGAACGGGGGTAACTATGAACTATGAAACGACAGGCAGGCTGACGCTGCCGACGGATGTGGATATGGTGGATGAGACCATACGGTTAAAGAAATTGCTTGGCGCAGACGCTTTGAGGGACTGTGACGGCACGAATATGCCGCAGGAACTTCTTAGCCAAGATGCCAAGATTTATGCCACCTATTACACGACCAGGAAAGACAATGAATGGGCGATGAACAATCCGGAGGAAATACAGCAGGAGTATCTGATTAGTGACCGTGTGACGGCTAAAGGGGAGAGCTTGCGCATAGAATTAATGAAGGGTTTCCATACGGAGCAGCTTAAAGTCAACACAATCGACGACCCGAAAAGATGGTGGGAAGTTATCGACAGGACCACAGGGGAAGTGGTTTCCACAGATAAATGGGAGTATGACGCGCAGACGGGCGAGGTAGTGATTGAGACGGTTCCTTACCACCAGTATACGGTAAGTTTCCTGGCTTTCTTAATCTGGGACCCTGTGCATATGTATAATTTTATTACCAATGACTGGAAGGATGCGCCCCACCAACTTACTTTTGATGTGAGACAGCCTAAGACCCAAGTATATGTGAAAGAGAAACTGAGAAAATGGTGCGAGGACAATCCGGATGTGGACGTGGTGAGGTTTACTACATTTTTCCACCAGTTTACGCTTACTTTTGATGATAAGAAGCGGGAAAAATTCGTGGAATGGTTCGGCTACAGCGCCAGTGTCAGCCCATACATTTTAGAGCAGTTTGAAAAATGGGCAGGATATAAATTCCGCCCGGAATTTATCGTGGACCAGGGTTATCATAACTCTATTTTCCGTGTGCCATCTAAAGAGTTTCGGGATTTTATCGAGTTCCAGCAGATTGAAGTGTCCAAACTGGCCAAGGAGCTTGTAGACATTGTCCACAGTTACGGAAAGGAAGCCATGATGTTCCTGGGAGACCATTGGATTGGAACGGAACCTTTCGGGAAATATTTCAAGAATATCGGGTTGGATGCTGTGGTTGGTTCCGTGGGAGACGGCGTTACGCTGCGCATGATTTCCGATATCCAGGGCGTGAAATATACGGAAGGGAGGTTGCTTCCTTATTTCTTCCCGGATGTGTTTACCGAGGGCGGCGACCCTATCGGGGAGGCCCAGGACAATTGGATGAAAGCAAGGAGGGCGATTCTGCGTTCACCTCTTGACAGAATCGGGTACGGCGGTTATCTGAAACTGGCAAGCGAGTGGCCCGGATTTATTGACCAGATAAGCAAGGTAGTAAATGAGTTTCGCCAAATCCATGAGAATATGCAGGGGACGAAAGCCTACATGGCTCCTTTTAAAGTGGGAATCCTGAACTGTTGGGGCAATCTGAGAAGATGGATGGCGAACCAGGTGCACCATGCCCTTTGGTATCGGGAAATCTATTCCTATGTGGGTGTGATTGAGTGCTTGAGCGGTATGCCGATTGATGTGGAATTTATTACTTTTGACCAGGTCAGGGAAGGGATTGACCCAGCCATCAAGGTGATTATCAATGCGGGGGATGCATACACTTCATGGAGCGGCGCCGAGAATTGGAAAGATGAACAGGTGGTGTGTGCGATACGCAAGTTCGTGGACGAGGGCGGCGGTTTCATCGGTGTGGGTGAGCCAAGCGCCTGCCAGTATCAGGGGCGTTACTTCCAGTTGAGCGATGTGCTTGGCGTGGACAGGGAACTTGGTTTTTCCATGAGCACGGATAAGTATAACGAGATGGACAGCGAACATTTTATTCTGGAAGACATAGAAGGGGAAATTGATTTCGGCGAAGGCAAGAGCCGGATTTACGCCCAGGGAGAGAATTACCAGATTCTGAATATGGACGGCAAATACAGCCGCCTGGTAGTCAATGCCTACGGAAAAGGAAGGAGCGTCTATTTCACCGGACTTCCCTACTCGCCCCAGAATTGCCGTATTTTGCTGCGTGCCATCTATTATGCGGCCCACCAGGAAGAAGAGATGAAGAAGTTCTATGTGACCAACGTGGAGACAGAATTGGCGGTATTTGAGAAGAGCGGGAAGATTGCCGTTATCAACAACTCCAAGGAGCCGAAACAGACGCAGCTTTATGTGTATGGCAAGATGGTGGAGCGGCTTGACTTGGCGCCTATGGAGATGCGTTGGGTAGATTACAATTAAATTTTCTGAAAATTTGATTGAGATATGCGAATAGAAAGACTATAATATAAGTATACCTTTTGGAAAACAGAATAAAGGGGGTTTGCTTATGTATAATATTGTAACGATAGAACGCCGATATGCCAGTGGAGGCAATGAGATTGGCAAGAAACTGGCTGCAGAGCTCGGCTATGAATTTCACGACAGGAATATCCTCATAGAAGCGGCGAAAAACCTTGGCATATCTTTCCATCAGATTGAAGGATTGGAGGAGAGCAGTTCCGGCGGAGTCCTGTTCAATCTTTCCAAAACGGCTTTTGGCGGGACATCTAACAGTAAGTCCTTACCCTTGGCGGATAAACTGTTTCTTGAAGAGAAACGCATTATTGAGGAGATTGCCGAAAAGGGGAACTGCGTGATTGTAGGAAGGGCTTCAGGATATATCCTCCGGGAAAAAGACAATAACCTGAAAGTGTTCATCGACTCGGATAAGAGCAAAAGGATACAGAGGGCTATCAAGAAGGAAGGAATAGACGGTGCGGAAGCCGAGAATGCACTGAAGAAGAATGACAAGAGAAGAAGCGGCTTCTACAATTCAGTGACCAACTGGGTGTGGGGAGCCCCTGAGTATTATGAGTTATACCTGAATGCCGGGAGGCTCGGGATTGACAGGTGTGTGAGGATTCTTGCGGAGACTGTCAAAGAATAAGATAATAAAGAACAGCCCTGCCGCACGTGGCGGGGCTGTTTGTTCTGTCAAGGAAAGTGTTAAGAATCTTATTCAAACGAAAATGTTATGGAAATGGAGAAAAAATGAATCGGACAATTTATTGTTATGTATTGGCGGCAGTGGCTGCCGCATCGGTTGTCCTGTCGGGGTGCGGCAGTCATGATAACAGGGGAGGCAATATGGAAAGAAACAGTGACATTGCTTCCATAACGGAGGGGCCTGGTATAGAAAAGGGAGAGGGCGTACTTGATGCAGCGGACAGCGGCAATAGGGCAGACACAGGAGATAGCCGTTTAGAAGTGGGAGAAATGGCCCAATGCTATCAGGATATTTGTGATGAAGCTGCCGGGGAAGGGACTTTGGGTAGTTTGGAAGTCACTGAGCGTATCGTAAGGAGGCTTGGAGATTGTGGCTATACGGCGGTGGACAGCGAAAATCAGATAGATATGACAGGAGCGGAGCGGGTGCTGCAGTTTTGTCAGGCGGCAAGGCAGATGGAGAAAGCGGAGCTGACAGTCGTTGTGGTTGCGGCTAACGGAGGATTTACGGCGTATTGTCTGTGTGCGGAGGAGGGACAGATAAGCGTTGTAAAAGAGTACCGGCAGTATCATAACGGATGTTTTGAAAACGGCATAGCCGTCAGTTATGCGGTGGATTCCTGGGAACTTACGGAGGAGGGGTATTTCATATTTACGGGCAGCAGTTACTCACAACAATCCTATGTGCTCACAATGAGTGATGTGCCGGAAATTACGGCGCTTCGCATAGAGCCGCTGGATGCGCGGTGCAGGGAGATGAACCGCAAGTATATTCTTCCGGTTGGCTATAGGAGAAATAATATGTTTCTCTGCGATTGGAACGAAGAAGATTATGGTGAATTGGATTTTTATGACTTGTTCGACATATTTTATCCGACAATTTATGGACAGCCTGTGCCCTATATTGCGGAACAGGATGTGAGAGTCAGGGCAGTTTATTCCATACCGGAAGAAGAATTTGAGACGGTGATTATGGAGTACTTACCGGTGAAACCCGAGATGCTTCGTTCAAAGACTGTATATTGTGCAAAAGACAGGGCATACGAATATAGCCCCAGGGGATTTTACGAAACGGAATATCCCAATATACCCTATCCGGAAGTGACGGATTATACCGAAAATAATGATGGGACGGTTACGCTTACCGTCAACGGGGTGTATCCGGAGGAGGGGACGTCCAGGGCGTTTACCCATGAGGTGACAGTACGTAGGTTAGAAGACGGGAAATTCCAGTATGTGTCAAACAAGAAAATCCCTTCTATGGATGATTATGGCACAGGGTGGCATACAGAGCGTTTGACGGCAGAAGAGTGGGAAGAAATAAAGTGAGCCGTCCTAATAAAGTTGGGACGCAAGCGGCGCAGAAATGGAGAAAATATGACAGAGCAGGAATGGGAAGAGACTTACCGGAAGACGGAGAGAAGGTTGAAGAAAGCGGCGAAAACTATAGCGTGTGTTATTGGAACGGTTTTCGTGATGGCGGGGATTCTTTGGGGAGGTTACGTCTATCGCACAAAGTATAAAATAACGGAAGTTACTAAATCCTTTTCCCCTGACGGTGAATATGAATTAACCTTACAGGCCGTCGGGGAAGCCCAGTGGCCTTTTGGGTCTGCAGAGGGACGTTTGCTTCTCAAAGAGGGGAATAGAGCAGTGTCAAAGAACAGCTTTCATATATTCGATGACGGTGCGGGTATCCGGGAAAGTATATGGAAGGTTACATGGAATGAAGACTATGTGGAAGTCATTTTATCCGGGTCAGAGCAGGCGGATGAACAGATTCTTTTATTTTTTGACGGGAAGACAGAGCGAAAGAATTTGGAGGAAGAGAAGAAAAATGCGGCGGGCGGCATAAGGCAGACAGATGAGGAGGCAATAGAGAATAGCGGGGAATTGCCGCAGCCCTATGCCAAATATGTGGATACCCTGAAGCAGATACGGACAGAGCACAGGGATTTTAATGGTAGGGAATACCAGGAACATCCGGCTGACGGGAGCGTTTGTTTTGACGACAACTATTTTGCTATATCGGATGTGGACGGCGACGGGACACAAGAACTGATTTTTAATTTTAGCACAAGCAATATGGCAGGTATGTGCGAGGTCGTCTATGGTTATGACGATACAACCGGTGTATTGTATGAGAAATTTGTAGAGTGGGTAAATACCACCTATTATAGTAATGGGTTTGTGCGGGCATCCTTTTCACATAACCATGGAAAAGACCCCGAGGGCAGAGGGACGTGGCCCTATGCACTATATGAATATGATGCCGATGGGGCTCGTTATGAAATACGGTATTATGTGGAATCGTGGGACGGGCATGTCTATGAGGAGGGATTTCCCATTGAACTTGATACGGACAAAGACGGCATACTCTATTATATTTTGGAAGAGGGAGAGACTGTGGACAGCGATGGTGTGGTTGCGCTCAACCAGGAAGAGTATGACGCTTGGGTGGAGGAGACAATACCTGAATGGTGCAGGATGGATGTAGCATACCGTCCGTTGACGGAAGAATCTATTGGGAATATCAACCGGGCATATGAACAGGCGGCAGAATTTGCAGCCCAGGCAGACCGTTGGCTGACAGGCGGGGATGGGAGAGAGGCCGGTAGTAGTTACTCATTCTATGACATGGACCGTGATGGCAGGCTGGAATTAATCGCGAATTTAAATCAGGGAACAGGCAGATATTCGGAGAATCATTTTTATCGTATCACAGGGGACGGGGAGTTTATGGAACTGCCTCTTGTGCGGCTGTGTGCCGGTGAAAAGAAGAGTTGGATAGCGAACTTTGATTTGACATGGATATATACGGAGGCTTACGAGGATGAAGCGGGTATTATTTATTATGAAGGGAATGATTTTACCAGGGAGGGTATCTTTGGCGGCTATGACGAGACAGGGTTTTACTATTTGAAAGAGGGAACTGTCTATCAGGATTCTATACGGACCTGTTCCAGATTTACAGATTCTGAAGGGGAAAATGAGGAAGTCCATTATTATGTCATGGTAGTAGACGACAAGGTGGAGGAGGAAGAGATTACAGAGGAAGAATATGTCGCCCTACGGGAAGATTATGTAAAAGATATGTCTCCGGTCAAGGTATATCAGAACTGGGTCTATTTTACGGCGGATGAATTGGCGGTGGGGAGGATGTCTCCTAAATTTATTGCATGCAGGCTGCTTGAAAGTTTCTTAGAGAGCAGGTAGATTAAAAAATCATGCTGATGCACTGATTTTTCAATCGGCAATTTAAGTCAGAGCCTTAAATGTGCGCTAACCGCATATGAGAAATCGTCTTCGCGAATTTCTCATCGCGTGTCATTGCAGTAAACTGCTCTGGCATGGATGATTAGCGTGTAGTATGGGCGTCCGGTAGTACACAACTTTGACACATCTGTAGTGTACACTGGATTTCTATAACTACTTAATAAACTACCGATGCAGTGTCTGAGCAAAGCCGAGACAAAAGCAGCGCAGAAATGGAGAAAAAGATGAATGTCCTGATTGTGGAAGACGACGAGGCGATTGCCAATCTGCTGTATATGGATTTGACCGACGAAGGATACCGGTGCATATGCGCTTACGATGGAAAGCAGGCGGCGGACTTACTGGAAAAAAATACGGACTTTGATTTCGTCCTGTTAGATATAATGTTACCTGAGATTAACGGGTACGAACTGTTGGAGTACATAAAACCCATGGACATTCCTGTAATTTTCCTGACGGCTAAAGGCACTGTGAAAGACCGTATACAGGGGCTTAAAATGGGAGCGGACGACTATATCGTAAAGCCTTTCCAGAGCGGGGAAGTGATTGCGCGTATGGAGGCGGTGCTCAGAAGATATGGGAAGAATACCAAGGTGCTTTCTTTTGCGGACGTAACGGTCAACCAGGAGTCCAGGAAGGCTTACCGGGATGGCAGGGAGTTGGAACTGACGGTGAAGGAATTTGACCTGTTGGTGGAATTGATACAGAATAAAAATGTGGCCCAGTACCGTGACAGGCTCTACGAGAAAGTGTGGAATGAGCCTTTTATGGGAGATACGAGAACGCTTGATACCCATATACAGAGGTTACGCAAAAAGTTGGGGTGGGACGAGTATATTAAGACGGTTTTCCGAATAGGATATCGTCTGGAAGGGTAGGAGGCGAGCGGGGTGCAACGCGGGGAACCAGGATTGGGGAAGGCATGGCTTTAAGAATGAGGGAGTAGGATGCGGTTTGGTACAAAAATTTTTTTCTCTATCACTGTTTTTTTCAGCGCGGCATTCCTGATTGGCGGTTATATCTTGCTGTCGTATTTCTATGAAATGACCATGGACAGGGAGGTTGCGTCTGCAGTGGAGCAGTATCAATACAACAAATTTGTACTGCAGGCGAACCTGATTACGAGAGGACAGGAGTGGCTGCAGGGCGCCATGGAGGGCGCCTATGATATACGCTATATTGTCTCCGACATGAATGATACGGTGGCAGTTTTTTCTATGGAGGGGGATGCACTGTATTCAGACTTTCCACTGGATGCGGATTTTGCAGATTTTCTCGCAGGTGTTACAAGGAACCGGGTAGATTACCGTTTCGTGAGGATAAATAACAGGATGTATCTTTTGACCGCGGGGGTCGTGGAGCACGGGCAGGCGGCCATTTATTTGGTGACAGGAGCGGACGTACAGCGGATACTGGAACAGCAAAAACAGATTATAGAGAAGTTTGGTGTTGTATACGGCGCCACGATGACGGTAGGCGCCATCCTGATTTATGGGATGTCAATGATGTTAACTAAACCGGTCAAAGCCTTGACGGGTGCCACAAGAAAGATTGCTGACGGGAATTATAAGGAGCGGGTTACGGATGTGGGCAAAGACGAGGTGGGGCAGCTTGCAGGCAATTTTAACAAAATGGCCGCTGCCGTGGAGGAAAAGATACAGGAACTGTTGGAGAGTGCGAAACAGAAAGAGGATTTTGTGGCAAATTTTGCCCATGAACTGAAAACGCCGCTGACATCCGTGATTGGTTATGCGGACCGAATATACCAGAAGGAGCTGTCCCGTGAGGAGCAGAAGCAAGCGGCGTGGCATATTTGGAATGAGGGGATGCGCCTGGAGGCATTATCTTTAAAACTGATGGATTTGACATCATTGAACCATGGAAAGTTTATTTTACAGGAAGTGGAGGCAGATATATTACTGGAAGAGTTGGCGGCGGATATGGAATATCTGTTGGAAAAGAATCAGGTGGAACTTGTATGTAAGGCACAACAGGTATATATCGAAGTAGAGTATGACCTGTTTAAGACGCTTATCCAGAATCTTGTGGACAATGCCGTCAAGGCGGGTGCGAAGCACATACGGATAACAGGGCAGGCGATGCCGGATAAAGCGGAATCGAATCAGGCAGAATCGGATAAGGGCGCCGGGCTGTGCTATCAAATCAGAGTACAGGACGATGGAAGCGGTATTCCCAAGGAGGAAGTCAAGCGGATTACGGAGGCATTCTATATGGTGGATAAATCTCGTTCCAGGAAGCAGCACGGCGCCGGGCTGGGGCTTTCCCTGGCCGAGAAGATTGCGCAGATTCATGGAAGCAGGTTGGTGTTTCAAAGTGACGGACACAGTGGAACCACAGTTTACATAGATTTGAAATGCAGGGAAGGCGGTGTGGTATGATGGGCATTGCCGGAAAAAGTGTCCGTGTGAGGCGGATGCCGGTTTTTGCGCACCGGGTTTTGGGTATCTGTCGCAGGGGAGGCATGCTGTTTGCTTTTATGTCGTCGTTTTCAGTTGTTTTCGGCGGTTGGTTCCTGACGGCGGGACTTTTAGAACGCAGGGAAGAGAAGTTTTTGGCAAGTGAAGGTTCGGTTACTGTGCAGTCGGCAGAAAGTGCGCTTCTTTCGCAGGAGAAGACGAAAGAGTTTGATACAGGCGTGTCTGTAGAAAGGGAAGCGGCGCAGGCGGAAAGCCAGAGCGGCGAAGTGGCGGTCAGCCGGGAGGAGAACCAGTATGTAGTTCTTGTGAAAGGGCAATGGGACAGCCAGGAGACGCAGATTTCGTCAGCCGAAAAAGCGTATCAACAAGGGGATATGGTGGCAGAGCAGAGAGGCAGCCGGGAAGTACAAGTTACGGCAGAGCAGGAAGAGTACCGGGAAGAGAGCGCAGCTATGTCTGACAGTGTGCGGTATATGGTGTTATCTTTCTGGGAAAAAGGGGGCAGCGAGTTGCTTCATGAACCTAAACCGGGCCAGATAAATATGGAACGGGCTATTCAGGCGGGGCGGGATTGGATGAGTTCTATGGCCGGATACGGAAATATTCCAAAAGAACTGGAAGAATGTAATTTCGATAAAACAAGCGCGGTACTATGCACTTTAGATGGGCAGGTTTTGGATAATGAGCTTGCATTGGATGAATCACTGTCCAGTTATTGGACTGTGCGGTTTGAAAAGAGTGATGTGACGGTCAAGTTGAAAATCCATGCTGCCAGCGGGGAAGTGTGGGAAGCAGATTTATCCGTAGAAAACAAAAGCGGGCTTGTGGAGTCATTTGACGAGGGAAGATTGTTAGACAGGGCGTTTCCTTTCTTGAAGGAAAATAATAAACCGACGAAACAAATGGAGCTTGTGACGGATTTGTATACAAGTACGACGTACCAGAGCTTTGCGCAGGGATTGATGTATGCTGCGGTGAAGCAGTATGAGGTCAATGTAAGTGATGCAAGCCCGGTAACCAGGATTGCGTTCTGGCTCCATACATGTGAGAATGTGTATGAATCAGGATATTATCATTAAGCAGAAGGAAAGTTTGCAACTATTACGCAACTTAGACGAAAATCGGCCGCAACACCCGGATAGGATAGAGATATCTTATCCGGGTGTTTTATGTGCAAGTCTGTTGTAGGCAAGAAAAAGGAGGCAGATATTATGATGGAAACGGTGAGGGATATTGTGACGGTAATGGCATATGTGACAGTGTTGGGATTGGTAGGGTGCCTTGTGTCTGTAGGGCTTGCGGGTTGTGCAGGAGGAAGTGGTGTGGATTTTCTGATGTTATAACCTAATTTTATATTAGGACAAGGATGTGCGCCACACGGGAGGGAAAACATTTGCGGGGGATATCATAAAAACAAACGGCAAGCGTATGATGGGAATAGGAAACTCCGGTTTGCCATGTATAGAAGGCGGCACAGAAATGAGGAAAAACATGGGGGAAAGAAATGGGAGAACAAAGGAAAGCCCAAAACGGGCCAGGCGCAAAGAACGGCGGATAAAAAGACGAATGTTATTTATTTTGAGAATGGTAGCCCTGGCAGCAATTTTACTGCATATCAGGGAAATTGAAGGTGAGCTCAAACAAATACAGGTGGTGTTAAAAAGAATTGAGGTGCCGCAATATGAGGATTCTGAGGTTGTGGAGGAGGATTCCAAGGAGGCAGACTATGTAAGCAGCATAGGTATTGTGAATGTGGAACGGCCTGTACAGCGCACATGGACACAGACACTTAGCAGGCTTGACAGTTTAGGGCAGTCGAATCCGGTTATTGCAAGAATCAGTGAGGAAAGTAACCGCTATCCGGAACGTATGTTGGTGGCTCTTGCCAATAATCCTGAGATGGCAGGCTATGTGGCGGGGTATCTGAGTGATGGCGGCAGACTGACGGGCAGACTGACAGAGGCAGAGAAGAGCCAGCCATTTCCCTTGTTGCTGCAGTGGGACCCGCGGTGGGGGTACCAGTCTTATGGCGATGACAGTTATGTGGGTGTGTCGGGATGTGGACCGACGTGTCTCTCGATGGTGTTATACTATCTGACTGGCGACGAATCGCTTACACCCGACAAGATTGCGGATTATGCCATAAAAAACAGTTACTATGTGGAAGGAACGGGAACGGCGTGGGCGTTGATGAAAGATTTTCCACGGTTTTATGGTATCAGGGTCACGCAGCCCAAGATAACGGAGGATGCGTTAAAAGCCGAGTTGGACGCGGGACATATGCTGATTTGCGCCATGAGTGAAGGGGAATTTACGACGGCGGGACATTTTATCGTGATTTATGGTTATGATGATGCTGGACTGAAAGTCAACGACCCGAATTGTGTGGCAAGGAGCAGGAAAAGATGGGATTTCGATGAGATTGGGTGGCAGATTAAAAGCGTGTGGGCGATGAGCGGATAGGCCCGTAAATGTTATTTATCATTTTGTTACCTGTGGTAAAATTGTGTTATGATACAATAAACATTTAAACAATAGAAAATCAATGTTAAGACTAAGGAGTGGTGCAATGGCGGCAGTTCTTGATGAAAAACTGATTTATGAAATACTCTCGGCCGTGGAAGAAATACCGGAGGGGAAAGTGGCTTCTTACGGACAGATTGCTCAATTAATCGGCAGGGACAAAAACGCAAGGCTTGTGGGCAAGGTGCTTAGCATGTCGGAATATTATGGGGAATATCCGTGTCATCGTGTTGTAAATCATGGAGGTAGGCTGGCGCCTCATTTTTATGAACAGAAGAGTCTGCTTCTTGAGGAGCATGTGGAATTTAAAGACGATACGCATGTGGATATGGGGAAGTGCCGGTGGGAGTGCTAGCGGAGGAGTGTGTTAAGCATAAATGCAAGCCTCTTGCATAATGTCAGATTCTGTATTATAATTATGCAAAACAACTGAATCATACGAATGTCTTCAGGGCAGGGTGCAATTCCCAATCGGCGGTGAAAGTTCGCAGGCGCGTGAGCGCAGGATTTGGTGCAATTCCAAAACCGACGGTATAAAGAAGGTGTGTCGAATTGTCAGATTTTTAACTGGCTTTCTGTGCTCTTTTTTATTGCTAGTGTGCAACTTGCCTTGTTGACATTTTCGATACATCTGATTTTAACACCTGGAAGACATTGAAATGTTTACGGGTGTTATTTTATTTTGTAGGACATTCCTATGCTTATCCGAGTGGTGATAAATAGTAAATAGGAAAGTTCGCCCAATAGTACGGATTCATGTAATGACAATTAGAGTGCAAAAGTACATTAGGGCGGATATGATTCCGGAATGGAGGAAGTATGGGTAATCGAACAAAAGAGGTAAATACAAGGAAACTGACGGCAATCGGGATGCTCTGTGCGCTAGCATATTCGGCGGCAGTGGCGGGACGCGTCCCATTGGTGCTTTTCTTAAAGTATGGCCCGAAGGATATTGTAATTGTGATTGGAGGGTTTCTCCTTGGCCCCGCTGTCTCGCTTGTGGCTGCGGCAGTCGTCTCGGATGCAGAGATGGTGACAGTCAGTGGGACGGGTATTTTTTGGTGCATCATGAATATAATTTCAAGCTGCTCTTTTGCCTGTACGGCGGCTTATATCTATCAGAAAAGACGGAGCCTGCCGGGGTGGCGGCAGGACTCGCCGGGGGTATGATGTTATTATGGAATTATTTGATTGCACCGGTTTATATGGAATACCCGAGGGAAGAAATTATAAAGCTGCTCCCCACGGTTTTTTTTGCCGTTTAATCTAGTTAAGGGCGGGTTAAATGCGGCAATTACTATGCTGGTTTATAAACCTGTCGTTACAGTTATGCGCCGTATAGGTATGGTGGAGCCGGAACACACAAGAAAGGGAATGCGGTTTCATGCCGGTGTGGTGTTTGCAGCGGTAGGAATTATCATAACATGCGTATTGATAATACTTTCCATGAACGGCATATTGTGATTTCGTATCCCGATTGCGTGGCGGTTCTTGTGGATTTCATTGCGAAACGATGGTATACTAATCAGGCAGGCATATAGTGAAGGAGAAAAGCAATAGAGAACATAAAGAGCGCAATCGTATTGCCGACGGCTTTATAGAAGCTGCAGAAAGGATATGACCATGAAATCTATGATAAACGGCTTTATCATCGCGATAGACATGTATTGTGTCATTCCAATGCCGAAAACGGAACGCAACAGGAAGAACATGCAGTATGTAACTTGTTTTTTCCCGGTAATCGGGTTCTTACTTGGCGCGCTGTTGTGGGGATGGCACAGCCTATGCGATTTGTATGGGTTTGGGCAGGCATGTTTTGCACTGGTGGGGGCTGTTATTCCGGTGGCCGTCACAGGGGGCGTCCATCTGGAAGGATTCATGGAGACAGCGAATGTGTTGCATACAAAGTGGCGGCAGAGGAAAGGGCAGGATACGAAGAAGCAGGATACCGCCCATGTCCCATATAAGGGAGCTTTTGGCGTCATCGCGTTAGTCAGCTATTTTATGCTGTACGGGGCAGGATTGACTTTGATTTGGAAAAAAGAGCAGCTTTTACTTTTGCTTCTTAGCTGCGTCATATCCAGAACATTGATGGGCATGGGTATCGTATGGTTTCCGGCGGCGCAGGAAGAGGGGACACCGTATTGTTTTACCTCGGTTGCACACAAGCAAAGGCTGCGCACGGTTTTGTCGGTGGTGCTTACGTTGGAACTTGTCAGTTGTGTGTTGGTCCAGCCTGTAATCGGCGCAGTGTTGGGGCTTGCGGCAATGTGGGTCTGGACATACTATTACTATATGGCGCGCAGGCAGCTAGGCGGCGTTACAGACAATGCAGGCGGCTATTTTCTGTGTCTGTGCGAACTAACAAGCGTACTTGTGGTGGGTATGGTAGGGAGAGTTATGTAAACTAGCAATAGAATGCGGCAATGAGGATTTTTTATGAATGGCAAGAAATTGGTAATCGGTATTCTGGCTCATGTGGATGCCGGGAAGACGACGTTGGCGGAGAGCATTTTATATACAAGCGGCAGCATACGCAAAATGGGGCGGGTGGACCATGGAGACGCCTTTTTGGATACGGATATACAGGAGCGGGACCGGGGAATCACCATTTTTTCCAAACAGGCAAGGTTCGCTTGGAAGGATATGACGCTTACGCTTCTCGATACGCCGGGACATGTGGATTTTTCGGCGGAGATGGAGCGGACTCTGCAGGTGCTTGACTATGCGGTGCTTGTGGTAAGCGGGGCGGACGGCGTGCAGGGGCATGTGCTCACTTTATGGCGGCTGCTTGAGCGTTACCGGGTGCCTGTATTCCTTTTTATCAATAAGATGGACCAGCAGGGAACCGATGCGGAGAGTCTTCTTGCAGAAGTCAAGAGCAGGTTGGACGAGAGGTGCGTGGCGTTCGGAAAGCGTGACAGTGAATTTTATGAGGACATTGCGGTTTGTGATGAAGAATTGCTGGAGCGGTATCTGGTGGGGGAAAATGCGCCGATAGACGACAAAACGATAGGAACTCTCATCACAGAACGTAAAGTATTTCCTTGTTTCTTCGGTTCTGCCCTGAAAGTAGAGGGTGTTGTACAACTGTTGGACGGGCTTAACAGTTACACTAGGATGCCGTCTTACGGGGAGGATTTTGGTGCAAGGGTCTACAAGATTTCCAGGGATGCCCAGGGAAACCGTCTGACCCATGTGAAAATCACCGGCGGCACGCTGCGGGTGAAGGAGATAATCCATACCCATGGCGGGAATGGGAATACGGACAGGGTTCAGGAAGAAAAAATTGACCAAATCCGTATGTATTCGGGCAGTAAATATGTACTTGAGCAGGAAGTGTCTGCGGGGACGGTTTGTGCTTTGACCGGTCCGGTCGCCACTTTTTGCGGGGAAGGGCTTGGTGTGGAGAGGGGAAGCGTGGCTCCGTTGCTTGTCCCGGTTATGACTTACCGTATCGCGTTGCCGGAGGGCTGCGATGTACATCAGATGTATAATAAGTTATGTCAACTTGAAGAAGAAGAACCACAGCTCCATATCGTATGGAAGGAGCAGGTGGGGGAGATTCAGGCACAGTTGATGGGGGAAGTACAGATTGAGATTCTGCAGAATCTGATTCGGGAGAGATTCGGTGCGGAAGTCGTCTTCGACGAAGGCAGCATTGTCTATAAGGAAACCATTGCGGACACGGTGGAAGGCGTGGGTCATTACGAGCCGCTCAGACACTACGCGGAGGTGCATCTTCTTATGGAGCCGGGGGAACCGGGCAGCGGTTTGCAGTTTGGCACAAGATGCAGCGAAGATGTGCTTGACCGGAACTGGCAGCGGCTTGTGATGACGCATTTGGAGGAAAAAGAGCATCTTGGCGTATTGACGGGCTCCCCGGTGACGGATATGCAGATTACGCTTGTGACAGGGCGCGCCCATTTAAAGCATACGGAGGGCGGGGACTTCAGACAGGCTACATACCGTGCCGTGAGGCAGGGGCTTTGCAAGGCGCGAAGCGTTTTGCTTGAACCTGTGTATGCGTTCAGGCTTGAGCTGCCTGTGGCCATGATTGGACGCGGTATGACGGACATGCAGGAAAGACACGGGAAGTTTGCGTCACCTGAGATGGAAGGGGAATATGCCGTCCTCACAGGAACGGTGCCGGCGTCAAAGATGGCGGGATACCAGGCTCAGGTGCGTTCCTACTCTGCCGGGCAGGGCAGGCTTTATACGGAGTTAAAAGGCTATGCGCCATGCCACAATGCGGAGGAAGTGATAGAGGCATTCGGCTATGATGCCCAACGGGATGTGGAGAATCCCTGCGGTTCCGTGTTCTGCGCCCATGGAGCGGGATTCGTGGTAGAGTGGGAGCAGGTGGAAGCCTATATGCACTTGGAGAGCGCCTTGCCGGACAAAGTTTTGGGCGCGCAAGGACAGGCAGGACACGAGGCCGATGTCGGTATTGCTTACAGCCCCAGGCAGGACAGAAGGAAAAGTGAATCTTCGGCAGGCGTCATCGGACAGGATGAAATCGAAGAGATTATGAACCGTACTTACGGTGTGAAAGAGCCAAAAAAGCAGGGATGGGCAAGAACCGTCAGAGCCGGTGACGCTTACAAAGCACAGGGAGGCACTGGGGCCGGGCAGAAGAGGGAATCTTACGGAAACCGGAAGAACAGCGGTATAAGCCAGGAGGAATACCTTCTTGTGGACGGGTATAATATCATCTTTGCCTGGGAGTCTTTAAAAGAGCTTGCACAGGTGAATCTGGACAGCGCGCGGGGTAGGTTGATGGACATCTTAAGTAATTTCCAGGGGTACCGGAAGATGCACTTGATTCTTGTATTTGATGCCTATAAGGTAAAGGGCAATCCGGGCAGTACGGTGCGCTACCATAATATTGACGTGGTGTACACAAAAGAGGCGGAGACGGCAGACCAGTATATCGAGAAAGTGACACATGAAATCGGCAGGAAGCATTATGTGAGGGTGGCCACATCCGACGGTTTAGAACAGTTAATCATTATGGGTGCGGGTGCAATCCGCGTGTCGGCAAGGGAGCTGCTTGAGGAAGTGATGGCGGCCGGGGATGAACTGCGTCAGATGTTTCTCGCAGGCAGTGCAGACAGGGCTGCGGGTGATAAGAATTATCTTTTGGAAGGTGTTTCGGAAGAAGTGGCGGATTATGTGGAACAGGTCAGACAGGGAAGAGAGCCGGAACGTTAATTTAATTACAAGTGTTATTCATGATGGCAAAATAATGAACAAGAGAGGATAATAAGGCGAATAACAAATGGTGAGACAATGGACAGTAATAGGATAGAGAATGGGATGCCAGTGTCTGAGCCCATACAGTGGACAGGCAGGGAGCCCGATGGGCATAATGGTGAGGGAGAAAACGGTGCGGACAGCATGCAGATGCACAGGCAAATGATTCCGGATGACATACCGGAGAAAATCTGGAATACTTATGTCGCCGCTTTTACGCAGTTTAGGCCAAACGAACAGCGCAAGTTTGTGAAAGGATGCGAGAAGCAGATTGGGCAGCTTGAGAGGCGGATTGCGCGCAAGAAGGGGCAGGAGAACCATCAGATACTGGCGGATATGAAAGATTTGCATAAGAAAGCGGCGGTAGTCGGGCATACGGTTGCTAACAGGGACGCCCATCTGCGCAAGAAATACAGACACACGCTGCGTATGCTCATAAGGCTTGACCTTTCTTTTCTCCAGAAGATGGCGGCAGGCGCCAACGCCGAAGATATTACCGATATGCCAAAGATAACGGAACTTCTGCGGGGCAAGTCGCTCTATGAGATTTATAAAGAAGAGTATATGCAGTATCTTGTAGGACAGCGTATCGAGGGTCTTATGGAGGCCGAGCCGGAGAAACAGTATCCTGAGGCGAGAGGTATGAAGCGTCATTTCATTTTGCATATCGGTCCTACCAACAGTGGTAAGACATACGAAGCGCTGCAGCGGCTAAAACATGCCTATCATGGGATTTACTTAGGGCCGCTCAGACTGTTGGCGCTGGAAATTTATGACAGGATGATGGCGGCGGGCATTCCCTGCAGCATGATTACAGGAGAAGAAGCAATACGGACGCCGGGCAGTTTCGTACAGGCTTCCACGGTTGAGATTTTGGATATCAGGGAAATCTATGATATAGCGGTGATTGATGAGGCGCAGATGATGGCGGACGAAAACAGGGGCAGTTTCTGGACCCGCGCTATTTTAGGTATCCGTGCGGAGGAAATCCATGTATGCTGTTCCGGCACGGCGGAGAACCTTTTGGTGAGGATGATACGCAGATGTGGGGATACCTATGAGATTGTGCGTCATGAGCGCAACACGAAGTTAGAGTTTATTCCGAAGCGTTACGATATGGGAAAGGATGTGGAGCGAGGCGATGCGCTGATTGCCTTTTCCAAGAAAAATGTGCTCGCGATTGCCGCTACACTGGAGGGCAGGGGAATCAAAGCCAGTGTCATCTATGGAAACTTGCCGCCACAGACGAGGCAAGAGCAGGTGCGGCTTTTTACGGAGGGCATCAATCAGGTGGTGGTAGCTACGGACGCCATCGGCATGGGCATTAACCTGCCTATACGCCGCATTGTATTTATGAACAGCATGAAGTTCGACGGCACGGACAAGCGTAAGCTGGAGGCGGAGGAAATCAGGCAGATTGCAGGACGGGCAGGCAGGTACGGCTACTATGATACGGGCTATGTACAGTCGGCAATGGATACCGAGTATATCGGAAGAAAACTGGAAGAGCCCTTTTATCCGATTAAGAGGGCGAGGGTCGGTTTCCCGGAAGTGCTCCTTGATATTGACATGGAGATGGATGAGATTATCGAGGCGTGGGAGCAGACGAAGAATCTGCCCATGTATGACAAGATATCTATGGCGGAGAGTGTGAAGAAATACCGATATCTCAAGAATTACCGCAGAAAATTGTCCTATATTGAAGACCGGAAGTTTGTACTGTCGCTGATTACCTGTCCCTTTGACGTGAAGGACAGGGATGTGCTGCGGCTGTGGCTGAGGTATTGTGAGCGGCCCACGGAACAGCATAATTGTCCGATGCTGCCCCAGGATTTCAGTCTGGAGGGGCTTGAATCCTATTACAAACAGTTGGATTTGTATACCCAGTTTTCCGGGAGGATGAACTGGGAAATAGACAGGGAAGAAGTGGCGGTCAACAGGGAGTGGGCCCAGAATGAAATCGGGGAACTGCTAAAAGAAAATAAAGATATGTTTGAAAAGAAATGCCGCAATTGTGGGACGGTGCTGCCATGGGATTATGCCTTTCCAATCTGCCAGGAGTGTTATCACAATGACAGCCAGGAAGACGACCGGGTGAAGCGTTCCATGAGCAGATACCCGAACAGTCATTTCAGGTGACGCCTTGACTTGTGTAACCATTTCGAACGGATGAAAAATAAGTACACTGGGAGAGAAGTTCAATCGTAGTATGATATGCACATATTATATTGAAGTAACACAATTTGACAATGAGGCGCTTTTTCAGGAGAAGCTAAGTCTGTTATCTCCTTACAGGCAGCAGAAGATTGCCCTGCTTAAGCACAGGAAAGACAAGAACAGGAGCATTGGGGCAGGACTTGTGTTAAATTATGCCCTGGGGACTTATGGACTTGAGGAGCGGAGCATGGAGTATGAGTTTGGCGAATGGGGCAAACCAATACTAAAATATCAGCCGTGTATACATTTTTCACTGTCACATTCAGGTGACTATGCCATATGCAGCATAGGGGAAAAGAGAGTGGGAAACGATATTGAAGGGGTAAGATACGGACGGCTTAAGGTGGCCGACAGGTTTTTTGCACAGGAAGAGCTGGACTGGATGTATGCGGTGCAGGATGAGGAGGAGATTACCCAGAGGATGTTCCGCATATGGACGATGAAAGAAAGCTTTTTAAAAGCTACCGGAAAAGGCATTTCACTTCCGCTCAACGAGTTTGCGCTTCTTGTGGATGAGGAGAATGATAAGATACGTGTGAAACACCGGTTTAATGCCAGGTACTATTATATGAAAGAGTACGGCGGGATTCCGGGATACCGTGTGGCGGTGTGCTGTGAAGAGAGCAATGATGTGGCGCAGAGTCTGATTCCGGTTTATTTGAGCTGATTCTCATGCATATCGCCCCCTTTGTTCACTGAGGGTAGAAACTAAAAAGAGGCGTGGCGCAGCCGGTTAAATTTTGCCGTGCCGGGTATAGATTCTGCTTTTCATATCCATACTATCACCAATGGGAATATTGTAATAATGGTTCATATTTATAGAAAATTTTCCGTTGGAAAAGGAGATAGCGGGATGTTAGGAAAGCAGAGTTTACAGTTTGTCAATAAACCTTATTTAATCAGCAGCGGTTCCATCGTAGGAAGCAAGGAAGCGGAAGGACCTATGGGACAGTTGTTTGATAAGGTATGTTATGATGATAAATTCGGGGCCGACACATGGGAGGACGCGGAGAGCAGCTTACAGAAGGAGGCGTTGGAGATTGCCCTGCAGAAAGGAGGGCTGCAGAAACAGGATTTGCAGCTTGTCTATGCAGGAGATTTGTTGGGGCAGTCTATTGCCAGCAGCTTCGGGCTGTCGGGATACCAGGTGCCCCATGTGGGGCTTTATGGCGCATGTTCCACCTGCGGCCTGTCACTGGCGATGGGCAGTATCGCGGTATCGGGAGCCTTTGCACAGAAGGTGGCCTGCATTACGTCGAGCCATTTCGCCAGTGCGGAAAAAGAATTCCGATTTCCGTTGGCATATGGCAACCAGCGGCCTAAATCGGCTACCTGGACGGTGACTGGGAGCGGCGCGTTCATTCTTTCCGCACAGCCAGGCAAACAGGTGCGGGCGGTTATTTCAGGGGCAACCGTCGGCAAGATTGTGGATTATGGGCTTAAGGATTCCATGAACATGGGAGCATGTATGGCACCTGCCGCGGCGGATACCGTTAGACAGAATCTGGAAGACTTCGGCAGGACGCCCGGGGACTATGACAAAATTATTACGGGTGATTTAGGTACGGTAGGGCAGAAACTGTTGTTTGATTTGCTTGCAGAAAAGCAGATTGATATTACGAAACAGCATATGGACTGTGGGATAGAGATTTACGACAGCCAAAGACAGGACACCAATGCAGGCGGTTCGGGCTGCGGTTGCAGCGCGGTGGTACTGTCTGCCTACATCCTGAAGAAAATTGAGGACGGTATCTGGAAGCGGGTACTTTTTATGCCTACGGGGGCGTTACTTAGTAAGACAAGTTTCAATGAAGGGCAGAGTATTCCGGGAATTGCACACGGGATAGTGTTGGAGCATTATGAGGGGTAGAAGCGACAGGAAGGAAATAGCAATCGTATACTTCATAGAATGAAAATAAGGTACTTGGCATGTTTGTTGAAAGGACAGGCCAAGTACTTGCTGTGTTTTGCGTGTTTGTTTTTGGTGACTCGAATATACGGCATAAAAGGGAGCTTATGGCGCGTTCTTGACTTTTTATATTCAAATAGGTATATTTAAATGAAAAGGCGTATTCTTGATGAATACAGCGGGGTATCGGCTTAAGAAGAAAGCGTAAGGATTAAAATAGAGAAGGGAGATATATATATTGAAAGCATTATTTATCGGAGGAACGGGTACAATCAGTATGGCGATTTCCAGGAAACTTCTGGAAGAGGGGCATGAGTTGTGGCTGCTAAACCGCGGTACGCGCAATGATGCACTTCCGGAGGGCGTGCATATTATCACGGCAGATATTGGGGATGAGAGCGATGTGGCGCAGAAACTGGAAGGACACAGCTTCGATGTGGTGGCGGACTTTATTGCGTTTACACCCGCACATTTGGAACGGGATTACCGTCTGTTCCAGGGCAGGACGAGGCAGTTTATTTATATCAGTTCTGCGTCTGCTTACCAGAAGCCGTTGTCGGATTACCGCATTAATGAGGGGACGCCGCTTGCAAATCCTTACTGGGAATATTCACGGAACAAGATTGCGGGCGAGGAACTTTTAATGAAGCTGTACAGGGAAGAAGGATTCCCGGTTACGATTGTGCGTCCGAGCCATACATACAATGAGCGCTCGGTGCCCCTTGGCTTACATGGCCCGGGCGGCAGCTATCAGGTTATTAAGAGAATGATGGAAGGAAAGAAAGTAATTATCCATGGGGACGGGACAGCTTTGTGGACAATGACTTTTAACAGTGATTTTGCGAAGGGATTTATCGGCCTCATGGGTAATATTCACGCCATCGGCGAGGCGGTGCAGATTACCAGTGACGAGACGGTGACATGGAACCAGATTTACCAGGCCATTGCGGATGCGCTTGGCGTTAAGCTGCAGGCGTGCTATGTGTCCAGTGAGTTTTTGGCATCGTGCAGCCCGGCTGAGTGGGATTTACGCGGCGCGCTGCTTGGGGATAAGTCCAATAGCGTCGCTTTCGACAATTCTAAATTAAAACGGCTTGTGCCCGGGTTTACTGCCACCGTGCGCTTAGACCAGGGCGTGCGCATAGCGGTGGATTATGTGCTGAGCCATCCTGAGTGCCAGAAGGAGGATGCGGCGTTTGATGCGTGGTGCGACAAGGTGATTGCGGCACAGGAAGAGGCGCTTGGAAAGTTTGTGCCTGCGGGCAATTAGCGCAATGATTTTGTGATGACCGGATGGAAAGAAGGAAGAGAACGTTGCGGGAGATGGAATTTAAGATGGAGCGGCCCGGATTGTTGAAGGAAGGGGACCGGGTGACTGTGACGGAGGGTGTCCTTCCCAGTAACTATTATTATACGATAGACCCTTCCCTTGCCATGTCGGGGAATTTCCCTTTCAGGGAGCGCATGTTGGAACGGGAAGGCGTGGTGACGGAAGTGATTGAGAACGCCAGAGGGTTCTACGTGCGGGCAAGGTTTGGGGAGTAGGCAATATTGTAGAAATAGTTCGGAGTAACGATAGAGGGACGCTGATTGTCTGGCGATAAGAATGAGGATGAAGGAGGAAATATTATGTTAACTAAAATATCTACGGATAAGGCGCCGGCGGCGATTGGACCTTATTCACAGGGCATTATAGCGGGTGATTTTCTGTTTGCATCGGGACAGATTCCCATTGAGCCTGCCACCGGTGAGATTACAGGCAGCGATATCACCGCACAGGCGGAGCAGGTTATGAAGAATGTAGGGGCAATCCTGGCAGAAGCGGGGGCGGATTATACAAAGGTTGTGAAGACTACTTGCTTTTTGGCGGATATGGCTGACTTCGCTGCTTTTAATGCGGTGTATGAGAAATACTTTACCGAGAAGCCGGCAAGAAGCTGTGTGGCTGTTCGGGAGCTTCCCAAAAATGTGCTGTGTGAGGTAGAGGTGACTGTTTATCTGGGATAGTAGATAAGATTCGGGCTGCCGTAAAGCGGCATGGGAAATGGACTGGTTTTTGTACTACAAGAGGCTTGCATAATATATGAAGAAAAATAATATTATTTTAATTGGTATGCCCGGAGCAGGCAAAAGCACCGTAGGAGTCGTACTTGCCAAGAAGCTTGGATATGCTTTCCTGGATTCTGACTTGCTTATTCAAAGCAGGGAAGGGCGGCTTTTGCACGAAATCATTTCCGAGCGCGGCGTGGAAGGGTTCTGGTCGGTGGAAGAGGCAGTGAATGCTTCCATTGATGCGGACAGGACCGTGATTGCCACAGGCGGGAGCGTGGTCTATGGCGCACATGCGATGGAACATTTGAAAGACATTGGGACTATTGTTTATTTGAAACTTCCCTGCGAGGAGATTGCCCACAGGCTCGGAGACTTGGACGAACGTGGCGTGACGCTTAGAGAAGGCCAGGGACTTGTACAGCTTTATGACGAGCGTGTTCCGTTATATGAGAAATATGCGGATATTGTGGTGGACTGCCTGCATCTGTCAATCCGTGAGGTTGTGATGCAGATTGTCGGCAAGATGATATGAGTTTACATTATGTAAACTAAAAATATAAATAATCCAAAGAAAGAGCAAATCCCGTATAATTTGACTGAAATGACAGAGAATAAGCATAACAGCCAATTAAAAAGAATGGGTGGTGGATTGAGATGGATTATTTTAATGCCTTTTGGGTGGGCGGTGCAATCTGTGCGTTGGTACAGATTTTGATGGAGAAGACGAAGCTTATGCCAGGACGGATTATGGTTCTGCTCGTGTGCACGGGAGCGCTGATTAGTTTTTTTGGGTGGTATGAGCCTTTTATGGAATATGCGGGTGCGGGCGCAAGCGTGCCCCTTCTTGGCTATGGCAATATTTTGATGAAGGGCGTCAAGGAAGCTGTTGGCACGAGTGGTTTTATCGGGTTGTTCCAGGGCGGTTTCAAGACAGGCGCGGTGGGGTGTTGTGCGGCGCTTGTGTTTGGATATCTGGCGAGTGTGGTTTTTAAGCCCAAGATGAAAGGGTAACAGAGAAGTTATATGAAGAGGCTGACGCAGAATACGGCTTATTCACAATATATAATTTTGCATTCTTCGTATTTATGCTATATATTGTTATGAATTTCCATTTTGCAGCAGCCTCTTTGTGGATTTTGGGCAGGGATTAATTTTTATAGAAAAATTTTGTGAAATTTTTCTGTTGAATATAGTTTTCTAAAGGAGCATAAGGAATTCTATTTAGTTTGCCAAAGTTTGTATTTTCATTCAAATCTTTTCCTTCTTTTTCTTTACGGCCATAAGTAGAATAATCTATAGGTTTGTGTGTCTTCTTCTTGCGTTTCCCTTGTTTGCTGAGTATAGTCGGTGTTTCAAATTGACCGAACCATCCGCCATTGGATTGATACATACGGCGGTCACGGGCTAAAATGCATTCATACACGGGAAATACGTCTAAATCAATAATGGTGGGTGAGTAAAAACCTGGATTATTTTTGTTTTCCAGTAGTGCATAAGCGATAACCAGCAGTAAATCTTTTTCGGGCTGTACATTTTTAAAGGTTACTTTTTGCGTTAACCGTGCGGAAGGTTCTCTTGGGGTAGGAGGTTTTTTCATTTCGATATTGGGGTTGTCTACAAATAAAAGTTTTAGTTCAAGACGAAATCCGGGTAACCTTCTCTTTCCCCAAGAATGCCGTCGTTTTTCGTAAGTTCCACCGAATCAAAGGCATCTGATTCGGTTATTTTAGAAAGCTGTGGGATACAGGCATCCATTAATGTCCCAATTATGGTTCCGGTTTGGGATGGCTCAAACGCTTTTAGAATCTCTTTTGGAATAGAGAGGATATTGAACTGTACACCGATTAATGGCGCTAATGCAGCTTTTACAGTAGACATATCATCTTCCCCAACAACGGTGAATGCATGCTGTAATATATATTTTTCATAAGTTTCTTTTGTCATGAATCCCATATCTGTCCCTCGTATGTAATATAAATTTGTTTTTAGAAAACCTAACCTTTGTTCACTGAAGGTAAGATTCCTTTTGGATATATCTATTTGGGAGCACATCTAAAACAGATATTTCCAAGGCATCTGTCCAGGACAAAAATTCGATTACATCCAGCCTGCGCTCACAATTTTCGACTTTGGAAATGAAAGATTGCGTTACATTAAGTAAGCTTGCCATTTCAGATTGTGTTATATTTTTCTTTTTTCGGACAGCCCGCAGAATAGAAATGATATGGATATAGTCATCCGAGTAAATACTTTTCATTCTAATCTCCATTTCTGCACATGTTTTTTGCACACGAATTTCTCCAAGCATATTATATATTCTGAAATAGAATATTCCAAATAAGAATAATATTGCATACATAGACCTCGGTTTTTACATTCTCTGTTTGTAATGATATACTTGCCTCGGAAGGAGAAGACGGTTATGGTTAAGCGTAAAAGCAACAGCACGGAATCCTTTGAAGCTGTATATAGACGTTTGGAAGAAATCGTGTTAGCGAACTCCGGTGAGAATGAATTTGAAGAAATCTTCAAAATTGTTTTGATAAAATTGTGGTTAGATATCCGTAAAAGGGATTTTATAAGCACACTGGATGAGGCGAATCATTTACTGATGGAAATTGATTCCGAGTGGACGGGCGTACTTACAGAAAATAAATTAAATATTTTGGAGGAACAGTTTAGTGCTTGTTTCGATATAGTTAGCAGGTATTCTTTCGCCGAAGACGGCTATGCAGGTATTGACGGCGTATTTGAGTATCTTGTGTCTCGTGAAAAGAAGGGAGAAAAAGGCCAGTTTTTTACGCCTAGGTATATTGTTGATTTTTGTGTTAAAATACTTAATCCGAAAAGCGGAGAAAACATTTTAGACCCCGCTGCCGGTTCAGGCGCTTTTCTTTATCATGCGTATGCATGCGGAGGAATGCAAGGATGTGACCTTTGGGGATTTGACTTTGACCGTAGGGCGATAAGAGTGGCTAACCTTTTGATGCATGTAGCCTCTGTTGAAGGCTTTCATATACATAAAGTCAACAGTTTGTTAAAAAATGACGTTAGAGAGTCGCTTTTAGATAAAGGGATTGACGGGATATCAACGACCATTGAAGATATTCTGAGAATAGAAAAGAAAAAAGATTTGTTTGATATCATTATGACAAATCCTCCTTTTGCAGGTGAAATTATTGAGCCTGATATTTTAGGCAGTTATAATATTTCTTATGGAAAGACGCGGATAGAAAGGGATGTCTTGTTTGTAGAAAGATGTATAAATTTTTTAAAACCAGGTGGAAGAATGGCCATTATACTCCCCGATAATATCTTTGGGGGGGGGGCAGGGAAAACGAAAATTTGCGTCGCTGGATACGCAAGACCTGTCGGATTGTAGGTGTTGTGGGAATACCCAGGAATGCATTTATGCCGCATATCGGCGTTAAAACAAGTGTACTTTTCCTGCAGAAGAGAATGCAATGAGAAGGATGAATCTATATTTTTTGGCATTAGTGAGCGGCCGGGCAAGGATAGCAGGGGTAATACGATATTTAAAAGTGGAGCTGACAAAACCTGGAAAAATGTGGACCACGATTTGGAAGAGATTAGTGTGGAATTTAAGAAATTTCTCGTTAACGAAGAGATAGGATGGTGATGAGTTGTCTATATGTGTAGTTAGGAAATCCAATCAATTAGATATGGAGTTTGTGTTGACACCGGAAAGATATAATCCTAAAAGGCGGATGAGTTTATCGGAAGAAGATACAGGAATACGTTTGTCGGAAATAGTGACATTAAAGAATGATACCCTCAGTGAACAAAGGGACACATGCCCTGCGCCATGATATTTGAGCGTTTTTCAGCGTTGTCCTCAATCGGCGTACGTCCAGTACGCCTCAATCGTCCGCCTTGAAAATCACTCAAATATCTATGGCCAGGGTCGAAGAGTCGGAAAGAAATCTATTTCAGTTCCTGCAAGGCGCTTGATTGACGCGTACTGGACGTACGCGGAATGAAAGCAACATAGCAGGAGCTGAAATGGATTCTTTACCGACCATGTGTCCCTTTGTTCACTGAGGGTATCATTACTGCAAAGCAAGATAATGGTTTGGAATGGTATCAGATTAATACGTCGGATGCAATGGGGGGATATTTAAGAATTTCATCGGAAACAGTTAAACTAAACTGTAATAAAAAGATTATAAAATGTGGCGATGTTATTATTTCCCGCTTGCGTCCGTATCTTCGACAAGTTGCTTATGTTGATAAAGAAGGAATAAATCTATGTGCTTCTACCGAATTTTATGTTATGCGTGGCAGAAATAGAGAATCGATTGCATATTTGGTGCCTTTCTTACTTTCTGAAGCGGCCCAGACTGTTTTTGCAAATGCAGTGGAAGGGAGCCAGCATCCGCGGTTTAAAGAGGATGATATTTTAAATTTAATTGTTCCGTCAAAACTCTTTAAAGAGCGGGAAGAAATATCTCAACGGATTGAGAGTGCCATAGCAAACTATAGAGCTTATGAGGAAATTCTCCATGAGGAAATATTCCATATTAACGAAATAGTTGTCAGATGCCCACACCCCAGAATTGACGGTACACCGGATTAGCACAATATATTAGTTAATGAGTTATTTATGATTCAGCATATTGTCGCGGTAACATCTGTATGATATGGATTGCCGTTATCTAATGCACATCAATGTTTCTATTTAATTTAATAGTATAAGGGTGTCCTCAGTTTGTAAGGACATACAGGCTTCCGTTTTCTGCAAGTCGACAAAATCCAGAACTTCGTATGCTCTTATAAACTGAAGGTATCTTATATAAAAATAAAATTTCCACTATAATCTTGAAGACAATCGAAGTAATACCCCGTTATAATAGATAGAGTTGCTGATGAATACCTATTTTTATGAAGGAAAGCGGCAAAATATACGGCAGGGATGACTGGCCGGGAAAGGAGGCAGAGCATATCAATCGGGAAGAACAACTATCAGCGCTGATTGATTCTTACCAACACCTTGTTTTTTCTATATGTTATAAAATGACGTCGGATTACTTTGCCTCCGAGGATTTGACGCAGGAAACGTTCCTCTCGGCGTATAATCATCTGAAAGACTTCGACGGTATGTATGAGAAAGCGTGGCTGTGCAGGATTGCGACGAACAAGTGTCTTGATTATATGCAGAGCGCGGGGAGAAGGCATATTCCGACGGAAGATGTAGGTATGGACGGTAAGTGCACTGATGAAGAAACGCCAGAGAGTATCTGTCTGGAAGAAGAAGTGAAGGCAACCTTGCTTGCCAGGTGCAAGTCGTTAAAACCGCCGTATGACGAGATTGCCAAGGCATATTATTATGATGAACTGGACGCCTCTCAGATTGCGGTAAAAAGGGGTATGAAGGTAAAGACGGTACAGACGCAGATATACCGTGCAAGGGCGATGCTGCGTAAGTTATATGGAAAGGAGAAGGGCGCATGATACATAACATGGAAGACGGCAGAAAGAAACAGCGGCAGCATGGTAGCGACGGGCCGCAGGGATATCTGTCTGAGGAAGAGCTTATGGAATTAATCGGGCATGTGGAGTCACACGAGATGCTTCATGCGCCGAAACAGTTGAAAGGAAATATCTTCGCACAAATCAGGCAGGAAAGGCGTGCGGCGAGAAAAAGGCAGGTTTTCGTCTATCGGGCTAAGGTACTGATAGCCATGGCAGCAGCGCTTGCGGTACTGATTATGATGCCTGGACAGGGTACGTCTAGCAGGCAGGATGTGCCGGCACAACAGCAGGAGGAGACAGAATCTTTGGAGCAGATGGCACTGAGACGGCAGAAGAACAGGGATTCGGATTGGAAAAAATATCTTGAAGACCAGGAGCGTGGCGGCATAAGAGGATTTTTTGAAGATATTAACCAGAGAATGGGCCAGTTTGGGAAAAAATTATATTACGATATCACAACATAAATGAATGATAAGAAAATGGAGGATGGAAAAATGCAGAGAAAGAAGAGTAAGTTTTGGTTATTTGTTTTCTCTTTTATGCCTGGGGCGGGGCAGATGTATATGGGATTTATGAAGATGGGAATCAGTTTGATGTTTATCTTCATTGCGATGATTGCGGTTATTTCATATTTTAATCTCGGGTTTTTGACGGCATTTCCCTTTGTGATATATTTCTACAGTTTCTTTCATGCGCATAATTTAGGCTCTATGGACGATTTAGCGTTTAATGCCGTGGAGGACAGCTATCTTTTCGGGTTAGACAGTTTGGGAGATATGGAATATTTGAAAGAAAAGCTGACAGGGAAAAATAAGAAGATAGTGGCAGCGGCGTTGGTGGTAATTGGCGTTATGATGCTGTGGCATGCGGTGTTTGACTTGTTGTTTGATATTTTTGGATGGGATGCGCAGTATCTAAGGGTTGTTTACTTCTTTATGCGGGATGACCTTCCCAGGTTCTTGGTGGGGATTATTATTATCTGGATTGGCGTAGTTATGATTCGCGGGAAAAAAGTTGATTCGGGAATAGAAGAGGAGCATATATTTACGCAGCCGTCAGACACAGAAGTGCGGGGGATACCGGAAATAGAGCGCAGTGCCACAGAAAACAGCCATGGGATGGAGGAATAGATTTTAACACACGGCTATTTGTAATGCTTGGGAATGGAAATTGGACTGAGATATAAATTTTCACAAGCGAATTTGCACCTGCGGTTTATAGGCCGCAGGTTGAGAGAAAGGCATGGTTATTAATATGAGACAGGAGAGCGTTATGGAACAAAATGGCGTAGAACAAGGAAAAGATATGGGGCAGAAAAACACAGCGCAACAAAATACGGCTGTCGGACAGGGAAGTGGAAGAACTGCATCAAAATGCAATCAGATACGCAGAGTTGGCTCTATGACATTTGGGCTCGCATTAATCTGTTATGGTATTCTTTTCCTGGTACATATATTTGTGCCTGTTTTGGGATACAATATCATATTCAGATGCTGGCCGGTTATTTTTATCTTACTTGGCATTGAGATATTGGTGGAGAACTATAAGTGCAGGGCGCAGGAGTGGAAAATGGTGTATGACTTTGCCGCAATATTAATGCTAGGAGCAATGTTGCTGTTTGCGATGGTAATGGCGGTGCTTGATTATGCCATGCTCCACGGAACAATTTATTTTTAAAGGGTAATTTTACTACAATTCCTCGTATGCGATTTCTCTTTTGGAAAGGAATTGTCTGATTGCCTGGTCCCATAAGATATCAGGCGTTTTATCCATAAGGAATGTATGGAAGGCGGTGCCGGTCACAAGAGTGAGGTCGGTGCCGTCATATTTTATGTTCAACACGAAAGCTTTGACTTGCTCGGGAGTTACGGCACAGTCGCCTTTTTTCAAAATGGATGCCGTATATTCAGGAATCAAGTGCAGAACGAACCGGAATGCACAGGGCGTATGGGTGCCTTTAATAAGACCAAAGCATATTGGGCGTATGGTCTTCCATGTAGAGAAATCATAGGGACGTATGGTACTGTCCTCCCATTCTTCAGTTGTGTAGAAATCCCTGTTCTGGTGTCCGTCGATGAAGAAAGTGTTGTATGTACTGATAGATGCTTCTTCCAGAAGAAAAGAATCAAAATCCCCACTGCCGAGAAGCCTGCCCATAAAGTGTTTTACGTTCGTTATTTTCAGTGCAATCATAAAATATCCGAATACCCCGTTTCCTAAGAAATCCTTTCGCTTGGCTGAGCCCATGAAGCAGAACTCGTAAACGAGCTATGCTCATCTTGTATAATAATAAGAAATACCTCCGCTTATCCGAGTCCGCGGAGCGGAACTCGTAAACGAGCTATGCTCGTTTTTTTATTGTACCATACTATAGAGGTGTGTGGAAGATGAAACTGTCTCAAGGCATAGATATGCCTGAAATCCGGAATATCCGGGTGAAATTGGGAGCCAAAAACAAATCTTTATATATTCTAGTGTAAATGCATCTCTGTTTAACTATTTGCTGTCACAATCTGCTTTGAGTTTTAGTTTTTCCCTTTACAACACATAAAATCCTATGTTATCATAAGTAGTAATTAAAACTATGTAAAATGGCTGCGGGGGAAAATTATGAGTTATAGAATAGTAGTAGACAGTTGCTGCGAATTGCAGGAGAAATATAAGAACGATGAAAGATTCCGGATTGTTCCGCTTGGACTGGAAGTCGGGGATTATCAAATATGGGATGACGAGAATTTTAACCAGAAGGAATTTCTGAAAAAGGTTGCGGATTGTCCTCTGTGCCCGAAATCATCCTGTCCTTCTCCGGAGAAATATATGGAAGCGTTTGATTGTGATGCGGAGGAAATCTATGTGGTGACGCTTTCTTCCCATCTGAGCGGAAGCTACAACAGTGCGGAACTTGGCAAGAACCTGTTTGCAGAGAAGTATGGGGAGAAGAAGATACATGTGGTGGACTCTGAATCCGCAAGCTGCGGGGAGACGCAGCTCGCCATGAGAATCATGCGGTATAAGGAGGCAGGGTTGTCCTTTGAGGACACAGTATCGAAAATTGAAGTATTTAAACGCAGGATGCGTACCTATTTTGTGTTAGACAATTTAGAGACACTGCGCAAGAACGGTAGGCTTGGTGGTGTCAAGGCACTTGTGGCATCTACATTAAACATTAAGCCTGTCATGATAGGAAATTTGGGTGTGATTGAGCAGAAAAGCCAGGCGATTGGCATTAATAAGGCGCTTGCCAAACTGGCCGATTGTATCGTAGCCGATGTGACGCGCCCGGAGAAAAGAACGCTTATGATTACCCACTGTAACTGCCCGGAACGCGCTGAATATATGCGAAAATTGATGGAGAAGAGGGCATCTTACAGAAAAGTCGTGATTATGGATACGGCTGGGGTCAGCAGCATGTATGCCAACGACGGAGGAATTATCGTAACATTGTAGTATCGTGTATCCGGTAGGCATATGGTTCGCTGTACCGGTTAAGTAAATTATGTAAATCGCAGGCAGGGAGTTCATTACCCCTGCCTGCGATATTTTTTTATCGCTTTTTTTAATAAGGAAAGTTCCAGTGGAGATACGGTAAAAGTATGTCCGTCTTGCATCGTCAGTTTCAGAAAGGACAGTTTCTCGACAAATGCAATATTAACAAATGTCTGTTCGGATGTAGGGAAGAAATGCTCGAAACCTGCAACTTGTGTATATAGGTTGTGCATGGTGGACAGAATATCCATCTGTCTGCCCTCGGTCAATGCCACGTGTGCATAATTTCCATTTTTTTCTGCGTACATAATCTCGTCTTCATAGACGTAAAGCGTATCCTTTTCGCCACGAAGTTCAATAGTAGGAACGGTTTTGGATTTCTGGTCAATGGCATAATCAAGCATGTCATCCAGTTCCGCAACCCGGATGGGTTTACTCAAATATTGAATCTGTGTTTTCAGTTTCCGGCGAAGAATTTCATGATTAGAATTTTCTACGCCGTCCGGCGGAACTTGTGCAAGCGCAGCGTCTATGATGGCACGGTAATTAATCGTGGAGACACATAAAATAATGGGTGCCGTGACACCTGCATCGATGAGCTTGCGTGCAAGCTGGAAACCGTTGACAGAGCCAGAAGTCATATCGATAAAGAAGGCTTCATAAAGCATGGGGGAACGCATGACGGCGTCTACATTGCCGTAAGAATCAATATAGAAAACACCTGTGGTATGTATCCGCCTGTCCGAAGCGCGTTCTAAAAGCCGTTCCATCTGCTTCCTGTCCGCAATATTGTCGTCACAAAGTGCAATATGCATAATTCAAATCCTTTCCGCCCGGGCCATTTTATTCTCAAAGAATCTGCGAAAGCAGATTCTTTAAAGTTGGCCGTCTGGCCAACTTTTCTACATGACAAGAAATTCTATCGGGGAGGTCACAAGGGCGATGACGATGAGGGCTTGTATAATCAGGATAGCAGGCATGCCATACAGGAAATACCAGTGTCTTGTCTTATGGTGGAAAAAATGCATACCTATGATGCTGCCGATACTACCGCCGATTAAAGCAAGCACAAACAAAGTAGATTCCGGAATACGCCAGGAGCGTTTTCTGGCTTTATGTTTGTCTACGCCCATCACGGTGAAACTGATAAAGTTAATAACAGTTAAATATATAATAATCAATGTGATTGCGTTCATACGATTAACAATGTCCTTTTCTGAATATGGTATTATCATAGCATAAGTAAAAAGAAAAAAAAAGAATGTCCCATGAAAATTGTATAAAAGTATTGGGTTGGCAAAGAATACAACAAAAAATCCCCGTAACGGCAGCGTGCATGACGCGCGGTTACGGGGATAAATTTTATAGGATAACTACTTAAATTAATTTTACGCCGTTTTCCTGCATTTTCAGGGCGCGGACTTTGCTGGACAGACCAAAGAGGTTGATAAAGCCTTCTGCATCATGGTGGTCGTACATATCTCCGGTGGTGAAGGAAGCAATGCTTTCATTGTAGAGTGTGTACGGTGAAGTGGTTCCGGCTTTTATGATATTTCCCTTGTAGAGCTTAAATTTCACTTCTCCGGTTACGTACTGCTGTGTGGATTCAATGAATGCCTGTACTGCTTCACGCAAAGGAGTGAACCATTTGCCTTCATATACAATCTGTGCAAATTTGTTGCCCATGTCGGCTTTCAGCGCGTAGGTGTCGCGGTCGAGAATCAGCTCTTCGAGTTGTTGGTGTGCTTCATAGAGAATCGTTCCGCCAGGTGTTTCATATACGCCGCGGGACTTCATACCTACCACGCGGTTTTCTACGATGTCTACGATACCGATGCCGTGTTTGCCGCCGAGTTCGTTTAAGGAGGCAATAATCTCGGACACTTTCATGTTCTTGCCGTTGACGGAAGTAGGAATACCTTTTTCAAAAGTCATGGTGACATATTCGCCTTCTTCAGGAGCCTTCTCGGGTGTGGTACCAAGTACTAACAGGTGTTCGTAGTTAGGCTCATTGGAAGGGTCTTCCAGTTCCAGACCTTCATGGCTGATATGCCATAGGTTACGGTCACGGCTGTAGCTTGAGTCCGCGGAGAAGGGCAGGTTGATGCCATGATTGCGGCAGTATTCAATCTCCTCTTCGCGGGAGTTGAGCGTCCATTTCTCATTTCTCCATGCTGCGATAATCTTTAAGTCGGGGGCAAGCGCTTTGATGCCCAGTTCAAAACGGATTTGGTCATTGCCTTTTCCGGTAGCGCCGTGACAGATTGCGGTAGCGCCTTCCTTGCGGGCAATTTCAACCAGTTTTTTGGCGATTACCGGGCGAGCCATGGATGTGCCGAGTAAGTATTTGTTTTCATAGACCGCGTGTGCCTGCACACAAGGCATGATGAAATCGTCACAAAACTCGTCTGTCAAATCTTCAATATAAAGCTTGGAAGCGCCGCTTGATAAAGCTCTCTCCTCAAGGCCGTCAAGTTCTTCTGCCTGGCCGCAGTTACCGCAAACACAGATTACTTCATAGTCGAAGTTTTCTTTTAACCAGGGAATGATTGCGGTGGTATCAAGTCCGCCGGAATAAGCAAGAACAATTTTTTCTTTCATAATTATGATTCCTCCATTTTGTATTGTGTATTCCCGGAGTTTCTTTGTGCCTGATTATGCGCAAGAGTGGTTCCGAGGGTACATTATTGTGATGGCACAGCTAGCGTGCCTTGTTTGAAAGTTACTTTCGCTACAGCACAGTTATCAATATACAACAAGACAATGCAGAATGCAAGTATAAATATATGCATATTTATATGAATATTTCATTTAAACGTGCATATTAAGAAATAATACTTGAATATTATGCATAAATAACGTATTATTATGCAAGAAAAGCCGCCTTGTGTAACGAACTGCCCGTTTAACGCAGACAGTAACATTAGGACAGGATAGCAATGGCGCGTAGGTATCAAATGTTTGCGCATAAGGAAATGGCGTGATATAGTTGTGAGTGAATATGGAGCGGCTTCAAAGAGGCAGGAAATACGGCCGGAAGGCAGCCTGATGTCTGAATGCTCTGAATAGAATAAATTGTCTTAAGAGCAATTTCATTCAGCAGGCCGGACAAGTTCAGTTAGAATTTGTGACGCTTCGGAATGGAGGAAAAGAAGATGAAAGCAGGGATTATTGGAGCCACAGGTTATGCAGGCGGCGAGTTGGTACGTCTCCTGATGGGGCATAAGGAAGTGGAAATAGAATGGTATGGTTCAAGAAGCTATGTGGAACAGAAGTATGCGGACGTATACCGGAATATGTTCGAGATTGTGGACGCGCGGTGTATGGATGATAATATGGAAGAGCTTGCTGAGAAAGTGGATGTGATTTTTACGGCGACGCCCCAGGGATATTGTGCGTCACTTATGAATGACGGGATATTGTCTAAGGTGAAAGTGATAGATTTAAGTGCAGACTTCCGTATTAAGAGTGTGCCGGTGTATGAGAAATGGTATGGCATAGAACATAAATCGCCCCAATATATAGAGGAGGCGGTGTACGGACTGTGTGAAATCAACAGGGAGGACGTGAAGAAGGCAAGGCTTGTGGCCAATCCGGGCTGTTACACGACCTGTTCTATTTTGACTGCGTATCCCCTTGTAAAAGAAGGGCTGATTGATACGGATACACTGATTATCGATGCCAAGAGCGGGACATCCGGTGCGGGGAGGGGCGCGAAGCTGCCAAATCTGTACTGTGAAGTCAATGAAAATATCAAGGCATATGGTGTGGCGAACCACAGGCATACGCCGGAGATTGAGGAACAGTTGGGTTATGCCGCAGGGAGGGATGTTGTGCTGAACTTTACACCCCATCTTGTCCCGATGAACAGGGGGATTCTGGTAACGGCCTACGCTAAGCTAAACCAGGTGAAAAAGGCGGACGGCAGTATGGGACTTCCGGCCTATGAGGAAATTAAGGCGGCGTACGATGCGCATTATGGAAAAGAGAAGTTTGTGCGGGTGTTAGATAAGGGGGTATGCCCGGAGACGAAATGGGTGGAAGGAAGCAACTATGTGGATGTCAATTTTATTATAGATGAACGCACCGGAAGGATTATCATGATGGGCGCGCTTGACAATCTTGTCAAAGGCGCGGCGGGACAGGCAGTGCAGAATATGAACCTGATGTTTGGAATTAAGGAGAGCGAAGGGCTGGAACTTGTCCCGATGTTCCCGTAAGGAAGGGTGCGGAAAATATTTTTATAGCCTATGCGGTTTATGTCCGTAAGCATTGTAGTGAAAGGAGCGTATACACGGTATGCAGCGAAGAGATAAAGTAAATTATTATTTAGATTTGGCTAAGATGGTGGCGCAGCGTTCCACATGCCTCAGAAGGCATTACGGTGCGGTAATCGTCAAAAATGACGAAGTCATTTCCACGGGTTATGTGGGTGCACCCAGAGGAAGGAAGAACTGTACGGACACAGGGGAGTGCATTCGGGTCAAGATGGAGATTCCCCGAGGAGAAAGGTATGAGCTTTGTAGAAGCGTCCATGCGGAGGCCAACGCTATTATCAGTGCCTCCAGGGATAAAATGATTGGCAGTGCGCTCTATTTAGTGGGTGTGGAGGCGAATACGGGAGAATACGTGAAGGATTCCTGTAGCTGTTCCATGTGCAAACGGCTGATTATCAATGCAGGGATTGAGAAGGTCTATGTCAGGGACACGGAAGATGAGTACCGTATGATTCCTGTGAAAGAGTGGATTGACAACGATGAATCATTGCAGGGTGCGATGGGGTATTGAGCGATAGGAGAAAATAAAAAAGAAATCACAAGAGCGCCTTTTGTTCACCGAGGAGCAGTAAAGCAGCGCAGAAATGGAGAAAAATGATACGTGAAATGAAAATAGAAGACTATGAGGGTGTGAAAGCGCTCTGGCTGTCCATCAAAGGATTTGCAATCAGGAGTTTGGACGATTCAAAAGAAGGGGTGTCCCGTTTCCTTAAGAGAAACCCCGGTACCAGTGTGGTTGCAGTAGAGGACGGGGAAATTGTGGGCGCGATTCTGTGTGGGCATGACGGCAGGCGGGGGTGTCTGTACCATGTGTGTGTGTCAGAGGGATACCGTATGCGTGGAATCGGCAAGGAGATGGTGGTCTTTTGTATGGAGGCGCTTAAGGCGGAGAAGATTAATAAAGTTTCGCTCATTGCTTTTACGGCAAATGATATCGGCAACGCTTTCTGGAAACAGATAGGGTGGACGAAGCGGGAAGATTTGAATTATTATGATTTTACGCTCAATTGGGAGAACATTACGGCGTTTAACAAACTGTGACATGAAGTCTTTTCTACGGTGACGTTTGGACAAAAGAAGGCAAGAAATGTCGGGACATGGGAGAGTTAGAAGTCTATACTGTCATTACAACAGGGAGGACGGTTATCATGGAATGGGCAGAACTGGTCAGGGACGCGGTGCAGTATGTGGAAAACCATATCACAGAAGATATTACAATGTATGACGTGGCGGAATATGTGAACGTTTCCCCTTTTTATTTCCATAAAGGATTTAGCATACTGTGCGGGTATACACTCAGTGAGTATATCCGGAATCGCAGACCGGTAATGTCACCGTTATGGAGCTTGCGATGAAATATGGATATGATTCCCCGGACAGCTTTACAAGGGCTTTTACCCGGTTCCATGGATGTACGCCCCTGTCGGTGCGCAGGGATAAAACAATGGTTAAAACCTTCGCGCCGCTAAAACTGACAATCTCATTGAAAGGCGGTTGTATTATGGATTACAGGATTACGAAGAAAGAAGCTTTTACGGTTTTGTGTACAGCGAAAATGTTTTCTTATGAGAATGCAAAACAGGATGTCCCCTTATATTGGCAGGAACATTACGCTTCAGGGAAAGGTGAGCATGTCTGCGGAATGTTCGGTATCAATATTGACCCACAGATGGGGGATGAGAAGTTTGAATATTTGATTGCAGATGTGTATAATCCGTCCGTGGATGTTCCTGACGGATTTGAGGTAAGGGTAATTCCTGCCTTGACATGGGCTGTTTTTCCGTGCAGGGGTCCGCTTCCGCAGTCTTTGCAGGATGTCAACACGAAAATATTCTCCGAATGGCTTCCGGCGTTGCAGGATTGTGAATTTGCGGCGGGGTATTGTGTGGAAATGTACGATGCACCGGATAAATATCCGGACGGGACAAAGGATAAGGAATACTATACGGAGATATGGATTCCAGTCAAGAAGAAATAAGCTTTTATGGCAGATGCAATCCGGAAAATAATTTTGAATAGTAAGGATAGCCGGTGGTGGAGAACCCGGAAATGGACGATATATAACAATATAGTATCGTTCAGATTGGCGGCAAGGGGGAATACCGGATGAAGATTAAAGAGGCAAGACAGGCATACACGGCACAGATTGATGTTTTAAGGAACAGACAGCGTGAACTTTTGAAACAGAAGAAAGAGCACGATGCCAAGATGCCCGGGCAGACAGGCTCGGAGGGCGGAGTTATACTGGAGCTTTCCGAAGAGTACCGTAAACGCTCGCAGGAATTGCAGGAAAAGATTGACAGGGTGAAGGAGCAGATTGACGAACATATCAAGCTCAGGGACGATGTCATCGAGATGGAGGTGGGCATCGCCAATGCGGAAGTCTCCAGGCAGCAGGGAGAAGCCATGCAGGAGTACGGTGAGGAGATGGCCAAGTGCCTTGAGATTGCAAGGAGGATTGCCAACGGAGACAGGGTTCCAGCGTCAGACGAGCAGAAATTGATGGATTTCAACATGGAAGTCTATATGGCGGCCAAGAATATGGCGGCTATGAATATGGATAAGAAACATAAAGATTATGATTCGCTCTGGGGAGAGGAAAAGGATAAGGCGGAAAATCCTGACCCCCTTGAGATGGCGCAGGATACGGAAGTGAATGTGGAGATTCCAGAGATTGACCTTGCGGAAGATATGTAAGGCCAGGGACATGTGTTGGAATATTTTGTGAGATTTGTTACTTCCCAAGCGGGTATAAATATATTACAATAAAAAGCGTATGTACCCAAATGCGGACGGCATTACACAGTGTGCCAGCATTTGAGGTCACTACGCTTATTTGTTTTACTGTCTGGACAAGTTCACTGCCTGAATCGTTTCAGGCGCAATTTGGCGTGAGAGCGCTTTCGGCGCAGTCCAAATTCACAGGTGATGAAAGGAGCATAATTTATATGAATATTATAGAAGGCGGCGTTACCGCGGCGAAGGGTTTTGAGGCGGCGGGAGTTGAGGCGGCAGTCAAGTATCAGGGCAGGAAAGATATGGCTATGATTTACAGTACAAGACCCTGTAAGGCAGCGGGGGTTTTTACCAGCAATGTGGTGAAGGCCGCCCCGGTTATGTGGGATAAGGAAGTGGTGGCCCATTCCCCGTGCGTGCAGGCTGTTGTGGCCAACTCAGGCATTGCCAATGCATGTACAGGGGTACAAGGGTATGACTGCTGTAAGCAGACTGCGAACAAGGTATCAGAGCTTCTTGATATTTCTGCCGATGCTGTTTTAGTGGCATCCACAGGCGTGATTGGCAGCCAGATTCCTATTGACAGAATTTTGGCAGGCGTGGAGAAACTGGTGGAGGCGAAGAAAGATACTTTGGAGGCAGGCACCCTTGCGGCGGAAGCCATTATGACTACCGATACGGTGTCCAAGCAGGCAGCGGTACAGATTGAGATAGACGGCAAGACAGTGACGCTTGGCGGCATGTGTAAAGGCTCCGGCATGATTCATCCCAATATGGGCACCATGCTTGGCTTTTTGACTACGGATATTGCAATTTCCAAAGAGCTTTTGCAGGAAGCGCTCAGTGAGAACGTGACAGACACTTTCAATATGGTTTCCGTGGACGGGGATACTTCCACCAATGATACGCTTGTGATACTCGCCAACGGCATGGCGGGCAATATGGAGATTACAGAGAAAAATGCCGATTATGATAAATTTAAGGAAGCGTTAAATTATGTCAATACGGCTCTTGCCAAGAAGATGGCAGGAGACGGTGAGGGCGCGACGGCGCTTTTTGAGACGAAGGTAATCCATGCGGCGACGAAACAGGATGCGCGTATACTAAGCCGCAGTGTCATCGGCTCGAGTCTGTGTAAAGCGGCAATCTACGGGCACGATGCAAATTTCGGAAGATTTCTGTGCGCACTTGGTTATTCCGGCGTGAAATTTGACCCTGAGAAGGTGGAACTGTCTTTCGAGAACGGAGAAAAGAGCATCCTGATTTACAAGGATGGGATTGCCACGGACTACAGTGAGGAGGAAGCGTCAAAGGTGCTTGCATCCCCGGAGGTCAGGGTACTTGTGGACATGCACATGGGTGAGGAAGAGGCCACTGCGTGGGGCTGCGATTTAAGTTATGATTATGTAAAAATCAATGCCGACTACCGGAGTTGACAGTCAGAATAGAAGATACAGGAAAAGAGGATATATACAGCCATGGAACAGAGGGAAATGGACAAAATTCTTGGTAAAGCGGAAGTGCTTATTGAGGCGCTTCCCTATATTCAGAAGTTTAACCGCAAGATTATCGTTGTCAAATATGGCGGCAGTGCCATGAGTAATGAGGAGTTACAAAAGAATGTCGTCAAAGATGTGACACTTTTGAAACTGGTAGGGTTTAAGCCCATCATCGTACACGGTGGCGGCAAGGAAATCAGCCGCTGGGTAGGCAAGGTAGGCAAGGAAGCGAAGTTTGTGAACGGGCTTCGCGTGACGGATGAAGAGACCATGGAGATTGCGGAGATGGTCTTAAACAAGGTCAACAAGAACCTGGTCAGAATGGTGGAAGAGCTGGGCGTAAAGGCCATCGGTATCAGCGGCAAGGACGCGGGACTATTACAGTGCACCAAAAAATGCCCGGACGGCGAGGACATCGGCTATGTAGGCGAAATCTGCGGTGTTGAGCCCAAGGTACTGTATGATTTATTGGAAAAAGATTTCCTCCCCATTGTGGCGCCCATCGGACTGGACGAGCGGTTTATGACTTACAATATCAATGCGGACGATGCGGCCTGTGCGATTGCCAAGGCGGTGAGCGCGGATAAGCTGGTCTTTTTGACAGATATCGAAGGTCTGTACAAGGATATCAACGATAAGACAAGCTTCATCTCCCGACTGACCGCAGGACAGGCGGAGGAATTAATCGGAAGCGGCTGTATCGGTGGTGGTATGCTGCCTAAGCTGAGTAACTGCACGGACGCCATCAAGGAGGGAGTTAACAGGGTGCATATCCTGGACGGGCGTATTGCCCACTGCCTGTTGCTGGAGATTTTTACGGACAAAGGTATCGGGACGGCAATCGTTGCCGACATGGAAGAATAGATTGCGGAAATGGAGACTAATATGAGTGTTACGATGCAGAATTATATAGACGAGGCGGAGAAGGCCCTGCTTCATACATACAACCGTTACCAGGTTGTATTTGAAAAGGGGGAGGGCGTATATCTGTACGATATGGACGGGAAAAGGTATTTGGATTTCGTGTCCGGTATCGCGGTGTTTGCTCTTGGGTATCATCATAAAGAGTACAATGACGCGTTGAAGGAACAGATTGACAAGATTATACACACTTCCAACTACTATTATAATCTTCCGGCCATCGAGGCGGCTAAGAAGCTGAAAGAAATTTCCGGCATGGACAGGGTGTTTTTTACCAACAGCGGTGCGGAAGCGGTTGAGGGTGCGGTCAAGACGGCCAGGAAATATGCTTATCTGAAAGATGGCACTACGGACCATGAGATAATAGCCATGAACCATTCTTTCCATGGGAGAACCATGGGTGCGTTGTCGGTGACGGGTAATCCCCACTACAGGGAAGCGTTTGAGCCCATGATTGGCAATATCAGGTTTGCAGACTTGAATGACTTTGACAGCGTGATGGCGCAGGTGACGGATAAGACTTGCGCGGTTATTTTCGAGACGGTGCAGGGGGAAGGCGGCATCTATCCGGCATCGGAGGAATTTATGAAGCAGGTGAGGCGCCTGTGTGACGAGCGGGATATTTTGCTGATTTTGGATGAGATTCAGTGCGGAATGGGGCGCACAGGGCATATGTTTGCATGGCAGAAATACGGCATCAAACCGGATGTGATGACCACTGCCAAGGCATTGGGGTGTGGTGTGCCGGTGGGCGCATTTTTGATGACAGAGAAAGTAGGGGCCCACTCTCTTGTGGCGGGCGACCACGGAACGACTTACGGCGGCAATCCCCTCGCCTGTGCGGCAATCTGTAAAGTAGTGGAGCTATTTGAGAAAGAGCATGTCCTGGACAACGTGCGCACGGTGGGCGAATATCTTGGCACACGTCTGGAAGGACTTATGGCGGAGTTTGACTGTATAAAGGCACGGCGCGGCGTAGGGCTTATGCAGGGGCTTGCGTTTGACAGACCTGTGGGTGACATTATCACTAAGGCCATGGAAAAAGGTTTGGTGTTAATTAACGCAGGCACGGATATTATCCGGTTTGTTCCGCCTCTTGTCATCTCGAAAGAAAATGTGGACGATATGATTACCATCCTGCGCGAGTGCGTGCGGGAGGCATGTATATAGAAGGAGAGTGAAAGTGACTCTGAGGAAAAGATTGATTACGGTACTGGCGGTGGCATTGTGTGCGGGCGGCGTGTATGGCGCTAGCAAGTTTGGCCTTGCGGTGCATCCGGGTGAAGTAGAAGGGACACAAGAGGATTCGCTTTTCGGGCACAGGGAGACACTGTATCTGTGGTATACGGACGAAGCGCTCACCGATTACCTGAACAGTATCGCGGTATCTTACAGTGAGTTCCAGGATGAAGTGCGGGTGGTGCCTGTCTATACGCCCGGACGTGAATATCTGGAAACCATTAACCAGGCATCCCTGCATACGGAAGAGATTCCGGATTTGTATATTGTGAGCAATGATTCTCTGGAAAAGGCGTACCTTGCGGGACTGGCATCGTCGGTAAAGCTGCCGGAAGGGGTATTGCCTATGCAGGATATGTTTCCGGAAGCGGCAGTTCATGCGGTGACTTATCATGACAAGCAGATTGGTTACCCTTTCTATTTCGAGACAAGCTGTTTTTTGTACAATGAAACTTACCTGGAAGACTGGGCCAGGGCGCAGATTGAGGCGGAAGCTGATATACAGGAGGCAGAGGCGGCACAGGAACAGGCGGAGAATATGGAGGAGGCCGAAGAAAGTACGGAAGCGGAAACGGAAGACATAGACGGCGAAGAGAGCGGTACAGAAGAACAGGACGGTGAAGCGGAAAACGGTGTCTCGGCGGACGCGGTGGAAGCTAGGGTGGCCCAGGCGCTTCCCAAGACCATCGACGATATTCTTTCTTTTGCGGATGTATACGATGCGCCGGAGCAGGTGGAAGCCGTCTTTAAATGGGATGTATCTGATATTTTCTATAATTACTTTTTTGTGGGAAATTCCATCGACGTGGGCGGAGAGGACGGCGACCAGGCAGATTCTATCCGTATTTATAATGAGAATGCGATTCAGTGTATGAGGGTATACCAGAGCCTGAATCAGTTCTTCTCCATCGATACGAAAGAAATCAGTTATGACAGTGTGCTACAGGACTTTATGGATGGCAAGATTGTCTATACCATTGCCACAACGGATGCATTGTCCAAGATTGAGGCGGCAAAGGCAGAGGGGAATTTTGCCTATGAGTATGGCATATCCATGATGCCGGATGTGAGTGAGGAGCTAAGTTCTGCGTCCTTGTCGGTTACACAGTGTGTGGTAATCAACGGCTATTCCGAACAGAAGGAAATGGCCAACGACTTTGCCGTGTATTTGACGCAGTATAACACAGGGACTTTGTATGAGAGGACGGGCAAACTGCCTGTCTATGACAGCGGGGATACTTACGGCGACCCGAATAAGGAAGCTTTTTTGCAGGAATATGCGTGTTCCATTCCCATGCCGAAGATGATTGAGACAAGTAATTTTTGGGTAGAATTGGAAATTGCATTTGCCAAGATTTGGGGCGGCGAAGATGCCAACGACGATTTGAAGGCTTTGTCCGAGAAGATTATGTCCCAGGTGGTAGGTGGCGAGTATGAGGAAGAATATATAGAGCTTCCGGAGGAAAACGTCGAGGAATACGAGGACGAGGTCGAAGAAACCGTGGAAGACCAGGAACAGGAAACGTCAGACTAAGAGAAGGATAGGGTCATAAGGGAATTTGGAAACGCCGTAAAACAGGCGGTAATATGTTTGGCGTTGCATATTTACGATATTGAGTGGATAAGATAAGACAAGGCATAAGATTGAGGTGCCTTGTCTTTTTTTACCATATAGGAAAGTTCTCCGAATTTCCCATATGGTAAAAAACAATTATCGCACTGCGGCGAAGGGGAAGTATGTCGCTGTCGCGACCCGCAGCAGGCGGAGAATCCTGCAAGCAGGATTCTTTTTTATGGGAAATGGAGGAAGAATATGTTTGGATTTTTAATTGCATTGTTATCGGGGGCGTTGATGAGTGTCCAGGGCGTATTCAATACGCAGGTTACGAAGACTTCCGGCATCTGGGTCGCAAATGCCTTTGTGCAGTTTACCGCCTTGTTGGTCTGTCTTGTGGCATGGCTTGTCACAGACAGGTCTTCTTTTACAACACTTTGGCGTGTAGAGCCGAAATACATGCTCCTTGGCGGGGCAATCGGCGCCGTCATCACTTACACGGTCATTAAAGGGATGGAGATGTTAGGGCCTGCGAGGGCGGTCATGATTATCGTCATTTCGCAGTTAATTGTCGCGTATGTGATTGAGCTGTTTGGGCTTTTTGGCGTGGAAAAACAGCCTCTTGAGATGCGTAAGATAGTTGGTATGGGGATTGCAATTGCGGGAATTGTGATTTTTAAGTGGACATAGGGCGCAATTTACTTTACAATAAAAATACAGTGCGTAGCGGGGACTTCCTTGAGGAACCACCAGGGTCCGGAAAGGAAACTATGCATTACAGAAAAAACAAGAATCATAAAGAAACGAGTGGAACAGGCAGGCGGAATATGCATGGTGTGATGTGTGTGGCCGTGTTGCTTGTTGGTATCGTATTGTGCGGATGCACCCGTAAAGAACAGCTTATCCTGGATATTGGTTCCGGAGGCGGAGGGATGCAGGACGAAGAGTCCGGTTTGTGTCAGGATACTGGGAACGACTACAAGAGCCCGGATGGAGGGCAGTCGGTGGAGGTACAGCCGAGTCGGCTTGACACGGATACGCAAGGACTGGCAGGGACAGCCGACGCGAGCCGGCAACCGGGGGAAGCCATGAGCGGACAGCCGGATGGAGCAGGGTTAGAGACGTCCCGGGAAGCGGGCGGCGCACAGGGGCAGCCGTATCAGGATGATACAAATGAGGCGCCACAGAAGATTTGTGTGCACGTGTGCGGGGCCGTGGAGCATCCTGGGGTATATGAATTGCCTGCGGGAAGCAGAGTACACGAAGCCGTGAAGAGGGCCGGAGGTTTTGCAGGGGACGCGGATGAAAGTTATGTAAACCAAGCCCAAATATTGTCAGACGGTGTGAAATTGGTTATTCCGACTGTAGGACAGGCACAGGACATGGTTTCGGAAGGGGAGAGCATGACAGCCGGGATTGTGGGCGGTGATGCAATGGAAGTCCAGGCCCAAACGGCGCAAGGCGGTGCTTCGGGAAACGGGCAGACGGCGACGGATGACAGGATTAATATCAATACGGCTTCGGAGGCGGACCTGTGCAGCATACCCGGAATCGGCGCCACAAGGGCGGCAGCGGTGGTGGCGTACAGACAGGAACACGGCATTTTTGCTTCGGTGGAGGATATTATGAACGTAAGCGGAATCAAGGAAGGGACTTACGCGAAAATAAAAGATAGAATTAAAGTGGATTAGGGGCGATATAGGGGATGAGCCAGAGGGTTTTAGTAGTTGATGACGAGAAATTAATAGTGAAGGGAATCCGTTTCAGTCTGGAACAGGATGACATGGAAGTGGATTGCGCTTACGACGGCGAGGAGGCATTGGAGCTGGCCAAGCGGAACAAGTATGACATGATTTTATTGGATGTGATGCTGCCTAAGATGACAGGGTTTGAGGTATGCCAGCAAATTCGGGAATTTTCCAATGTTCCTATTGTTATGTTAACTGCAAAGGGCGAAGACATGGACAAAATTCTCGGACTTGAGTATGGTGCGGATGATTATATTACGAAGCCTTTTAACATTCTGGAAGTGAAAGCGCGCATCAAGGCCATTATACGCAGGACAGCCAGGAAGGGAGAGGACAAAGAACCTCTTAGAGTGGTGGAGAAGGGCGGTATGCGCTTAGACTGCGACGGCAGAAGAGTCTCCATCGAGGGCAAAGAGATTAATTTGACTGCCAAGGAATACGAAGTACTTGAACTGTTGATGAAGAATCCGGGCAAGGTATACAGCAGGGAGAACCTTTTAAAGCTCGTGTGGGGTAATGACTATCCGGGAGATGTCAGGACTGTGGATGTACATATCAGGAGACTGCGCGAGAAGATTGAGAGTGTCCCTGGCGAGCCGGTATATGTGCGGACTAAGTGGGGTGTTGGCTATTACTTTGCTTAAGGATAAATTATGTAATTTTATATTTCTGAGAAGTCTTAAGACGAGAATCTTTCTGATTTTGCTTATCGTGGGGCTGATTCCCTGTATCAGTATGCGGTATGCAATTCTGCAGAATTACGAGCAGCGTGCCGTCAGTGTCAGAACATCTGACATTACCACGCAGCTTCGGATTTTGGCAAACCACCTGATTACTTACCATTACCTGCAGGACACTTCGTCGGAGGTGATTAATGCGGAATTGGACCAACTTTCCAATCTTTATGACGGACGTGTCATGGTTATCAACAATGATTTGCGTATCGTCAAAGATACTTACGGAATCAGTGAGAACAAGACCATTATTTCCGCGGAAGTAGTGCGCTGTATCAAGGGAGAGAGCACCAACCAGTATGATAAGGACAACGGATATATCGAGATGACGATTCCGATTATGGAGACGGTTATTCTCGGCGACAATCCCGATACTGCGGAGCGCAAAGAGGTGGTGAGGGGCGTCATGCTAGTCAGCGCGTCTACGGACACGATTATGGTGACTATGGACATCCTAAGCCGTAAAGCGCTTATCGTGGAAGTCATTGTTATTGTGGCGATTCTTATTGTTTCGATTTTGGCGGCCAAAGTGCTTATAAGGCCCTTTGAGAAGATTACGGAGGCGCTCAACAGGGCGCAGGAAGGCTACACGAACGACCCGATTTCTGTCACGGACTGCCTGGAGACAGAGCACATAGGCGATGCCTTTAACAGAGTGCTCGGAAGGATGAAACTTTTGGATGATTCTAGGCAGGAGTTTGTGTCCAACGTATCCCATGAGTTGAAAACACCGATTACATCTATGAAAGTGTTGGCAGATTCTTTGATAAGCCAGAAAGATGTGCCCATTGAAGTATACCAGGAATTTATGACTGATATCGCCCAGGAAATTGAGCGGGAAGATAAGATTATCACGGATTTGCTCGCCCTTGTGAAAATGGACAGGACGGCGGCGGACTTGAATATTTCCCAGGTGGACATCAATCTGCTTGTGGAGCTGATTATGCGCAGACTGCGTCCCATTGCGCAGAAGCGGGATGTGGAGTTGGTGTACGAAAGCCTGCGCCCGGTCACTGCGTCTGTGGACGAGGTAAAGATGACGCTTATCATATCCAACCTGGTGGAGAATGCGGTGAAATACAACAAAGAGCATGGGTGGGTCAAAGTGACTCTGGATGCCGACCAAAGGTTTTTTATCGTGGAAGTGGCGGATTCGGGCCTTGGCATTCCGGCGGAATGTATCGACCATATCTACGAGAGGTTTTACCGGGTGGACAAGTCCCGTTCCAGGGAGATTGGCGGGACCGGACTTGGTCTTGCGATTACGAGAAGCGCTATTGTGATGCACAGAGGTTCCATCAGGGTGAAAAGCGAAGAGGGAGAAGGCACTACTTTTACGGTGAGAATACCGTTAACGTATATCGCGGTCTGACAGGAGAGAAGCGGATGAAAAGAATATGGATGATGTGCTTAGCCCTTTTGCTGCCTGTGGTGTTGTGCGCGGCATGCGGTAAGCAGACGCCGACGGAGGACGGCACACTTTACAATATATATTATGTAGATAATGATGAGACGAAAACCGTCACGAGGGAGTATGCCAGTGAGACGCAGGATACGGAAACGCTGCTCAAGGAGCTGCTTACACAGCTTGGGACGATTTCTTCTAAGCTGGAGTATGAATCTCCGCTTGCAAGCGGTTTTGGTCTGTTGGGTTACACCATAGACAACGGACAGCTTATCATGAATTTTGACGAGCATTATAAAGAGATGAATATCACGAAGGAAGTGCTCATGCGTGCGGCGATTGTCAGGACGGTGACGCAGGTTCCGGGGATTGACTATGTGTCGTTTACGGTGCAGGGTGAGATGATTGCTGACAGCAGCGGGATGGCGATTGGTACGATGTCTGCAGACTCCTTTATTGACAATGCGGGCAATGAGATTAATGCCTACGAGAAGGTGAATCTGCGCCTGTATTTTGCCAATGAGGACGGTACCGGGCTAGTGGAAGTAAATCGCCGGAATGTGGTGTATAGCAGCAATATTTCCCTGGAGAAACTGGTGGTCGAAAAGCTTGTGGAAGGTCCTGTGTCGGAGAATGCGTATCCTACTATAAATCCGTTGACGAAGATTGTCAGTGTGACGGTGAAGGATGGGATATGTTATGTAAACTTAGGAGAAGAATTTTTGAATCAGCCCTATAAGGCAAGCGCGGAAGTGACAATTTATTCCATCACCAATTCATTGGTGGAATTGTCGAACGTCAACAAAGTGCAGATTTCGATTAACGGAGAGAAAAATGTGTCCTACCGCGAGAAAATCGATTTGAGCGGCGTTTTTGAGAGGAATCTTGACTTGCTTGTGGTGCCGGAGGGAGAATAGGAGGCAGCGTGAAGATGAGGAGACCTCTGTGTCTGCTCGGACTGGTGTATGTGTCGGCAGTCTTTATCGCCATATCGTTTCTGGCAGGAAGGACGCCGACATATGAAACCTTAGACAAAGAACATGTTATTGTGGCAGGGTATGTGGAAGGAAAAGAATACCGGATGTCACAGGAGAGAAAAGTTTCTGTCATATCATTGTCCGAGGCAGTGATTATTCAAGAAAATCAGGTCGCAATTCTGGAACAATTCTTATCAGATTCTGAGAAGATTTCACAAAACAGACTACATAATTCCTGGAAAAAGAACCGGGGAAATTTAAGCAGGGAAGATGCCGGAGGGATAGAAGGTGTCTTATGTTATATGCAAGAAGGGAAGCAGCCACAGATGGGAAGCCTTGTGCTAATGCAGGGCAAATTCAGGGCTTTTTCCCATGCGTCCAACCAGGGAGAGTTTGACGCAGCAGATTATTACCGCATTATGGGAAAACAGGGCAGAGTCATGGAATGCCGCTTTGTGGCGCAGAGCAGCGCGTATGATGTTTTCCGGGAGAAAATGTGGCTGCTTAGGGACTATCTGTCACTGGTGGTGGATGCATGTTACGATGGGGAAGATGCGTCCGTCATGAAAGCGATGCTTCTGGGGGAGAAAGGAACGCTGGATGCGGACATAAAAGAGTTGTACAGGCAAACCGGAATTATTCATATTTTAGCGGTAAGTGGGTTGCACCTGTCGATTATCGGGATGGGATGTCACAAACTCTTCAAAAAAGCGCGTATTCCCAATGTGATTAACATAATATTGACAATTGGACTGATGTACTGCTATGGAACGATGACGGGGATGGGAATTTCTATGCTCCGGGCATATATTATGTTCGGCATCCATCTGGGGGCCAGTTTGGCAGGAAGGACTTATGACCTTCTGACGGCGGTGACGGTAGCGGCATTTGTGACGCTTTTACGGCAGCCGTTCTATATGTGGCACAGCGGGTTTTTATTTTCCTTTGGAGCGGTCTGCGGTATAGGTCTGTTTCTTCCGGCGGCGCTGGAGAACTTGTTGGGGCACAGCAAAGCGGAGAGGGCTTTTTTTTCGGGAGCTTTGGTATCGCTGTCCACAATGCCTGTGTACCTGTGCTTTTATTATGAGTTCCCACCTTATTCGGTGTTTCTCAACCTGATTGTGATTCCGTGTATGGCGCTGGTGCTTTTATGCGCCCTGTTTGGCATGGCGGCAGCGGTATGCTTCCTGCCTTTGGGGCAAATTCTGGCGGAGCCGGTGCATATATGTTTGGCATTTTATGAAAAGTGTTGCAGTGTATGTCTGAAGCTGCCGGGAAACAGGTGGATTACGGGTTGCCCTAAGCCTTGGCAGGTGGCGGCTTTTTTTGGAATACTGGCTGTGCTTGTGGTATGTAACAACAGGCTGTCCAAGTTGCATTTTTGGCAGGGAGTGCTGTGCGCGTTGTTTGTGCTGTCTGTCAGAATACCGCAAGGGCTTCAAGTTACTGTTGTGGATGTGGGACAAGGGGATTGTATCTATCTGTCGGACGACAGAGTGAACATGTTGATTGACGGCGGAAGTTCCAGTAAAAGCGACGTGGCTTCCTACCAGATAGTGCCATTCCTGAAACATAGAGGGGTGTCACAATTGGATGCAGTCATTGTCACCCATCCGGACAGTGACCACATAAGCGGCATTTGTACCATGTTGGAGCAGACGGCAGGGGAAGAGCATATAGAAATAGGTGCGCTGTATTTGCCGGATGTGGGGAATGCCGGACGTAATGAAGGTTACCGGGAGCTAGAGAGACTGTCGACGGCAGCGGATGTGCCTGTCTACTATATCGGCTCCGGGGAGCGTATATGGCGTGGGGACATTATGTTAACTTGCATTCATCCGGAAAAAGGGTGGAATACGCAGGAGTCCAACGCTTATTCCACAGTGATGCATCTTACCTATGGCGGGTTTACCGCACTTTTTACGGGAGACTTGGAAGGTGAAGGGGAACAGAGGGTGTTACGGAATATACGGGAAGACAGGAGCCAGGATTTAAATTTCAGGGACCTTACTCTTTTGAAAGTGGCGCATCATGGTTCTAAAAATTCCACTTCCGAGGCGTTTTTAAAGGAGTTAAACCCGAAGATTGCCCTGATTTCTGCGGGCAGGGCTAACCGGTACGGGCATCCCCATAAAGAATTGATGGAAAGGCTTGAAAAGCAGGGGTGTATGATTTACAATACACAGGAGAGCGGGGCGGTGACGGTGCGCGTGCGCGGAAGAAAAGTGCAGGTGGAAACATTTTTGGAGTAGGGTATGACACAACACAATTACGAAGGTAATTCAGGAGGGGCAATCTACAATGAAAAACAAATACATCATAAATTTTGTGATTTTTTACATACTGTCTTATGCGATTTTTTCTTTTGCATCGACGAAGTTTACGCCGTATTTATCTAAGATAGGTTATTCCGCCTTTGAGAGAGGCATCATACTGTCAGGGTATGCCGCCGCAACCATTGTGATGCAGCTGCTGTTCGGGGTGTTGTCGGACAGGTATCAGACGATTAAGAAGATTATCATTGTCAGCCTGTGTATGTACGGTATTGTGTCCGCAGTATTGTTTTCCGCGGAGAAATCCGTGATTGCCGTTTATTTTGTCCTGGTGTCACTGTCCGGCGGTCTGCTGAATGCCTGTTGCGGCCTTTATGATACATGGATATTAGGATGTCATGAAGAAATCCGCAGGCATCTGTCTTTTATCAAAGCTTTCGGCTCTATTGGATGGGCGGTAGGCAGTATGGCGGCATCCCTGGTTATCAGTCTGTTTTCCTACCGAGGGCTTGGAATCAGTATTTTGGCGATTGCGGTATTGTCTTTGCTCAATGTTGCCCTTTTGCCGGATATTGACCGGATAGGAGAGAAAAGCAAAATAGCGGCGGATGATTTCAAGCAGCTCATGACAGATGGACGGTATGTGCTTCTCATCGTTATTTTGCTTTTGATGTATTCGATGGTAATTGCCAATAACTGTACGGTTATCGACAAAATGATTGATTTGCGTGCGACGGACGCGCAGATTTCAATGAAATGGTCTGTGCAGTCTCTTGTGGAGATACCGACTTATCTTGCAGGCGCTTACCTTCTGTCCAAATTCGGCGGTTTGAAATTACTGCGGTTAAGTTGTGTCATGCTGACGCTCCAGTTCGTACTGTTTACGTGGGCAAAAAACCCTGCGGTGATTATAGGCGTGAGCGGCCTGCAGATGTTTTCGGCCCCGGTGATTCTGATTGCTTCTAAGGTTCTGATTATGGAGATGGCGCCCGATAAATTAAAGAATAGCAGCCAGCTGATTGCCCTCAGCATATTCAGCGGGATTTCATCTTTGCTTGTCCCGGTAGTTGCGGGATTTTTCAGCGAACATATCGGGTTTAACCATACTTTAGGATGCGTCACGGCGTTGGGCGTATGTTCGCTCATTTTGACATATCCGCTGGGTAGGCTGTTGGCCAGGCATACCGCCGAAGGATAAGAGTATAGATATATTTCACTTCATATAATAACCCCCGGAGCTATACTCCGAGGGTTTATTATATTGCTTATACTTGTCAGGATTAACCGACAGCCTGTACCGTATGATATCCGTTATTCTTTGTGCATGTTCTTAATCACAGCCAATGTCAGAAGCAGAAGGACAATTCCTACAGGAAGTGAAATCCATGCATTCTGCGCGAAGCCGGCCACAATGTATGTGACAAAAGAGATTGCGGCAACTACGATGACGTAAGGAAGCTGCGTGGATACGTGGTTGACGTGGTCACACTGTGCGCCTGCGGAAGCCATGATTGTCGTGTCGGATATGGGTGAACAGTGGTCGCCGCATACCGCGCCTGCCATACAGGCGGAGATGGAAATAATCATAAGCTGGGGGTTGGAATTCATAAATACATTTACCACGATGGGAATCAGGATTCCGAAAGTACCCCAGGAAGTTCCTGTCGAGAACGCAAGGAAACATGCCACGAGGAAAATAATTGCAGGCAGGAAGTTCATCAGTGAGCCGGCGCTTTTTTGTACCGCATCGGCCACGAAGACTGCCGCGCCCAGAGAGTCGGTCATAGCCTTTAGCGTCCAGGCGAAAGTAAGGATTAAAATAGCCGGAACCATTGCTTTGAAGCCGTCCGGGAGACATTTCATACAGTCCGAGAAGCTTAGAACCCTGCGCAGTAAGTAAACAATCACCGTAAGTATCATAGCGCAGATGCTGCCAAGCGCCAGGCCGACGGAAGCGTCGGAGTTGGAGAAAGCTGCAACGAAACCTGCTCCCTCGAAGAAGCCGCCGGTATAAATCATGCCCACAACACAGCACAGTATGAGCGTGAAAATAGGAATCAGAAGGTCAATCACTTTTCCCTTCGGGTTTACGGGCTCTTGCTCCTGTGAAGAAACAGAGTTTCCTGTAGAGAACAAATCTCCTTTTAAGGCATTGGCTTCATGGCTCTTCATGGGCCCGAAGTCCACTTTCATAAGCACCAGGGTAATCATCATAATAATTGTCAGAATAGCATAAAAGTTATACGGGATGGCCCGGATGAAGATGGAAAATCCGTCTTCTCCTTCCACGAAACCGGATACGGCTGCCGCCCATGAAGAGATAGGGGCGATGATGCAGACAGGCGCTGCGGTGGCGTCAATCAAGTACGCCAGTTTTGCCCGGGAAACTTTATGCTCGTCCGTAACAGGCTTCATTACGCTGCCCACGGTAAGACAGTTGAAATAATCGTCGATAAAAATCAGCACGCCCAGGGCGACGGTGGCAAGCTGTGCGCCGGCGCGGGTTCTAATTTTTTCTTTGGCATAATGACCGAAAGCGGCGGAACCGCCTGCACGGTTCATCAGGCTTACCATGGCGCCGAGTATCACAAGGAATACCAGGATACCGACATTATAGCTGTCAGAAAGTACGGCTACGAAACCGTCGCTGAAAATGTGTGTCAGCGTCATCTCAAAAGAAAAGCCGGAGAAAAACAGTCCGCCCACCAGAATCCCGATAAAGAGAGAACTGTATACTTCTTTCGTAATTAACGCCAGTACGATAGCGACTATGGGTGGAATCAGCGCCCAGAAAGTAGCGTACATGGCAGGTGTATATTCTGCTTCTGTTTCCGCGGCAAATGCGGTAATCGGCAAGAGCGAAAGACACAGAATCAGGATACCGATTCCTTGTAATAGTTTCTTCTTTTTCATTTTTTCCTCCATTCCGAAGCGATTTGCGCTGAGGCTGCGAGCAGAATTTCAAATTCTGCGCTGCAATCAATAGAATTTGTGACGCTTCGGCACAAATTCCTGGTTGAATAAATTGCTCATCAGAGAATTTATTTAACCGTTCCTCCATTCCAAAATAGATGTAGTCCCTTTTTATAGTGTTCCTATCCTTCTTTAGGAGCAATGGCGCTTCGGCTTAAGAAAGACTCTGCTGCCGAGGTTAGTATACCACCGGGGATTGTATTAAACAAGAAAAATATAGAAAAAACAGGTATCATGCGGTCGAAATAGAGGATTTGACAAAATGTAACCATCTGTTATAATAAAAAATAAAGGTGCTGCCCATAAAGCGAACAGTCCAGTTTGGTAATAATTGTTATCAGTAGAGCAACCTGCGGTGAGGGCGGGCTGCTTTTTTTGATGCACAGGCCTGCATATGGAAGTTTGCTGCTGATGCAGCACGCAGGCCGCGCGGCGAGTAGGAGAAGAAATCTTCCTTACTCGATTGCACGTAGGCAGGGAATGGTATCGGTTACAAGAGGATAGATTTCCGACGCTTTATTTGGAGAGCGCACTGTATGTAAAAGGGGAGTTTTATATGCAAAGGATACTTGTGGTGGACGACGGGGAAATCAACCGCGAGCTGCTGCGCAACATATTGGAGGAAGATTATGAGGTCAGCCTGGCGGCGGATGGAGAAGAAGCGGTGGAAAGGCTGAAAGAATACCAAGGACAGACGGCTGCGGTCCTGTTGGACTTGCATATGCCCAAAATGGACGGATTTGCAGTGATTTCCAGGTTAAAGGAAAAAGGGTGGCTGCGCCGTATTCCGGTATTGGTTATCAGCAGTGAAGATGACGCGCAGATTGAGACGAGGTGTCTCGAGATGGGAGTTTTAGATTTTATCCATAAGCCTTTTGAGGCTTCCATCGTGAAAAACCGTGTGAAAAATACGGTGGAACTGTTTGCATACAAGAATAAGTTGGAACAAAAAGTGGAGGAGCAGGAAGAAACGCTCCAGAAACAGTATGAGATTATCAAGAGGCAGGCGGAGAAATTGAGGGAGTCGGAGCCTTTTAACAGACTGATGATGGAGTATCGTTCCGCCATCATGGAGGTGGAGACAAGACTTAAGGTGTTAAATGGGGAGTTCTCCCAGATGTATAAGAGAAATCCTTTTGAATCCATCAAAAGCAGGTTGAAAACGCCCACAAGCATTTACGAAAAACTGGCTCGAAAAGGATATCCGGTGACGGTTGAGAGTATCAGGGAGCATCTGTCGGATGTGGCGGGACTGCGGGTTATCTGTTCGTTTCCGGATGATATTTACCGTCTGGCAGATTTTTTGGCAAAACAGGATGATTTTATACTGCTCCGGAAGAAGGATTATATCAAGAAACCCAAATATAACGGTTACAGGAGCCTCCATTTGATACTCAGCGTACCGATTTTCCTCTCTGACCAGAAAAAATATATTATGACGGAAGTACAGTTCCGTACCATTGCCATGGATTTCTGGGCGAGCTTGGAACATAAATTAAAGTATAAGAAAGATGTCGCCAACACGGAAGAGATAGAATGGCAATTAAAGGCATGTGCAGATTCTATAGAAAGGCTGGATTACCAGATGCAGGATATCCGGGATAAAATTGACTTGTCCAGTCCGACCGTCAAGGAAGGGATTTGCATTGGAGTGCAATAGAATATGAAAAAATTAGCGGAAGAAATGAAATCAGGACAGTTAAAACAAGTCTATGTCCTGTACGGTGAGGAAGCTTATCTGCGCAACCAGTATAAGGAGAAGCTAAAGACAGCGCTGCTCGACGGAGGGGACGCAATGAACTTCCATTATTTTGAAGGAAAAGACGTGCGCCCTGCCCAGATAATAGACTTGGCGGAGACGATGCCTTTTTTGGCGCAGCGACGGGTGATTATGTTGGAAAACAGCGGGATTTTTGCCCGTGGCGGGGAAGAACTTGCGGTTTACTTAGGTTCCCCTTCGGAGACGGCATATTTCGTGTTTGTGGAGCCTACGGTGGATAAGCGCAGTAAACTTTATAAGGCGGCCACGGCCAGGGGGCGTGCCATCGAGTTTAAGGTACAAGATGAGCAGGTACTGAAAAGGTGGATTTTAGGTTTCCTCAAGAAGGACAACAAGAATATTACGGAGAGGGACTTAAATCTTTTCCTTGACAAGACAGGGACGGACATGGAAAATATCCGTGGAGAGTTGGAGAAACTTCTGTGCTACTGTATGGACAAGGACGTGATTACGGCCCAGGATATCGAAGCCGTCTGCACCAAACAGGTGAGCAGCCAGATTTTTGACATGATTAATGCGGTTGCGGAGAGAAAGCAGAAGATTGCAATGGAATTATACTATGACCTCTTGACGCTGAAGGAACCTCCTATGCGCATTTTGTTCCTGATTACAAGGCAGTTTAATCTGTTGCTGCAGGTTAAGGAGTTAAAGAATAAAGGGTTGGATGCCGGCTCCATCGGGGAGAAGACCGGGCTAGCCGGGTTTATAGCCAGAAAGTATGTGGCACAGGCGGCGAAATTCCGGGAAGCCGATTTGCGAAAGGCTCTTAGCGATTGTGTGGATGCGGAGGAGGCCGTAAAGACTGGCAGAATGAACGATGTGATGAGCGTGGAGTTATTAATCGTGAAGTACAGTATGAACTCTGATACGTAAGCGGGGGTAAGAGGCCAAGAGAAAGGTACGGGTACCGGAATGTTAGAAATATTGATTGTTGTAGGTGTGATTTTATTTTATTATAAGAGGAAACGTATCAGGGAGTCGGGAGGTATTCCTGGGAATGGTTCCCTGCCGAACACGACGGTTACGACGCCGGGCAGTAAACCACCGGCGGGTGCAAATCCATATGCGCGACAGCCTGACAAAGCAGCAGGCAGGAATGGGATGCCTGTGGCCCGCGGCGGTACAAGGCAGGCGGCTCAGAGGAAACCGATGCAGGCAGCGATACAGGAAGCGAAAGAAGACGGACATTCCACGACGGCTTACCTGATGGAGAAGGCTGAGGCTGACGCGAGGGAGCATGAGAGAGAAACATACGAGGAGCAACGGAGGCTGTATGAGAACCGTGGCGGGCTTGCGGTGGCCGAAAGGTTCTTGGACGGTGACTCTATTCCCCAGGGCAGGCGCCTGGTAAGATGCGGTTATTGCGGGGCAGACAATTTGATACCGACGGCGGCAAGAACAGGGTACAGCTGTTATTTCTGCCGTGAGCCGCTTAAGTAGGGACGGCTGCAGGGATAGATTATTATAGAAAAGTTTTGAAAAAGAACGGAGGATTTATATGAGTATGAACATTGTTTGTTTGGATTTGGAGGGTGTGTTGGTTCCGGAGATTTGGATTGCGTTTGCTAAGGCCAGCGGGATTTCGGAGCTTAAGCGGACTACCAGGGACGAGCCGGACTATAACAAGCTGATGAATTGGAGAATCGGCGTCTTAAAGGAACATGGGCTTGGACTGAAAGAGATACAGGAGACGATTGCGACGATTAATCCGATTCCAGGTGCCAAAGAGTTTCTGGATGAACTTCGCAGTATTACGCAGGTCATTATTATCAGTGACACTTTTACTCAGTTTGCCGGGCCGTTGATGAAGAAACTCGGCTATCCGACGATTTTCTGCAACTCTCTGGAGGTTGCTGCGGACGGTGAAATCACGGGATTTAAAATGCGTATTGAGGATTCCAAGCTGACCACCGTTAAGGTGCTTCAGTCCATCGGCTATGAGACGATTGCCAGCGGAGACAGCCACAATGATATGGGGATGATTAAGGCGAGCAAGGCGGGGTTCCTCTTCAAGAGTACAGAGCAGATTAAAAAAGATAACCCGCACATTCCGGCATATGAAACTTATGAAGAGCTGATGGCGGCGATTAAGGAAGCATTAGAAGAAAATTAGGCAGATTATGAAAGTAATTTGTAAAATTCTTTATGTTATTGCGTTTTTATCTGCGCTCTTGTGCGTTCTGGTCGTGGTGTGTGCGGTGAGGCCCGACGTGACGGAAAAAATCCGGGGATTGTTGTACCGCAACCATAACACACGGGCGGGGACAGAGACAATCATAAAAGAACCGGATGCTCCCGGGATAAAGGAACCCGTCTATTTGTCAAATGACATTGGGAACGGGGCGGACATTGGGACGGACGATGGCGGGCTTAAGGATGACGAGGCGGCAGAGGATATTGTACAGAGTAAAGCCGGGGATGCAATAGACGTGGAAGAGGCGGATTATATCGCGCCGGAAGAATCGGAGATTGTTATACCGGACAGCGTATCGGGCCGGAGCGGCTACAGGCAGATACAGGGGAATGAAGAGCAGGTAGACGACTCTGCGGCGGTGGATATACGGGCGACGCTTGATACCGGATATACGGGCGACGGATTGGATTTTGATGCGCTCTTCTATCCTTTTTACGCCATGTTGGATGACCGCGGCAAGCATGTCTACCGCCAGGTTTATGCCAATGCCAATGAGCTTTATCCGACATTTATGCCTGTGGAGGAAGTCACGGCGAAGCAGCTTAAAAATATTTTTGAGGCGGTCTATAATGACCATCCGGAGCTGTTTTGGATAGAGACGGCATATACATGCAAGTATATGCGCTCAGGACAGTGTGTGGAGATTGATTTGGAGTTTAACGAGACGGCGCAGGATTTGGACAGCGCCAAGGCTGATTTCGACCGTCAGGCCGGGGAGATTGTGGTGGCGGCGCAGAATCTGCCGGACGCCTACTCGAAAGAAAAGTTTGTCCATGACGCACTGCTTGACAAAATTACATATAATTCACATGCCAGGATGAATCAGAGCGCTTACAGTGCGTTGGTGGGCGCAGAGACGGTATGCGCAGGCTATGCAAGGGCATTCCAGTATGTGCTGCAGCAGCTTGGTATTCCATGCTATTATTGTACCGGATATGCCGGGGAGAGCCATGCATGGAATATTGTCTCTTTGGATGACGGCTTCTATAATGTGGACACCACCTGGGACGACTCGGGCGGTGGAAAATACGATTACTTTAATAAAACCGATGGAGATTATGCGAGCAACCATATCAGACAGGATATGTCGGTGTACCTACCTTCCTGTAATGGGCAGGCTTACCGTAATCTGGAACGAAGCCAGGAGAACGTCGGCCTGCGGAGCTTGGAGGATGCAGGATTTGCACAGGAGCAGGTGCTTACAGACATAGATAGATATTATGAGGACTGTTACAGCCAGATTGTGCAAACCGGAAAAGGACATTATATTTTTTATAATGTAATAGAAGGAGAGCAGCTACTGGAGGAGTGGGACAGAAGCTACCGGACGCAACATTATAAAAAGGCGTATATGGAAAACGCCATGGCAATGTTGGAAGCATACCATTGTGAGATGGTGATAGAGGTAGAAGCACTGCAGGACGGAAGATATCTTGTCATGCATGAAGTTACACTCAGCGAATAATTAGGATACATCACTGATTGATAGTAAGAGCTATGCCAAAAAACGGGTATAGCTCTTTTTTTGTGCGCCGATTTTCTTAAGTCCGGTTTATAGGACAATGTCTATGGTATTATGGACTCCATAAACGGGATATGGACAGAGAGAGGGGAATACATATGAAGAAAGAGTTTGGCATTTTTACGGTTCTGCTTTTAATTGTCATCCTATTCTGTGCAAAGGGGACAGTGATGAGCAAGGAAGACCATGAACGTACGAGGCAGAACCGTTATTATGCAGCACTGGAGAAGGAATATTTGGAGAAGGCGCGGCGGCTATTTGAAGAGGAAGGATACCATAATTGCGGTATCAATCTGACGAGGGTGACATTGGGCGATGGCAGCAGGCAGTATAGAATGTCAGTCCATCACAGGAAATTGTTGAGGATGTCGCAGGCAGAACATGAGGAACTTGTAAACCGGTTGTATGAGACGGAGTTTAGGGACGGGGTATGCAGTTTCTTGTATGAACTGAACCCTTGACAAATACGAACATATGTTTTATAGTAGCAATACAGAACAAATGTTCTTTTAGGCGAAATTTTTCTCCGGTTTTGCGTAGAGAAGGGAATGACATTTTTTTGATTTGGGATTATACTAATAGGGATAAACAGATATAGGCTATTTAGAATAGACCGGATAGGAGAGCAGAATGAGAGCGAATCCCAGACCACAGGAAATGTACAGGCATTTTAAAGGAAATATATATCAGATACGTTGTCTAGCCAAGCATAGCGAGACAAGAGAGATGATGGTGGTTTACCAGGCTATGTACGGTACATTCGACATTTATGTTAGGCCCCTTGACATGTTTATGGAAGAGGTGGACCATGTGAAATATCCTGATATTAAGCAGAAATACCGGTTTGAGTTACTGCAGGATACGGAGGCATGGCAGACAGAGCCAACAAACGGACAGACGGATGAACCAAGGAAAGTGGAAGCGTCACGGGCAGAGCTGTCAGCACAGACAGATATGCCGGGGAAAGCCAAAGTATTCCAGGCAGAATCGGTGTCTCAGACGCAGATACGGGCTGCAGTGGATTTGCCGATGGCTGATTGCCATAAGGGTGGGGAATACGCTTCGATGCAGGCAGATGGGCTTGAGCAGACAACGGAATCGGATGAACAATTGCATATTGACCCTCTGGTGATGGAGTTTCTGGACGCAGGCACATATGAGCAACGCTTGAATATTCTGGCGGCGCTCCGACACAGGATTACCAACGAGATGATTAATACCATGGCTGTTTCTGTGGACTTAGAGATTAAAGACGGTGACGTGCAGGAACGGTACGAAGAGCTGAAGAGATGTCTGCTTACTTTTGAGAAGTATGAGTGCAATAGGTTGCGGTAACCGTTCTTACCGTAGGCAGTGTCTTTCTGGCGGTATCTGTAAATGACGATGTCCGGATTCGGTTAACATAAGTTTCGGAAACAAGGAATCGGGTTGACATAAGTTTGATGTATTCTTATGCAGAAGCTTCGTTCTGGAGGAGCATGGCAGTATAGGATTGCTGTGGTAGCTGACAGGAGGTGGCTTATGGCATACGATTTGGAGAACAGGCTGGTGGTGGGCGTATCGTCCAGGGCATTGTTTGATTTGTCTTATGAGAATACAATATTTGAGGCGGACGGGGTGGAAGCCTATTGCAAATACCAGGTTGCACATGAGAATGAGGTATTACCTCCCGGGCCGGGATTTCCGTTGATTAAGGCACTGTTAAACCTGAATCGCTTACCGGGTAAAGAAGGCAGTGTGGAAGTGATTATCATGTCGAGAAACAGTCCTGATTCGTCGCTCAGGGTTTTTAAGACGATAGAGCATTATGGACTGGAGATTACCAGGGCCGTATTGGCGAGCGGCGCTTCCCTTGCACCCTATCTTGCGGCATTTAAGACTGATTTATTTCTGTCGGCGTATGAGGATGATGTCCAGAGCGCCATTGATTCCAATATTGCGGCGGGGATTATCTGCACGGAGGGGTTGCATACTTATGACTGTGACCATCAGATTAGGCAGATTAGGATTGCCTTTGACGGGGATGCAGTACTTTTTTCGGATGAATCAGAGAAGATTTATCAGGAGCAGGGCTTGGGAGCCTTCGAGGAGAACGAGATACGCAAGGCTAACAGTCCGCTTAAGGCAGGCCCATTTGCGAAATTTTTAAAGACGTTGTCCAAGTTGCAGGCAGATTTTACGGTGCAGGAAGCTCCAATCCGGACGGCTCTTGTCACAACCAGGTGCGCGCCTACGCATGAGCGGGTGATACGCACACTAAGGGCGTGGAATGTGCGCATTGACGAGGTGTTTTTCTTGGGCGGGGTACGCAAGAAGGATGTACTTAAGGCCTTTGGTGCGCATATTTTCTTTGATGACCAGACGGTGCACACTGTTCCGGCGTCGGAAGTTGTTCCTGCGGCACGGGTGCCTTACAGGAAGAAAGTGCCTTGTGGAGATACAGAGAATGGATTTGACAGCAGTTGATGTTGCTTGGTTGACATAATATGAAATATAATGAGATTATTAAAGCAAAATTTATAGAAAGACCTAATCGTTTTATCGCATATGTGGAAATAGAGGGGGTCAAGACGAAGGTACATGTGAAGAATACCGGGCGGTGCAGGGAACTTCTGCGTGAGCATGTGCAGGTCTATTTGGAGAGAAGCAGTAATCCCGGACGTTCCACGGCTTACGACCTGGTGGCGGTGGATAAAGAAGGCGTATTAGTCAATATGGATTCCAATGCACCGAATAAAGTGGTAGGTGAATGGCTTGCGGCGGGAGGATTGTATAGGGACGTCCGCTTGGTGCGTCCGGAGACGGTTTTTGGTAATTCCAGGTTTGATTTCTATGTGGAAGGGCCGGACGGACAGAAAGCTTTCATAGAGGTTAAGGGGGTTACGCTGGAGAACGAGCATGTGGCGGCGTTCCCGGATGCACCGTCGGAACGTGCGGTGAAACATGTGGAAGAGCTTATTGAGGCGCGTGGGCAGGGATATGAAGCCTATCTCATCTTTGTGGTGCAGATGAAGGGGGTTAGGTACGTGGAGCCGAACCGTGGCACACAGCCGGCTTTTGCTGAGGCGTTGCAAAGGGCGAGAAGCGCGGGAGTCCATCTGATTGCCTATGACTGCCTTGTGGAGAAGGATAGCCTTACGCTTGACGTATCATTGCCTGTGGTAGTGGACAGCATGGATTTGATTGCAAAACCGCTACTTGCATGGTACGATGCGGGCAGGCGTATCTTGCCGTGGAGAGAAGAGCCCACGCCCTATCATGTGTGGCTGTCGGAAATCATGTTACAACAGACAAGGGTGGAGGCTGTCAAGTCCTATTATGACAGGTTTATACGGGAGCTTCCCGATATCGCAAGCCTTGCGGAAGTGGAAGAGGAACGGCTCTTGAAGCTGTGGGAAGGGCTTGGATATTATAACCGTGCCAGAAATCTGCAAAAATCGGCTCGGAAGATAATGTCGGAGCATGGCGGCCAGATGCCGGGGAATTATGATGAACTGTTGAAGTTGCCTGGAATCGGCAGTTATACGGCGGGAGCCATTTCGTCTATAGCCTTTGGCAACGTCGTGCCGGCGGTTGACGGCAATGTCCTGAGAGTTCTGTCCAGGCTGCGTATGGATGGCAGGGATATTATGGAGCCTAAAGTGAAGAAAGCCGTGGAAGAAGAAGTGCGGGGGATTATGCCAAAGGACAGGCCGGGGGATTTTAATCAGGCTTTGATGGAGTTGGGCGCTATGGTCTGTGTTCCAAACGGCAGCCCGAGGTGCGGGGAGTGTCCCTGGGAAGCGTTGTGCCTGGCGAAAGCCCACGGACGGTTGGCGGAATATCCGAAGAAGAAACCTAAAAAACCGCGCAGCGTGGAGAAGAAGACGGTTTTGGTCATACGCTACGGGCATTTGGCGGCTTTGCAGAGAAGAGCAGGCGAGGGGCTGCTTGCCGGGATGTATGAGTTTCCATGCATGGACGGACACCAGAAAGAAAAACAAGTCATTGCTTATCTGAGAAAGTTGGGTGTGGCGCCGATTAGGATTCGCAAGCTTGAACCGGCAAAGCATATTTTTACACACAAAGAGTGGCATATGACAGGGTATCTCATACGTGTGGATGAGTTGGCAGGTATGGGCGAGTATGTCTTTGCAGAACCGGAAGAGATTAGGGAAAAATATCCGGTGCCTTCTGCGTATGCTACATATTTAAAGTATATGAATGCAAGTATATGATGTGGTAATCGGAGGAAAGAATCATATTGGATTTGGGCCCTGTACCCATATAGGGGGATTGGCAGGGATGGAGGAGCGCTATGAAACTATTATCCGTGGCAGTGCCAAGCTATAATTCGGAAGCGTATATGAGAAAGTGTATTGACTCTCTTCTCGCAGGAGAGGAGGATGTGGAAATATTGATTGTCGATGACGGTTCTACAGACAGAACAGGAGCCATAGCGGATGAATATGAGGCTCTTTACCCGTCCATTGTCAAGGCAATCCATAAAGAGAATGGCGGGCATGGCTCCGCGGTTAATGCGGGATTGGAATGTGCATCCGGGTTGTACTTTAAGGTGGTAGACAGCGATGACTGGGTGAAGGAGAGCGCTTACCATAGGATTTTGGAAGTTTTGCATGACATTACGGCGGGGGATTCGACGCTTGATATGTTGGTCAGTAACTTTGTCTATGAGAAGGAAGGAGAGGCGAAGCATAAGGTTATGAAGTACCGCCATGCCCTGCCCCAGGACCGTATTTTTACATGGAATGAGGTGAAGCATTTCCATAAAGGACAGTATATTCTGATGCATTCTGTAATTTTCCGTACAAGGCTCTTGAAAGAATGCGGACTGAAACTGCCGGAGAAGACTTTTTATGTAGACAATATTTTTGTTTTTGAGCCGCTTATGTATGTGAGGAATATGTATTACCTGGATGTGAATTTCTATCGTTATTATATTGGCAGAGAGGGACAGTCGGTCAACGAGGAGGTCATGATTTCCAGGGTCGACCAGCAGATTAAAGTGAATAAGCTTATGGTAGATTATCTGTCGGAGAATATGGATAAGGTTTACAACAGGCGTAAGCTGAAAAATTATATGATGAATTATTTAGAGATTATAACGGTTATTTCTTCTATATTATTAATCCGTTCCGGTACGGAAGAAAATCTGGAGAAGAAACAGGAATTGTGGGAATATATCAAGAAAAAAGATTTGAGGATATATATGAGGCTCCGTTATGGGGTGTTGGGTAATTCCATGAATCTTCCGGGTAAAGGTGGCAGGAAGATATCGGTGGAAGGATATAAGATATGCAGACGGTTTTATAAATTTAACTAATGTTTCGTAACGGAATAAGTTTCCTACCTGAATAAATTCAGGGGCAAAATTTTGTTTGCTCCTAAGCTTACAGGTTGGGCAAGGATGAAGGTAAATAGAAGCTGTCGCAAAATTGCAGTTTCCAATCGTATATAGCGTAATCGGAGAATGCTGTATTTTGCGGCAGCCTTTATAATTCTATAATGATTAGGATGTCAAAAGGTGCTATTCCCAAATTCCACTGGCAGATTGCATAAAATGCACCCTTTAATACCTTAACCCTATAATATATACCGTATTGGTTTTATCCAATTTCAGGCTTCCTTTTATGCCGGTTGCCCATGCCGTGGTAGACATTAATCAGAGCATCTGAGCCGTACACTGCACCATACATGATTGTCGCCAAAATGAAAGCGGTAGCAACATCAAATACCGAGTGCTGTTTGATGAGCATAGTTGACATAATAATGGAAACACACAGGATGAACGAACCTATCCGTATACCTTTATATTTCCTAAGCCGGTTGCTTTTCATAACCGCGATATGGCATCCTAATGAATTGTACACATGGATGCTTGGCCAAAGGTTTGTCGGTGTGTCTGCCTGGTACAGCCCGGCCACCAACTGTGTGAAGAGGTTATCCCTTGGCATGATATGGGGTCTGAGATGGTGTCCGTTTGGCCATAACGTGGATACAAGAAGAAATATGGTCATACCGGTAAAAAGGAAAGCGCATGTCCTGAAATAGTCGTCTTTGTCACGGAAGAAGAAATATAGGATGACTAGGGCGACATATGCAAACCACATTAAATAAGGAACTACAAACACTTCACAGAAGGGAATGTGGTCGTCAAGTGCAACATGGATGAGCTGATAGTGGCTTGTGACGGTCTGCTCCAAATGACTAAACCATGCCATGTATATGATTCCATAGATTAAAAGCGGAATTGCATGTCTGTATTTTATAAAGTTGTTTTTAAGAATTTTCATATTTTACTCCATTCCTGCGCTGCTATTGCCTCAACTTTTGTTGAGACAGAGCATGTATCGAGTTTGTGGCAAGCAACGCGCAGACACAAATCTCGCGATTGAAAATTTTAATTTTCAATCTTTCCTTCATATTTGCCTGTAAGCGACGGACGAACCAGGGAAAACGTCTTCCGGGCTGTCCATAGATGATATCATAGCAGACTGATACGAAAAGTCAAAATAAGATTTCCATAAATATTTCTTAATTTTTCCTGAAAAAATGTTCATTATGTTTAGTAAAACATGCTGTTGCGCCGCAATCGCACCTTGTGTTATACTAAAACCAATTTTAGGTAAAATTAACAAGAATCAAGAAAGGCAGGAACAAGGAATGTATTCATTGGATGAGGTAAAGACGGTAGACCCGGAAGTTGCGCAGGCAATTGAGGACGAGCAGCAGCGCCAAAATTCCCATATTGAGCTGATTGCATCTGAAAACTGGGTGAGCAAGGCAGTTATGGCGGCGATGGGTAGTCCTCTTACGAATAAATATGCAGAAGGATATCCGGGTAAGAGATATTATGGCGGCTGTGAGTGTGTGGATGTAGTGGAAGACTTAGCCAGGGACAGGGCTAAAGAGCTGTTTGGCTGTGAGTATGTCAATGTACAGCCCCATTCCGGGGCACAGGCCAACATGGCGGTGTTTTTTGCAGTGATGGAGCCGGGGGATACTTTTATGGGTATGAACTTAGACCACGGCGGGCACCTCTCCCATGGTTCACCGGTTAATATGTCCGGTAAGTATTTCAATTGTGTGCCTTACGGGGTTAACGATGAAGGATTCCTTGACTATGATAACGTGCGCAGAATTGCTTTGGAATGTAAGCCGAAAATGATTGTGGCAGGTGCATCTGCTTATGCCCGGACGATTGACTTTAAGAAATTCAGAGAAATCGCCGATGAAGTAGGGGCAGTGCTGATGGTGGATATTGCGCATATTGCGGGCCTTGTGGCGGCAGGCCTTCATCCAAGCCCGATTCCTTATGCACATGTCACCACGACAACGACCCATAAGACATTGCGTGGGCCCCGTGGAGGCATGATTATGTCGAGCCAGGAAGTGGCGGATAAGTACAATTTTAACAAGGCTATCTTCCCGGGTATTCAGGGTGGGCCGTTGATGCATGTGATTGCGGCCAAGGCAGTCTGCTTTAAGGAGGCGCTTGCCCCTTCCTTTAAGGAATACCAGCAGGGAGTTATAGACAATGCCCAGGCGCTTTGTAAGGGTTTGCAGAAGCGTGATGTTAAGATTGTGTCTGGAGGAACGGACAATCATTTGATGCTCGTGGACTTGACGCCCTATGAGCTGACAGGCAAGGCAGTGGAGAAGCTTTTGGATGAAGCGCATATCACTGCCAACAAGAATACGATTCCGAATGACCCGAAGTCACCGTTTGTCACAAGCGGTATCAGGCTTGGAACGCCGGCGGCTACTTCACGCGGGTTGAATACGGAAGATATGGACCAGGTTGCTGAGGCAATTTCTATCGTGATTAAAGAAGGCGAGACAGGAATCGGTAAAGCACGTGCGGTTATTAAAACACTGACGGATAAATATCCGCTCATCTGATTACATTATTATACCGGCCAGAGGGGGAACATGTATGTATCATTGTCATACTCATTTTTATTTATTGGGGCATCACGCAAAAGCTTTTGAGATTATAAAAGAAATGGCGTCTTTTGAACAGTTTACGCATACATTCACTGAGGGCAGCAGTCCTGACGGGTTGTTAATAGCAAATGCAGATGTAGTTTTTGCAGATTTGCAAAGCTGTGAGGGAGCAGGCGCAGAGGAGACGGTGCGGACTCTGATACAGAATAAGCGCGGGGATACCGAACTTATTCTGTTTGCGGAGCCTGGACAGATTATGTCTTTAGGCGATATGTTGTCAGAAGTTAAGGATATATGGACGACGCCGATGTCGGATGAAGAGATTAGGTTCCGTTTCCTGAGATGGCAGCAGACTTACAAGGTAAGCAAAGATTTCTGGCAGACAAGCCAGTACCTTGAGTCTGCCATTAATAACATCCCCAATTTAATTTGGTATAAAGATAAAAACGGTAAGCATGAGAAAGTGAATATTAGTTTCTGCAGGACGGTCAATAAGTCCAGGGAGCAGGTAGAAGGACAGGGGCATGCTTATATATGGGATGTGGAGCAGGATGACCCTGCCTGCATAGAGTCGGAACGGCAGGTGATGGAAAGAAAAGTAACCTGTATTTCAGAGGAAATCATTCAGACCGGAATGGGGGAGAGAACGCTTACTACTTACAAATCCCCGCTGTATGATTTGGATGGAAGCGTGATGGGAACGGTAGGCGTGGGTATTGACGTGACCAAAGAACGTGCCTACGAACAGGAACTGTTAAAGAAAAACCGTATTATGGAGACTATCTTTACCAGTATTGACTGTGGCGTAGTATGTCATTCCCTGGACGGCACGCAGATTTTAAGCGTAAACGAGGCTGCGCTTAAAATTCTTGGATGCGAGACGAAAGAAGAGATGATGGCAAGAGGATTCGACATGGTGGCGGATGCTGTTCTGGATGAGGATAAGCAGGTTGTCCAGAAGAAGATTGAGGAGTTGAAGGAAGAAGGGGATAGCTGCAGCGTAGAATACCGTGTGCGTCATCAGAATGGAGACATACTGCATATTATGGGCAACGTGAAGTTGCTTAAGGAGAATGGTGAGCTGTTTTACCAACGTTTCCTGTTAGACTGTACGGAACAGAAACTACAGGAGAAGAAGAACGCTAAATACCAGGAAGAGCTGATTCATGCGCTGACCATTGATTATAAGTTTGTCTGTTTCTTTGACCTTGACACCGGTGTGGGCAGTACCCTCCGGAACGCTGAAAATAAAATTAATATGTCTGGCCCGGCTCTTGTGGGAGACATTATGTTAGAAGACAGCATGGAGAATTATGTGCAGAGACTGGTGCATGAGGAAGACAGGGAGCTTATGCGTCATGCTCTGAGCAGGGAAAGGATTAGGCAGGAACTTGAAGAGAAGATGACATATTGTGTGCGGCACCGGATTGTCAGGGATAATGTGACGGAATATTTCGAAATGAAAGCGGTACGCGCAGGGGAATGGGAAGACCATTTCGGCATTGTGTTAGGATTTCACAGTGTGGATGAGGAAACCCGCAGCGAGATGGAGCAAAAGGAGATTTTGGAAGATGCGTTGATTCGGGCGAACGAGGCGAATCGGGCAAAGAGTGAATTTCTGTCAAATATGTCACATGATATCCGCACGCCTATGAATGCAATTACAGGCTTTACGGCGTTGGCAATTACACATATTGACCGTACGGAGCAGGTGAGAGAATATCTTGAGAAAATTATGACGTCGGGCAACCATCTGTTAAGTCTGATTAATGATGTTCTGGATATGAGCCGTATCGAGAGCGGTAAGATACATCTGGATGCAAAACCGTGCAGACTGTCTGATATTATGCACAGTTTATGCAATATACTACAGGCGGATATCAAGGCGAAGAACCAGGAATTGTATGTGGATGCACTGAATGTTATCCATGAAAAGGTTTATTGTGATAACCTGCGTTTAAACCAGGTACTTTTGAATTTAATTAGCAATTCCATTAAATACACCGAGCCGGGAGGAAAGATTAAAATCCGTGTTTCGGAAGAAAAGGCCGCGAAGAAAAACCATGCAAAATATGTATTCCGTATCAGGGATAACGGTATGGGAATGAGTGAGGAATTTCTTGCGCATATTTTTGAGCCTTTTGAGAGAGAAGAAAATTCGACTATCAGCGGTATTCAAGGTACGGGGCTTGGCATGGCAATCACCAAGAATATCGTAGATATGATGGAAGGCACGATTGAGGTACAAAGTAAACAAAGAGTAGGCAGCGAGTTTAAAGTTTCCTTCATATTCAGGGTAGACTCTGAGGAAGTAAGCGTAACGGGGATACCGGAGTTAGAAGGATGCCGTGCGTTGGTAGCGGACTATGATGCAGATAGCTGTGAGAGCGTGAGCGAGCTGTTGGGAAGAATCGGAATACATGCGGACTATGTGCTTTCGGAGAAGGAAGCTATAGTGAGTGCGAAGCAGGCTGTCGAGGCGGGAGAACCCTACAGAATCTTTGTGGTAGGGTGGATACTGCCCCGGGACAAGAACATTGAGATTATCCGGCAAATCCGGGAGACGGCGGGTGAGGATGCAATCATTATTGTTCTGACATCATATGATTGGACAGACATGGAGGATAAGGCAAGGCAGGCAGGTGTTTCTACCTTCTGTAGTGAGCCGTTGTTTATGTCTGAACTTAAGAAAGCGTTCCACATTGTGCTATATGGAGATAACGGAGAAGACGAAGAAGACGACCAAAGAGAGGATATTTTCCATAAAGGACGTATTTTATTGGCGGAGGATGTAGAATTAAACCAGGAGATTGCGGTCGAAATTCTTGGAGATGCAGGACTTGAGACAGAGGTGGCGGGCAACGGACAGATTGCAGTGGATATGTTGAAAGCTTCGGAGCCGGGCTATTATCAGGTAGTGTTGATGGATATTCAGATGCCGGTGATGAATGGCTATGAGGCGACTAAGGCGATTAGAGCGCTTGATAATAAGAAACTTGCATCGATACCGATTCTGGCGATGTCGGCCAATGCTTTCGAGGAAGACAAGCAAGAGGCGCTTAAGTGTGGAATGAATGGCCACATAGCAAAACCGATTGATGTGGACAGTATGTTTGAGACTTTGGGCAGTGTATTGAAGCGCAGATAACGGTAAAATTTCACAATTTTGTCTTGCTATCATTGTGCAGATGTGCTAGTATAACGAATATTAATTTCTACATTCGTTATACTTGTACAATGTATCAGAAATGGCAAGCAATTTGTCCCCTTGGCATAGAGTGCAAAGGAAGAGAGGAGTAATATTATGATTCATGTGGCGGTGTTAGGGTACGGCACGGTAGGCAGTGGCGTCGTGGAGGTAATTGAGACCAATAAGGCAGCCATTAATATGCGGGCCAACGCGGAACTTAATATCAAGTATATCCTTGATTTGCGTGATTTTCCGGGAGACCCTTATGAGGATAAGGTAGTACATGATTATAACGTCATACTGGATGACCCGGAAGTGACCGTGATTTGTGAGACGATGGGCGGCATCCATCCGGCTTATGATTTTTCTAAGCAGGCGCTTCTTGCGGGCAAGAGTGTGTGTACATCAAATAAGGAATTGGTGGCAAGCCACGGTCCGGAACTGATTGATATCGCGAAGGAGCACCATTGCAATTATCTGTTCGAGGCAAGCGTTGGAGGCGGTATTCCGATTATCCGTCCGCTGAATTATTCATTGACAGCGGAGAAAATTGATTCTATCACCGGTATTTTAAACGGTACGACCAATTATATTTTGACGAAGATGGACAAAGAAGGCGCCGATTTTGATGAGGTGTTAAAAGAGGCGCAGGCAAAGGGATATGCGGAGAGAAATCCGGAGGCAGATGTGGAAGGTTATGACGCCTGCCGTAAGATTGCAATCCTTTCTTCTCTGATGTGCAGTAAGAATGTCAAATATGAGGAAATCTATACGGAGGGTATTACAAAGATTACTTCCAAGGACTTTCTGTATGCGAAACAGATGAACAAATCCATAAAACTGCTTGCTATGAGCCGCGATACCGAACACGGCTTTTTTGCGATGGTTGCGCCTTTCATGATTTCCAGGGAGCATCCGCTTTATAGTGTGAATGATGTGTTTAATGCCGTTTATGTGCACGGAAATATGCTGGGCGAGACAATGTACTATGGGCGCGGAGCCGGCAAGCTGCCTACTGCCAGTGCGGTGGTGTCCGATGTGGTGGACTGTGCAAGGCACCAGGGCAAGACTGTTATGTGCTTCTGGGAGAGTGAGGACGTGAAGGTTGTCGGTATTGAAGAAGACCAGGGTAAATTTTTCGTCAGGGTTGCCGCTGACAAAAAGGATGTAGCGATTGATGTTTTCGGTTCTCTGGCCGAGGTTAATGCCGGGATTGAAGATGAGTTTGGGTTTATGACACAGGTTATGACGGAGAAGGATTTTAACAAAAAGATTGAAAGAATCGGCGGATGCATCAATAGAATCAGGATATTAAGCGCATAAAATATTTTATATGCGGTATGGATGAGGGACAGATAATGAAAAAAGTAGTAAAATTTGGCGGTAGCTCTTTGGCAAGCGCCGAACAGTTTAAGAAAGTCGGCGAGATTATCCGTGCGGATAAGGAAAGGAAGTTTGTGGTTCCTTCCGCACCGGGTAAGCGTGATGCGGATGATGCCAAAGTAACAGACATGTTGTATGCGTGTTATGGATTGGCTGAGGAAGGTAAGGACTTCAAAGCGCAGCTAAATGAGATTAAGGCCAGGTATCAGGAGATTATTGACGGACTTGCTCTGGAGCTTTCACTGGAGGACGAATTCCGGACTATAGAAGAAAAGTTTAAAGAGAAGGCCGGGGATAATTATGCGGCTTCCAGAGGCGAATATTTAAACGGCATTATTATGGCGATGTATCTTGGGTATGAGTTTGTCGATGCCGCAGAGGTCATTTTGTTTGGCGAAGACGGGGAATTTGATTCGGAGACAACGAACAAGATGCTGCGTGAGCGGTTAAAGGGTGTGGAAGCGGCTGTTGTTCCGGGCTTTTATGGTGCATATGAGGATGGGACGGTCAAAACCTTCTCCAGAGGAGGCTCCGATATCACGGGTTCCATTCTGGCCAGGGCTGTGCAGGCGAATGTATATGAAAACTGGACGGATGTGTCAGGATTTTTGATTGCCGACCCGCGGATTATCTATAGACCGGAGGGCATTGAAACTATCACATATAAGGAGCTGAGGGAGTTGGCTTATATGGGAGCGTCGGTGCTTCATGAGGATGCGATTTTTCCGGTCAGGAGGGAAGGAATCCCCATCAATATCCGCAACACCAATTCGCCGAATGACAACGGCACATGGATTGTGGAGAGTACATGTCAGAAATCGAAATATGTCATTACCGGTATTGCAGGCAAGAAAGGGTTCTGTGCCATCAATATCGATAAGGATATGATGAATTCCGAGATAGGATTCGGACGCAAAGTATTGCAGGCTTTCGAGGAAAACGGGATTTCCTTCGAGCATGTACCGTCAGGTATCGATACGATGACGGTGTTTGTGCATCAGGATGAGTTTATGCACAAGGAACAACAGGTGGTGTCGGCTATTCACAGATTGGCAGACCCGGACCATATTGATATAGAGGGAGATTTTGCGCTGATTGCGGTAGTTGGACGCGGTATGAAATCTACCCGTGGTACGGCAGGAAGAATTTTCTCGGCCCTTGCCCATGCAAATGTCAACGTCAAGATGATTGACCAGGGCTCCAGCGAGTTAAATATTATTATTGGCGTTTCCAATGCCGATTTTGAGACCGCGATTAAGGCAATTTATGATATTTTTGTATTGATGCAGATTTAAGACAGGTATATGTGTCGTGGAAAGGGGAGTTTTCTAGTATGAAAAAATTAATGTTACAGGCAGCTAAATTCACATATTTCGCCGGTTGCTTCTGGTATCTTTTTACGATACCGGCCCAGGCATACATTGACCCTTCGGCAGTGACCTATATTATCCAGGCAGTTGCGGGCGTACTGATTGCCCTCGGTGCGGCGCTCACAATCTTCCGGCATAAGATTTTTGCCTTCTTCAAAAAGAGCAAGAAGGACAAAAATGCAGAGGGAAATGCGATAGAATTTAAGGATGTGGATGATTAAGGGGCGGTCAGATGGATATAGTAATAGATGCGGTAGTCGGCGGGCTTTTGTGGCTCATTAACCTGTGCCACGGGCTTAGCCATAACTACTGGACAGCGATTTTTATATTTACACTCCTGACGAAAGTGATTCTTTTGCCACTGTCAGTGTGGGTACAGAAGAATTCCATCAAGACCGTCAGGATGTCGCCGGAGATGAACCATATTAAGGCGGCATATTACGGTAACCAGGAGGCAATTTCCGAGGAGCAGTACAAGCTGTTCAAACGGGAGAAATACAGCCCCTTTGCGGATTTGGTCCCCCTGTTCGTACAGCTTGCGCTGTTGATGGGTGTGGTGGAAGCAGTAAAGAGGGGGACGGACCTGACGGACATCCCTGTCAAGGCAGGAGGGATTACATTGGTGATTCCTCTACTTGCAGCGTTGTCCGCTTTTTTCATGTGTTACGTACAGAACAGGGCGAATGTGCTGCAGTCGGAACAAGGGCTTGTAAATAAGTACGGTACAATGGCTTTTTCTGTGGGGCTGTCCCTCTATCTGGGGTTCTTCGTGTCTGTGGGAGTAGGCTTTTATTGGAGCTGCAGCAACATCCTTTCGGTGGTACAGTTGGTGCTTTTAAACATTTGGATTAACCCCAAGGACTATATCGACTACGAAGCTCTGGAGGAGAGTAAGGAGGAGCTGCGAAAGGCGAAGGAATTTATGGCCTCGAAGCAGAAGGAGGACAAGAGGAACCCTTACAGAGAGAAATGCAAGGCGGACTATAAGCGGTTTTTAAAGACACCGGGCAAGAAGATTGTCTTCTATTCTGAGAAGAACGGCTTCTATAAGTATTATAAGAATATTATTGAGGAGATTATCCGGCGGACAAACATCGTGGTGCACTATATCACAAACGACCCGGAAGATGAGGTGTTTGGGATGGCGGGCAGCCAGTTTGTGCCTTACTACATCAATGAGAACAGGATGATTGTCCTGATGATGAAGATGGAGACGGACATTATGGTGATGACAACGCCTGACCTGGAAAACTTCCAGTTGAAGCGTTCCTATGTGAAAAAGGATATTGAGTACATCTATGTGCCCCACGATGTGAACAGCTCTAACCTGACATTCCACAAGGACGCGTTAGACCATTTCGACACCGTCTTTACCTCCGGCCCCAAGAATAAGGCGGAGATTAAGGAGCGGGAGGAGAAATATGCTTTGCCGGGGAAGAACCTGGTAGAATGGGGCTCTTCGGTGATTGACAACATGACAGACTCTTACGCCTGCATGGTGGAAGAAGCACAGGGCAGGGAGAAGCAGGATGGGAAAAAGACCGTACTGATAGCCCCGTCCTGGCAGGCGGACAATATCCTGGACTTATGCATAGAAGAAATGTTGGGACAACTTGTCAAGACGCCCTACCATGTCATTGTACGTCCACACCCGCAGTATGTGCGGCATTTTGGGGCGAGAATTGATGCCCTGGCCAGCAAATATGAAGAATACGGGGTGGAGTTCCAGAAAGATTTTTCCTCCAATAGGACGGTTTACATGGCGGACCTGCTTGTGACGGACTGGTCGAGTATAGCTTTCGAGTATGCATTTTCGACGTTAAAGCCGGTACTGTTTATCAACACGCCGATGAAGGTGGTAAACCCGGATTATCAGAAGCTTAAGACTGTACCGATAGACATAGAGCTGCGGGAGCGGATAGGTATATCGGTGGAGCCGGGCAATATAGAAGGGGAAATCGTGGAGGCAGTGGAGCGGCTATTGGGTGACAAACAGTTCTCCAGGGAATCCATGGAAGAAATGAAAGAAGCATACATTTATAATAATGGAAGCAGCGGTAAAGTAGGAGCCAGGTATATGATTGACAGGCTGGTCAGCCGTTCGGGACAATAGCGTGAAAAGTACTTCTAGCCACTCATGCCAGAGGCTGGTTTCGCAAAGGCAGCTATGCTGCCTTGGAAGTACTATATTTCACGCCGAAAAACGCCAAAAACGGGCGTTTTTTCAGACAAGCTTGATTGTCTTTGGATTTGAGATTCCGCAGAGCGGAATCATGGGGGATAGTGAGAAATAAGAGATGTCCGTTGGATAGGCGTTTTCTTACATGAATTAGAAATTATGTGGAGAGGAATTAGGGAATTTAGGAGGTTTCGCAGATGGTTAAGAGGAATGTGTTGCTGAATCCGGGGCCGGCTACGACCACAGATACGGTGAAGATGGCACTGGTTGTCCCGGATATTTGTCCCCGGGAGAAGGAATTTGTGTCGGTTATGCGGGAAGTGGAGGAAGGACTTTTGCGGATTGTCCATGCGGACGCAGCAGAGTATGCGGCGGTCTTATTCTGCGGTTCCGGGACAATCAACATGGATATATGCCTGAATTCATTGCTTCCGGCTGACAAAAAAATACTGGTCATTAATAATGGCGCGTACAGTGGCAGGGGAGCGGAAATATGTGAATATTACGGGCTGCCTTACATCAATTTGAAACTGCCGCTTGACAGGCAGCCGGACCTTTCGCTGATTGAGCGTACACTGCAGGAGAATCCGGATGTGGCCCTAGTTTATACCACACATCATGAGACCGGGACGGGGTTACTCAATCCGGTCAGGGAGATTGGCGCATTGGTTCACCGCTATCATGGCGTGTTTGTGGTGGACACTACGTCTACCTACGCGATGCGTCCTATCCACATGGCGAATGATGAAATAGATTTCTGTATGGCTTCGGCGCAGAAAGGAATTATGGCGATGACCGGACTGTCCTTTATCATCGGGAAAAAGTCGCTTATTGAAGCTTCTGCCGGGTATCCAAAACGCTCTTATTACTGTAACTTGTACATGCAGTATGAGTATGCCAGAGCCCACGGAGAGATGCATTTTACACCGCCTGTCCAGGTCATCTATTCGGTGAGGCAGGCGCTTGAAGAATATTTTGCGGAAGGAGAGGAAGGAAAGTGGGCAAGGCATTGCCGGGTATACCAGGCAATCAGGTCCGGGCTGACGGAATTAGGTTTCCGCATTTATATTTCCCGTGAACAGGAATCCGGACTGGTGACAGCTGCCCTTTACCCGGACGACAGCCGTTGGGATTTTGAGAAAATACATGATTACTGCTATGAGAGAGGATTTACCATTTATCCGGGCAAGGTTGAACAACTAGGGATGTTCCGGCTCTGTGCATTGGGCGTCATAGACAAAGAGGACATAGAGGCGTTTTTTGTCGTCTTTAAAGAAGCGTTGGAACATTATGGAGTCAGTATTCCGGTACGTTATAAGTAGTTTGGAATGGGGATTATTATGAAAGACGGTAGAGATTGATGAAGAAAGTTTATACATGTTTCTGTACGGATGTGATACACGAAGGACATATGAATATACTGAGGGAGGCCGCCAAATATGGAGATGTCTATGTGGGCGTGCTGTCCGACGAGGCCATGGTAGGGTTTAACAGGTTCCCTACGATTTCCCTGGAACAAAGGATGGAAATTGTCAGGGAAACGGGGTTGGTGAAGGAAGTCATGGTTCAGCGAGAGGTCATGTACGACCAGGTTATCATGGAACTGCAACCGGATTATGTGGTACACGGGGATAACTGGTCGCAGGGGCCCGAAAGCGCTATCAGAGACAATGTAATAAGGAATCTGGACAGATATGGCGGCGAACTGTTAGAAGTCCCTTATACCTACAATGACAGGGTGAAGCGGATTGACGACCAGATGAAAGAGAAGTTGGCAATGCCTGAGTTCAGGCGCAGGCGGCTTCGCCAGTTGATTGCGATGCGCCCTATCGTCAAGGCATTGGAAGTGCATTCCGGGCTGACAGGGTTGATTGCGGAGAAAACGGTGGTGGAAAGCAATGGGAAGCTAGACCAGTTTGACGCCATGTGGATATCTTCGCTGTGCGACTCGACGGCCAAGGGCAAGCCTGACATCGAGCTGGTGGACATGTCCTCTAGGATTCGGACAATCGACGATGTGATGGATGTGACGACGAAGCCGATTATTCTGGACGGGGATACAGGCGGATTGGTGGAACATTTCGTATACAATGTGAGGACATTGGAGCGGATGGGCGTATCCGCGGTGATTATAGAGGATAAGACCGGGCTTAAGAAAAATTCTTTGTTCGGCACGGAAGTGGAGCAGACGCAGGACTGTATAGAGAATTTCTGTGGGAAAATCAGTGCTGGTAAGAAGGCCCTGCGTACCGATGACTTTATGATTATCGCAAGGATTGAGAGCCTGATTCTGGAGCGCGGGATGGAAGATGCGCTGAAGCGCGCCTATGCTTATGTGCAGGCGGGAGCAGACGGCATTATGATTCATTCACGGAAGAAATCGCCGGATGAGATATTGGAGTTTTGCCGTCTGTTCCGGGAACAGGACAAGAAGACGCCGATTGTGGTGGTGCCCACTTCTTTTAACAGCATCACGGAGGAGGAACTTGCAGCGGCGGGGGTGAATATCGTTATCTACGCGAACCAATTGACCAGGAGTGCATTTCCGGCGATGCAGGGAACAGCGGTGGAGATACTAAAGAACCACAGGGCGCTTGAGGTGGATTCCAGGCTGATGCCTTTTAAGGATATTATCAGATTGATAGACGAAATATAGAGTGAAATGCCTATGGTGTATACTTTAGGTATGCAGGCAGGTGTTTTATTACTTTTTAGGATTAGGGAGCCAAAAGGTGCATTTTAAATCTCATATTCTTGCGAAGGACAGTTTCGTGAACATTTTATGCAATCTGCCGGTGAAATTTTATGACAGTACCTTTTGGCACCCTAATCTTTTTAGGAGTCAGATATGAAAGAGATAGCAATTATGATGGCCGCAGGCTTGGGAAGCCGTATGCGTCCTCTGACGCAGACGCGGCCGAAACCGTTGATAGAAGTCCATGGCAGGGCGATGATTGAGACCGTGATTGAGGGGCTTTTGGGACGCCCGGTGGAAGAAATATATATTGTGACAGGCTACCTTGGGGAGCAGTTTGATTACTTATGTAAAAAATATCCGCAGGTCCGGCTTGTGCATAATCCGGCGTATCTTGTGAAGAACAATATTTCCTCGGTGTATGCGGCAAGAGAAGCGCTGGGAAAGGCGGCCTGTTTTATCTGTGAATCTGACCTGTACGTGGCGGATGCGTCCATTTTTGCTAAAGAACTTGCACATTCCTGTTATTATGGCAGGATGCAGGCGGGATATTCCCAGGATTGGGTGTTTGATTGTAAAGATGGGTATATCTCCAGGGTGGGCAAAGGCGGTAGCGATACTTACAATATGGTTGGCATATCTTATTTTACGAAAGAGGACGCCGCAATTTTGCGGGAAGAGATTGAGAAAGCATATGAAAAAGAAGAAAACGGCAGTTTATTCTGGGATGAGGTAGTTGACCGGAACCTGGACAAGCTAAAACTTACGGTGGAGCCTATATCCGAGGGGCAGCTTGTGGAGATTGATACAGTGGAAGAATTGGAGAGAATCAATGAGAGCATCTAAGTTGTTGTTACAGTTGGAATATATGGGGATTGATACGGTTGCAGGTGTGCCGGATTCTACCTTAAAGCAGTTTTGCGACGGCGTGCAGTCTTATCGTGGCGGGCTTACACACTATGTGACGGCCAATGAAGGTGCGGCGGTTGGGTTGGCAATCGGCAGTTATCTTGCATCTGGCAGGCCGGCGTGTGTGTATATGCAAAATTCCGGAATCGGGAATATGGTAAACCCCCTTGCGTCTCTTGCGAACAGTGACGTATACGGGATTCCCATGTTGTTTATTGTAGGATGGCGTGGGGAACCGGGCGTCAAAGACGAGCCGCAGCATGTTTTCCAGGGCAAGGTGACTTGTGAACTGTTAGAGACGTTGGAGGTTCCTTACAGTGTGATTGATAAGAATACGACAGACGAAGAAATGGACGAGATTCTGCATGAGGCCGGTAAGACGCTGAAACATGGCGACCAGTTTGCGGTAGTCGTGAAGAAGGGGACTTTTGAGAAAGAAGAGCCTTTTACATGGGAAAACGGTAACCGGATGAAGAGGGAAGAAGTGCTTGGGCATATATTGCGGGGACTGCCCCGTGATGCGGTTGTGGTGTCCACCACGGGTAAGATATCGAGGGAGTTGTATGAGCAGAGCCATGGGGCTTATGGGGAACATGACAATCTGTTCATGACAGTGGGTGGGATGGGCCATGCGTCCATGATTGCACTGGGAATTGCCAAGAAGAGGCCGGAGCGGAAAGTAGTCTGTATAGACGGGGACGGCGCAGTGCTTATGCATATGGGGGCCTTGCCCTTTATCGCTTCACAGTCGCCGGAGAATTTTTATCATATTGTAATCAATAACCAAGCCCATGAGTCTGTTGGGGCTATGCCTACAGGATGCCGGCAGACACAATTTTCACAGATTGCCAAGGCAGCAGGATACCGGTTGGCGGATAAGCTTGCGTCGATGGAGGAGGTGGACAAGGTTGGCGGGTGGGTTCTGTCACAGACGGGGCCGGTTATGTGGGAAATTCCGGTTTCCCTTGATTCACGGGCAGACCTTGGCAGGCCGAAGGAGAGCGCACGTGAGAATAAAGAAGGGTTTATGAGATTTCTTGGCTAGAAGTTTATGCCGCATCGTACATTGTTGTATGATGCGGATTTTTGTATATTATATATGAAAAAACTTTATTTTCTTATATTTTTATGTTAAAATTGATATGCTCTTGGAATTTTTCCTATTATCCAACAGAATCAGACATAAAGAAAGTTCGTGAGTAATACAAATCACATTCGGAGGTACATATGGCAAATCAGAGAGTGGATGCGTTGGTTTATACGAATGACAACTGTGTAGGCTGCAATAAATGTATTTCGGTCTGCCCGGTGCTTACGGCAAACCAGGCGGTGTCTGAGGATGGTAAGAATGTAATCGCGGTGGACGGTAAGCAGTGCATAAGTTGTGGGGCGTGTTTTGATGCATGTGCGCATGATGCGAGAAGTTATGTAGACGATACGGAGCGTTTTTTTGAAGATTTGAGAAGGGGAGATAAGATATCTCTTTTGCTTGCACCTGCATTTCTGGCCAATTATCCGAGGGAATATGGTAGCGTGCTTGGCGGTTTGAAGAAGCTTGGCGCCAATCGGATTATCAGTGTCAGCTTCGGTGCGGATATCACCACTTGGGGATACATTAAATATATTACGGAACATGATTTCAAGGGTGGCATATCGCAGCCTTGTCCGGCGGTTGTCGGATATATCGAGAAATATATTCCTGAATTGATTCCAAGTCTGGTGCCGGTACATTCGCCGATGATGTGTGCTGCTATTTATGCCAAGAAATATATGAAAATACCGGATAAACTTGCTTTTATCAGTCCGTGTATCGCGAAGAAGAATGAAATAGATGACGCCAATTGCGGCGGTTACATATCTTATAATGTAACTTTTGACCACTTGATGAAATATGCGAGGCAGCATGGTATATCCGGACCTTCCGTAACGGATGAGATTGAGTACGGGTTAGGCTCCATCTATCCTATGCCGGGTGGTCTGAAAGAGAATGTGTACTGGTTCTGCGGCGAAGAGGTGTTTATCAGGCAGATTGAAGGTGAGCAACATGCTTATGAGTTCCTGGAAGATTATAAGACGAGGGTGCTTGGCAAGAAGGAACTGCCGTTTATGGTGGATGCATTAAATTGTGCGAAGGGCTGTATCTATGGCACGGGGGTCGAGAAGGAGAGAACACAGAGCGACGATATTCTCTATGAGTTGCAGAAAATCAAGGCGGCCAGCAAGAAGAATGACCGCAGGCATGCGTTCAGTAAAAGTCTGACGCCGAAACAGAGGTTAGATAAGTTTAACAAGCAGTTTAAAGCGTTGCATATCAATGATTTTATCAGGCATTACACAGACCGCTCACAAGGATTGGAAATCCGCCGTCCGAATATGTCGGAGCTGGACAGTATTTTTGCGGATATGGATAAGAAGACAGATATAAAGAGAACGATGGATTGTTCTGCCTGTGGCTATGTTTCTTGTAAAGATATGGCTATAGCGATTTATAATGACTGCAATCATAAAAACAATTGCATTCAGTATGTGAAAGGCGAAGTGGAGAAAGAAAATGTGCGTGCACGGCAGTTGGCGGAGGATATGGAGGCCAAAAATGCCGAAATACAAGCGAAAAATGAGTTGATTGCAGCATTGATTGCGGAAGTGCACGAGGATTTTGTCAGCCTGGATACGTCTATCACCGAGATGTCCCAGGGCAATAACAGCAATGCAAAGGAAAGTACAGGTATATCAATTTCCATGACCGATGTGATTAGTTTCTGTGACGCGCTCAAGACAGCGTTGACGGATATTCAGGAGCTTCTGGTGAAACTTGAGATAAATAATGGTGAGATTACCAATGTGGCGGAGGAGACGAACCTGTTGGCGCTCAATGCAAGCATTGAGGCGGCAAGGGCAGGGGAATCCGGCAGGGGATTTGCAATTATTGCGGAAAATATCAAGAAATTGGCAGAACTTTCTAAAGACACGGCGAGTGACAGTGATTCAAATAAAGAACAGATTCAGGATGCCATTGCGAAGCTTCTTGAAGATGCCGAGAGGCTGATTGATGTGATTGACAGCGTAAATGTGCGTGTCACAAATCTGGCGGCGGCCACGGAAGAGATTGCGGCATCCGCAGACATGGTGAGTATGATTTCTTCCGATTTGAAAGTTAAATTAGAAAAACTTAATTCATAAAAAAGTTGGCTCGGCGGCCAACTTTGCATCTCACTACATTATGGCGTACTTTCCTATAAGGATTAGAGTGTCAAAAGGTGCATTTTATAAGTTGTGAGGGCAAATTGCATAAAATGTTCCCTTGTGTCAGTCTGCGTCATATGGATTTTCGAAAATATTCCGGGAAATTTAAGGAAACGGACGTAACCACCCTTTATTCGCCATCCAGGCGAACATCGGGCTTTTCGGGGCGTCCATGCCCCGAAATTACTGGAGAATACACGGAATATTAAGAAAATCTCATATTCCTACGAAGGACAACTTCGTGAACATTTTGTGCAATCTGCCAGTGAAATTTTATGATAGCACCTTTTGACACCCTAATCCTATAAGGTAAAAAGCAGCCTGCCGGACCGACTGGAACGGCAGGCTTTGTCTTGTGGTACTACAGTGAACAAAAAGGAAATTGACCGTTACCGCGACATGCGTTGCGCGAGCAGACGCTTGACCTAATAGCCAAGTGACTCCCCTACCAGATACACTTGAATCCTTCCGGTATGGCCGCTTCTTCTTGTAACTACAATTTGATTACAGAAGCAATCCGGTGCAAGACAACTGTGGCAGGTTCCCGTTGCAGCGCAGGGAAGATTTCTGTTTAGTCGGATAGCATTGGGCGGTGAAGCCATATTGCGGACTCTGGCAACGCCGCTTTCAATGTCAGTGACTACTTTGTTCATCCCTACCATGAGAATGACGTGGCTAGGTCCTTGAATTAGGCAGGCAACACGGTTACCGTTGCCGTCTATATTGATTAATTCCCCCTCCAGAGTGATGGCATTGCTGCTCATCAGGTAATAGTCGGCAAGAACGGTCCGGGCATAGATTTGCCTGGATTCTTCCGGTGTCTTGGCGGCGGAACGGTCTATCAATTCATATTTTCCGTTCTTTATGCCATCCATCAGGCCGGCCTCTTTTATACTTTCGCTGCCGCCCCAACTGACCACAGAGCCTTCCGGAATAGAATCCAGAATGGCGCGTGTACATTCGGCGGCTGTCTCGAAATAGAAACCTTCCATATTACGTTTTTCAAGATTTTTGATGATTACTTCTGCCTGTTTAGACAAAGCTGTCAATTTGTGTGACATGATAACCCCTCCTTTTTTTGTTTGCCTATATGTGTAGAAACTGTTTTCTTCTGCGCAGCCTGGCGGAGCGTCTAGCGCTTTTGGCGCCTGTAGGTAACGAGTCGGGTAACTGCATTTGTACGGATAATTGCCAAATGGTCTGTATAGAAGATATCCGCAGTGAACAAAGGATACCTGACAATAAAAACAGTATAGCATTCCGGGTAAAGAGGGTGCAAGGCTGTATGGAATTTTGTTGGATAATAAGGCACTATGCAGGACAGATAAAGCATAGAAACGGGGAGAAGGGTGTAATTAACTGTTAATAATGGAATAAAATGCTAAAAATGTGATAATTTGTATAAATAAAAAATAAAATGTAAAAATTATAATTTTTTTAAAGAAATATGTTGACAAATAGAAAAAAGCTGATATAATAAAATCATAAACAAAACAATTCACATAGATATCCTAAAGAAAAGGAGGTACGGTCCACCGAAAGCATAATTTAAAATCCAGTTAAAGTACAAATGAATAAGGAACCAATGACAAAGCAACGAGAACGTAGTCGAGTACATGAGAAAAAGTAACGAATCGCAGAAGAGAAAAGAATAAGACGTTACGGTATATGCATACGAAGGAAGAATGGAAAGAATACGAAGGAAGAAATTGGAGGTATGGACCATTGGATAGTGCAGTTTAGAAGCGGGTATTAATTCTTAGAGGATTAGTACCCGCTTCGCTGTGTGTCTTTTGAGCGGATTTTGGGTATGGGATACTCGGGATGCTTTTATCGTGACAAGTTGCGCAAGTATGGTGGATTAGGTTGAAAATTATGTGGAATATTTTCTGGAAATAGGTTATAGTGTAAGTGCACATACGGCATTTTGTGTGTGGATATACAACAGGAGGAATGGTATGGGAAAATTATTTCATAGAAAAAACAAATATTCGGATGAAGAATTTGAGAATGAAGAATTTGAAGATGATGATATGGACGACGAAGATATTGATGAAGACGACGAGTCAGATGATGGATTTGATGACGACGACGATGAGATAGATGACAGGTTTGAGGATGACGACGATGAGATAGATGACAGGTTTGAGGATGACGACGATGAGATAGATGACAGGTTTGAGGATGATGACGAAGACGAGGATGAAGAAGAGGACGACGAGGAGTGGGAGGAAGACGACAGGCGAACATTCAGGAGGCGCAGACGAATCCGTAACCAGATTATCTCATACTCGATTGTATTTGTAATTCTGGCGGCGATTATCGCGGGCGGGGTAGCCGTGGGCAGGAATATAATGGATATGATTAAAGAAAAACAGGCAGAAGCAGAACAGGCGCAGTTACAGGCTGAACAAGAAGCGGAAGAGGCCCATGAGGTGGTGATTGATGCGCCCGAGATATTGGAAGAGCCGGAGGATGATATTCTGGGTGAGCTTGTGGCGGCATCTCTTTCTGACATGCCTCTTGAAGATAAGGTGGCCGGATTGTTTATTGTGACGCCGGAAGCTTTGACCGGAGTTGCCACGGCAACCCAGGCAGGAGAAGGAACCCAGACAGCGCTGATTGAGTATGGAGTTGGCGGGCTTATATATTTTGATAAGAATATACTGGATAAAGAGCAGATTACGGAGATGCTGTCCAGTACAGTTTCTAAGAGCAGATATCCGCTGTTTCTTGCGGTGGACGAGGAGGGTGGTTCTGTCAGCAGGGTGGCCCAAAGTGGTATTGACGTGATTCAGGTTGACAGTATGTCTTCCATCGGAGAGTCGGGTGATACGGTGCAGGCATATGAGGCGGGTTTGACGATTGGCACATATTTGAAAGAGTTAGGATTTAACCTTGATTTTGCTCCTGTAGCCGATGTGGCAGATTCCGGAGAAAGCGCTCTGGGTGACAGGGTTTTTAGTTCGGATGCGCAGGTGACGGGAGATATGGTAGCGAATATGGTAGAGGGGATTGAGGACACAGGCGTAAGCTCCTGCTTAAAACATTTCCCGGGAATTGGGGACGAAGCGGAAGATACCCATGACGGAAAGGTAGAATCGTCGAAGACACTGGATGAGATGCGGGAATCTAATTTTGTTCCCTTTAAGTCAGGTATCGAGGCCGGAGCAGATTTTGTTATGGTCAGCCATATGACGGTATCGTCCGGGGATGAAAATGCTATACCGTCGAGTTTATCCAAGACAATTATAACGGATATTCTGCGGAATGAATTAGGATTTCAAGGAGTAGTGATTACGGATGCATTGAATATGGGTGCGATTACTGATTACTACACAGCTGCGGAGGCTGCAGTGATGGCGATTGAGGCCGGGGCGGATATGTTGCTTATGCCAGAGGATTTCCATACTGCTTATGACGCGCTCTTGGCTGCCGTACAGGACGGAACGATTTCGGAAGAGAGAATCAATGAATCACTGGAGCGAATTTATAGGGTAAAAGGTGAGAAAAAACTGGCACAGCAGACACAGTAAATGACGGGTGGTGGTGATATGGCCAGAAATTCCGGAATATATGTAACGCATGTAAAGATACATAATTGTGTGCATAATTAGAAAAAAACAAAAAGTTTATTGATTAAAAAAAATTAAAAAAATTTTAATTTTATTGTTGACAAAGTAAAACCTATATAGTATAGTATTACTTGTCCGAGGGATACAGCAGTACATAAAACCGGATAAGTGATATGCGCGAGTGGCTCAGTTGGTGGAGCACGACCTTGCCAAGGTCGGGGTCGCGGGTTCGAGTCCCGTCTCGCGCTCTTCTTAATGAAGCGGAAACGTTGATGAATACAGCGTTTCCGTTTTTCTTTGTGCCTGCAAATTTGAAGACAGTTTATGAAGCCTGTGATGTGGAGGCTGATTCAGGTTCCAAGGCAAGAGGGTATATTTCTCAAAAGGTTATTATGCAAGGCGAAATCATAAAGCAATATGAAGATGATAAGCCGTTCCCCAGTTGCCTGTTATTGGGAATGTCAATAAATGGCAAATATTTACATGTAGTCGTTGCAAGCGATAATATCAATCTGCATATAATAATGGCATACTACCCAAGTATTGACGAATGGGAGCCGGATTTTAAAACGAGAAAGGGGCGTTAAATATGGATTGTTTTACTTGTGGAAGTAATCATATGATTGAAGCAACAACAATCTATGTTGAAAAATTAGAAAACGGTATCTTGATTGTGAAAAAATGTTCCATGTAAAAAATGTTCCCAATGCGGCGAGGATTTTTTTCAATGGCAATCATGAAAGACATTGAAAAATTAAGCAAACAGGCAGAAAAAATTATCAGTGAAGTTATGATTATTGATTACAACAAGGCGGCATAAAAAAATAATCGAGATTGGAACTTGGATTTTATTCTAATATAACCCATTATACTTGGGCATCGGATAATCCATTTCGTAATTTTGACACAATTCAATAAAGGCCTTAGCTGATGAAGTAAGAAATTTTTCTTTATGGTAGACGATATGAAATTTTCGCTTGAAACTAAGTCCTTTTACACGGACAGCAATAACAAGTCCACGTTCTATTGGCCCGATTACCATACGATGTGGCAATACGGCAATTCCAAGCCCGTTAACAACAGCATTTACCAGGGCAGTAGTACTTGTGGCTTCCCAGATAGGAGAAACAGAAAATCCTGCGGCTTCAAGTACCCGTTCAAAGATATCTCGTGTGCCGCTTCCGTGTTCACGAAGAAGAAAATTCTGTTGACGAAATTCTTCAACAGAAAGCAACTGCCCCGGGTAAAAACCGCTGTTTGTAGGACAGATAACAGTCAGATAGTCTTCCATATATTCCTCTGAAACAAGAGGCGGTGTATGGGGAATGCCCTCAATCAGCGCAAAATCCAGCTCATTTTTCAGAATTTTCTGTTCTAAACGCTCTGATGGTTCGATAGTTACCTTTATCTGCGTATCAGGATAACGGTTGTAAAAGGCCTTCACATAGTAAGGGAGGAATTGCGAGCCAATAGTTATGCTTGCTCCAACTCTCATAACACCAAAAGAATCCCAGTCTTTCATCCCTTTTTCCATATCATCAAACATGGAAATGATATGGGCAGAATACTCATAAAACCGTTGCCCTGCTTCTGAGATTTTAAGTCTTTTTCCGATTCTGTCAAATAAAGCAACACCATAATATTGTTCTAATTCTTTGATAGCAAGGCTTACGGCAGGCTGTGTCATATGTAACTCTTCGGCAGCCCTTGTCATGTTGAAATTACTTCTGTAAACAGATAAGAAAATTTTTAAGTGTCGTATTGTCATATTTCATCCTGAAATCATATGTATTTACTTATTATATTAATAAAATTATATTATTTTTATTATTAAAAAGCAAGTGATATACTTATGTGCATAAGGAGGAAAACAAATTGAAACAAAAAACATTTATCAAGTTGTTTTTATCTACTTTTCAGTTAAGTGCCTGTACGTTTGGTGGTGGATTTGTTATTATACCCTTAATGCGGAAAAAGTTTGTTGATGAATTACACTGGATAGAAGAACAGGAAATGATGGACTTAACAGCAATCGCCCAATGCTCACCCGGAGCAATCGCAGTCAATGCGTCTATTCTTGTAGGGTATCATGTGGCGGGGGTACTTGGGGCTTTGATAACAGTATTGGGAACAGTGTTGCCGCCACTTATCATTATTTCTGCTATTTCTTTTTTCTATTTTGCCTTTCGTGATAATGTGATTGTCAATATGGCTATGACAGGTATGCTTGCAGGGGTAGCCGCTGTAATCTGTGATGTAGTAATTACAATGGGAAAAAGCATTTTCCGGAAAAAACGGATTTTGCCGATTGTTGTTTTGGTTGTGTCGTTTATAGATGTCCGTTTCATGAAAATCAACATTATACTGATTATTCTGTTCTGTGCCATAATTGGCGTGGCTGATACTTTGTATCTTTGCAGGAAAGAGAGGCAGGCATTATGATTTATCTTGAACTGCTTTGGAGTTTTTTCCAAATTGGATTGTTTAGTATAGGCGGTGGTTATGCTGCCATGCCGCTGATTCAAAGTCAAGTTGTCGATGTTCATTCCTGGTTGACTATGAACCAATTTGCAGATATTATGACGATTGCGGAAATGACACCGGGGCCGATTGCCATCAATTCGGCAACCTTTGTAGGGATTCAAGTTGCGGGAATTCCGGGAGCGATTATTGCTACCATTGGCTGTATTCTCCCGTCTTGTGTGATTGTAATGACGTTTGCTTATATTTATTACCGCTTTCGTGGGTTAAAAATGGTACAGGGGGTGCTTGCAGGTCTTCGCCCTGCAGTTGTAGCCATGATTGCCTCTGCCGGAATTACGTTAGTAATCATGTCCTTTTATGGGGAAAGAGTTCTTCCCGTTGATTTGAGTAGAATTAACATAATTTCTGTAATTATTTTTACGATTGCTTTTTTGGCTTTGCGGAAATGGAAAGTAAATCCCGTTTATGTGATGACGGGAGCAGGTGTAGCCGGAGTATTGCTGTATTCTTTTGTTTGATATGAGGAGAGCTGATATGAAGTACATAATGAAAGCAGGAACTTTATATTTTAATGATATAATGCCAGCCCGAATAAAAGGCGCTTTAACAGGTTTGGAAAAAGATATATTCTGTAAACGGTTCAGTGCTTATGTACACAAATATAGCAAACCTGGAGGTTGCGGCAAATGAAAAGAGGAATGTTCTCCGCCACCAATATATCTTGTTTGACGGTAATGGTAACAAATATGCAGTCGCAAATCCAGACTATGCGGAGGGAAATGACCCAACTGCAGTTGGTTGGCCTTTATGCCGTATGCCAAGGGTAGACCATGCAAAGGTTGTCCGAGGGCGGGAGCAAACGCCGGAACATTCTGCCGTGATACCGCGTTAAATTCAATATCAATTCCAATTTATGTAGGTTGCTTGTTATTTTGTATTTACATAATCTTGTGAATAAATTACAGTTCCGTCAGCATTGACACACTGTACACGGATGTACTTAAGGGTTATTTCCGTAGCTTTTTCACACTCCTCGAATATAGAAGTCATGTTTGCAGACGTGTCTAAAGAGTCCGACTCCTCAGCGAATGTAGCATCAATTTCGCTCTGGTTAAGTCCGGCCAGATTCTCATACTGTTCATAGATATAAGAGAACACAAAAAAATCCTCACTGTCAGCAGAGAACTTAGCGCGAAGTCCTAAATTAGCCTCAGCGTATGCAGTGTTAATCTGTTCTTCAACAGTAGCGACATCATCGCTGTCGACCCACCAGGAAAGAGTGGGTTTTGAACAAGGAACATTTTCGCGAGCTGATAAATAAAAGCAGGGGTTCCAACGAAAACCGAAAGCATCGCCTTAATTCTTATGTATATAATCCAAAACCAAAATGTTCCAAATAATGAGATAGCACAATCCCTTTCCGCATTTTTGACAGGTTGCGACAGCTTCTCTTTCGGTATGGTTAAAACAGTTCATAGCGGCAATACTCCTTTTACTTTACTTATGATTGGCAAAAATATCTATAATAATATTAGGATTACAAGCATAATATGCTGTGTATATCAATAGTTATTTGTATTAAACTAAGTATAGTACTATTAGTTAGGAGATAAAGACAAATGGATAAGAAATCCTTAAATACTGCGATTGGAAGTCGAATCAAGTTGGCTCGTGAAAATATGGGATGGACGCAGGAAGAACTTGCAGAAAAAATTGACCTTTCCACCCAATTCATTTCAACCATTGGGCGAGGGGTGGCCGGAGCTTCTTTGGGAACGGTTATCAGTCTATGTGAAGTGTTGAATGTGTCCAGTGAATGGTTGCTTTGTGGGAAACAGGCGGTTCCTGATTCAGAAAAGATAGCAACCAAAATTAGCTCTTTATCAAGTGTCCAATTAGTAGCCTTAGACAGGGTAACGGATGAACTTTTGCACCTGTTAAAAGTAACAGAGGGAAACGGGTAAATTTTGAAAGGGTCTTTCAAATATAAAATGGTTGAAGCATTGTCTAGTACAATGAATATTAATTAACTGGCACATTGGCTTGTCTGATTTTTCATCTGCTGCGTTGTCGTCAATCGACGTAGTCACCGCTACGCCTCATTCTTTCGGCTTGCATTATGAAACAGTCATTCTGCGTCAATGTATCAGAAGTTAATTATTCATTGTACCAGAGCGTATGCAGGAAAGAGATGTCAGCATTGCTGATGTGAAATCGACGAGCTTTCCGCCTTGATTTTATGGTATTTTCGGGACAAAACAAAGTTCGAGTCCCGTCTTGCGCTCTTTTTTAATGAAGCGGAAACGTTGATGAATACAGCGTTTCTTTTTTTCTTTGTGTCTGCAAATTTGAAGACAGTCTAGAGGGTGGAGGGTTTATCCTGATGATGCATGTATCAATGTGTTTATAGAAAACATCAATGCGGATGAATTAGAACAAAAGGTGAGCAGATACATGGTAAACTATGTGTTGTCCGGAAACAAAATATGATTTATAATAATTGCGGTTATGAATTTGGTATGGAAGAATGTTTGACGCTGTCCGGATTCACAGGCGGGACAAGAATGGGGGGATTTATATGCACAACGAACTGACGAAGCAGGACATTAAGAAGATGGAAGAAGAGATAGAATACCGTAAGCTGGTGGTGCGCAAGGAGGCTCTTGAGGATGTCAAGACGGCCAGGGCGCACGGCGATTTGAGCGAGAACTTTGAGTATCATGCGGCGAAGAAAGTCAAGAACCAGAATGAGAGCCGTATCCGCTATCTGGAGCGTATGATTAAGACGGCGGTGATTGTCTCTGACGAGTCGGCGGATGACGAGGTGGGCATGAACAATACGGTGGAAGTCTATTTCGAGGATGACGGTCTGGTGGAGAAATATAAGTTGGTCACCACGGTACGCGGCAATTCCCTGGAAGGGCTAATCAGCACGGAGTCGCCTCTTGGCAAGGCATTGCTTGGACACAAGGTAGGGGAGCGGGTTTATGTGGAGGTCAACCCGGGGGTTGGCTATTATGCAGTCGTGAAATCGATAGAAAACACGGTGGATGACGGCAACGATAAACTGCGGAGTTTCTGACGTATATTCGCCCCTTCTTTTGTGGGATTATGCGACACAATCCTCCGGGAGAAACGAAGGTAGCCGCCACTATCAGGCAAATGGTGACGGTTGTTGGTATATAATAGTTTGAATTGTTTAGGGGAGAGCCGTTTCCGCGGCTTTCCTTTTTCTATGGTTCTATAACGCTACCTGGACAAGTGGCATAAATTGGACAGACCCCGCATATAACATAGAAAACGACCGGATGTACATGCACCTGGAAAGACAGCCTGAGGTATGTACGGACAGGGTCAGTGCAGAACGGCAAGTGCGGGAGGGAAATGCATGTATGAGATGAAGACGGCGGCGGATGTACTCCGGATGCTTGGGACGGACAAGGACAGGGGGCTTGGGCATAAGGAGGCCATGGAGCGGAAGGCGAAGTATGGGGAGAACAAGCTGAAGGACCAGGAACAGAAGACTGTCTGGCAAATGATATTAGAACAGCTTAACGACCCCTTGATATTGATTTTGGTGGTGGCTATGGCAATCTCCCTTATGCTGCATGAGCTGGGGGATGCAGTTATCATCATAACGGTGGTAGTCTTGAATGCCGCGGTAGGTATCATCCAAGAAGGCAAGGCAGGCAAAGCGGTGGAGGCGCTCAAGAAGATGTCTTCTCCCCAGGCGGTGGTACTACGGGGTGGGGAACGGATGAAGATTGCCGCCACGGATTTGGTACAGGGCGACATTGTCTTGTTGGAAGCGGGCAATATGATTCCGGCAGATTTGCGTCTGATTGAAAGTCAGGGGATATGTATTGAAGAGTCTGCCCTTACAGGAGAGTCTGAGGCGGTTGAGAAGGAAGCAAGCTATGTTGCCAAAGAGCCAGGAGACAATAGCTGTGCAAATATGGCATATATGTCCACTTATATGACGAAGGGAAGAGGTAAGGGCGTGGTGACTGCGACGGGCATGGATACCCGCATCGGGCATATTGCGGATATGTTGCATGGCAGCAGGGAGAAACTGACTCCCTTGCAGATGAAGTTGGGGGAACTTGGCAAGATACTTAGTTTTTTGGCTGTGGGTATTTGCGTGTTTTTGTTTGTGGTGGCTGTGCTGCAGAAGCGGGATGTGGGGGAAATGCTTTTAACTTCCGTGTCCCTTGCCGTGGCGGCCGTGCCGGAGGGGCTTCCGGCTATCGTGACGATTGTGCTTGCATTGAGCGTGTCCCGTATGGTACGTGCCAAAACAATTGTCCGTAAACTTTCTTCCGTGGAGACGTTGGGGGCGGTGGAGGTAGTCTGCTCCGATAAGACAGGAACCTTGACACAGAATAAGATGACGGTGACGGAATGTTATCTGGAAGGGAAACTTCTCACCAGGGAAAAACTGCATGATTTCTTTTCTCAGGTGTCAGATGCACGGCAGGCGGAGCCGGAGACGCTGCGGGCGGCACAGGGGCGGGCGGACAGCCATATTGTGCGCAGGCATTTTCTGTTGGGATGTCTGCTCTGTAATGACGGGGTGCTGCTTGAGGAGGACAAAATCGGTGACCCGACGGAACTTGCGCTTTTATATATGGCGAAAGAATGTGGTGCGGATATAGAAAGGCTGCGGAAAACTTACCCCCGGATTGCGGAGAAAGGGTTTGACTCACAGCGCAAGATGATGACTACGGTGCACAGGCAAGAGGGAGAGACGGTCTCCTACTCTAAGGGTGCGGCAGAGAGGATTCTTGAGAGTTGTGACAGGATGTACAGGCAAGGACAAGTAACTGCCATGGGCCAGTCCGACAAGGAGGCCGTGGTGCGGGTACAGAAACAATTGATGGGCGAGGGCAGGAGGGTGATGGCCCTTGCCATGGACGGGAACGGTGGGATGCAGGAGAAGAATATGGTTTTCCTGGGGCTTTTTAGTATGCAGGACCCGGTGAGGCCAGAGGCGGTACAGGCGGTGGCTGATTTCGAGAAGGCGGGAGTCAGTACGGTCATGATTACGGGGGACCATCCGGATACGGCATTTTCCATTGCCAAGGAACTGGGCATTGCAACGCAAACGCAACAGTGCATCACAGGCAAGGAGATAGACCGCCTGAAAGACCATAGTTTCTTGCAGAAACTACAGGAATTAAGAGTTTTCGCCAGAGTCACGCCAGAGCATAAGGTCAGGATTGTGGAGGGTTACCGGAGTCTTGGCAAGACTGTGGCGATGACGGGGGACGGTGTCAACGATGCACCGTCTCTGCAGGCGGCGGATATCGGAATTGCCATGGGATTAAACGGTACGGACGTGGCCCGCGGGGCGGCGGATTTCGTGCTGATGGACGATAATTTTGCGACCATTCATATGGCAATCAAGGAAGGCAGAGGAATCTATGAAAATATCAGGAAGTCGGTCCTTTTCCTGCTATCCTCTAATCTGGGGGAAATCATCACGATGCTAGTCACCATCGTGGCCGGACTGCCAAGCCCTCTTAAAGCCAGTTTCATCTTATGGATAAACTTGATTACCGATTCCCTTCCGGCATTGGCGCTAGGGGTGGATGATAATGAGGGGGAGGGGCTGATGCGTGAGAAGCCCCGGAATAAGGACGACTCTCTTTTTGCCAAAGGCGGGCTGTTGTGCGTTATCTGCTATGGGCTGCTTATCGGTGGAGTGAGTCTGGCGGCATTTTTAAAAGTGCCCTATGACAGGATTGTGGCAGAAGGGCTCCCGGTTAGTTTACATAATGTAATAGAGGGGCTGCGGATATCGACGGTTCTTGCCAAGGCGCAGACACATGCCTTTATGGTGCTTGGTATCAGCCAGTTATTCCATGCCATAGGTATGCGGGATGTTAACCGTTCGGTCTTTAAAATGAACCACAGGAACAATCCTTATATGATTGGCGCGCTTGTGATAGGGATTATGCTGCAGATAGCGGTGACGGAAATCGGGCCGCTTATACAGCTTTTCGGGACGGTGCGCCTTGGAATGGTGGAATGGATGCAGCTCATCGCTTTGTCCACCACGCCATTAATTGTACATGAGATGCTTGTGGCGGTGAGCAGAGGGAGGAAAGCGTAAGTTTTCCGTGCCATGCCCATAAACATGACAGGCGGCGCTTTAGCGCGGTTTGGCCACAGCTCTTACAACAAGCTGTTTACCGCAAGGAGGAGGAGAAACAGGCCGCTGAGCCATGACAAGTCGATGTGGAGCACGGAAGAAACCAGATGTCCGAGGCCGTATCCTGCGGCGAACAGAGTCAGGTTGAAGATAGCGGAGAGGATAAAGAGCGCGGCGGCGGGAATAGGGCCGGTGTTGAAGGCCATGCCTACAAGCACGCTGTCTAAGGAAAGCGCCAGAGACAGAAGCAGCGCCTCTTTTGGGCTTAAAACTTGTAAATCTTCCTGGTTGGCATCTTCCGGGGAGAGATAGACTGTGAAAATAATATTAATCTGCTTGATTTTGCAGCCCCAGTTTCTTGTGAGACTGGGGTGTCTGCGTGCCAGGAGGCGTATCAGGCTTTCTGACAGTTTACTGCATCCTAGAATGAAGAGAAGGGCGAAAGACAGTACGGGCAGCGCAGAGGCGGGGATGAGCAGGGAGAGGGAAGAACCGATACGGTTGGCTGTCGTGATAAATACGGCGGGGACACAGGTTAGGATAAGATAAGCGGGAAATTTAATCTGCACACGCTGGGTGCCGTAAGTCAGTCCGGCGGTCAGGGAGTCGATGGATACGGCGACAAGAAAAATAAGAAGCGCCGGGAAAGTTGAAGACATTGCGAAATCACCTCAACAGATAAAACTTTATCTTATATTGTATGGAAAAAACGACAGTAGTTGATGAATTTTATTTACGCCTAATTTAAAAAATGGTATGATAAATAAAGAATGGGTTCATGTGCCGGACGGGTGTAATTGAAGGTAAATAGTATGCCGGTATTATGATTGGCAATTGATGGGAATGTATGCTTGTTAAGAATGGGGGTTTTTTATGGAGTTAATGTTTATTGGGGCGGACCATGAGGTTACTGGAAGCTGTCATTATCTTCGGGTCGGGGAGAAAAATATTCTGGTTGATTACGGCATGGAGCAGGGAGCCAATGTGTTTGAGAACTGTGAGCTGCCTGTGGACGCCGCACTTATTGATTATGTGTTTTTGACACATGCGCATATAGACCATTCCGGCATGCTTCCTCTTTTGTATGCCAGAGGATTTAGGGGCGGTATTTATGCCACAGTGGCAACTTGCGATTTGTGCAGCATTATGCTGCGTGACTGCGCGCATATCCAGATGCAGGAGGCGGAGTGGAAGAACCGTAAGGCGAAGAGAAGCTCGGAAAATACCGTGATTGAGCCGGTGTATACGATGGAGGATGCAGACGGCACGATTAAACGGCTTATTCCCTGTGACTATGCAAGCATTGTCGATGTGTGCGAGGGAATACAGATTCGGTTTACGGATATCGGGCATTTGCTTGGCTCTTCCAGTATAGAGGTGTGGGCCACGGAAGAGGGTGTCACGAAGAAACTTGTTTTTTCAGGGGATATCGGTAACAGCGACCAGCCTCTTATTAAGAATCCGAGATTGACGGAGGAAGCGGACTATGTGGTGATGGAGTCCACTTACGGCGACAGGCTGCACAGCACGGACAGACCGGATTATATAGGGGAACTGACGAGAATACTGCAGACAACTTTTGACAGGGGCGGCAATGTGGTGATTCCCTCCTTTGCGGTAGGAAGGACACAGGAAATCTTGTATTTCCTGCGCCAGATAAAGGCAGAGCAATTAGTGAAAGGGCACGAAGGATTCCATGTCTATGTGGACAGCCCGCTTGCGGTGGAGGCCACCGGCATCTTCCACAAGAACGAACACGAATGCTTTGACGAAAAGGCGATGGAACTTGTCAGGCAAGGAATTAATCCGATTACCTTCCCGGGGCTTAGACTTGCGATTACCAGCGACGAGTCCAGGGCCATTAATTTCGAGACCAGTCCTAAGGTTATCATATCGGCTTCCGGTATGTGTGAGGCGGGCAGAATCAGGCACCACCTGAAACATAACCTGTGGAGACCGGAGTGTACGATTTTATTTGTGGGCTATCAGGCCGTAGGCACTCTTGGCAGACATATCGTGGAAGGGACCAAGGAAGTGAAACTGTTTGGAGAGCACATAGAAATACGTGCGCAGATTATGAAGCTTATCGGTATGAGCGGGCACGCCGACAAGAATGGGCTTTTAAACTGGGTGGAAGGGTTTAAGGAGAAACCACGGAAAGTGTTTGTGGTGCACGGTGAGGACAGTGTGTGCAAGCTTTTTACGGAATGCCTGAAAGTGGAGCACGGCATAAATGCCTACGCACCTTACAGCGGTACCCGTTTTGATTTGATAAAAGGCGAGTTTATCTATGAAGCTCAGCCTGTGGCAGTGAAGAAGAAAGCGAAGGGTATTTCTGATGTCTTTGCAAGGCTGCTTGCCAGTGGGCAGAGGCTTATTGCCGTTATACATAAGAATGAGGGCGGCGCCAATAAAGACCTTGCGAAGTTTGCGGACCAGATTAATTCCCTTTGTGATAAGTGGGACAATAGAATATAGCATAAGATATCAAAATAACCGAAATAGAAAAGAGAAAAGGAATCAGACGGATTATGAGTGCAGCAGACCACATTTTTATCAGGATGTGTAAGGATATTCTGGAGAACGGTACGAGTACGGAGGGGGAGAAAGTAAGGCCCCATTGGGCGGACGGCGCGTCAGCGTACACGGTGAAGCAGTTTGGCGTGGTGAACAGATATGATTTGTCAAAGGAGTTCCCGATTATGACGCTGAGGCGGACGGCGCTTAAGAGCGCGACCGACGAAATGCTTTGGATATGGCAGCGTAAGTCCAATAATGTCAACGACTTACACAGCCATATCTGGGACGAATGGGCGGATGAGGACGGTTCCATCGGCAAGGCTTACGGCTACCAGATGGGGGTGCGGCACCAATATAAAGAAGGTATGATGGACCAGGTTGACCGTGTGATTTACGATTTAAAAAATAATCCGTTCAGCCGACGGATTATGACGAACATCTATGTCCATCAAGATTTGCATGAGATGAATTTGTATCCTTGTGCTTACAGCATGACGTTCAATGTGACCCAGAAGAAGGGACATGACAGGCTGACGCTAAATGCTGTTTTGAACCAGCGTTCCCAGGACGTGCTTACCGCAAATAACTGGAATGTGGTGCAGTACGCGGTGTTGGTGCACATGTTAGCCCAGGTCTGCGGCATGGAGGCAGGGGAGTTGGTGCATGTGATTGCCGATGCGCATATTTATGACAGACATATCCCGATTATAGAGGAGATGATTACAAGACCCTGTTATGAGGCGCCTGTTTTCTGGCTGAATCCCGATGTGAAAGATTTCTATGAGTTTACGAGGGATGACGTGAGGGTGGATAATTATGTTACCGGACCCCAGGTGGAGAATATACCGGTGGCAATCTAGTATATGGATACGTCCCCTTTCATATGGGTGATTTGGTGAAAAACTTAACAAGTCCATAAACTGAACCGGTCTGAAAATGTAACGGATTTAGTCGGAATTTGTGCAGAAGCGTCGCAAATTCTTTTTACCGCAGAGCGGAGTTTGTAATTCTGCCCGCGTTCTTGCTTTGAGACGCTTCGGAATGGAGGAAAGATGAATTTAATCGTAGCAGTAGACAATCATTGGGCGATTGGCTGTAAAAACAGTCTGCTTGTCAGTATTCCGGCAGACCATAAGTTCTTCCGGCAGGAAACGACAGGTAAGGTGGTGGTGTTTGGCAGGAAGACGTTGGAGACTTTCCCCCAGGGTATGCCTTTGAAAAACCGCACGAATATTGTTCTGTCTTCCAATCCGGACTATCAGGTGAAAGACGCCTTTGTCGTGCATAACAAGGAAGAGCTTTTGGAAAAGTTAAAAGAGTATCCGGATAAGGACGTCTATATCATCGGCGGCGAGAGCGTATACCGGATGATGCTGCCTTATTGTGATGTAGCCCATGTGACGAAGATAGAGCATACGTATGAGGCGGATGCTTATTTCCCGAACCTGGACGAAGACCCGGAGTGGGAGGTCACGGCGGACAGCGAGGAACAGACTTATTTTGACATTGCTTATGAGTTTGTGAAATATGAGCGCGTAAGATAGGGCGGTATATGTTGGGGACATTAAGAAACACGAATGAGACATCATTTGGGATACATGCCAGGTAAGAGAATATAAGGAGGTATTGTGAGGACAGATATTGGGTATAAAGCTATAAGGCGGCGTCATGGGGCGGGTATTGGATAAAAATTGTAAGACGGCGTTATGGGGACAGGAATTGGGCAAGAAACTGTAAGAGGGCATCATTAGGTCAGGCATCCGGGAAGAAATTTAAAGGCGTCAGGGAAGGAAAACATTATGGGTTACAGTCTGGAAAAGGCGGAAGCATCAGACAACAGGGGGCAGCAGGTTTCTACGCTGTTACAGGCGAAGGAACAGTTGGAACGTAAGAATATAGAATTGGAAGAGGCGATTTTGGCGGCGAAGAAGGCAGACAGCGCCAGGGATATTTTCCTGGCCAATATGTCCCATGAGCTGCGCACACCGATTAACACGATTCTTGGCCTGAATGAATTGATTATACGGGAGAGCCAGGATGAGGCAGTCAAGGAGTATGCGCTGGATATCAGGCAGGCGGGCAACATACTTCTTACATTGGTCAGCGATATATTGGATTTCACCACATTGGAAGCAGGCCGGATGGAGCTGATGGAGGGGATTTATGATATCAGCTCGCTTTTGAATGACTTGATTAACGGAATCTCTCTTCAGGTGCGTAAGAAGAAGCTTGAGCTCAGGCTGGATATCGCAAAGGATATACCCCATAAACTTCTGGGCGACGAGATACATTTAAGGCAGATTATAGGGAACCTTCTTTCCAATGCCGTGAAATATACGGAAAAAGGCAGGATTACGCTGCATGTTAGCTGGCGGAAGGTGTCGGGTGATAAAATTGAACTTTATATTATTGTGAAAGATACGGGAGTAGGTATTAAGGAGAAAGATATACCGAAATTGTTTGGCGTTTTCCAACGTATGAACACCACCGTCCGCAATAAGAATGAAAGAACAGGGTTAGGGCTTGCCATCACCAGCCGCCTTGTAGGGATGATGGGCGGCAAACTGGAAGTCCAAAGCGTCTATGGTAAGGGCTCCGCTTTTTCTTTTAAGGTGGTACAGAAGGTGGAGGACAGGGCGCCTCTGGGGGACTTTGAAAAGCAGTACAATGAGAGTCTGCGCAGCACGGAGAATTACCGCCAGAAATTCATTGCACCGATGGGCAGAATCCTGGTGGTTGATGACAACGCGATGAATCTGGCGGTGGCTCAGGGACTGCTCAAACAGACCAGGCTTCAGGTGGATGTGGCAAGCAGTGGCGAAGAGTGTCTGGAATTGATGAGACATAAGACTTACCATCTTATCTGCATGGACCATATGATGCCTGTGATGGACGGGGTGGAGACGCTGCATAAGATTAGGGAGCTGGAGAGTAATCCTTCAGCGGATGTCCCAGTGATTGCACTGACTGCCAATGCGGTGCCGGGCGCGAAGGAATTTTATTTAAATGAAGGATTCCAGGATTATCTCACGAAGCCTATTGATGCCGATAAATTTGAGAATATGTTGATTGAATATCTGCCCGACAGCGTGGTCTATCTGACACAGGGGCAGAATGTGGATTTGGAATATGAGATGCAGGATGCGGAGCTGGCGCTTGATATCCGGGAAAGCCAGTTGTTTGTAATTGGATTTAACATCCGCAACGGCTTAAAGTATATGGGTGGCGATAAGGCGCTTTACAGCAAAGTACTCCGCGATTTTCATTTGATATTGAAGGAGAAGGAGGAGGCGCTCCGGGGATTTTTGAAGAAGGGGGATATGCCGGGATATGCTATCGTCGTGCATTCTCTGAAGGGAAATGCGAGAAACCTGGGAGCGGACGAACTGGCGGACGAAGCATTTGAGCTTGAAAAAATGAGTAAGGCGGGACGGCTTGAGGATGTGGAGGTGCGCTCTCCGATTCTGTTTAATATGATGAAGACGATGCGAAGCGGCTTGAAGGTATATCTTGACAGTGAAGAGGAGAATGTGGAGCAGGATGAGAAAGCGGCGGAGGATGCGCTTGTTCCGGTGACAGAGAGCGAGTGGAAGCGTGGTTTGGATGAACTGGCGCAGCGGCTTGATGACTTCGACGGGGACAGTGCGGGCGAAAAAATCAAAGAACTTAAGCGGTATAACCGTTCTGAATCAGACAGGAAAATGTTGCGTCTGTGTGAGAAGGCGGTGAAAGATTTCGCCTTTGATGTGGCGCTTGAAGTGGTGAATGCGGTCATGTAATATACGTGGTGCTGAAACCCTTTTCTTCGTCTTGACTTTTGGAAAGAAAGGTATAATATAGAAAAGAGAAAAAATGCGTTACTGTGCTTGGGGAAGGAGCAAGGAGAGAAGATGGAAAAGAAAAACATTGACTGGGCGAATATCGGATTCGTTTACCAGGAGACAGACAAACGGTTCGTGGCGAATTATAAGAATGGGGCATGGGATGAAGGGGCGCTCATATCCGATGCCAATATTTCCATCAACGAGTGTGCCGGTGTGCTGCAGTATGCACAGACATGCTTCGAGGGAATGAAAGCATATACGACGGAGGACGGACGTATTGTGACTTTCCGCCCTGATTTAAACGCACAGCGTATGGCAGACACATGTAAGAGGCTTGAGATGCCTGTATTTCCGGTAGAGCGTTTTATACAGGCGGTGGTTGACACGGTAGCGGCCAACGAGGCGTATGTGCCTCCTTATGGGTCTGGCGCGACGCTCTATATACGCCCGTACATGTTCGGGAGTTCTCCTGTAATCGGCGTGAAGCCTGCGGAGGAATATCAGTTTAGAGTTTTCACTACACCGGTAGGACCGTACTTCAAGGGCGGTGTGAAACCTTTGACCATTAAGGTAAGTGATTTCGACAGGGCGGCGCCCCGGGGAACAGGGCATGTCAAAGCAGGGTTAAACTATGCCATGAGCCTTCATGCGATTATGGCAGCACACGCCGAAGGATACGACGAGAACATGTACCTGGATGCAGCGACGAGAACGCATGTGGAGGAGACGGGCGGCGCGAATTTCCTGTTCGTGACAAAAGATAACAAAGTCGTGACGCCAAAGTCATCAAGCATACTTCCTTCCATCACGAGACGTTCCCTGATGGTGGTTGCGAAGGACTATCTTGGCCTGGAAGTGGAGGAGAGAGAGATTGCGCTTGAAGAAGTACAGGAGTTTGCCGAGTGCGGCCTGTGCGGTACGGCGGCCGTAATTTCTCCTGTTGGCAAGATTGTAGACCATGGCAGGGAAATTGCATTCCCTAGCGGCATGAGTGAGATGGGGCCGGTTACGAAGAAGCTGTATGATACATTGACAGGAATCCAGATGGGACGCATCGAGGCGCCCGAAGGATGGATTCACGTGATTAAGTAATTTGTGTTGTTAGCCTGCCGGTATGACAGGCAGTATGAAGAATAGAAGGGGAGAGGGATTAGGTTGCGGTGCTGTTTGCATACAATTTAATCCCTTTTTACCTGATACCCTAATTCTGATAGGCGTAAATGGTAAAGTATGTTTGAAAGGAACAGGATTGAAAATGAGTATACCGATAAGAGAACAGTACCCGTATTTGTATGAGACGCATCTGCATACGTGTGAATCCAGCGCCTGTGCGAAAAGTACCGGCGCCGAGATGGCAAGGGCGTGTAAGGAGTATGGCTATACGGGAATTTTTGTGACAGACCACAACTGGGGCGGCAACACTGCGGTTGACCGGGGAATGCCATGGGAAGAATGGGTGGATACATTCTGTCTGGGTTATGAACATGCCAAGGCGGAAGGAGACAGGATTGGACTGGACGTGTTTTTTGGCTATGAAGCGGGATACAGAGGGACAGAGTTTCTTATTTACGGAATTGACGGCTCATGGATGAAAGCGCATCCGCAGCTTCGCACGGCGACGGTGGAGGAGCAGTACCGGTTGGTGCACGAAGCCGGAGGATTGGTGGTCCATGCCCATCCTTTCAGGGTGGCAGGATATATACCGGAAGTGCGTCTGTACCCGGAGTGGGTGGACGGGGTGGAAGGCATCAATGCAACCCATTCCAATCCCAGGAGCATGGCGCATAACAATCATGATTTCGATATACGGGCGATTGCTTATGCCAGAGAACATTCCCTGCCTGTCAGCGGGGGCTCAGATATCCATGAGAGACATCTTTTCGGCGGCGGAATTGCTTTCAGACGGCGTCTTTCTTCAGCGGCAGACTATGCGGCGGCGCTGCGTTCAGGGGAAGACTATGTCCTGACCGACGGCTCTGTATGGTATGATAAATACGGAAACGGCATAAACTGATGGAAGTATAGTTTGTTATAGAAAGTATAGGAGATGTATGGTTAAAAACAGATGGAATAAATTTGCAGCAGTATTTCTTGCAATGTCAATTGCTGCGGGGAGCCTGACGGCATGCGGCAGTGAAAACGATTTTGGCACGAAAGTGGTGCTTACCACAGGGTTTAATAAGAATGAAGTTTTCAGGATTGAGACAAGCACATGTTCCCTGCCGGAGATTATGGTGTATTTGACCAATATACAAAACCGGTATGAAAGCGTGTACGGTACGGAAATATGGGAGACAAATGTGGACGGCGTGACACTGGAGCAGAATGTGAAGGATATTGCGCTGGCACAGATTGCGCGTATTAAGACTATGAACCTGATGGCAAAGAAGTATGAAGTAGAACTGAGCGACGAGGAAAGGGCTCAGGTGGAGAATGCGGCGGACACATATTATGGTTCTTTGACTGACACAGAGATTGAACAGATGGGGGTGTCCAAGGATACGGTCAGCAAGTTATATACGGAATTTGCCCTGGCAGAGAAGGTGTATCAATATACCATTAAAGATATTAATCCGGAAATCAGCGACGATGAGGCGCGCACAATCACCGTACAGCATATACTGATTAAGACGTATGCCTTGGACGGGACGGGGAAGAAAATTGCCTATACCGAACAGGCGAAGAAGGACGCTTACGAGCGTATATGTGAGGTGTATAAGTTAGTGGAGCAGGGAGAGGATTTCGACGAGCTTATCCGCCGTTACAGCGAAGACGATAAGAGCACATATTCTTTTGGCAAAGGCGAGATGAATGAGGCTTTTGAGACGGCAGCGTTTAACTTGGGTAAAGATGAGGTGAGCGATATTGTGGAATCGGAGTTTGGCTATCATATTATCAAGTGCCTAAACACCTTCGATAAGGACGAGACGGACGCCAATAAGGTGAAGATTGTAGACCAGCGCCGGGCGGAAGCTTTCGGACAGGAATATGACGCCTATGTGGAGACGCTTACCCGGAATCTGAATGAAGAATTGTGGGACGGCGTGGGATTTATACATGATGAGAATGTCAAGACGATGAATTTCTTTGAGGTATATGCCCAGTATTTTGGGAAGTGATAAGGGCAGACAAGCGCGCTTGGCACGGAGTTTAGAAAAAGTTTAGAATTGCGTGAAAGCGCATGAAATCAATAAAAAACAGCCATTATTAGCACTCATTAACAATGAGTGCTAATTTCTTCTTGACTTCTTAGGATAAGCGTATTAAACTATCCACTAGTAAAGAATTGCGCAGCTTGTATGGATGATATGTGGAGCTTGCGTGAAATATAGTTTTCCATAGCCATCGGACGGCATATATTTGAAATCATACAGGCATATGCGGTTTCGGGCTAGGGCGTTGCCACATTTACTTTCAATCAAATGTGGCAGGGACAAACATTATGAGAATGAAGAAAGGAACGTGGCAAAATGGCAGCAAAACATGGTAACTTATCAATTAACAGCGATAATATTTTTCCGATTATCAAGAAATGGCTGTATTCCGACCATGACATTTTTTTCCGTGAATTAATTTCCAACGGATGTGATGCGATTACAAAATTAAAGAAACTGGATATGATGGGTGAGTATGCGCTCCCGGACGGATATAAGGCGAAGATACAGGTAATCGTAAATCCTGAGGCGAAGACGCTGAAATTCATCGACAACGGTATCGGTATGACGGCGGGAGAGGTAGAAGAGTACATCAACCAGATTGCTTTTTCCGGCGCGACAGATTTTATCGAGAAATATAAAGACAAGGCGAATGAAGACCAGATTATCGGACATTTCGGTTTGGGATTTTATTCTGCATTTATGGTGGCGGACGAAGTGCACATCGACACGCTGTCCTACCAGGACGGCGCACAGGCGGTGCATTGGGAGTGTGACGGCGGCACGGAGTTTGACATGGAGGAAGGGACAAGGACAGAAGTAGGAACGGAGATTACCCTCTATATCAACGAAGACTGTCTGGAGTTTTGTAACGAGTATAAGGCAAGGGAAGTCATCAAGAAATATTGTTCTTTTATGCCTACGGAAATCTATCTGTCCAAAGCCAATACGACGGAGACACAGACCATCAAGGCGGAGGAAAAACTGGATACGGACGAGGTAGTTGAGGAGATTGCCAAGGAGAAGGAAGAGGATGAGCAGAAGCTGAAAATCAAGAAGCGTCCCGAGCTGCTCAACGAGACGCATCCTCTTTGGACAAAGCATCCCAATGAGTGTACCAAGGAAGAATATCTGGAGTTCTACCGCAAGGTCTTCCAGGATTACAAGGAGCCTCTTTTCTGGATTCATCTGAATATGGATTATCCGTTTAATATGAAAGGAATCCTGTACTTCCCGAAGATTAACATGGAGTATGAGTCCATCGAGGGAACCATTAAATTGTATAACAACCAGGTGTTTATCGCGGACAATATCAAGGAAGTCATTCCTGAGTTCTTACTTTTGTTAAAAGGCGTGATTGACTGTCCGGACCTGCCTCTTAATGTGTCCAGAAGCGCATTGCAGAATGACGGGTTCGTGAAGAAAATCAGCGAGTACATCACAAAGAAAGTGGCGGACAAGCTGTCCGGCATGTGCAAGACCGAGAAGGAAGAATACGAGAAATACTGGGATGATATCAGTCCTTTCATCAAGTTCGGCTGCTTAAAAGACGACAAGTTCTGTGAGAAGATGACAGACTATATTCTCTTTAAGAACCTGGACGGCGTGTATATGACTCTGCCGGAGTGCCTTGAAGTCAATAAGGTTGACTCTGCAGGAAATGAAAACGGTGCATCGGATGAAAACAATGCAGATGCGGTGAATGATGCAGCAGAAGGTGAGAATGCGGGTGAAGGTTCCGATACCGTTGACGGAAATGATGACACGGAAACAACCGCAGCCGTTGACGAGAATGGCGAGAGAGTGGAAGCCGAGATAGTCGATGAAAACGGGGATGACAACTCCGAAGATGAAGAAGAGCAGGAGGAAAAGAAAGAGAAAGTCATCTACTATGTGACGGATGAAAAACAGCAGAGCCAGTACATCAACATGTTCAAGGCTGCCAAGATGGATGCCGTTATCCTTACACATAATATCGACCAGCCTTTTGTCTCCCAGTTGGAGGCGAAGAACGAGGGCATTAAGTTCCAGAGAATCGATGCGGACTTGACTGACGTTTTCAAGGCGAAGACATCCAAGAAGGCCGAAAAGGAGATGGAGGAGCAGGCAGAGGCAGTTGCCAAGCTGATGAAGAAAGTTCTTAAGAAAGATGCCATTAAGGTTAAAATAGAGAAGCTTAAGAATAAGAAGATTTCCTCCATGATTACGTTGTCCGAAGAGACGCGCAGGATGCAGGACATGATGAAGATGTATTCGATGCAGGGAATGGATATGGGCATGTTCGGCAAGGAAGGCGAAACGCTGATTCTGAATGCAAACCATCCGCTTGTACAGTATGTGCTGGAGCACCAGGACGGTGAGAATGTGAAGATGATTTGTGAGCAGCTTTATGACCTTGCACTCTTGCAGCAGGCGCCCCTTGAGCCGGAGGCAATGACCAAGTTTATAGCCAGGAGCAATGAGATTATGCTGATGCTGACCAAATAAGTTATGTAAATTGAAAAATATTTTGGTTGTAGAACAGTTCATATATAAAAAGGGAACAGGCTGTGCCAGGAGGCAGGTTTGTTCCTTTTTTAACCATAGGATTTTTATGTTGCGGGAGAGAAAGGACGGGATTTACTTGAAAGCGTTGGGCTTTGACATCGGGACGACCACTATCAGTGCGGTGGTTATGGACATGGACAGCGGTAAAATACAGGAAGCGTACACGATAAGCAACGACAGTTTTCTTCCGACAGAACATGAATGGGAGAAACTTCAGGATGCGGGGAGGATTCTGGAGAAGGCTCACAGGCTTTTAGATGACATTCTGGAAGCGTATACAGATGTCGGAGTGATTGGCCTGACCGGGCAAATGCATGGGATTGTCTATGTGGACGAGGACGCAAGACATGTGAGTCCGCTCTATACTTGGCAGGACGGCAGGGGTGCGCAGGCTTGTTTTGACGGCGGCAGTTTGTGTGAATTGATTGAGAAGGGACATTCCCTGCGGGTATACACCGGGTACGGGCTTGTGACCCATCTGTATCATGTGCGGACAGGGCAAGTGCCAAAAAAGGCCGTGAAAATCTGTACGATTATGGATTATCTGGGCATGTCCTTGACCGGAAGGAATGAACCTGTCCTTCACAGCAGCACCGCCGCAAGCCTTGGGTTCTATGATGTGGAAAAGGGTGGCTTTATGAGAGACATTCTGGAAGAAGAGGAGATTGATACAGCCATTTTGCCGCAGGTGACAGAACAATTTCAGATTATCGGAACTTACAAAGGGATACCGGTGAGTGTGGCAATCGGAGATAACCAGGCAAGTTTCCTCGGGGCTGTCAGGGATGCCGATGAGACGCTCCTTGTCAATATGGGGACTGGCGGACAGATTTCCGTCTTGGCGGACAGATGTTTTGCTGCCGAAGGGATTGAAGCCAGACCTTTTGCGCCCGGACGGTTTCTTCTGGTGGGCGCATCTTTGTGCGGTGGCAGGGCGTATGCGCTGTTAGAATCTTTTTTCAGAAGCTATGCGGAATGCATCGGGGCAGAAGGGATGAACCATTATGAGATGATGGAACGGCTGATGGAGCGCGGAGAGCCGTCAGAATGTCTGAGAGTGTCCACATGTTTTTCCGGGACGAGGAGTGAGCCTGAAAAGAGGGGCAGCATTGAGAATATCGGCGTATCCAATTTCACGCCGGAGGCGCTTGTCTTCGGTGTGCTTGAGGGGATGGCCGATGAACTCTATGGTATGTACCGCAGGATTGACAGGGGCATCGGGGAGCCCAAAAGTATCATAGTTGCGTCTGGCAACGGAATACGCAAAAATTGCCACCTGCAAGAAATCATGGGAAAGAAATTCGGTATGACTGTCAAGTTGGCAGAGAACGAAGAAGAGACCGCCAGCGGGGCGGCTTTTGCGGGGATGATTGCAACGGGGATTCTGACGTTGGAAGAAGCGGTCGGAATTACCGGTGCAGGAGAGAAATGAGTCAAAGTTAGCACAAGGAGTGTATTTTGTACATAAAAAGGTGACAGCCGTTTTGTGGGCTGTCAGTCTTTTTTGTTTTTATTCCCGTGCACAACGAGCCTTATTCGTTTTGTTTAACCTGGTTCCGAGATGCGGCTGACGCCTACATAGGTTTCAGAGATTTTGTACCATGTAGGGTAGTCTACGATGCCGGATTGGGGCAGATTGAAGATGCGTTGGAAAGTACGGACAGCATTGGCGGTGTTGGTGCCGTAGATGCCGTCTGCGGTGACGCGGGGGATGGCGGGGTAATTTTGGGCGATACGGTTGAGCTGCTGTTGAATTTGCAGTACCTTGTCGCCGGAAGAACCTACATTCAAGTTGTAGCCGGGCCATGAAGAGGGGACGCCGGATACGGCAACGGCGGTGTTGATATACATGTCACTGCCGTAGTAATAACGGATAATTTCTATCGGGGTGTATCCTTCATCTCCAAGGTATTTGGAGCCCCATTGGCTTAAGCCGTCACAGGTCACGTTTCTGCCGTCGCAGTAGGAGGTGAATATGGGCTGCCGCACACCGGGACGGGAGAGATAGTTGGCAAAGATAGAGTCTACCAGCCTGTCAACGTTAGAGTATATATTCCGGCCGCGTATCCATTTCTGGTCGTAGGCCGTGGAGGAAGTGATGGTAAAATTATATCCTTTGTTCCGATACCATTCCGTGTATACTCGGTTTAGCGTAAAGGACATGATAGCCAGGGTATTGGCGTATATGGCGCTCTCCGGCCAGGTGGCATAGATTTCGGAAGAAACCACATTCTTGATATAGTCCCGATACCTGACATAGTAGTTTGACGCGGTGTAGTCAGAGGGGACGCCGTCGTGGACGATGACATATTCCGGGATAACCACACGGCTTAAGACGATTTCACCGGATTCGTCCATTGGTTTGATTTCATCCTCCGGAATCTTGGGTGGATAATCACCGTACAGCGTATGGTCAGGGATGACGATGGTTTCTTCCGGTTCCTGGGACACTTCTGTGGGAATCATCTCAATATTCTGCACGGCCGTTACGTCGGGAAGTACCTCTACGCCGGAGACAGTTACCGGTTCATATCCGGAAGCGGTAATATTCAATGTATATTCTGCGTAAGGCATGGGTGAATTAGGCGTTAAGCTGTATTCAAGCGGTGGAGCGCTTAAGGATACGGTGTCCGTCTGTCCGGAAGAATCGGTTGTAAGTGTTTCTAAGGTGCTATCCGGTTCTCCGGTGTATGAAATGGTTATATTAGCGTCCTGAATCGGTATCAGACCTACGTTTGCGGTCACATTAATCTGAAGCCTGCCTAGCCCGGGGCCTTCGGACTGTGCACTTTTTAAAATAGGCTTTTCCATTAAAATCCTCCATTCTTGCTGCGTATAGAAATATAATATATCGTTTTATTGCACGGCTCTCTTCTTAATATTATATGATATATATGGAAAGAAGGTTACAGTCCGCACGGTATCGGATAATATTGTGCAGTGGACTTAAATGTATTAGAGGTTGCACTGTCCGGCTCATAGATGGTAAAATGAAACCGTGGCAATATGCAAAGACGAAAGAGGAAGGTAAACCATAAGCGTGAGACAGGCAGTACAAGAGATACTAAACGGAAAATTTAATTTTTACAGAGGCTCCCTGGATTTTTCCTGCACATCCATTGAGCTGTCCCTCCATACCGATGAGGTTGTGGAAGGCTTTTTCAAGATTTATGGGCCTGTCGGGTGCACGACGGAAGGGTATGTGGTATCCTCTGACCTGCGCATGGAGTGCGTGACGAAAGAGTTTGGAGGCAGCGAAGAGGAGATTCATTACCGGTTTAATGCCTATGGGATGGAAGCAGGGGAAGAGGTTAAGGGCAGTTTTAATATCATATCTAATCAGGGAGAGTACTCTCTTCCTTTTTCGGTATCTGTGACGGCCGGGGAGATGGATTCAAGTCTCGGCAATATCAAGAATCTGTTCCACTTTACGAATCTGGCCAGAAGTAATTGGGAAGAGGCGGTGAATTTATTTTATGCCGATGGCTTTGAGGCGGTGCTTTCGAGCCATGACAGGCATTATTATACTGCTTACAAGGGACTTTCCGCTGTTAAAGGCAATGAACACAATGTGGAAGAATTTCTGCTTGAGATTAATAAGAAGAAGTCGGTGGAATATATACCGGAGGAGACGGAGATTAAAATTGAGGACCCCCTTGAGACTACCCGTTATGCGCTTGTGATTAACCGGAACGGATGGGGATACACCCATCTGCAGGTTCAGGCGGAAGGGGAGTTTTTACGTGTGGAGGAAAACACAGTGTCGGATGCCTCTTTCCTGGGCAATATCTACAGGTTGTATTACTATGTGGAGCATGAGAAACTCCATGCGGGCAACAATTATGGCTGTATCGTGCTGGTGCAGGAAAGCCAGGAGATTAGGATTCCGGTCACGGTGGCGTTGCATATGTCAGGGCGCAAGGCGCTTGGCATCCACAGGGAGAAAAGGCAGCTTACGGTACAGATGATGGAGTACTACCAGGCTTTCCGTGTGAAAAAAATCAGTACGAAGACCTGGATGGCGGAGACGACGAAACTGCTCACACGTTTGATAGAGCTTGACGACAAGGACATCACGCTGAAATTGTTCCAGGCGCAGATTCTTCTGACGGAGGAACGGTACAATGAGGCGAAATGGATGATAGAGAAGCATGAACCGCAGGTGCTTGCCAAGCGGACGGAATGTCCGGAACTGTGGTGTTATTACCTGTATCTCACCACGCTGTACAGTGGGGATGAGAGGTATGTGGATAATGTGGCGGCGGAAGTGGCGGAAGTCTATGAGCGCAATAGGGGAAATTGGCGGATTGCGTGGCTGCTTCTGTATCTGTCTGAAGAATATGTCAGGAGTGCTTCCAGGAAATGGGAGCTGTTGGAGGAATTATTCAGATACCGGTGTACTTCCCCGGTGATATATATTGAAGCATGGCATTTGATTTGTATGAATCCGGCGATATTGTTGAAGCTGGATAATTTTGAGCAGCAGATATTGTACTATGCGGTCAGAAATGACCTGATGAGGGAAGAGGTCATCCTACAGACTGTATATCTGGCACAGAAACAGAAAGCTTATTCGGAGAGCGTTTTCCGTATTCTTGCCAGGCTGTATGAGAAAGAGAAGCGGGAAGATGTCCTTCATGCCCTGTGTACGCTTCTGATTAAGGGGAACCGTTACGGGGAGGATTGCTATAAATGGTATCTCGACGGGGTGGAGCGTAATCTGAGAATCACAAGGCTGTATGAATACTATATGATGTCCGTTTCACTGGATTATGACGGGCCTCTGCCGAAGATGGTTCTTATGTATTTTGCTTACCAGTGTGATTTGCATTACGAGATTACGGCATATTTGTATGCCTATGTCTATCGCCACCGAGAGGAAATGACGGAAATTTATGTAAACTACTCGGCGGCCATGGAGCGTTTTGTGGTGGAGCAGATGCGGCGGGGCAGAATCAATAAAGACCTGGCTTATCTGTACCGTAATCTGGTGAGCCTGCCTATGATTGATGAGGACAGCGCCAGGCAGTTGGTTTCAATTCTCTTTACGAGGGAAGTCAGGGTAGCGTCCGACCGGATAAAGGAAGCGGTTCTTGTTTATCCATATGGTACCCGGGAAGACGTCTATCCAGTGGTCGGAGGCAGGGCGCAGGTTCCTGTCTATGATTCAGACTGTAAGATATTGCTTGGCGACGAGGAGGGCAACCGTTATACGGTGAGTGTGGAATTTGAAGCCAAACAGCTTTTGGGGCCGAGGAAGCTGTCACTTATGGCGGCTCCTTTCGTGCGGGATGATTTTGGCTATGCGGTCTATGCCTGTTTTGAATACCAGAACACGTTTGCTGTGCTTGACGAGAATGTCGACCTTTTCTTGTTTCTCACGAAATCAGACAGAATTGCGGAACATGTCAAGCAGGAAATCCGTATGATGCTGGTACACTTTTATTATGAAAAAGACAGGATGCGGGAGCTTGACGAGTTTCTTCTTTCGCTTTCGCCGGATGATGTGGGGAGACGTGACCGCAAAGAAATCATACGGTATATGGTTGTGAGGGGAATGTATGCGGAAGCTTACAGTTGGGTGCAGCGATATGGCCCCCACGGCGTGGATGCCAAGATTCTGGTTAAATTGTGCAGCAGGCTGCTCGACGAGGAACAGCCGGAAGATGACGCTGCCATGATTGGTATACTCTATTATGTAGTAAAAAAGGGCAAGTATGACGAGAATGTGTTGGATTACCTGATTAGGTATTTCTTCGGCAGTATTCAGGATATGCGGGATATGTGGAAGACGGCGATGGATTTCGGGATGAACACCTATGCGCTCTGTGAACGGATGTTGGTGCAGATGCTCTATACAGGAACGGATGTAGAGGAGAAAACAGAGATTTTCCGTACATATTGTAAAGATGTGGGCAATGAGGAATTGATGGCGGCGTATCTGTCACAGTGCTGCTATGACTATGCCATAGGAGGACAGGATATGGAGTCTTATGTTTTCCGGGGCGTGCTGCGGCTGTATCAGGATGAGGTACCTTTACATCTTGTGTGCCGGATTGCTTTTCTGCGGTATTATGCGGAGAACAGGAAAGAGCAGGACGATGTGATAAGAAAGATTTGCTGTGATTTCCTGGGGCAGCTTTTGGATGAGCAGATAGTGCTTCCGGTCTATAAAGAATATCAGGGATACCTGCCGCAGATGGATGTGTATCAGGACAAAACGATGGTGGAACACCGGGCGAAACCGGGCAGCAGGGTAGTTATCCATTATCTGTTGCAGGACGATAGCGGTGTGGAGAAAGAGTACTGCAAGGAAGAAATGAAGGATATGTTTGCGGGGATTTGCGTCAAGGAATTTATTCTTTTCTTCGGCGAGCGGCTGCAGTTTTACATTACGGAGGAGTCGGAAGGCGAAGAGCGTATGGTAAAGAGCGGCACAATCAATAAGAGCGACATAGGGCAGGAGAGTTTTGAGAGCCGTTTTACCATACTCAACGACATTATGGTTGGTGAGACGCTGCGAGATTACGGTACGGTGGACAGTCTGTTGCGCGAGTACTACAAGAAAGATTACATGGTCGGCAATCTGTTTCAGATGCGCCAATAATAAATATAGTTTATTGACCGGATGATGGATATATGGCGAAATATATATTATATGGCAGATATATCATGTGGAGTGGCGGCATGGTACATAAAACGGTCTGGGAGGCATTATGTTCTTAGAGCACAAGGAAGAGGACAAACTACATAAAGGAAACGTGTTAGTAGGTTATGACTTAGGGAAACAATATTCCCAGATTAGTTATTGCATCTATGGGCAGGAAGAAGTGGACACAGTTGCCACCGTGGTTGGGACGAAGCAATATAATATACCTATGATGTTATGTAAACGTGTCGGTGTGAATCAGTGGTTTTATGGGAAAGATGCCGTGAAGAATGCCGGAGAAGAAGGCATGATTGCGCTAGATGATATTCTGACGCTTGCGAAGAAGGGAGAGGCAGTTGAGTTGGACGGGGACTCCTATGACCCTGTGGCGCTGCTTGCCCTCTTCCTTAAGCGCAGCATGGCTCTGATGAATTTTATTGCCACTGTGGAGAAGATTGATGCGATTATGTTTACAGTGGATGAACTGGATGATAGAATGGTGGAGATTCTTGCACAGGCGTCGGCGAATTTTGGTTTGCGGACAAAGCATATTTATTTCCAGAGTCATACGGATAGCTTCTATTCTTTTGTGCTGCACCAGCCTCAGGAATTGTGGAACTATCAGGTTATCGTCTGTGAACATGACGGTATGAGGCTTAAGACCTATAGGATGGAGTGTAATAAACGGACGACGCCCATCGTAGTTCTGATTGAGGAGCAGATTTATGAGAGCCTTGTTATTCCCGATGAGGAGGAAGAGGAAGAGATTAAGCAAGACGCCTACCGCTTGGCGGACGAGAGGTTTTTGGGTATTCTGCAGCAGATGTGTGAAGGCAGGATTGTGTCCGCGGCATATTTGCTAGGGGATGGTTTCCGGGGCGGATGGGATGAACAGTCATTGAAATTTCTCTGCTCCAGTAGGAGAGTTTTTCGCGGAAATAACCTTTTTAGCAGGGGGGCGTGCTATGGATTGTTGGAAAAGCTGGAGCCGAGTGAGGTCGGTAAGGCGCATGTTTTTCTGGGAAAAGACAAGTTAAAGTCCAATATCGGCATGAATGTGCTGCGGCAGGGGAAAGAATCATACTATGCCCTTCTGGATGCAGGTGAGAACTGGTATGAGGTCAGGAAGGAATGTGAGATTCTGCTTGCGGGTGGCCGTGAACTGGAATTTGTGGTCACGCCGCTTACGGGAAAGAATATCGAAATGAAGACAGTCACCTTGGCCGGCAATCATCGGGACGACGCTCCATACACGAGATATCGTCTGGAAATGTGGATGGGTACGCCGGACACTGTCCAGGTGAAGGTGTCGGACCTGGGGTTTGGGGAATTGTTTCCAACAGGGGGGCAGGTCTGGAAGCAGTCTTTTAAGGTGCCGCATTAGTGTATGTGTGCAAAATCCATAAGCGGAAGATTGTTTTGCTGTCCGGGCAAGTTCTGTGTCCGAACAAGTCCGGGCCAAATTTGTGCCTGGGCGTTAAAACTTGTAGGTATAGAAAGGCATGGGGGTTAACATGAGCGACATTATTATGGGGACGGGCAATTATGCCGTGAAACCTTATTATATGGAAAAATTTTATGTAAACCTATATTCGGTGGAAGAACTGTGCTATCTGTTGGTGGAGAAAGCCGAGCTTCTTGACCAGGATGTGATGCAGCGGGATTTGGTGCAGTGGCTGGACGAGCAGTGCGGTTTGAACCAGTTAGCGCATGCGCTTTATTCTTTGTTAAATCAGAATGGTTCTACGGTGGCTTTTGTGGGAACCATATTAGAGTATGTGAATCTGTATCCTGCCAAGGTAGTGGCGCAGACCGAACAGACTGTCAAGGGAAACGAAGGGCTAAACCCTTATGAGCGCAGGAAGGCGAAGGCCGACTATATGCTGCAGGGCAGGAAATATTTTATGGCGCTTAGGCAGTACCATAGACTTCTTGCGCAAGTGCCGGAATCAGACCAGATACTGCGCGCGAAGATTCTGCACAATATGGGCGTGGCATGTGCAGGCATGTTTATGTTCAGACAGGCGCAGGAATGGTTTTTGCAGGCATATATGCTTGACAGGGAAGAGGAAAGTCTGATTTTATATCTGGCGTCAATGCGTATGAGCTGTGAAGATAATGAATATGTCACATTCATCGGAGAGCACCCCCAGTACCATGATGCCTCCCTGAAACTGGAGAGGCGGATGGAGCAGGCGGCCGGAAAGTTCGAGGCATCGGAGGAGAACCGGATGCTTTTTACTTTGCACGTATTAAAAGAAGAAAGCAGCGGGACGGCGGGTGATGACTTGCAATACTGCCGGGAAATCAGAAAGCTGACAGAGGGATTAAAAGAGCAGTACAGGGAGTATGTATAGGAAGAACGGAAATATTTTTGGAGGAGAAGATGGGTTGGTTTAGAAACTTGGCTGCGAGGTTTCGCAGGAGGGATGAGGAAGAATATTACGACAATGACTGGGAGGACGAAGAATTCACCCACCAGGTCGATTACACGAATAAAGAACAACGGCAGGATTATGTCAAAAACTGTCTGGAGCGGTTGGCGGATGCCACAAAAGAACTGGAGAACCTTACGTTTGAGTATGATATGGTTACTTCTTATCTAAAGGATATGGAAGAAATCGAGGCGCTTCCGCCGGAGGAAAGTGAAGAGCTTAAGGATTGTGCGAAGAGAGTTTCACTTTTACAGGACAGCAAGACCAACTTCATGGAGCGACCAAGGCGTATCAGCGATGAGAAATATCAGCAGATGGAGCGTATTGGCGATGATGTGGAGGAAGGATATAAGAAGATTACGGAGGCGGAGGATTACCAGAAACTGATTAAACAGGACTTGACACGTTTAGACGGTGAACGTCATGCATACCAGTACCGCAAGAATGAGGTGATGGGCATTATAGCGGATACAAGGGGGATGGCGATTATCTGCGTGGCGGCGTTGGGATTGTGCATTGTGCTGCTTTTGCTATTGCAGTTCTTCTTAGATATGGACACGAGAGCGGGATATCTGGTGACGGCTGCCGCTGCGGCTTTCGCGATTACCATCATCTATGTTAAGCATGTGGAAGCCAGGAAAGAGCTTCACCGCGTGGAGACAGGAATTAACAAGATTATCCTTCTCCAGAACAAGGTAAAGATAAGATATGTCAACAATACGAACCTGCTTGATTACCTGTACCTGAAATACGGGGTTTCCAGCGCCCAGGAATTGATGAATATGTGGGAGAATTACAAGATTGAGCGGATAGAACGGGAGAAATTCCGGAAGGCGGAGATTGACTTGGATTACAACGAGAGGGAACTGCTGCAGATATTAAAACGCTATCAAATCAAAGACCCCGCGGTGTGGTTACATCAGACGGAGGCGATTCTCGACCGCAAAGAGATGGTGGAAATCCGTCACAACTTGATTATCAGAAGACAGTCACTGCGCCGTAGAATGGACTACAACAAGGAAGTGGTGGCAGGAGGCTCCCAGAAGGAGATTAGAGAGTTGGTGGAGAAATACCCACAGTATGCCAAGGAGATTATGTCGGCGGTGGAAGAGTATGAGAAGAAGTTTCCGAATAATAAATCATGAAATGGGGTCCTTTGTTCACTGAGGGGATGAGTAAAAATAAATAAGAAATAAATTAAGGGATGATATACGAATGTGGAAAATCTAAATCAGAAGAGAGGATTTTGCATGGACACAAAGGTAAGAGAAGAGGAAAAATTAGGCGAGGAGTGTGGTGTATTCGGCATCTATGATTTTAACGGAGGCGATGTGGCTTCCACGGTTTACTATGGTCTGTTTGCCTTACAGCACAGAGGGCAGGAAAGCTGCGGCATTGCAGTCAGTGATACGGCGGGCCCTAAGGGAAAAGTTTTGAGCGTCAGGGAGATGGGGCTTCTCAATGAGAATTTTACAACAGAAACCCTGGAGAAACTAAGAGGCGATATTGGCGTGGGGCATGTGCGTTATTCCACGGCGGGCAGCAGCACGAGGGAGAACGCGCAGCCTCTTGTGCTGAATTATGTGAAAGGCACGCTCGGGCTTGCGCACAACGGTAATCTGATTAATGCGGGCAGGCTGCGGCATGAGTTGGAATATACCGGGGCAATTTTCCAGACAACGATTGATTCGGAAGTGATTGCTTACCATATCGCCAGGGAACGGCTTAATAGTAGGACGGTGGAGGAGGCGGTGAGGCGTGCCATGTGCAAGATTCAGGGTGCCTATTCGCTGATTATTATGTCTCCCCGGAAGCTGATTGGCGCAAGAGACCCTTATGGGTTTCGGCCGTTGTGCATTGGCAGGAGGGATAATGCGTATATTTTGGCATCGGAGACTTGTGCACTGGATACCATCGGCGCACACTTTGTGAGAGATGTGGAGCCGGGGGAGATTGTGACAATTTCCCCGGATAAAGGGATTGAGTCTGACAGAAGCATGTGTCTTTCTAAAGAGAAGCATGGCAGGTGTGTGTTTGAGTATATTTATTTTGCCAGGCCGGACAGCCGGATTGACGGAGTCAGCGTTTATGATTCCCGTATTATGGCGGGGAAGTTCCTTGCTATGGATTCTCCTGTGGAGGCGGATTTGGTGGTGGGAGTGCCGGAGTCCGGCAACTGTGCGGCACTGGGCTATTCCATGCAGTCAGGTATTCCCTATGGGCAGGCTTTTGTGAAGAATACTTATGTAGGGCGCACTTTTATTAAGCCTGGACAGAAGAGCCGGGAGAGCAGTGTACAGGTAAAGCTCAATGCAGTCAGGGAGGCGGTGGAGGGAAAGAGAATTATCATGATTGATGATTCTATTGTCAGGGGGACAACCTCGGACCGCATCGTCGGGATGTTACGTGAGGCAGGAGCCAGGGAAGTACATATGCGAGTCAGTTCTCCGCCGTTTTTGTGGCCATGCTATTTCGGGACGGACGTACCTGCCAGGGAACAGTTGATTGCGCATAACCGTTCCGTGGAGGAAATCTGTAAGATTATCGGCGCAGATTCCCTTGGTTATCTGAGGGCAGAGAGGCTAGATGAGATTGCAGGTGGCCTGGGTATCTGCAAAGGATGTTTTACAGGCGAGTATCCTATTGAGCCGCCGACGGAGGACATTAGGGGCGAATATGAGGCGTAAGAATAGCATCGGCTTTTCTAAGTAGAATATAAATCATGATTGACAGAATAGGAGAACCAAAAACATGAGTACAGACAGATATGTAAGTCCTTTATCGGAACGCTATGCCAGCAAGGAGATGCAGTATATTTTCTCTCCTGACATGAAATTCCGCACATGGCGGCAATTGTGGATTGCCTTGGCCGAGACAGAGATGGAGCTTGGTTTAAGCCAGAATGGGGAGCCTGTCATCACCCAGGAACAGATTGACGAGTTGAAGGAACATGCACAGGATATCAATTATGACGTGGCGAAAGCCCGTGAGAAAGAAGTGCGTCATGACGTGATGAGCCATGTGTACGCATATGGCAAGCAGTGTCCCAAGGCGGCGGGGATTATCCACCTTGGAGCCACGTCCTGTTACGTGGGCGACAATACCGACCTGATTGTGATGCGGGAGGCGCTTAAGTTAGTCAAGAAGAAACTGGTGAATGTGATAGCCGAACTGGCCAAGTTTGCAGAAGAATACAAGAGCCTGCCGACCCTTGCATTCACCCATTTCCAGCCTGCCCAGCCTACCACGGTAGGGAAGCGGGCGACTCTGTGGGCGCAGGAGTTTTGTCTTGATTTGGAGGACCTGGATTATGTGTTGTCCACGATGAAGCTGCTCGGCTCGAAAGGGACGACGGGTACACAGGCTTCTTTCCTGGAACTTTTCGACGGGGAGCAGGAGACCATTGACAAGATAGACCCTATGATTGCCAAGAAGATGGGCTTTGATAAATGTTATCCGGTGTCGGGGCAGACTTACTCTCGCAAAGTGGACACGCGGGTGTGCAATGTTCTGTCAGGCATCGCCGCTTCCGCCCACAAGATGTCCAATGATATCCGGCTTTTGCAGCATCTGAAAGAAGTAGAAGAGCCTTTTGAGAAGAGCCAGATTGGTTCCTCGGCTATGGCGTACAAGAGGAATCCCATGCGGAGCGAGCGTATTGCGTCCTTATCCAGATATGTGATGATTGACGCCCTGAATCCTGCCATCACTTCCGCTACCCAGTGGTTTGAACGGACGTTGGATGATTCTGCAAACAAAAGGCTTTCCATACCGGAGGCGTTTCTTGCCATAGACGGAATATTAGATTTGTGTCTGAATGTAGTGGACGGGCTTGTAGTGTATGATAAGGTTATCACGAAGCGTCTGATGAGTGAGCTGCCTTTTATGGCGACGGAGAATATTATGATGGATGCCGTCAAGATGGGTGGTAACCGTCAGGAGCTGCATGAGAAAATCAGGGAATTGTCCATGGAGGCAGGAGCCAATGTGAAGCGGGAAGGCAGGGAGAACAACCTGCTTGAATTGATAGCGGATGACCCTGGGTTTAACATGACTGAGGAGGACTTGTTAAAAACCATGGAACCGTCCAGATATGTGGGGCGTGCGCCATTGCAGACAGAGAGATTTTTGGAGGAAGTTGTGAAACCGATTCTGGAGGAAAATAAGGAGCTTCTTGGTGTGAAGGCACAGATAAGCGTGTAAGGTTTTATCATAATCGGGCTCATAAGTATTATAATAAATAAGGTTACTGTAAAACGGTAGGTTTTGCAGTAACCTTATTTAATTTATGCAGCATCTTATAATTAGGAAAGTTCCCGGATGCCTTCTAGCGTGCGAGCCTTAATATTTAGGATACGGCATTTTCAGAACGTTACGTAGTATATCGTTTAGAAGGAAAATATGTTCGGGTATGGTTCACACATATAAACTCAGACAAAAATTTAGTATCAAATCGGCCTGTTATGTCTTATTCCTGTTTACAATTACATTTATAATAGAAAGAATCATATCTTGCTCATCTATTGATGCCCGCTCCCACAAGTAAAGCAACCGTTCATTTTTTTCCTTGGCCATTGGGTCTGCCGGAATTTCACGCAGGAGGGAATCCACAGGCACACGGAAACATTCCGCCAATAATGCAAGTTTCTCCAATGTCACAGAACGCTCCCCACGTTCGATAAATCCAATATACGTTGTTGATACATCGATATATTCTGCAATTTGTTCCTGCGTCAAACCAATTCGCATTCGTTCTTCCCTGATGCGTTTTCCCAGTATTTTCCTATCCATACGTACTCCTATCCGAAAGTAGACATTTATATTCTACCCGTATCAGTATAAGAAGATAACTAACTAATAGTTATGTAAAAAAATAACTATTAGTTGCAAAAGAGGAGGAGAGGTGATATAATGAGAATCGTTAAATATCAAATTCTAAGTAGAAGGAGGAGCATTTTAATGAAAAACAAAAGTATTAAAAGGTTCCTGACTGCGACGCTGGCGGCAACAATGATTATGGCTTCCACATTAACGGTTGCCGCTTCAGGTGGTTCAGCAGGTTCCCAGGGCTCTACAAGCTCATCAAGTAGTTCATCGAGTAAGAAATCCGAGTCGAAGAGCGAAGAGACGGCCGCAGCCCAGGCAAGTACGTCAGGTGTACAGGAGAATGCAGGAGGTTCTGCAGATGGTGGTGCAGGCGGTACAGCCAGTGTTGCACCGACGGTGAAGACTTATTCCGCTAACTCTTCGATTTCCATCGCGGGCACATCGGTTAAGACGACGGTTGCAGGCGCATTTGATGTAAAGACAGTGCAGGGTGCGGCAGTTACCACGCCGCTTGCGGATGTAAAGGCAAGCCTTGGACTGAAAGGTTCACAGGCACCCTATGTCATGGTTTTTGACACAGACGCCAAGAAGAGCAATCTTGCTATGAAGTGTGTAAATGCCACAGCAGAAGCGTTAGGCGGCCAGGTGGTAACTTCCCTGAATGTCAATTTAGGCGCAAAAGAAAACGGTAAAATTATATCTTTGTCCAACGGCAACGCAGGCATGATGATTGGGCTTCCGAAGAATGCGGATAAGGACAAGACTTATTCCGTAGTATGTGTGCAGCCGGGCGGTGTAATTACGGTTCTCAAAGACCAGGATAGCTCTCCTGCGACAGTTACATTTGAAATCAAGGCCGGCATTGGTACATATGGTATTGTTGCGAAATAGCAACACAGTGATAGGCAGTATGTAGGTTGTTGTTTCCTCATCATGTCCCACACTTCATGATGTGTGAACTACGGCCATATATTGTATTGCCGGGACAATCCGAACTGTCCCGGCAATGTTTGAAATTATTCCAAAAGACTCCTTGCGTGCGCTTTTTCGGAAGGGCTCCGGGGCAGGTGGATATAAGTTTATGGGGCATCCAATGGAAAATACAGGTGATGTTTTGTTGCAGCATGGGGAATCAAAAACAGACAGGCAGAATCTGTTTATTCGGAATCAAATAGGATGGATGACTGCCATAGTGATACTGTTTTGTTTCTGGTTATTTGGAATTGACAGTACCTATGGATTTTCTATTTTTCCGGATGAATTTGCATATTGGTCCTATGCGGCGCAAGCTGCGGGCTATGACTGGTCGGATATCATGTCGCTTAGTTCCTATTTTTCGTATGGGTACGGTTATGTGCTTTTTCCGGTGTTTGTGTTGTGCAAAGATGCAGTTACCGCATACCGTGTTGCGGTTGGGCTGAATTTTGTTTTTCTTTTTATTGGCTATCTTGCATTGACGGGCACGGTGAAGAGAATGTTAACCGACAGGAATATCCCTGTGGCGCTTTTTTGTGCTTTGGCAGTTATCGCGCCTTGGAATCTGTTCTACACACAGATGACAATGACCGAGGTATTTCTGGCAAGCCTATATATGGTAACAGGAAGGATATTGCTTTGTTATTTAGAAAATAACAGACTGTCGGCGTTAGTTTTATGTGTGTTTGCGCTGATGTTTTTATATATAGTCCATATGCGTGCTATAGGGATAGTACTGTCGGGATTGATTGTTTTATCCGTTCATATCTGTCTTCGCCGCAAGGAGAAATGGCATCTTTTAGTGGCGGCAAGCCTGGTTGTTTTATTGTTTGTAATAGCAGGTTTTGCCAAGGAACAGGCTTTTTTAGGTGTATATGGAGGCAGGAACCGGGAGTTTCTTACAGGCAGTGACTATGGCGGGCAGATAGAGAAAATACAATATATTTTTACGAAAGACGGATTTTACGACTTGCTTGTTAGTATACTGGGTAAGATTTTATACCTTGGACTTGCCACTTATGGATTGTTTTATTGGGGGAGCTTTGCCTTGGGAAAACAGTCTGTGAAGTTGTACAGACGGATAAGAAGCCGTGTGGAAGCGACGATGCAGGAAAAGTTTTCTTTGTTTATCCTGTTGTCTGTACTGGCACAGGTCATGGTTTCGGCGGTTTACCTTCTGACGCTCGGCGAGGTGGATGACTACACATACGGAAGATACAATGAGTTTGTCATTCCTTTTGTGATGGTACTTGGGCTTTATGTGCTATGGAGAGAAAGGGCGAAAACGGTCTTTATAGTAACGGGCGGCTTTGCCGTTTTGCAGTTGGCAATGACGTTCCTGGTTGTAAAGCAGATTACATATACCGGAGTAGATATTTTTTTTGGCTATTTTATGGTAGGAATCAGTTATTTGTATGATGGCGGGGTATTTGCGGCAGGCAGTTTCTATGCCCGGAACTATCTGTTTTGTGAACTCCTTACGGTGTGTGTGACAGGAATCGTCCTTTTTGGCAGAAGCGTCCCAAAAAGGATGTACATAGTCCTTATGCTTGCGGTTATGGAGTTTGCCTTGGCCGTACATGCTGATAATTTATATCTGGAGCCTTTCAAAAAAGCAGCTTTCCGGGACAGCAGGATTGCAGATAGGGTAAATGACATGTGGGAGGAAGGCAGGAGGGTTATCTATATGGATTATGGGTTCCCGTCCTATATCGGCATCCTCCAGTTTATGGCAAGGGATGTTGATATACAGATTATGGAACGTAAGGAGTCTGTGGAGGATTACCAAGATGCGATTAGGGAAGATGACCTTGTGATATTCGCCTTTGATGATGAGTCCGTACAGGAATGGTCGGCGAAGTATGACTATGTAGATACTTATGGGCATTTTACGGTTTTGTACAATTAGTATGGATAAATTCAGGTTCTTATAACTATGAATAATGAATCTTAATTCAAAAGATAAAAGAAATGTATACAGAGGAATGAGGGACATGAAAAAAATTGTTAAAAATGATTTAGAGCGAATTTACAATGGACTTTCCAATGAAGAAAAGAAAAGGTTTGTTGGCAGTACTGTATTGTTGACAGGCGGCGCCGGTTTTTTGGGATTCTATTTCATTAACTTTCTTACTTACTATAAAAAAGAATTAGGCATTGAAAAGATAATATGTTTGGATAATTTTCAAGTAGGCTATCCCAAATGGCTTAAAGATTTGAAAAATGATAATAAAGTAGAATTGCATAAATTCAATGTAGTTACAGATGATATTGCAAATATTCCCGGCGCTGGTGCGGCAACTCTCATTTATCACATGGCATCAATCGCGTCTCCTATTTTCTACAGAAAATATCCAATTGAAACTCTGGACGCCAATATCTGGGGACTGCGCCACTTACTTGATTTTTATTGTGATAAACCGATTAAAGGTTTAGCGTTCTATTCTTCCAGTGAGATATATGGTGACCCTACGCCAGAAAACATTCCGACGCCAGAGACATACAGGGGGAATGTTGATTGCCAGGGAGCAAGAGCTTGTTATGATGAGTCGAAACGTTTCGGTGAAACTATGTGTTACCTTTTCCATGAGAAATATAGTATGCCAATTACGATTATTCGTCCATTTAATAATTACGGGCCGGGAATGCGTTTGAATGATGCCCGCGTGCCGGCGGATTTTGCGAAAGCTATAGTAGAAAACCGTGATATTACTATGTTTTCGGATGGCAGCCCCACCCGTACATTCTGCTATGTCAGTGACGCGGTCACAGGATATTTAAAGTGCTTGCTTCATGCCGAGGATTTTTTTGAGGCATTTAATATAGGAATGGATAGGCCGGAGATATCCATAAAACAATTGGCGGATGTTTATGTAAATGCCGGAAAGGATATTTTTGGATATACGGGCCATACGGTTTTGGGTGTGTCTGAAGATAAAGAATATCTGGCCAATAATCCGAACCGTCGGTGTCCTGTGATTGACAAAGCACGCTCTTTGTTGGGATATAATCCGCAGATTGATGTGGAGCAGGGAGTTCGGTACTTCTTGGAATATATCAAAGAAAGTGAGGCGGATGAGTTGATATGGTAGTTACGGTTTTTGGTTTAGGATTTGTAGGATTAACTACTGCAGTCGGATTTGCACAGACAGGGATTAAGGTGTATGGGATTGATGTTAATCAAGCCAGAGTGGAAACGATTAAGGCGGGAAAGCTGCCTTTTTTTGAACCGGGTCTTGATGAGGCTTTAGTACATAATTTAAACAGAAATTTTTATCCGACTAATGATGTGGAAAGTGCCGTTAGAGAAAGCGACTGTATTTATTACTGTGTTGGAACCCCATACGGTGAGAAAGGACAGGCAGATTTAACATATCTGTATGAGGCAGTTCAATCATCTTTGGCATACATAGATGACGGTAAATTTCGTGTTTTGGTTACAAAATCCACGATTCCGCCTTCGACGACGGAAGATAAGATAATTCCTTTTGTGGAAAAGATGGGATTTTGTGTTGGAAAGCAGATAGGGGTGGCGAACAATCCTGAATTTTTACGGGAGGGATGTTGTTGGGATGATTTTATGAATGCCGACCGTATTGTGGCAGGGGTGAGTGACAGGCAGTCCGAGAAAATGTTGCGTACGCTTTACAGTAAATTTGATATTCCTTTTTATGCAGTTTCCTTAAATACAGGTGAATTTATAAAGTATTTATCGAATGCGCTTCTGGCAACATTAATCAGCTATGCAAATGAAATGTCAGTTATTGCAGATACAATAGGGGATATTGATGTGGCGAATGCCTTCCGTATTTTGCATATGGATAAGCGTTGGGGAAGTTGTGTTATGAAAACGTATGCTTATCCAGGTTGTGGGTATGGCGGTTATTGCCTGCCGAAGGATACAAATGCTTTGCTTTCGTTAAGCAGAAACAAAGGATATGATGCGGGCATATTGAAGAACGTAATCGAGACGAATGAAAAGATGCCGGAATTTATTGTCAGAAAGATAACTAAAAATATTGACAAGGAAAATAAAATAGGGATTCTGGGGCTTTCTTTTAAGCCGGGTTCGGATGATGTGAGAGATACACCTGCCGCAAAAGTAATTAGGAAACTCATGAAAGAAGGGTATAGCAATATTATAGCATATGACCCGATTGCGGTTGAGGAGTTTCAAAAACACTATGAATTTGATATTGCTTATAGCTATCAGATTATGCAGGCATTGGAGAAAGCAGATATTTTGGTTATATTGACAGCGTGGGAGGAATTCAGGAAAGTCCCAGAGCTGACTGAAAAAGAGATTGTTGATTGCAGATTTATGTTGTGAGAAGGGGAGACGGATATGTTTGAAAATATGGATGAAAAACAGGCGAAAAAAAAGATATTAGAGTTGGTATCAGAATATTACCATAAGTATCAGAGCCAGGAAAAGCCATTCGTGCCAGGTGATTCTGTCCGTTATGCCGGGAGGGTATATAATCAGGAAGAATTGATAAATGGTGTTGATAGCGTGTTGGAATTTTGGCTGACAGCCGGACGTTATACGGAGCAGTTGGAGAATACGCTGAAGAAATATTTGAATATTAAGCATGTGGCATTAACAAATTCGGGTTCTTCTGCAAATTTGATTGCATTTATGGCATTGACATCTCCGCTTATTAACAAAAACAGGCGTATTTATCCAGGGGATGAAGTAATTACTGTCGCGGCGGCGTTTCCCACAACGGTGACACCGATTATACAGTTTGGTGCCGTGCCTGTATTTGTAGATATTAAGATTCCTAATTACAATATTGATGTTTCAAAATTAGAGGCGGCTTTGTCGGATAAGACTAAGGCGGTATTTATTGCCCATACACTGGGCAATCCTTTTAACGTAAAAGAAGTAAAAAGATTTTGTGACAGACATGATTTATGGCTGATAGAAGATAACTGTGATGCATTGGGAGCGGAATATATAATTGATGATATTTCAAGAAAGACAGGAACGATTGGGGATATTGGCACATCCAGTTTTTACCCGGCACATCACATGACGATGGGAGAAGGCGGGGCTGTTTATACGGACAACCCTACTCTTTATCGTGCAATGATGTCATTTCGTGATTGGGGGCGTGACTGTCATTGCCTTGGCGGGCACGATAACATGTGTGGGCATCGCTATGATGGGCAGTATGGGGAACTGCCTAAAGGGTATGACCATAAATATGTATATTCACATTTTGGATATAATTTGAAAGTAACAGATATCCAGGCGGCTGTTGCATGTGCGCAGATTAAGAAATTGCCGGAATTTGTTATACGCCGCCGGGAGAATGCCGATTATCTAAGGCTTCAGCTTTCGGATGCGGCAGAAGAACTATATCTTCCGGAAGTAGACGAAAATGCCGTTCCAAGTTGGTTTGGATTCCCTATTACAGTCAAGAAAGGAATCAGCAGAGACGCGGTGGTACAAGCACTAGAAGCTAACAATATACAGACAAGAATGTTATTTTCCGGGAATCTGATTAAGCATCCTTGTTTTAATGAAATGCGTAAGGCGAGGAAAGGTTATCGCATTGTTGGCGGATTGGAGGAGACAGACCGGACGCTGTATGAAACATTTTGGGTAGGTGTATTTCCGGGAATGACCAAGGGTATGTTGGACTATATGGCAAAAGTAATTAAGGATGCGGTGGCAAAGGAGAAGGCGGCGAAATGAAGACAAGAGCATTTCATAAAAGAGGAATAGCGGTTTATTTGGTAACGTGTCTGTTTGTATTGTTAACTGTGGGGATGCCGGTAAGAGCGGCCGAGGCAGATGGCGCAGCAACAATGACATTACAACAGACAGTTAAAGATATACAAATAAAAGCAGAGCCAGAGCAAAGTTCGGATACACTAGCCAAATTGCAGAAGGGTACGGCGGTTATCGTATATGGAGAATCACAAAATTCCTGGAGCCGCATAGAGTATGACGGTATAAATGGATACATAGAGAGCAGTGCATTAGAGGCATATAGTGCAGGTGAGAGTATGGAAGGCTTAGATGAGGAGTTTGATACGGTTGAGAATGAAACCGAGAGGACAGTTGATGAACATGAATTGAGGCAGAAGTCAAAAAGAACTTCCCTTATATGGGGAACGGTAATTGTTTCTTTGGTCATAGCTATATTTGTGGTAGGAGTTGTTTCTGTACTTAAGAAGGATAAAACAGGTGAATCGTGATGAAGATAGTTATTTTGGCCGGAGGTTTTGGGACACGCATTAGTGAGCAAAGCCATCTTAAGCCTAAGCCGATGATAGAGATTGGTGAGAAGCCGCTTTTGTGGCATATTATGAAACTGTACAGTTTCTATGGGTACAATGACTTCATTATTTGTGCCGGATACAAACAGCATATGATTAAAGAATGGTTTGCGGATTATTATCTTCATAATACGGATGTGACTTTTGATTTAAAGTCGAATAGTATGGAAGTTCATTCTAATTATTCGGAACCGTGGCGTGTAACAGTTGTAGATACCGGGCTGAATACGAAAACGGGAGGGCGGATTAAAAGGGTTCAGAAGTTTATTGGGGAGGAGACTTTCATGCTGACCTATGGAGATGGGGTTTCTGACGTGGATATATCGGAATTAGTTAAGTTCCATAAACAACATGGCAAATATTGTACCATGACAGCAACGAATGTGGGCCAGAGATTCGGTATCCTGGAGATAGATGATGAGAAGCAGGTAGAAGGATTTCGAGAAAAAAGTGATGCTGATGGAAATATGGTCAATGCAGGATTTATGGTTTGTGAGCCGGAAGTTTTTACATATATAGATGGTGACCAGTCTGTTTTTGAGAAAGAACCGTTGGAACATTTGTCCCATGACGGACAGCTCATGGCGTATAAACACAGAGGATTCTGGCAGTGTATGGATAACCAACGTGAGAAAGAAAAATTAGAAGAACTATGGGAAAGTGGAAAGGCGCCATGGAAAGTATGGGACAAGCAGACAATGTGGTTGATGGCGGTTAAAGGGGGAAACGATATTGCTTTGGAACAGCGAGTTGGAAGCACGAGAACAGATTAAAACATTGGTCGGGCTGTATTATGAAGAGTTTAAAAAGCCTCAACAAAAAAAGATATTTGAGGAGGGGGAACGCATTCCTTATGCATCAAGGATTTATGATGAAAAAGAAATGTGTAACCTGGTAGACGCTGCGTTGGAGTTTTGGCTTACGGCTGGTAGATATACGGAGGAATTTGAAAAGAAATTTAGCGAATATCTGGGAGTAAAATTTTGTTCTCTTGTCAATTCCGGTTCCTCGGCGAACCTAAATGCATTTATGGCGCTGACATCCCATTTGCTTGGCGAGAGAAGAATTAACCGTGGAGATGAAGTGATTACGGTTGCTGCAGGTTTTCCTACAACAGTTACGCCAATCATACAGTATGGGGCAGTTCCGGTATTCGTGGATGTGACAATTCCACAATATAACATTGATGTGACAAAACTTGATGCAGCATTGTCGGATAGAACAAAGGCCGTTATGGTTGCACATACATTAGGGAACCCTTTTGATTTGAGTATCGTAAAGAAATTCTGTGATACACATGGGCTTTGGCTGATAGAAGATAATTGTGACGCATTGGGTTCTAAATATACGATGAATGGCGAAGTAAAATTTACGGGGACAATCGGTGATATTGGAACATCCAGTTTTTATCCGCCGCATCACATGACCATGGGGGAAGGTGGTGCGGTCTATACAGATAATCCTTTGTTACATAAGATAATCCGCTCATTCAGGGATTGGGGAAGAGATTGTGTCTGCCCATCGGGCAGGGACAATTTATGCGGGAACCGCTTTGACAAGCAATATGGGGAACTGCCGGTTGGATACGACCATAAATTTGTTTATTCACATTTTGGGTTTAATTTAAAAGCTACCGATTTACAGGCATCTGTCGGATGTGCCCAGATAGAGAAATTCCCCTCTTTCGTAGAGCGCAGGAAACATAATTTCCAACGGTTAAGAGATGGGTTAAGGAGTGTAGAGGACAAATTGATTCTGCCTGTCGCATGTGAACGTTCGGAGCCTAGTTGGTTTGGATTCCTTGTTACCTGCAGGCAAGGAACAGATAGAAACAAGATAGTGCAGTATATTGAATCTAAAGGAATACAGACACGAATGCTGTTTGCGGGAAACCTGATTAAACATCCTTGCTTTGACGAGATGCGTAACAGTAAAGAAGGTTACCGCGTAGTTGGTTCTTTGGAAAACACAGATAGAATTATGAGAGACTCTTTCTGGGTAGGGGTGTATCCGGGAATGACGGACAGGATGATTGACTACATGGTTATGCAAATAGAAAAGGCAGTGAGATTGTAAGAGGACAGGCAGACTGCGTAAAGGAGCAAAAGATGGTTTTAAGAGCAAAGACGAAAAATTTATTTTCTGGAAAAGAATTGACATTAAGACAACAGATGAATAGCCAAAAGAATATAGAAGAAATGAATATGTGTGTGGGGGGGGGGAGAACAGTGCTTGAATCTTATCCAAGGCGACTGGTGTTTGAACTTACAAATGTCTGTAACCTGAATTGCGTTATGTGTGGACGTAATGCGACAGATTTTAAGGCCACGGTTTTCGACATGGATATATTTCGTAGTTTTGAGCCGTTGATGAATATCGTCGAAGAAGTTACCCTGATGGGATGGGGAGAACCGACGATTCATCCCAATTTTGTTGAGATGTTGGAAATTATTGACAGGCATGATGCGAGAAAATATTTCTGTACGAATGGAATGAATTTGAAGAAAATTAAAGATGCTATTTTTGATTATAATGTGGATGTTTTTGCGGTTAGTTTGGATGGGGCAACAGACGAGACAAACGGCAGAATCCGGAGAGGCTCCAAAATTGATGTTATTACGGAGGATTTAAAGGAAATAGTCCGCATCAAGAAAGAACGTGGTTTGAAATATCCATGGATAAATTTTGTGTTTTGTGCTATGCGTTCAAACTTGCATGAACTGCCGGACTTAGTCCGTTTAGCTGCAGAAATCGGAATCGAGGAAGTTAAGGTAGTGTACCTGACGGTTTTCGGTGAAGATTTAATGGATGAGAGTTTATGGGGATATGAGCATGAAATTAGGAATGTATTCGATGAAGCAATTGCTGTTGGAGAAAGTTTAGGAATTGTTTTAAAACTTCCGCATATTCCGGGTGAAGATGTTGCCGAATCAAAGTTGCATAAGGATTGTTTTGTAGCCTGGAGAGATTTTTTTCTTGGTTCAGATGGGTATGTACGTCCATGCATGTCCACACCGGCTCAGTTTTTTGCATATGACAAAGAAAAAAGCTTTATGGAAATATGGAATGCACCGGAATACCAGAAGTACAGAGCAGTGGTCAATGATGATAGAATGATGGATACCCCGTGTAGGCGTTGCTATCAGTCCTCACATTGTAATTGGAATAGGAAAGAATCATTTATTCAGGTGGGAGAGAAGTTTTCACCTGAGTGGAAATAATAAATAGATTTATGGGTTGGTAAGAAGCGGGATGGTGAATGTATAAATGCGGAAAATTAGTCTGTTGGATTGTACATTACGTGATGGTGGTTATGTCAATGACTGGAATTTTGGGCATAACAATCTTGTAAGCATTTTTGAAAGATTAGTCAGCGCCAAAGTGGAATTTATTGAGCTTGGATTTATCGATGAACGTCGTGGCTTTGATATAAACAGAAGTATTGCGCCTGATACGGCAAGTTTTAACCGGATATTCCAGGATTTAGATAAAGAGGATTCTCTGCTTGTAGGTATGATAGACTATGGCACTTGTGGAATAGAGAACATTCAACCATGTAGTGAGAGTGTTTTTGATGGAATAAGAGTTATTTTCAAGAAACATGTCAGGACAGAAGCTATCGCATTTTGTAAACAAATAAAACAACTTGGATATAAAGTATTTGTACAGCTAGTGTCCATTACCAGTTATGATGAGGCAGAATTGCAGGATTTAATTTGCCTTGCAAATAGTTTGGAGCCATATGCAGTGTCTATTGTTGATACCTATGGGTTATTATATCAGGATAATTTATTACATTATTTTGAGCTGTTGGATGCAAATCTGAAGCCGGGCATTTCAATCGGATATCATGCGCACAATAACTTTCAGATGGGATATGCAAATTGTATTGCAATGATGAATTTGGATACGGAAAGAGAGTTATTGGTAGACGGAACGATTCATGGGATGGGGAAAAGTGCGGGTAATGCCCCGTTAGAATTAATTGCTATGTGGATGAATGATAATTTAGATAAAAAGTATCATTTAAACCAGATTTTAGAGGCAGTCGATTCCAATATAAAAAACTTTTACAGTACACCTACATGGGGATATAGTATGCCGTTTTTTATTTCTGCGCGTAATAAATGTCATCCACAATATGTGTTTTATTTAGTGGATAAAAGAACGTTATCTATTCATTCTATCAATCAGATTTTGGATAGATTGCAAAGAGAAAAGAAACTTTCTTATGATGAGGAATATATTGAAAAGCTGTACCAGGATTATCAGGATAAAGATACAAATGATATAGATGACGTTAAGCTGCTCAAAAATAAATTGACAGGTAGAAACATCTTATTGTTGGGTCCGGGAACAAATCTTTATAGACAGTATCAGCTTATCAAGGACTATATTGAAAAGGAGTTTCCGATTGTAGTTTCTATTAATTTTATTGATGAATTGTTTGACATTGACTATGTGTTTTTGAGTAATTCAAAACGGTATGTGCAGTTGGCAACTGCATTGTCGCAAAAAGATAGGAAATACAAAATAATTTCTACGTCCAATGTGACTAAAACGAGTGGAAGGTTTGATTATGTATTAAAATATAGTTTGTTGATAGACAGGGACGCGGAAGTTATCGATAATTCGTTTTTGATGTTTTTGAAAGTGTTAGAGAGAATAGAGATACATCAAGTTGTTCTTGCCGGTTTTGATGGATATAAAGGCGCGGGGGAAGCCGATTATATACGACCTAATTTGGAATATCACTTTGATAAGGCAAAGGCAGATAGAGTAAATCAAAGTGTTATTGATGAATTACATAAGAGAAAAAATGACCTGCAAGTGATATTTATAACGGACTCAATATATTCACAGCAAGAAGCGTGAAATCAGGGAGGCTATGAAATATTTATCTACAAAGGAAAGGTATGGCTAATTTATGAAAATCAAGGTCGCAAAGTACATATCAGATTTTTTTATGAGACAAGGTGTAACGGATATGTTCATGGTAACTGGTGGAGCAGCGATGCATTTAAATGACGCTTTTGGACACCAGGAAGGTTTGAATGTGACGTATAATCACCATGAGCAGGCATGTGCAATTGCTGCCGAGGGTTATTACAGGGAATCAGGGAAAATAGCTCCAGTATGTGTAACAGGAGGACCGGGAGGTACAAATACAATTACAGGAGTATTTGGCGCCTATGTAGATTCAATCCCCATGTTTATAATAAGTGGACAGGCGAAAAGGGAGACTATGGTTTGTTCTGCCAATGTTCCTCTGCGGCAGCTAGGCGACCAGGAAGTTCAAATTACAAGTTCTGTGAAAACGATGACAAAGTATGCAAAGACTGTCACCAGCCCTAAGAGCATACGCAGAGAATTGGAAAAAGCATGGTTTCTTATGCTTGGAGGAAGACCGGGACCGGTTTGGCTTGACATTCCTGGGGACGTGGCGTCAGCGGTTATAGAAGTGGATGAATTAGAGGCATTTGATAAACAGATATATATCGAGGAGCACAAGGCTTCATATTGTCAGGTTAATCCGATATATGATGACGGAACGACCAGGTTTTTGCTTGAAAAGTTAAAAAATGCAAAACGGCCAGTCATATTGGTTGGGACAGCGGTAAGGTATGCAAATCAACAGAAGGAGTTTCTAAGCGTTGTGGAAAAACTAGGCGTTCCTGTGTTAACTGCCTGGAATGCGCACGACATCATATGGGATTCACATCCGTTATACTGTGGCAGACCGGGTACTATGGGAACAAGGGCAGGAAATTTTATTATTCAAAATGCGGATTTGCTCATTGTATTTGGCTGTAGATTGAATATTCGCATGATTGGATATAATTTTGGGGATTTCGGAAAGAATGCCTACAAAATAGTTGTAGATATAGACGAGGCTGAGTTGTATAAGCCGACGGTACATGTCGATTATCCTGTCCATGCAGATTTAAGAGATGTATTTGCGAGTATTAACAGGGCTGGTTATCAGATAGACTGCGAACATGGAAAGTGGCTGCAATGGTGCCGCAGTTTAGATAACAAATATCCGGCAACATTACCGGAATATTACCATGATGAACATGGCTTAAACCCGTATGCATTTATAACGGAATTTTTTAAGGAGTTGGGAGAAGAAGAATCTATTGTGTGTGGCAATGGGTCGGCCTGTGTCATTACATTCCAGGCGGCTGTTATAAAGAAGGGACAGCGTCTTTACACAAATTCCGGATGTGCGGCGATGGGATATGGACTGCCGGCAGCGTTGGGGGCATGTGTCGCGAATCGTAATAAACGTATCATATGTATAGATGGCGACGGCAGCTTCATGATGAATTTGCAGGAATTACAGACGGTGATATTTAACCGTTTAAATATGAAGATATTCTTATTGAATAATAATGGATATCATTCAATTAGGCAGACACAGGATAACCTATTTAAAGGACAGCCATATGTAGGGATTGGCGGTGGATATGGCTTGAGTATACCGGATTTTTCTAAGGTCATTCCGGCATTTGGAATGCCTTATTATAAAATAGACGGTTTAGAAAATATTCATACGAAAATTAATGAGATATTAGACACAGATGAAGCAGCGTTTTGTGAAGTATTTGTTGACTGGCATCAGAAATTTGCTCCAAAATCCAGTTCCAAAATTCTGCCGTCAGGGCAGATAGTATCGGCGGCATTTGATGATATGGCACCATTTTTAAGCAGAGAAGAGTATGAGGGCAATCGGTTTGCCTAGTACAAGGCAGTTATTCATAATAAAAGGGTAAGGCGGAAGATAAAATGAACCGTGTAATTATTACAGGGCCGACAGGGGCAATTGGAATGGCCTTGATAGAATATTTATCAGTGAGAGGCGTACAAGTTATCGCTGTAGTGCGAAGTGATTCCAGGCGCAAAAAACAAATCCGGGAATCAGAAAATGTTTTGATGGTAGAATGTGCCTTATGCGAATTACAGAGTCTTCCACAGCGAATTAGTGCGGCCATAGTAAAAAAAGAATGGAGTGTGGAACAAAAACCAGATGTTTTTTATCATTTTGCTTGGGATGGTACATTTGGGAACAGCCGGAATGATATGTATTTACAAAGCAGAAATATTACATATGCTTTGGATGCGGTAGAAGCAGCGGCAGCGTTGGGATGTAAAACATTTATTGGTGCTGGTTCACAGGCAGAGTATGGAAGATATGAAGGTAATTTAAAAGCTGATATTCCAGCTTTTCCCGAAAATGGATATGGAATTGCCAAATTGTGTGCCGGGCAGATGACAAGGATTTTATGCAGACAAAAAGGAATCCGTCATGTCTGGACGAGAATATTGAGCGTATATGGGCCATATGATGGCGGTAATACAATGGTGATGGCTAATATTCGGAAAATGCTTTGGGGTGAGAAGGCATCCTGTACAAAGGGTGAGCAGATATGGGATTACCTGTATTCTAAAGATGCGGCAAAGATGATGTATCTGTTGGGTAAAAGGGGTGTTGACGGAAAGATATATTGTTTGGGAAGTGGTGTAGGGAGGCCATTAAGGGAATACATAGAGGAGATAAAAAATGTAACAAATCCTGAAGCAAAGATAGGCTATGGAGATATAGAATATGCAGAAAAACAGGTTATGTACTTATGTGCGGATATACAAGAATTAATTGAAGACACTGGATATTTTTCAAAATATTCATTTGAAGATGGGATAAAAGAAACGGTGGAGTGGTATAGAAACAATATATTCGGAAGGAGCCTGTTGACCTAGATGAAAAAAATCAGTATTTTAATACCTTGCTATAATGAAGAGGAAAATGTTATACCGATGAGCGAAGCAGTCACAGAACTCTTTGAAACAGAACTTGTACAGTATGACTATGAAATTGTGTTTATCGATAACAATTCGTCAGATAATACAAGGATATTGTTAAGAAAAATTTGTTCAGGGAATAGACATATTAAGGCGATATTTAATGCCAAGAATTTTGGACAGTTTAATTCGCCCTATTATGGAATGTGCCAGACGACAGGAGATTGTACAATTTCAATGTGTTGTGATTTTCAAGACCCACTTGAACTCATACCCAGATTTATACAGGAATGGGAAAAGGGGTATAAAATTGTCTGTGGGATAAAAACCAGCAGTAAAGAAAATAAAATTATGCGTTTTTTAAGAACATGTTACTACAAGATAATTAGGAAGATGTCTGACGTGGACCAAATAGAGCATTTTACAGGAACAGGTCTTTATGACAGGTCTTTTATACAGGTGCTGAAAGACTTAGATGACCCTACCCCGTTCCTACGGGGAATTGTTGCAGAGATGGGGTATAAGAGAAAAGATATTCCTTATGAACAACAAAAACGCAGGGCAGGACAAACACATAATAACTGGTTTACGTTATATGATGCTGCCATGTTAAGCTTTACTTCATACACAAAAGTAGGTTTGAGGATTGCAACAATTGCCGGGTTCGTAATGGCTTTTGTTAGTATCATTGTTGCGTTAGTATATCTTATTCTGAAGTTGGTGTATTGGGAAAGATTTGTGGCAGGTGTGACACCCATATTGCTTGCGGTGCTTGTGCTTGGTTCGGTTCAGTTATTTTTTATTGGATTTTTAGGGGAGTATGTACTCAGCATCAATAAGAGGATGATGAAAAGACCATTGGTGATTGAGGAAGAAAGAATCAATTTTGAGGAAGAGATGTTGGGGTCAAATATGATAAAGAAAATTGTGTCGTGAAACTATTTATGCGGCATTGTTTGGTATTTTAATTATGTCACATAAAAGATGGAAAGAGTCAGTTAGTGCAATCGTGTTGGGAATTATATTTTTTATTGTTCCGCTTATTGAATTTGGTAAGAAGGATAAAAGACAAGAAGCGTAAAAGTATAAATTGTAGTTCGGAGAAATTACGGTTCTGGCTATGGCAAACTGACATTCCTTTTATGGATATTATATGGGTGAAATAGAATATTCAAAGGAAAGGATGGATGTAATAGATGAAGGCAAGAAAAATATCTCCGTATGTATATTTTATGACGGCAATTTTTATTGTGATACATTTAATTTATGTGCAGGGAGTAATCCCGCCTTTAGTGGGATGGTGGAATTATTATGCGTGGAGAGTGGATTGTGGGGATATTTTGTATAAGGATATATTTTGCTATCTGCCTTCTTATTTTATATATTTGACAACGTTTTTGTATAAAATTTTTGGTAATTTTTTAATGGGATTTCAAATTGTAGGTTTGATACTACGTTTTATAGAAGTATGCGTAATATATTCTATTTTAAATACTTTTACATCGAAGAATATAAGTTTTTTATCCGTATTTGCCGGTTTGGTTTTAGAGATAAGTTATTTGATGAATATGCCCTATGATTATAATCAGCTTATTAGATTTTATGTAATTATGAGTAGTTTTTTTTGTATGAAGGCGATGGTGCAAAAAAAAGAATATATGTCTAATATGTGCCTTGCCATAGCAGGTATTTGGCTAGGTATAGGATTGTTTTCAAAACAAACATGTATTGTTATTATTGTATGTGCAATTTGCGGAATTATAGTTTTTTATTTGCATAATGATGGGATGCGGCGTGCAGTGAAAAAGGCGGTTATGTTTGCTTTGGGTGTTTTTGTGGCTTGCTTGCCAGGAATTTTGGCATTGATTATACAGAACAGCTTTTCCGATTTTATTTATTGCCTTACGTCTTCCATGACAGTGAAGGGAGATTTTGGAGGTTTTTTTGGAAGGGTTTTACAGTATCAGGTTCATTTTCCGGAAATCATGGTTGCTATCATTATTTTTATTGTTATGTGCTGTCAGCAGCGGTACATAATGTATTGTCAAAAGAAAGCAGTTAATGATTCTGTCAGGACAATAACAAAAGAAGTATATTTTGTCATATTATTTCTGTTCATTGTATACCGGGCATGCCAAATTGTTGAAACAGAAACCGGAATAGCTGTATCTTATGCGGTAGTTGTGATAAGTGTAATGGCTTACATAGCAATACGTTTGGCGGTGGTATGTATACAAAGACTGTTGAGAATATTGCCGGAAAAAGTGTTTGGGATTTTTGAGAATTTAACACTGGTTTTTATTTGCGGATTTCTACTATTTATAATAGTGATAACATATAGACTGGATTACCAGTGGAAGAGCAGGATATATTATCAAATGGCCTTGTTTGCGTTAAAAAGAGGTCTGGTTAATGTCATATTTTGGGTCATGCTGTTCGTTTTACTATGTCAGACAGTACAATATATCAGGAAACAAAAAATGTATGGAGGCTTAAGTTGTTTTGTCTTAAATGCTTTTGCAATGTGTTTACTTGGTATGCAAATGATTTCTTCTGTGGTGGAGGAATTATTCATTTTACCGGTTGCTTCGTTATTTTTTGCTTTGTTATTTAATGTTGTTTTAAATTATGGAAATTTTGACAATGAAAAGATAAGAAAAAATCCACTATATAAATTAACTGCGGGACTTGCCCTGACGGGAATTATTTTTTTATCTTTGTTTATAACAGTGATTCAAAAGCAGGTTGTGTCATACACATGGCATGGATGGGATTGTGCAGGATTAGGAAGGAATGACACATACTATGTATATAGTGGAATTGATGGGCTTGGAGGCTATATTTTGGATATTGAAACAGAAAAAGCATACGAGACCATAATCGATTTCATTAGAAAAAATACAGATACGACAGATGTTGTTTATGAGTTTCCGCATATTCCATTGTTTAATGTCCTGACAGAGCGTAAATTAGGAACTTATTCTCCGGTACATTATTGGGATGTCTGTCCCGATGAGATAGCTATAATGGATGCACAATATCTTAATAATTGCCCGCCCAAAATGGTGATTTGGTGTGAATTTGGTGATGGATTATGGAACTTTCATGAAGATTATTTCAGAGATGGGAATGCCAGCGGGCAAAGAGCCATCCGGGACTTTTATTGGAATAATGTGCAGAAGAATTACACGAAATTATATGAATACCGGACTTTGTCAGTATGGCTAAGAGAAGAGCCGGACTGATGAGATGATTGAAAGGAATTACATTAATGATGAGGATAAAATCTTTCTGGATAATAGCGGAAAGAATCATATATAACGTTTTATCTTTTTTCTGTCATTCGTGTGGAAGACAATTAAGTGAGAAGGCATTCGTTGCGTTTATGCAATTTTTTAAATTTGGAATTATCGGAGTGAGCAATACGTTTATTTCTTATGTGTTGTATTCGGGTGGGCTTATACTGTTGAGAAAGTTTCATTTGTTTCATCAAGTAGATTATCTTATTGCGCAGCTTGTGGCGTTTGCGGTCAGTGTTTTATGGTCATTTTATTGGAATAACAGGTTGGTATTTACACTTGAGGATGGAGGAAGAAGGTCTGTTTGGAAGGCGTTAGCCAAAACTTACATATCATATTCGTTTACGGGATTATTTCTAAACAGTATTTTGTTGCTTGTTTGGGTACGGGTTTTGCATATATCAGAGTTTATTGCACCAATTATCAATTTAGTTATCACGGTGCCTCTTAATTTTCTTATGAATAAATTATGGGCTTTTAAGCAAGGCTGAACAATCTTGTGTTTCCCCTGCTATGCTGCAATGATTATGCCGTCTTTTGTTGACAGGTATAAATTGGCGTTATGCAAAACTATTGGAAGAGTGGAAGGGTAAGATGGAAAAGAAGAAAAAAATTATATGGCTCAATTTGCTTATCTACATATATTTGTTTTTGCCAGTCCTTATCTTCGTAGTAGGATGGTTGAAATGGTATTGGGCGTTGCCCTTTGGAATACTTATGGCGTTGGCTTGTGTGAAGGGATTTACAGATTCAGTGCAATGTGACTGTTTCCTGTTGGAAAAAAGCGATTTCAGGATATTGATAAAGGCACTTTTCTTGATAATTTTATGGGTTTATCTATCAGGAATAGGAGGATGGTGTTACCAAAATAGCGACCATGAGGCACGCAGTGCCATATTCCGTGCGCTAGTAGAATATGATTGGCCAGTCGTTTCGTACGATGGAAGCAGAGGTTTAATATATTACATAGGTTTTTGGCTTCCGGCTGCATGTTTTGGTAAAGTTTTTGGCCTTGAAGCAGGCTATACCGTACAAGTAATATGGGCTGTATTGGGTATTTTTATTGTATATTATTTAATTTGTGTATTCCGTAAGAAAGTGGAATTGTGGCCCTTGGTGTTTATGATTTTTTTTAGTGGACTGGACTATGTTGGAGCATGGATATTAGGAGAAGCCGGAACTGATTTAAAAATTGCCCAACATCTGGAATGGTGGGCGGTAGATTTTCAGTTTACATCAATGACAGCACAATTATACTGGGTATTTAACCAGGCGATACCGGCATGGGTGGCAACGATTGTTATTATGACACAGAAGAATTGCAGGAATATGTTATTTGTTTTGTCGTTGATGATGTTGTCTTCCACAATTCCGTTTGTGGGATTGATTCCGATTGTAGTTTATTTGTATATAAAGCGGATAAGAGAGGGCAGAGAGTGTTGGAGAGAGATAATTACATTTCAAAATATTGTGGGCGTTTTTATTATAGGCGGGTGTACATTTCTATATTTAATTGGAAATGTTTCCGGGCAGATGATTAATAAAGACAATGCAGAGTTGGTGATAATTGAACCAATGGCGGGCTTGTTGCGGTATATGCTCTTTTTCTTTTTGGAGTTTGGAATTTATTTGTATTTTGTATTACAATACAGAAAAAAGGACTTTTTGGTATACTTGCTTATCATTGTTTTGGTCCTATGTCCTTTTATTAAAGTTGGAGGCGGACACGATTTTTGTATGAGAGCGTCTGTGCCTGCTCTTTTTATTCTGATGCTTATGGGAATGGAGGCTTGGGAAAGTATACGTCAAAGTGGAAGAAAATATTTGTTGGTAGGATACTGTGTTGTACTTTTGTTAGGTGGGAAAACTGCCTTTAACGAGATGCACCGTTCTGTTAGGGAGACATATTGGAGAGTTTCCAATGGGGAGTCGGTCAAGTATCCGGAGATTAGCATAGAAAATCAATTGTTGCAATTTGGAAACTTTTCCGGAGAAATTTCTGGAAATTGGTTTTTTCAATATTTAGCAAATACACACAAATATAATACAGACTAAAAATAATATATGGAATGAAAAAAGAAAGATAAGGGTAAGGACACAAAGGGTTAAAAAGGAGGAAGCTATGAAGATTTTCAAAAATACAGTATTTGTGGGGGGGGGCGGACAAGGCATAGGTTTTTAACTTGGAACAATCCGTTTGACTTTTTCATGTACACGGCGTGCGGGCTGATGCTTGTTTCATTTATATACATTATGTTCCATAACGGAGAACCTATCAGAAGCTTACTGTGGAGTGGGCCTACCGTGGGGATTTTTCCGGATTTTTTTGAGGCAGTCAAAGATGCGACACGCCCCAATCCGTATGATGAAAGAGCGATATACCCGGCCTTTGCATATTTTTTATTGTATTGGGTTTCTAAGTTTATTCCATATGATTGCACAAATTGGCCTGAAATTTCATTGACAAGAGAAGGGATAGCAACTGTTGTTATTTTCTTTTTGATTATTACGACATGCGTTTGCTATTTGGCAGGTAATTTTTTAAAACTACATGGAGGTAAGGCTTTATTTTTGTCAATATGTTTTATATGTTCTCCAGGATATATTTATATGGCAGAACGGGGAAATGTAGTAATTTTGTCTGTATTGTTTGTAATGTTTTTTCTTTATTATTATGATTCAAAAAATAAGATTCTGCAGGAATTATCGTTGGTATCTTTAGCCTGTGCAGTGTGTATGAAATTATACCCTGTGTTTATGGGCATAGAGCTGTTACTGGAAAAACAATATAAAAAAGCGATGAGGTGCATATTTTATGGAGTTATCGTATTTGTTTTGCCATTTACATTTTATGAAGGTGTAGGAGAAATACCTCATTTGATTTCAAACATTTTATATTTGTCAAAAGAGACTAAAGTTGATGAACGGGGATTTGGATATGGATATAAGATTGATATTTCTAATTTTAGCCGGGCAATAGAAAATTATTCAGGTATCCATATTTCATTTACCATGGTGATGTGTATAGCTTGCATATGCATGGCAATCGTATTGTTTACCTTAAAAGAAAATTGGAAGAGGATATATGTGCTGACATTATTTTTAACTATCATTCCTTCTTTTAGTTGGATATATAATGCGCAGTACTTTATAATTCCGTTGACATTTTTTTTCAAGGATAATAAGAAAATGGATATTGAAACGATGATTTACTGTATTATGTTTCTTCTGATTATGGTGTCCGCACCTTTTGGATTTGTAATGGAAACTTTACCAGGGGCATGTAAAATAAGTGTGAGCACGGTCTTGATTCATTTGGGAATGTGGGGCATATTGATGGGACTTTTGGGTGAAAGTGTGGCGGTAATCATTCAAAGATGCGTTAATGCCATAAGGTATAAATAAAGGATATTTAGCAGTCAATATATAGAGCAAAAAAGTAATAGGAAGATTTTATATGCCGCCTTAACACAGCGGCTTTTTTCGGTTATAATAAAACTGATAAGTAACAAAAAACAGGTGTAAAGATTGAAAATTAAAGTTTTCAATCCCGAGTTTGTGTCTGCGCGTTGCCTGCCACAAACTCGGTTCATGTGTTGTCTCAACAAAAGTTGAGGCGGCGGAGAAATGGAATGAAACATGCGAAAGAGAATAAAAATTCCAAGAAGAAAATTATCTATATTATGTACCATTCTGTCCTATGCATTTCATATGATACTGGTGGCATTCATATTTCCGGCGGCTGTTTATGCCAAAGAGCCGAAACTGCAAGACGGACAGCTTCTTGCAGATTACCGGGACTATCAGGAACGGCTGAATGGAATCGAAGGGCAGTGGGAAATCGGCAGAAACGGGTTCCGGACGGTGGAGGAACAGATATTTCCAATTGAGACGGAGTGTTTCGGCAACATTTACCTGGTGCCTGCCATGGAAGAGCGGTATCACCGGCTTGCCCTGTTCTTCGTCAGGGAGGATGGGACGGTGGTATACCGGACGGACCGGCTTGCCGTAAACCATTGGAATACCGGGAGTTTAGAACAGCCAATCCATAGTATTTCTGCCGTCGCTTTCCAGGATTTGAACAGGGACGGCAGGATGGATATCGTGCTGATTGCCGAATGCAGGAACAAGGCAGGTACATATGTGGGTAGAGATTATAAGGTAGGCGACGTGCTTTTCCAGGGCGACGAGGGGTTCTATAGCGATTACCGGATATCGGATAAAATCAACCGGTTTGGCATGAACAAGAGCGCAGAGAGTATTGTCGCGTACGTGCGGGACGGTTATTCGACGGAGTTTCTCTATACGGCATTGACGAAAGCGGAACTGCTTAAGAACGGGTTTGTGATTGCAGCCGAGCAGGATTATTCCAGGCAGTTCGAGAAATTGGGATATCTTGAAGTTATGCCGGGCAGCTATACGGTGGCAGAATTTTCTACGCTAATGATATATCTGGTGGATGAACAAGGGAATATCGTGTGGAGTTTCCAGCCTATGGGCGATTATGATAACCTGTATGCCCTCAAGGGAATTACGTGCAGGGATATCGACGGGGACGGCATGAAGGATATTCTTGTGCTTGCCCGTTACAGTCATTTGGGGGATGAAAATGATATTCTGATTGAGAGTGATTATGAGATTTACTATCAGCGTACCGGTGGGTTTGAGACAGATACGGAAGTGAAGAAGAAGGTGCGCTGCACGGATGAAGACACGGTGGCAGGACTAGTAGATAAGGCGAGGGCCTATTGGGGATGGAGCCCGGAGACATGATTAAAATACTGATTGTAGACGATGAAAAACCGATTTGTGACCTGATAGAAATGAACCTGACGGCGGCGGGATATTCCTGTGTGACGGTGCAGGACGGGCTGGCTGCGATTGATGCGGTGGAGTCCAATGAATTTGATTTGGTGCTTTTGGACATTATGCTGCCGGGGGCGGACGGCTATGATGTGATGGAATATATCAAACCGTGCAAGGTGCCTGTTATTTTCATTTCTGCCAAGCATGAAGTAAGGGACAGGGTGAAAGGACTAAAACTTGGGGCGGACGATTACCTGGTGAAACCTTTTGACGTGACAGAACTTCTGGCGCGGGTGGAGGCGGTACTGCGCAGGTATAACAAGGCGGACAAGAAGATTGTGGTGGGCGATGTGGAGATTGATACCGAGGCAAGGCGTGTCGCAAGGGCAGGAAACCCGGTGCCGCTTACCAGCAAGGAATTTGACCTTTTGATGCTTTTTGCGGAGAACAGGAATGTGGCGTTGTTTCGTGAAAACCTCTATGAAAGGGTTTGGGACGATGAATACTATGCCAACAGCCGGACGCTTGACTTGCATGTGCAAAGGCTCAGGAAGAAACTTGGGTGGGAGAAAAACCTTGTGGCGGTATATAAGGTGGGATACCGGTTGGAAATATAGGTATTAAAATCAGTCCTAAAAACTGGGTCATGTTTAGGATATACAGGTAGATTTATAGAGTGAAACATAAGGTATGGCTTAAGATTTACGCTGCTATAGCGGCAGATTGGACAGGACATGAAATTTTCCGGAAAACTCTTGTTGTGGACTACGATTATTATAGCGCTCACGCTTGGACTAAGCGGCTACTATTTTGTGAATTATGTATTCCGGACTTCTTTGCAGAGGGAAATCGGACAGGCGCTTGACGAAAACAGCATTTTGCGGTTTGCATTCGAGACGGCGGCGCTGAATGTGCCTGTGAAGTATAATCTTTTGCAGGACAGCTCGGTGGAGCAGATTGCCTCCAACCTGGAGACAGGAGGACAGGGAACAGGCCGTCTGCTTAGGATTTCCGACGAAGAGAAGCTGGTTCTCTATGCCAGTGACGGCTTTGAGACGGATGGTGCATTGCTTGACACTGTACAGGAGAATCAGTATTCTTATCGTGTCATCCGGTTGGGGGACAGATATTATATCCAGACAGGCAGCAGCGTCAACGCGCTTGGCAGGGTGCTGCACTTAGAGACGCTGCGGGATGTGTCACAGGTTTTTGCTGAGCGGGACATGGGATTTACGGTCTTTAGGCGGCTGACAGCGCTTATGCTGCTTTTGGACATTGGGATTATGTATTTTATTGCCTCTAAGCTGACACAGCCCATTCGGTTGCTGATGCAGGCTACGAAGGAGATGGCGGCGGGAGATTACAGCTATCGTGCCAGAAAAGTCAGCAATGATGAGTTAGGACAGTTGACCCAGGATTTTAATCATATGTCGGAGGCTCTGGAACAAACTATCGGGCAGTTGGAAGGGGAAGTACAGGCGCGGGAAGATTTTGTAGGCGCTTTTGCACATGAGCTGAAAACGCCGTTAACTTCTATTATCGGCTATGCGGATATGCTGCGTTCCAGGAAATTAGATGAAGAAAAAAGTCTTCTGTCCGCCAACTATATCTATACGGAAGGCAAAAGGCTGGAGACTATGTCCCTGCGTCTTCTGGATATTATCGTGACGAAAAAAGAGGGAATACGGGCACAGAAAGTACAGGCAGAGGTTTTCTTTGAATATCTGCGCAGTATGTTTTTGCCCAATGGGGATATGGAATTTGTGTTTTCCTACGACGAGGGGGTTATGTGGGCGGATGTGAGCCTGATACAGACAGTGCTTGTAAACCTGATTGACAATGCCTGCAAGGCTTCGGAGACAGGCGGCAGGATTGAGGTAAAGGGGTACGCCGGGCAGGCGGGATACCGGTTTACGGTCAGGGATTTTGGTATCGGGATTCCTGGGGAGGAATTATCCAAGATTACACAGGCGTTCTATATGGTGGATAAGTCCAGGTCGCGCAGCAGGAACGGCGCAGGATTGGGGCTTGCGTTGTGCACGGAGATTCTGGCGCTTCATGGTAGCCAGTTGGAGATAGAGAGTATGCCCGGGGAAGGGACAACGGCAGGATTTATCTTACAGGAGGGCGAAGATGGAAGAGAGCATGGGTAGAATTTCTAAATTCGCAAAGCGTACGGAGGGAGGTGCGGCATGAAGAAATCGTTTCTTAGCGGGGCGCTTCTTGTCCTGACGGTTTTGGTCGTTGTCCTGTCCATATGGGGACCAAAAGCTCTTGCACTGTACAAGGACAAGGATGTGTTAAACCAAATCATGACGCGGGAGGAAGAGACAGGCGGGGAAGGATACCGCTATAAGCTGAGTGCCAATGAGAAACTTTACATCTTGTCACAGTGCTTAAATGCCCAGGCTGCGCCGGGGACGGAACAGAGCATGAAGACTAAGGAGACGGGCAATTCTTACCAGGAACTGACAGGGACTTATGCTTTTGTGTTGAGCCACAACGAGCCTTCCGGAGAAGAGATTACCGGAGAAGAAATCTATGAGACAGCCAATGAAGGGATTGCAGAGTTAAAGGAGCTTGGCATTTTGCCGGAAACGATGAAAGAGGTGGAGGCCGGCTCCTATGAGGCCGCCTTGTACTCCGCCATTGATGTGCCTGAGCCGAGAAATAATGTGGCAGTCTGGAAGCTGAGCCTGCTTGGCAGCCTTCAGAACGCCAATAAGGAAAACAGATTGATTGACGCCTATATTGACGCGGATGACGGGAAAATCTATGAGTTCTATGTGCGCTCCCAGTTGGAATGGGAGGAGATTGACGCGGATATGCTCATAGAAAAATGGAGTTCCTATATGGGGTTGACAGAGCCGGAAGAGTATGAGACGGATAACCCTTTGTTGGAAACGACGCCTTACTATAAGAAGTATGTTTTTTCAAATACCGGCGGTGGCCGCACGGTGGTCACAGTAGGTTTTTACGACGGAATCAACGAACTTTTTCTCAAGATTTCCAAATGATGCAACTATGATGCAAAAATGATGTAACTATGTTACAAAAACGATGAAACTTTGATGCACCTTTCCTGTAAGCTTAAGACAAATACAAGAGAGGGGCATCATTTTTATGTACGGAAGAACAAGACGGGAATACAGGTCGCAGAGAAGAAGAGAAGAGTTAAAAGGATACATGGGGACGCTGTTGTGGATTGTGACGGTTATCTGCATCCTGATTGTAGCCGTCACCATGGCGGTGCAGACGAAGGCATCCAAGGTGATTGCAGCGGAAGCCGTGACAGTGGAAGATGCCGTCCTGTTTGATGAGAAGAATGTATTGGACGTGGCCCAGGCGGTGACTTCGGGCCGTGAGCTGATTTCCACGGCAGCCAAGGAGCGGGCGAAAATGGAAGAAGAGCGGGTGATAGTGATTGACCCTGGGCATGGCGGCGCTGACGGCGGGTGTGTGTTTGGCGATATTGTAGAAAAGGATATCAACAGGCAGATTGCTTACCGGGTGGTGCAGAAATTGCGGCAGAAGGGATATAAAGTTGAACTTGCCAGGAAAGGTGATGAGTTTGTAGATAAGATTGACAGGGTGGAGGCGGCCAACAGACAGAACGCGAAACTCTATGTCAGTATACACCAAAATTCCTGTGAGGTAAAAAGTGTATCGGGAATCGAGACATGGTACGATGAGAATGACGGGACGAGGAATAGCAGACGTCTGGCGCAGTTAGTCCAACAAGAGACCGTGAAGGCGACCGGGGCGGTGGGAAGAGAATTGGTATCGGACCCTGAGCTTTGTGTGACCAGTAAGAGTAATATGCCTGCTTGTCTGATTGAGACTGGTTTCCTTTCTAATAGGAAAGAACGGGAAAAACTTGCCACGGAGGAGTACAGGGAGCAGATTGCGGAAGGGATTGCCAAAGGCATCGAGCTCTATCTGAATCCAAAGACGATGTACCTGACTTTTGATGACGGTCCCTCTGAGGAATATACGGATATGGTACTGGATGTGTTGGCAGAAAGGAATATCAAGGCCACTTTCTTCGTGATTGGCGAATATGTGCGCAAGTATCCCGAGACGGCCAGAAGAATCGTGGAAGAAGGGCATACCATTGGCATACACTGTGATGTACATGATTACGACAAATTATATGCCAGTGTGGACAGCTACCTTGAGGATTTTTGGAAGGCTTATGACACGGTCTATGAGGTGACGGGCGTAAAGGCACAGTTTTTTCGGTTTCCGGGCGGCAGCGTAAATGCATTTAATAAGGGGGTGTACAAGGATATCATCGCCAAGATGGAGTCACAGGGGTTCGTGTATTATGACTGGAACGCCAGTTTGGAAGATGCGGTGAAACATGTTACACCACAGGAACTGATTCAGAATGCGGTAGAGACGGCGGGAGACAGGCAGCAGGTGGTGATGCTTGCCCATGACAGAGTGGACAGCACGGCCTATACACTGGGGGATTTGTTGGATGCGATGCCGGAGTACAGGATAGAGCCGCTTACGGTAGAGACGGAGCCGGTGCAGTTTTAAGTATGGATTAGGGCGCCATAGACGGCTTGGCTATTTATGATGGAGAGCAGGATTTGGCGGAGTGGTATTTGGCGCAGAAGGTGAAAGAGGGGGAAGATGCATGGGAGAACAGACACAGGAGGGCAGGATTGTACAATATCCGGGGCAGCAGGAGGAGAACGGTACGGGGAAGAAAACAGCGTTTATAGTTATTGCATGCCTGGTTCTTATATCGGCGGCAGCAGTGGGAGCTGTTATTTATGCCAAACGGCCGTCCCGGGGATATCAGGATTATAAGGTGCAGATGCAGCAATATTTTTCGGAATATACGGACCGGTATGAGTATTCGGAAGTTGTGACGGTTACATATCCGCAGATTGAGGGGATAGAAGAAGAGCGGCAGAATAGGATAAATCAGATGATGTATGATACCGCCATGGACAGGACGAATTACTGGCATCTGGAGCCGGACGATTATGTGAGCGGGATTCAGCAAGAATATTCTATTTTCAGCAGCGACGCATCCTGCGAGGTAAGTTATCACAGTCAGTATCTTCTAAGCCTGAATTATGAGGAGACTTATGCGCCCGTCAACCCGGTATTCTATGTCAGTATAACAAAACGTGGGCTGAATGTCGATTTGATGACGGGGGAACAATACGGATTAGGTGATATTGTACGCATTGACGATGCGTTTATCAAATTTTGGACAGACAAGGCAAATAAGGAATATGACGATTTTTTCGGGGACAGTGAGGAAGACAGGGAGATTTTGCTTTCATGGTTTTTGGGTGGAGACGAGGAGTGGAACGAGTACTATGAATTTCATCCCTATTTCTATGTGCAGGAAGGCAAAGACTTCATGATGGGAATCGCCATTGACCCGAAATATGTCAGTAATGCAAGGCCGCCTCAGGAAGACGCTTATGAGATAGTCTGTAGTGCAAAGGAACTTGAGAAGTTTAAGACAGAGTCGGATTTTTGGGAAAAGTATGATTTGTCCGAGGATGCGGGGGAGATTGTGGAATGTGGAGAAATGCAGGAGAATATATGGTTGGAAGACTTGTCAGGAGCAGGGGATTACTGGGAGCGGATAGAAGGATTATATTAGCTGTTGTGTTGGAAATTGTCCTTCTGCAGACGGTGGCGTTTTGTCCCATGACCGTGCAGGCGGCAGACACAGGAGCTGTCTGTTACTGGATTGACGCAGGGGAAGAGGAGAACTATATAGAACTGACACAGACAGGCAGCGAGTATGAAGTCTGTGAGGGCGACTGCCTGTGGAGTATTGCTAAGCAGATATGGGGTGATGGCAGCCTGTACGGGAATTTGGTGACTTGCAATAAAGAGAGTGTCAGGGAAGCAGACCTGATTTATCCGGGTATGAAGCTTGAGACAGAGAGAAAGGCTTATATCCGCAGGCCGGGAAACGGCAGGGACAATTCTTTCTGGGGATTTCGGGGATATCAGTTTGCGACACCTGCAAGGAGTACGGTGGGAGTCGGGAAATTTGGAGAGTATGGAAGTAATTTCTGCATGTCCGGAGACGGTGTTATCGCATGTCTTGTCCAGGACAGACGTAAGGAAACGGAGCGGACGGTATCGGATTGGCCGGCCTGCATGGAGCAGATAAAAACGCATGTGCAGGAGAATTACAAAGGAGCGGTTTCAGGCCTGTCCTTTGAGCATTACCGGACACAAAAGGAAGAAGAAATTTATCTTTATGCCTATGAGTATAAGATTGATTTGACGGAATATGGGTATGACGGCGTACTGTCGGCCAACGTGTGCGTAGGCATGAAACTGACGCAACACTTACAGGCGCAGTTTATCGGCTTTCGTGTTGACGATAAGATGGATGACGTGGTGCGGTATGTGACGGCCAGCGTCGAGGAAATGGAGATTGAGGATTGGGATTTCTCGGTGGAAGATTCCAACATGGACATCTGGCCTTGGGCGGAATGGGAGTTGGAGGGCATGTACAATGCTTTTGCATGGGTGGAAGGGTGCTTACGGCATATGGTGAAAGAAGTTCTGGACACGGAGAAGGAGGAAGAAGAGACTATCACTTCCAGGTATCCTAAGGAATACACGGCATATTGAATGATTTGCGCAGTCCGGACAGTGATATTTTGTGCTTGCAATCCCGGCTTGCATATGTTACATTAAGAAAAACAATTTGCACTGCAAGTTCTGGGGCGGTATACCCCAATCTAACACAGTACAAACTGAGCAGGCCGGGGCATACACAAGCCCGGGAGCCGGGTCGCCGTGGCGGCAGCGGATTATGACATCTGCGGGACAGTAGTTACGATTACTGCATACGTGGGTGTTTTTCTTTGGACAGGAAATTCTTTCCCGTCTTATTCCCACAAGAGAAAATGAAGTTAATATATTTTGCAGTGTACGGTTATCATAAGGGAAAAGGATAGTAAGTCTATGGGAAAAAGAGAGAATATCCGGCAGGTTCAGGATGGGCGGGAGGACGGCATAAAGGCGAAAAGACAGACGGCGGAAGATTACGAAAAAGCAGCTATGAAAGTTTCCGAGGTGAGTATTGGGGCGAACTTTGTCCTCACTGCTTTAAAGCTGCTTGCAGGTATTGTTGCCCATTCGGGAGCCATGATTTCGGATGCAATCCATTCCGCCTCCGATGTGTTCAGCACGGTGGTGGTTATGGTGGGCATTAAGTTGTCCGGTAAGGCTTCGGATAAGGACCATCCTTACGGGCACGAACGGATGGAGTGCGTTGCGGCGATTGTGTTGGCGACAATACTGGCCGCCACGGGTATCGGCATAGGCTATTCGGCGGTGGGCAAGATTGCGGGCGGCAATTATGAGCAGCTTGCCGTGCCGGGTGTGTTGGCGCTTGCAGCGGCGATTATATCTATCGTGGTGAAGGAGGGGATGTACCAGTATACGAAGGTATACGCCAGGAAATTAGACTCCGGTGCGCTTATGGCGGATGCCTGGCACCATCGTTCCGACGCCCTTTCTTCCGTAGGCGCATTGATTGGTATTGCGGGGGCGAGGATGGGCTTCCCGTTCCTGGACCCGGCGGCCAGCGTGGTAATCTGCTTTTTTATCGAGAAGGCCGCCTATGAGATTTTTATGGACGCGATAGATAAGATGGTGGATAAGGCGTGCGGCGACGAGGTGGAAACGGAACTTAGAGAGCGGGCGCTTGCCCAGGAGGGGGTGCTCGGCGTAGATTTGCTGCAGACGCGCGTTTTCGGCAATAAAATCTATGTGGATATTGAAATCAGGGTGGACGGCAGCAAGACGCTTAGGGAATCCCACGGCGTGGCGGAACATGTCCACGATGCCATCGAGCAGAATTGTCCGAAAGTGAAACATATTATGGTGCATGTAAACCCTGCGGATTAGAGGAAAGGCATTGCAGGATTATCTTGCCAATTAATTTTTTTCACTATATAATAAAATACAGGAATGTATTTCCGCAATATTTTGCGCCTGATTTTGTGAGAACGGCAATATGCCGGCAACCGGGCACAAGGGGTAATGTTATTTTTATGAAAGAAGAGGAGTGGCAGCAGGGGCGTATGGAAAAATTCAAAAGAGAAACAAAGCATGGCTATGAAAAGGAAAAAACAGGTCGGACAGCCACAAGAAAGAAGGTTGCAAAGACAGTGATTGCGGTGTTTACAGCGATGACGCTAGCACTTTTTGTTGCACTTGTTGGCCAGGGACATATACTGTATGCGGAGGCAGCAGGACGTCCGGTAGAAATCAAGTTCTGTACAATTTCAGGTTCTGACGTGTTGTGCCAGATTAGTGCGGGGAGTGTCCCCGCAAGCGACGACGGAAAATATTATGTCTATGCGGACGAGGTATACCAGGACGGTCCCACGGGCGAAGTGGTTGCCAAGGTTGATGCCGGCTCTTCCGTGACGGCGAGTTTCCCGTTACGCTATAATACCGGGGAGTCTAACTTAAGCCGTAAATTTTTGATTGCGGTGAAGAGGGGTGGGCAGATGGTGCAGGTCAGTGACGAGCACTATATCACGAACCCGGAAGCGGTTGCCTCCCATACGGCGGCGCGCAAGGATACAGGATTAAAGGGCATTCTGCCTGACCTTACCAAGTCTTCCAAAGAAGAGATGCAGGAGCTTGGCATTAAGCAGATTGTGTACAATATGTATGTGGATGATATTTGTGCCGACGCATCGGTTCCCGGTGCAATACCTTTTGAGTATAATGGACAGACATGGTATTTTAACGGCGGTATGGTGAATAAGTTTGACTCCATGATTCGCAGCTTTAATGTCTATGGGATGCAGGTTACCATGGTACTTTTAAACGGCGGTAAGGGTGCATACTCGCAAGACCTTGTTCACCCGATGGCGCAGGACGGCGATTGCCCGGGCTATGCGCTGAATGTGGAAGATGCGGGTGCGGTTGCCCATCTTAAGGCGGTGGGGGCGTTTTTAGCGCAGCGTTACTCAGGCCATTTTGACTGTGGACAGGTAGACAACTGGATTGTGGGCAATGAGGTGAACGCCAGGACTTCATGGTGGTATACAAATTCTACGTCACTGGACTTTAATGTCAATATTTATGTGAAAGCATTCCGTATTCTTTACAATGAGATGAAGAGCCAGAATGCCAATGTCAGGATATACAATTCGATTGACCAGGAGTGGAACCGGAAATCGAATCCGGGTAGTTTCCTTGCCAAAGAGTATCTTGACCAGTTTAACTATTACATGGTGCGGGAAGGCAATATCGACTGGGGACTTTCCTATCATCCTTATAATTCCCCGCTCTATGACCCCTATGCCTGGAATGGGCCGGCCGTGTGGGTGCAGGACAGCATCTCCACACCTTATATCACGATGCAGAATATTGATATTCTCATAGACTATATGCATCAGCCGAAGTTTTTGAGTCCTAGCGGGGATGTGAGGAGTATTTCCCTGGCCGAGATTGGGTTTACGTCTAGTTTCGGGGATGACAAGCAGGAGGCGTCGGTGGCCTACGGCTATTTGAAAGCGGCCTCTCTTCCCGATGTGGATGCTTTTATGTTGTTCCGCCAGACCGATGACGCCCACGAGATGGAGAGCCATTTGGCGCTTGGCCTGTATGACTTAAACGGCAATAAGAAACCTGCCTACTATATTTATAAAGATTTGGGCACTGCCAACGAGGCCACGGCGAAAGCGCGCGCTTCGGAGATTATCGGCATGGATATTGACCGGATGATTAGCGAGAATGTCATGTGGACCAGAGGCGGTAATGGAGTAGTGAATTAAAATATGATTATAAAAAGTAACCGATTGTTGTATCCGTTCATACCTTATAGCATATGACTGTGCGAGGGAGAACGGTAAATATGGCAATCGGTTATTTGGTTATGCAGGCACGGACGGCACATGATGCCCTGCCGCTTAACGGTGTTTTTGTCACGGTGATGGACGATGAAGGAAACCGTGTGTATGAATTGGTGACAGATGACAGTGGAGAGACAAGAAGAGTAGCCTTAGAAACGGTGGACAAGAGTTATTCACAGAACCCGGATTTTACGGGAACACCTTATGTGGCTTATAGTGTACTCGCCCAGGCGGAGGGATTTGAACCTTTATATGTCTCTGACATACCTGTTTTTGACGGGGAGCTTGCAGTCCTTCCGCTGAATCTTGTACCTTTGCAGGAGCGCCAGAGGAATGCAGAGCCTGCGGAAATCAGGGTGGGTAGTCCGGCGGTGGCGATGGAAGGAGAACGGAACCAGGAAGGGACGGTGGACAGTGACTCGTATGTTCTTCGCCAGGTAGTGATTCCAAATCCCATTACGGTTCATCTGGGCACTCCGGACGCCGCGGCTTCAAATGTGCAGGTTTCTTTTCCTGACTATGTCAAAAATGTTGCCAGCAGCGAAATCTATCCCACTTGGCCGGAGTCGGCGCTTCGTGCGAATATCTACGCGATTATCACATTTGCATTAAACAGGATATACACCGAATGGTACAGAAGCAGAGGATACAATTTTGATATTACAAGCAGCACTGCCTATGACCAATATTTTGTGTACGGCAGGCCCATCTATGAGTCCATAAGCAGGATTGTGGATGAGATTTTTAATGAGTATGTCCGCAGACAGGGGCAGAATGCCCCTTATTTCACGTCTTTTTGTAATGGAACCACAGCTTCCTGCCAGGGGATGTCCCAGTGGGGAACGGTTTCGCTTGCCAACCAGGGATACACCCCGATTAGGATTCTGCGGTATTATTACCCCAACGATATTGAAATCGTAGAGACGGATACCATTTCAAATGTGGTGACTTCCTATCCTGGCGCACCGCTCAGAAGGGGAAGTACCGGATTAGATGTGGAGAGCATACAGACCTACCTGGGCAGAATCAGAAGAAATTATCCGGCAATTCCGGCCATTACGGATGAGACAGGGGTGTTTGGAAGCAGTACGGAAGCGGCAGTGAGGAAATTCCAGAGTATCTTTAATCTTGCAGTGGACGGCATTGTGGGGAAATCCACCTGGTACAAGATTTCCAGTCTTTACACGGCGGTCACCAGGCTGGCAGAGCTTGACAGTGAAGGAAATAGCCTTGGGATTGGGACTGTGCCGCCCTCTTCCGTGCTCAGGCAAGGCTCCAGGGGACAGGATGTGATTACGCTGCAATATCTGTTGAATGTGATTTCCGAATACTATCCGGGTATTCCGGAGGTGGCGCAGGACGGTATTTTCGGGAGCGGCACCGGGCAGGCGGTGACGGCTTACCAGAGGCGGATGGGCCTGGTGGCCGACGGGATTGTGGGAGCTTCCACATGGAGCTCTCTTTACAGAACTTACCAAGGTATCCTGCAGAATGTGCAGAAGCCTGTTCCTCCGGCCAATCCTGGCCCGGGTGGCAATACAGTGACCTACACGGTTCAACCAGGCGATACGCTGTGGCTCTTAGCGAACCGATTTGGCACTACGGTGGATGCCATCATGAAGGAAAACGGATTGACCGGCAGCATATTAAATATTGGTCAGGTTCTCAGGATACCGACAGGGCAGCCGTCACAGTATTTTAATTATACGGTTCGTTCCGGTGATACGTTATGGCTCTTAGCCAATCGTTTCGGCACCACAGTGGACGCCATTAAGAGGATGAACGGACTGACAGGGGATGCGCTGCGGATAGGGCAAGTGCTTAGGATTCCATCTTATTAAGAAAGATTTCGTCCCATTGGGAAAATCCTGGGGAAGAATGCCTTTGGCCGGGCGGTAGTGTCAGAAGGGCGCAAGAGGATAGCTATGTGCATGGAAATCTTCTTGCGCTTTTTGCTGGTAGTGTTTTCTGCAAATTCTGCGCCTGTGTCTTGTCATTAAGAAATATAGATTGACAAATATTTAAACATATGTTTAAATATTCATATAAAAGCAGCATGTATATATGAACAGGACATAGCCAAGGCAGGACATAAGGAAAAAAGATACCTTGGCGTATGGTATATATCATGGGAAAGGATGTACGTTATGACGAGAAAACAGAAGAGGGTGTTAATGAGGATTATCATATCCGCGGTACTGGTATTGGCGTTTAGTTTGGTTTCGATAGAGAATCCCTATGTGCGGCTGGCGCTGTTTATGGTGCCGTACCTTATTATCGGATATGACATTTTAAGGAAAGCGGCGCTTGGAATCATACATGGAGAGGTGTTTGATGAGAACTTTCTGATGGCGGTGGCCACCGTGGGGGCGATTGTTCTGGGAGAATATCTTGAGGGGACGGCGGTTATGCTTTTTTATCAGATTGGCGAGCTGTTCCAAAGCTATGCGGTAGGCAAGAGCCGCAGGAATATTACGCAGCTTATGGATATCCGTCCTGATTATGCGAACATAGAGCAGGACGGTGTGTTGGTGCAGGTGGAACCGGAGGAAGTGGCGGTGGGTACTGTCATCACCGTGCAGCCGGGCGAGAAGGTTCCGATAGACGGTACTGTGGTAAGCGGCGTATCGTCCCTAAATACGAGTGCGCTGACCGGGGAGAGCCTTCCCAGGGAAGTGCAGGAGGGGGATGAGGTTATCAGCGGATGTGTCAATATGTCGGGCCTGATACACATCCGTACGACGAAGGAGTTCGGTGAATCCACGGTGTCAAAGATTCTTGACTTGGTGGAAAATTCCAGCATGAAGAAATCGAAATCAGAAAACTTTATTACCAGGTTTGCCAGGTATTATACGCCCGCCGTGTGTATCGGCGCGCTGGCGCTGGCGCTTCTTGTGCCGATTTTTAATATTCTCACGGGGCATGAGGCGGGCTGGACGCAGTGGCTTATAAGGGCGTTGACGACGTTGGTAATTAGCTGTCCCTGCGCCTTGGTGATTTCCATACCGCTCAGTTTTTTCGGTGGGATTGGAGGCGCCTCTGCCAAGGGTATCTTAGTCAAAGGTTCCAATTACCTGGAAGCGTTATCAAGGACGGCATATGTGGTATGTGACAAAACGGGAACCTTGACAAAAGGGGTTTTCCAGGTGGCATACGTGGAAGCAGCACAAGGATTCGGAGAGGAGGAGTTGCTGGAGGCGGCAGCCTGTGCGGAGAATTACTCGAACCATCCTATCAGCAAAAGTCTTAAGGAAGCATATGGGAAGGCCATTGCGCCCGGACGCGTCACGCAAGTGGAAGAGATTGGCGGCCATGGCGTGACGGCTCTTGTGGATGACAGAAAAGTGGCGGCGGGGAACGTGAAGCTGATGAAGAAGCTTGGGATTCCTTATTTGAAACCGAACAAAACAGGTACGGAAGTCCATGTGGCGATTGACGGCAGTTATGCCGGGTATATCCTGATTTCGGATGTGATAAAAGATAACGCAAAGCAGGCGGTGACAAGGCTAAAGGAAGTTGGTGTAAAGCAGGTAGTTATGTTAACCGGAGACGCCAGGAACGTGGCGGACGCCGTGGCGGAGGAACTTGGGGTGGACGTGGTAAAAAGCGAGCTTCTTCCGGCAGACAAAGTATCCGAGGTGGAGGCGCTTCTGGAGGCCAAAGGAAAGAAAGAAAATTTGGTGTTTGTAGGCGACGGTATCAACGACGCGCCGGTACTTTCCAGGGCTGACCTTGGGATTGCCATGGGAGCTTTGGGGGCGGACGCCGCCATCGAGGCTGCGGATATCGTATTGATGGACGATAATCCGGAGAAGATAGCGACAGCAATCGGCATTTCCAGGAAAACACTGCGCATTGTACATCAAAACATCGTATTTGCTTTGGCCGTCAAGTTCTTTTGCCTGGGGCTCGGCGCGGTGGGAATGCTCAACATGTGGTGGGCAATTTTCGCCGATGTGGGCGTGATGGTGATTGCTGTGTTAAATGCGACGAGGGCATTGAGCTGCCGGGAGGCAAGGTACTAATATAAAAAGTTGACAAGGTTCAAAATGGAGGCGGATATGGCGTTGAAAGTACTTCCCCATGACCATGGGCAGAATATTGAAAGGGTGTTGGAGGTTCTTCCGGCACAGGAAGTTTGTATGGAGGCGGCAGGGGTCTTTAAGCAGATTAGTGACGGCTCCCGGCTGAGGATTCTGTGGCTTTTGTGCCACTGTGAGGAATGCGTCAGCAATATCGCTGCGGCCATGGACATGAGCGACCCGGCGGTGTCTCATCACCTGAAACTGCTTCGGGGCAGCGGGCTTGTGGTGAGCAGGAAAGAGGGCAAGGAAGTATACTATAAGCTAGCGGATACGAAGCAGGCACAGCTTGTCCACCGTGTCTGCGAGGAGATGTTCCAGATTACTTGTCCCTTATCCTCACTTGATAAAATATAATTATAACTTATAACTGATATAATAAATATTGATTTTACTTATAATATGATATTGTCTATAATCAAAAAGTAAACCGAGTATAGAGGCGATGTTATTCGGTTAAGCCAGATGTGCCACGTATGCATAAAAGCTTAATTTGGTGACATTGCTATAAAAGACAGTTCATGTTGAAGGAGGAATCATCATGGTAAAAGCGGTAGTAGGTGCGAATTGGGGAGACGAGGGGAAAGGAAAAATTACGGATATGCTTGCCGAGAAGGCAGATATCATCGTCCGTTTCCAGGGTGGCGCCAATGCGGGACACACCATTGTCAATAATTATGGAAAATTTGCGCTTCATACACTTCCGTCCGGTGTTTTCTACGGGCATACGACAAGTGTGATAGGTAATGGCGTGGCGCTAAACATTCCGATTCTGATGGATGAGATAAAATCCATCACTGACAGGAACGTACCGATGCCGAAAATTCTTGTGTCGGACAGATGCCAGATGGTTATGCCCTACCATATCCTGTTCGACCAGTATGAGGAAGAGCGGCTTGGCGGCAAGTCATTTGGCTCCACAAAGTCTGGAATTGCTCCTTTTTATTCAGATAAATATGCAAAGATTGGATTCCAGGTGAGCGAACTTTTTGACGAGGAACTTTTGCAGGAGAAAGTAGCACGTGTCTGCGAGATGAAAAATGTGGTGTTGGAGCATCTGTATCACAAACCGTTGATTGTGCAGGAGGAACTGCTTGATACACTGCACGAGTACAGGAGGATGATTGAGCCCTATGTGTGTGATGTGTCTGCTTATCTGGACCGTGCATTGAAGGAGGGCAAGACCGTGCTTTTAGAAGGACAGCTTGGAACTTTGAAAGACCCTGACCATGGGATTTATCCGATGGTTACCTCTTCCTCTACACTGGCAGCTTTCGGTGCGATTGGGGCAGGACTGCCGCCCCACGAGATTAAGGAAATTATAACGGTATGCAAAGCATATTCTTCGGCAGTGGGCGCCGGGGCGTTTGTGTCGGAGATTTTCGGCAATGAGGCGGATGAGCTTCGCCGCAGAGGCGGTGATGGCGGTGAGTTCGGCGCGACTACGGGGCGTCCACGCCGAATGGGATGGTTTGACTGTGTCGCTTCCAAGTACGGATGCCGCTTGCAGGGAACGACAGACGTGGCTTTTACAGTGCTTGATGTGCTTGGATATTTAGATGAGATTCCGGTATGTGTAGGCTATGAAGTGGACGGCGAAGTGACGACGGATTTCCCGGTGACTTGTAAGTTGGAAAAGGCAAAACCGGTTCTGAGGAAGCTGCCGGGATGGAAATGCGATATCCGCGGTATCAGAGACTATGAAGAGCTTCCGGAAAATTGCCGTCATTATATAGAGTTTATCGAAGAACAGATTGGTTATCCCATTACGATGGTATCCAACGGGCCGGGCAGAGAGGACATCATTTACAGGGAAAGCCCGCTTAAAAGGAATTAAGGATGTCAAAGGATGTATTTAATAAGTTGTGTAATCTGCCAGTGAATTTTATGACAGCGCCTTTTGGCAGTTGAACCTTAACAGGACAGAGGATGTTGAAAAAGCAATTTTGTGGTATACTGTCTGTAATAAGTTCTGAAGGAAGAGCGAAGGAGGGAAAACTATGTTATTAGAGAATAAGGTCGCTGTCGTTACAGGGGGTAGCCGGGGAATTGGTTTCGCCACGGTGGAAGCTTTCCTGAAAGAGGGAGCGACGGTAGTGTTGTGTGCCAGCCGTGAAGAGACAGCGGTAAAAGCGGTAGCAAAATTGAAAGAGGCTGACGCGGATGCTAAGGTGGAGGGGATTTTTCCGAATCTGTCCGATTATGCAGAGGTGAAAGAGGCGTTTGGCAAGGTTGTAGAAAAATATGGCAGCATAGACATTCTTGTGAACAATGCGGGCGTGTCGGAGAGCACACCTTTTACGGACTATACGGAAGAAACTTTCGAGAAGGTGATGGATTTGAATATTAAGGGAGTATATAACTGCTCCAAGGCGGCAACGGAACATATGATTGCAAAACAGAGCGGTGTGATACTGAATACTTCATCCATGGTAAGCCAGTATGGACAGCCGGCCGGCATCGCGTATCCGACTTCTAAGTTTGCGGTGAACGGGTTTACATTATCGCTTGCCAGGGAATTAGGGCCGAAAGGGATTCGTGTCAATGCGGTTGCGCCCGGCATAACCTACACGGACATGATGCGCTCCGTGCCCAAGGAAGTGATTGAGCCGATGATTGCGCAGATTCCTTTAAGGCGCATGGGACAGCCGGAAGATATCGCCAATGCCTTTGTGTTCCTGGCATCGGATATGGCCTCCTATATCAGTGGCGAGGTATTGCATGTGGACGGGTTGGCAAGATGCTGACAGAATGAGAGAGAAACTATCAAGTTTGTATCTTGAGTTATGTAAACTATGAATAATTTAGAATATTACAAAGTATTCTACCATGTGGCACGTTTGGGGAACCTGACCGCGGCTGCGAGGGAACTGAATATATCACAGCCGGCGGTCAGCCAGTCCATCAGGCAGTTGGAGACATCGGTGGGCGCGAAGCTTTTTGTGCGTGCATCTAAAGGGGTCCGCCTGACGGGAGAGGGGGAACTTCTCTATCATTATGTGGCCAAGGGATATGGGCAGATTGAATTAGGAGAGCAGAAGATAAGGCAGATGCTGAACCTGGAACTGGGTGAGATTCATATTGGCGCCAGCGATATGACGCTACGATTTTATCTGCTTCCCTATTTGGAACAGTTCCATGAGAAGTATCCGCATATCAAAGTGGCGGTCAGCAATGCGCCCACACCGGAAACACTGGAGAACCTGGAACAGAATAAGATTGATTTCGGGGTAGTGAGCACGCCTTTTGAGAAAAGAGACGTTTTGGAAGCGGTGAATGTGCGTGAAATTGAGGATGTTTTTGTTGCAGGCAGAAAATTTATCCAATATAAAAACCGTATGTTGGACTTGCAGGAATTGGAAAATATCCCCATTATTTATCTGGAAGGAGTTACGAGCACAAGAAGCTATATGGACTCTTTCCTTGAGAAAAATAAGGTGCAGATTAGGCCGGAATTTGAACTTGCAACCAGTGATATGATTGTACAGTTTGCTCTGCGTAATCTGGGCGTGGGGTGCGTGGTACGGGATTTTGCGCAGGAATATCTGGAGGATGGCAGGTTATTTGAACTGCGGTTTAATATGATTATACCGAAAAGGCATTTCTGCGTGGTGACCAATCCGAAGTATCCGGTGTCGGCGGCGGCAAGGCACCTGCTTGATTTATTTTCGCCGGCAATGGATTAGAAGGACAAGACTGCATGTACGTCCGGCAGTGGTCATGAGAGTTAGATATTCCAAGAATACATTTTATAAATCTGAAGGAGGAGCAGATGATTACAACGATAATATTTGACATCGGTAATGTACTTGCCGGTTTTACGTGGAAGGAGCATTTGGAGAGATTCGGCTATGAAGGCGACATGATAGAACGTATCGCCCGGGCGACGGTTAAGCATCCGATGTGGAATGAGGTTGACAGGGGCGCCATGAAGGAAGAAGACATTATACAAGGTTTTGTGGATTCGGACCCGGAGATTGAACAGGATATCCGCAAGATATTGAAAGATATGAGCACGATGATAACCCGTTATGACTATGCCATTCCCTGGATTCAGGAATTGCAGAAAAAAGGATACCGTACGCTGTATTTGTCTAATTTTTCGGTGAAAGCAGAGACAGACTGTGCCCATGCCCTTGACTTTATACCTTATATGGATGGAGGGATTCTGTCTTACCAGGAAAAGATTATCAAGCCGATGCCGGAGATTTACCAACTGCTGATAGACCGTTATAATCTGGTGCCGGAAGAATGTGTTTTTATGGATGATACGGTGGCTAATCTGACAGGGGCGGAGAAGTTCGGTATACATACGATTCATTTTACAGACCGGGCGAAAGCGATTGAAAAGCTACGGGAACTTGGAGTGGATGCGTGATTTTGGGAAACGGCGCGGCTTTTTGGCCGCGCCGTTTCCCCGTATGATAAGTTTCCGGTATACATTCATCTGATTTGCTGAGGGTTATATACCTGCTTAGAAGTTTTCAGCGCTTCTACATATTATTTTGCACAAAGTTCTTCTGCGAGCGCCTCAATCTGGGCGAGGCTGTCTTCATTGAGCGCGGATTTGATTTGCACGCTATGCTGTGTAAAAGTGATATCTTTGAAACCTTCTAATTTTGCCCGCATTGCTTTTGCAGCCATGGGAGCCCAGGTACCGTTCTCAATGAGGGCAACCGTGCGGTTTTGGTAATTGTGTACCGCCAATTCATTAATAAATTCACGCATATAAGGGAACATGTCAGTGTTGTAAGTTGTGGTGGCAAGAACCAGTTTGCCATAGCGGAAAGCATCTTCCATGCACTCTGCCATGTCTTCCCTGGCGAGGTCGGCCAGGACGACTTTGGGACAACCTTTCTCGGTCAGTTTGTCAGCCAGAAGTTTTGCGGCGGCCTTAGTATTTCCATAGACGGAAGTGTAGGCAATCATGACGCCTTCGGATTCCACGCCATAGGAAGACCAAGTTTGATATAGGTTTACATAATATTCCAAATTGTCTTTTAGAATAGGCCCGTGTAAGGGACAGATAATTTGGATATCCAGTGTGGATGCTTTTTTCAGGAGATTTTGTACCTGCATTCCGAATTTGCCTACGATGCCAAAATAATAGCGGCGTGCCTCACATGCCCAGTCCTCGTCTGCATCCAATGCGCCGAATTTGCCGAAACCGTCGGCAGAAAAAAGCACATGGTCGAGGGTATCGTATGTAACCATAACTTCCGGCCAGTGTACCATGGGAGCGGCAATGAACTGTAATGTGTGTGCGCCCAAGGAAAGGGTATCACCTTCTTTGATAATCTGTCGTCTGTCGGCATAATCTGTGCCGAAGAACTGCTTCATCATTGTAAATGCCGGGGCGGAAGCAAGGATAACGGCATCCGGGTATGCCTTGGCAAAGGCATCGATGTTAGCGGAGTGGTCGGGCTCCATATGCTGTACAATCAGATAATCCGGTGTACGTCCTCCCAGAACCTGACGCAGATTTTGCATCCATTCTTCTCCGAAACTGGTGTCTACCGTATCCATAATGGCAATTTTGTCATCCATGATTACGTAGGAATTGTATGCCATTCCGTTTTCTACTGCATACTGGCCTTCAAAGAGGTCTATTTCGTAGTCGTTTACGCCTATGTAGTGAATGTCTTTTGTGATTTCCATAGATAAAAACTCCTTTGATTATTTGTTGATGTCAGCAAGCTGCTATTTAGTATCTTGCGCTTGGCCTTAAGGCGCAGTGGAGGCCTGATTACGCTGCGCTGCATCAGGCTCGCGGGCTTCGCCCTATCATAATGCAATCTAACAAAATAGTCAGCAAGCTGCTATTTTGTTATCTTACATTATGGCACTGCTCATTGCCATCGCGTACATTATAACACATATTGAGGGGGTGTGGGGAAAAATTGTGGGAGAGGGGAATTTTGTAGGATAAAGTCCGGGGAAAAGGATTGTTTCTTGATACAAAATACAATATAATGAGGGGCAGAAAAGTATGGAATAATCGTAAAAGAGGTATTGAAATGGCAGATTTTATTTCTAATTTGTATATTCATTCATTCAGGGGAATCCATTCACTTGAGTTGGAGGATTTGAATAAAATAAATATTTTGACAGGAGATAATAACAGCGGTAAGACCAGTGTGCTAGAAGTATTGCAAAGTTTCGCGCGGCCATACAGCTTTAGGATGTGGCGTTCATTGCTCAGAAAAGAGCCTAGGTTACCTTCGGCATTTGGCATGTCATATTATGAAGCTTTTTTTAATTTATTTGATATAGAAAATGACGAAAAGAAGATAGAATACCGTGCAGAGTTTAATAACGGATTGGTGGATATAAAAATGACTGGACGCGAAACAGAAGAGGAGATGTCTGTCAGGGATTATGAAAAAAATGTACAGATGATGCATTATATTGGACGGAAAGAAGACTCTGAGGAGGGGGAGGATGATATAGCCGACAGCATAATTGCCGTTCCTAAACTGGATTTGAAATTAGAAATTAATGGGGTATATGCAGGAGGCAGTGAGATTTATGAAGGTGGGGGAATAAATGAATTAAGCGGAAGAGTCTTAAATGAATATGTAAAAAATATTATTTATATATCGCCTGTCCGCCATGCGGAAGGCAGAGTCTATCTTTCAGAGGTATTAGACCATTCAGACTTATATGAGGAAATGTTGGAAGTCCTGAAAGACTATGACGAAGATATTATAAGCATCAATTATGTAAGGGGAACAAGAGGAGGCATTGGGGGAGAGTATAAAATACTGTCCAGGACCCATAAGAAAGCATTGTCTTTAAATGTTTATGGAGATGGCATGAAGAAAGCCATACTACTAATGAGCGCGGTGTTAAAAGCAAAAGGCGGTATATTGCTTCTGGATGAATTTGAGACTGCTATCCATACTTCTGCGATGGAGAAGACATTTAAATGGATTCTGGAAACTTGCCAGAAATTACATGTACAGTTATTTTTGACTTCTCACAGTAAAGAGGCGATTAGTGTGCTATTAAAGTGCGCGCCGCATTTGCAGGATGATATGGCATTGTATACCTTATATAACGACAATGAGGGTATGTCGGTAAGAAGGCTGTCCGGAAAAAAAGCGATTGAAGTACAAGACGATATGGGATTGGAGCTGCGGTAAGAATGAATAGTATTATTTTGTGTGAAGGTTCTACGGATTTTGTCTTACTACAATATTTGATGAGAAAGGCATATGGTTGGAGCGATGCGGAGAATCAAAGTATGATACTGAGAGGAAAGGTAAAGCGCAGCCGCACATTAGAAAAAGGCGATGGACGTTTGACAATAGCAGGATGTGGCGGCGTAAGCAGGCTTTTGCCAGTATTAGATTATGTATTGGAGAGAAACAGACTTTCGGCAGGTAACGAAGCCAATGACAAAATTGTGCTAATCACTGACCGGGATGAGATTGAGACGGAAGCTTTTTTTGAAAATAAAATTAATGGAATATTAGAAGAGCATGATTTTCATGGAGAAGAGGGAATCTGCCATGGGAAATGGGATGGGTATACTTATAGAAATGGCCAGGGAAAAGAAAAACAGGTTGAACTGTTACTGCTAGTGATTCCCTTTGAAGAGAAAGGAGCTATGGAAACATTCTTGCTAGGTGCAATCTCGCAAAATGATTGCTATGATGCAGACATCATAGAAAAAACAAATCTGTTTGTGGAGGGAATTGATTCGGAAAAAAGATACCTTACAAAGCGCCGTTATCTTACGAAAGCCAAATTTGATGTTTACTTTTCGGTCAGGACAGCCGCAGAACAGTTTGTGGAGCGCCAAAATATCATAAAAAATATAGAATGGGAAAAATATATTTTGATACAAGAAAGTTTTCAAAAATTGGAAGAGATATAGAATGCGGATGTCAAAAAGTGTATTTTATAATTTATGAGAACATTTTATGTAATCTGCCAGTGAGATTTTGTGATAATACCCTTTGTTCACTGAGGGTATTTTTGAAAGTTGAAACAGAATACATACGATAATGAAAGCAGGATTTGAATGAGAGAACAATTTTCCAGAACAGAAATATTACTTGGCGGCGAGGCGATGGATAAGCTTGCAAATTCCCGTGTAGCAGTGTTCGGTATAGGCGGCGTGGGCGGTTATGTCTGCGAGGCGTTGGCGCGCAGCGGCGTTGGCGCCTTGGATTTAATCGACAATGACAAGGTCTGCCTGACGAATCTTAACCGTCAGATTATTGCCACACACAAGACTTTAGGAAGATATAAGACAGATGTGATGCAGGAACGAATCCTGGATATTAACCCGGATGTCAATGTGCGTGTCCATCAGTGTTTCTTCCTGCCGGATAATGCGGACGGCTTTCCTTTCCATGCGTACGATTATGTGGTGGATGCGGTGGACACCGTGACGGCAAAGATTGAGCTTGTTATGCGTGCCCAGAAGAATCATGTTCCTGTGATTAGCAGCATGGGGGCAGGAAATAAACTGGATGCAGGCGCGTTTAGAGTGGCGGATATTTACGATACGAAGGTATGTCCGCTTGCCAGGGTGATGCGCAGAGAACTTAAGAAGAGGGATGTACAACATTTAAAGGTGGTGTACTCAGAGGAAGTACCGGTCAAGACGCCGGAAGAAGCCATGGGAGGCATTTGTGTGCCGGAAGAAGAGCAGGACAACACAGGGCGGAGAAGCATTCCGGGCAGTATAGCTTTTGTCCCTTCGGTGGCCGGACTCTTAATTGCGGGAGAAGTGGTGAAGGATTTGAGCCATATTTGATATTACGTGTTATGCGCACCCCGAATTTATGTAAACTTCAATATCTGGGATAGCGGCGCATTCATAGCCGGACGCCTGAGGCTTCTTGTCACAATCCTCTGCCTCAGTTCTTGTATTGATTGTTTGTTTCCTGTCCCGGAAAAGATTACTTTTCCAACCGTTCCCTTTGCGCCGGTATTCTGCCGCATCTTTGGCGCCACTATAAAATTCTTTTTGCTTTCTTTGCCAAGAAGTGCAGATACATCAATGATACGGAAGGCTTCTTTTCAGAGCTGATTGCAGACTGTCTATCTTCGATGAACTTCCTGCTAAACATAAAAATATTATCTGAGTAGAAATGCATTGTCCGTAAAAAACATTTTGAATTTTGGCAGTGTGGAACATGAAAGTATCTCTCTTTTTTGTGCAAGAATAGAGAGGAAAAGTTTAAAAATAAGCTCTATAATAATGAAGACAAATTTAGGTCTGCAAAACACAATGTGTGCAGATAAGGAGGTATCTCATGGAATGGGTTGAAAGGTTAAACCAAAGCATAAAGTATATTGAGGAACAGTTGACAGGTGAAATTGATTATGAACAGCTTGGCCGGATTGCCTGCTGTTCCGCCTATCACTATCAGAGGATGTTCACATATATGGCGGGGATTTCTCTGGCAGAGTATATCCGAAGAAGGAAAATGTCTTTGGCAGCGGTAGACTTGCAGGATGGAAATGAACGGATTATCGATATTGCAGAAAAATACGGTTACCATTCTCCGACTGCGTTTAACAGGGCGTTCCAGTCTTTTCACGGGATAGCTCCTTCGTCCGTGAAAGGAAAAGGCGTATCCGTGAAATCTTTTTCTCCCATTGTGTTTAGAATTGCGGTGAAAGGAGCGACAGAAATGAATTATAGAATCGAGACAAGAGAAGCATTCCGCATCATTGGGGTATCTGCACCCTTGGAGAAAGAAATGGAAAAGAATTTTATGGTGGTGCCAAAGATGTGGGAGGAGGCGTCTGTAAATGGAACAATACAGAAACTTGCAGGAATGATGGATACGCCGCCGATGGGGCTTTTGGGTGTGAGTGCCTGCAATGATGAGGAACAATGGAAGTATTTTATTGCCGTTTCCAGCACGAAGGCAAGCGGTGACTTTGAAGAATATACCGTGCCTGCATCTACATGGGCAATCTTTTCCGGAACAGGAACAAACCAGTCGATACAGGAATTGGAACAGCGTATTATAACAGAGTGGCTTCCAACATCTGGGTATGAATATGCCAACGCTCCCGATATTGAGGTTTACTTAAATCCGGACCCGCAGAACGCTCAGTATGAGGTATGGATACCCGTAGCAAAGAAAAAGGTATAGCGGAGGGACTTATGGGACGAGAAATTTAGTGAGTTTATGGAAACGGTTGACGGACGTTTCAGTGGCTTTGTTAATCAAATCAACGAATATTTGACGGAGAAGGGATGTAAGTGTGACATAAAACTACAAAAGAGCGGCTATGTTGTGTCTTATACATTAAACGGCAGCAAAAGGACTTTGGCAACATTTGTGTCCCGAAAAATGGGGATGAAGCTCCGCATTTATCCCGAACATATACAGGAATATCAGAGTTTTCCCGATACACTGCAAAAAAAGGTAAAAGAGGAAATCAAAAAGGCATCTGCCTGCAAGCCTTACATAAAACAGTTTTTAGAGAAAGAATTGCAGGCAGGTGTTGATTGCTAACCGGTACAGGTTTCATAATGAACCCTCCATTTCTGTGTAATGTGTGCCTGGAATTGGAATTTGCCAAAACGCCGGTGCGGGCATGGCATTTGGCTTATTGCCTCTGAAAATAAGTCAAATGCCCTCACATAGCAGACTTACTCTGTATAGCTGTGCTGCCACGTTCATTTCATGCCGCTATTCTGGCGGGTAACTTGCAAAGAAGCTGTTACGTATATGCAGAAAATGGCCTTTCTTTATTATTCATAAACTTCGATGATAATTTTTTCTGCCACGAAACCTTCTTCGTCAAAATATCCGTTTGCCTCGAGCCCACAGCCTTCTTGTATTTCGGAAAAGGAGGCTTCTCGCTTGGTAATGCCTGCCCCTCCGCCTTGTATGGTCCAGTGCTCAAAGGTTGTTGAATCCGTATATCTGATAGTTACCAGTTCTTCCTCCGGGCTGCCTTCTTCGGGCATTGTCACAAAGCCGTCGTCTAACAGTGTACGGCTGATTATACAGCCGTCCTTTTCCACACTTCTTACTTTTCCGCCGATGAAAATTGTTTCCTGGCTAGTGCTCTCAGTCGGGGTGTCTTCGTTGGTGTCAGCATTTTGAGGCTTCTCTTCCATATTGCCCTGTTGCTGTACGTCAGTTTCCTCCGGCTTGATTTCTGTGTTTGGTATTGTCTGTTTGTCTGCCGCATCCGGCTCATTCGTGCATCCTGTCGCCATTGCTATGGTCAGAGCTAAGGTTCCTACGAGCATCGCATATTTTTTTCTCATGTTTTCCTCCATTTCTGCGATTGAAAATTTTAATTTTCAGTCTTGGTTGCCTCACTTTCCTGGCATTTTATTTCCGCCTGCATCGGGCTGGGCGCATGCCTGCAGCGGAGCATAAATTGTTTTGGCTTTTTGTATTTACCGTTTTATATCATAACAGAAAAGTCTCTAAAGTATCTCTAAGCGATATATGTATTATTTATAGAAACAGAAAATACCAGGAGGCGCCTGGCTGGGCGCCTTGAACCGGCAGCCGGGAGATGATATGATAAATTACAATAGCTTTTTTGAGTATCATGCACAAAGACCTTTTGTCTACTGAGGGTAGCGCGTGGTGAGTTGTAATATCAAGGGAAAGGTGACGAAGGAGAAAAGATTGAAGATTAAAACAGCTAAGATGGATTATGAGGACGTGCTGGCACTTCCTATTCCCGTACATGAAAAACCTGTCAGGCAGAGATTATTTTTCCGGATAGCTTTATTACTGTTGTCTGTGTGGGATTTGTGGAGGAGCCGTTTTACATATCGGTTGATTGGCATGGAGAAGTTGGAAAAAAAGGAACCTTGTCTTGTGCTGATGAACCATTCCAGTTTTATTGACCTTAAGATTGCGGCCAGGTTAATGTGTACCAGGCCCTTCCATATCGTCTGCACGTCAGACGGGTTTATCGGTAAAAGGCGGCTGATGAGAAGCATCGGATGCATACCTGCCCGTAAGTTTATGGCGGATGTGGTATTGGTGCGGGATATGGTATATGCGGTGCGGGAACTGAAAAGTTCTGTCTTGATGTATCCTGAGGCGAGTTACAGTTTCGACGGGACGCAGACACCGCTTCCTGAGAGCATTGGCAAATTCTTAAAGGTTTTGAAAGTGCCTGTGGTGCTAATACGCACACAGGGCGCATTCACCAGAGAGCCTCTGTACAACAATTTGCAGACAAGGCATGTAAAAGTATCCGCAGAGGTAGAGTATTTGTTTTCACCTGAGGAAATTGCCCGCAAATCTGTCCGGGAACTAAATGGGATTCTGGAAGAAAAATTTACTTTCGACTATTTTAGATGGCAGCAGGACAACCGAATCAGGGTGAAAGAGCCGTTTCGGGCGGACGGACTTAACAGGATGCTCTATAAGTGTCCACATTGCGAGGCGGAAGGGCAGATGTTGGGGCAGGGCACGAAGATTAGCTGCAAGCGTTGCCATAAGGAATATGAATTGACGGAGTATGGTTATCTGCGCACGCCGGAAGAACATACCGGAAATTCCGACCGGGTATATCAGGATAGCAGGGGTACAGGATTCACCCATATTCCTGACTGGTATCGTTGGGAGAGGGAATGCGTCAGGCAGGAATTGCTTTCGGGTGTTTATCGGATGGAAGTGCCTGTCACAATTTATATGATGGTAAATGCGGACAGAATCTACCAGGTGGGAGAAGGAACTCTTGTCCATTCTCGCGAAGGTTTTCATTTGACGGGATGCGGAGGCAGGCTGAATTATGTACAGGAGCCTCTTGCTTCATACAGTCTGTACGCGGATTTCTACTGGTATGAGATGGGCGATGTCATAAGTCTGGGGGATGAAAAGGTGCAGTATTATTGTTTTCCCAAAGACTGCGGCGACATTGTGGCTAAAGCGCGGCTTGCCACGGAGGAACTCTACAAACTTGTCAGGGAAGGGATGGAGAGCCGTTAGCGCCTAAGAGGGAGTGTATCTGAATGCTACTGCATCCGACCCAGGAAAAAGAGGATAATCCATAAGAAGATTGGCACTCCGATGGTGGCGGACAGGCAAATGCTAAAGAGCTTGCCCGAATCCGCGATATCCAGGCATGCCACGATGAATGTGATGACGTATAACGACATGAGTAACAGGGCGCATAGAAGCGCTGCGATTTGTTTCGGTGATTTCTTTTTCATAGCGGGTGGATACCATACCTTTCTTGTCTCTTATGGGCCTTTCTGTTTACACAATAGCATATTTTGTCCCAACGAGGCAAGTCCGGTTATCCCATTGTGGATGCGAAAATTTACAGGGAAGAAACGGCCTTTGGCGGACCAAGGGAACCGAATGTCCTTTTGTTCACTGAGGGTAACAAAATAAGTGACAAACCCGCAAAATTCCGATATGATATTAAGTAGAAGATGCTGTTTAAGCACATGCAAAAGATTGGAGACAGACAGGATGGATAAGATGGTATTGGAACATAACTGGCAGATGCAGGTAGTGGGGGAGAATATTTACGGAATCCCCGAGGAGTGGAGAAAGGCCAGGATTCCAGGTTCCGTTTACGGTAACTTGTTGGAGCAGGGATTGATGCCGGACCCATATGACAGGATGAATGAGTTGGAAGCATTGCGGCTGATGGAGAATGATTTCCGGTTCCGTACAACGTTTTGCTTGTCGGAAGAACAGGTGGGCTCTGATTTTGTGCTGCTGCGTTTTGCGGGGATTGATACCCTGGCTGATATCTATCTGAACGATGTGCTGCTTGGACAGGCGGACAATATGCACCGGATATGGGAATTTGATATAGCAGGCGCAGCCCGGGTGGGGGAGAATACGCTGCGGGTGGAGCTGCATTCACCCACCAAATATATCGCGCAGCAGAATGAGAAAGTTTATGCAGGAGGCTCCGGCGAAGCCATGAAAGGTTTCCCGCATCTGCGCAAGGCACATTGTATGTTTGGATGGGATTGGGGTCCGAGGCTACCTGATATGGGTATTTTCAGGGAGGTGTCTGTCCTGTCCGGAAGAATGGCGAGGATAGAAGAAGTTTACATAACACAAGACTGGCTGCGTGGAAACGCTGTTGACATAACGCCAAGTGGTGTGGATATTCATACCGGCATGGTTGACATAAAGTATAATGTTACCATTGAAAACTTTGTGGAAGAAGAGAATTATGAGATTCGGACGGCGCTCTATGATGAGCTGGGGGCGTTAATCGGGAGCAAATCTTCTAAAGATTGTCCGGATGAAGAAGCGCAGGAGACGGGCGCAGCAGGGTGGGATACCATCACCGTGCAGGAGCCGAAACGATGGTGGCCCCATGGTTATGGTGAGCAGCCGCTATACCGTGTGGAAGTCACATTGGCAGACGAAGCCGGGACAGTGCTTGATGTGTGGAGCCGCAGAATCGGTCTGCGCACCATGACGGTCAATACGAACCAGGATGAGTGGGGAGAGTGTTTTGCCCACGAAGTGAACGGGGTCAAAATCTTTGCCATGGGGGCAGACTATATCCCGGAAGACAACATTTTATCGAGGGTTACGAGGCAGAGTACGGAGCGTCTTCTTAAGGATGCGGTGGCAGCCAACCATAATTGTGTGAGGGTATGGGGCGGCGGATATTACCCCGACGATTGGTTTTTTGATTTGTGCGACGAGCTTGGTCTGATTGTTTGGCAGGATTTTATGTTTGCCTGTGCCGCATACGAATTGAATGATGAATTTGAACGGAATATTGCAGCGGAAATCAGGGACAATGTGAGACGTATCAGGCACCATGCCTGCCTGGCGCTTTGGTGTGGCAATAACGAGGTGGAGAGTGAGATACTTGGGCAGGCATGGAAGCCTTCCATCAAGCAGAAGTATGATTACATAAAAATATTCGAATATATTATCCCTAAGATTTTGCAGGAGGAAGACCCGGTTACTTTCTACTGGCCCTCATCTCCGTCATCGGGCGGCAATTTCGATAACCCTTATGACGAAAGCAGGGGAGATACCCACTATTGGGATGTATGGCATGGCAATAAGCCTTTTACGGAGTACCGCAAGTTCAGGTTCCGGTATGTATCGGAATTTGGCTTCCAGTCTTTTCCTTGCTTAAAGACCGTGGAGAGTTTTACCTTGCCCAAAGACCGCAATATTTTTTCCAGAGTTATGGAGATGCATCAGAGGAATGTGGCGGCCAACGGCAAGATATTGAGTTATCTGTCTGCCACCTATCTTTATCCTACCAGTTTTGAGATGCTTTTGTATGCTTCCCAGCTTCTGCAGGCGGATGCCATCCGCTATGGCATAGAGCATTTCCGCAGGCAGCGGGGCCGATGCATGGGCACGGTGGTATGGCAGCTCAATGACATCTGGCCTGTGGCGTCCTGGGCGGGCATCGACTATTACGGACGGTGGAAAGCGCTTCACTATGCGGAGAAGAGAGCTTTTGCGCCGATGATGATTTCCTGTGAGGAGACGGGGGAACTGAGTGAGCGTCCTTTCTGTGTGGCACAGCCTGCACCTATAGAGATGTCAGCCAGGCTGCATGTGGCCAATGAGACGATGGCTCCGTTAAGCGGTGTGGCCACATGGCAGCTTCGTTCCGCAAGAGGAGAGGTGCTGCTTGTGGGTGAGGAGGGCGTGACGGTGGAGCCATTGAGCGGCACGTGGCTGATGAAGCATAATTTTTCGGCTTTTGATGAACTGGAAGTTTACCTAAGCTATGCCCTGGAAGTGGACGGTAAGGTGGTATCGGAGAATACCTGTCTGTTTACGGCGCCGAAACACTTCGCGTTTGAAGACCCGGAACTGACTTGTAAAAGAGAAGGGGACTATCTGTTAATCAGTGCACAGGCATACGCAAAAGGCGTAGAGATTCAGGGTGTGGACGGGGATGTGAAGCTTTCTGATAATTTCTTCGACATGAATCCAGGCGTGAAGCGGATAGAGATTGTGGAGGGGAATGCCACGGAGTTTACGCTGAAATCGGTGTATGATATACGGTAAGTGAAGTTGTTTTGCGCGCCTTATTATGCCCGTGTGGTTTGTTATACCGTTGAGCACTGTGTATAGTTAAACCATAGGAATTTTAGGATTTGAGGACGGACACAAATGAATTGGAATGGGTTAAGCATAAGTCCCTGTAACCTGTGTCCCAGAGCCTGCATGGCTGACAGAGCAGGGGGACAGACTGGTTTTTGTCTGATGGAGGACAGGATTTATGTGGCGAGGGCGGCGTTACATATGTGGGAGGAGCCATGTATATCCGGGGAAAAGGGCTCCGGCACAGTGTTTTTTTCGGGCTGCAACTTGCGTTGCGTCTACTGCCAGAATTATGGGATTGCGGCGGGTAAAAGAGGACAGTCGGTCTGCGTGGGAAGGCTTGCGGAGATTTTCCTGGAATTGCAGGAGCAGGGAGCGGAGAATATTAATCTGGTTACACCCGACCATTACGTGATTAAGATTGCGGAGGCTGTTCTTTTGGCAAAGGAATTGGGACTGCGCCTCCCTATTGTATACAATTGCAGCGGCTATGCCAAAAGGGAAGTGATTAGAAATCTGTCGGGAATCGTGGATATTTTCCTGACAGATTTTAAATATATGGATAAAGAGCTTGCCGCGAAATATTCATCTGCGCCGGATTATCCGGAGGTTGCAAAGGCAGCCTTAGACGAGATGGTTTACATAACTAATGAAGTGGCTTTTGATGACCGGGGAATAATGCGAAGCGGCGTACTTGTGAGACACCTTTTGCTGCCGGGGCACAAGAAGAATGCCAGGGACGTCATCGACTATGTGTACGGAACATATGGCGACAACGTCTATTTGAGCATTATGAACCAGTACACGCCCTTTCCCCGGCTGCGTGAGAATCCTGATTTCAGGGGCCTTTGCAGGAAGGTTTCCAAAAGAGAGTACGAGTCAGTGGTGGATTATGCGTTGGGGATAGGCGTGAAGAATGCTTTTATACAGGAGGGGGATACGGCGCAGGAGAGTTTCATACCCTCATTCGACGGAGAAGGGGTATGACAGGCGTTTTACCGGCGCTGAAGCGAATTTGGAAGGTGAGGCAGGTTTGTTTCGCCCTTGAAAAACAAGTGACTTTTTTGTGGGAAAGGAGTATAATTAAAAATTACACACGCCCGGAAGTAGTGTGGCGTTTACAAAAATGTACTTGCAAAATCTCTTGGCGTAAGAGAGAGTCCGAGAGTGCATAAAATAAGACAGGAGGATTGAAATGGGACTACTTAGAAAATTTCTTGAACCCGTAGATATGACCGAGGGTGCGCCTTGGAAGAAAATTACTTTGTTTGCGGTTCCGATGTTGGTGGGTAATATTGCACAACAGTTGTACAATACGGTGGACAGCGTCGTGGTGGGTAACTATGTAGGAGACAACGCGCTTGCGGCGGTGGGCAGCGCAGGGCCAATCTTAAATCTACTGATTGTATTGTTTGTGGGAATCAGTGTGGGAGCCGGAATTATGGTGTCACAGTATTTCGGCGCCAAGGACAGGGAGAAACTCTCCGTCACCATCGGCAACTGTATCACGCTGACGGCAATCGCCACCTTGTTCGTGATGGTGGCGGCCTCTTTGGTGGCGAGACCACTTTTGGAACTTTTGGATACGCCGGAATCAATTATTGACTGGTGCCATTCTTATCTGTTGATTCTGTTTATCGGTTCGGCGGGACTTGCCTATTACAATATTTTGAGCGGTATCTTAAGAGGACTTGGGGACTCCATGTCGGCGCTTGCTTATCTGCTTGTGTCCACGGTGATTAATATTGTGCTTGACTTACTGTTCGTGGCAAAACTTGGTATGGGTGTTAACGGCGTTGCCCTGGCTACGGTGATTGCACAGTTGGTTTCCGCAATGCTGTGTCAGCTTAGGCTGATGAAAATGAAAGAATATTTTGATATCAATACCGGCTATCTTAAGATAAAGAAGGAATACAGCGGTAAAATCATCCGCTTAGGGTTGCCTTCCGGTGTCACCCAGGCTATTTTGTCTATGGCGATGATTGTGGTACAGTCTCTGACCAACAGTTTCGGGGAAATGTTCATCGCTGCCAATGTAATTGTCATGCGTGTGGACGGATTCGCCATGATGCCGAACTTCTCTTTCGGTACGGCCATGACTACATATGCGGGACAGAACGTAGGCGCCCGGCGAGATGACAGGGTAGATTCCGGCGCGAAACAGGGTACTTGGATTGCGGTAGTGATTTCCGCCGTCATTACCGGGTTGATTCTGATTTTCGGCAAAGCGCTTATGGGAATCTTCACGAAGACGCCGGAACTGGTGGATTTAAGCCGGGATATGATGGGAATCCTTGCTGTCGGATACATCGCGATGGCGGTGACCCAGAGCCTTTCAGGCGTGATGCGCGGCGCAGGTGATACGATGACACCTATGTGGATATCCATCGCCACGACCATCTTTATCCGCGTACCGATTGCTTATGGGATTTCGTTCTTCACAAGGACGCCCGAGCTGCCAAACGGCAGACAGGAGTGTATCTTCATATCGCTTCTTCTCTCATGGCTGATAGGCGCGTTAATTACGTTTATTTTCTATAAACGTGGTAAGTGGAAAGAGAGTGCAATTTAATATACGAAGAGAGGGATTTTGGGACGCAGGCTTTGTTGGCCTGCGTCTTTTTATCTTATAGGTTTAGAGTGTCGAAAGGGGTTATCATAAAATTTCACTGGCAGATTGCATAAAATGTTCACGAAGTTGTCCTTCGCAGGAATATGAGATTTTCTTAATATTCCGATAAACTTCCAGTAATTTCGGGGCATGGACGCCCCGAAAAGCCCGATGTTCGCCCGGATGGCGAATAGAGGGCGGTTACGTCCGTTTCCGTAAATTTCCCGGAATATTTTTAGAAAATCCATATGACGCAGACGGACACAAGAGAACATTTTATGCAATCTGCTCCTGCAACTTATAAAATGCACCTTTTGACGCCCTAAGCTTTATAGGAAAGCACTCAGAATATTTTCATGCCTGCAAAGCAAGGTTTTTTTGTATAAAACATACAAAAAGGGCAGTTCAAAATTGTGCCAAACAGAAAATATTAGTCTCTATACGAGAAATACGACACATGACGTATTTTGAACCGGGAAAAAGAGATATAATACCAATATAGCAAGGGAAGAGTCCAGGATGGCATAGAGAAGAAGGGCAGGAAGACAGGTGGAATCAGGACGGACGTTGACGGAAGCCATTGGGGCGTTGGATAGGGAACAGTCTGAGTACTTGGACAGTTTTTTTGTAAACTGTCCCGAAGAAGTGCTGCAGACGGCGCAGCATGTCATAGTTCCGAAGGGACAGGTGGTTATGCAGGCAGGGGCGGCGTGTGAGTATGTATGGATTGTCATCAAAGGCGAAGTGAGCGTCGAGGATATCCGGATGCCAGGCAATGTGTACAGTTTTTCCGTAGGCTCCGGTATTCATATCGTGGGAGATTACGAGCCCTTTGCGGGGCTTGCGGAATACCAGAAGACAGTCTGTGCAGAGACGGCGTGCGAGACATTCAGGATTCCCTCCGCTGTCTATATGCGGTGGATGAGGCAGGATGGGAACGCACTTTTTATGCGGACGCATGTGTTTGCCCGTACACTGGCCCAGGAAATATCCAGCGAGAGACAATACCTGCTATTAAATTCCAGAGAGCGTCTGATTCTGTATCTGGTGAAGGCTTATGGGAAGTGGGAGAACGGTGGGGAGTGTATCATAAGGAAAACACAGGCTGAGTTGGCCCAGCGTATTGGGGTGAATGTGAGGACGGTACAGCGTAGCATTCTCTGGTTGCAGGAAATGGGCTTCATATCCTGCCATAGCGGTAAAATCCACATCATGCGCAAGCAGTATGAGATGCTTGAAGAATACCGGAATACAAATCTGAAGTGAGCATAAATAAACGCAAAATCGTGTGCAGAGGGATGAGAGTGCTTATGGACACAAAATAGGAGGGAAAAATATGGGAACAACACCAACACCACACATAGGGGCAAGCAAGGAGCAGATTGCAAAGACAGTACTGATGCCGGGAGACCCTTTACGGGCAAAGTTTATTGCGGAGAATTTCCTGGAGAATTATGAATGTGTCAATACGGTCAGAAATATGTTGGCATTTACAGGCGAATACCAGGGCAAGAGGATAACCGTTATGGGAGGCGGCATGGGGATGCCCTCCGTGGGAATCTATACATATGAATTGTTCAATTTCTACGAAGTGGAGCAGATTGTCAGAATCGGCACGGCGGGGACGTTGAGTGAGCGTGCACAATTGCGGGATGTGGTAATCGGGATTGGGGCCAGTACGGATTCGGCTTATGCGTCCCAGTATCATCTGCCGGGAACCTTTGCGCCGATTGCCGATTTTGGACTGGCGAGAAAGGCCGTGGAGACAGGCGAACGTCTTGGTATCAAGACGGTTGCGGGGAACATTCTTTCTTCCGACATCTTCTACAACGATGATGGGGAGACATTGCGTAAGTGGACGAAGATGGGAATCCTGGCCGTGGAGATGGAGGCGGCGGCGCTCTATATGAATGCGGCGAGAGCCGGAAAAAGAGCGCTCTGTATGTTGACCATTTCTGATGCGCCTTTCCGTGGGGAGGCATTGTCGGCGCAAGACCGCCAGACAGGATTTACGGATATGATGAAGATTGCGCTCGAGATTGCATAATCGCTTTGTAAACAGATGGATAGAGGTATGGTGAATCAGCGTGATAGCTGATTTTATGACAGGGCGAAAGGTATTCGCCTGGCTATTTGTGTGGGAGCGTCACAAATAAGCCCTGATGACAGACACAAATCTGTAATTTGCGTCGTCCTGTCGCGTAAAACGCTCCGGAATGGAGATTGATATGAGTAGATTTAAACGTATTTTTACTATTGTGATTGACTCTCTTGGTGTAGGGGCTCTTGATGATGCGGCGGCGTATGGCGATGCGGGGACGGATACCCTGGGGCATATCGCGGCATCTGTTGAGAACTTCCACATTCCCAACCTGCACAAGCTTGGCATGGCGAACTTGCATTTCCTGGCAGGGGTAGCGCCTGTGGAGAAGCCCCTTGCCTACTATATGAAGATGAAAGAGGCAAGCGTGGGCAAGGATACAATGACCGGACATTGGGAGATGATGGGCCTTCATGTCACCACGCCCTTCCGCACTTTTACGGAGACCGGCTTCCCGCAGGAACTTCTGGACGAACTGTCTATAAGAACCGGCCGCACCATCATCGGCAACAAGAGCGCCAGCGGGACGGAAATTTTGGAAGAACTGGCGGAGGAGGAAATTGCCACAGGGCACATGATTGTATACACATCGGCGGATTCCGTGTTGCAGATTTGCGGCAATGAGGAGACTTTTGGTCTGGACGAACTGTACCGCTGTTGTGAGATTGCCAGGGAAATCACCATGAAAGACGAATGGAAAGTAGGCAGGGTGATTGCCAGGCCCTACGTGGGAAAGAAGAGGGGAGAGTTTAAGCGTACCAGTAACCGGCACGATTATGCCCTGAAACCATATGGAAGGACTGCACTGAACGTGTTGAAAGATGCCGGGCTTGACGTTATCTCTGTGGGTAAAATATTTGATATCTTCGACGGGGAAGGGTTGACCCAGTCCAACAAATCCAAGAGTTCCGTACACGGCATGGAACAGACGATTGAGATTGCAGGACAGGATTTCAACGGACTATGTTATGTAAACTTAGTGGATTTCGACGCGCTGTGGGGACACCGCAGGAATGTGAAAGGATACGCCGAAGAGCTGGAGAGATTCGACGAGAAACTTGGAACGCTGTTAGGGCTTTTGCGGGATGACGATTTGTTGATACTCACCGCTGACCACGGAAATGACCCTACCCACACAGGAACCGACCATACGAGGGAAAAAGTACCGTTTTTAGCATACTCTCCTTCCATGCAAGGAGCGGGCAGTCTGCCTGAGGCGGAGAATTTTGCACTGATTGGAGCCACGATTACAGAGAATTTCGGTTTGCAGATGCCGGAAGGAACGATAGGGGAATCGATTCTTGGACGGTTGAAATAGATGCCGTTTGGCGGTTGTATGTTGAAAGGAGTTACATAAATGGATACAAATATGGTTATAGAGATGGTGGGGTATTTTGCATCTTTGCTCGTACTGGTATCCTTCTTAATGTCGTCCGTCATCAAGCTGCGGATTGTAAATTCCGTCGGCTCGTTCATTTTTGCGGTGTATGCGGTGATTATCCATTCATATCCTACGGCTTTGATGAATTTCTGTCTTGTGGGGATTAACCTCTATTACCTGCGTAAGCTTTTGAAATCCACCAGGCAGTATGCCGTGACGACGGAGGAGCCGGGAAACGCTTCCTTGCAGTATTTTCTTAATTACTATAAGGAAGATATCCTGAAGTTTTTTCCGGATTATGGTTCCGGGAAGAAAGAAGTGGATGCAGCCTATGTGGTTTGGCATAATGCTGTTCCGGCAGGAGTGACGCTTGGGCAGGAGCATAAAGACGGGAGTTTCGAGATTGCCGTGGACTATACCACACCTCAGTACCGAGATTGTTCGGTGGGGAAATATTTGTATGCCCAAATGGCGGCACAGGGCATCTCAAATCTTTCTTTTCCGGATGCCCCGGGCGGACATGTGGATTATTTAAGAAAAATGGGATTTGTGGAGGAAAACGGGGTTTACCGGAAAAAGTTGTAGTGAGAAGATTGGGATATATGTGTAGAGGACTGTTTTATGACAGCCCTCTAAATTTTTGTGTTTTACCTGTTTTGCGCTATCTGGGAAAATATGTGCGCTGTTGCCAAATATGTGCTATGATTGTTAAAGAGGACAAGGCAGGGAGCCATTTTCATGTACGGAGAAATCAAAACTTGGATAGTAACAACTGCATGTACCATGTTTTTCGGGTTCTTTTTATGTAACCCCATACGCAGCTATGCTTATGGGGAGGACATTTATTTTGGCACAAATGAGGACTATCTTTTATCCGGTGAGAAACCCGACTTCAGGGCGGAGGGGCATTATCTGGAGTTTGTTTTTGATGAGAACTATACAGTTGAAACAGGGGATACACTATGGGGAATCGCACAATCTTATTGTGGAAATGGCGCATATTACAGACAGATTATGGCTGATAACGCCGATGTGGCAGGCAGGCCAAAGCTGCTTATGCCCGGAACGCAGTTAAGGATTAGGAGAAATCTGTATACCAGTGCCGGGCTTGATGATTATATCAACAGTGATGTCTTTCAAAATGATATGTTGGTGGATGACCCAGGCGCTTTTACGATGGAGGATTTTATTGCGCCTTATAGGATTTTTGCCAGTGTGCCTTATGTGAATGATTTGCAGGAGGCAGACCCTTATGCGCATTGGGAGGAATTTCAGGCGGAAGTAAGAAGGTGCAGTGAACAGGTGTGCGGTGGCCGGGTTTCCGGTCTTTCTTTTGAGCGATGCCAGGTGACGGGGGTAGGGCCCTTGTGCAGTTACAGTTTTTCTTTTGATGCGGAAGGAAAGGAATACGTCATAATTGCCTGTATTTGTTACAGCCCTACGACCAAAAGCGAAGCCTACGCCTTATGTGATATGGATTATTGTACGGAGACGGAACTTAAGGAGGCGAAGGGAAAGGCATTCTATGCGGCCGTCACTTATTTAAATCCGGGTATTTATTATGTGAAGACGCAGGACTATGCAGGTGGAGAGGACTGGAAGTATCCGCAGCTGCGCAATCCTTTTACGGATGCTATGCACTGCCTGTATACGGGGCCTCTTGTACAGGCCAAAGATTATTCTGACATGAACGTCATTAAATGGAAAGAACCGGCATTTGAACAGGCGGTTCGGGAAGAACTTGCGCGTTTGTGGCAGCTTACGCCTGCGGAAAAAGAAGCATTTATGGAGCGGGATATGACGGCATCCGATTTAAGCCAGATAGAAGAAATTCTTCTTGTCTACCGGGCCAAGGCTTTTAAACAGGATGAAAGCCTGTGCGTACAACTGAACGGATACGAAGGCTCGTGGTACAATATCCAGGGGACGGAGGTGACGGCAGGAACATTTGGCTCGTCAGACCTTCTTACCACGTTAGATGATTTGAGGAATTTCCCACAGTTAAAATGCCTGGATATTAATATGAGGGGCTCTTCCATCACGGATTTCTCCTGCATCGGGGAATTGACGCAATTGCGCATACTGCGGTGTGATATCTGGTCGGAGTCGGTACAGATAGAGAGCGTGGATTTCCTGGGCAGCCTGGTGAATTTGCGGACCCTGCTTTTAGGCGGATGGCAGGGCGGACGTTTCACGAATTTTTTTGGAAATGTCAGGGATTTATCCGTGCTGAGAAACTGTCCCCGGCTTGCCTATCTGACTTTGCTTACGGGCAATGTGAAGAATTATGATTTTCTGGGGGATTTGCCGGAAATTTATTATTTTCGCTTAAACGGCTCCGGGAATCACAGCGAGAATATCGTGCCCGACATAGCGCTTTTGCCCAATGCCTGTTTTGTTGAGCTGTATGGTGACAGCGTGCGGTTTGAAGTGGGAGACGGATATGCGCAGTGAACAAAGGGTATTAATGGCGAAAAGAGAAAAAGACATACATACCCTCAGTGAATAAAGGGACACATGCCCTGCGCCATGATATTTGAGCGTTTTTCAGCGTTGTCCTCAATCGGCGTACGTCCGGTACGCCTCAATCGTCCGCCTTGAAAATCACTCAAATATCTATGGCCAGGGTCGAAGAGTCGGAAAGAAATCTATTTCAGTTCCTGCAAGGCGCTTGATTGACGCGTACTGGACGTACGCGGAATGAAAGCAACATAGCAGGAGCCGAAATGGATTCTTTACCGACCATGTGTCCCTTTGTTCACTGAGGGTAAGATATTTGAATAATACATAGAGGAGGAACGACAATGATAAAAATAACATTTATGGGGGCGGGCAGTACAATCTTTGCAAGAAATGTACTGGGGGACTGTATGTGTACGCCGGCGTTGTGCGAGAGTGAGATTGCATTGTATGACATTGATGCAAAGCGTCTGGAAGATTCCAGAATTATTCTGTCTGCAATCAACCATAATGTGAACCAAGATAGGGCGAAGATTAAGACTTACCTGGGCGTGGGGAACAGGAAAGAGGCGTTGTGGGGCGCGGACTTTGTGGTCAACGCCATCCAGGTAGGGGGATACGAGCCCTGTACGGTTACGGATTTCGAGATTCCGAAGAAGTACGGTTTAAGACAGACCATTGCAGATACATTAGGGATTGGCGGGATTATGCGCGCCCTGCGCACCATTCCTGTGATGGAAGGATTCGCCAGGGATATGGAAGAAGTGTGTCCTGATGCGTTATTCTTAAATTACTCTAACCCTATGGCAATGTTGACAGGCTATATGCTGAAATATACGAAGGTAAAGACGGTGGGACTGTGTCACAGCGTACAGGTATGCTCCAAGACTTTACTGGAAGAATTGGGTATGGAAGACAAGCTGGAGGGCAGGACGGAACTGATTGCCGGCATCAACCATATGGGATGGCTGCTTGATATCCGGGATAAGGACGGCAACGACCTGTATCCGGAGATTAGGAGACGGGCGCAAGAGAAAAACACCTCAGGGGAGAAGCATAAGGATATGGTGCGCCTGGAATACATCCGTCACCTGGGATATTACTGCACGGAGTCCAGCGAGCATAACGCGGAGTATAATCCCCTTTTTATCAAGTCCGGATATCCGGAGATGATTGAAGAGTTTCAGATTCCGCTGGACGAATACCCAAGGCGCTGTATCGAACAGATTGAGGGATGGAATAAGGAGAGGGAAGATATCTTAAAGGATGGGAAAGTGAGCCATGAGAGGAGCAAAGAATATGCTTCCTACATTATGGAGGCGGTGGTGACGGACACGCCATATAAGATTGGCGGCAATGTGCTCAACGACGGGTATATTGAGAATCTTCCCACAGACGCTTGCGTGGAAGTACCATGCTATGTTGATGGCACAGGCGTACACCCGATGAAGGTGGGCAAACTTCCGACCCAGCTTGCGGCCATGAACTCGTCAAATATCGGGGTACAGTTACTGGCAATCGAGGCGGCAGTGACAAAAGAGCGCAAGAAGATTTACCAGGCGGCCATGATGGACCCTCATACGGCGGCGGAATTGAATATCAAGGATATCATAGCCATGTGCGATGAGATGATTGCGGCCCATGGGGATTACATGAAAGCGTATAGATAAGATGAAAAGGCATTTTTGACATTTTAGTCTATATAAGTGCAAATGAGGAGGCTCTACAGATGCAAAAAGTTAGGATACGTTATAATCCGTACAGGATGAAGACGTCGATTTCAGTGAATGGCACGGATGTGTGCGAGACGGATGATTATTTGCAGTTTCGGGAATTTATAGAGACGGATACGCCCTTACAGACGTGGGCGGAACCGGTACCATATAAAGACTGGCATGGGATTCTCAATGAACTGGCGGACGAGGAGTGTTATGATGAAATAGAAATTGTTTTTGAAGGAAGGCTAATCGATTATGAAGATTTGATGCGGGCATGTGATGCAGCCAATGAAAAGCGGGAAATCAAGTTGGATATTACATACCGCCTGGAGACAGAGTACTCCGATGCAAAACTGATGCAGAATATCGACGCCGTGATGAAGACGCTTTTGTCGAAGAAGTTTTCAGCTCTGGTGGACGAGTGCGGGGAACATTCCCAGATTTGGAAGGACTACGGAAATCTTCCGGAGGAGTATCAATTTGCGAAAGACAAGGAATTTAAAATTGTTTTTGCGGGTCTGTATAGCAGCGGCAAGTCAACCATATTGAACACGCTGATACGCCACAATATACTGCCTACTTCCGATGAGACATGCACATCAAAGACTTGCAGGCTGAAACATGATAAAAAATTAAAGGGGAAGATTACCCTGGAAGGTTTCGACGAGCAGGGCAATACGGTGATTCGCAAAGAAACCTTTGGCAGCGATGAGGAATGCCTGAAAAGATTCTGGGAAATTACGCCCCCTTGGGGCGAAGAAGAGCAACCCGGAGAATGTGGACACGATAGAAATCTGTCTGGATTTATCCCATCTGTATCCCACGAAGGCGATGGAGAAGGAATTTAACCTGGTCATCGTGGATACGCCTGGGTGCAACAGTTCCAGGAAGAAAGGGCAGGACGAGAATATTAAGCAGGACATCGGGATTGCCCTGGACGCCATCAATAATGGAGAAAAGGAAATGGTGGTTATCTGTGCGGATGCACAGGATTATGAGGATGAGAGCCTGGGGATTTTCCTGAGGAAGATTAATGAGACGGTGCGGGATAAGGACGACAGGGGAGATTTTAACGACAGATTCCTGTTCGTGTTAAATAAATGCGACATGGCGAAGTACAGCGGAGAGGAAAGCGTAACAGGAAAGAAGGAAAATTTCGCCAGATACCTGATGGACGGTAAGCGGTGGGGTATCGAGGCAAGGGAGGATGCCCCTGACTTTATACCCAGGATTTTTATGGTGTGTGCTTATATCAAGTTTGCGGTGCAGATGGGCGTTATGGATTTTACGGACGAAGAGGCAGGGGCGGACGAAAATAAGCAAAACCTGTTAGACGCTTACGAAAACTTTTATAAAAAGGTAGTTAAATGGAAAAATAAGAATTATTTCTTGTCGGAGGTGTGCGACATACCGACATACCGGAAAGAGCAATTGCACGGAAAGTTTGAAGAAGAGGAGGCTGCGGGCAATGAGGGTGAAGCCGTCTCGCTACTGTCAGGAATGGACTGCATCGAGGGCGCTATAAGGGATTATATAGCAAGGTATGCATACCCCTTTAAGGTGAGGGACCTTTTGGATACTTTCGATGCGCTGCTACAGGCTCTAAACAATATGACTGAGTTTGAAGACGAGAAATTAAAGAAGCGGATAGAAGACGTGGGAAAAGGAATTTCCGAGAGAGAGGAGGTGGAAAGGGAAAGACAGGAGCAGGAAAACAGAAAAAGAAAATTAAGTCTCCTGGAAAAAAAGGTAAGAGAGCAAAAACAAAGGATAAATGATATTTCTTTCTCAGCCCAGAAGTTTTTGGCGATTAGGAAAGATGTGGAAAAGGCCCTTGAAGCAGAGAAAGATGTCAAAAAAATCAGGGCCCGTGGGAATAAATTCACAAAGAGCGAAATAGATGAATTAGTAAGTTCTGTCAATGAGATATTTTCCAACGCATTGGATAAGGCAATGGGGCAGTTTGAAAAACTGACAGGCGAATACCAGGAAAAACTAAATGAAATATGTGAGGAACTGAAAGCCATTGCCCGGGATTTGCAGGATGGCAGCGGTTACGATTTTGAAGGATACCGTTTCGCGGATGCGCTGAGCGTGGCGAAGGTGAAAAGACTGGATATAAATTCCCTGCGCAGGCAGATTGAGTCAACGAAAGAAACTGTCACGGAAAAAAAGAAAGTGAAAAAAGATAATCCTATAAAAAAACAAAAATATAAATGGTGGCAGGTTGGAAAGAACTTGAAAAAGATGTTCTCTCCTAAAAAAATTACGGTGAAGGTTGATGAGAAGAAAGACTTGTACACTGCAGAGCCGTTGCAGATATGCCTGGATGATGCCTTGATGGATTTCAGGGAATTATGTGAGAACACAGGGGCAAGCTACAGCGATGACATCGACAAAATGAGAAGACAGGCTCTTCAAATGGCAGATAATATACCGGAAGATATCAGGGCGGCAGCGGACAGGATTTCAGGGTTTATGAAGAAAATCAATGACTGTGGTAACAATCTTGCGGCATTGGAGCAGCAGATGGCAGCCATCCGGGAAAACAAAAAGTTTTTGCATAGCCTGATGGAGGAAATTAAAGAGGGAGGTGCGTATTATGTATAATTTTACTTCTTTTGACAAGGACACATTTTATAAGAATATGAAAGAAAAAAATTATTCCAGGCTGAAAACCAATGTCATCAGTTGCATCCGGAATAATCCTGCATTCAGGAAGGTGCCGGGAGAGGAGTGCTGCGAGGCGAGGATTGCCATGAATCTTTTGCAGGAGCATGTCCCGGAAATGTTCGGGGAGTATGAAGTGCAGGTGGGGGAGCGTGCGTACAATGCCGATGAGGCAGCGTCGTGGGACAGAGACTATTTTATTGAGCAGACATTCTTCCTGGGAGAAAACTTTTGTTGGGAGAGGTTTAGGCATCTGTTGAAAATCGGACAAAAGATTACGGAGGCAAGAGGGACAAATTTTCACAAACCGCAAAAACAGGACAATACAATGTTGGGAAATCAGGCTGCCAGGCCAGGAATCAGGCAGATTCTGTACAAAATCATAGAAGGAATCAAAGGGATTGTGCACAGGATTATGGCAGCGTCCGAATAGATGTTGTAGAAAGCCGGGCCGCTGTCCGTGGCAGCAAGGCTGACGCGGATGGTTTTTGCGGGAGCATGGGCGGCGCCAAAGTTGACAATGCATATTTGTGTGGGCTGAGCCGGAGGCCCAGGAGAGATAGAAACTGAGAATACTCCGGCATGGAGGTAAGGATGACAGACGAAAGAATGAAGGCGGATTTGTATAATGCATTTGACAATGCGGATACGATTCTGTTAAAAAAATACGTCGGTACGTTGAACAGTCTGCCGATGATTGAGGCAGGAGAAGCCATTACGAGGATTCAGACAGGCTCTAACGCCTGCCTGTACCATGTTGACAAGATTGTCTATGACAAGGATGAGAATATCCATGATAAACTGATGACCGTGTATACCTCATTGTTGTCTGATGAGAAAAATTCCCTGGTTATGATTATGAAAGGCGCTAAGACGCACGTTGATTTATATTTAGGAGCGGTCAGCAGGAATGTCAATGAGGAAGGCGGCATTCCTGCCAAAAGTCATGTAAATGCGGGAAAGACTCTGGCGAATGTGTTAAGAGGCAATTTCCCGGGTTCAGAGCTTCACAGGGTTGACAGTGAGAGAAGAAAAGATAAGAACGGCAAGCCGGTTAGCGACAGTGTGGGCTCTGTCATTGAGGACTGCTTTAAAGGGGTAAACACGATAGCGGCGGTGAGCGGCATCGCGGCCTTAAGGAACCAGAATGAGCATGACAGCGGGAAGTTTGTGCAGGGCATGGAGAAACTGGCCGATTCCATGAGAGGGAAAGAATACGCCGTCATCTATATTGCGGACGTGATGGGGGCGTCTGTGATTGACAGGCTGTGCGGGGAGTATGAGGATATTTATTCCCAGCTATCCCCGTTTAAGCAGTCTGTGCGCACTCTCAATGAGAACAACTCCAAGACAGATACAAGCAGTATGATTGAAGGGGTTGTCAATACCACGAATGAAAGCCTGGCCAAAGCGGTGACCCACGGCACATCCCATGCTGTTACGAAAACCAATACTTTCGGTGGAAGTGTGAATGTGAATGTGGGCGTGAATGCGGGTCTGGTGAAAATAGGAGGAGGCGTATCGGCGGATTATCACCATTCCAAAGGTGAGACTGAGGGTGAGAACGAGTCTTTTAGCAACACGACGACAGAAGGAAAGGCCCGCTCCCTGTCGAGCCAGAATGGCATTGCCAACGCAATCACCTCCGGCAGCGGGGAATCGCTGCAGATTACGTACGACAACAGGGCGGTGAAAACACTGCTTGACAGAATAGACGAACAGATTAAACGTCTAAGAAGCTGTGAGGATTTCGGCTTATTTGACAGTTGCGTTTATTTTATTTCCGGGCAGTATGAAAATGCGGTGGCGGCGGCCAGTACCTACAGGTCTCTCATCCGGGGTGAAGATTCATCGGCGGAATCCGCCGCCGTCAATGTGTGGACAAAGAAGGACGGAAGCAAAGATATAGAATGGCTCACCCAATATCTCAAGCGGTTTTACCATCCGATGTTTGCCTTGCAGACGGTGTGTGCTGCGAAGAAGGAAGATGATTTGTATCTGCCGGTCACTCCGGCGCTGATGGTCAGCGGTAAGGAACTGGCCTTCCAGTTCTCTCTCCCGAAGAAATCCGTCAGCGGCCTGGCCGTAGTGGAATGCGCGGAGTTTGGCAGGAACGTGATGGGGATTGACGGTAAATACCAGGGGGACTTGGAGATTGGCAGAGTTTATCACATGCACCAGGCGGAGGAAGAGAAGGTTCTTCTGTCGGCGGACGGCCTGGTGTCCCACACGTTTATAACAGGCTCCACAGGCGCCGGCAAATCCAATGCTGTTTACCGGATGCTGACCCAGGCGGTTAGGAGACCGGACACAACATTTATGGTGATAGAGCCTGCAAAGGGAGAGTATAAAGATATCTTTGGCATGGATGGGGATATTGTTGCGGATGTCTATGGGACGAATCCGCAGCTCACCCCGCTGTTAAGGATTAATCCTTTCCGGTTCCCGGAAACGACCCATATTTATGAACATATGGACAGGCTTGTGGAGGTATTTAACGTATGTTGGCCCATGTACGCGGCTATGCCGGCGGTGCTTAAGGCGGCGTTGGAGAATGCCTATACTGCCGTAGGATGGGACTTAAAGAAGTCGGTCAACCGGACGGGGACAGCCCTTTTCCCCACATTTTCCACGGTGGCAAAGGAGGTCAGGAAGTATATCGATAATTCAGAGTATTCTGACGAAAATAAAGGAAATTATAAGGGTGCGCTGCTGACCCGCTTAGAGTCTATGACCAATGGCATGAACGGCATGATTTTCTGCGCCGACGATTTAAGCGATGAAGAGCTGTTTGATAAGAATGTCATAGTAGACTTAAGCAGAATCGGTTCCATGGAGACGAAGGCGCTTCTTATGGGAATCCTGGTGATGCGCCTGCAGGAGCACCGGGCAGGGACATCCGCGAAGAACAGTCATCTTAAGCATATTACGGTGTTGGAGGAGGCCCATAACCTGCTGAAAAGAACATCCCAGGAACAAAGCATGGAAGGCGCCAACCTGTTGGGGAAATCCGTGGAAATGCTCTCTAATTCGATTGCGGAGATGCGGACCTATGGGGAGGCTTTTATCATCGCTGACCAGGCTCCGGGGCTTCTTGACTTGTCGGTTATCCGCAATACCAACACAAAGATTATTTTCAGGCTGCCGGATTATTCGGACAGGGAACTGGTGGGGAAGTCTGCGAACCTTGGCGACGGGCAGATTGCGGAACTGGCCAGGTTAAAGACGGGCGTTGCCGCAGTCTATCAAAACAATTGGGTCTCCCCCGTCCTGTGCCAGTTTGACAAGTATGCGGGAAGTGAAAAAGTATACGTGAAACCTGACAGACATGACATTGGCAATATTGCCGCATCGGAGATTCTGGATATCATTATGAAAAAGGATATACAGGAGAAACTGGACAACGTGGATTACCAGAAAAAAATAGTCCATGACATTACTGTGTCTGAACTGCCCGACTGGTTTAAGGTGAAGCTCCTGTCATACCTGAACTCAAAGGATAAGAAAAACAAGGAGCTTTCGGAAATCGCATACCGCTTCTTTGAGGCGGAGGATACGCTAAACTCCTGTCCTGAAGCGAAGAATATTACGGAATGGATTGACACGGTTACAAAGAGACTTAAGCCATCTGTCAAAGATTTCAGTGAGGAGGAGATTGACAGGCTGCTCGCCCTGCTTGTCAGGGAGCACTATGAGAGCCATGAAGCGTATGAGCCGGTTTATTTGAGCGTAATCGAACATATGGCAGATAAGAAGAAGCTGATGTAAGGGACGTAAGGAGAAGAACTGATGGGTGAGATTGCAAAAGAAATGCCAAAGAACAGGGAAGTGACAGACATCAATGAGACGAGGGCGCCTGAGTCGGAGGCGCCTGAAGTGAAAGTGCCTGAAATCAAACCGAAAAGTGGGATAACGCCTGAACAGGCGCAGCACATCTATGAGAAAATTGTGGGCAATGACGCTGCTGAGGGCAATGATGCCGGGCGAAGTGGGGAGGCGGACGAAGACGGCGATGTCTTGAAAGATATATACGATTGTGATATCGACGATTTTGATTTCGGTGATTTGGAGTTAGACGAGGAAGAGCTAAAAAATATCCTGAAATACTTTAAGCCTGAAGTATGGGAAAAACTGGATATTTATGATAAGAGGGCTGTGATTATTGCCTTTACAGGTTACTTGGCGAAGGTTCTCGATTTAAAGAATCCGCCCAGGGTTGTCTTCTATTATGGCCCGCATTATGACTGCGGGGCATATGACAGGGCGAGTAATACCATAAGAATCAATATCAATAGGCTTGATGAGCCACAAATGGCCATCAACACTGTGGCCCATGAAGCAAGACACGCCTATCAGCACCAGTGTGCGGAGAATCCACAGACGAGGCAAGACAAACTGTATGCCTACAATTTTGACCATTATATCAGGCCCGTCGTGGTTGACGGTAAATGGGTTGGGTTTGAGGAGTATGAGAACCAGTTGGTGGAAGCGGAGGCGAATGCTTTCGGCAGGCTGTTCCAGGAAAAAATAGGGGCGTAGAAATGAGGTGAAAATAATGGATATTATCCGTGACTATTATGAAAAGGCCGGGTTCCCTATGGTTATGGTGGACAAAAAGGCTGCTTCTTTTGAAAAACATCCCGATATTGCGAAGGAGTTCGCACATTGGATTCGCACAAGGGAATACACAGAGAAAAATTGTATATCCGTAGAAAATTATACGGCACAAAAGATTGCGAAGTTATCTGAGCTTATGGACGGCGAGGGCGCCTTTTCCCTTCTGGTGCAGTTAAGGGAAAATCCGCACAAAGCGTTAAGGAGAATCAAAGAGGGATTCGCTATGCGCTAAAGCCTCGACATTTTTTTAGTGCCATGATAGAATATCTAGGCAGAACGGGCACTTGAAGGCCTGTGCGCAAGAATATTGAAAGATTTGATGATTCTCCCATGGTTCTTGTAAAGCGGGAAGGGTGCGCGTATATTGTTTAAAGTGTATCAGGGGAAATCCGGCTGACAAGACAGCGAGGGGGATAATGTTTATGGATGAAGAATTATTGCAAAAAGCCATGGAGGCGAAAAGCCTGGATGAGCTTTTGGAATTGATGGAGGCGGCAGGGCTTGGCAATAAAAGTGCGCGGGAGAATGCTTATTTTGCAAGACTTAGTGATATGACGGAGAAATTGTCCCAAGAGGAAACAAAAAAGGCCCCTGACAGTAGTGGGGGGGTAGAGCATTACTGGATGCCTTGCGCAATATTTTCATGAAACGGTGAGGTTTTTGAAAGTGCCATAGTCTATACCTACGCGTATTTTTGTTTTCTCCGGACTGTCGGACAGGGAATACTTGTAAGAAATTGAGAGAGACTATTTAGAGGCAGAATCATGACGGAACCATATTTTGATGACAGCGATGAAGAAATGGAATACCTTATCCGCTATGAGCGGAGGAAACGTATACGGTATGAAAGACAACGGCGGATGCGAAGGCGGCGCATAATAAAAAGATGCCTGTACCTGGGGATATTTGCCATCGTCGTGGCAATTGGCATTGCAACCGTCGTATCCGGCAGAAAACAGAAGGCGGACGACATTCTGTTGACGGTACAGAGTGTGGATATGACGCAACTGGCCGATGCGTTTAAATTGGCGGATGCAGCGAAGATAGAAGACACGGGGGAGAAGACAGAGGAGTCGGAAGGGGAAGAAGAAACCCTCGCCTATCACTTCGCCACAACCCCGGATACCGCGTCTATTTACAGTGAGGAAGTAATCAGCGCCAACGCGATTCTGGTTGATGAAAACACGGATACGGTGGTGGCTTCAAAGGGCGCAAATGAAAGAATCTATCCGGCATCCATGACTAAGGTACTTACAGTGCTTGTGGCGGCGGAACAGATTACGGAAGAGGATTTGGACGATACTTTTACCATGACGTTAGAGATTACGGATTATGCGTATGTGAACGACTGTAGCTCCGTAGGATTTCTGGACGAGGAGAAGATTCCGGTGCGGGATTTGTTCTATGGGACGGTTTTACCTTCCGGCGGTGATGCCGCGGTGGGACTCGCCACATATGTCGCAGGCTCCCATGAGGCTTTTGTGGATATGATGAATGAGAAACTGGAAAAGTTGGGAATCGCAGACAGCACGCATTTTACCAACTGTGTCGGTGTCCATGACGAAAACCATTACTCCACGGTCTATGATATGGCCGTTATTATGAAGGCGGCCATGCAGAACGAATTGTGCAGGGAGGTTTTGTCTGCCCATACTTACACCACTGCATCCACCGAAAAACATCCTGACGGGATTACGATTTCCAACTGGTTTCTGCGAAAGATTGAGGACAAGGATACCGGAGGCGAAGTGCTTTGCGCCAAGACAGGGTATACGGACCAGTCCAAAAACTGTGCGGTCAGTTACGGCACTTCTGCGGATGGAACGCCGTACATCTGTGTCACGGCGTGTTCCACGAGCAATTGGAGATGTATTTATGACCATGTGGAAATCTATAACCGGTATGTGCCGGAAGCGACAGATACTTTGCAGTCATAAAATTTTATATTGCCTGTCCGGCCGGATGCCGGACAGGCATTGCTTTATTCAACAGGTGGAGGGAGAAAAGCGATATGGAAATGACATTGAGATGGTATGGTTTTTCGTTTGATACGGTGACACTTCAGCAGATTCGTCAGATACCGGGGGTGACTGGCGTGATTACAACATTATATGATACCAGGCCGGGGGAAGTGTGGAGCCGGGAAAGAATCCGGGCGATGATTGATGAGGTGGAGGCGGCGGGATTACATGTTGCCGGGATAGAGAGTGTCAATGTGCATGATGCAATTAAGGCCGGTCTGCCGGAGAGAGACGGCTATATTGCAAATTATAGGAAGACACTGGAAAATCTTGGAAAAGAGGGAATCCGTCTTGTATGCTACAATTTTATGCCGGTTTTTGACTGGACGAGGACTGAGCTTGCCAGGAAACGTGCGGATGGTTCCACGGTGCTTGCCTATACGCAGGCCGCGGTGGATGCGCTTGAGCCGGAGAAAATGTTTGCGTCCATCGCCGAGGATTCCAATGAGAGCATCATGCCCGGGTGGGAGCCGGAGAGAATGGCGCAGGTGAAAGAATTATTCGGACTGTACAAGGGTGTGAATGAAGAACGGCTATTTGAGAATCTGAAATATTTTCTGGAAAAGATTATGCCGGTGTGCGACTGCTATGATATCAATATGGCAATCCACCCGGATGACCCTGCATGGAGTGTGTTTGGCCTGCCGCGCATTATTACCAATAAGGAAAATATACTGCGGATGATGGAAATGGTGGACAATCCACATAACGGCGTTACTTTCTGTTCCGGTTCTTACGGTACGAACCGGGAGAATAATCTGCCGGATATGATACGTGCCTTGAAAGGTAGAATACATTTTGCCCATGTGCGTAACCTGAAATTCAATTCCCCGTCGGATTTTGAGGAGGCGGCACATTTATCCGGTGACGGTGATTTTGATATGTATGAAATCATGAAGGCCCTATACGAAACCGGATTTGACGGGCCAATCAGACCGGACCATGGGCGTATGATATGGGGAGAGAGGGCTATGCCGGGGTATGGACTTTATGACCGCGCCCTTGGGGCGGCATATCTTAACGGGCTGTGGGAGGCAATCAGTAAAACAGCGGAAAGATAAATTAATATATTTATAAAAGAGTAAACTTATTATTGTTAGTTCAAAAATAAGAGTAGCAATACTGAATGTAATCGTAATTGATAGGTCTTTGTTTACAATGTAATTACTATGTAGTATAATGAAAATAAAAAGGGGATGATACTATGTCTAATACTTCGTTGTTGCAAGTGAGAACTTCCGCAGAAGATAAACAAAAAGCTTCAGAGATTTTGGAAAAGTTAGGAACTAATTTATCTGCGGTGGTTAATATGATGATAAAACAGATTATTCTTACTGAAGGGATTCCCTTTGAAGTGAAAATAAACCGTCCGACATATACTACAACAGAAGCAGTAAAAGAAGTGGAAGCCACAATGGATTTTGAAGGAATGCATTTGACAGAAGATGATATAAAAATATTGTACGCTTATAAAAATGGGGAAGCGTCAGGAGATGAACTGCGGAAACGAATCATGGGAGAAGTCAGATAATGTCAGATAGGGTATACTGCTATCCGGATTCGGATGTTTTAAAGAACAGGTTAGGAATACGAGACAGGGAACAGCTTAGGCAACTGGAAAGGAGATTGACAATGCTTCGCATTTTGGAATTAGTGGATAGGCCCATCCAGGGAAAGTTTGACTTAAAGCACCTGCAATCTATCCACAAGTACATCTTTCAGGACGTATACGAATGGGCAGGTATGATAAGAGAGGTTGACATTGCCAAAGGGAACATGTTCTGTAATGTAAAATTTATAGAAAGTCAGGCGGAAAAGATTTTTGGAGAGATGAAAGAGGAAAATTATCTACAGGGCTTGACAGAAAAAGAAATTTCTGCCAGATTGGCATACTATTTTTCAGAAATTAATGCTTTACATCCCTTTCGGGATGGCAACGGGCGTTGCCAACGGGAATTTATCAGGACATTAGCGCTTCAGGCCGGTTATGCGATAAATTTTGCAAATGTTAGTGGAAAAGAAATGCTGAGGGCAAGTGAGGATTCTTTTTTATGTAATTACAAAAGGATGGAAGAGCTATTTGACCATTGCATCAGAGAGAAAAATTGAACTGAACTAGGAACAGGCGAATATATAAGTTATTTGAGAAGTTTCCGCTTGACCTCTATATTTTCTAAAATGCTATCCTTAAACATAGCGGAAACCCCTAAAACCGCGGCTTCCGCAGTCCTAGAGGCTTCCTTTTAGGGGAGGATAAGTATTTCCTTATCTTTTGACTAATATCATTATTACCTGTTTCGCGTGGCTTATACATATAAAAAATATTTTTTTAAAAATTTCTTAAAAATAGAGGTAAAATGCCGATTCAAAGAAATATAAATTTACATTTCCGCGGAAATGTTATATACTTAGGTATCAAATGCGGCAATGTTTAGTGCCTGCTTCGTTATATGCAGGGCATACGGCATTGCTTAAGATTACAGGACAAAAGGTGGTATAATACAATGGCATTATTAAAACAGTGGCGCGATATGGCATATTCCGAGACTGCCAATAAAGGTGATTTACAGAGGCTTTGGTCGGCATATTTCTTGAAGGAGAAAGAAATCTATGCGCAGCTTCTGAAAAATCCTGATGAAGTAGTTGAAGGAACCGTGAAAGAACTGTCGGAGAAATATGATGTTGATATTATGACGATGGTAGGTTTTCTGGATGGCATTAACGAGAGCTTGAAGGAAGCGAATCCGATTGAGGAGATGGAAGAAGATACAAAAGTGAATCTTGGGTTTGACAAGGCTCTTTTGTATAAAAATATGGTGGCTGCGGGTGCAGACTGGCTTTATGGGTTAGAAGAGTGGAACGACATTTTTGACGAGGAGACGAGGAAGAGCCTGTACAAAGAGCAGAAGGAGTCCACAACAATTCATAAAGGACCGAAGATTTACCCGAACGACCCTTGCCCTTGCGGAAGCGGTAAGAAATATAAGAAATGCTGCGGCAAAAATGCCTGAGACATGATACTTATTGCATGAAAAGAAGAGTAGTGTTTTATGTCAACTAAAATTAATGCTTTACATTTCGGGCGGCTTGGCATAGAATACAAATAGAATAAGACGATAAGAATATAGATATAACACGTTGAAGAGAAGAGTAAAATATGGAACGCAGCAGAGAGAAGCGCCCTGTGCTGAAAGCGCTTTTGCCGGAAATATTTGAAAACTAACTCTGAGTGGCCCCAATCCGGCCCGTTGACTTACGTTACAGTCCAATGAGAGGTTCCGGTAAGCCGTCATGTGCGCACGGGACAAGCGAGGTGGAACCACGTAGATATACGTCCTCTGCATTGCCGTAGTGGCAGTGCAGGGGATTTTTTATCTTATAGGATTAGATAAGTTGTGAGGGCAAATTGCATAAAATGTTCCCTTGTGTCCGTCTGCGTCATATGGATTTTCTAAAATATTCCGGAAAATTTAAGGAAACGGACGTAACCATCCTCTATTCGCCATCCGGGCGAACATCGGGCTTTTCGGGGGCGTCCATGCCCTGAAATTACTGGCGACTTCACGGAATATTAAGAAAATCTCATATTCCTGCGAAGGACAACTTCGTGAACATTTTATGCAATCTGTCAGTGAAATTTTATGATGGCACCTTTTGACATCCTAATCTGTATAGGAAATTCCTCCGCTTATCCGAGTTTGCCGGAGGCAAAGCTCGCAAACAAGCAAAGCTCGTTTTTTTATTTTCGCGGGCAACCAGCCGGGCGATTGCCTGCGGGCGTTAGGGAAGAATTTCCCTGATAAGGTTTATATGGTAAAAAAGAGAGAAGGAGACGATGACATGAAAATTACATTAAAAGACGGTTCTTGTAAAGAATACGCACAGGCGATGAGCATTTATGAGATTGCGGCGGATATTTCCGAAGGGCTTGCCCGGGTGGCATGCGCCGGGGAAGTGGACGGCAGTGTGGAAGATTTGCGCACAGTGATTGACAGAGACTGCAGCTTGAATATTCTGACGGCCAATGACCCTGAAGGACTTAAGGTTATCCGTCACACGGCGTCCCATGTCCTGGCGGAGGCGGTCAAGAGGTTGTTCCCGGATGCTAAGGTGACCATCGGCCCGGCGATTGAGGATGGTTTTTATTATGATTTTGACGCTGCGCCATTTTCCAGGGAAGACTTGGACAAATTGGAAGCGGAGATGAAGAAAATCATCAAGGAAGGGCATAAGATAGAACGCTTTACCCTGTCCAGGGCGGAGGCGATTAAATTCATGGAGGAAAAAGGGGAGCCCTACAAGGTGGAGCTTATCTGCGACCTGCCGGATGATGCGGAAATTTCTTTTTATGACCAGGGCGGCTTTATAGACTTGTGTGCAGGCCCCCATCTGATGAGCACGAAGAACATTAAGGCTTACAAATTGATTTCTTCGTCTATGGCATACTGGCGGGGCGATTCCAACAAGGCGCAGTTACAGCGTATTTATGGGACGGCTTTTCAGAAGAAAGAGGAGTTACAGGCGTATCTGGAGCACTTGGAGGACATTAAGCGTCGGGACCACAATAAACTGGGTAGGGAGATGGAGCTTTTTACCACGGTGGACGTTATCGGCCAGGGCTTACCGCTCCTTTTGCCTAAGGGCACGAAGATGGTCATGAAGCTTCAACGCTGGATTGAGGACCTGGAGGATAAAGAGTGGGGCTATGTGAGAACAAAGACGCCTCTTATGGCAAAGAGCGATTTGTATAAAATATCCGGACATTGGGACCATTATAAAGAAGGCATGTTCGTCTTGGGGGATGAGGAAAAGGATAAAGAAGTGTTTGCCCTTCGTCCTATGACCTGTCCGTTCCAGTATTATTGTTATAAGAATACACAGCATTCCTATCGTGACCTGCCCATCCGCTATGGCGAGACTTCCACATTGTTCCGTAACGAAGATTCGGGAGAGATGCACGGGCTGACCAGAGTGCGTCAGTTTACGATTTCCGAGGGACATTTGGTTGTCAGGCCGGACCAGATGGTGGAGGAGTTTAAGGGCTGTATTGCTTTGGCAAAACATATTATGTCAACCCTAGGGCTCTTGAATGATATCACTTGGCATTTGTCCAAGTGGGACCCGGAGAATCCGGAAAAATACATCGGTGAGCCGGAAGTATGGAATGAGACGGAAGCGCATATCCGCAATATTCTGGAGGAGCTTGAGCTTCCCTTCGTAGAAGAAGTGGGCGAAGCCGCTTTCTATGGGCCGAAGGTGGACATTAATGCCAAGAACGTATATGGCAAGGAAGACACCATGATAACGGTTCAGTGGGACGCGCTCTTGGCAGAGCAGTTTGATATGTATTTCATTGACCAAAATGGCGATAAAGTCCGTCCTTATATTATTCACAGGACATCCCTGGGATGTTATGAGAGGACGTTGGCATGGCTGATTGAGAAGTATGCGGGCAAGTTCCCTACATGGATGTGTCCGGAGCAGGTACGCGTTCTGCCCATTTCTGAGAAATATGAGGAGTATGCGGAGGAGATTAGGAAGGAACTGGCAAGGAATGACATTGATGTGACGGCCGACAACCGTTCCGAGAAGATTGGTTTCAAAATCCGCGAGGCGAGACTGGCAAAAGTGCCCTATATGCTTGTAGTTGGCGCCCAGGAAGCGGAGGACAGGACCGTATCTGTCAGAAGCCGTTATGCGGGGGATGAAGGTGTGAAGCCTTTACAGGAGTTTATCGAGCAAATCTGCAAGGAAATCAGGACGAAAGAGATTCGGGAAGAAATACCGCAGGAGGAGAAGAAATAGGGAACCGGGAGAAAGGCATTTTCCGTTGTGCATATTTTCCCCTATGAGAATGGATATGGAGTAAATTACAGTATGGAGCAGAAACCAAGAATACCCTGTAAGAAAGATGTCATGGGATATTTCTTTCTGGGAATCGGTGTGATGATGCTTTTAAAAAGCCTGACGTTGTGTTTTAGCAGCGATATCTGGTATGATGAGTTATTCACCGTGGGAATGATAGAACATTCCTACGGTGATTTAATAGGGTTTACGGCGCGGGATGTGCATCCGCCGTTATACTATTGCATTGTAAAATTATTTGTAGACTTATGTAAATTTGCTTCGGTGCAGATAAGCCCTGTAGCGGTGGCGAAAATCGTCTCGGTATTGCCTTATTTTATTTTATTCATCTATGGCCTTAGCCTGGTGAGAAAAGGGTTTGGCACATTGACTGCCGGGTTGTTTTTATTCTGTGTGATGGCCATGCCGCAGCTTAGCGCTTATATGGTGGAAGTGCGGATGTATGGGTGGGCGTTGTTGTTTGTGACGGCGGCATTTTTGCACGGCTATGAGTTAACGGTGGCAGGAGGCGGCAGGCGGTCGGGTGGATGCGGCTTACAGACAGCGGACAGTGTTGGCGCTCCTGACGTGTGCGGCTTACGGACAACAGACAGGGCGGGCGTACAGGACGCGGGCGGCCTTGGGCGTGCACGGCGTATGCACGGGACGGCTATGGTATTATATGGGCTTGCGGCGGCATATACGCAGTATTTCGCCTGCGTTGCGGCGGCTATGGTATATTTTTATGTGCTGCTTATGTTTTTCATAAAAGACCGTGGAAGAATCAAAGAGTGGCTGCTATATGCAGGGCTCACTGCCATAGGATATGGGCCATGGCTTTTGGCGCTTTTTGGCCAGATTACAGCGGTCCGGGAGAATTACTGGATTCTTCCGCTGACATGGCGTTCACTGGGCGGTTGCGTGAAATTTCTGACGAAACCTGCTTTTACGGATGCAGTCTTTAGTACGGTGTTTGCTGTTATATTGTTTGTAGCCTATGCAACTGCCCTTTTGCATGCAATAATTAAACTATACCATTATAGCAGAGAAAATACGAAAAACGGGCATAATTATGATATAGATAAATCATGCTTTATCCTGGCGGGCGTCGGCGTGCTTGCAGGGGTGGTTCTATTTGGTTTTGCGGCTTCTTTTTTGATGCGTCCGGTTTTTGTCTACCGGTATATGGTGCCTGCCATGGGATGTTTCTGGCTGAGCTTTGTGGTCGCGCTTGAGGAGATGGCAAGGGATGGCAAGAGACTTATACGTAAAATTTCCATTGGCATTATGCTTCTTGTGCTTGTTGTCGGCCTGCGGGATTATAGGGCATTCAGGGGTGAGGAAGAATATAAGATTTTGTTGATGGAAGAGACGCGAAAGGCATTAACTTCCATTGCGCCGCAGGACATTGTCCTATATAATTTTGACCAGGTCCAGGCGGTGACGAGTTACTATTTGGACAGTCAGACGGAAAGTTATCTTTGGCGTGGGACGCCTGAAACTTTAATCCAGGACATTGTCCGGCCTTACGGCACGCTAGAAGAGACGGGGCAGATTAAGGCGTGGTGCAGGGATGGCAGAAAGGTTTGGTTTATCGGCAGTTTTAACAGCCGTGAGGATATTGTGGCAGAATGGAAAGCGGACGGGCTGCAAGTTGATGAGACAGGGAGTTATCTGCTGGAAAGATATTGGTTTAACCTGTATAAGATTTCGTTGGAAAGACCATAATAACCATGTAAGAGCGTACAAATTTGCTGGCATAGCAAGAATGGAGGGTTATTATGGCAGAATTAAAATGTGGCGTTGAGAATTGTTCTTACAATAAGGAGAAATGCTGTTGCAAAGGCGATATTATGGTAGGCGGCAAACATGCGGATTGTTGCAACGATACATGTTGTGAGAGCTTTGCCCAGAAGAAGGAAGGTTCCTATACCAGTTCATTGGAGCATCCTTGCAGGACAATCAGCATCGATTGCGAAGCAACTAAATGTGTGTATAATACAAATTATAAATGCCATGCGGAACACGTGGATATCAAAGGCGGCGGCGCGTTGAATGCTGCCGGGACAGAGTGCGCTACGTTTAAAGAAGCGTAAGGAAATTACTGTCCGGGATGCCCGGAAGATACGGATTTACTTTCAAAGTTGATTCCGTAAGGACAAGGGCGGACATGTCTGCAGAAGTACAGCAAGGCTCCCGAGAGGGGAGTGCTGTACTTTTGTGGGTACATAAGTTGAGAGAAGTAACATGGAGGTATGGATTTGAAAAATAAATGGTTCTTGGGACTTGGGAAACATGCCCTGATATTTTTTGCTGTGGCCGGTATCGCTGTGTTTTTGCCTGCATGTGGAAAAGCTGACACGGTGGAAACGAATGCCCCTGTACAGAACGAAGAGGCGCCCGGGCAGGACGGCACAGATGCAGCCAGTGCGCAGGAAGATGCCGCACCGGAGGCTGACGGGAGTGAAAGTAGTGAGCAGAAGGATATACCTGAACAGGCTGACACAGAGGACAGTGACATGGAAGTTTCACCAGAAGATGTCAATGAGGCGAAGGAGATGACCAACGCAGCCAGGGCGCAGAGGGAGATAGAACAGGGAATACGGGATGAACTTACGGCGGAGCTTTTGGAAGAAAACGAATTGGACACTTCCGTGATGGAACCGAGCCGTTCTACGACAGGATGTACGTTTGAGCTCCCGGAAGGGTTTGCCGAGTCGGAAGGGATGGCGGGAATGTATGTGACGGACAGGTATCCCATCGATGCATCTTCTATCTACTATATGGAGGCGGAGCAGGACAAGACGCTGCAGCTATTGACGGAGGAAACCTTTAAGACGCAGGCTCAGGAAAGCCTAAAGGAAGCTTATGAGGAAGACATTACGGTGAACGTGGACAGCTTTGAGAGAATCAAGATTGACGGATATCCGGCCTTCCGCATCCTGTGCCATTATCAAATCGGCAGGATTCAGATTACACAGCTTGAGTACGCCATCAATGCGGACAAGAGTTATATGATTACATATTCCCAAACGAGTGATTATGACTATATGGAAGCGTATGAAGCAAGTGCGTCGACGATACGGGTAGAGTAAATGAAAAAGCTGTGAACATATAATTTTATAAACCAGTTGACACAGACACTATGCTGTGCTATGATAACACATGTGTGAAAGCGCATAACAACCAAGCAGAGTATCTACTCTCACCTTGCAACAATAGGGTTCGCAAGTGTTCATATTTTAATCTTTAGGCGTACAGGCGGCAGATATGAAGACGGATATATGTCGGTTGCAGAGAAGGATTGGATGAACGGATGAGTGGATAGTTATGTGTCCGCTTTTTTTATTGTATAGGAAATTTTTGGGTTATTTCCGAGTTTGCGAAGCAAAACCTGCAAAGTTAATTTGCAAAAAAATTTAAGGTTTGGGTTATTTCGGAGTTTGCGAAGCAAGTCTCGCAAAGATAATTTGCGAAATAAAATTAAGGCTTTCGGTTATTTCCGAGTTTGCGAAGCAAATTTACTTTTTTTATTTTCTATGGGTATGGAGGGAAAAATCATTAGCGAATTATTCATTAACGAACAGATTAGAGACAAGGAAGTGCGTGTAATCGGCGAGAATGGTGAACAGCTTGGCGTAATGCCGACGAGGGAAGCCATGAGGCTGGCGGAAGAGGCGGGTGTTGACCTGGTCAAGATAGCCCCGACGGCGAAACCGCCTGTCTGCAAGATTGTGGACTATGGTAAGTTCAAGTACGAGCAGACCAGGAAAGAGAAGGAAGCCAAGAAGAAGCAGAAGACCGTTGAGATTAAGGAGATACGTCTGTCTCCGAATATTGATACCAATGACCTGAACACGAAGATTAATGCTGCCAGGAAGTTTATCAGCAAAGGTGACAGGGTGAAAATTACGCTCCGTTTCCGTGGGCGTGAGATGGCTCATATGAATAACAGCAAGCATATTCTGGACGATATTGCCCAGGCGCTTTCCGATATTGCGGTGGTCGATAAGGCGCCGAAGGTGGAAGGCAGGAGTATGACGATGTTTTTAGCTGAGAAGCGATAGCTGCTTAGTTGAAATAGATTGATGTCTTGGACTGATATCTCACAAATACATTAATATAGGAGGAATTTTGCAATGCCTAAAATGAAGACAAACAGATCAGCTGCAAAGCGTTTTAAAGTGACCGGAACAGGTAAATTAAAAAGAAACAAAGCTTATAAACGCCATATCTTAACCAAGAAATCTGCTAAGACCAAGAGAAATCTTAGAAAACCTACTATGACAGATGCAACGAACGTTAAGAATATGAAGAAGATTCTGCCCTATCTGTAAGGCGGAAAACCAAGTTTTAGTCATAAGGAGGAAAAAGACATGGCACGAATCAAAGGCGGTATGAACGCTAGAAAGAAACATAACAGAGTATTAAAACTTGCAAAAGGATATAGAGGCGCAAGGTCTAAACAATATAGAGTGGCAAAGCAATCCGTAATGAGAGCGCTTGCATCTTCCTATGCAGGAAGAAAAGAAAGAAAACGTCAGTTCAGAAGACTGTGGATTGCACGTATCAATGCGGCAGCAAGGATGAATGGTTTATCATACAGCAAATTTATGTATGGACTGAAGAGTGCCGGTGTGGAGATTAACAGGAAGATGCTTTCCGAAATGGCAGTCAATGATGCTGCCGGGTTCACCACATTGGCAGAACTTGCTAAGTCGAACCTGAAATAAGGACAAGACAGGGCAATATAAAACGCCCCGGAATGGGGATTATAATGAAGTGTGATAAAGGAATCTGGGATAGCTATATCCGGATTCCTTTTTTTACTCTATAGGATTAGGGTGTCAAAAGGTGCATTTTATAAGTTGTGAAGGCAAATTGCATAAAATGTTCCCTTGTGTCAGTCTCCGTCATATGGATTTTCTAAAATATTCCGGGAAATTTAAGGAAACGGACGTAACCACCCTCTATTCGCCATCCAGGCGAACATCGGGCTTTTCGGGGCGTCCATGCCCCGAAATTACTGGAGACTTCACGGAATATTAAGAAAATCTCATATTCCTACGAAGGACAACCTCGTGAACATTTTATGCAATCTGTCAGTGAAATTTTATGATGGCACCTTTTGACACCCTAATCCATATAGGAGATTCCTCCGCTTATCCGAGTTTGCCGAAGGCGAATCTCGCAAACGAGCGAAGGTCGCAAACGAGCGAAGGTCGCAAACGAGCGAAGCTCGTTTTTTTATAGAAAATATGTTTTTATTCTGTCATAAGATATTTCTAATTTGGCCCGGATTGTAGTAAAATGTTGAATATTCAAAGATGGAAAGGTATAATGAAAAATATCAGGCGAGCCTGCCTGGAAAATCCGAAGGACAGGAGGCTTACGGCGTCAGGCGCCTGCAAAAAAAGAAGCGAGGGAATTTTATATGCAAAGCCAATCTATGGAACCATATTTAAACTGTACTTTTGAATGTAGCTGCGGACGGACACATAAGTCATTGTTCGCGCATTATATTTTTGAACCGGGCGCGATTGGGAAGATTCCGGCGCTTTTGACACAATTAGGATATACGAAGCCATACTTGATTTCCGATACCCATACCCATGAGATTGCAGGAAAACAGGTGGAGGATGTGCTTCACCAAGCGCAAATCCGGTTTACGTCTCACGTGCTTACAAGCCCGGAGAACGGGGATTTGGCGGCGGATGAACATGCACTTGGCAGTATTGCCATGGCCAATGATAAAGAGGCGGATATTCTTATCTCTGTGGGAACCGGGACCATCAATGATTTGGGACGCTATTTCAGCTATATCACTGGCAGACCTTTTATGTTGGTTGCCACAGCGCCGTCGATGGACGGGCTTGTGAGTGGCGTGGCACCCTTAATTTTTAACAATATGAAGATTACTTTTCCGGCACAGGAGCCCCTTGCGCTTGTCTGTGACCCTGAAATTATGGCTGCGGCGCCGCTTAAGATGTTGGCGGCAGGCGCGGCGGACATCCTTGGTAAATATAACTGTCTTCTCGACTGGAAGCTTTCCCATATCGTGAACGGTGAGTATTACTGCGACAAGATTGCGGGTATCATGGGGACGGCGGTGGAGCAGACGATGGAGAGCACGGAAGGATTGGCATCCCATGACAGCAAGGCAGTAGCCGTTTTGACAGAAGCGTTGGTACTTTCCGGTATTGCCATGGATTTCTCCGGCAATTCACGTCCGGCATCCGGCGCGGAACACCACCAGTCCCATTACTGGGAGATGCAGTTTCTTTTTGACGGTGTTCCGGCAGTGCTTCATGGCACCAAGGTTGGCATCGGCACTGTGCTGATGTTAGAGCTTTACAATATGCTGGCACAGATGGAAAAACCGGATTTTGCCAAAATACGTGAGGAGATTCCTGCGCGTCCTTCTATGGAAGAGTGGGAGAAAGAAATGCGCCGCTGTTACCGGAGCGGGGCGGAAGGGATTATCGCGTTGGAGAAGAATGCTAAGAAGAATGACCCTGAGGGTTTGTTGGAGCGTCTTACGGTTATCGAAGAGAGATGGGATGAAATCCGGACGCTTGCCAAGGAAGCGCCGAAGGCAGCCAGGATATATCATGTGCTCGAAGATATGGGGGCAGCGAAAGTACCAGCGGATGTGGGGATTGCCCGGGAATATGTGTACGACAGCGTGCGCTATGGGAAAGAGCTGCGCGACCGTTATACGGTACTGCAGTTGATGTGGGATATCGGTGAACTGGACAGCGCGGCGAAGAAGCTTGTGGAAAAATATTGCGGGGAAGACTAGTACCATACGCTTTGGAAGCTGCCCAAGTGTGCAGGACGGAACGGGGGATGAAGATGGAAAAACAAACGGAAAAGGGAGGCAGGGCGATACATAACAATATGGCCATGGATGATGCCTGCTGTGCGCAAGTGGAGAAGTATGTAATCGGGTTGGATTATGGGACGCTCTCGGCACGGGCTGTTATAGTGGGTGTGAATGACGGAGAAGTGGTTTCGGAAAGCGTGTACGCGTATCCTCACGGTGTCCTGCGCACCGTACCAGGAACGGAAGAAGAACTTCCTTCGGATTATGCACTTCAGGAAATCGACGACTATGTGGAGGCGATGTATGAGACAATCCGCGGAGCCGTTGAGCAATCCGGCTGCAAGGCGGAGGACATAATCGGTATAGGCATTGACGCCACTTCTTCCACTTTCCTGCCTTTGACGGAGAGTGGAAAGCCGCTGTGTAAAACGGAGCGGTTTAAGAGGAATCCCCATGCACAGTTGAAGCTATGGAAGCATCATGGCGCCCAGGCGGAAGCGGAGCGCATAACGGAGCTTGCCAATAGGCGCAAAGAAAATTTTATGATGCGCTGCGGCGGCAGGGTGAACGCAGAGTGGATGCTCCCGAAGCTTTTGGAGATTGCAGGGAAAGCGCCGGATTTGTATGAAGCCACGGATAACTTTATAGAGGTGAGCGACTACCTTGTCTATCTGCTGACAGGGGAAGTGACGCGCTGCATGTGTCACGCCGGGTACAAGCTTCTTTGGAATGAGGAGGATGGTTATCCCTCTGAGGATTTCATGTGGGCGCTTCATCCGCCTCTTGTTTCATTGAAGGAGAAACTGAAAGGAAGACAGGTGCAGGTGGGGGAATGTGCCGGAAAACTGACTCAAGAATCGGCGGACAGGTTAGGGCTGAAAGCGGGAACTGCGGTGGCGGCTTCTTTGATTGACGCCCATGTGGCGGTGCCTTCTGCGGGAATCGACGGTCCTGACAAGGCGTTGATGATTTTGGGTACCTCTTGCTGTATGATGCTTTGTTCGCAGAAGCTCTCCTATGTACAAGGCATTTCCGGCTGTGTCAGGAATGCGGTGCTGCCGGGACTTTACGCCTACGAGGCGGGGCAAAGTGCGGTAGGCGACCTTTTTGACTGGTTTGTGTCAAACTGTGTGCCGGGCGCTTACGAGAAAGAGGCACAGAGACTTGGCGTTTCAATCCATACGTTGTTGAGCGGTAAGGCGTCGCGGCTTGCACCCGGTCAGAGCGGTTTAATTGCCTTGGATTGGTGGAACGGTAACCGTTCCTGCCTTGCGGACGCCAAACTTACTGGTATGATATTGGGGCTTACGCTGGGGACGAAGCCGGAGGAGATATACCGTGCACTTTTGGAGGCCACGGCTTTTGGGATGCGCGCTATTTTTGAGGAGTTTGCAAAGGGTGGTATTGTAGCGGAAGAATTGTATGCTTGCGGCGGTATCGTGCATAAGAACCCTTTTATGATGCAGCTTTACGCTGACATACTGGGGAAAACAATTCTTACCAGTTCCACAGAGCAAGGTTCGGCGTTTGGAGCCGCGGTCTACGCCTCGGTAGCGGCAGGCGTGGAAGCGGGCGGTTATGCATCAGTCAATGAAGCCGCGCGTTCCATGGGTAAAACCGGGGAGAAGAAGTATGAACCGGTTCCCGGAAACGTGGAAGCTTATCACAGGCTTTACAAAGAATACAAATTGCTGCATGACTATTTCGGCACAGGCGGCAACGAAGTCATGCACAGGATGAAAGAGTGACAGAGATTCTTTCGCTTATCCGAGCACGCGAAGTATTCTTCGAATCGTCGCTGCCGGGCAATGATTTTTTATGTTATAGGATTAGAGTGTCAAAAGGTGCATTTTATAAGTTGTGAAGGCAAATTGCACAAAATGTTCCCTTGTGTCCGTCTGCGTCATATGGATTTTCTAAAATATTCCGGGGAATTTAAGGAAACGGACGTAACCGCCCTCTATTCACCATCCGGGCGAACATCGGGCTCTTCGGGGCGTCCATGCCCCGAAATTACTGGAGACTTCACGGAATATTAAGAAAATCTCATATTCCTGCGAAGGACAACTTCGTGAACATTTTGTGCAATTTGCCAGTGAAATTTTATGATGGCACCTTTTGACACCCTAATCCATATAGGAAATTCCTCCGCTTATCCGAGTTTGCCGGAGGCAAATCTCGCAAACGAGCGAAGCTCGTTTTTTTATGTTATAGGAAAGTACACCATAACGTGGTAAGGTTCAAACAAGAATTTGCCGTGCAGATTCTTGCAAAGTTGGCCGTCTGGCCAACTTTTTTATAAGTATGGCGCAATATGCATATAATATGGTAAAATATATGACAGTGGTGTGAAAAATGCCGCGGGGTGTTAATTCAAAACATCACAGGGACTCAGAATATAAAAAATTTGGAGGGCAGGCAGATGGGTGTATTGGAAGGGTTGGAACCAAAGAGTGTATTTCGTTTTTTTGAGGAGATTACCAGAATACCTCGTGGCTCCGGTAATGTAAGGCAGATTAGTGATTATCTGAAAAAATTTGCCGATGACAGAGGGATTATGTGTATACAGGACGAGTTGCTCAATATTATCATGGTCAAAGAGGCAACGTCGGGATATGAGCAGGAGGAACCCTATATTTTGCAGGGGCATATGGACATGGTGGCGGTCAAGAAGCCGGGATGCGACATTGATATGACAAAAGAGCCACTGCGGCTTTGCGTGGAGAATAACAGAATCCATGCGGAAGGGACAAGCCTGGGCGGGGATAACGGTATTGCGGTGGCCTACGCCATGGCATTGATGGATGCGCAAAATATCAGCCACCCGCGTCTGGAGGTCATCCTGACGGTGAACGAGGAGACCGGTATGGACGGGGCGCAGGGTATTGATTTGTCTATGCTGAAAGGAAAAAGGCTTATCAATCTTGACCAGGAAGAAGAAGGTGTAATTATCACAAGCTGCGCAGGGGGCGCCAAGGTGGACGTAGACATACCATTGCAGCCGGAAGAGATGACAGACCAGGAAGAATTGCTGAAAGTAAAAGTCACCGGCTTACAAGGCGGACACTCCGGAATCGAAATCAATAAAGGAAGAGGAAATGCGAACTGCCTGCTTGGGCGGATTGTGTTGAGATTGTCAGAGCAGTTTCATGTGCGCCTGGCAGATATGCGGGGCGGTATGGCTGATAATGCCATCCCAAGAGGAGCGGAAGCTTTGGTTTTGGTTGACATAAATCACATAGATGAGGCAGTTTCCAGCGTGAGGGAAGAAGAAAGCATCATCAAAGAAGAACTTGGTGACAACGATGCAGGATTTTGCGTAGAATGCAGCGTATTGGATTCAGACGGGCAGCGTCCCGTATACTCCGTATCTTCCACCGCACAGGCCCTTGCGTGTCTGCGCAAACTGCCCAACGGTGTGGTTGCCATGAGTATGGAACTGGAAGGACTGGTGCAGACTTCTTTAAATCTGGGAATCGTTGTCCTGGAGGGAGACGAACTGAAACTGTCTTATGCAGTGAGAAGCTCCGTGAATGAAGAGAAGGATGAGCTTTGCCGTCAGATGAAGGATATTGCGGGCGGACTAGGCGCGTCTGTGGAAGTGAAAAATTCTTATACAGGATGGGCCTACCGTAAGGATTCGCCGCTGCGGGATATCGTGTCCGTGGTCTATGAAGAGATGTATGGGAAGAAACCGGTCTTGGAGGCCATACATGCGGGAGTGGAATGCGGTATTTTGGCGGCTAAGATAGAAGGGCTTGACTGTGTGTCAATCGGGCCGGATATGTCTGACGTGCATACCGTGGAGGAAAGCCTTGACATTGCTTCCGTCAAAAGGACGTGGGAGTATTTACTGGCTATTCTGGAGCGTAAGTAAACACTTTAAAATCCTATTGTACAATTTGTGTCTGTGCTTTGCTTGTCACAAATTTGTTTAATGCGCCGGTTTACCCTCAGTGAACAAGGTTGAGACAAAAGAGGCGCTAAAATGGAGAAAAATATGGTAATTTATGAGCATCAGGCGCAGTATTATGAGACGGACCAGATGGGAATTATTCATCATTCCAATTATATCAGATGGTTTGAGTCGGCGCGCATATGGTATATGGAGCAGATAGGCGTGAATTACAAAGACATGGAAGAGATGGGTATTATCAGCCCTGTGCTCGAGGTAAGCTGTGTTTATAAATCCATGGTACATTTCGGGGACAGGGTGGAGATATATCCAAGGATTGAGAAGTATAACGGTGTGAGGCTGGAACTGTCCTATATCATCAAGGATAAGTTGAGCCAGGAAGTCAGGACAATTGGCAGTAGCAAGCATTGTTTCTTGAACCGTGAAGGGAAGCCGCTCTCCTTAAAAAAGGCGTCGCCTGTGTTTGACGCCGCATTCCGGGAAGCCAAAGAGAGGGGACAGGATGCACAGGATTGAGACTTTGCACAAAATTATCTTTTATTTACGATAAAATTATCTTGACAAATTAAGACATATATAGTAAATTAATTGTTGTGGATTTTAGTTATAATATAAATATGCTTTTGGTGGAGCGTATTTATACTTTCGGGATGTGGCTCAGGTGGTAGAGCGCTACTTTAGGGAAGTAGAGGTCGCAAGTTCAAGTCTTGTCATTCCGATAATGGAGAACCTTGGAAGTGTAGTCTTTCAAGGTTTTTCTATGTCCAAAATATAAGATATGATAGAAGATAACCTGATTTTTATTCAAAAATGTGGAAGAGTGAATGTTAAGAAAACGGGCGAAAAGGGAAAAGGCAGCAAAGACAAGAAATAGAATCTTCTGCTATATGGGTGGATAAAAAGACAGGTTAAGGAGGCATTCACATGATAGATAAAGAAACATTCCATCCCCTCAACTATGTCAAGAAGGAAGAGTATTCCGGCAGTATGGATGGGATGAGGTACATGCTTAAGAAGGTGAAGCGCGGCGAGGAGGATGTGATTCAGGCGACGATTTGGCCTGAACCTTTAGGCATGCTGCGCACACCGGAGCATTTGAGGGAGTCGGTGTATTTTCCTCTGACGGCAGAAGGTGTTGAAAAGGCGGCAGACTGGTTGAACGGACAGTATGAAAGCCGCAAGGATTACTGGCTTGAGAAGAAGAAACGCCCATGGACGGAGATTGCGTATTGAATGTTGTGAATGCAAAATATTTGTGTGTCCGGTCATTTAAAATTTAAGTTAATATAATGAAATTGGTAATAGTAGTTGCTTTCTGCTTCGCATTTAGTGTATAATGATTCTGCAAGTTAACATAAAGCTAAGTATAAGGGGAGATTCATGCGAATTTAGTTTTATGGGGGTGGTGTTGTGGAAGCAATTAGTTTTAATGCACTTTTTTTTAATCATGAGATTCCGTTTTGTAAAGTATATAGTGTGGAGAGTAAAGACCAGTTGGAGAAGCTTTTAGTCAGGAACCGTATCTCGTTTTTTATTGAATGGCAGGAGAGGCGGCTGTGGCAGAGATTTCTTGGCAGTCCTGGCACGGGGAAGAACGTATTTACAATCCGCATAAACGAGGCGGACAGCATGTTAGCCAAAGGCCTTGTGGAAGGTATGGAATATGTGGAAGTAGGAACGGTGTAAGGGTTTTACATAGGAAGAATATGTGGTATGATTGGGCTGTAGCTGATGCGACAGCCTTTTTATAATGATAGGAAGCAGAACCTGTGATATGATGAAAAGGCTGCCTGTTGGCTTTATGTTCTGGTTAGCAGGAGGGACTATGGGAAGAATTATCGGGATTGATTTGGGTACGACCAACAGTCTGGCGGCGGTATGGCAGGATGGAAAAAGCACGTTGATTCCTAATGCATTTGGGGAATACCTGACGCCCAGTGTGGTGAGCATAGGGGAGGGCGGCACGGTATATGTAGGGAAGACGGCGAAAGAACGACTCTCTTCCCATCCGCAGCAAAGCGCCTCCGTCTTTAAACGTTTCATGGGTACGCCGCGCAAATATAAGCTGGGGGACAGGACTTACCTGCCGGAAGAGCTTTCGGCGTTTGTTTTAAGGAAGTTAAAAGAAGACGCCGAGAATTATTTGGGTGAGCCGGTTTCAGAGGCTGTGGTCAGTGTTCCGGCGTATTTCAACGATATGGCGCGCAATGGGACGAAACGTGCAGGCGTTTTGGCAGGGCTTAAGGTGGAACGTATCATCAATGAGCCTTCGGCAGCGGCGCTCGCCTGCCAGAACAGGAATCAGGAAGAAGACGCTAAGATGCTCGTGTTTGATTTCGGCGGCGGGACGTTGGACGTCTCCCTGGTGGAATGCTTTGACAACGTGATTGAGATTCTGGCTGTCAGTGGGGACAACCGGCTTGGCGGACGGGACTTTGACGGGGAGTTGGCTGACTACTTCATTCGCCTGGCGGATATCGACGATGCCTCCCTGACTCCCCAAACGAGAGAGATTATCCGTAAGAGTGCGGAAGCCTGCAAGAAGGCTTTGACAGAAGAAAAGACTGCGGAAATGACAGTGAACTGTCCACAGCTTCGTAAAAAGGTGGAAATTTCCAGAAAAGACCTGGTAAAAATGTGTGCACTTTTGTTTGAACGGATGACGAAGCCGGTCAGACAGGTGCTCACGGACTCCAGGACGCCGGTTGACCAAATCGACCATATTGTTTTGGTGGGCGGTTCTAGTAAGATGCCGGTGGTACAACAATATCTGAAACATATTCTGGGTCGGACGGATATGGAGACGATGGAGCCGGACCATATGATTGCCCTTGGATGCGGTGTGTGCGCAGGGATTATGGAGCGGGACGAAGAGGTGAAAGATGTGCTGCTGACGGATATCTGTCCCTTCTCCCTGGGCGTGGGCGTGATGAATTACCAGGAGCAGGACAGGTCCCTTATGTCTTTTATTATAGAGCGCAATACGCCTCTTCCTGTCAGCCGTGAACAGACTTATGTGACGGCCCATGATTACCAGACTGCCATGTGTTTTGAAATCTATCAGGGCGAAGAAATGTACGCGGAAAACAATATATATTTGGGTGAAATATCATTTGATATCCCGATAGAAAAAAAGGGAGAAGTGGCGTGTTTTGTCCGGTTTACATATGATATCAACGGTGTGTTGGAAGTTCAGGTGAGAATCCCCAGCATGGACGAGGTGAAAAAACTTGTGATTGTCAACGAAGGGTTGGGGATGACGCAGGAGGAGATTGAGGAGAAACTAAAGGAATTAGAGAAAGTCAAAGTTAATCCGGCCAAAGAGGAAGAAAATCTTTTTGTCCTGGAATGGGGACAGCGCCTTTTTGCACAGTGTGTCCAGGAGGAAATACGCAATGATATCGTAAAAAAAATGCAGTATTTCCGTTATGTTATGTCACATGACGTCTATCACGTGCCGAGAGTGAGGAAGTATACGACGGTCTTTTTTGCCTATGTGGAAGGCATACTGAACAGTTTCCTGGTATTTCCCGACGGGGCGTCCGGGGATGGCGGCTGGTATGAAGAGATGGATGATGAGGAAAAGGAGATTGACAGCCTTTTCAACGAGTGGAATGAAGATAAAGAGGACTGATTGCGATGGAAAATGAACACATATTCCGGTTATTGGAGATAGAGCCGACCGACGATAAGAAGGCAATCAAAAAGGCATATGCCAGGATGGTCAGGCAGTATCATCCGGAGGAGCAGCCGGAGAAATGGAAGGAAATCCACGATGCGTATGAGGCCGCCCTCGCCATGGCGGAGCGTTCCATGCAGCCGGTAGTGATGCCTGAACAAAGCGGCGGCAGTGGTTTGCCTGAAACGGAAACGGTCAGTGACGGCCTGGATTTGGCAGAAACAAGCAGTGACAGTGGGGATGAATTGGAGCCCCTGTTTGAAACGATGGGAGAATTGTCGGCCAGGCAGAAAGAAGCGAAACGGGAAGAGCAGCGTCAGGCGGCGGAGCAGCTTATGCAGGACATACAGGAACTGTTGGTGGACGGTCTGTTTGACCCTGTAGGGTGGGAAGAAGTTTTTAAGCCGGATAATGTAGAACTTTTGCTGAGCAATAAAGAGTATATGCACCGCTTCGGGGACTGCCTGGCCAAGTACAAGATTCATGTGAAAACATGGCAGCTTCTGAAGGAGAAACTGGGAGAACTGAGCGAGTACTACCGCAGCCGTACCGAAGCGGAGGAGGATACGGTGGGCATACAGGGTGAAATAGACTATGCAGAGCGGAAAATGGATGCCGCACATTATGCCAACGTGGGACAAAAGACCAGGGAAGGGGCGGCGCATTGTAAGAAAAAGCGCTTTTTGCGGGTAATAGTGGGCGTTGCTGCGGGAGTTATCATTATGACATTTGCGATGGTAGCGGTTCTTATGGTGATGTTTACGTAAGAGTGGGCATGTGTGCCCTAGAAAATAAATAAAACGGTAAATAAGAAAGCAGGCAGAATGGATAAAGACAGGAAAGTATATAAAAAAGTAAGCCGGGTAACAGGCGTAGCAGACAGAGACAGGAAAACCCATAGAAAAACAGAGCAGGGAAAAATATTGCCGGAGAGAGATAAAAGACCGGATAGCGATAAGAAAAAAGATAAAACTCCAGGCCGGAAAGATTACGGTCCGGACAGGAAAACGGATTATGGAAGATGTCCCGTGATGAAAAAATGCGGTGGATGCCGTTATGTGGGCATGTCCTATGGGGAGCAGCTTAAAATCAAGCAGAAGACGGTAGAGAAGCTCTTGGGCGGATATGGCAAAATGGATAAGATAATTGGCATGGAGCAGCCGGAACACTACCGCAATAAAGTACATGCCGTTTTTGATTTCCAGAAAGGCAGAGGAATTATATCGGGAATTTACAAGGAAGGGACACATGATGTGGTTCCGGTTGAGGAATGCCTGTTAGAAGACCGTAAGGCGGACCAGATTATTGGCTCTGTCAGGGAACTTGCAGGTTCTTTCAAGATAAAGGCTTACGATGAGGATACGGGGTATGGCCTTCTGCGCCATGTGCTTATCCGGGTTGGACATGCTACCGGACAGATTATGGTTGTATTAGTGCTTGGTTCGCCGATTCTTCCGTCTAAAAACAATTTTGTAAAAGCATTATGTAAACTGCATCCGGAAATCACGACGATTGTATTGAACGTAAACAATAAAAAGACGAGTATGGTACTCGGCGACAAGGAGCATGTGCTTTATGGCAAGGGCTATATTGAGGATGTATTGTGTGGCAGGACGTTTCGCATTTCATCCAAATCTTTTTATCAGGTGAATGCGGTGCAGACAGAAAAGTTGTACGGTAAGGCAGCAGAGTATGCTTGTCTGACGGGAAAGGAAACGGTTATTGATGCATATTGCGGTATCGGTACTATCGGGCTTGCCGTGGCAGGGCATGTGAAGAAAGTTATCGGTGTGGAACTAAACCAGTCCGCCGTGCGGGATGCGGTGGCGAATGCGAAGATTAACGGTATTAAAAACGCGGATTTTTACCAGAATGATGCGGGCAGGTTTATGATACAGTTGGCGGAAACGAAGGAAACTGTGGATGTGGTCTTCATGGACCCGCCCAGAAGCGGAAGCACGGAGGAATTTATGGATGCCCTGGTAATGCTTGCCCCGGACAGAGTCGTCTATATTTCCTGCAACCCGGAGACGCTTGCAAGAGACTTAGGCTATCTGGCTAAAAAGAGCCGTTACCGCGCGGTGCGGATTACACCTGTGGACATGTTCCCCTTTACGGATAATATTGAAACAATCTGTTTGCTTACGAAGGAGAAAGGTTGAATAAAATCTCTGATGAGCGGTTAAGTTCAACAAATTGAACATGTTCAGTTTGAATTTGTGTCGAAGCGTCACAAATTCTATTGATTGCAGAGCAGAATTTGAAATTCTGCTAGCATCCTCACAACAAAGCACTTCGGAATGGAGATAAGAATGAAAAACAGATACGATAAAACAATCACAGCCTGTTTCGTGGGCTATATCGTGCAGGCGATTGTAAATAATTTTGTTCCGCTGTTGTTTCTGACATTTCAGAGGACATATGATATCCCCCTGTCTCAGATTACGTTGCTTGTGACCTTTAATTTCGGCGTGCAGCTTCTGGTGGACTTGTTGTCGGTGGGATTTGTGGATAGAATCGGATACCGTGTGTCTATAGTTATCGCTCACCTTATGGCAGCGGCAGGGTTAGTGCTTTTGACATTTTTGCCGGGAGTATTAAGGTCCCCTTTCATGGGGATTCTGATTGCGGTGATGGTGTATGCTATCGGCGGGGGACTGCTTGAAGTCCTGGTGAGCCCGGTGGTGGAAGCCTGCCCGTCGGACAATAAAGAAAAGGCAATGAGCATGCTGCATTCTTTCTACTGTTGGGGGCATGTGGGTGTGGTACTTCTTTCCACTTTATTTTTCCGGGTGTTTGGTATTGGGAACTGGAAGATTATGGCGCTTATATGGGCGGCTGTTCCTGTATGCAATGCCATTGCGTTTATGAAGGTTCCGATTGCCACGCTGATGGAAGAAGGGGTGGAAGGGCTGCGGTTAAAAGACTTGTTTGGCATCAAAATTTTCTGGATTCTGCTTGTCATGATGGTATGCGCAGGGGCCAGTGAACAGGCTGTCAGCCAGTGGGCGTCTACCTTTGCGGAGAAGGGGCTTGGAATCTCCAAGACGGCGGGGGACTTGGCAGGGCCCATGGCCTTTGCCGTTTTGATGGGAGCTTCTCGGGCTTTTTACGGGAAATACGGCGATAAGATTGATTTGGACAGATTTATGATTTACAGTAGTATTTTGTGCATTGTATCCTATCTTGGAGTGTCTCTAGTGTCGGTTCCACAGCTTAGCCTGGTGGCTTGTGCCGTCTGTGGACTTTCGGTGGGAATTATGTGGCCGGGAACATTCAGCAAGGCATCGGCTGCCCTGCCGCGGGGCGGAACGGCGATGTTTGCCCTGCTTGCACTGGGCGGGGACGTGGGATGTTCCGGGGGCCCTACACTGGTAGGGATGGTGTCCGGCGCGCTGGGCGACAACCTGAAAATGGGGATACTGGCAGGGATTGTTTTTCCGGCGTTATTGTTGACCGGGATTGTGTTGTGCAGGCGGAGTCCATCTGCAGACAGTCATTTGACATAAAATAGTTTATGGTACATCTATCTTAGGAGAAAGGGAAAAATTATGGACAGAGAAGAGGCAAGACGCAAGGCAAAGGAGCTTGTAGGACAGATGACACTGGAGGAGCGCGCCGGGCAGTTAAGATACGATGCACCGGCGATTGAGAGGCTGGGAATCCCGGCATACAACTGGTGGAGCGAGAGTCTTCACGGGGTGGCGCGAGCAGGCACGGCGACGGTATTTCCCCAGGCTATCGGGATGGCGGCGTCTTTTGACGAGGAATTGCTTGAACAGGTGGCGGACTGTATTGCCACGGAAGGAAGAGCGAAATATAATGCGTATTCCGCTAAGGAAGACAGGGATATTTATAAAGGACTTACTTTCTGGTCCCCCAATGTGAATATTTTCCGTGACCCTAGATGGGGGAGGGGGCATGAGACTTATGGGGAAGACCCCTACCTCACATCAAGGCTTGGCGTGGCCTATGTAAAGGGCCTGCAGGGGGACGGGGAAGTCATGAAGGCCGCCGCCTGTGGGAAGCATTTCGCTGTGCATTCCGGGCCGGAGGCGGTGCGGCATGAGTTTAATGTGGAGCCCACTGCCAAGGATATGGAAGAGACTTATCTGCCTGCTTTTGAGGCGCTTGTGAAAGAGGCTCGCGTGGAGGCGGTGATGGGCGCTTACAATAGGGTGAATGGAGAACCATGCTGCGGCAGCAAGACATTAATCCACGATACTTTGCGAGAAAAATGGGGATTTCAGGGGCATTATGTGTCTGACTGTTGGGCCATCAACGATTTCCATGAACATCATATGATTACATCCACCCCTGTCGAGTCGGCGGCGATGGCGCTGAATGCAGGCTGCGACCTAAACTGCGGCGTGACTTATCTTCATGCGCTGGCGGCGTGTGAGAAGGGCATGGTGAAGGAAGAGGCAATCACGGAAGCGGCGGTGCGTCTGTTTACGACACGCTACATGTTGGGACTCTTCGGGGAAAGCGAATACGATAAGATTACTTATGAGGCGGTGGAGTGTGAAGAACATCTCCTGGTGGCTGACCGGATGACGAAAGAGAGCGTCGTGTTACTCAAAAATGACGGTATTCTGCCTTTGAACCTGGACAAGGTGAAAACCATCGGGGTGATTGGGCCAAATGCGGACAGCAGGCGGGCGTTGATGGGGAACTATCACGGGACTTCCTCCGAGTATGTGACGGTGGCGGAAGGCATACGCAATTATGTGGACGGCAGGGCCAGGATACTCTATTCGGAGGGATGTGCTTTGTTTGCAGAGCAGATGGAGCAGCTAGCGATGAACGGTGACAGGCTGGCCGAGGCGAAGATTGTGGCGGAACATAGCGATGTTGTCGTCCTATGCCTTGGACTGGACGAGACACTGGAGGGAGAAGAAGGAGATACCGGGAACAGTTATGCTTCCGGTGATAAGGTCGATTTACAGCTTCCGAAGGTGCAGAGAGACTTGATGGAGGCCGTTGCCAGTACCGGCAAGCCGGTGGTAGTCTGCATGATGACAGGCAGCGCCATTGATTTAAGCTATCCGTCAAGGCATTTTAATGCCGTTATGCAGCTATGGTATCCCGGCGGGAGAGGAGGCAGAGGCATAGCTGACATTCTTTTTGGAAAAGTCTCCCCCTCTGGTAAACTTCCGATTACTTTTTACGATAATCTGGATAATTTACCTGACTTTACGGATTATCATATGGCGGGAAGAACCTACCGTTACATGGAAAAGAAGGCGCAGTATCCGTTCGGATTCGGTTTGACTTACGGTGATGTGGCGGTGACGGAAGCAGAGGTGGTTGACGTGTCGGATAAGAGAGATGAATTTGGGCTGCCGGACATAACCGTGAGAGTGAAGGCAGAGAATAAGGCCGGCGTTGACACCGATGATGTGGTGCAGATTTATGTGAAAAACACAGAGTCGGAATATGGGGCGAAGAACCCGGCGCTATGTGCATTCAAGAGGGTACATGCGCAGGCCGAAGCCTGCGTGGAGACAGAGATTAAGATTACAGGGCGGGCATTTACGGTTGTGGATGACGCGGGAAAGCGCCTTGTGGATGGCAAAACCTTTGAGCTGTATGTGGGCACGATGCAGCCGGATGCGCGCAGCATAGAATTGACGGGAAAAGAGCCTGTAAAGCTGCAGCTTAGCCTGTAGGCGGCTTTGGTTAAGATGCTTATCTAACATCTATAAAAGAAAAGGGGAGAGTTGCAGCATATATGATTTGCAACTCTCCCTATTTGGTTGATACAAGAGGCGGTGACTTTTATTTTTAAGGTTGCAAAGCAAATGTCATAGACAAGCTATACTCGTTTTTTGACATTCTTTTCGTAATCTTTCAGTGAATCGATTGCCTTCGGGGCAAGGGGAATCAGAACAATCATGTTGAAGATTGTCATCAGGCCCACGCCGAAGTCTCCTAAGTCCCACACGAAGGTGTATGCCGCAAGACCGCCGACGAAGAGCATAATAAGGGCAAGAATCTTATACAGTGTTTGGGAGAGCCAATTGTCCCCAAACAGATAGGATACGTTGGAGCGGGCGTAGAACAGGATGCCAATAAAGGTGGAGAAGCTGAACAGCCAGAGGATGGCGGCAATAAATATAACGCCAAAGTATCCTAAGTGATGCTGCATGGCAGCTTGCAGCAGGTCCATGCCGACAAGTCCCTCTGTCAGTCCAAAGGGGGCTAAGAGCATAATCATGGCGGAACAACTGCAGATTACGATGGTGTCTATAAACACACCCAGAGCCTGCAGCAATCCTTCTTTGGCGGGATGGCTGATATCGGCGGCGGCCGCGGCGCAGGGAGCGGAACCGGAGCCTGCTTCGTTGGAGAAGAGCCCACGTTTTGCACCGTTCATGATGACGGCGCCGAAGCCGCCTGCCACTGCCTGGCGCAGACCGAATGCTTCTGTGAAGATTCGCTCGAAGACGGCGGGAAGCTGGCCGGCATTTTTAACGATGATAAATAATGTGATGAAGAAGTAACATGCCGCCATGATGGGAACAAGGATATCAAGCACTTTTACGGTAGCATTTTTGCGCAGTACAATGACCGCCGAGATTGCCACGAGAATGACCGTGGTGAAAAGGGGCGGGATGTGGAATGCGTTTTCAAATGCCGAGGACACGGAATTGCCGATGACCTGGCTGATGCCGCACCAACAGATTAACCCGGAGAGGGCGAAGAGGACGGCAATGACGGAGCGTTTGCGTGTACTGTCTTTCTTGATAAAAAACCGATGGATATAGTAGGCAGGGCCGCCGCGGTAACCGCCGTAAAGGGGGTCCTCTTCCTTATAAATCTGTGCAAGCGTGCCTTCGATAAAAGCTGTCGATGAACCCAAAAGGGCGATGAGCCACATCCAGAAGACGGCGCCTGCGCCTCCCGCCGAGATGGCTGCCACGACGCCCACCAGGTTTCCCATCCCCACACGGGTGGCGGTGGATACAATCAGCGCCTGCATACCGGATATAGAGTCTTTGCGGGAGACACTGCGTTTCTCTGCCGTGACCCGTATCATTTCAGGAAACAGGCGGAAGGGAAGGAACTTCGTGCGGATGGTAAAGTAGATACCGGTGGGAATCAGAATCAGGACGAGCATGGAGAGCCCCAGGGAACTGCCGCCGGGAAGCGGGATAGTAACCAAATCGCCCCATAGTATATTATACACGCTGTAGAAAGCATTGATAGCCCATTCACTTATTTTTGTCCAGATGTCCATTTTGATAACCGTGCCTTTCTCAGTATTGATTCTTATCTATAATATTGTTTTAGTATATACTGAAATTGGACATCTGTAAAGAATTTGCAAAGAGCGGCCCTTCATCGAGACGCATAAACAATGGACAGGTGTGCCACAGAATATTCCGGTATGTCAGGTATGGAATATGTGCTTGTGAGGCACACTTTATTTTATGGAGTTTTATGACAGCATCTTTTGGCATCTGAATCCGTACAGGAAGTTTTTAGGCGTTATGCAGGATAGAGAATATTTTCGGTGATGACTCCACAGCCAATCTTGGCGCCGGAGTTTCCTGACGGTTGTGTGATGAAGTCGTCCGGCGCGTTGTGAATGACCAGGCAGCGCTCCAGAATATCTTTCAGTTCGAAGCGGTCGGTATAGAATATGCTGTAAGCATATCCTCCATTGCCCAGGAGAGGGAGCAGGTCGCCGGCATGTTTGGGATGGGGCAGTTTGCCGGGGTTGTAGTGCTCGCCGGTCTGGTTGAAGGGAAGGGTACAGTTGCCTGTCTCATGGATGTGCATTCCATAGAACTGGCTGTAGGGAGGTATGTCTTCGTAGGGCAGGCCGTATACTTCCGTCTCAATCAGCACGCCGCCAAACGGGACGGGATAGAAATAAGCCATGCCGTGCAAAAGGGGATTGTCTGCATTTCCTATAATTTTGGCATAAGCTTTCGGATAAGATGAATGTTTCATGTCTTCCTCTTTTCTGCGCAAGTGGATATTTGGATTTTGAATCAAAACATTTTCCGCGCTGTTTTCTATTGGATTGGTTTATGATATGTAGGCATTCATAATCCGTGCCATGGGATAAAAATGGGACATAGGGACGTATTCCTTTTCGGGAAAAGATGCATAGGATAAAATATCTGCTATAGATTTGCGGCAGAGTAAGTCAAATATCCCGCAGTAAGATTGGCTTAATTTGCTGTTTGCGGGAATAAGGAAAGGCTAGGGAAATGATATGCAGTTGATGCTTGGACTATTGATACCTTTTGCGGGGACGACACTTGGCTCTGCGATGGTATTTTGCATGCGGAAAGTGATGGGACAGAGGATGGAGAAGATGCTTCTTGGATTTGCATCCGGCGTGATGATTGCCGCCTCGGTGTGGTCGCTTCTTATTCCTGCCATTGATATGGCCTCCGAGCAGGGGAGAACTGCGTGGGTTCCCGCCGCGGTCGGACTTCTTGGCGGAATGGCATTCTTGCTTACCCTGGATAGCCTGATTCCCCATCTGCATCTGGAGAGCAGCCGTCCCGAAGGCATCGAGGCCAATTTAAAAAAAACAACGATGCTTGTCCTTGCCGTGACGCTGCATAATATCCCGGAAGGCATGTCCGTGGGCGTGACCTTCGCGGGGGCGGTTCTTGGAAACACGGGTATTACCATGGCAGGAGCGTTCGTGTTGGCAGTGGGAATTGCCATCCAGAATTTTCCCGAAGGAGCAATTATTTCCATGCCCTTGAGAGGGGAAGGAATGTCCAGGCTGCGGGCTTTTGTGTACGGCTCTTTGTCAGGTATAGTGGAGCCTGTTGCTGCTGCGTTTACCATACTCCTTGCCAGGCATATTGTGCCGGCGCTTCCTTATCTGCTTGCGTTTGCGGCGGGAGCTATGATTTATGTAGTGGTGGAAGAACTGATTCCTGAATCACAGTCCGGGGAACACAGTAATATCGGGACAATAGGAGTGGCAGCCGGATTCGTGGTCATGATGATTCTGGATGTGGCACTTGGGTAAAACCAATCATGATTATTTTAACAACAACATTTTAACACAAATGAGCATAAGGCTCCGTAAGAGGGTTTACAAATAAAAGAAACGGATGGTAAGATGTATATGAAGGCAGCAATCTGTGAAGACGGCTGCAAAGATACATTTTTATGATAAACCGCTTAAGGAGGAAAATAATGGGTAATAAAATACTACAGGATTTATCGATTTATTGGGCGATGTTCCATGTAATCTTTTTGTTTGTGATGCTATTTCGCTCTAGATATACGAAGAAAAGGACTGTCATCCTTGCGATATTGGGCATGGGCGTGCTGATGGTCTTAAACGGGCTGGGGTTGGTACTGTTTGGGTTTGAGGCGATTGGAAGGGCATTTTTATTCACCTGCACAATTCCCAGTTTTATCTTTTTTTATGTGCTTTCTGTGGACAAGAAGTTTCGGTTCCTTCTTACGTTCTGTCTGGCAGACACTACTTGCCTGTGGATTATGGCGGTTACAAACTTGCTTGATTATTATCTGGGCGGCGGGCAGTATGTGCTGATGCTTGTTAGCAGGCTCATTGCGTTTCCGCTCATTGAGTATTGTGTGTACCGCTTTTTGAGGAAACCATATTTGGAGTTGCAGGATGCGGTGGATAAGGGATGGGGGATTTTCGCAGGTATGACGATGATATATTATGTCCTGCTTGTGGTGGTGGTACAGTATCCTACCAATATTGTCAACCGTCCGGATGATATGTTGGTCTGTGTCCTTGTGTTAGTTCTGATGGTGTTTAATTACGGGACTATCTTTACGGCGCTTTACAGACAACTATTGCTTTACCGCAGACAGCAGAGCGAGCGGCTTTTGCAGGAGCAAAAATATTCTTTGGAAACGCAGCTTGAGAACCAACAGCGCATACGGCGGATAAAGCATGACATGAAAGGCTATACGGTTACTTTGTCGGGGCTTTTAGCGGCGGGTAAGATAGATGAGGCGACGGAGTATTTGAAAAGCATAGAGTCCATGATGGATGCCTACATAGGACAGTTTTGCGTGAATCCGTACATAAACGCCGTGTGTAGTTACTATTTCCAGAAGTTCCGGGAGCTAGGTGCCAAGGTAGATTACGATATCCGGGTCGGAGAGGAAAGACTACCTTATATGGAGCTGTGCCAGATACTGTCCAACGGATTGGAGAATGCACGTGACGCTTTACAGGGACTTGACGGCGAGGACAGGAAAGTTTCTGTCCAGATGAAGTATAATAAAGAGTACCTGCTAATCAGAATAAAAAACCGATGTCGGAAGGAACTGCATGTAGAGAAAGGAACAGTCCCACATTCCGAGAAAGGTGGTAAGGACCATGGCTTTGGGCTGCTCACGGTGCAGGAAGCGGCAAAGAGGCTTGAAGGGGATATGTTGTGTTATACGGACCAGGGACAGTTTATACTGGATGTCATGGTGTGGATAAAGGGTGTGCAAACGTAATTGAGAAAAAAGTATTTTCTTGCAAGGGAAGTGATGGTAAAATACGGACGGAAGATGAAAACGGTTAAAGAGGCTAGAAAAAATGAATGAGAAAAATAATTTAACACAGGGGAGCGTGGGGAAAAACCTGCTTTTTTTTGCGATGCCTTATTTGTTGTCCTGTTTTATGCAAACGTTATACGGGATGGCGGATTTGTTTGTGGTAGGACTGTACAACGGCTCACAGACAACAACGGCAGTATCAATCGGCAGCCAGGTTATGCATATGCTTACGTTAATCATCAGCGGTTTTGCCATGGGGACTACGGTGCGGATTGGCAGGGGTGTAGGCGCCAGGGATGAACAGGCAGTGTCCGAGACAGTCGGTGCCTCCATCGTATTTTTTACAGGGTTTGCTGTCGTTATGACGGCCCTTCTTCTTGCATGCACGGATGGCGTCACTAGAGTTATGTTAACTCCTAAAGAGGCATTGGATGAGACAAAAATATATCTCGCAGTCTGCTTTGCCGGGATTCCTTTTATTACCGCTTACAATGTTATCAGCAGTATTTTCCGTGGCGTGGGTGATTCCAGGCGGCCTATGTATTTTGTCGGTATCGCATGTGTTGTCAATATTGTTCTGGATTTCGTGTTCATCGGCGGGTTGGGCATGGGCGCTGCAGGGGCTGCGTTTGGTACGGTCTGCGGCCAGGCGGTGAGCGTGGCGGTTTCTCTTGCGATGATACGCAGGCGTGACTTGGGTATCCATGTCAGAAAGCAGGATATCCGTGCCGGAAAAAAAGTGACGGTTCAGATACTGAAAGTGGGCGCGCCCATCGCCCTGCAGGACGGGCTGATTCAGGTGGCTTTTATAGTCATTACGGTTATTGCCAACAGCAGAGGTTTAATTATCTCGGCAGCAGTGGGGATTGTGGAGAAATTGATTGGTTTTATGTTTCTTGTACCTTCGGCATTCCTGGCTGCAATCTCTGCCATTACAGCACAGAATATGGGCGCACACAAGGAAGAACGGGCAAGGCGTTCCCTCTACTATGGATTGGCAATTACAGTCGGGTGGGGATGCCTGTGTGCCTTGTATAATCAGTTTCTGCCACATACGTTGGTGGGGTTGTTTACACGGGACGGGGCCGTGCTTGCGGCGGGGTGCGAATACATGCGTTCTTATGCGTTTGATTGTATCTTCGCGGCAGTCCATTTCTGTTTCAGCGGATATTTTTGCGGGGAACAGAAGTCGATGGTTTCATTTATACATAATATAACGGCAATCCTGCTTGTCCGTATCCCGGGGGCCTGGCTGGCGAGCGTTTATTTTCCGGACAGTCTCTATCCTATGGGATGGGCGGTGGCTCTTGGTTCTTTGTTGTCGGCGTTTATTTGTATCGGCTTCTATGTGCACTGTGAAAGACGCAGAGGGAGTATCAGGATATAAGTTTAATGTAGACTCGTGGGCGTGTGTCATGTATAATGTTACTGGATTATTTTGTTGTTTGGGAGGATATATGAATGAAGACAATTCAGGGAAAGCTTATAGCGGCGGTTTCGGCTGTGGCGTTTGTTGTTCTGTTTGCCAGTTCTTTTGTGAGCGCCTCAAGCGTTGGCAAAGCATCCGTGGGAAGTGCGGCAGGCAGAAGCCTGTTGACCGGAATCGTAGGCGTTGTGTTGATTGACTTGGTGGTAGGGTTTGTTTTCCATAAAGCGTTGGCGCCTCTGGCGGAACTGAAACAGTTTGCGGCGGGCGACTTCAGCGGACAGGGACAGAGTGGCAAGACGAAGATTTCGGAAGGGTTTAAGAATGAGATAGAAGAAGTGACATATGCCACCAGGAGTATTAAGCAGCATGTCCATGACACGATTAGCGGAACCCACAAAGAGGCGGCAAACATAGCGGAGACGGTTTCGGAAGCCTACAGTGAGATGGCCGATTTAAATAACAATATCGATGAGATGGACCAGATTATGGAAGAGCTGATTGACAAAGTCAGGGAAGCGGCAGAGGTGACACAGGCAATAAGTGAGACGAGCAGTGGCATCGGGACGACAGTGGGCGATGTGGCTGAGAAGGCGTCCGATTCTGCGGCGGCTGCCAAGGAGATTAATACCCGGGCGGGAGCCTTATATAAGAGCACGATGGAGTCCAGGAAACAGGCGAGTTTAATCTACCGCAGCACAGAGGGCGAGTTGGAGAGGGCATTGAAGGAAGTAGAAAAGATTAGCGAGATTAAAACCTTGTCCCAGGAAATCGGCGGCATTGCCACCCAGACGAACCTGATAGCCTTAAATGCGGCAATCGAAGCCGCCCGGGCGGGGGAGGCCGGCAAGGGATTCGCTGTGGTTGCGGATGAGGTCAGAAGCCTTGCGGAGAGCTCTCAGAACACGGTGGACAAGATTCAGAAAGTGATTGACGAGGTGGTATCTTCGGTACTGGATTTAAAGGACAGCTCGAAGAAGCTACTTGACTTCATGAACGAGCGAGTGATTGACGACTATCATACGATGGTGGATACGGCGAAGCGGTATCAGGAGGACGCCATGTTCTTCGATGGCATCGCAGGTGAATTGGGGGCGTCCTCACAGCAGATGGGTGTTTCCGTAGACGAAATGTTAACTTCCTTAGAGTCTGTAACAAGCCTTAACGGCGTAATCGCCGATGAGGTGCGTGGCGTGGCGGAGGCCATGCAGCATACCAACGTAGGCTCCGAGGAAATTTTGCGCAAGATGGCTATTCTGGAGCGGAGCAGCCGTGCACTCAAGGGAATCGCGGACAGTTTCAGGATATAGTTTCCAGGTTCATGGTTTGATGTATCTGCGCAGGCAGTAGAGCGCCAGCACGTTAGGCAGCACCATAAAAGCGTTAATCAGGTCTGTACTTTCCCAGACGAGCCGCATTGGTATGATGGCGCCTAAGTAAATCATGGCAATATAGAAGAGTTTATAAAACGGGATACCTTTTTTACCCATAAGGTATTCCGTTGCTTTTTCCCCAAAATAGGACCAACCAATCAGTGTGGTGACGGCGAAAGCGGCCAGGGAAACCGTGAGGAAGGCGTCCCCCACATAAGGAAGGTGGGAGAAAGCAGCCGCCGTAAGTCCGGTTTCCTCTACGCCTGCGATAGAGGCAGGGTCGTAGAGCATGTTGGATACGATGACAATGCCGGTGACCAGGCACATGACTACGGTATCCCAGAATACGGCAGTCATGGATACATATGCCTGGATGCGGGGACTGTCGGCGCCGGAGGAGGCGGCCGCGATGGCGGAAGTACCGATGCCGGCTTCATTGGTAAAGAGCCCTCTGGCTATACCGTAGCGCAGGGCATGTTGTATACATGTGCCAGCCACGCCGCCTGCCACGGAACCGAAGGAAAAAGCGTCTTTTATAATAAGCATACATGCATCGGGCAGCACTTTGCGGTAGAGAACAAGAAGGAGCAGACAGCCTAACATGTAGACGAAACTGATGGCGGGAACTGTCCGTTCGCATAAGCTGGCGATACTGCGCACACCGCCTAAAATGACTGCCCCGGTGAGGAGCGCGAGGATGACGCCCACCAGATGGGGTGACATGTGGAATGACGCCTGGGCAGCCTGGGTGACAGAGTTTGCCTGCGTTGTGCAGCCTACCCCGAAAGCCGCTACCAGTGTACAAAGTGCATAGAAACCGCCTAAAATGCCATTATGTAAACCATTTTTCAGCACGTACATCGGTCCGCCCACATAAGTCCCGTCGGCATTGCGGGTGCGGAATAGTACGCTCAAGTAACACTCGCCGTAGGCAGTGGCCATCCCCAGTATGCCGGTAATCCAGCACCAGAAGATTGCACCCGGCCCGCCCAACGCGACGGCGGTGGAAACGCCGATGATATTGCCCGTTCCAAGGGTTGCGGCCAGGGTCGTGGCAAGGGCGGAGAAGGGGGACAGGTTCATGCCCTCGTTGTCAGCCTTGCCCAGAGACAGTTTCAGGGCGTACAGGAGGTTGCGCTGTGGGAAATGCAGTTTGACGGTGAAATAGATGTGGGTGCCAAGCAGCAGTACAAGCAGGGGCAGCCCCCAGACCAGGTCGTTGATTCGTTCCAATATAGCCATAAATGGTTCCGCTTCCTATATCGCAATGCATGTTACCATATTATATAAAATCCAAGCGGTAAAAAGAACCGGAATGTGGTAAGATAGTCATAGAAGAAATTTGTGCTTATGGCCCAAAGTTCGCAGGTTGTAAGAAAGGTATGGTATGACTATGGAAGAAAGAGCATACAAATGGGCCCGAGCCCTGTGTTATTATGCAGGGGCGGATGAGGCGTTCCTTGAAGGATTCTGGCGGAGGATAACGCAGTCTGAAGGGGTTTACAGGGAGTTTACCTATTACCTGGAACACCAGAATTTCCTCTGTGCCTATAAGGTGGCGGGATACAGCGTGGTAGACATCATGGTCTGGCAGATGGACCATTTCAAGGCGCAGATGGACCGCGGCAGGGATGATATGAAGAACAATGGCGACAAGATGCTTCTGTTGGCATTTGATACGATGCTTAAGATGGAGAAAGAGTCGGCACGGTATGTAGATTTGATGCAGAGCGAGACGGGCACGGATTATGAAGGGAAATATGTCTGACGGCATAGAAAATACTTTAGGAAAAATTTCTCCAAATATTTTTCCGATGATAATGACTTCGCAAGAATGGAGATTACAATGAACAGAGAAGACATCAGGATTAAAAAGGTTATCATACATATTCTGGACTCTACCATCGGGATGCCGGTGCTGTCGGATACGGAGTTGGAATACGGCTCGGAGATTGCGGACTTTCTGAAAGAACATATCGCAAAGATTAGTTCCGGGGACGACGCCAAGGAGTGCCGTTTCTACAAGGAGGAATCGGAAGTGTACCATATTCTTAATTCCTATGGGGATGAAGATTTTGTGGCGGTCAGCAAGGATATTGCCACGATGCTGTACGAGATTATGAAAAGCAATATAGACATTCCTCCGGCGGACCTTATGGCGGTGCGTTTTAAGGAGGGGGAGGATGAGTATCTGGCGCTTCTTAAAATGAATTATAAGGCATTCTATACCCATCGGACGATGCCCTCCGAGGATGGGGAAGGGAACAGTAACGAAATCATCAGGCACAAATCGCTTCTTCCTTCGGAAAGCCAAAGACTGACGGAAGCGGCCGTCATACGTCTGGATGACCTGGCAGTGTGGGTGCTTGAGAAGAAATATGAGGTAAACGGGGAGAAGACGAATTATTTTTCTTATCTGTTCTTAAAATGCAGCGCACACCTGTCACATAAATCCAAGCTGTCCATCGTGAGCAGGGCGGTGGAGAGCGTTCAGAAAGAGGGATTTGACGAGACACAACGGTTTGAAAAACAGATGCGCGCCAAGCGTATCATACAAGAAGAGATAGAAGAGAAGGGCGGTTTCGTGGTGGAGGAGCTTGCGGAGAAGATATTCGAGGAGCAGCCGGAATTAAAAGTCGCCTTTCAGGATAAGATGGAAAAGTATGATATGGTGAAGGAAGAGATACAGCCTCAGAGTGAGAATACGGTGCGGAAGTTTCAGAGCCAGCATTTGTACACGGACACGGGAATCGAGATTAAGATTCCGATGGAGCAGTATAAGAATCCAAGGAGCGTGGAGTTTATCACCAATCCTGACGGGACTATCTCGGTGTTAATTAAGAATATCGAGCATTTAGAGGCGAAGTTATAAAATATGGTTTTGAGGGATAGTTATGGGAACAATATTGGATTATTTGAAAGAATATGGTGACTATACATTGGAAGAAAAACCCTTTAGCGAGGTGGACAGTCTGGCGTTATGTCAGTTTACTTACTTGAAATTTGACGGACTGGCGCCTTCTCCTTGCCAGGATGGGCCCATGGTCAGTTTAAGGGAACTGGCGGAAAATGAAGCCTATGACCGCCTGTACGGGGATGAGCGTTATAGGGAGGATAATACTGCGCTGTTTCAGGGAATGTATCACAGTAAGCGGTTTCAGAATCTGAAGGTTGGGAATTATGTAAATCAAATAGATTTGGAGACGGAGACGCAGTTTTCGGCGGTTACTTTTCTGCTTCCGAATGGCGTGTCCTATGTGGCCTACAGAGGGACCGACGAGACGATTGTGGGGTGGAAAGAAGATTTAAACCTTGCCTTTTCCGAGCCGGTGAGAGGGCAGCGCATGGCGGTGGACTATCTGGAGAAGACGGCCCAAGGGATTGAGGGTTCCTTCTATGTGGGAGGACATTCCAAGGGAGGTAACTTCGCCACTTTCGCCTGTATGAAGTGTGAGGCGTCAGTGCGTCGGCGCATCCTGGCAATCTATGACCATGACGGACCGGGATTTCGCCCGGAAGTGAAATTCCAGGGCGCTTACGATGAGATTAAGGACAGAATCCATAAGACTGTGCCTCGTTCCTCTCTTGTGGGGATGTTGCTCTATTCGGAAGGCGCTTACAGTGTGGTGGAGAGTAAGACCATCGGGTTAGCGCAGCATAATCCATACACTTGGCTTGTCAGGGAAGACGGTTTCCAGACGGTGGATGGGCTTTATGCCGGGCGAAAGTTCTTAGATGAAGCGTTAAACCAGTGGATACTCTCCTTGTCCCAGGAGCAGATGCATATTTTTGTGGATACTTTTTATCAGATTGTGCTTGCCTCGGAGACGGATAACCTGATTGATTTCACGGCCAACTGGTTCCAGAGCCTGCACAAAATCGGCACGGCCCTTAAGGGGATTGAGCCGCAGACCGGCAAGGCGATGATTCAGATTATGAAATCACTTTTTGAAATCGCTTCCCTCCATGTGAAGGAGAGGGTAAAAAGCAAGACAGAGTCGCAGCGGGAGAAGTTCAACGAGGGCATACAGCAATTGGAGCAGATATTTACAAAGTAATGAAATATTGAAAAAGTTCCTCGCCGCCTTCATCCATCATACGTTCGGGATGCCACTGGACGGCTATGACAGGCAGTTTGGTGTGCATGATACCTTCAATGATATTGTCTCCGGCGCGGCATACGACGGCTAAGTTTTGCCCAAGCTTGTCGGAGGCCTGGTGGTGGGCGGAATTGACTCGTGTGCCGGAACCATATAGCTGATAGAAGAAATCAGTGCGGCTAAGCCCGCTGTGATAGACATGATGATATTTGTCCCGCCCTGCCCATTTGTGAGTGTCGGCGGTGTCAATGTCCTGTGTGATAGTGCCGCCTTGATGCACATTGATAATCTGCAGCCCTTTACAGATGCCCAGAACGGGCTTTTTTTGTTCCATAAAAAGTGATAACGCCTGAATCTGCAGGATATCCAGTTCCGTATCGATGTTGCGGGAACCGGTGTTTTGCTGTCCGAAGAAAGCCGGCGTGATATCGCCGCCCCCGGGAAGAATCAAGTGACTGGCCAGAGCGGCTTCTTCCGGGTTTTGCGTGGTGGAAAAGGGGATTTGAAGCTTGCGGAGTGCGTTTTCATAGTTGTGTACATCCTCGGCGCGGCCGACGATGGCAATCAGGGGAGCCGTCATAATGGTTTTCCTCGCTGGATTCTCGTTACTATACTATATGTGGCAGTAGGAAAAGTGACAGAATTAGGGTATCAAAAGATGCATTTTATGCAATCTGTCCGTGTAATTTTACGATAGCGCCTTTTGACACCCTAATTTTAAGTGCATGAAACAAAAAGATAAATTGTGGTTGCTTTCTACTAGAAAATCCCATATAATTTAGATATAAGTAAAATATTTTAAATTTATCCGAATAAAAGCAGAAATGGAGGAATGGGATGAAAAATGTAAACGGGGGACTCTACAACAGGACGTGGATTGCGCAGCGGGCAGACCCCTACGTGTACAGGCATAGGGACGGATATTATTATTTCACGGCTTCCGTACCTGCCTATGACGGCATTGTGTTGCGCAGGGCGGACACACTGGCGGGACTTGCCCAGGCGGAGGAAGTGGAAGTGTGGCATAAACATGAGTCGGGCATTATGAGCTTCCACATCTGGGCGCCGGAACTGCACTACATAGACGGGGCATGGTATATCTACTTTGCAGGCAGTGACAAAGATGATATTTGGGCGCTGCGGCCTTATGTGTTGGAATGTAAGAATGCGGACCCGGTGAGCGGCACATGGGTGGAGAAAGGCAAGATGCGAAAGGCGCCGGGGGATGAATTTTCTTTCGAGGCATTTTCCCTGGATGCAACCGTATTCGAGAATAGGGGCAAATGGTATTATATTTGGGCGGAGAAAGTGGGTGTAGGTAAACAGATATCCAACCTTTATATCGGGGAGATGGAAAGCCCTTATCAGTTAAAGACCGTGCAGGTTCTTCTGACCACGCCGGATTATGACTGGGAGCGTGTGGGTTTTTGGGTAAACGAGGGACCTTCCGTCTTAAAGAGAGACGGTAAGATATTCATGACCTATTCGGCTTCGGAGACAGGCGTGGCCTACTGTATGGGGATGCTGACGGCCGACGAGGATGCGGATTTGCTTGACCCACTGTCATGGCATAAAGAAAGATATCCGGTGCTTAAGTCCGATGAGTCCGTGGGAATTTACGGTCCGGGGCACAACTGTTTCACCGTGGATGAGGAAGGCAATGACATCCTCGTATACCATGCCAGGACGGAGACAGAGATTGTAGGCGACCCGCTGTACAATCCGAACCGTCATGCGATGTTGATGAAATTCGGGTGGAAGGATGGAAAGCCGGATTTTCATTTTTAGTAACAGTACCCTTTATTCACTGAGGGTATGGAAGGAAACAAAAACAAGTAAAGATTGTTTAGGAAAGGAACAATAAAAATGGCAAAGCTGTATATTAATGAGAAGAACAAAAAGGGGCACATCAATGCAGAAATCTACGGGCATTTCTCGGAACATCTAGGCAGGTGTATCTATGAGGGGCTTTATGTAGGGGAAGACTCTGACATTCCTAACGTGAACGGAATGCGCAAGGACGTGGTGGACGCATTAAAAGAGATGAAGATTCCTGTGCTGCGTTGGCCGGGCGGCTGCTTTGCGGATGAATATCACTGGAAAGACGGCATCGGGCCGAAGGAGAACAGGAAGAAGATGATTAATACCCATTGGGGCGGTGTGGTGGAAGATAACAGTTTCGGCACACACGAATTTTTTGAGCTGTGCGAGCAGCTTGGATGTAAGACTTATGTAAATGGCAATGTGGGAAGCGGCACGGTGCAGGAGATGAGCGAATGGGTAGAGTATATCACCTTCGGCGGCGTTTCTCCTATGTCGCAGATGCGAAAGGAGAACGGACATGAGAAACCCTGGACGATTGACTATTTCGGGGTGGGCAATGAGAACTGGGGATGCGGAGGCAATATGACGCCGGAATATTATGCGAACCTATACAGAAGATACCAGACTTATGTGAGGCACTATGACGACGCGGCTCCGATTAAGAAGATTTGCTGCGGTGCGAATGTGGCAGATTATTCATGGACGGAGGGGGTATTGGAGACTTGCTTTAAGTCACCGCAGCCGGGCGAGGGATTTGGTCCTAAGGGATATATGGACGGGATGTCCCTGCATTATTATGTTTATCCGGGAGGATGGGAGGTGAAGGGAAGCGCCACCGAATTTGATGGTAAGACATGGTACAAGACACTGGCTAAGGCAGCTTATATGGAAGAATTGGTTTCCCGTCATGGGGCGATTATGGATAAGTATGACCCGGAGAAGAAAATCGGGATGGCAGTGGATGAATGGGGTTGTTGGTTTGACGTGGAGCCGGGAACCAATCCGGGCTTCTTGTATCAGCAAAATACCATGCGGGATGCGCTTGTTGCCGGACTTACCTTGAATATTTTCAACAAGCATTGTGACCGTGTGAAGATGGCATGCATTGCGCAGATGGTCAATGTGCTGCAGTCGGTGATTCTGACGGAAGGTCCGAAGATGATTCTGACGCCTACTTATTTTGTATTTCATATGTACAAGCACCATCAGGATGCAGAACTTGTGGACAGCTATATCGAGGGCAATCAGATGGTGGGCATGGAAGATGAGTACCAGGTGCCGCTTTTAAGTGAGTCTGTCTCCGTGGATAAGGAAGGATATGTCAATGTGACGCTGAGTAATTTGTCGTTGAGCGAGGATGCGCCTGTGGAAATGGCTTTTGCACAGATGAATCCTGCACAGGTTAGCGCAGCAATCTTACGGCAGGAGATGCATGCCCATAATACCTTCGAGGAGCCGGAGAATGTAAAAGAAGAGGTCTTTGACGCTTTTGAAATCAAGGACGGCAAGATTTGTTTTACGGCGCCGGCATGCAGTGTGATTAGTTTCCGTATAAAATAGCTCTGTTTAAGAACTATCACAAGCAGGTTTGCGATATGCAAGGGGATTAGCGTGAACTTGTAATTTCACACATCCTGATTTGTACGCCGCAAAAGTGGGCAGATGGGAGTTAGGTTGAAAAATAAATTTTTCACAGACGAATTTATTCGTCTTGCAAATGTTATGTCTGCGGCCTAAATCCGCAGGCTATGGAAAGGCATGGTTATTGTTATGGAAATAGAGTCAAAGCGTATTTGCCGCAAATGTCTTACAAGAGATATGGACAGGAACGCATATTTTGATAACCTGCATACCTATATAGAAAATATGGATGAAGAACTGAAAGTAGAGAAGCCGCTTTATGAGGAGCGGCTTTCTCACTGTCAGGCATGCGATTTGCTGTTGGACGGCATGTGCAGAGCCTGCGGATGTTATGTGGAACTTCGCGCCGCCATGCGCAAGAACGATTGTCCTTATGGTAAATGGAAAGCGGCAAAAGATATTTTTTGAAATATTTACCAGAGAGGCGGCTGTTTTGTAAAGGGGTCTATCGGGCCGCCTATGACATCCCGCGCCACGTATAATACGCTGTCAAGCCGTGCCTGCATACTCCACTTTACAAGGGTCAGCATGCCGCGTTCGATTTCGATACATGTGATACAGCGGGGATGTACGCAACTGCCCGTATTGTAATAATAGGAAAAATCTTCCGGCATTACGGGACGGTGGGTATGTCCCGTAATCAGAATGCGACGGTTTTCGTCTGCCCAACTGCGCAGCGCTTGTTCGCTTTTTTCTTTTACTTCATAATTTTTTGCCGCGCTGGTGGGGTCCAGAATACCTAGATTTTCAAGAGGGCTCCAGATATAGCGTACCAGAAAACGTGCCAGGGGCCAGAACGTGGAATTGAGCAGGCTTGCCTGGTGTCCGTGAGTCAGGTACAAGGAGCGCTCAGGTATGGATTCCTGGCGCAGGATAATTGCCTCATAGTAGATAGGGCATAGCGTATGGGATTCTTTGTTTTGCGGACAACATCCTTCGCCAGATGTGTAAGCCGAGGTATCCGGGAACTGCTCTTGGCCATTATGGGGGCATTTTTTATGGTATAGGAAATTCCTCCGCTTATCCGAGTTTGCCGGAGGCAAATCTAAACGAGCGAAGCTCGTTTTTTTATTCCGATAGTGGTATCCGTCGCGGATAGACATAGAACCAGAGGGGTGCTGCAGCCGTTTTTTTACGATATCGTGATTGCCGTAGAGCATATACAGTCTGCCGCTTATGTGGAATCTGGTAAGCATATCATAGACGTCGCTGTGCACTTCAATGATGTTGCGCAGGCGTCTGTTCTCCCATAATTCATCCCCGTCACCCAATTCGATATAGGTATAGCCAAGCCGGTAGTAATGTTCCAGAGCGGCGAAGTAGAGGTGCTGGTTTTTTAGGAAATTGTCGGAAGAAGTACCTACACCCCTGTGGCAGTCGCTTATAAGGACATACTTGGAGCGGCGGCCAAGGGGCAGCACAGGAGCTTGCGTGAAGGCTCGCTCCAAGCGTTTTGCGGTGCCCATCAGTCACCCCTGCGGGGACGGCATGTGCGGCAGCATTTTGGCCTGTGACAGCCGTTTTTCCGGTGACAGCGCCTGTGGAATCTATGCAGTCTGAGGAGACGTCTGAAACAGGATGGCAGGAAGTAATACAGATACAGCACCCGGTCTTGTGTTTGGACGAAAGGTCTGGTAACCCATACGAAGAGTTTACAGTACATCCGGTTCAGGCGTTGTGACAACCATCTGTGGAAACGGGTCAGCGGGCCGAAGTTTTCAGAGACAGGGACACAGAATGTGACACAGATGCAAAGTCCCTGGATGGAGATATCTTCCCGGCAGCAGCCTGCCTGGAGTAATCCTTCATAGAATGCGGAGCTCATCTGCGTATTGGGAAAACAGATGGAGGCTTCTAATGTCAGTTCGGAGGGGGTTGAGAAACAGCCCGGGAGGAACGCCGTAAGCCACCAATGACGTTCCGAGAGCTCTACATAGTCTTCGCCTTTTTTGGTTAAACGGAGAGTACAGGGTAACATTTCATGGTCTTTAGCAGCGTCAAACAGGGTGGTTTTATACTCCGATTTGGCTAAAATCCTATCGGCGTGGTATATGCCGATTTCCGCGCCGGTGTTAATGCCGTACTGACCTTTCCAAAGTTCAATCAGCCAAGTCCTTCCACAGTAATCGAAGTAGACGGGAAGTGCGTCGAAGACCATCTGGAAACGAGGCGCCATATAATCATAGAGCCACGTATATCCCGCGGCTTTTTGCCATGCGTCTGTGGTGGAAGAGAAGAAACCGCAGCGGCAATGGTAAGCATAGCCGAAGGGGACAGCAAGCTCTTCCAATAAAGAACATTTCTGGCATTTGTCCATACATTTAATCCGGCAGATAACTTTTTTCCTGCGGATGCAGGAGAAGACCGTACAGAAGAGTACAATGAGTAACAAGATAAACAGAGCGTAGTACATAGTGTATAACCTATAATCCTATGTGGTTTTACTCTACTTTATGCTGGTATTTTTAAGAGGTGTATATAATATATGCCCATTGGGTGCAGACATAAAAACAAATACGTGGTGAAATATATGAAAAAAGAGTAAAATGTAATTGGAAAGGGGTTAAGATAAACTTTTTTTTATCCGATAAATAATTCAGGTACTATACACTGTGATTGTACAAGACCCGGATTATTTGTTTCCAATGACCGCCTGTTGATATCAAATGAGAGATGGAGGCAGAAAATTGCGGGGGGGGGGTATAAATGTTTTCAGTGAAGACGAATATGCTGGCATGGAACGCCGGCAGGCAATTCGGAATAAAGGGCAAGGAAACAGCGAAACACTCTGAAAAATTGTCCTCAGGTTATCGCATCAACAGGGCGGCGGATGATGCGGCAGGTTTAGGGATTTCAGAGAAGATGCGCAGGCAGATGCGGGGGCTGACACAGGCGTCCCAGAATGCGCAGGATGGTATTTCCATGGTTCAGACAGCGGAAGGAGCTATGAACGAGATACACGATATGCTTCAGCGCGCCAATGAACTGGCGGTGAAATCTGCCAACGGCACTCTGACGGAGGAAGACCGTGCGATGGTCGATGCAGAAGTACAGCAGTTGAAAACTGAAATCGATACCACGGCCAAACATACGGTATTTAATGAAATCAGGCTTTTCCCTGACAGCGGAATGCTTCCTTCCCAGGCACAGGCCAATGTTTGGTATTATGACCTGACTTACCATATGGCTGACGGCAGTTTTACGGTTGACGGTACGTCGGCCAATGTGCCGGATACTCAGGATGGAATCAGCCTGGCGGCGGTGAATCCTGTATCAGCGGGCGGCGCGCTGGCGAATAAGATAGCTACGGAATTCATACCAAAGGCGGCGACGCAGATTATGGATGCATTTCCTTCGATTAAGAATAAGATAGGGAATGATAATGTTGATATTAAGATAGCGGTGTCTTCAATTGATGGCCCAGGGAATGGGTTAGCATTTGCCCAGTTTACATTTTCCGCAGGGAAGTTTAACCTGAGTATTACCTTTGATTCCTCTGATTTTACTATGGAGGATGCCAACGGAACAGGTAAGATGTCGGCGGCGCTAGAATCGACCATTTCCCATGAGCTGATGCACTCCATAATGCAATATACGATGAAAGATGGCATGAAGAACGGAGGTTCTTTCCCGCTGTGGTTTAAAGAAGGGACGGCGCAGCTTTCTGGCGGCGGGTTCCCGACGAACTGGAATAATAATTTGATTGCTTACGCGCAGAAGCTGACGGATGCGGACGATACGAGTCAGGATGCAGCCATTAAAACATATTTAGGGAAATATACGGTAGATAACAGGGAGTATGGACATGGATATCTGGCAGCTGCCTATGCCGGATGGCTTGCAAACGGTAAGGGTGATGTGACAGGGGCGAATATTGCCAAAGGGATGGATAAAATATTTGCCGATTTTATGAATGGACAGACTTTTGCGCAGGCGATACAGGGAAACACCGGACTGACGGAAGCACAGCTTAAGAATCATGTAAATAGCGGGAATGCCCAATTGGTAGAGTTTGTCAGGCGACTATCCTATGAATCCTTGGGCGGCGCAGGTTCTGTGATTACGCCGAATTTGAATACTGCGCCCATCGGTATGATTGGCAGCGGAAGCGTTGGCGGTGGCACGACAAATCCTCCCAACCCGGGAGGGCCTGGTGGCACAGGTGGCCCTGGCGGCACAGCAGGCGCTCCGGGACAGGTGGGCATCCAGGTTGGCGCGGATTCCGGGCAGCATATTACAATCGAGCTTTACCGTATGGACACGGCGGCGCTTGAGTTGTCCGATACGAATGTAAAGAGTGTGGAGTCCTCCGGGGATGCTATTGACGAGATTAAGAAAGCGATTGGTTACGTGAGTCGGGTCAGGAGTACGTACGGCGCCATACAGAACCGCTTGGAGCATACGATTTCCAATCTGGACAATATCGTAGAGAACACTACGGCGTCGGAATCCATCATCAGGGATACGGATATCGCCAAGGAGATGATAGCATATTCTAATAACCAGATTCTGCTCCAGGGAGGGCAGTCTGTGTTAAGCCAGGCGAATCAACAGCAGGGTATGTTGTTAAGCCTTTTGTCATAATGGAGAAAGGTCAGGGAAAACTGCATGGGACAGATTGTGAAGATAACTTGTGCATCCTGCAAGTCGGAGTGGAAGTGTAAGACCGGATGCGGTATTCTGCATGGCGACCTGGAAAGGGTGGCGCAGTTATATTTGCCGGAGCAGTGCCGGAAGATAACACACTATGCCAAGCAGACGGAGTATCCGCTTTTCAGTTTCGAATATGGATTGTCCTGGTGCCCTTACTGTAATCATATCGGCAGCGTTCCGGTTCTGCGGCTGGAAGATGAAAATATATCTTATTTGGGCGCCTGTGAGCACTGTATGAAGGAGGTCAGCCTGATTGACAGTTTAGAGAATGTCGAATGTCCGGTTTGCCATCAAAGAAAGCTGACACAAGAAATAGACGGCATGTGGGATTAACAGTATTTTATTGCCAGAGCGCTAACAAGGGGAGGAGTACCAATTTCGGTACATACCTCCCCTTGTTTGTTCTATAGAGAATTTCTCGGCTATAAAACGAGTTTTGCTTTTGTATAGATATTAATATATTTATATATAAGTGTGTTAACTTCTAAGCGTAAATACGGAAACCATATCGCTCAGTACGGTTGCCTGTGCGGTGAGCTCTTCGCTTGTTGCGGATGTTTCCTGTGCCGCTGCGGAGTTATTCTGTACAACTTCTGCAATTCTTTCTACTGCCTGGTCTGCCTGCTGCATACTTTCCGACTGTTCAAGAGATATTTCTTTCATTTTCCTTGCACTGTCTGCAACCATCTTTACGCCGTCCACTACTTCTCTTAATGAATCGGAAGCTTTTGTTGCATTCTTGCTTCCTTCTTTTACTTCATTGATAGCTGTTTCTATCAGTGATTTTGAATCGACTGCAGATTTTGCACTTTGCTCGGCAAGATTACGAATCTGGTCTGCAACCACTGCGAATCCACGTCCTGCGTCTCCGGCTCTTGCCGCCTCAATGGAAGCGTTTAAGGACAGCAGGTTTGTCTGGCTTGCAATATCTTCAATCTGTACAATAATCTCGCCGATTTTCTCAGATGTCTCGCTGATACGCAGCATAGCGCTCATCATGGATTCCATATCCTCACGGCTGTTCTCCGCCACATTTGCATACTTACGGGCTTCGTTATAGGATTTCTCCAGTTCATCGGCCGTGGTTTTAATACCGTTGCTCAGTTCATCAATTGTTGCCTGCATCTCCTCCACGGCGGCTGCCTGGTCGGTTGCGCCCTCTGCTACAGACTGTGAAGCCTCGGCAAGATTTGTGGAGCCTGTCAATACCTGTGCGGATGCCTCGTTTACTCCTTTGAGTGTGGTATCCATCTGACGGTTCATTTCCCTGATTCCCATCAATAAAGCGGTAAATGCCCCCGTATACTGTTCTTCACATTCTGTTCTGATTACAAAGTTTCCGTCTGCCATTTCGTTTAACAGTCTGCCCGCATCCTTAATAATGGTATGAATCCGTTCAGCCATGGAAATAGTGCTGTCCACAAGTTCTGCCACTTCATCCTCGGATTCAACCACTGGGAATGGCGAATCCAAATCGCCTTCCGCAAATGTGGCGAATCGGTCTTTTAATTCATTTATCGGCTTTTCGATACTACTTGAAATGGCCTTTGAAAGTTTCATTGAGTATACAACAACGGAAACCAATACAGCGATAACCAGTACGATTAGTACATACAATAGCACTTTCAGAAATGTTCTTTTTTCTGTGCCTTCTGCTGAATTTATCGACATCAGGTTCTCTATTGCGTCATCCAGCGCGTCGTATTTTGGCGAAGCTTCAGCCGCCATCAATTCTTGGGCTTTAATGGAGGATTCGGTATCCGTTGATGAGCCTAAGACAACCACTTTCGCATCGGCTTCTTTATATTCTGCCCATGCCTTATCAATTGCCTCCATACAGGCATGTCCCTCCTCTGTAATCATCGTAGGACGAATCTTCTCCAGCATGTTTTCAAAATTAACGACAGCTTCGTCATGTTGTTCTATCATAGGATTAATTAATTCTTCTGTCGCGTATCCAATCATTCCTCTTGTAGCAGCCCTTATTTCCGCCGATTCATTCATCGCCAATGCAATGTCCCCCTGAGGATATGCATAGTAATCCAACACTCTTTCATAATTGAATACCATATATAGCATCACTGCCGTTATTAATACAGCCACTACTCCAAAAATACGAATAACTTGTGAGAATGACTTGTTAAGCCGGGCACCTATCTTCATTTTGTTAAGTTGTTTAATCATCTTCTCAAATCTCCTTTACCTTTTATTTTTATCAGTGGCATAGGAATGTTGGTTCGCAGTCAGTTTTCTTAATTTTTTATAACCGATGCCGCCGGACATTTTCCTTTTACAAAAAATTAATGATTCTCAAAGTTTCCATATTTATAGATAAAGCGCTAAAGGAATTTCATAACCGTTACAGCAGTTCTATCTATTTGTTCCTTTCCACATTAATATGCTTAGCCAAATAGTACCATATTCCCACCAAATCTTCAATATTTTTCATCATTTTTCTTACCGTTTTTCATCATTTTTGCGACAGCTTTGATAACTTTAAGAAAAATTCTGAATTATCCTGCAAACGTAAGCTTTCTGTTTCGGATATGTGTTGCTTTGTCCGTTGGCGTATCACTGTAAATATAAAACTCCCTTTTCGGAATTGTGTACCCACTGAAGATGGGTTAATAAATATACATTGCAGGTAGCGGGCAAATATTTTATCATCAAGCATATCAATCGGGAATTTGGGGGAGATAAAATGGGATAGACCAATCACAACGCTGTTTATGCTTATGTCGGTTGACGGAAAAATCAGCACGGGAGCAACTGACAATTTGGATGTGGATAAAGATTTTCCTAAAATCGCAGGCGTGAGGGAGGGTTTGCATCAATATTATGAAATAGAACAGACAACGGACTTGTGGTCACTTAACTCTGGTAGAGTACAGGATAAGATGGGCGTCAACACGAAGGAAATACCGAATAAGACGTCCATTTTCTTTGTAGTGATTGACAACAGTCATTTGACCGAACATAGTACTCGCTATTTTTGTGCCCTGTCAAAAGAATTTGTACTTATTACATCCAATACAGACCATCCGGCGTTCCGGGTGGATGAGGATAATCTTCATATCATCTGTCAAAATGAGTTATTTTTGAGGGATGCACATGTAAAACTTAAGTTGGAATTTGGATGTCAGAGGCTCACCATACAAAGCGGCGGCACATTAAATGGCTCGTTTCTTCGGGAAAAGCTGTTAGATTATATTGATATTGTTGTTGCGCCTATTTTAATCGGCGGCAAAGATACATCTACCCTGATTGATGGAAAATCTTTGCTATCGGAGCATGAATTATCACAATTAGGGGTGTTGAAATTGCAAAAATGTATGGTTTTGGAGGACTCATATCTCAGATTGTGCTATAAGGTGCTCCATTGACAAATTCAATTTGTAAAATTGATAGGTGAGTGCAAATTCAGTAGTCATATGTAAGGAAATATATTTTACAATCAGTTTAAAGCAGTGAAAACACTTTTCTGAAAAGGGAGATATAAAAAAGTAATGTAAAATAAGAGATTTTTTGATAAAATATGTGAGGATTGTAATTATATGTACGCTCGGAAGCTCTCTTGCACCTGCCTCTGTGGTTGATTTTTCGCTATATGTGCATTAATTTCATCAACTTACGTTTTACGTATGCTTCATAAATTGATGCTCGTCTGACAAAAAATCATCTCACATAATCAGGCACAAGAAACACTGAGAATACACTTATGGTAAGAGAGGATAGGAAGATGAAAAGAATCTGTAGGTATATGGTAAACTTAATACTGTCGGTTTCAATTTTGGCCGGGGCAATATCTCTCACGCCAACAACTTCGTTGGCAGCTCCAAACACGGCAGATGAAATGAAAGTACACTTCATGGATGTAGGGCAGGGAGACTCTACGTTAATCACCTGCGGAGGCCATTCTATGTTGATTGATACGGGGGATGATTCGAAGGGGACGGCGATACAAAATTATTTGAAAAAACAAAAGGTAGATGAGCTGGATTATTTGGTTCTGACACATCCGGATGCGGACCATATCGGCGGCGCTCCGGTTATTGTAACCAAGTTTGATATCAAAAAAGTATTTGTATCCAATTATGAGAAAGACAATAAAACATATCGGAAATTAATTGAGGCGTTAGGCAGCGAAAAACTAAAATATACGACCCCTAAAGTTGGTTCTCAGTACTCTCTGGGAACAGCTAAAATAACAATACTAGCCCCCAATGGTGAATATGACAATCCGAATGATTCATCCGTCGCTTTGATGGTTCAAAACGGAAACAATAAGTTTCTTTTTACCGGTGATGCGTCGGAAGACGCAGAGAATGATATATTGGCGAACGATGTTGATATTTCGGCTGATGTGTATAAAGTGGGACACCATGGAAGCAAATATTCGACTTCCGAAGATTTTTTCGGGTCAGTAAATCCTGCATATGCGGTTATCAGTTGTGGGGAAGATAATTCGTACGGGCACCCGCATGCCGAAACTCTTAATACACTTAGAATGAATGGTGTTGCCGTATACAGGACGGATGAGGACGGAACGATAATAGCGACATCCGATGGGAAGAAGATAACCTTCAATGTTCCCGCATCCGAAACATGGAAGTCAGGTGAGCCCACAAAATCCGGCAAAGAAAAAGCAAAAAACAGCTCCCAAGAGGAATCGGATTCTAATGGTATTTCTTCGGCAAAGCCTATGTCCCAGAATGAAGAATCATCAACTGTTATAGAAGAGATTCCGGAAGAGATAAATGACACAGAGACGGCGGAGATTACATATGTGTTGAATGTGGAGACCAATAAATTCCATAAACCGTCCTGTAGTTTCCTGCCTACAAAGAACAGAAAGGATTCTTCGGAAAGCAGGGAGAGCATTATTTCACAAGGGTATGTACCTTGTAAGAAATGTAATCCATAGATTTGTAACTTTCAGTCTAACAGGTAGAAAATGTACTGAATGATTACGATGCAACAATCGAAAGTCTAAAACACGTGGCAGGAAGTAAGCGATATTTTCTGTTATGGCCATAAAAAGACAAAATCCCCGGGGACGGCCGATGGCCCGCCCGGGGATTTGTATGTTAAAAAGCTATATTCTATGGTCAGCTTTTTGCTTTGCGTTCCTCAATTTCTTTGATATATTGAGGATTTTTGGTTTCCACGTCCAAAAACCATATATCAATCAACAGAATGATTGCGATGAGCAACGGACCGAATTTGAAAAATCCATTGATGCCAGAGACAGCTTGTGCGGTTTAGGCTGCGGCCTTTCCGTCATATCCGATGGCGGTAAGCACGAAACCAAAAAGAGCGTTCATGGATCCCTGGCCTACTTTAGCGCCTACCGAACTTGCGGAGAACAGGACGGACTGGACACGGACGCCGGTTTTCCATTCGCCGTAATCAATGGTGTCGCCGATTAATGCGCCTGCCATGCCCATCGCAAAGCCCATACCGATTCCGCGAATCAATGCTGTGACAAATAAGATGGAAGTTGTATTTGGCGCTGCAATAAAGATAATCTGGGAGATTACCATCAGGATAGCGCCGAATAGAACCATCTGTCTTTTTGTGAATTTCTTTAAGAGGAAAGGACAGATTAAAGGTGAGAATGAAATTTGCGCAGAGATTAACCACGAACGCCATCCACCAGTATTTGTTCACAAAAGCACATTTGACGCCTTCCAGAATGTTTTCCGGAGGTGCATCGTTATCAATCCGCTCTTTGACGAACAGAATGTTTAATGCCAATGGAACCAGGCCAATGATACCGAATACCAGTATGGATTTAATCCATGCGCTCTGTAATTGCTGTCCGCCGAAATAGTTAACCATAGGCATCATAACGCTTGCCATGATTGTCTGTGTCAGGGCCGCGAAGAGCATTTTGAAAATCAACATCTGGGAACGGTCCTCAGAATTGTTGGTCACATAAGTAGCCAGGGAGCCGTGCGCCATACATACATATGTATAAAGGATGGTGTTGAACAGGTTATATGTCACGAAAATATAAGCGACACGGATTGCAATGGTGGAATCCGGTACCGTGAAGACAAGAACAACGGAAGCAACCATGGGAAGCGTCCATTTTAACAGGACAGGAATACAGTGCCCTAATTTGGATTTATGGGTATCAATTAACTGGCCCGCGATTAGGTCGGATACACCGTCGAATATCTTGGAAATCATGATAACAGTACCGATTAAGGCGGCATTCATAAAGATAACATCCGTGTAGAAAAACAGGACATAGGAATTAAACAAGGTATACATCGCGTTCAGTCCCACATCGCCGGAACCATACAGGACTTTTTCAAATAAACTGATTTTATTGGATTCTTTTGGCATAATTATTTCCTCTCTTTTCATCCTTCTCATAATGTTTATATCATCTGGTGGACTGTTGCTTAGCGAATACAACTTTGAATGAAGCTGTCAACAATATCCACCACTTCCGGGCTCCAGAATTCAGGCCCGCCATGGTCTGCGCCTTTTATCAGATACAGTTTCACATCTTTGCCGCATTTCTTCATCTGACGGTATAGTATCACGCTGCCTTCGCAGTTTACGATGCGGTCCTTTGTTCCATGAAGGATAATGGTTGGCGCAATGTCGGTTTCTGGCGTGATGTTGCATTCTACGGAGAGTTTTCTTTTTAACTCCATATTGCCGCGCAAATCCACATGCCCCATCACCATGCCTTCCGGGCTGTCCGGCTGGCAGTGGAGGAGCTGTGTGGGATTGGAATCCTCCGCCATTACACTGGTGCTTCCATAGTAATTGACAATGCCTTTTACCTGGGCGGATATGCCCGGATAGAGGGTGCCTGACGTGTCATCATGCATGATACCGGCAAACATTGCCGTGTGGCCTCCGGAAGAATCTCCGGAAACGATAATTTGTTCCGGATTGATATGGTATTTTGCGGCATTGGCGCGAAGATACCGTATGGCGTTTTTCGTATCCATGATTTGAGCCGGGAAAGGTGCGATTCCGGAGTGCCTGTATTGTACCACTGCCGTCACATAACCCCGTTCCGCAAGTTTGGCGACTCTTGGGAGCTGTGCATAGACATCCTGGGGCATCCATGCCGAGCCTTGGACAAACACAACACAGGGGCAGTTCATTTCCGGTTCGTTCCGGGTACCCGGCAGAAGGATTTGTAAATGCAGTTTTACACCGTCGAGCTCGGCATATTCTACATTGGGAATATAAGTGACACCCATTTCGTCTCCCGTGGTGTTAATTATCCGGGCGTTTTCCACCTCTTCGGTAAATTCCGGAAATTCTTCATAAGTCCATTCTTTGACTTCCATAGTGAATTTTAATCTCCTCTCTTACGATTGTCTGACTTGTTGGAATTATTATAATAGGAGGCAAGGTGCTATGCCTATCCGGCTTTAATGGAAGTCGATACCGGATGATTTCTTTTCCGTAAAAAAACACGACCTGTCCCGTCATGTGACGGAACAAATCGTGATTAAAAAGTGTGGAAATCATGATTCGGCATTTCAAATAAATATAGATTAGTGTATGTCTGCCGTCCGATTTAGAGGGCCTTATTTTTTATCTATTAAAATCAGACGTACCTCATGTTCATCCAATATGGCAGAATGGCTCCATTCTTTCGTGTCGGTGATATGGATTGGTTCATAGTGGAGCCCAAAAGTGCTGATATTATTTAAATATTCTATCTGCTGACGGCCTCTGAAATCCGGTGAGCCTAGTAGCATCCACGTGTCGTAGCTGCTTCCGTGTTCTATTGTGATGGAGAAACTGTGCTTTAGATAAGTACCTTCCGGTATGTCTGACAGATGCAGATGGAAATTTTTCGTACCGCTTTGCGTGAATCCATAATATCGGTCTGCTGTGCGCTGTTCTTCCGCCGAAACTGCGTAATCAATACGGTTTTGCATATCATAATGGCAGTAGTGGTAGAGAATAATCTGGATTTTTTTATAATCCTTGGTGCGGGTAATCAGATAGCCGTTACCCTGGGCGGTAATGATTCCTTTTTCCTGTTGAAGCATAGTGAGAAACTGGTAGGAAAAATAACCGGCTTTTGAAATGCCGTTGTAGGTAAGCAGCCCGTATCCTCCGTGATAGAGGCTGGATTTGAGTACCCGTCTTTCGGAGTAGTCTGTCAGGTGCGTATAAGCAATCCCGTTGATGTTTTGGTTTTCCAGAATGTTTTTTATAATAAAGGCGGCTTTAAAACAGGTATCGTTGCTCAGGTCGCTCTGCCAGATGGTAGAGTTCCATTCGATAATATGGAAAGGCCGCTTTTCCAGGCCGTATTTTTGCAGTACCTTTTTGCATAATGCGATTTCATGTTTTAATATATCAGGGTCTGCGCTGACGCAGGCCGGCTCGTCTGATTGCCGGTCGAGCTCGGAGGCGAGCTTGTCTTCAGTCTTGTTTAGAGGTGTTTTGGAATAGTCACAGCCAAAGCACTGAAATGTAAAAGCGTCCGGCATACAATTGTGGTTCACACAGTAGTCCAGCATTTCTTCCAGGATTTTGGTTCCTTTTAATGAAAGAAATCCGGTGTCAAGTCCAAAAGCGTAAATCTGTGCATCCGGTGCAAAATTGCGGATGCTCCGGAAGGTTCTTTCGTAATAGGCAAGATACTCCTCCACAGAAAAAATATGATAGAAGACGTAGAGTGCATTGATGGGAGCAAAACGCCACCGCAGCACTTCTTCATGCCCGTACCGCTCTAACAGATGGGCCATGACATTTTCTACAACAAACTGCCATTTGTCAAGAAGCTTTGGCGTATTGGGAAGATTCATGCAGGAGGTGCCGAAAATATTATGCACTTTTTCCACAAGGCTATAAGGTGTATATCCAAATTCAAAGAAAGGCTTTAACCCCAATTCCAGTATTTCGTCGAGCACCATATCCAGGTAGGTGAAGCTTAACCAGGGAGTCCCGTCGGCAGTTTCATGATACAAGTCCATAGAGTCGTCTAAAATACCGTGAAACCTGATATAGCGAAATCCAATCTCCCTGACGGTGCGTGCGAGAACCTGATAAAGCGTTTTGGTCATCAGGGAATTTGCCCAGCCGATGTTTATGGTATCATTGTGGCATAAGTGAAGGGGACCCATATTCTTGAGAAGGCTTGTGCGGATATGGACAGGCGACTGTTGCTTTTTGTCCAAGGGCCTGGATATCTCCTCAAACGCCGCATGTTTTAGCAGGCTCATATAAGAATTTATCTGGAAAGGTGCAGTCTCCAGAGGTTGCGGGCAGGAACTGGAAGGAAAGTCATCTTTTTCATAATGTTTCTTGCGGTAAGAGCTGGGAGTCTCACCGTATTTTTCATGAAAGTTGAGAATCATGGTATTGATATTGGAATATCCGCTGGACATGGCGATATCGGTGATGGTTTTTTGCGTGTGGCATAGAAGATAAGCGACATGGTTTAAGCGGAGCTTCCTAAGATATTCAGAGAAAGGAATCCCCATATTTTTCTGAAATTCCCGGGACAGATGGCTTTTGGAAAGATAGACGCGGTCGGCAACTTCTTGCATGGAGATGTTCTCGGAAAAATGCATACTCAGATAGGAGAGTACTTCCTGCATCCGGCCTCAGCATACATCTCATGGTGCTCGTAAGGATTTAGGACAATGAAATCTTCGGATTCCAGGACATAATTATAACCGGAACCGATAATGGCGATGCGGCCGGACAGTACGTATAAAATTTCAAGTTCACTGTGAAAGTGCGGAATGGACGTATTGCAGTCGGATTCAAAACGGATTTCTTCCATAATATGGCGGCCCCCTTGTCCCAAAGAAATTGGTTTCATTATATAAAGGCACTATATAAAAGTCAACAAGCTTTGAGGAAGTTGCATGTTTCGCTGTATGTCTTTGGGCAGCCGTCCGATTTAGGGTATAAGAATCATGATTCTTGCGTAAAACCTTCACGAATTGTTGCATGCCGTCGGGCCCTAGCCTGACTAAATCCGGAAAAAAGGAGTGTAAAATGGATAAAGGTGTTTTGCATTGGGAGATAAATATTATAAGATATGATATGCTTAACACAACAAAATACTTTTAGGTTATAAGCGCTTGACAAAAAGTGTGATTCAACAGAAGGAGGAGAGCCATAATGAGAAAATGGACAGTGCAGCAGGTAATTGACAAAATTTTGGAGGATATGTGCGGCGGGCCGAAAATAAGCCCTACCTGTGATATTCTGATAGCCGGATGTCCTGAACAGGAAGTCGTGGGAGTGGTCACCACTTTTATGGCTACGTTTGATGTATTGAAGGAAGCGGTTAGACAGGGAAAAAATTTTATTATTACCCATGAACCGACTTGGTTTAACGGTATGGACCAAACCGACTGGTGCGAAAATGACAGCATTTATCTTGCCAAGAAAAAATATATAGAAGAACATAATCTGACTGTTTGGCGCCTCCATGACCATATGCATATGGGCTCTCAGGTGGATTATATTTATGAGGGTCTGATTGAGGAGTTGGGATGGCGGGAATATCTAAGGGAGGATGAGCCGCAGCCATGGATTTATGAGATTCCTAAGACAACCCTAAGGAGACTAGCGGATGAATTTAAGGAAATATTCCATATGGACACAATACAGATTATCGGTTCTCCGGATATGGAAGTGTCCAGAGTCGGAATTTTGGTGGGTGGCGGAAGTCTGGGACTTGGTGTCGAGGTGATGCCCATGCAGGTTATGGAGCGTAATCGTCTGGATTTGATGGTAGTTGGAGATATCACGGAATGGACCATCTGTGCATACATAAACGATGCATACCAGATGGGATTTAATAAGGGAATGATTACGCTTGGGCACGAGCGCAGCGAAGAGTACGGGATGAAATATATGGAGAGGTGGCTGCAAGAACGTTTTCCGGATTTCCCGGTATCTTTTGTTGATGCGAAGGAACCCTTTGGGTACTTATAGTCCGGCGTAGTGTGTCCGGATGGAGAGACTGGGCGTTCCTGTTCACTTAAACACTGAGATATGTAAAGAAGAGGTGATTGGTAAAAAATATGATACCGTTATCATTGCAACGGGCTCCGCACCCAAGAGGTTTCCTGGACGATGCCAGAATGGTTAGTAACATTATGTACGGCATATGGGATGCGTTTGAAGTTGCGAATCATATATAAATTTTAAGTTGGGTTCAAAAGCCAGTGTTTCCGGGAGGAAAACACTGGTTTTTGAATAATATGATGTTTTGCATGTCCTCAGGTAAAAGTTCAAGCATAAGACTGTCAGGGCTTTCATGACTATTGAATGCGAATTTCCGAAACAGTGTTTTCCACGCCGTTGACCTGTAATCTGACATGAATTTTTCCATTCTCAAATTCATTCAAAGGATATTTTAACGGCTCGGAAAGATTTGTGACATCAATGGATTTTGCGATATCTCCTTGTACTAGCCACAAGATGAGGGTTGCCCCATCCGGGACTGTACCGCAGGAAATATCAGCGTAGAGCAGTTGCGTGTCTGCATCCGTAACCGTCATATTCTGTTCTTTCACAAATCCTTCACTGGCACTTCTAAAATCCAGATTCCAGACATTATCCAGATAAGTGTTATAATTCATGTTGATGGCACCTAAGTTCCATATTCTGTCATTAGAAGTAACATTTGTATTGATACCGTTTCCGGTGACTGCATGGGAGATAAAACCTGTCAAGCAAACAAGCATGAGAACCATACTCACAATACCGGCAACCATAAAATTTAAATGATGGGTTCCTTGTTTTACCATAATATGATTATCCTCCTTTTCGATAGGTGTTCCACATTCTTCGCAATAGTTTGCTTCGGCTGAAATTCGGTGTCCGCAAGCCGCACATATTGTTTTGATTTCTGAACGGTGTAGAAAGTAAATCAGTAATCCGATAAAGGGTGTGGATACAAAAGCAACAATCGCCCATAGTACAGGGTCATCACCCCTGCTTTTGCAATCCTGATATACCCAGGCTGCAAAAAAACAGAAGTACACAGTGCAAATAGGCTAAAGCAAAGAAGCAGTACGGGAAGCAGCGCGGAAAGACCGCTGAAGCCGTCGCTTTTCAGAAAATATATTCCAAATCGTAAAAAAATAACAGTAAGATAACTGAAATACCAATATAAAACGGAAGCCTGTTCTTTTTTGCATGATTCATGTCGGTACACCTCTTTTCTCAATGTAGATTGTGATTTCCTTTTTTATGTTTGCTCGTTTTACGCCTACTATGGTAAGCAATATACCGGCCGCATCAATATAAAAGCAGATACCAGCGATAAGGTAAGATAAATAAGCATTTTCAATCACTATTAAGGCAAAAAGAGCCAACAAAGAAAAAGTTATCAAATTGAAAACCATCGGCAAATACCAAAATGATAATTTATATGTATCAGGTTGCTTTTGCAGGACGGCTTCTTGTTGATAGAGAGCCGCTTTGAGTTTATGATTCAGTTTCGGGGTTGGAACATCGGTCATTTTCATAGAAGCCCGGAGAACTTCTTCTATTTCTTGCATTTCTATGTAAGAACGATTATCTTTCATAACCAGCATCCTCCAATCTTTTTTTAATTAAGTTTCTTCCTTTGAACAATCGACTTTTTACGGTGCTAGGCGGCTTTTTTATAATGGCCGCTATCTGTTCTATGGGGCAATCAGAAAGGTAAAATAGTATCAACGGTACTTGAAATTTTTCCGGGAGAGTTTGAATGATTTGACGGACTTGTGTAATTAATTCTTTCTTCAGAATGCAGTACCGTTTCCGCCTTATCATCGAAATTGTTACAGGGAGCAATTGTGTTCCGGCGTGCTTGCTTTCTTTTGTCACTTTTCCAAAGATTGTGAACTAAAGAGAAAAACAACGCTTTCGGGTTTTTCTCCCAGTCAAGCGTCCATTCTGTCTCTAACGCTTTTAGGAAAGTCTGCTGATATAAATCCTCGGCATCCGTCTTGTCCAAACAGAGTTTTAGGTAAAATCTGTATATATCTGTACCGAAATCATCAATACATTTTTCTGCTTCCGTTGCATTCACTGGTTCACCTCCTCGGCCTGTCCACCCAAATCTCTATGGCAAGCAAAAGTTGCCATGGACAATGTTTTTTCAAATATTTTCCGGAACATTTGGAAACTCTTAGACAGCCTTCTTTGCTGTCGTAGGGTTTCTTAATGTTCGTCTTACACGATATTCGTCATGACTTTGGATAAGGTTCATTTTTTATATAAAATATTCTAAAATTTAGTCCGTTTTGCTTTCAAATTCATATAGAGCATGAATTTGAAGGTAAAAATCTCGCTTAGAAATATTTAGTATTTCTCAAATCATGTCATTGAAAAATATTATAGGAACATTATAACTTCCATTGAAAACCGTTTTGATGGAAGTTTCTTGTGTTATAAGGGCAAAGTATGGGATTATAAAGTAGCAGTTACAAGAGATGCCAAAGAGTACTAAGAGCGTTTTATTAAATTTCTTATTATTGAGAAAGAGAGTATGCAGATGTATTTACGGCGGTTTTCGACGCTTCGTAAAAGGGGTAACTATTTATGCTTTCATTCTACAAATTTTTTAGGTTAGGAAATTTATCGGTTGCAGTTTGATAGCCTAGTTTCTCCATTCCACTATGTCATCAAGATTCTTGCGTGGTCTTGCATTAGGAGATTCATTTGGATAGCCAAACGCACTAGCCGCGATAAGCTGTCCGTCGCTGTTTAACCATTTACATAGCTCTGAATATGCAAAATAGATGTCACATATCCAAAGACTGCCTATTCCTTTTTCAGTAGCGGCAAGAAGCATATTTTGTATAGAAGCACTTATAGATTGAATATTACAGATTTCATAAATATGTTCTTCCGGTGTCAATTCTGACAAAATATCTTTTCCCAAAGAATTAACAACGAAAATTATAGTAGGCGCTTCTTCCATTATCTTTATGGTATATTTTGCCGCAGCTATATGTTGTTTACTTTGTGGAAGTAATGCATTTTCGTTTTCTTCCCGATTAATTCCCTGGTGGAAAACTTTTAGCATTTCTTCTTTTGCATTTCCTTGTATCACAATGTATTTCCATGGCTGTCTATTTTTTGAAGAAGGAGCTTTTACTCCGCTTTGAATAATCTTCATAATATCTTTTTGGGATATAGGTTTATCTAAAAATTTTCTTATACTTCGTCTGTCATAAATTTCAGGAATCATTTGTACTATGTCCTTTCAAATTCCTCTTTGATAATTTTTAAGGGAAATATGCAGATGTGGATGGATTGATTCACCACTAATAGTATAATACCATATTTCTAAAATAGCCAATATTTTCTAAAGATTTTGCGTTTGTGCAACCAAGTAGATAATGAAATTGAATATTTCGGCCTGCAAGCGAATACAAAATCTCCAATTTTTGATATAATTTAATAAAAGGAAGCACCTATACAGGAATTGAGGTAATAAACGCAAAATCTCGCAAATATTAATTTGGTTGAGAAAAATGATAGGGGAATCTGGATAATATGAAAAAGCTTATTTTAATTATAGGACCTAATGGAGTCGGGAAGACTACAACAGCGGAAATACTGTTACAAAAATTATCAAAATGTGCTTATGTAGATGCTGATTGGTGTCGTGCAATTAACCCGTTTCCTTTTACAGATGCTACAAAATACGCTGTGTCCCAAAATATTTATTCATTAATCAAGAATTATCTTCTGTGTGAAGATATAGAATATATTATTTTTCCATATGGTTTCCATGGAGAACGAAAACAAATATTTGAACAAGTAATTGGCAGCTTGAGAGAAGACGGTATACCGTTTGAGATATGTCCTATTATCCTTAAATGTAGTAAGGAGGAGAATATAAGAAGGACGATAAATGATGGAAGAGATATGGAGCGAATTGAACGTGGTATAAAGGATACTTTTTACTTGTATGATGAATATGCATATCCTAACATTGATTCAACATATTTACAACCTGAACAAACAGCAGAAAAAATAATAGAAATGTTTTTTTATAAATATGCCCTCGGTTTGGAGCTTCTCTAAATACCTTATTTTTCTATTTTCTTTTCTTCCTTATAATCCAACAGATTTTCGATATGTTGTTTTTCAAAGAACATTTCCTTATTTGTCAGCACAATAATTGCTGCCGCAAAAAATATTGTGATTGTCTCCACGCATTTTGTCTGTGGCGTCATGGTGATTTTCTCCTGCATCGTGTTCACAAATAAATGGAATATGATGCAGGCAAGCATACTGCGGTTATTTTTACATACACCCATGTGGTCAGAAACCCTAATGGAATGACGCCGATTAAAAAGTTTAGCACATATAAAACACCAAGTTCTTTTAGCCCATAGTGATATGTACCCTCAATCCAGAATAAGGGCAAGTGCCACAACGCTCATACAAAACCCAAAATAACTGATTCCGTAAACCATGAGAAATAAGATGCTACGGAATCCTCGCCAGCCAACCTCTTCAATAACTGCCGCAAGTAAAATTGTCAGCAGCGCAGAAGTTCTCCCGACGGAAAATGAAAAATCTTCCGTAAAGGAAAGCTGCCCTAAGGATTGTCCTGCCAATACGGAAAGCAAGATGGAAAGAACAGCAATCACCATAAACCCGAAAACTGCCGCTATAATACTAAGTGGTTTAATACGGTAAAAACCTATTAGTTTTCTCCTTAAATCTGCTTTTAACGCCTTATTCCCGGAAGACAATATAGTAATGACGGCTGTGATAGCAGGAGCTGTCAAGCCGAACAGCATCAGAAGAGCGGATATACCGTTATCATTTGGTGATTTACTGATAACTACCGCAAAAATCCAAAATATCCATGTAACGGCAAAACAAGTGATATAAAAACGTAATGGTCTGTATCTGTACTATTCCATAATGTCTCTCCCTAAATTTACATATGACAAATTCCTCCCAAAATAATCCCATAATTAGTAGACTGATTGTCTGTCGGTTGCGAGTTAAAAATTAAAGGACTTCAATGTCCCTTAAATTTATGATTCATCGCTATCTTGAAAAAAAGGCATGATGGCTGATTTCATACTGTTTTGCTCCATATTTAAGAGCCGTTCCAGATTATAAATAAATGCAGCTATCTTTTTTTGCTTTTCCTCTACACTATATTCCATAAGGTCATCAAATGCTGTGTTTGCATATAGGAATGCCATTTCTGCAACTTCTTCGGGATAATCTGTTTTGCATATACCCTGCTCAATACTTTCCTGTATTAAGTCAGTGATAAGGGGATTGATTTTAGATAGAATAGACTTTTGCATTTTTTTGTGCATAAGGGCGTTTTGTGGTTTATGGGCCTGTTTCAGAAGTCCATGGCTGAAGTTTTTGTCATCTACCCTGAGGGTAAGAATCATCTTTGTAAGCCACTGCAATATAGACGTATCTTTTTCAGATATAATTTTTTCCGCTTTTTCTGCCAATCTATTTACCATACGTTCAATCATAGCATCCAGAATTTCTTCCTTTGACTTGAAATGATAGTATGGCGTGCCTTTGGCAATGCCAATTTCATTCAAAATGTCAGTCGTACTTGTGCCATCAAAGCCTTTTGTTCCAAATAAGTGTTCTGCTGTATCCAATATCTCATTTTTCCGTTCTTCTGCTTCTTTTACCACTCGAAGAAGTGGCAATAAGCCATTTACGGTATTCGTAACTTACCTCTACATTCAAAATATCCCTCCTGTATCAGTAATTCCAATACAAGAGCCTCTCGTTCCAACATTACCTGAGTGAAATCATCCAGTATAGTTTCCCTGTTTACATCTATCGCAAGTTGCGGCTTCAGGAATTTAAGCGTAAAGCCTTCTTCCGCTTCATACTTATCCAAATTTTGTTGTTTTATATTCTCTTTCACGCAACACAAGAAATAAAAATTATCCTGTATAAAGATATCCTCTTTTGTACCTTTCTGAATGCGATGAACCTGCCCATATTCCTGAATAGAATCTCTAATAACGCATAAACCTGTTTCCTCTAATACTTCTCTTATCAGAGCATCTTCCATATATTCACCGGTTTCTATGCCTCCGCCCGGAAATTTATAGTAATTATATTTCTTACTATATACCATTGCTATTTTTCCATCTTTAATGATGATAGCCCTTGCAGAAGGTCTGCTAAAAACGCTTCCGTTAGGAACATAATCTTTTTTGTCCATTTCAAATAAAATACGCATTTTGTAATTCTCCATTTTCATAAGCTGATTCTTCTTAGTTGCATCTTTCTGTAAAAGAAAACATGATTTATTTCATATTTACAAAATAATCATATATACTATTTAATTCAAAAGGGCAAAATAAAGGAAAAAGATAGATATTTTAAGGCTACATACCCTCAGAGAAAAAGGGACACATGCCCTGCGCCATGATATTTGAGCGTTTTTCAGCGTTGTCCTCAATCGGCGTACGTCCAGTACGCC
>CAJTQI010000003.1 GCA_910578645.1 uncultured Lachnospiraceae bacterium
GGGTAGCCAAGCCCGGCAGGGATAAACGCTGAAGGCATCTAAGCGTGAAGCCCACCCCAAGATGAGATATCCCAGTTAAGTAAGGCCCCTTTAAGAGTAAGAGGTAGATAGGCATAAGGTGTAAGCACAGCAATGTGTTGAGCTGATATGTACTAATAGGCCGAGGGCTTAACCAAAAGGAAGAGGCATTGTAAGGAGAGAATTTCAGGTTCGGTTTTGAGGGGATGTCCTCTTTAAAATTGTATTAGATAAGAATTTTCATACTATTTGCAAAAAAATGCAAATAGTGTTTTTTTTTTATATTTTTTATGATATAATTAAGTGAATTTGAGATTGCGGCAGGCATTGAAGGTGGTTAAAACAGAATGTACGGGCAATCTGACAGATTTATATGATGTTTTCTAAATATATAACTATAACGTGAGGTGGATTACATGGATACGAAGATTCTGCTTGAGAACGGAACCAATGAGCTTGAGGTGCTTGAATTTAAATTGGATGGCAATGCATATGGCATTAATGTTGCTAAGATTAAGGAGATTATCACTTATGAACCAGTTACGCCGGTGCCGAATGCACATCCAAGTGTCGAAGGGATATTTATGCCCAGAGATACGATGATTACGGCGATTGATTTGAAGAACTGTTTACAGCGCGGCACTTCAGAGCCGGGAGGGTTATTTATCATAACCAGTTTTAATAAATTAGATATAGCTTTTCATGTTGATTCTGTTGTGGGCATTCATCGTGTATCATGGAGAGATATTATTAAACCCGGTTCAACAGTATCGACGACGGAGGATGGTGTTTCAACGGGTATTATCAAGTTTGAGGACCGCCTTATCATTATTCTTGATTTTGAGAAGATTGTGGCTGATATTAATCCTGAGACAGGGCTTAAGATGACGGAGATAGATGAGCTGGGAGACAGAGAGAGGAATGATATACCGATTCTGATTGCAGAGGATTCTCCGTTGTTGAATAAGTTGATTGTTGATTCTTTGCGTAAGGCCGGATATTCTAATTTGATTCATACGGAGAATGGACAGCAGGCATATGACGTGATTCAGGAGTGTAAGCGTGAGGGTACGTTAAAAGAACATGTGCAGTGTGTCATTACCGATATTGAGATGCCATTGATGGATGGCCATAGGTTGACGAAACTGATTAAGACCGATGAAGAGACGAAAGATATTCCGGTGGTTATTTTCTCATCTTTGGTAAATGATGAAATGAAGAGAAAAGGTGCTGCACTCGGCGCGAATGCACAGCTCTCAAAGCCTGAAATCGGTAATCTCGTACATACGGTAGATAAGTTGGTTTTGGATTTGATGTAATATACTACAAAGCGATATGAGCCGGGATTTTCCCGGCTTTTTCCTTATTTTATTAAAATTTCGTCGTTGATAATAGTGAATTTGCTTTGCAAAGTAGTTTTTATGAAGAATATACGGTAAAGTGTGAGGACAAAGGCAATGCATAATGGTAAGTTAGACGAAATATATGAACGGATACAGGAGTCGGAACTAGTTCTAGTCGGATTAGGCGAAGATTTTCAGTACGATTGGCATATATTGATTGAGGATGAACGCTATCATGAGATAGAAGAAGAGATTGGTGACAGAGAGGAATATGTCTGGATTATTCCTTTTCTACAGAAGATGGTGCTGCGGCAAAAACATGAGGACCGGTGGAGGAATGCATACCGTAACTTGGGTAAAATGCTTGAAGGAAAGAATTATTTTGTTGTATCATTATGCATGGACGATTATATATACGATGCCGGGTTGATAGATAGTAGAATTGTCACACCTTGTGGCGGATTCCGTAGGATGCAGTGTGACAATAATTGTTCCCATACATTAAGTAATATGCCCGAAGATTATTATGATGCGGTGCGGCAATATTACGAGAAGAAGCTGTCGATAGTCGCTTTGCACGAGCCTATTTGTGACAGGTGTGGCAGTAAGCTTAGGTTTAATCAAATCGGTGTTTCACGGTACGCCGAGGAGGGTTATTTAGAACATTGGAAGGATTATACAAAATGGCTGCAAGGGACTGTCAATAAGAAGCTATGTGTGTTAGAATTAGGAGTTGGGATGGAATATCCGTCGCTCATCCGTTTTCCTTTTGAAAAAATAGTATTCTATAACCAAAAAGCGTATATGTACCGTGTACATAGGGCGCTTTACCATATGGGAGAGGAAATCGGTGAAAGAGGAATGGGTATTGCGATGAGCCCTATAGATTTTTTATTGGAGTCAGATATTAAAAGTTTGGTTGGGGAGAAATTATGAGCTCAAATGAAGAATATTTGGATAGTCTATTAAAATCATTGACGCAGGGTGGCGGCAATACGGATGAATCGTCTGCGGATGTACATAGTGGAGAGGGAGCGGTTTCGGGAGGCCATGCATCGAAGCAGCGTTCGGGCCGCACGGGAACAGGGGAATACAATAAGGCAATGAGCGTAGATGAGATTGCAGCCATGTTTGCATCGATGGGTGAAGACGCGATAGCGGAAGAACAGCCTGTTTCAGAGGATAGTTTACCTGACGCTTTTTCGGGTGACATGTCCATGGAAGAGGAGGGACTGTCGGATAGCTTGTCTATGGAAGAGGAAGGGTTATCAGATGGCTTACTTGATGGTTTGTTAGATAGCTTGCCTATGGAGGATGAAGGGTCAGCAGTTGGATTGCCGGACGACCTTTCCATAGAGAACGACGGATTATCGGACGATGTTCTGAATGACATGCCCATGGAGAATGAGGGGTTATCGGACAGTCTGCTGGATGACATGTCCATGGAAGAGGAAGGGCTGGTCAGTTTATTGGATAGCCTGTCTGTGGAGGATGAAGGACTATCAGACGGGTTATTGGACAGTCCTTCTATAGAGGATGAGGGGCTATCAGACGGATTACTGGACGGTCTTTCTATAGAGAATGAAGGGTTATCAGAGGGCTTGTTGGATGGTCTTTCTATAGAGAATGAAGGGTTATCAGAGGGCTTGTTGGATGGTCTTTCTATAGAGAATGAAGGGGCATCGGAGGGCTTGTTGGACAGTCTTTCTATAGAGGATGAAGGACTATCAGATGGGCTTATAGATGATTTGCCTGTGGAGGACGACGCTCTATTGGATGATTTTTCTATAGAGGGTGACGTGCTATCGGATGAGTTGTCTATGGACAACGATATAGTATCGGACAATTTGATGTTGGATGACGGTACATTATCTGATGATTTGTCCCTGGAAGACGACACCGTTGTGGACGGCTTGTCCATGGAAGATGATATGATACCGGATGACTTAACGTTCGGGGAGGATATGCTATCGGATGAATTGGCTTTAGAAGACGATACGTTTCCGAATGAATCGGCAATGACAGAGAATATGTCGTCAGAGAGTGCAGATTCAGATGCGGATGCATTTTCGGATGATTTTGTATTAGAGGAAAGTATGCTTCCGGAGGAAGTGGGATTTGAGGAAGAGCCGCTTCCGGATGACTTGACAGCAGAAGAATCGGATGAGGATAGTCTTATACCGGAAGAAGCCGGAGCGGGAGATTTTACAATTGAGGAACCAGCGGTGGACGATTTAGAATTTGATGGATTTATGCCTGATGGTTTGGGCTTGGAAGAGAATATAAATGACAGCACGGGGGTAGAGGAGTCTATGTCGGATAATTTTGGGTTGGAGGAAGCCGGTGCAGAAGATTTTGCATTGGAGGAATCTATGTTTGACGGTCTTGGTGTGGAGGAGTCTGTGTCAGATGATTTGGGCATGGAAGAATCGGCTTCAGATGATTTTAATTTTGATGATTTAGGGTTAGATGATTTGGGGTTGGAAGATGCCCAGGGGGCGTCCGATGATTTAGTATTGGAAGAAAGCGATATGTCGGATGATGAAATAGACCGTCTGCTAAGCGGTGATTTGATGTCTGATAGTGATGCAGGTATGGGTGCCGACGGTTTTGCATTGGAGGAGTCTGGGGAAGATGATTCAGATTTGTCAGCACTTCTTGCCGACATGGGCGCCGATGAAGATTTATCTGCAATCAGTGACCTTTTGGAAAAATCAGACCAAGGCGTGGCAGTGGATGACGACATGCTTGCCATGCTTGGGGACATTTCAGGAGGAGACGGCGGAAGTGATGATTCATTCGACTTCTTAGAGGAAGGGGAGTCGAGTGGAGACGGACCGGAATACATCCGTGAGATATCTACCGAGGAATTGGAAGCAAGAGAAAAGTTGAAATCTAAGAAAGATAGGAAAAAAGCAGATAAAGCAAAACGTAAAGAAGAGAAAGAAAGAAAGAAACAAGAGAAAAAGAATAGAAAGAAAGGCGGCAGTCAGAGTGAGGGCGAAGGAAGTGGGGATAGCCTGGACAGTCTGCTTGGGGGCTTAGATGAAAAGACGGAAGCTCCTAAGAAGAAGGGCACTTTCGGTAAAGTGCTTGATTTCCTGTTGGAAGAAGACGAGGACGAAGGGGCGGAAGCGAACGCTGACCTGGACGACGACTTGATGCTTGGCGGAATTTCGGATGAAAATCAGCAGCTTCTTGCGGAACTGAAAGAGGAAGATAAGAAGAACGCCAAGAAGAAAGACAAAAAGGAAAAGAAGGGTAAAAAAGGCAAGAAAGGTAAAGACAAGGAAGGCGGAGACGAAGGAGAAGGGGCAGAAGAGGAAGAAATTAAGAAAAAGAAGCCCAAGAAAGAAAAGAAGAAAAAGAAAGAGAAGAAGACAGAAGAGGAATCTAATGTACCGGAGAAGAAGCTTTCTAAGAAAAAGGTAGTTTCTGTGTTCTTGTTCTGTACGACGATTGCTGCCTGCATTGTTGTGACGACGATGATTGTGCCGGAACAAATTGAAAAGCAGGAGGCGCGTGTGGCTTATGACCAGAATGAGTATAAACAGGTTTATGAGCTTTTGTATGGTAAGAAGTTGAGTGAAGAGGATGCGATGTTGCTAGAGAAGAGCAGCATTATCCTTCAGGTTGAGAGAAAGCTTGAGTCTTATGAGAATTATGAGAAAATGGGTATGCCTTTGGAAGCTTTAAATGCATTGGTCAGCGGAGCAGGCAAATATCAGAATCTTAAGGATGAAGCGGAACTGTACTCTGTGGATGCAGAAGTGTACGGCTTATATGAGCAGATACTTGCAGCCTTGATGGAAAATTACGGTTTGTCGGAGGAAGATGTACTGGAGATTCTTTCTTTGGAGGATAATGTGGCGTATTCTTATCAATTAGAGAGTATTGTCTATGGTGGCGGATTGGGCGCTGAGGAGGAAGAGCAAGCGGCAGTGAAACAGGATGTCCTTCTTGAAGAAGAGGAGATTATTGACAGGCTGGAAGGAGAAAGTGACACTGAGGAGCTTCAGAATGCCGATGTCGATGATGCGGAAGAGGCAGAAGGTGACAGTGCCGATGATGCAGGACAGGAAGAGGCGCAGGATGAAAGCGTTGATGACGTAGAGCAGGAAGAACTGTAGGACGAAGTATTTATGATGCAGAACAAAAGCGCTGGTGATATAGAACAGGACGAGACGCAGCGTGGCAGTACCGATAGTGTGACTGCCGATGCAGTGAGCGTTATACGAGAGGATATAAGGGAAGTACAAGAACAAGGGAGCAGAACGTAGAATGGTTGCAGTGATTGATTATGATGCCGGTAATATCAGGAGTGTTGAGAAGGCGATGGCGGCGCTTGGTGAGGAGAGTGTGGTTACAAGAGATGCGGGAACAATCCTTGCGGCAGACCATGTCATTCTTCCGGGGGTGGGCGCGTTCGGTGACGCAATGGAGAAGCTGCATAAGTACCGTCTGAAGGAGGTCATCGAAGAAACCGTCGGGAAGGGGACACCCTTTTTGGGTATCTGCCTTGGGCTGCAATTATTGTTCGAGGGCAGTGAGGAATCTGATGGAGTGGAAGGACTTGGCATTCTGCAGGGGAGAATTGTAAGACTTCCGGAAGCGCAGGGGGTGAAAATACCACATATCGGTTGGAATTCTCTTCGTTATCCAAATCCTGGGCGATTGTTTGAAGGGATTAAGGAGGAGGCCTATGTATATTTTGTACATTCCTATTATCTCCAGGCTAAGGATAGTGCAATCGTCACGGCCACGACGGAATATGCATCCCTTATCCACGCTTCCGTGGAAAAGGACAACGTGTTTGCATGTCAGTTTCATCCGGAGAAAAGCTCGGATGTGGGCATGCGGATATTAAAGAATTTCCTGAAAATCAATCGGTAGGAATTCGGTTAAAAGCAGGAGAAATCCCGGAGGAAGCTAATGCATACAAAAAGAATCATCCCGTGCCTGGATGTAAAGAACGGCAGGGTAGTCAAGGGTGTTAATTTTATCAATTTTAAAGATGCGGGTGACCCGGCAGAGGTGGGGGAAGCTTATGACCGCTCCGGCGCAGATGAGCTTGTTTTCTTGGATATAACGGCATCCTCGGATGCACGCTCAACCGCTGTCGAGATGGTCCGCAGGGTTGCGGAGAGGGTATTTATCCCGTTTACGGTGGGCGGCGGGATTCGTACCGTGGAGGATTTCAAAGTAATCTTGCGCGAGGGTGCAGATAAGGTTTCGGTCAATTCAGCGGCGATTATGAATCCTCGGTTGATTTCCGAGGCGGCGGATAAGTTCGGAAGCCAGTGCGTGGTTGTCGCCATTGACGCTAAACGCCGCCCGGATGGAAGCGGATGGAATATTTATAAGAACGGCGGCAGGGTCGATATGGGAATCGATGCTGTGGAATGGGCTATGGAAGCCGACAGGCTGGGGGCTGGAGAGATTCTTCTTACAAGTATGGACGGGGATGGTACAAAGGCAGGATATGATTTGGAACTGACAAAGGTTGTGGCCAAGAATGTTTCGGTTCCTGTCATTGCGTCCGGCGGCGCAGGCACGATGGAACATTTCTATGAGGCATTTACAGTGGGAAAGGCTGACGCGGCATTGGCGGCTTCTCTTTTTCATTTTAAGGAGATGGAGATTTGTGACTTGAAGCGGTATTTGAGAGAGAAAGGAATTTCCGTCAGGGTATAGGGTACAAAAGAAAGGTTTTGGGATTATTATGGCGATGTTGAGTAACGACTGGGCGGCGGCATTGGATGCAGAGTTTCATAAGGCGTATTATCGGGATTTATATACGTTTGTGAGGGAGGAGTATGGAAAACGGGTGGTTTATCCGCCAGCGGAAGAAATTTTCAGCGCATTTCATTTTACCCCTCTACAGGATGTAAAGGTGCTCCTGCTGGGACAGGACCCATACCACAATGACCATCAGGCACATGGCATGAGCTTCTCGGTGCCCCAGGACCAGAAGGAAATTCCGCCTTCTTTACAGAACATTTATAAGGAATTGCAGGATGACCTTGGATGTTATATTCCGAATCATGGCTACTTGAAGAAATGGGCGGACCAAGGGGTACTTTTGTTAAACACCGTACTGACTGTGCGGGCACATCAGCCTAATTCCCACCAGGGTAAGGGTTGGGAAAATTTTACGGATGCGGTCATTCATGCTGTGAATGAGCAGGAGCGTCCTATCGTGTATCTTCTCTGGGGACGTCCGGCGCAGAGTAAGATTCCTATGCTGACGAATCCCAAGCATCTCATTCTCAAAGCGCCTCACCCAAGTCCGCTGTCTGCGTACAGAGGATTCTTTGGATGTAAACATTTCAGCCAGTGTAATGATTTTCTAAAGGCGAACGGTGTTGAACCGATTGACTGGCAGATTGAAAATTTAGAATAAGGATTTTCACCGACCGTGTATCCTTTTGTTTACTGAAGGGATGCTTGAAAATTATCATAGACTTTAAGGTATATAGTGCAGAAAAAACGAGTGCTGCTTAAGCTTGCAGGTCGTTTTTTTTGCATTTGTTTTTTGCATTACTGATATGCACATAATCATATTTACAAATGGACAGGCACAGTGTTAAGATAGAGCATACATGGTAGGAGAAAGCAGAAGAAGGAAGGAGTTTGGTTCGAAAGATGAAAAAAATACCGTTTGTGACGAAAGAGAAGATAGAGGAAATCGTTCAGTCATATCCTACGCCCTTTCATATTTATGATGAGAAGGGAATCAGGGATAATGCGAGAGCGGTGCAGGAAGCATTTGCATGGAACAAGGGATTCAAGGAATATTTTGCAGTCAAGGCGTGTCCAAATCCATTTTTAATGCAGATTTTGTATGAGGAAGGTGCAGGATGCGACTGTTCTTCAATGACGGAACTTATGCTGAGCAATGCCCTGGGAATCAATGGGAGTGATATTATGTTTTCGTCCAATGACACGCCGGCGGAGGAGTACGAATATTGTGCCAAAGTGGGCGGTATTATTAATCTGGATGACATCACGCATATTGAGTTTGTGGAAAAGATTTTGGGGAAGCTTCCGGAAACCATGAGCTGTCGCTATAATCCGGGCGGTGTCTTCCAGATGAGCAATGGCATCATGGATAACCCGGGCGATGCGAAATACGGGTTTACGACGGAGCAGTTGTTTGAGGGGTACCGGATTTTAAAGGAAAAGGGCGTTCGGCATTTCGGACTTCACGCATTCTTGGCAAGCAATACCGTGACAAATGAGTATTATCCGAGGCTTGCCAGACAGTTATTTGAGGTGGCGGTTGCGGTCAAAGAAAAGACCGGCGTGGAACTTGCCTTCATCAATTTGTCCGGCGGTGTGGGAATACCTTATATGCCGGAGCAGCCCGGCAATGATATTCGTGTGATTGGAGAGGGCGTGCGTCAAGTTTATGAAGAAGTGCTTGTACCTGCAGGGCTCGGGGAGATAGCGATATATACGGAGATGGGACGCTTTATGATGGGTCCTTACGGTGCGCTTGTGACCAAGGCGATTCACGAGAAACATACTTACAAGGAATATATCGGCGTGGATGCCTGCGCGGTGAATCTGATGCGTCCGGCAATGTACGGCGCTTACCATCATATTACGGTACTTGGAAAAGAGGATGCTGTCTGTGATTGCAAATATGATGTGACAGGTTCCTTGTGCGAGAACAATGATAAGTTTGCCATAGACAGGATGCTCCCAAAAATCGAAAAAGGTGACTATCTCGTAATTCATGATACTGGGGCTCATGGTTTTGCGATGGGATATAATTATAATGGCAAACTGAAATCTGCCGAGTTGCTGCTCAAGGAAGGCGGTAGCGTAGAGCTGATTAGGCGTGCCGAAACGCCACAGGACTATTTTGCGACGTTTGACTGTTTTGAAATTTATGGAAAGCTATTCGGGACTGACTGAGTTTGATATGACAAGGTGTGAAGCTGTGGAGCGGTTAAGCTTTGCACCTTGTTCTATTATGTAAATCAAAAGGGGTTCAAAGAATTTCAAAAAATTTTATTTTAATTTTTTTTTACAAAACACTTGCCAATTCAAAATATTTATGCTATTATAATTTTTGTTTATTGGACGTGCCGGCGTGTCGGAATGGCAGACGAGGCAGACTCAAAATCTGTTGTGGGTAACCACGTATGGGTTCAAGTCCCATCGCCGGCAGTATTGATTTGATAGCTAAGATGCTAATTATATAGCATCTTAGCTATTTTTGTTGAGGTAATGGATGTTAAAAAATTTAATCGGTATTATGTAAGCTATAATAAATCTGGGTCAATATGAAAAGTTATAATATACAAAACGTTTCAAATGTGATATATTTGTTAAAGAATGCAATAGTTTTGTAACATTTAAGGATAAAATGTAGGAGAGAACAGATGAGGAAGTTTGGAAGACATATGATAACATTGCTTCTTGCAGGGGTCATGGTTTTGATGCCGGTAAGCCAGGCACAGGCAATCGGGGCAGGGAGTTCGATAGCGAGAGGGATTGACGTGTCGAAACACAATCTGGCAATCGACTGGAGCCAGGTTCCGGGTTCGGGCGTGAGCTTTGTGTTTATCAAGGCAGGCAGCACCAATTCCGGTGTGGACCCATATTTTGACGTGAATATGCAAGGTGCCAATGCGGCGGGACTTAAGACGGGCGTGTACCTGTATTCCTATGCTGCCAACGCAGAGCAGGCGCAGAATGAAGCGAATCTTCTGTTACAGTGGATTAGCAATTATACCGTCAGTTACCCGGTTGTATATGACGTGGAAGATGCCTGTCACAAGAACATGTCCCAGGCGCAGCTTCAGGAGATTATCAATGTGTTTTGTTCTACGGTGGAGGCGCAGGGATACTATCCTGTAGTCTATTCGAGCAAGAACATGTTCCAGAATAAAATCGGCGATATCAAGTATGACAAATGGGTGGCGCAGTATGCGGACGCTTTAGAGTATAACGGCGCATCTTTCTGGCAGAATACGTCCCACGGAAGCGTGCCGGGTATTCCCACCAGGGTGGATATGAATTATCAGTTTAAGGATTACTCCTCCGTGATTATTCCGAACGGATTTGTGGCCCGCGGTGACCAGACGGTTTTCTATGCGAACTACAGGATGCAGAGAGCTTGTTGGGCGAATTGGGAGGATAAGAAATATCATTTGGATGAAAACGGCTTCGTGCAGAAGGGATGTTGGTTTGAAGATGAGTCGGGTAAATATTTCTTGGCGACCAAAGACGGACATGCACTGCGGGAGGACGTGACCATTGAAGGCGTGGAATACTATTTTGATGAAAATGCAGTTATGCAAAAAGGGCTGGTACTAAGACCCGACGGAAATACATATTATTATGATGAGAGCGGTGCATTGCAGAAAAACGTATCCGTGACGCTTGACGGGGTTGCCTATACGGTGAACGAGAAAGGTGTGGCATCGGTGACAGAACAGACAGCGGAGGCAGAGGCGGAAGCCGTTACACCGGAGGAAACTGCGGATGGGGCGGCGCCTGCGGATGTGCTGTAGCAGCCAATGCGTATTGTCGGGCCGCAGACTATCTTTTGTTTATCGCAACCGGGACAGTGAATATATATGCCGTCAGATGTAACGGCGGAATGGAGAGCCTTATGAAACAACGCAAACATAAGCGGAAAGAATCTTTTTCTATCTTGCTTATTTCCAATACAGGACTAAGCAATAAGCAGATTCACATTACACGTTCAATTTTGAGAGGTTTTTTCGTGTTGATACTTCTTATTTGTGTGGTGTGTGGATGGTTGGCGTATCAATACTGGTCAGGTTACCAGAACGGGGCCAGGAGGATGGGTGTGAAAGGACAGTCCGATGCATCTTCGGAAGAGCTTTTGGAGAAGCTGGCTTCACAGGAGGAACTGGTAAAACAGTTGGAGGCGGAGAAGACGGAACTGAATGACAAAAACAATGCCCTGACAACAGAGAATAAGGCGCTGCTTGAAGCGGCGAAGACCAGTATGGGAGTGGGGAATGAAGACGGGGTACAAGCCGGGGAGGAAGCGGAGCCGGATGTCATTGTCCCGGGGCTTTATCCTTATTCCGAGCAGGGCGATATATCCGTTAAATATGCGCAGGACCATCCCTATGTCTCTATTAACACACAGAATGCAGGCAATGTGATTGCGTCAGGTGACGGAACGGTTGTATCTGTTGGCTCTGACGATACTTATCCATTGATTATTGAGATAGAGCATGAAAGCGGATACAAGACACGCTACATGTTTTTGCAGGAGGCCGAATCTTTGCAGACAGAAGGCGCACAGGTTCAGGCGGGGGATATTTTAGCTACATTAGGTGCAAATAATATACAGTTGGATTATCAGGTAATCCATGAGGGAGAGCCGATAGACCCGCTGGATGTATTTGAAGCAAAAGGATAAAAGGAGAATGGAATTATGCTAGGAAGAAACAAAAATGACTCTTATGCAGATGACGCAAAGACAAAGGTTGGCACACTGATTGGGGAAGGAACTGTGTTTGACGGCGACCTTGCATCCCCTGAAACAATCAGGATTGACGGTGTGATTAACGGTAACTGTACATGTGAGAAGAAACTGATTCTAAGCGCCACCGGACAGGTTAAAGGCAATATTACCGCCCAGAGCGTCATTATTTCGGGTAAGGTAGACGGCGATATTGTTGTCAGCGGTAAACTGGAGCTTCTCTCCACAGGTAAGATTGCAGGTAATATTACTGCCTCTTCTCTTGTGATTGACGAGGGTGCATGTTTCGATGGAAGATGTACAATGACGGCTGCCATTGAGGCAGCGGCTGCCGGAGAGTATACAAGCAGGTTGGGTTTACCTACAGGGAAACAGGATGAAGGGCATCTGCTAGAGACCTTGGACGATGACCAGAAGGGCAAAAAATAATATAGTGGTAGGATGTGCCGCAATATTCGGGTTGTAGAGAATATTGCGGCATATTTTTTACCATATAGGAAATTCCTTCGCTTATCCGAGTTTGCCGCAGGAAAATCTCGTAAATGGGCGAAGCTCATTTTTTTACAGTCCAAGACTTTTCAAAAGATACTGTTATGGTATATAATAAAATTTATGTGGGCACATAATAGGTTATGCGGAAAGATATGGTAGAGGTATGGACTGTAAAGAGACAGAGAAAAAAATACCTTCCTTCCTGCAGGATGAGTTGGATGGCAGTAAATTAGAAGAATTTGTGGAGCATATAGAGAGCTGTCCGGAATGTATGGAAGAATTGTCAATCCAATTTCTGGTGGCAGAGGGTCTGGAGCGGCTTGAGGGGGGCAGCAATTTTAATTTGCAAAAAGAGCTCCTTATGAAATTGCAAGGCGCCGGGCACCGTATTAGCGTACACCGGATGTTGTGGTATACGTTGTTGTGTTTGGAGGCGGCCGTGGCGGCATCGATTATTATTGCGCTATGCATTGTATTCCGTATGTGATTTGTATTTTTTGATATATGATTATGGTTGGAAAGGTTTCAGGTGATATGGCTCAAAAACTTGTATTGATAGACGGGCATAGTATACTGCACAGGGCGTTTTACGGGGTGCCCGATTTGACGAACGGACAGGGGCTTCACACCAATGCGGTATACGGTTTTTTGAATATTATGTTTAAGATTCTTGAGGAGGAGCAGCCGGATTATCTGACGGTTGCTTTTGATGTGCATGCGCCTACTTTCCGGCACGAGATTTATAAAGAGTATAAGGGTACGCGGAAGCCTATGCCGACGGAGCTTAGGGAACAAGTACCGCTGATGAAGCAGATGCTGCAGGCGATGGGTATCTGTATTGTGGAGAAGGCAGGGCTTGAGGCGGACGATATCCTGGGGACAATTGCGAAACGCGGCGAGCGGGAAGGCATGGAGGTAGCGCTTGTGTCGGGTGACAGGGACCTCCTGCAGGTTGCCACGGAGCATATCAAAATCCGGATTCCCAAAACGAAGGGCGGCAGGACAGAGATTGAAGATTATTATGCGAAGGATGTGGAAGATAAATACCGGGTCAATCCGATTCAATTTATCGACTTAAAGGCTCTCATGGGCGATACGGCGGACAATATTCCCGGGGTGCCCAAGGTGGGAGAGAAGACGGCTACGGAGTTGATGGTACAGTTCGGCTCCCTGGATAATATATATGCCCACGTGGAAGAGATTACGAAGAAATCAATCCGCGAATCACTGGTGAACAATAAAGAGCTTGCCGACCTGAGCAAGACGTTAGCTACCATCAACGTGGACAGTGAGATTGATTACCGTTTCGAGGATGCTAAGGTTGGCAATTTCTATACGGAGGAAGCATACGTGCTGTGCAAGCAACTGGAATTTAGAAATATGCTTTCAAGGTTTGAGAAGGACGTGACAGTGAGCAATCCACAGACACAATATTTCGGGAAAGTGACGGAATTTGCGGAAGTGGAAGAATTGTTTGCACAATGTCTGACGACAGCCGGGCAGGGGGCGGAAGGCTGTGAATTTGGGATAGCCGTTTTTGCTGACGGCAGCGGCATTGAAAGCTGTATGGGAGCGGCGGTTGCCGTCCATAAGCAAAAAGTCCGGTTTATACCTTGCCAGGGCCTGGTGACGCCCCAGTATCTGTGTGGTCAGATTGCAAAGATAAACAAAAATAAGTTATGTAAACTAAGCATGTTTGACATTAAGAAGAGCTATGGATATATCGAGAACGGAGACAGCGAGGTTATAGAGCAGGAAGACGTGATGGAGCCTTACCGGGCGGAGCGATATTTTGATATTCTGCTTGCGGCGTACCTGTTGAATCCGCTGAAAAATGACTATGCGGTAGAGGATATCGCCAGTGAGTATTTGGGACTTACAATTCCTGACAAAAACCAGGTCTGCGGTAAAGCAGGCTATGGGGATACCTATTGTGCGAAGCCGGAAGAGTTTGTGGAGTTTGCCTGTTACAGCGCTTATGTCTGTCTGGCGGCGGCGCCTCTTTTGCGGGAGAAGCTGCGGGAACAGGGAATGTATGACCTGATGTATCAGATTGAGATGCCCCTTACGAAGGTGCTCTATGAGATGGAGCAGTATGGCGTGCTCGTGAAGCCGGATGAGCTGAGGGCTTACGGGGAAGCCCTGGTGGGCAGAATCACGGAACTGGAGCAGGCGGTCTACAGGCAGGCAGGGTGTGAGTTTAACATTAATTCCCCGAAGCAGCTTGGCGAAGTCCTTTTTGCCAAGATGGGTATTCAGGGCGGCAAGAAGACGAAAACAGGGTATTCTACGGCGGCGGATGTGTTGGAGAAACTTGCGCCGGAATATCCGGTGGTGTCGGATATCCTGGAATACAGAGGACTTGCAAAGTTAAAATCCACCTATGCGGACGGCCTGGCGGCATATATCGACGAGGGCGGCAGAATCCACTCCACCTTTAACCAGACAATTACGGCCACCGGTCGTATCAGCTCCACAGAGCCGAACTTACAGAACATACCGATGCGCATGGAACTTGGGCGCAGAATCCGCAAAGTGTTCGTGCCGATGGACGGTTTTTTGTTCATGGATGCAGACTACTCGCAGATTGAGCTTAGGGTTCTGGCCCATATGTCAGGCGACAGGCAGTTGATTGAGGCTTATAAGATGGATGAGGATATTCACCGCATCACGGCCTCCAAGGTATTCCACACGCCTTTTGAGGAAGTGACGGATTTACAGAGAAGAAATGCGAAAGCCGTCAATTTCGGTATTGTGTACGGTATCAGCTCCTTTGGACTAAGCCAGGACTTGAGCATTTCCAAGAAAGAGGCGGCGGAATATATAGAGCAGTATTTTGAGACATACCCGGAAGTCAAGAAATTTCTGGATACCATGGTGGAAGACGCGAAGAAGAACGGTTATGTGGAGACCATGTATGGACGAAAAAGACCGATTCCTGAGCTTTCTTCCGGCAATTTCATGCAACGTTCTTTCGGGGAGCGTGTGGCCATGAATTCCCCGATTCAGGGAACCGCTGCGGATATTATGAAGATTGCCATGATACGGGTTTGGGAGAGACTCCATAGGGAGAAACTTAAGTCCAGGTTAATCTTGCAGGTTCACGATGAACTGTTAATTGAGACATTGGCGGGAGAGGAAGAACAGGTGCGCCATATTTTGACGGAAGAAATGCAGCATGCCGCGGAATTGTCGGTGAACCTGGAAATTGATTTGCATACGGGAAGCGACTGGTATGAGGCTAAGTAAAGAGCCGCAAACAGGCAAGTTGCAATGCTTTGAAAAGTCAGGTCAGACGCGGTTCATGCGCTGTGTCAACAAAAGTTGAGGCAAAAGCAGCGCAGAAATGGAGATAAAGATGAAAGTAATCGGGATTACAGGCGGTGTGGGGGCGGGGAAATCCTGTATCCTGTCTTATTTACAGGAACGCACTTCCTGCCGCCTCATCATGGCCGACCAAGTGGCGCATCGTCTGGAAGAGCCGGGCGGTATCTGTTATGAACAGATTGTGTCATTACTTGGCAGACAGATTCTGTCGGAGGACGGCAGGATTGATAAGGGTAAGATGGCGGCAGAGATTTTCGGTGACAAGGAGCTTCTCGCACAGGTGAACCGGATAGTACATCCTGCCGTGAAACGCTATATTGTGGAAGCTATTGAACAGGAAAGACAGGCCCGGAGGATTGACTATCTTTTTTTGGAAGCGGCCCTTCTGATTGAAGATGGGTACGGGCAGATAGTGGATGAAATGTGGTATATTCACACGGATGAAAAGGTCAGGCGGGACAGGTTGAAAGCGTCCAGAGGATATACGGACGAGAAGATAGACAGCATTATGAGGGGGCAGCTTCCGGCGGAGGAGTTTAGTAAGCACTGCGCCGTGGTGCTCGATAACAGTGGTACATTGGAGAGTGTCTATAGACAGATTGATGAGAAATTGGGGGAAGGCTAGTGTCAGAAGCAATGAAATTTCCGGGACAGTTAGTTTTTGGTTTGGACATTGGGACGAGAAGCATCGTGGGTACGGTAGGATACCGCGTGGGAGAGAAGTTTTATGTTATCACGCAAAGTATCAGGGAGCATGGGACGAGAGCCATGTTGGACGGGCAGATTCACGATATTTATAAAGTGGGCGAGACGATTAACGAGGTCAAGACGGAACTGGAAGACCGAATCGGAAGAAATTTAAGGGACGTGTGTATCGCTGCGGCGGGGCGGGTTCTTAAGACCGTGACGGTCCGGGTGGACACGGAGCTTGGCGGCGACAGGGAAGTAAACGGGGAAGATATCTATGCGCTGGATTCTCTGGGTGTGGAGAAGGCGTATGAGGAATTTTTAGAGAAGAATGATACGGATATCAAGTTTTACTGTGTGGGATATTCCGTAGTACGTTATTATATGAATGGTTATACGATGGGCAACCTGGAGGGGCATAAAGCTAAGACCATCGGGGCCGATATTATCGCCACTTTCCTGCCGGAAGACGTGGTGGACGGACTATATAAAGCGGTGGGAGAAGCAGGGCTTGAGGTGGTGAACCTGACGCTGGAGCCGATTGCTGCAATCCAGGTGGCAATCCCAGAGATGTACCGAATGCTGAATATCGCCCTGGTGGATGTGGGCGCCGGGACTTCCGATATTTCCGTCACGAAGGACGGAAGTATCATCGCCTATGGCATGATACCAATTGCAGGAGACAGCCTGACGGAAGTGGTCGCCAGGCATTGTCTGGTGGATTTCGCTACGGCAGAGCATATAAAGAGGGAAGCAGGCGTTCATGAGAATGTGGAATACCAGGATATTATGGGGTTGACCCAGACGATTTCTTCGGCCAAAATTGCAGAGGTGACGGCGGAAGTGATTGCCGATATGACAAGGCAGGTGGCCGATAAGATTAAAGAACTAAACGGAGACCGCTCTGTCAGCGCCGTATTTGTGGTTGGCGGGGGAGGCAGGCTTCCGGGCTATACGGACGCCTTGGCAGACCAGCTTGGCATCCAGAGGGAGAGGGTTGCGGTGAGAGGCGAGGAAGTGATGCGCAACATCGAGTTTCTGGAGGAGGGCGCCAGACGGGATTCACTGATGGTTACGCCGATTGGTATCTGCCTGAGCTTCTACGAACAGAGCAACAGTTTCATTTTCGTATATTTTAATGACCAGAGAATTAAGATTTATGACAATAACAAAGTGGCGGTGGTGGATGCAGCGATGCAGGCGGAGTTTGCCAATGACGGGCTGTTTCCGAAACGGGGCAAGGAGTTGAATTACATCGTAAACGGCAAGCCTCGCATTGCCAGGGGAATGCTTGGTGAGGCGGCGGTGATTACGGTCAATGGCAATGAGGCGGATATCTATACGCCAATCCATGCCAACGACCAGATTAGGGTGAAGGTTTCCACGGCGGGTGAGGCGGCCCATCTTGACGTCAACCAGCTTCCTGAGTACGGCGCCACCATGCGGGTGGAAGTAAATGAGAAGAAGATAGATTTACCTAAATTTGTCAGCGTCAACGGCGAACTGCAATCCGGCTATTACAGCATACAGGATAATGACAACATTGAGATACTCAGTTATTATACGGTGCGCCAGGTTGCGGAGTTTATGGATGTGGTTATCAACCAGGAAATGAACATTTATGTGAATAATAAGCTTGCGGACATGGATACCAAGGTGTATGAGAATTTCTCCGTAGTATGGACGATGGAAGAATTGCAGTTGTCAGACAGGGATAAATATGAAAACGGCAGAGTGGATTCTTTCGCCGAGCTTCCGGAAGATGACGGCACTTATTATGTCGGTGAAAAGCAGGAGAACAATGTCGCGGCGGCGCAGGATGGCGCACCATGGACAGGCGGCGTAGCGGATATTGCGGACACAGCGCCAGACATGGACAACGGCGATGCGGACGTAGCGCCAAACCCGGAGAATGTCAGGACGGATGAAGCCTCCGGCGCGGAGAGCAGTATGGCAGGTACAGTGTCCGGCGTGGGAAACAGTGCGTCGGCTATGGAAAGTGGCGCGGCAGATGAAGGGGAAGATTTAGACAGGAAGGCTACAAGCACAGAGTCGGCTGCGGACGGCGTTATATCGGACGCAAGCAGTACGTTGCCGGACATGAATCATAGCGGCAGCGATGCGGCGAAAGATACCGCTTCGGAGGGGGGCGATATGGTTTCTTCCCAGGAACCCGCTAAGGAGGAGAAGGAGTCTGCACCGGAACAGGAAACACAGGCAGGGGATGCCATCTTTGTGACGGTGAACGGCCGGCAGGTTTGTATGTCCGGGAAACCTCAATATGTGTTTGTGGATGTTTTCCAATATATTGATTTTGACCTCTCCAAACCTCAGGGAAGCGGAATTGTAACCCGGTTAAACGGCAGGGATGCAAAATATATGGAAGCAATTTATGGCGGGGACGTCATTGAAATCTACTGGAAGCATTAAAAAAATACAGAAAGAAAAGATACAGACTATGAGATTATGCAGTATAGCCAGCGGAAGCAGCGGGAATTGTGTCTATGTAGGTTCCGAGGCTACACATCTTTTAGTGGATGTGGGAATCAGCGGCAAACGGACGGAAGCAGGCTTAGAAGAACTTGGCATTAAAATGAGCGAAATTGACGCCGTTTTTATTACCCATGAACATGCGGACCATATCAATGGGTTGGGGGTGCTTGCCAGGAAATATGGTGTTCCGATTTATGCCACGCGGGGGACGATTGAGGCAATCAAACAGACGCATTCTTTGGGAAAAATCGATGAAGACTTGTTTCAGTGTATAAAGGCGGACGAAAAGTGTATTGTGAAAGATGTGTCGGTCTATCCGATTAGAACTTCCCACGATGCCTCAGAGCCGGTAGCGTACCGCATCAGCCATGACAGGCAGAAAGTTGCCGTCATCACAGATTTGGGCTATTACAATGATTATACGGTGGAATGTTTAAAAGATTTGGACGTACTGTACTTGGAGGCTAATCACGATATTAATATGCTTCAGGTGGGCCCCTATCCGTATTATCTGAAACAACGCATTCTGGGTGAGAGGGGACATTTATCCAACGAGGCGGCGGGAAGGCTGCTTGGCAAGGTCTTACATGATGGGCTGCACGCCGTGGTGCTCGGGCATTTAAGCCAGGACAATAACCTGCCGGAGCTTGCCTATGAGACCGTCAGGGTGGAAGTGACGATGTCGGACACGCCTTACAGCGGTGATGACTTTCCGCTGTATGTGGCCAAGAGAAGCGAAGTCTCACGGATGATAGAGATATAACTACATAGTAAAAGAAAGACTTGGAGGAAGCAATGAAAAAAACAATTATTACGGTTGTAGGAAAAGATACGGTGGGCATCATTGCCAAGGTATGTACGTACCTGGCAGATAACCAGATTAATATCCTGGATATATCACAGACGATTGTGCAGGATTATTTTAATATGATGATGATTGTGGATACGAACCATACAGACAAAGATTTCGGTATTATTGTGAGAGAACTGGAGCAGGTTGGAGAGAGCATAGGCGTCATTATCAAATGCCAGAAAGAAGAAATTTTTAACCAGATGCACAGGATTTAACAGGAAGCCAGGATGGGTATATTACTGGAAGCAGTCAAGAACGGAGTAAAATATGATTAATATATTTGAAGTAGCAGAAACAAACGAGATGATAGAGAAAGAGAACCTGGACGTGAGGACCATTACGTTGGGTATCAGTCTTTTGGACTGTATTGATGCGGACTTGAAGCTGCTCAATGAGAAGATTTACCATAAGATATATGACGCGGCAAAAGACCTGGTGGCGACAGGAGAATATATCTCTGATGAGTATGGCATTCCGATTGTAAATAAACGTATTTCTGTGACGCCTGTGGCGTTGATTGGCGGCGCGGCATGCAAGACGCCGGAGGATTTCGTATCCATTGCGAATACATTGGATAAGGTAGCGCATGAGGTAGGGGTCAATTTTATCGGCGGTTATTCAGCGCTTGTGTCGAAGGGAATGACGGCGGCGGATGAGATGCTAATCCGCTCGATTCCTAAGGCATTGTCTGTCACGGAGAGGGTATGCAGCTCCGTCAACGTGGGCTCCACCAAGACCGGAATCGATATGGACGCCGTCAAGCTCATGGGAGAGGTCATACTGGAGACGGCTAAGGCCACGAAGGAGCAGGATTCCCTGGGCTGTGCGAAACTGGTGGTATTTTGTAATGCGCCGGATGATAATCCCTTTATGGCGGGGGCCTTCCATGGCATCACGGAGGCGGACAAGATTATCAATGTGGGAGTCAGCGGTCCTGGTGTGGTAAAGACAGCCCTTGAGAAAGTCCGGGGAGAGAATTTTGAAGTGCTGTGTGAGACGATTAAGAAGACGGCGTTTAAGGTGACGCGCGTGGGACAGCTTGTGGCTAAGGAGGCTTCCAAACGGTTGGATGTGCCTTTTGGCATTGTGGATTTGTCCCTTGCCCCCACGCCTGCAATCGGGGATTCCGTGGCCGATATCTTGTGTGAAATCGGTTTGGAACAGGTCGGTGCACCGGGTACGACTGCAGCCCTTGCCCTACTCAATGACCAGGTGAAAAAAGGCGGTGTGATGGCCTCTTCCTATGTGGGCGGTTTGAGCGGCGCATTTATTCCTGTCAGTGAAGATAAGGGGATGATTGACGCGGTGGCAGCAGGCGCCTTGACATTGGAAAAACTGGAGGCCATGACTTGTGTGTGCTCCGTAGGGCTTGACATGATTGCCATTCCCGGCGATACAAGGGCCACAACTATCTCCGGTATCATTGCGGACGAGATGGCCATTGGAATGGTCAACCAGAAGACAACGGCGGTGAGATTGATTCCGGTAATCGGCAAAGGAGTGGGAGAGACGGTGGAGTTTGGCGGGTTACTTGGCTATGCGCCGATTATGCCTGTGAATGGTTTTTCCTGCGATGCTTTCGTCGGGCGTGGTGGCAGGATACCGGCTCCAATCCATAGTTTTAAGAATTAGGTGTTCGGGCATTGGACTTAAAAGTGAGTCCGTTGACAATATTCATAATAAGTTATAATAAAAAGGATAGATAAAACATATACGCTCCATATCCGGATGCCGATGTCTTATCTATCCTTTATTATTTTATAGGAAAGTTTTCGGATATTTTCGGGGTTACGAGGCAAAGCCACACCCAAAAACTATTCTGCAAAAACCTGTATATGGTCACGCTCTAACGCCTCTGCGTTGGCAATGATTTTCTTAAAGTCTCCGATGAGTTCTTCGGAGAGAGTTGCCGCCTGACGGTATTCGTTTTCGGCTCTGTCATAATCCTGTGTCCGGATGGCAGAGATTGCGTTCTTACCATGATTATGGAAACGACGGTGTTTTTCAGCGAGCTCAATCCACAAGGGTGAAATCATCTTGTTGCGGGGATTCATCGCGTAATAGAAGTGGCCAAATGCACACTTGGTGTCGTCTGTCTGGAGGGGCAGGATTTGATGGTTCCGAACCATTTTCTCCAGTGTGTGCAGCCAGTTCTGATGTGCGGTGACGGCATTTTGCACATTGGTGATGAAGCGGCGGTTATCTAACATGTAGAATACATCCTCTACCATCTGTCCCATCAACTTGGCGGTATCGTCCAATCCCTTTTCGATTTCGGACACGGGTTTCATGTTCTCGGAAAGGTCCTCGGAAACACGCTCCAGTTCTAGGGACTGTTCGTTTAACGTCGAACATTCTTCATGAAGCCGGCTCATCTGGTCCTGCACATTTGTGACAGCGCTGAAAATTTCTTCGCTGGTAGCGGCGATTGTCGTGATGGAGTCGGTTATATTAATAATATTAGTAACGTTTTTCTGGTTATTCTCGAGTACTTTGCTCAGGTTTTCACGCATTTTTCCCAGTTCTTCAACCGTCTGGTCGAGGCTGTCGGAACTCATGGTGGCAGCAGATTCGATTTCAGCCACGAATCCGTCCATGTTTGCGGTAAGCTGTTTGGTCGCATCTGCAAGGCTCCTGATTTGTTCGGCAACCACTGCAAATCCTTTGCCTGCCTCACCGGCTCTTGCCGCTTCGATGGAAGCATTCAGGGCAAGCATATTAGTCTGGGTGGAAATAGAGTTAATTCCTTTGATAACTTCATTCATTCTCTTGATGATTTCCAGAAGGTCATGCATATCATCTTTTACATCGTCAGATTTATCGATGGTTATCTGGGATTCATCGAAGATAAGAGCAATTTCACGGTTGCTTGACTCCATATCTTCCATAATTTCACCCGATGCAGAAGACACATGTGTGATAGATTCCGTAAAGTTTTCATGGGCGTTAACCACTTCGTTCATGCTTTCTTCCGTCAATTGGGAAGCGCTCACTACGATGGAAGATATATTTTTGACAGTGTCGCTAATCTGGGCTATCTTGTCTGTACTGTTTTTCATGGCAAGGTCCAGGGCGCTGATTTTCATGACGGATGAACAAACACCTCCTACCAACTGGTTGAATTTGTCTCTTCCGTCTGCCAGACGTTCCTGAATCTGGGTCCCCTCTCTATTTCCCTCAACAGGTTCCATTCTGCTGATGCTTTGTAATACTTTGTCGTTTTTATATTTCATAACCTATTCCTCCTGTTATTCCATGCGTTCCTCTATTATAGCAGACTATTCTTTTTTTTTCTACACAAAGAACAAAAAATTCATAAATTGAATTGTTAAGTTGAATAGGAACGGATTGTGTTAAATAGTTGATGAAAAGCGCCAGGCATGTTGACATGCCTGGGGGTATCAGTCTATAATAACCATGTGTGAAATTACAATACATATCTTGCATGTGTGATGCATGAGAGGGAGGAAAATTTATATGAAGAAACTGTCTGTTAAAAGTGTAGTTGCGATTGGTATCGGCGCAGCACTGTTTTTTGTACTTGGGAAGGTTTCCATTCCGACGCCGGTTCCGAATACGGTTATCAGCTTACAGTATGCGGTGGAGGCGGTGTTTGCCACACTCTTTGGACCGATTGTCGGTATGCTGATTGGTTTTATCGGGCATACGCTGCTTGACGCGACAAGCTATGGGCCTTGGTGGAGCTGGATTATCGCTTCGGCGTTTGCTGGTCTTATCATCGGTATCGTGACGATGAAGATGGAAGTCAATGAGGGTCTTGACACGAAGAAGATTATCCGTTTCAATGTGGCACAGGTGATTGCCCATCTGCTTGCATGGGGGCTTGTTGCGCCCTGCCTTGATATCCTGATTTACAAAGAGCCTCTCGAGAAGCTGTTTGCACAGGGGTTGATGGCGGGTATAGCGAACATTGTTACGACAGGTATTGTCGGAACGCTGTTGCTTGTAGCCTATGCGAAGACGGTTGTGCGCCGTGGCTCATTGAACAAAGAGGATTAATGATATTCAGATACGGCCGGGAGCTGCTGCTGATGAGGTGGCGGCTTCTTTTGCCGTATAGGCAATAAAAACATAAGAGACAAGAAGGAGAACAGACATGCCATCCCCAGTTATTTCTTTTCAGGACTATGGATTTCAATATATGGCGCAGGCGGCGCCGACGCTGCACCATATCAACCTCGATATCTACCCGGGCGAGAAGGTACTGATTGCCGGTACGTCGGGCAGCGGTAAGAGCACCATCGGAAACTGCATCAACGGGTTGATTCCGTTTGCCTATCCGGGGCAGAAGACAGGGAAGCTTTTGGTGGACGGAAAAGAGGCCGACACGAGCAGCATCTTCGAGTTAAGCCATACGGTGGGCACAGTATTGCAGGATACCGACGGACAGTTTATCGGGCTGACGGTAGGAGAGGATATCGCCTTTGCGGCGGAGAACGACTGCGTACCGCAGAATGAGATGAAGCAGTTGGTGGATAAAGTAGCGAAACTGGTGGATATCGAGCACCATTTACAGTATGCGCCACATGAATTGTCCGGCGGACAAAAGCAGCGGGTCAGCCTGGCAGGCGTCATGGTGGAGGAGGTAAAAGTCCTTTTGTTTGATGAACCGCTAGCCAATCTAGACCCGGCGGCAGGAAGGACGACGATTGAACTGATTGACATGGTGCACGAGCGGACAGGCGCGGCGGTTATCATCATTGAGCACCGTCTGGAGGATGTTTTGTGGCGCAGCGTAGACCGTATTGTGCTGATGGATGAAGGGAAGATTATTGCCGATATGCCTACGGTCAAGCTGCTTACGGGTAAAAATCTCTTGGAGCATGGAATAAGGGAGCCTCTCTATCTGACGGCGTTGCGTTATGCAGGAATCGAGGTCAGTGAGGCGCTGCACCCGGAGCACGTGGAGCATCTTGCACTGACACAAGAGCATAAAGATAAGGTAACGAATTGGTATCAAACCCAGAAAGCAAGTGTGGGTTCCGTCTGCCAGGGGGAGGAATTGCTGAGAGTGGAGCATCTGGATTTCGGCTATACACCTCAGAGGCGGACGTTGCAGGACGTGAGCTTTACGATACATAAGGGGGAGATGGTCAGCATCGTAGGACGAAACGGCGCAGGTAAGAGCACGCTTGCCAAGTTAATCTGTGGTTTTGAAAAGCCGGTCGCCGGCAGTATATATATGGATGGACGTGACCTTTCAGGGGATACCATCAAGGAAAGGGCAATGCGCATCGGTTATGTTATGCAGAACCCGAACCAGATGATTTCCAAGCCCATGATTTGGGACGAAGTGGAGATGGCCCTTGTGCAGAGTGGAATGCCGCAGGAGGAGCGCAAAGAAAGGGTGGAGGAAACCTTGAAAGTGTGCGGCCTGTATCCTTTCCGTAATTGGCCGGTTTCCGCCCTGTCATTCGGACAAAAGAAGCGTGTGACCATAGCCAGTATTCTTGTGCAGCGGCCCCAGGTGATTATTTTGGATGAGCCTACGGCCGGGCAGGACTACCACCACTATACGGAGATTATGGAATTTTTAAAAGAATTAAACGGGCGCGGCTATACGATACTGATGATTACCCATGACATGCATCTGATGCTTGAATATACGCCCAGGGCAATCGTGTTCAGCGAAGGGCGGATGCTTGCGGACACCACGGCGGCGCATGTTCTGAATGACCCTGAACTGGTAAAGAGGGCGAACCTGAAAGAGACGAGCCTGTATACGCTCAGTGTGGCGTGCGGTATTGACGAGCCGCAGCTTTTCACGGAGTGCTTCATCGGGTATGAACAGAAGGAGGGTTACAATGGCTAATATTGCAATATTAAGTTATCTCAAACGGGACAGCCTTGTACACGAATTGACAGGGACCACGAAACTAATCTTTTTTATTGCATGGAGCGTGGCTACGATGGTCACTTATGACACGCGCGTTTTGGCAGTTTTGCTTATCCTCAGTGTTGTGATTTTTAAGGTCAGTAAAGTCCGGCTGTACGATATCAGGTTTGTACTAGGGCTGGCTGTTGTTTTTGTGCTCTTGAACAATCTGTTCGTCTATCTGTTTGCGCCGGAGTACGGGGTGGAATTATATGAGAGCAGGACGGTGCTATTTACTATTGCAGGGCCTTATACCATCACGCTGCAGCAGCTATTTTATCATTTGAATATGACGATGAAAGTGGCCTGTGTGGTGCCGGTGGCATTGTTGTTCATTGCCTGCACGGACCCAAGTGAGTTTGCGGCGTCACTGGCAAGTATCGGCGTCAGCTACCGGATTGGATATTCTGTCAGTTTGGCGCTGCGCTACATACCGGATGTACAGAGGGAGTATCATAATATCAGCCAGGCACAACAGGCCAGAGGGATTGATTTGTCAGGGAAGGACAAGGTGTTTACAAGGATGAAAAATTCCGTGGCAATCCTGCTTCCTCTTGTGTTGTCCAGCTTAAACCGCATCGAGACGGTGAGCAATGCGATGGAGTTAAGGGGTTTTGGAAAGGACAAGAAACGTACATGGTACAGCCAGCGCAGGATGAAGAGAAATGACTGGCTTGTCATTGCACTTGCGGTGATAGTGTTTGTAGTGGATATGACGGTGACTTTCTGGGACGGAAGCAGATATTATAATCCGTTCCTGTAAGATATCGGTACAGGAGAAGGAAAAACATGAGATTATTGGTGATTGGAGGCAGTTATTTCTACGGCAGGGTATTTGTCATGGAGGCTGCCAAAGAACATGACATTACGGTGTTAAACAGGGGAACGTACTCCATGGAAGAGTTTGGCGTAACCCAGGTGAAAGGAGAGCGGCATGATGCGGAGGCGTTTGCGGCGTGCAAGAATGATTATGATGCGGTCATAGATTTCTGTGCCTACGAAGCGGGGGATGTGGATTTTGTGGTAAAGCATTTGCCTGGCGGAATCGGACAGTACATCCTAATCAGTACGGTGGATGTGTATGAGCGGGGAAGCGGTGTGGTCAAGACGGAAGACTGTGCCATGGAGCGTCGGAGCTTTGCAGGGGAAGCGGGTGCCTATATTGGAGGTAAAGTTGCATTGGAAGATGAGCTGCGCCAGGTCTGCGGAGAGCGGGGCGTTCCCTATACGGTGCTTCGCCCGGCCATTCTTTATGGGCCATATAATTATGCACCGAGGGAGTCTGCCTATATCCGAATGATGATTGCAGACCATGTCTTGCCACGGTTTATAGATGCAAAGGGCAGGTTTCAGTTTGTCTATGTGAAGGATGCGGCTCAGGCTGTTTTGAGGACAATCGGTAACAAGAATGCCTACGGGCAGTCTTACAATCTCTGCCAGGACGGTGAAGTGACTTATGAGAGTTTCTTCGGGATGCTTAAGAAAGTGGCACAGCCAGAGACGGTACAGGCATTGCAGGAGATATCGATTACGGTGGATAGCGCCGTGGCGCAGCAGGTTCCGGTTCCTTTTCCGGCGACGGAGGAGGAGACGGAACTGTGCTCCAACGTAAAAAGCAAGGAAGGACTTGGCATGACATATACGGATTTCGAGGAAGGGATGCGCAGGACATACAATGCATTCAGCCGGGTGTTTTCGTGAAAATTTGGTAGAAAGGCATGGTTTTTCATATGACATTGGAGCAGACGGCAATCGGGGAAGAAGTGAGGATTACGAAGGTAGGCGGGGAAGGGGAACTGCGCTGCAGGCTGCTTGACATGGGACTGATTCCTAAGACGACAGTGAAGGTGCAGAAGGTCGCGCCTATGGGTGACCCGATTGAAATACATTTAAGAGGATATGAACTGACGATACGCAAGGAAGATGCGGGGAAAATCGAAGTGGAGTTGCTTTGATTGAAAAGGTATTGCATGCAGGTTCACGATATGTGTGGGTAATCCATAGAACAAGGGAAGAAGGGTAAGACGATGATATACGCTTTAGTAGGCAATCAGAATTGTGGCAAGACAACGCTCTTTAACCAACTGACAGGCTCAAATCAGCATGTAGGTAATTTCCCTGGGGTGACGGTGGATTCCAAAATGGGGGAAATCCGTGGTGAGAAGGGCGATGCGGTGGTAGATTTGCCAGGACTTTATTCTATACGGCCGTATACGAATGAAGAGTTGGTGACCCGTCATTTTATTCTTAAGGAGCATCCTGACGGTATCATAAATATTGTGGACGCCACCAATATTGAACGGAATCTGTATCTGACATTGCAGCTTTTGGAGATGCATATACCGATGGTGCTTGCGCTCAATATGATGGACGAAGTGCGTGGCAATGGCGGCACCATTGATATTGAGAAGATGGAAGAAGCGTTGGGCATTCCTGTGGTGGCAATCAGCGCAGTCAAGAACGAAGGGATTGAAGACTTAATCCGTGCGGCGGGGGAGGTGTCCAGGCGGCGCATTCATCCGAAGGTGACGGACTTTTGTGAGAAAGGGGCCGTACATAGATGTATCCATGCGGTCAGCCATCAGGTGGAAGACCATGCGGAGCGTATCGGGATTTCTCCCCGGTTTGCTGCAGCCAAGATTGTGGAAGGTGACAAGGATATAATTGATAGCCTGGGCCTTTCGGAGAATGAGCTGGACTTGATGGAACACAGTATCGTGGAGATGGAACGGGACAGCGGGATGGACCGCAATGCGGCGCTTGCCGATATGCGCTATACTTTTATTGAAAAGGTTTGTGCCCAGGCGGTGATAAAGTGTAAGGAGAGCAGGGAGCATAGGCGCAGTGCCCGGATTGACAGCGTGTTGACGAACAGATATCTGGCGCTTCCATCTTTTCTTGCGATTATGCTGTTGGTATTCTGGCTTACTTTCGGCTTAATCGGAACGTTTTTGAGCGATTTGATGAGTCTGGGGATTGACGCATTATCCGGGGCGGTAGAGAGGGCGCTTGAGGCGTACGGGATTAACCCTGTGGTGGAAAGCCTGGTGATAGACGGCATCTTTGCTGGGGTGGGAAGCGTGCTTAGTTTTCTGCCGATTATCGTGGTGCTGTTTTTCTTCCTGTCGATTCTGGAAGACTCCGGGTATATGGCAAGAATCGCCTTCGTGATGGACAGACCGCTTCGTAAAATCGGGCTGTCAGGAAGAAGTTTCGTGTCCATGTTAATCGGGTTCGGCTGTAGCGTTCCGGCGGTTATGTCCACCAGGACGTTGTCCTCGGAGCGGGATAAGAAAATGACGATTATGTTGATTCCCTTCATAAGCTGTTCTGCCAAGATACCGATTTATGCCGTGTTTGCGGCGGCCTTCTTTAGCAAATGCCAGGCGGTAGTGATGATGGGGCTGTATACCTTTGGTATTTTGGTTGGCATATTGTGTGCGGTTGTCATGAAAAAGACAATGTTTCATGGCAAGCCTATGCCCTTTGTGATGGAACTGCCCAATTATCGGTTCCCCTCTGTAAAGAGTGTGTTTTTTTTGATGTGGGACAAGGCGAAAGACTTTATCCAGAGGGCTTTTACGGTGATTTTCATCGCGACGTTAATTATCTGGTTTTTGCAGACCTTCGACGCCAGGCTCAATGTGGTGGCGGATTCAGGTGAAAGCCTGCTTGCCATGATAGGAAAGCTGATTGCGCCGCTGTTTATCCCCCTTGGGTTTGGAGACTGGAGGGCGGCGACAGCGCTTATCAGCGGTTTCAGCGCCAAGGAGGCGGTGGTCAGCACGCTCAGTGTACTGACCGGCACTAGTATGAGTAATCTGAGCGCTTCTTTAGGAACGATTTTCACACCGCTTGCAGCGGTAAGCTATCTGGTATTTACTCTATTGTATACACCCTGTGTGGCGGCGGTAGCTACAATCAGGCGCGAGATAGGCTCCCCGTGGAAGACGGCAGGCATTGTCTGCATGCAGTGCGGTGTGGCATGGCTGGCAGCATTTTTGGTTTACCAGATAGCGGGATTGATATGGTAGGGGTTCTGCCGGAATAAAGACAGGCTGATTTTGTTTCGTGCAGACAGAAGCGTCTTGACAGGCTGCGCCGTCCGTCATAAAATCATGCCTAGAAGAACGGAGAGAAAAAAGCACCTGCAGACATGGGCTATACCAGGATGAGTGTAATGCCGCATGGATTCGCAGATTAAGCAAGAATGGGGGGATTAAGATGAAAAGTTACATGCTGGATTTAAATTCGATTCAGAAAGTAAAGGGATTTGTCACTGCGATTGAAGCATTTGACGGTTATTTTGATTTGGCAACGGGAAGATATGTCATTGATGCCAAATCTATTATGGGGATTTTTTCCATGGATTTATCCAAACCTGTGGAATTTAGGATTTTGGAGACAGATGATAAAATTTCTGAAGTGGAGGCTGCGATTGCACCGTATATGGTGCGGTAACGGCAGGATTACATAGGGTGTTGGACGGGAAGGGGCTTGTTGCAGAAGAATCGTTTTGCGGCAGTCCCTTGTTTCATTTTGTGAGAAGAGGACAGCGTATGAAGTTTATGCATTTGGCGGACTTGCATCTTGGCAAGCGGGTGAATGATTTTTCCATGTTGGAAGACCAGAGATACGCTTTGGAGCAGGTGCTTGGAATCGTGCGCAAGGAGCGGGTAGCAGGTGTTTTGATTGCGGGGGATATCTATGACAGACAGGTTCCTCCGGTGGAGGCCATGGGACTTTTAGATGATTTTCTGACGAAGTTGTCGGGAGAGGGCGTCCCTGTCTATATGGTGGGAGGCAACCATGACAGCATAGAGCGGGTGTCTTTCGGCGCCCGGCTGATGACAGGTAGCGGTATCCATATGGCTGCCCAATATAACGGCGAGGTGGACACTGTAACGGTGAAGGACGAATATGGTATGATTGACATCTATCTCCTTCCTTTTTTGAAACCGGCCCATGTGCGGGCGGTTTGGAAGGAGCAAGCGGAGGAGATTCATACTTATCAGGAAGCATTGGATTTTGTCACGGGAAAGATTGTAAGAGACGAAAGGAATCGGAGCATCCTGGTTGCACACCAGTATGTGTCAGGGGCGGCAGTGTGCGATTCGGAGGAGCGTTCTATAGGCGGACTGGACGAGGTGGATGTGTCCTGCTTCGACGGGTTTGACTATGTGGCATTGGGACATCTGCACGGCCCTCAGTCTGTAGGCAGGGATACGGTGCGTTATGCCGGCACATTGTTAAAGTATTCCTTTTCGGAAGTAAACCACAAGAAAAGCGTCACCCTGGTGGAGATGGCGGAGAGAGGGGTAATCAGAATAGACACTCGGCAGATTGAGCCGCTTCATGAGATGCGTAAAATCCGGGGCAGCTATATGGAAGTGACCGACAGGTCTCATTATGAAAATACCGATACGCAGGATTATGTGCATATTACGCTGACGGATGAAGAAGATATCTTTGACGCCGTAGGAAAGCTGCGTGCAGTCTATCCGAATCTTATGAAACTGGAGTATGACAACACAAGGACGAGAAGTGCGCAGACGGTCATGGCGCCGGAGGACATTCAAATGAAGCCGCCGCTTAGGCTGTGTGAAGAATTGTTCGCTTTGCAGAACAACAAACCCATGGGAAAAGAGCAGAAGATTTATATGGAAGAACTGGTACGTGAAATTTGGGAAGAGGGAAAGGATGCGGAATCAATATGAGGCCACTAACACTTACGCTGTCTGCGTTCGGACCATACGCCGGCGAGACACAGATATCTTTTGAGGATTTGGGCAGCCGGGGTCTGTATTTGATTACGGGGGATACCGGGGCGGGAAAGACGTTTTTGTTTGACGCTATCGTGTTTGCGTTGTATGGGGAGGCCAGCGGTAATGCCAGGGAGGCGTCCATGTTCCGCTCCAAGTATGCCAAGGCAGACGCGGAGACTTATGTAAACCTACGGTTTATATACCATGACAGAGTATACGAGGTGATGAGGAAACCTGAGTACATGCGCCCGTCGAAGCGGGGAGAAGGCATGACCCTTAGCAGGGCGGAGGCTGTTTTCACTTATCCTGACGGGCGCCTGGTGACGAAGAGCAAAGATGTGACCAAGGCTGTTGCGGAATTACTTGGCATTGACCGGAACCAGTTTACACAGATAGCCATGATTGCTCAAGGCGATTTCCTGCGGCTGCTCTATGCCAGAACAGAGGAGCGCAGCAGTATTTTCCGTGAAATTTTCCATACAAAGGCCTACGCAGTATTGCAGGAGAAGCTTCGGACACGGTCCGGGGCTTTGCGCGCGCAGTGCGAAGAATATGAAAAGAGTATCGGACAGTATGAGGAGGGTATTCTCTGGGAAGAAGGACAGGAACCGAATCCCGATGGGGTTTCGGACACGGGACAGGTTATGGAGACTTTGGGCGCTGTTATAGAGGTACAAAAGAGGGAGATGAGAAAGACCTGGGAAAGCATTCAGGAGACAGAAAATGTCCTGGAGCGTAACCACAAGATGATGGGGGCGGCGCAGGCTCGAAAGAGAATGGAAGAAGAATTGGCAGATACCATAGAACAAATCGGGTGCATGGAACAACAGTTTGCCCCTCTTCGTAAGATGTTAGGAGAGTTACAGGGTGAGCAGGAGAAGATGGACACATTGAAAATACAGATACGCCTGGAAGAAGAAAACTTATCTGTTTATGAGGAAGTGGAGCAGCTTCAAAAGGAGTATGAGGAAGCAGGAAAAAGGCTGGACAGACAGATACTGGAAAAGGACAACCGGGCGAAGGCGCTGCAAAAAGCCCGGGAAGACTGTGTGCATTTGACAAAACGTCTGGAGCAGTTACAAGATGTGGACGTGGGGGTGATGAAGGCACAAGTGCAGGTGGAAGCGAATGGACACCGGGTGAGTGTGCTGCGGGGGCTTATGGACAAACTGGAGGAGACGGAGGGACTTTTTGACCTTTTGGCGCAGAGACAGGAGATATACCGTCAGGCAGCCGCCAGGCAGCAGGAGATGAAGCAGGCTTATGAAAATCTGCAGAGACGTTATCTGGATGAGCAGGCAGGTATATTGGCGCAGGAACTAAAACCGGCAATGCCGTGCCCTGTATGCGGCTCCTTGGAGCATCCGCATCCGGCAGACAGACGTAAGGAGGCGCCGGACCAAAAGGTTGTGGAGCAGGCCAAAGCGCGTTGGGAGAAGAGTAATGTTGTCATGCAGGAGGCCAGTGCGGCGGCAGGCAGCGCCAAGGGGACGCTGGAGCGGGCGGTACAGAATATGGCCGCAAGCCTGGAAGAAGAGAGGATACGAAGGAGACATGAAAAGGCATCTGACGAAAGGGCAGGAAGCGGTGACAAGAACGCAGAGACGGGGCATTCAAAGGATAGTGAAAGAAAAGACATAGCGGTAGAAAAGGAGGACGAAGGTATAAGAATAAAGGCGGGCATATCCGGAACAATGAAGGATATGCAGGCGGCAAGACAGATTATGAAGGAGGCAGGCCGGGAGATTGAAAATGACTTGGCAAGGGAGAATGAAAATGCCAAGAGGCTACGACAGGAACTGGACAAAGCCAATCTTTTAAGTCAGGAGCGCGGACGGCTTATCGGGAAGAAAACGGAGCTGGAAAAGGAGATACAGGAGGCGGAACGGCAGTGCCATGAGATAGAAGAAGAGGTGTCTTCATGCAGACTGCGACGGGAAATACTGGAGAATAAACTGCAGGAGAAGAGGGGTACACTACCCTATAAGGACCGTAAGGAGGCATTGGAACGGCTCAACCTCAAACACGGCAGGGCAGAAAAATATGAAGCGGCGCTGTCACAGACCAGGCAGGCTTACGAGGAAAAGGAGAGAGCCTATCGCGACGCCTTGCAGAAGAAGGAGACGCTTGAAGGACAATTGGATAAGACGAATCAGGAAATAAGCCTCCACGAGCTGACACAAGAACAGGAGAGGTTGATGCTTCTTAAGAAAGAAAGGCAGGAAAAATACCGACAAGTTTCACACAGGTATGAGACAAATAAAAAAATCCAGGCATTGATTGAAAAACAGCGCATAGGATTTCAGGAGGCGGAAAAAAAGTGGAGACTTGTCAAAGAATTGTCCAATACGGTCAATGGGAATGTGAGCGGCAAAGAGAAAATTATGTTGGAAACTTATGTGCAGATGCAGTATTTTGAGCAGGTGATACGCCGGGCAAACACAAGATTTATGGTGATGAGTGCAGGACAGTATGAGCTGAAACGCTCGGAACAGGCGGACAGCTTAAAAAGGCAAAGCGGACTGGAGTTAGATGTGGTAGACCACTATAACGGGACAGTGCGGAGTGTGAAGACACTTTCCGGCGGCGAGGCATTTTTGGCCTCCTTGTCCCTGGCCCTTGGGCTGTCCGATGAAGTACAGTCTGCATCAGGGGGAATCGCCTTGGATACTATGTTTGTGGACGAGGGATTTGGCTCTCTTGACCAGAGCGCGTTAAACCAGGCGGTGCAGGCGCTTGCCGGGCTTGCACAGGGAAGCAGGCTGGTGGGGATTATTTCACATGTCAGCGAGTTGCAGGAGCGGATTGAAAAGAAGCTGATTGTCACGAAAGATGCTGCGTCGGGAAGCAGTGTGAGACTTGTGGCAGAGTAAACAAGAACTACTGTTCATAAGAATCTTTGTCAAAAATTTGCTAAGTATTTTGTTTTGTGATAATATGTTCTAATGGGTAAAACATTATGGATTAAGCGAAAGGCATGGTTATAGATATGTTAGAACTAAAAGGAATATGTTTTTCTGCGGAGGACGAAAGCAGAGAAGTGGAAATCCTGAATGATATCAACCTGACGATTGACGACAGGTTTGTGGCGGTGACCGGGCCCAACGGCAGCGGTAAATCTACGCTTGCCAAGATGATTGCAGGTATCCTGACACCTACGGCGGGACAGATTTTCTTAGACGGCGTGGACATCACCGGTATGTCCATCACGGAGCGTGCCAATATGGGAATCAGTTTTGCGTTCCAGCAGCCGGTCCGCTTTAAGGGCATTACCGTCAGGGAACTCTTATCCATTGCGTCGGGCAGGGAGGCTTCCGTCACGGAAATCTGTGATATGTTGTCGGAAGTAGGACTGTGCGCGAGAGATTATGTAAACCGGGAAGTGAACGCTTCCTTGTCAGGCGGGGAGCTGAAACGCATTGAGATTGCCATGGTTATGGCGCGTGGAACCAAGGTTTCTATCTTCGATGAGCCGGAGGCGGGCATTGACCTGTGGAGTTTCCAGAATCTTATCCGTGTGTTTGAGAAGATGTATGAAGAAATTAACGGCTCTATTCTGATTATTTCCCATCAGGAGCGCATATTGAATATAGCGGATAAGATTATCCTGATGGCAGCCGGTCAGATTAAAAAAGTAGGAAGCAAGGAAGAAGTGATGCCGGAGCTTCTCGGCTGTGGGCAGCCGTGTAAGACACTGGCAGATAAATTATAAGAAGGTGGTGTCTGCAGATGGATGCGATACAACAGAATCTGTTGGAACAGGTGGCAGGATTGCATGAGATACCTGCCGGCGCTTACAATATCCGTGCCAACGGACAGATGGCGGCAAGGAATACGACAGCGAATATTGACATTATAACAAAGGAAGATAAATCAGGAATCGACATACGCATCAAGCCGGGAACAAAGTCAGAGAGTGTGCATATTCCGGTAGTGCTTAGCCAGAGCGGGCTCAAAGAAAGCGTATACAATGACTTCTTCGTGGGGGAAGAGGCGGATGTGACGATTATCGCCGGGTGCGGTATCCATAACAGTGGAAACGCAGCGTCGGAGCATTCGGGCATACATCGTTTCTTCGTGGATAAGAATGCCAAGGTGAGGTACGTGGAGAAGCATTATGGAACCGGAGACGGGAACGGGGAGCGTATTATGAATCCTGCCACAGAGATTCACTTGGCGGATGGCGCCTCCCTTGAGATGGAGACGGTACAGATTAAAGGGATAGACTCTACGAAGCGGGTTACCAAGGCAACGATAGGGGAGAAAGCATCTTTGGTTATCAGGGAAAAGATTATGACCCATGGCAGACAATATGCGGAGACGGATTTCACGGTAGATGTGAACGGGGACGATTCCAGTGTAAATCTGATATCTCGTTCGGTGGCGAAAGAACAGTCCAGACAGCTTTTCAAGAGCAGGATTGTGGGGAATGGAAGATGTCACGGACACAGTGAGTGTGATGCAATTATTATGGATGAGGCCAGCGTCAGCGCTGTCCCTGAACTGACTGCCAACAACATAGATGCCAATCTTATACATGAGGCGGCGATTGGTAAAATCGCCGGGGAACAATTGATGAAACTCATGACGCTTGGACTGACTGAGAGAGAAGCGGAAGAGCAGATTGTAAATGGATTTTTGAAATAATGAGGAAAATATTACATTATGCATTAAACAGGGTAGTGATTACTGCGCTGATTCTATTAAGCCAAGTAGTTTTTTTTATATTGGAGATATCGAAGTGGGGCAATTATTATATGGAGATTGCCTTTGTCCTTCGGTGTTTAAGTTTCGTGGCCGTATTTACGATTATATGGAGGCCCAACAATCCGGCGGTGAAGCTTGCATGGGTCGTGCCGATTTTGATTTTTCCGCTTTTTGGCGGAATTATGTATCTTTCTTTCGGTCACGTTTTTCTTCCTAAGAAGCTTCGTGCCGGCATGGAGAGGACGAACGTGCTGATGCGTAAGAGTTTGCGGCAGGAAAAAGAAGTGATGGACAGGCTAAAGACCGGGAATCCCGGCGTCGCAAACCAGAGTAAATATATACTGGATTATGCGGGGATGCCTGTATGGGAGCAGACGTCGGCGGCTTACTATCCGGAAGGGATTATATACTGGAAGAATTTGCTTGAGGATTTGGAACATGCTGAGCGTTTCGTTTTCCTGGAGTTTTTTATCTTGTGCGAAGGAGCTATGTGGAATGCGGTGCTAGACGTGTTGGAGCGCAAGGTAAAGGACGGCGTGGAAGTACGGCTGATTTATGATGATGTGGGAAGCGCTTTTTTGCTTCCCAAGAAATATTTCGAGACAATGGAAAAGAAAGGAATCAAATGCGTTGCGTTTAACAGGCTGATTCCCTTTTTGTCTCTTATTCTAAATAACAGGGACCACAGGAAAATCGTGGTGATTGACGGCAGAGTCGGCTATACAGGCGGCATCAATATGTCGGATGAGTATATCAACTATACCCATCCTCATGGCGACCACTGGAAAGACGCGGGCATACGTATCGAAGGGGTGGCAGTGTGGAATTTTACGGTGATGTTTCTACAGATGTGGAATATGTCCCGCTATACGGAGGAAGATTACAGCAGATACCGTTACTGCTTCGAACAGAAATTAGAATTTGCAGGATGTGTTCAGCCTTATATGGATACGCCCCTTGACGAAGAGATTCTAGGGGAGAATGTCTATCTGAACATGATTGGATATGCGAAAAAATATATTTATATCTACACGCCGTATCTGATTACCGACAATGAAATGTACACAGCGTTAAAACTGGCGGCAAAGCGGGGCGTGGATGTGCGCATTGTGACGCCCGGCGTACCGGACAAGAAGATGATTTACTGGCTTACCCAGTCCAATTACCAGAATTTGATTGAGGCGGGTGTGGGAATTTATCAGTATACACCGGGATTCCTCCATTCCAAGTGCATGTTGTGCGATGATGAGGTGGCGGCGGTGGGCACCATCAATTTCGACTACCGGAGTTTCTACCATCATTTTGAGTGCGGCGTGTTCTTGTATCAGGGAGATGTTATCTGTGAACTTAAGAAGGATATGATGGAGACCTTTGCAGTGTCGGAATGTATTACGCTTGAGTGGTGCAGGAAGAAATTCATGAAGACGAATATGATTGGGCCGTTTTTGAAACTGTTTTCACCGTTGTTGTAGTCAATACTCCTGGAAGCAGAAAAACAGAGAGTATGTATGATGGCGCGTAGGGGGATAGATATTTATGTTACGCTTTATTAAAGTTATCCTATGCAATCTGCCAAGGATATATATGATACCTAAGATGGCATATAAGGCAAAACATGCGGAGAAATATACAGAGGAAGAATGCTATGCTTATGCAAGACTGGCAATTCGCCGTATGATGCGTGCGGGGCGTATTTCAACGAAACGGTATGGCGCGGAGAATCTTCCCGCGGAAGGTGGATATATGTTGTTTCCCAATCATCAGGGTAAGTATGATGCGCTTGGTATTATGTATGCCCATGAGAAACCATGTTCCGTTGTGATTGACGACGCCAAGTCCCATGGACTTCTCGTAAAGCAGTTCATTGACCTTGTGCATGGCAAGCGGATGGTCAAGGACGATTTGAGACAGTCGGTCAAGATTATTAAGGAGCTGGCGGAGGATACGAAAGAAGGGCGTAAATTCATCATTTTTCCGGAGGGCGGATATTACAGGAACCACAATACGGTTGGGGCGTTCAAGCCGGGCAGTTTTAAGAGTGCGGTTAAGGCAAGGGTGCCCATTGTGCCGGTGGCACTGGTGGATTCCTATAAGGCGTTTGAAGAGTGGACGCTGCGTCCTGTGGAGACACAGGTACATTTTCTCAAGGCAATCTATTACGAGGAGTACAAGGGAATGACGACGGCGCAGATTGCCGATATGGTGAAGGGCAGGATTGTCCATACGATAAGTGAGGCGATTGGTCTGGTTTAAGATAAGAATACTGCGTGTCGGTTCAGACACGCAGTATTTGTTTTTGGTATTCGTTATATGGTTCTGCCACGGTTCCGGGATGGAACTTATGTTGAATCAGGCTGTGGTAGACACATCCTGCGTAGATATCTTTGGCTAACATGCGGTTTCCGTTCTCTGAGAGAAGCCCGTTAGCGTCAGAGAGTTTGGACAGCAGCGGTATGCTGCTTTTTTTCTTGATTTCTGACAGTAACGGTTCGGCGTCTTTGCGAAAACCGAGCATACGTGCGTAGTAGATATAATCTTCGGACTGATAGATGGCTAAGTCCACCTTATCAAGCTGTAGCAGAATATGCATCAGACAGCGCGCGATGCGGGTATAAGTTCTGTTCTTCGTCTTTAACAGTTCGCAAAATTCCGTAAAACTGCGGTAGGCAGGCAGGTTGTTGACGATACGGTCCGACAGGCTCGCATCGATGTCGGGATGTCCTGTGTACCCCGTCGACTGTTCGGATAACAGTTGGTAATGTAAAACTGCGGATGAATCATCGGCGAAAACGGGGCATGTATTGCCGTAAGCTGAACGGAAAAGTTCGTAAGCGCTGCGGGGAACGAGACTTTCCACATCAGTGAGACTGTCCGTTGCCCTGATGGATTCCCGGATGGCAAGTGCAGAACTGTAGGCATTATCCAGGCTGGCGTCGTGGTAAGCCGAGCCGGCACGACGGATGGTACAGGGTTGTATGGAACTTTGGCGCCTGTGAAGCGCTTTGCAGTATTCTATACCGAGGATATTGTTGGAACTCATCAAGATGCCCATGTGCGCATTCAGATGAGGGGCGCAAGCCTCCAAAGCCGCATTCCTGGCATTTGGATAGGACAGACCGCTCCGAAGCTGTCTGTCCAGAACTCTCTTAAACGTATCGTCCTCACCAAGCAGCCTTATGGCAAATTCTGTCAAGAGGCTGATATTTCCACACTCACTTCCAAAACATATCGTGTCGGTGACACCTAGCTTGTCCAGAAGCGCGACGGCGGCCGAGGCAAAGTATTCCGCGCTGCCAAGTGCATAGTAGACGGGCAGTTCCAGAACAAGGTCGGCGCCGTTTGTGAGCGCCGCTTCGGCACGCATGTATTTATCCACAATGGCGGGCGCACCCCGTTGTACGAAATCACCGCTCATGACAATGATGCAGTAATCTGCACCGGTCAGTTCCTTTGCTTTGGCAAGCTGATAGGCATGACCGTTATGGAAAGGATTATATTCTGCGATAATACCTACTGTTTTCATAGTTAAAATTCCCCTGTATGATGAATATAATATATATATAACAGTTTATCATAAAAATCTTATTTTGTATCTATTTATATCTAATTTTTGGCATTTTGTGTGAATTATTTTACCGGTTTTGGCAGCCTTTGCTTTCTCAGTCTATTTTTCATAAAAAATGAAGGAATGTGTCTTGTATACAATCGCTTATTTCTGTATAATTTTGGTTATAGCGGTATATTGTCTGAGTTGTTTAAGCCGGTTGGGTGGCAGGAGGCATAGGGTGAAAAATTTGAAATTTTTCAATTAAACTCGTTATACGCAAAAAACATGCGCAGAAATGGGAATTAATATGGCCAAGCCCCATCGTGTATCCGGTGTTCTGGAAATTTATCGGCAGTGTACCGGAAAATATAGGGTTAATACGGAATCTTGGGTATGAGGAAGGAGAGCAGCATGTCTTACATTGATTTGATGAAAGAGAAAGCAAGAAGCGATAAGAAAACAATCGTCCTGCCAGAGACGAATGATAAGAGAACGCTGATTGCTGCGGCGAATATTTTGAAAGAAGGAATTGCGGATATCATTATGGTCGGCAATGAAGAGAAAATCATGGACGGTGCCGGCTGGTTGGAAGTGGAATTGGATGGTGTTAAGATTATTGACCCTGAGAGGACAGATAAGCTTGAAGAGTATGTCAACCTCTTGTTCGAGACGAGGAAAAACAAAGGGATGACGCCGGAGAAGGCGAGAGAGATTCTTTTAAAGGATTATCTTACTTTCGGTGTCGTTATGGTTAAAGCGAATGATGCCGACGGAATGGTGGCAGGAGCGTGCCATGCTACGGCCGACACACTGCGTCCGGCGTTGCAGATTCTAAAGACTGCGCCGGGGGTTAAACTGGTATCCGGTTTCTTCATTATGGATGTGCCGGACTGCGTGCTGGGAGAAAAGGGGACATTCCTGTTTGCGGACTGTGGACTGAACCAGGACCCGACTCCGGAAGAGTTGGCGGCGATTGCAGATACTTCCGCAAAGAGCTTCAAGAGCTTAGTTGGCGCGAAACCGATTATAGCCATGTTGTCTCATTCCACGAAGGGAAGTGCGAAGCATCCTCTTGTGGACAAGATGGTGGAGGCCACAAGAATCGCCCATGAGCAGTACCCGCATCTTTGCATTGACGGGGAATTGCAGTCTGATGCGGCGCTGGTGCCCCAGGTGGCGAAATCCAAGGCGCCGGGCAGTGAAGTGGCGGGGAAAGCTAACGTACTTATTTTCCCGAATCTGGACTGCGGAAATATCGGTTATAAGTTAGTGCAAAGACTTGGTAAGGCCGAAGCGTACGGACCCATGCTGCAAGGAATTTCCAAGCCCGTCAATGACTTGTCACGTGGGTGTTCTTGGGAAGATATCGTGGGCGTGGTGGCTCTCACGGCGGTACAGGCACAGCTTGCGTAGTGGTCTGTGAGGCATAGGAGAAATCCCGGTGGTTTGCCAGTACGGAGGCTGTTTTTGGTGAATAGGATTGAGAAGGAAATTTGTGGTTGACAAACTATATTCCCATGAGTATACTTATTTAAGTGTGGATAGGAGTCAACTATGTACGTGAACTTAACTGATGTGTTAACGAAGGAAGGTAAGACGGTCACAGTACAGGCGGAATTGGAAGCTGACCAGGCAGTGATTGGCGGTGAAGTTTTTCCGGTGACTGACAAATCGCCGTTTGAATTGACTTTTGCCAATATCGGCAAGGGCAGGGCGAGGATGTCGGGAAGTATGGAGATTACTTTTGCGATGAGCTGTAACAGATGTCTAAAGCCTGTGGATAAGACGCTTTGTCTTCGGTTTGACCAAGAGGTGTTTGCGCCGGATGTGGTTATGGATATTCCCGATGCAGAGGATGAACAGGGGTTTATGGATGGCTATCAGATGGATGTGGAAGACTTCCTGAGCAATGAAATTGTAATTAACTGGCCTATGAAGGTTTTATGTAAGCCTGACTGCCTTGGAATCTGCCGTCAATGCGGCACTGACCTGAATACGGGAACATGCGGCTGCGATACATTTGTTCCTGACCCCAGGATGGCAGCAATCAAAGATATCTTTAATGGGAATAAGGAGGTGTGACGATGTCTATTTGTCCTAAGAACAAATCTTCTAAGAGCAGAAGAGATAAGAGAAGAGCAAACTGGAAAATGAGTGCTCCTACATTAGTAAAATGCAGCAAATGCGGCGCTTTGATGGTGCCCCACAGGGTATGTAAGAAGTGTGGGACATACAATAAGAAAGAGATTATCGCAGTTGATTAATTGTGAAAACGCGGAGAAATCAAGGGTTTCAATAAATATATAACCCTTGATTTTTTTATGCGCAAAAGTTGTTTTCCTGACGCGGGTTTTTTGAGTTTTTTCTGCGTCCATGCGGTGGCAGCATCCGTTTGGCGCACGGTTGCCTGTAGGTTGACTTTTACAGGTATTTTTAGTATATTAATGTATAATGCCTTAACAGAATAAGCAGGCCAAGTCCTGCTCTCTGGTATAGGAATGGCAGAAATTGGAACAATATCGTATGGGTGTGCCGCAGACGGTGGGAAGGGCATAGTTATTGACATGAGTGAATTTATAAAAGTAGCGTTGGATGCGATGGGTGGCGACAATGCCCCCAAGGAGATTGTAAAAGGTGCGGTGGAAGCCGTTCGTGAGAGCAAGAAAGTGAAAGTTTACCTGGTTGGGAAGCCGGATGTGCTGGAGAGAGAGCTCGCGGGATATATATACGAGAAGGAACAGTTGGAAGTTGTCCCGGCCACGGAAGTGATAGAGACGGCGGAACCGCCGGTCATGGCAATCCGCAAGAAGAAGGATTCCTCCCTTGTAAAAGCGTTGAATCTTGTAAAAGACGGCACATGCGATGCGTTCGTGTCTGCGGGAAGCACAGGGGCGACTCTGGTAGGCGGACAAGTAATCGTGGGGCGTATCAAAGGAGTGGAAAGGCCGCCTCTTGCCCCGCTAATCCCTACGGAGAAAGGATGTTCTCTGTTAATTGACTGTGGAGCGAATGTGGATGCCAGGCCGTCCCATCTTGTCCAGTTTGCGAAGATGGGCTCCGTCTATATGGAGCATGTCATGGGCGTTAGGAATCCGAAGGTCGGTATTGTGAATATCGGTGCGGAGGAAGAGAAGGGAAATGCGCTTGTGAAGGAGACATTCCCGCTTTTAAAGAGCTGTCCCGATATCAATTTCATAGGCAGTGTGGAAGCGAGGGATATTCCGGCAGGGGCGGCGGATGTCATCGTTTGCGAGGCGTTCGTGGGCAATGTGGTGCTCAAGACGTATGAGGGCGTGGGAAGCACGCTGATTAAGACGGTGAAGGCGGGCATGATGACGAACCTGCGCAGTAAGATAGGAGCCCTTCTCGTGAAGCCTGCCCTGAAAGAGACATTGAAAGCTTTCGATTTAGAGCAGTACGGCGGAGCGCCGTTGCTTGGCTTGAAAGGATTAGTGGTTAAGACACATGGAAGCTCGAAATCCATAGAGATTAAAAATTCGATTTTGCAATGTATCACATTTACGGAGCAGAAGATTAACGAGAAGATTAAAGAAATGATTCAGACCAAAGAGACACAGTAGAGACACAGTATTGTGCAGGTATGGGGTGCAGATGGACATTAGATAAGATAAGGGGGTTGGCTGCCACATGGAATTTGATAAGCTGAGGGAAGTCATAGCGGATGTACTAAACGTAGACCCGAATGAAGTTACGCCGGAGACTACTTTTATGGAGGATTTGGGGGCGGATTCTCTGGATGTGTTCCAGATTGTCATGAGAATCGAGGAAGCCTTTGAAATCGAGATACCGGCAGACAAGGCGGAACATATTACAACAGTGGGAGAAGCCGTTGCACTGATTAAGAGTTCTAGGTCATAGGATAAACGAGGAAAGCCCTTTCCGTTAGAAAGGGCTTTCGCATGTTATGTATTCCCGGAGTTTCTTTGCGCCAGGTGATGTGAGAAGATTTTTTGTCAGATGTACATATGGCACAAAAACAGCCACAGAGGCAGGTGCAAGAAAGATTGCGAGCGTATATATGTTATAAAATGGAGGATTCATATGATTGAAGAGAAGTTGGCACAGTTGGAGCATAAGATTGGATATTGCTTCCGAGACAAACACCTGCTCAGGCAGGCGTTGACCCACAGTTCTTATGCCAATGAACAGAAAATCAATAAATTTGATGATTACGAGCGATTGGAGTTTCTTGGTGATGCCGTGTTGGAACTTGTCAGCAGCGACTGTATTTTCCGGGAAAATCCCGATATGCCGGAAGGAAAGATGACGAAATACCGTTCTTCGATTGTGTGTGAACCGGCTCTGGCGTTCTGTGCCAGACAGATTGGTCTGGAGAAGTACATGCTTTTGGGCAAGGGGGAGGAAACTACAGGCGGAAGAGGAAGGGATTCCATCATATCAGATGTTATGGAGGCAACCATCGGGGCCATCTATTTGGACAGCGGGATGGAGGAGGCCAGGGCCTTTATCCAGCGTTTTGTGCTGTCGGACTTAGAGCATAAACAGTTGTTTTATGATGCAAAGACGATTCTGCAGGAGGAAGTGCAGAAGGAGAACAAAGGTACACTCCACTATGAGCTTGTGCGGGAAGAAGGACCGGAACACGACAAGACCTTCCTTGTGGAAGCGATGGTTGGGGACGTGAAAGTGGGAACCGGCACCGGGCATTCCAAGAAAGCGGCGGAGCAACAGGCGGCGTATGAAGCTTTGGTGACCCAGAATGTGGAACTCCACTAAAGAGTGTTGGGGGTTACGCATATTGCGGTACTGCTTTCGACACAAAACGCTGATATAAAGTATAGACGGGAACAACGGTTGTACAAGAGGTATATATGTATTTAAAAAGTATAGAGGTGCATGGGTTTAAATCCTTTGCCAACAAGATTAATTTCAAGTTCCACAATGGCATTACCGGGATTGTGGGGCCCAACGGTTCCGGCAAGAGTAACGTGGCGGACGCGGTCAGATGGGTGCTCGGTGAGCAGCGGATTAAGCAGCTTAGAGGAGCCAGTATGCAGGATGTCATATTTTCCGGAACGGAGATGCGTAAGCCCCTGGGGTATGCCTATGTGGCGATTACCTTGGACAATGCCGACCATCAGCTTGCCATTGACTATGACGAGGTGACGGTTTCCAGGAGGTTATACCGCTCAGGTGAGAGCGAGTATATGATTAACGGTGCGGTATGCCGGTTAAAAGACGTGAACGAGCTGTTCTACGATACGGGTATCGGCAAGGAAGGCTATTCCATCATCGGGCAGGGACAGATTGACAAAATCCTAAGCGGCAAGCCGGAAGAAAGAAGGGAGCTGTTTGACGAGGCAGCGGGTATCGTTAAATTCAAGCGCAGGAAATATGCGGCGCAGAAGAAACTGGAAGACGAGAAGCAGAACCTGGTGCGCGTCAATGATATCCTTACCGAGCTGGAGAAGCAGACAGGCCCTTTGGAGAAACAGTCCGAGAAGGCCAAGATTTATCTGAAGAAAAAAGAAGAGCTGAAGAGCCTTGACGTCAATGTCTTCCTCTTAGAAAACGTGCGTGTGCGGCAGCAGCTTGCCGAAGTGGAAGGGAATCTGAAAATTGCCAATGACGACCTGGAAGAGACTACGGATAAATACGAGCATATCAAGGAAGAGTATGAACAGATAGAAGGTAAAATCGAAACTCTGGAGCGTGCCATCGAGACAGCCAGGGCGACTCTGACGGACACAGGCGTGATGCGTTCCAAACTGGAGGGTGAAATTAATGTCTTGAAAGAACAGATTCACTCTGCGGAGGGGAACGAGGAGCATTTACAGAACCGGATTCGCAGTATTACGGAACAGATTGAGAGCCATACGAGGGAGAAAGAGAGCATCCTGGCCGAGAAGGAAGAAGCCGACAGCAGGCTTATGGAAATAGAGACTGAACGGACAAAGGCAAGGCAGCTATTAGAATCCACACAAAATAAAATCGCGGAGCTTAATAATTATATTGAAAGCGGCAAGAATACCATTATTGACGCCTTGAACAACCGGGCGACGATTAAGTCTAAGTTGGGCCGTTATGACACCATGCTTGAACAGGTTAACATCCGCAAGGCGGAACTAAATTCCAGGCTTTTGCGGGCCAAGTCTGACGAGGCTGCACAGACGGAGAATATCAAGAAACTGGAAGAGGCGTTTGAAGCGGTCAATGTGGTAATCCGCGAATTGAACGAGCAGCAGGAGTCCATGGAAGAACAGCTTGCGGGGATTCGGGAAGAACTTGCCGGCAGGGACCAGAAACTGCGGGATACACAGGTACTTTACCATCAGGAAAAGTCTAAGCTGGAAGCCCTGGCAAATCTGACGGAACGTTATGAAGGGTACGGCGGAAGCGTCAAGGCAGTCATGGAGCGCAAAGGGCAGGAACGGGGCATCATCGGCGTCGTGGCGGACATCATACAGGCGGAGGCCAAGTACGAGACGGCCATAGAGACGGCCCTGGGAGGCAACATCCAGAATATCGTCACGGAGGACGAAGAGACAGCCAAACGCATGATTGGCTATTTGAAGAAAGCAAGGGCAGGCCGCGCCACATTTCTGCCTCTTACGAGTATCACCCATCCCCAGGAGTTTAAGAACAAAGAGGCGCTGAAGGAAAAGGGCGTCATCGGGATGGCGGACGAGCTTGTAAAAACCGATAAGAAGTACCAGAATGTGGCGAAGGCCATGTTAGGACGGATTGTGGTGGTGGACAATGTGGACAATGCCGTCAAGATTGCCCGGAAATTTGACTACGGCGTCCGTATGGTTACGCTGGAAGGGGAACTGCTTGTGCCCGGCGGCGCCATCAGCGGCGGCGCGTTTAAGAACAATTCCAATCTTCTGGGAAGACGCCGCGAGATGGAAGAACTGGAGAAGAAGGTCAGGCAATATGTGGTTGACGTAGATAAACTGTTAAACGATATTGAAGAGACGAAACGCCGGCGGAACAAGCTGCGGCTTAATCTGGAAGACGTCAAGGGGCAGTTGCAGCGCAAGTTTATCGAGCAGAATACGGCGAGGATGAACGTGATGCAGGCCCGGGACAAGAAGAGCGAGACAGAAGAAGGGTTTGGCGAATTAAAGTCGGAAGAACAAGACCTTGAACTGCAGATTAAAGAAATGCAGGTAGGAAAGGACGAGATTGCCAGGGAACTGGAAGATTCCGAGGCCCTTGAGAAGAATGTGGAAGTCCAGATTGCCCAGTTCCAGAAACAGTTGGAGGAAGAGCGGGAGAAAGAATCCGGCCAGGCGGCGAAGGTGTCTGAGTGGGATGTGGAAGTAGAGAAGGTACGCCAGGGCGCAGATTTTAAACGCCAGAACTTAGAGCGTGTGGCCAGCGAGATTGACAGATATACGGCGGAGCTTACAGAGGTGCAGGAAGGACTGCATCTTGGCAAGGAGGAAGTGGAGCGCAAGAGGGAGAGCATTTCAGAGATTGAAAAGACCATTGCTTCTTCTTTTACCGCCCAGACCGATGCGGAGAAGCAACTCAAAGAGGACGCCGCCGCGAAAGAAGAGCTGTCCGCCAGACAGAAGAATTTCTTTGCTTCCAGGGAAGAATTGTCCCAGAGGATGACTGCGCTGGACAAGGAAGTATACCGTTTGGGCAGTCAGAGAGAGCGGATGGAAGAGTCCATAGAATCCCAGATTAACTATATGTGGGATGAGTACGAGATTACGCTTTCGGATGCGGAATCATTGAAGGACGAGGAGATGAATGACCTTTCCTCCATGAAAAAAGAAATTACGGCCTTAAAAGATGCCATCCGGAAATTGGGCGATGTCAATGTCAACGCCATCGAAGATTACAAGAATCTGATGGAGCGCTATACGTTCCTGAAAACCCAGCATGATGATTTGGTGGAGGCCGAGAAGACGCTGCTTGGCATAATTGAGGAACTTGACACTTCTATGCGCAAGCAGTTTAACGAGAAGTTTGCGGAGATTAACAGAGAGTTCGATAAGGTGTTTAAGGAGCTTTTTGGAGGCGGTAAGGGAACCCTTGAACTGATTGAGGAAGAGGATGTGTTGGAAGCGGGTATCCGTATCATTGCCCAACCGCCGGGGAAGAAACTGGTCAATATGATGCAGATGTCCGGTGGGGAGAAGTCGCTGACAGCTATTTGCCTGTTGTTTGCCATCCAGAACTTAAAGCCGTCGCCTTTCTGTCTTCTGGACGAGATTGAGGCGGCGCTTGACGAGAGCAATGTGGGCAGATTTGCCAAATATTTACATAAGCTGACGAAAAACACGCAGTTTATTGTCATTACCCACAGGAGGGGCACGATGGAGAAAGCTGACCGGCTCTACGGCATTACGATGCAGGAGAAGGGCGTGTCAACGCTGGTAAGCGTTAATTTGATTGATAAGGAATTGGATGACTGATGAGCGAAGAGAAAAAAGGATTTTTCAGCAGATTAAAAGAAGGGCTGACTAAGACAAGAAACAATATTGTGCATGGCATTGACGCTGTGTTCGGAGGCTTTTCCAACATCGATGAGGATTTCTATGAGGAGCTGGAAGAGATACTCATTATGGGAGACATCGGCGTGAAAGCCACCGAGGCGATTCTTGAGAGACTGCGGGAGCAGGTGAGGGAGAACCATATCAAGGCGCCTGCCGATTGCAAGGGATTTCTAATCCAGAATATAAAGGAGCAGATGCAGGTGGGGGAAACTGCCTATGATTTCGAGAATGAGCAGTCGATAGTGCTTGTGATTGGAGTCAACGGCGTGGGTAAGACGACCACGGTGGGCAAACTGGCGGGTAAGCTTAAGAAACAGGGACGCAGAGTATTAATTGCGGCGGCGGATACTTTCCGTGCGGCAGCAGGCGAACAGCTTGGAGAGTGGGCGAATAGAGCAGGCGTGGATGTCATAGGAGGCAGCGAAGGTTCTGACCCGGCAAGCGTGGTCTATGATGCGGTGAACGCGGCGAAAGCCCGGGGCGTGGACGTGCTTTTGTGTGATACGGCGGGAAGGCTGCACAATAAGAAAAACCTGATGGAAGAACTTAAGAAAATAAACCGTATTATAGACAAGGAATTTCCGGACGCGCACAGGGAGAACCTGGTGGTGTTAGACGGAACTACCGGACAGAATGCATTGCAGCAGGCGAGGGAGTTTGGCGAGGTCGCGGATTTGACGGGTATTATACTGACCAAGATGGACGGTACGGCCAAAGGCGGTATCGCGGTGGCAATCCAGTCGGAATTGCAGATTCCGGTGAAGTATATCGGCGTAGGCGAAACGATAGAAGATTTACAGAAGTTTGATGCGGAGCAGTTTGTGGACGCTTTGTTCGATGTGAAGAAAGAAGAGGAAGAGCCGGAAAGCCTGTAGGCTGAGAGAAAGGAATGCGTATAAGAGATGAAGGAATTGTCTTTGGATAAATTTGAAGAAGCATACGAAGTGGTGAAGGAAGTTGCCTCGGAGACGAAACTGGTACACAGTGACCATTTCAGCACACAGACGGGCAACAAGGTATATTTAAAGCCGGAGAATATGCAGCTTACGGGTGCATACAAACTCCGTGGCGCGTACTATAAGATTAGCACACTCTCGGAGGAAGAGCGTGAGAAAGGGCTTATTACGGCATCGGCAGGCAACCATGCCCAGGGTGTCGCCTACGCGGCCAAGTGCTATGGCGTAAAAGCCGTGATTGTGATGCCCACTACCACGCCGCTTATCAAGGTAAACCGCACGAAGGGTTATGGTGCGGAAGTGGTTATGCACGGGGATGTGTATGACGAGGCGTGTGAACATGCGTATCAGTTGGCGAAGGAGCACGGGTATACGTTCGTGCATCCTTTTGACGATTTGGACGTGGCCACCGGGCAGGGTACGATTGCCATGGAGATTATCAAAGAGCAGCCTCTTGTGGATTATATTCTGGTGCCCGTTGGGGGCGGCGGACTGGCCACAGGCGTGTCCACGCTGGCCAAGTTGTTGAACCCTAAGATTAAAGTAATCGGTGTGGAGCCGGCGGGTGCAAACTGTCTGCAGGAGTCTGTCCGGGCAGGTAAAGTGCTGACGTTAGACCACGTAAATACCATTGCTGACGGAACTGCAGTGAAGACACCGGGGACGGATATTTTCCCTTATCTGAGTCAAAATCTGGATGACATCATTACCGTGGAGGATGAAGAACTGGTTGTGGCTTTTCTTGATATGGTGGAAAACCATAAGATGATTGTGGAAAATTCCGGTTTGCTTACCGTGGCGGCGTTGAAGCATCTTGATGTGAAGAACAAAAAGATTGTGTCAATCTTAAGCGGCGGGAACATGGACGTCATCACCATGTCTTCCGTAGTGCAGCAAGGACTTGTGCTGCGCGACAGAATCTTTTCTGTGTCGGTGCTTTTGCCGGACAAACCTGGCGAGTTGTCCAGGGTGGCAGACGTGATTGCGAAACAAAACGGCAACGTCATCAAGCTGGAACATAACCAGTTTGTGTCTATCAACCGCAATGCGGCTGTGGAGCTTAAGATTACACTGGAGGCATACGGTACGGAGCATAAGAACCAGATTATAGACGCCCTGCACCAAAACGGGTATCAGCCGAAGGTTGTGCGGGCGAGTATTTAAGGCAAAAAAAGCCGGACTGTTTAGGGTCTGGCTTTTGGATTATGTGGATGGTGATGTGTCCCAAGAAATCTGTGGTATGCATGAGGAGTAGTGTATGGAGACGGACAAAATCAAAAAAGAAAAGAAAAATAAAAATTTTTATAAAAAAAGCAAGACAGAATGGATAAAGAAATATATTATTATAACAGTGGCGGCATTTTGTTTTTCGGTGGCGGTCAGCCTTTTTATAGACCCTAACAACATGGCGCCCGGCGGTGTGACAGGTATCGCGATTATTTTAAACAGGGTGATTCCCGTGAGTACGGGTACGTTGATATTTCTTTTGAATGTGCCGATTCTGGTTTTTGCTATCTGGAAATTTGGATTAGGGTTTACCGTATCAACGGTTTATGCCACGTTGCTTATTTCAACATTTACCAATATGTTGCAGTCTTTTGGGGCGGCCACCCACGACAGGCTGCTTGCCGCGATTGCGGGAGGTATTTTGTCGGCTGTTTCCATTGGCACGATTTTTAAGTCGGGCGCGACAACGGGCGGACTGGACATTGTGGTTAAGGCGCTGCGGTTGAAGCTGCCGCATTTAAAGACGGGAAATATTTTTTTCATTGCGGACGCCCTGGTGGTGACACTTTCGGGAATTGTCTTCCATGACATTGACGCCGCGCTGTATGCGGCCATTGCGGTGGGCTGTTCTTCGGTGACCATGGATGTGGTGCTCTATGGAAGGGACGAGGCGAAACTTCTCTATATTATCAGTAACAAGCCGAAGGAGATTACGGCCCGTGTCCTGGAAGAACTGGATGTGGGGATGACTCATATAAGTGGCAGAGGCGCGTACAGCGGAGTTGACAAGCAGGTGCTTATGTGTGCCATGAAGAAGACTGTGTTTCCCCGTGTGGAAGGCATCATACGGGAGGAAGACCCGGATGCTTTTATGATAGTGACAAGCGCTTCGGAGATTTTCGGAGAAGGGTACAAGAGTTATTTCAGTGAGCGGGTATAGATAGTGTATTGGCGTTTTGCATATCCGGGCGTGCCGGATATGGGTTAGAAGCTTGATTTTATAACATTGGTGTAAACAGGGGCAGGAGTGCGTATGAGGGAAATGAATGTACATGGTAAGAAACATAAGAAAAAGCGCAGGAGGAGTGAGAACGGTATACTGGTCGGTTCCATTATACTGTGCCTTGTGACGCTGTCAGCGGTTACAATCTGTCTGATGATGGTATTTAAGTACCGTGCCGTGCAGATGGAAAATGCGGTGGTCATGGAAGAACTGGAGGCCATCCGTACAGACGAGACAATGACCTACACCCAGGGCGAAGTGGACGCCATGCTCGCCCATGCGGTGGAGGAGGCTGCCGAACAGACGAGTGAACAAGTAACAAACGAACTGTTAGCGAAATTAAAGGAACTGATGCTCTCCGGTGAAGGAACGGTTGCTATGCTCCGATATTTCTATCCGGATGAGATTGTCCTGGCGGATGCAGGAGAGTTCCATTTTTTCCCGATTTCCGATAAATTGCGACACCATACATATAACGAGGAACAGTTTGTCATGGATGACAGGCAGATTATAAGCTATTTTGAGAATGGCGAAGCTGTTTCCCATAAAGGAATTGACGTGTCCAAATACCAAGGGGAAATTGACTGGGAAGAGGTGGCGGCAGACGATGTGGAGTACGCTTTTATCCGTCTGGGTATCAGGGGCTATACGGAAGGGGAAATTCTGGAAGACGAAACTTTTGAAGACAATATCAAAGGTGCAAGGCGCAATGACATAGACGTAGGCGTGTACTTTTTTACCCAGGCCACCAGTGTGGAGGAGGCGGAGGAAGAGGCCCAATACGTGATTGATAGCATAGAGCCGTATAAGGTGAAATATCCGGTGGTGATTGACGTGGAGGCGGTGACAAATACGAATGCGAGAACACGTGAACTGACCATGGAGGAGCGGACCGAGTATTGCATAGCTTTTTGTGAAAAAATTAAAGAAGCCGGGTATGAGCCGATGATTTATGGTAATCTGAAAACCTTTATGCTCATGCTTGACTTGGAAAAATTGGAAGAGTATGAGAAGTGGATTGCCTATTACGATGAGCAGGTTTATTATCCCTATGCTTTCAAAGTGTGGCAGTATTCCGACAGCGGCAGGGTCAACGGGATTGAAGGGGACGTGGATTTGAATATCAGTTTTGGGGACTGGTCCGATGAGTGACAAGGAGACGAATCGGCATATGAAAGGGGCCGGGGGATGCGAATCCCGGGAGCAAGAGCGGTACGAAAAGACAGGATATTTGGCGGAGCCATACCGTATTTTCCATCTGCGGGACTGTAAAAAACAAGAGTTTGATTTCCACTATCATGAGTTTTATAAGATTATTTATTTTCTGGAAGGCAAGGTGGATTATAAGATAGAAGGAAAGACTTACCACCTTAAGCCGCATGATTTCGTGCTGGTGGGCGCCAACGTCATCCATAAACCGGAGATTGATGCAGGTATACCTTATGAGCGTTATATTATCTATCTGTCGGAGGAATTTCTTTCGGAAGAAAAGGAACATGGGCACAGCCTGAAATATTGTTTTGAAAAGGCCCAACGCTCACAAAACCGGGTGGTTCATTTTATGCCGGAAAGCTATGAAGAGCTTGTGGGCTGCCTGCTCCATATGGAAAAAATTGTGAGCCAGAAGGAAGCCTATATGAGCGGACTCTTGTTAAAAAGTGCATTTCTGGAATTTATGGTGCTTTTTAACAGGAACGTAGTAGGTCAGCCAAGGGCGTTTATCACCACAGCCGCGTATAACGGGAAGGTGGTGGATGTGATTGCTTATATACAGGAACATCTGACGGAGGAAATCAATGTGGATATCCTGGCAAAACAGTGTTATATCAGTAAGTATTATCTGATGAGGCAGTTTAAGGAGGCCACAGGCTATTCCATCCACCAGTATATCAATGAGAAAAGGATTCAGGCGGCGAGAAGGATGATTTTGTCAGGTATTCCGGCCTCGGAGGCATGTTACCAGTGTGGGTTCCATGATTATTCTACTTTTGCAAGGCGGTTTAAGATGATTGTGGGTGTGGCGCCGTCGAAGTTTGCGCAAGATGAACATTAAGAAACAGGTTGTTTTATGGCTGATAAACATGGTACAATAGGTCTACTAAAAGACAGAAAGGCAGGGGTTATACATGAAATATGAATTTGAAGGCACGGTAGAATTTAGAGAAAATGAGAATACGATTGCCGTGCCCTTTAATGTATGGGAAGTGTGCGAGAAGGTAGGGGATGCACCGGTTAGGGTGTGCTTTGATGATGTCTGCTTTATATGTGACCTTGTTCCGAAAGGGCAGGGATATTATGATATTCCGGTCAATCAAGATACACTGTCTAAGGTGGAGCTTGGGAAGAAATACTTGATTTCTATTGAAATTGTGGGAAATGTGCTAGGAAAAAGCGATGACAGCCCATACAGTACGGAGCATCCAATCCGCAAGATTGACGGTATTGACCTGGTGACACAGCCTTGGGACGGTTTGTGCGGACAGGCTTGTATTGCGATGGTTGCAGGCACCACATTGGATGAGATGTGTGATATTATGAAGTGCCGTGAATGGCAGGCGAACATGAGCAAGATGATTGCCACACTGGAATATCTTGGTATCCGCCATGCGGACAAAATTGTATATACGTTAGGTAAGCCTGTAGAACTGCCGCATTGCTGTATTATCATGGAGAAGATGGGCAGGTACAGCCATTACCTGGTGGGGTATGACGGAATGTACTATGAGCCGAACCAAGGTGTGTTAAAAGAATTTGACATGGCTAAAATGGTTGGATATTTAGAGATTGTGACGTAAGCCGTATTTATATTCGGTAAAAAGGAATGTAAGTGGGGCAGTGTCAGGGTATGTCCTCTGTTTTCGGCAGTTAAAACTTAGTATAGGAATTGTCTGAAAAAGAAATGTGTGCTATACCCCATTCATGGGAAGCCATAGAGCCAAAGGCGGCTTTACCCCCCCCTCTTGTACTTTGCGGAGGGTTCAAGTAGCCCTCCGGATGATAGAAAGGAGGGCGATACAATGATTACATATCAGGATTTCTTTTTGTTCTGTACGTTCATTGTTGCCTTTATCAGATTTTTAAGGGAAAGAAATAGCCGCCACTACTGCCAATAGTGACGGCTGACCGCTTTTAGCGGAGGTTTAAACTTATTGTGTGGGTAGAGCCGCTTCTAGGGCTTTCCCTTTTTCTGTCTATAATATAGCATATTTGGCAGCAGGATACAAGAACCAAACATAAAATTGCGGTAAGCACATGTATTGTAATCCTACATCGAATAAAAGTCTGTAAAGAAAAAATACTTGACACCTATTCCTATCTATAGTAAAATGCATAAGTCGGAGCCGTTACAGGGTATCCGGCAGGGGTTTTATCATGGAGAAAATCGTTGAACAAGGATTATTATATGACTTCTATGGAGAGTTGCTGACGAAGCACCAACGGCAGGTTTATGAAGGTATCGTGTATGACAATCTCTCACTGGGTGAGATTGCGCAGGAAGAAGGTATCAGCAGACAGGCGGTACACGATATTGTGAAGCGTTGTGACAAGGCATTGCAGGGGTACGAGGCGAAGCTGCGGTTGGTTGCCAGGTTTGAAAGTATCAAAGAGAAAGTGTCCTGCATCAATGAATTGTCGGAACGGTTCGAGCATGAAGGACAGACAGACAGAGAGTCGTATACGGCATACAGCGTACAGGTTAAGAAGTTATCTTCCGAGATTTTGCAGGAACTATAATCTCCGGTAATTGAGATTGTATGTTTAAAATGTGTTTGCTTTAGACGAGCTTGCTTTAAACGAGCTTGCTCGTTTTATGAAAGGCATAGGTTTCATATGGCATTTGAAAGTCTGACAGATAAATTGCAGAATGTATTCAAAAACTTAAGAAGCAAAGGCCGTCTGACGGAGGCGGATGTCAAAGTCGCCCTGAAAGAAGTAAAGATGGCGCTTTTAGAAGCGGATGTCAATTTCAAGGTGGTAAAGCAGTTTGTCAAATCGGTGGAGGAACGCGCCATCGGGGCGGATGTCCTTAACGGGCTGAATCCGGGGCAGATGGTGATTAAGATTGTCAATGAAGAAATGGTATCCCTGATGGGCTCCGAAACGACGGAGATTACCTTGCAGCCGGGCAAGTCAATGACCATCATTATGATGTGTGGCCTGCAAGGGGCAGGTAAGACGACTACCACCGCCAAGATTGCGGGAAAACTCACGTTGAAGGGGAAGAAACCGCTTCTCGTTGCCTGCGATGTGTACAGGCCGGCGGCAATCAGGCAGCTACAGATTAACGGGGAGAAACAGAAGGTGGACGTGTTCTCCATGGGGGAGAACCACAAACCTGTCAATATTGCGAAGGCGGCAGTGGAGCATGCCCAGAAGAACGGACATAATGTCGTCATTTTAGATACGGCTGGCCGTCTCCACATCGATGAAGGGATGATGGCGGAGCTGCAGGAGATTAAGAGCAATGTGGATGTGCACCAGACGTTGCTTGTGGTGGATGCCATGACCGGTCAGGACGCTGTCAACGTGGCGAAGGATTTCGATGAGAAGGTCGGGATTGACGGAGTGGTTTTGTCCAAGATGGACGGCGATTCCAGGGGTGGTGCGGCGCTTTCGATTAAGGCCGTGACCGGCAAGCCTATTCTGTATATCGGTATGGGTGAGAAACTGTCGGATTTGGAACAGTTTTATCCGGAGCGTATGGCGAGCCGTATTCTGGGTATGGGTGATGTATTGACGCTGATTGAGAAGGCGCAGCAGAACCTGGATATTGACGAAGAGAAAGAGAAGCAGATGGCTTCCCGCATGAAGAAGGGGAAGTTTGATTTCGACGATTATTTAGAGAGCATGAAGCAGATGCGCAACATGGGCGGCTTGTCGGGAATTTTGAGTATGATGCCAGGGATGGGCAAGCAGATGAGCGAGATAGAGTCCATGGTTGACGAGAAGCAGCTTGCGCGTATGGAAGCGATTGTGCTAAGCATGACGCCTGCAGAGCGCCAGAACCCCAAGCTCTTAAATCCTAGCAGGAAACACCGCATCGCAAGAGGGGCGGGGGTAGATATCGCGGTGGTCAATAAGTTTATCAAACAGTTTGAACAGTCCCAGAAGATGATGAAGCAGCTTCCCGGCATGATGGGAGGCAAAAAAGGACGGGGCATGTTCGGCGGTATGGGCGGTATGAAATTCCCATTTTAGGGTTTCAAATAAACAATAATCTTTTTACATGGAGGCAAAGAAAATGGCAGTTAAAATCAGATTGAGAAGAATGGGACAGAAGAAGCATCCTTTTTACAGAATCGTTGTGGCGGATTCCAGGTCCCCGAGAGACGGAAGATGTATCGCAGAAATCGGGACATATGACCCGAACACAGACCCCAGCACCTATAAGGTAAACGAAGAAGAAGCCAAGAAATGGTTGGCAAATGGCGCGCAGCCAACAGAAGTCGTTAGCAGAATTTTTAAGAGTGTGGGCATTACGAAATAGTAACCTATTGTTACTGCATGAAGAAAGTGCCCCAACAGGAGCGGCTTTTGGAGGTGGACTATGAAGGAATTAGTTGAAGTAATCGCGAAAGCCCTTGTCGAGAATCCCGAAGAGGTGGTCGTAACCGAGAAGCAGGAAGGTAAGAACATCACCGTAGAGCTTCACGTGGCGGCGGCGGACATGGGCAAGGTGATTGGCAAACAGGGACGTATTGCTAAGGCAATCCGCTCTGTTGTGAAAGCGGCATCATCCAAAGACAATAAGAGAGTGGATGTAGAAATTATCTAATGAAGCAGCCTCATGGAGCAATCTGTGAGGCTGTTTATATCAAAAAAGGGGCCGGCGTTTAGGGAGATAGCCTTCATGGATTGTAGTTTTCTATGGAGGGGCCAGGTGTTAGCGGTGGAGACAAGATATGATATCTGAATTGCAGGTAGGTGTGATTACACAGACACACGGAATCAAAGGGGAAGTCAAGGTATTCCCCACAACAGACGATGCAGGGCGTTTTAAAAGGCTCAAAGAAGTGATTATGGACACAGGCAAGGAGCGCCTGGATATGGAAATCGAAGGTGTAAAATTCTTTAAGCAGTACGCGATTTTGAAGTTTAAAGGATATGATTCGATTAACGATGTGGAGAAATATAAGAATGCCAGGCTCTATGTCACAAGGGATAAGGCGGTACGGCTCAGGAAAGACGAATACTTTGTGGCGGATTTGATTGGTATGGATGTGGTGACGGAGGACGGAGAGGCATTCGGAAGAGTCAAGGATGTGTTAGTAACCGGTGCCAACGATGTGTATGTGGTGGAGCGCGACAATCACCCGGAGGCGCTTCTTCCGGCAATTAAAGACTGTGTTAAGGATGTAGACATAGAGCAGGGGAAAATTACGGTACACATTATGGATGGCCTGGTTTGATTGTTTGTTTGCGCTCACTTGACACAAACTCGTTACATGCGTTGTCTCAACAAAAGTTGAGACAAAACATGCGCAGAAATGGAGATTAGTATGATGAATTTTCATATTCTTACGCTCTTCCCGGAGATGGTACTGCAAGGGCTGAATACTAGCATTATCGGCCGGGCAGTCGATAAGGGATATATTTCCATCGAGGCCGTCAATATACGGGATTATACATTGGACAAGCACGGTAAGGTAGATGATTATACTTATGGAGGCGGCGCAGGCATGTTGATGCAGGCTCAGCCTGTTTACGATGCGTGCATGGCGGTGCAAGACCGGATTATGGCAGGAAACGGTGCGTCCAAGGCACGGGTTATTTATGTCACGCCCCAGGGAAAGACGTTTCACCAGGAGCTTGCCCAGGAACTTGCCAGGGAAGAAGAGCTGATTTTTCTGTGTGGGCATTATGAGGGAATTGACGAACGGGTGCTTGAGGAGGTGGTGACTGATGAAATATCTATCGGTGATTATGTGCTCACCGGTGGCGAGCTGCCTGCCATGGTGATGATTGACGCCATCGCCAGGTTAGTGCCAGGGGTACTCCACAACACGGATTCCGCCGTGACAGAGTCTTTTTATGACGGATTACTTGAATATCCGCAGTATTCCAGACCGGAAATATGGCATGATAAAAGAGTACCTCCGGTACTTCTTTGCGGGGACCATGCCAAGGTGGATGCATGGCGCTTAGAACAGTCCGTGCTGCGTACAAAAGAGCGCAGGCCCGATTTGTACGAGGCGTATATGGACAGGATGAGTAGAGAAACATGCCGCGGACGTAAATGATACCAGGGAATATTTTAGGTAATCCTATACAAGAAAAAAGGGAGAAATTGCTTGCAATTCACCCGGGAATATGATAAATTATTAATGTTGCGAAAAAGATGGTCCTCTGTTACAGAATGTATTAAGAACATCCATATATTTAGGAGGCAGAATATGAACGAGATTATCAGAGAAATCGAAGCTGAGCAGTTGAAAGAGAAAGTGGACGAGTTCCATGTCGGCGATACCGTTAAGGTATACGGTAAGATTAAGGAAGGTAACCGTGAGAGAGTCCAGGTGTTTGAAGGCACAGTGCTTAAGATTCAGGGTGGCAGCAACAGGGCTACTTTTACCGTCAGGAAGATTTCCAACGGTGTGGGCGTTGAGAAGACATGGCCTATGCATTCCCCGAATGTTGAGAAAGTGGAAGTAGTCAGAAGAGGTAAGGTAAGACGTGCGAAACTGAACTACTTAAGAGAACGTGTCGGCAAGAAGGCTAAGGTTAAAGAATTAGTTAAATAATTGTAGGCAGACAGCAAAATCATTTGCTAAATAAGGCAGATACCTTGAAGATATTTAAGGTGTCTGCCTTTCTAATTAACTTTTTTGTATGTCCCAAGATTGCTTTTAATGCGCAATATTGGTATAATACGAAAGTGGCGAACCGAATGCGCGCAGTACAAGACGCGAAAAGGAAGGTTTTTTGCGGAAAGAGGGAGCAGCGTGGCGAGAAGAAAAGGACTGACCTTTTATCAGAAAAAGAATAAAATAAACCCAAATCTCATCAAAGATATTTTCGAGATGATAGTGGGCAGCGTCATCGCGGTCTTTTTGGCGTTTGTGATTGTGTTTTCGATAGGGATGCGTACCAGTGTGGTGGGAGATTCCATGGAGCCTGTGTTGCATAACGGGCAGGAAATATTGATGAACAAAGTAGTATACAGACTATCTTCTCCCAAACGGGGGGATGTGATAGTATTTCTCCCTAACGGCAACCAGAATTCCCACTATTATGTCAAGCGGATTGTAGGTCTTCCGGGGGAAAAAGTTCAGATTAAGGACGGGAATGTGTACATAAACGGCGCTTTACTGGAAGAGGATGAAATCTTCGACAATATAGTTGACGCCGGCATTGCCCAGAACGGGTTGGAATTGGCGACGGATGAATTTTTCGTGTTGGGGGATAACCGCAACAGCAGCGAGGACAGCCGTTCCGGTAATGTGGGTGCGGTAAAAAGGGAGACGATTATCGGTAAAGCATGGTTCCGCATGAGCAAGGAATGGGATAACATGGGATTGATTGAATAGACGGCAAGCAGGATTATGGCATATATAAGAAGAGGGAACAGGCGGACAGATGAATTATCAATGGTATCCTGGTCATATGACCAAGGCGAAACGGATGATGCAGGAAAATATGAGTTTGATTGACCTGGTGATTGAGTTGGTAGACGCCAGGATTCCGCTCAGCAGCAGGAATCCGGATATTGACGAACTGGGTAAGAACAAATACAGGCTCATTCTCCTCAATAAATCGGATTTGGCGGATGAAACGGCTAATCGCCTCTGGATAGACTATTTCAAGGCAAAAGGGTTCCATGTCCTTGAAATCAATGCCAAAACAGGGCAGGGCCTTCGCTTCATCCAGGGGATTGTGCGGGAGGCATGCAAGGAGAAGATTGAACGTGACAGGAGACGTGGGATTAAGAACAGGCCAATCAGAGCGATTGTGGTAGGTATTCCGAACGTCGGTAAATCTACTTTCATCAATTCTTTCGCAGGCAAAGCCTGTACGAAGACAGGCAACAAACCAGGTGTCACCAAGGGAAAGCAATGGATTCGGATGAATAAAGAGTTGGAGCTTCTAGACACGCCGGGAATCTTGTGGCCCAAGTTCGAGAGCGAGGAAGTCGGCAGGAATTTGGCGTTAATCGGCTCTATGAATGACGAAATCCTGCAGATGACAGAGCTTGCGGCTGATTTGATAGCTTTTTTGCTCAAACATTACAAAGAAGCTCTGGCGGCAAGATATGGGGTGGAGGATATGGATGGTTTGGAGACGCCGCTTTTAGTTCTGAGCCATATATGCGAGAACCGTAAATGCTACAAAAAAGGCCAGATGGCAGACTATGAAAAGGCGGCGTCCATCGTGATGGACGATTTCAGAAGCGGCAGGATTGGCAGGATTACATTGGAACTGCCGGAATAGTTTCAAAAAATAAAAGTTTTTCATTGCTCTGTTTTAGTCAGGAAGCGCAAGAAGGCATATATATGGATAAGAATGGGCAACGTTAAGGAAGACATGACATGAAGAAAGTATTGAGAGAGGTTTTGAGTACAAGTTTATATATATTATTTGTTTTATGTGCGGTCTATCTGGTGATACATTTCGTGGGGCAGAGAACGCAGGTGCTTGGAAGTTCTATGGAGCCGAAATTAAACAGTGAAGACAATCTGATTGTGGATAAGATTAGCTACAGGTTTCACGACCCGGAACGTTTTGACATTATTGTCTTTCCGTTCCGTTATGAAGACAATACTTTTTATATCAAGCGAATTATCGGGTTGCCCGGGGAGACTGTACAGATTGATGCAGAAGGAAATATCCTTATCGACGGTGAGGTTCTTCCGGAGGGATACGGAAAGGAAGTTATTGAGAGCCCGGGAAGAGCTTATGAGGAGATTCGGCTGGGAGATGATGAGTATTTTGTTCTGGGGGATAACAGGAACAACAGCACCGACAGCAGGGACCCTTCCGTAGGCAATATCACCCGCAAAGAGATTATCGGAAGGGCATGGCTGCGTATCTGGCCGTTGGAGGATTTCGGCCTGATTAAACACCGTTAAGTACGCCTTGTTCACTGAGGGGAGATTCGGTGAAGGAAGGGAAGGAGAACATGTCAGAGGCAGTTGGGATAATTAAGGAGAAATTCCAGGCAGCGGCGGTGGGCGAGCTGCCTGGTTTGCTTTTACAGTATGGACAGGACGAGAGGGCAGGCGTGCAGAGTATCCTGGAGCGTGCCCGGAAAAGGATTCTTGCTTATGAGAAAGAGAAAGCAAGGTGCGAGGCGTTGTGGAAATATGAGAGGGAATACGCCGCCTACACCCATATATGCGGGATAGACGAGGTGGGCAGAGGGCCGTTAGCGGGCCCGGTGGTGGCAGGGGCAGTGATATTGCCGAAAGATTGTGACATTTTATATATCAACGATTCTAAGAAACTGTCCGAAAAAAAGAGAGAGGAACTTTATGATGTCATTATGGAACGGGCAGTTGCGGCGGCCGTCGGATACAGCGCGCCTAAGCGGATAGATGAGATTAATATTTTGCAGGCAACCTATGAGGCCATGCGGGAGGCAGTGAAGAAGCTCGGTACGCAGCCGGACCTTCTGTTAAACGATGCGGTTACCATTCCGCTATTGTCTGTCAGACAAGTGCCGATTATCAAGGGAGATGCCAAAAGCATTTCCATCGGTGCGGCGAGTATCATTGCCAAAGTAACCAGGGACCGCCTTATGGTGCAGTATGATGAGCTCTATCCTATGTACGGGTTTGCCTCCAACAAAGGGTACGGCGCCCAGACGCATATCGAAGCCCTGAAGAAATACGGGCCATGTCCAATCCATAGAAAATCATTCATAACCCATTTTTGTGAAGCGTAAGGCTGTCTTGTGTGCCGTGACGTTTCGGAGCGGAGGGGAAATTGAATCTTGGAAATATATTAAAAAGAAATGACCGGAACATCAGGACAAATGAACCTGTGCGGGCGCCGGAGGCAATGTCTAAAGGGGAAAGGGTATACCGGATGCAGAGTGAGATTAGGAATCTCACGCCAGGACAGACAATACAAGGTTCTGTGGTCAACCGGGATGGCACCGCGGTGCAGATTGCACTCAGCCAGGATATGTTAATCAATGCAAAAATTGAGCAGAGCATTAATCTGGCTTTAGGACAGATGATGAGTTTTGAAGTAAAGGCGAATAACGGTTCTACGCTGTCTTTGACGCCGCTATATGCCAACATGGCCAACGAGGCGACGATTATGCGTGCGCTTGCGGCGGCAGGGATGCCGGAGACTGCCAATAATATAGAGATGGTAGCCGTCATGATGGAAGAGGGGATGCCTATAGACAGGGAATCCTTGTCCAATATCAGCCGGCTTATGATGGAATTTCCCAGGCAGAATCCGGCTACGCTGATTCAGATGACAAGGCTTGGCCTGGCTGTTACGGAATTAAATATCCAACAGTTTGAGCTTTACCAGAATGCAAACCATCAGCTCCTGGGAAGTGTGGAGACGATTATGGGCGGGCTGCCGGATATTTTTGCCCAGTTGAAAGGTGCAGGGCAGCTTAATCAGGCATTTGCCTTTTATGGTGATGTGCTGGATATTTTTACAGGAGAGATAACAGACGGTACGGTGGTGGCGAAAGGGGAGAGCCAGACGCAGGGTGACGGGAGTGCCATCGTACAGGATGCAGATGGGCAGGCAGCGGCGGCGGAGGCAAGAAACGCCGCGGATGGTACGGTTTTGGAGATGGTGGAATCTTCCGGGCAAGAAGAGACGGCCATGTCCGGGGAGACGGAAAAGCAGCCCATACTGACAGACAGACAGTGGAATGCGCTGGGCAATATGCTCAAAGAACTTGGTGTGGCGCAGGAACTGTCAGAACAGATAAAAAAGGGTGAGATGCCACCAAGGGATGTGCTTGCGCTGATTCGGCAGTTTATTCCAAAGGGCGGCGCGGAACAGATGCAAGAGCGTGTCATGGAGCGTCTGTTGGAAAGCCGGGAATTTGGCAACCTTCTGAAAGCGGAAGTGGGCAGGCAATGGTTGATTGAGCCAAAGGACGTGGCGCAGTCCCATAAGGTAGAGGAACTCTATGAGAGAATCAGAGAACAGAGCGCGCGCTTAAACGAGGTTTTGCAGGCGGCGGGCAAGGCGGATGCGCCGGTGGCACGGAGTGTCCAGACATTGCAGAGTAACGTGGACTTTATGAACCAGCTCAACCAGATGTTTACTTATGTACAGCTTCCACTCAAGATGGCGGGCAACAATGCCCACGGCGACCTCTATGTTTATACGAACAAGAAGAACCTGGCGGCGAAGGACGGCAATGTCAGCGCACTTTTGCACCTTGATATGGAACATTTGGGGACTTTGGACGTCTATGTGGCAATGCAGCACAATAAGGTCAGCACCAATTTTACACTCCAGGATGAGAGCGCCCTTGACTTGGTGGAGCAGCATATCGGCCTGCTAAATGACAGGTTGATAAAGCGAGGATATGATTTAAAAGCGCAGTTCCAGGTAAAAGAGAAAGAGGAGGGCAACGCCGGGATTATGCAGACGATTTTAAACCAGGGGAAAAATATTTCGGTGCTCAGCCGGACATCGTTTGATATGCGAGCGTAAGTTTCGTGCAGGCAAGGCATATTTTGGTATTTTACATCCGGGCGGCGTCAAAGCAATGATGATACGGTAGTTCAACAAGTAAAAAGGGATAGGAGTGTGGTTGGAAATGGCGAAGGAAGAGAACAAGAAACCGAAACAGGCGATAGCCTTGGAATATGACCCTTCCGACGAGGCGCCCCGGGTAATCGCCTCAGGCAGAGGGGCGCTTGCGGAGCGCATCATTGAGAAGGCGAAGGAAGCGGACGTGCCGGTTCACCGTGACGATAAACTTGCGGATACCCTGTCTCGTTTAGAGATTGGAGATATGATTCCGCCGGAACTGTATGAAGTGGTGGCGGAGATACTTGTTTTTGTGGATTCCATGGATAAAATCAAGGCGAAGATGGCGAAGGCGTAGGGCATTGAGTTAAACTGTTTGGTATCGGATTTTTATGGAAAAGAAATGAGACATAGATGAACAAAAGGCAGAAAGGGGCACAGAAGGAACGACAGGTCTGTGCCTATTTGTTATCGGAGGGCGTGGAAATTCTTGAACGGAATTTCCGCAGTAAACAGGGTGAGATTGACGTAATCGGGCGGGATGGAGATTATCTTGTCTTTTTTGAAGTGAAATACCGCAGCAGCCGGAATAAAGGAAGTGCGGCGGAGGCGGTGGGTTATGCCAAACAAGAAAGGATATGCCGTGTGGCGGACTATTACCGTGTGCGGCAAGGCTGCCTTGAGGATACGCCCATTCGGTTTGATGTGGTGGCTCTTGATGGGGAGAAGCTTACCTGGATTCGGAATGCTTTTTGTTATGTGGGAAGGTAGGCCGGAAAGCTGTAGATTTTCGATGGGTGTATGAAACGAGCGAAGCTCGTTTTTTTTTGGGATGTGATGGTAACAAAACAGAAAGAGTTGGTACTAACAAGTAGAAAGGGGGTTAAAGTGCAATTGACTGAAGAGATATATGAGATGTATTCGAGAAAAGTTTTTTTGTTTTTGTTGAGCAAGACAAATAACGAACAGCTTGCAGAGGAGCTCACTCAAGAGACTTTTTTTCAGGCCGTTCAATGTATTGACCGGTTTAAGGGAAATAGTTCCGTTTTAACTTGGCTGTGTGGAATCGCTAAAAATGTTTGGTTGAAATATTTAAGGAAGCATCAGGAAATTTTGGCCATGGAAGATTGCGTCCTGGAAATAGAGGATAAAAGAGAAATAAATGTTCAATGGGAGCAAAAGGAAATACTGCAGTTGATACATGATATGAATGAACCTATACGTGAAGTAATGTATTTAAGGCTGATTAGTAACTTATCTTTTGCTGAAATCGGAGAGATAATCGGCAAAACGGAAAATTGGACAAGAGTTACTTTTTTTAGAGGAAAACAAAAAATTGTAAAGGAGATTTTGAAAGATGAATAAAGGACTTCCATGTTATATTATTTCGGATTTATTACCGCTGTATCAGGATGATATATTATCGGAGCAAACAAAAAAAGATATTGATATACATATAAACGAATGCAAAGATTGTAAACAAAAGATGGATGCAATGAAAAAGCAAATAGATGTTCAGTCTATGAACATAAAAATAAGAAATAATCCATTTAAAAAAGTGAAGTTTTATCAAAATGTGCTGACTGTTTTGGGAGCAGTTATAGCATTTGTTTTGGGCGCATGTTATCCGATTGCCATATTAGGGCTTGCCGTTCTTGAACGTGGAGAGATAGCCACTTATCAAATTGAAAGAATAAAAAAGCTTTGGTATGTATTGGCGTTAAGAAGTTGCGCTGCGGGGATTGTAGCATGTGCGGTTTATTTTTTGCTCATACTGCTTATCGGGAAAATAATTAGTAAGAATGTGGCATAAAATGGTATAATGCAATTTTCGGACAAACCGACAGCGTGGTAACGGAAAACATAGTATAGGAAATTGCTAATTTATCTTGGGAAACAGGAATGGACGTGATAAGATAAAGAAAGCTGACTTTACAAACGAAACAGTGATTAGGATGAGGGATATGATGGGGCTAAAATCCCAAATATGCCGTGAGAAAAAGATAATGAACAGTGTGAAGATGGACTGAAATTCATGATGACAGAAAGACGAGGATTGCAATATGGAATTATACAGGCATAACAATGCATTGCAGGTAAAAAGGAATAGGACAGGAGAATTGGAATACCTTACTTTCCCCTTGTTGGAACAGACCGGTATAGTGCGGCATCTCTTTTCCACAAGACTGGGAGGAGCCAGTGAGGGGATATACAGTACCATGAACCTCAGCTACACGAGGGGAGACGAGAAAGAAGCGGTGGATGAGAATTTCCGGCGGATTGCAGAGGTGTTGGGATGCAGCTTGGGTGATATTGTGTGCTCTGACCAGACCCATACCGTGAACTTAAGGGTGGTAGGGAAGCAGGATGGAGGCAAGGGAATCCTGGTGCCAAGAGACTATACGGATATAGATGGCCTGTTGACCGACGAGCCCGGGGTGATGCTTGCCACTTTCTACGCCGACTGTGTCCCGCTGTATTTCGTAGATACCAGGAAAAAAGCTGTTGCGCTGGCCCATTCCGGGTGGCGTGGCACGGTGGGACGGATGGGCATGTGCGTGGTGGACAAGATGCGGGAGACATATGGCACAGACCCGTCGGATATCGTGGCTGCGGTGGGGCCTTCCATCTGCCAGGCATGTTATGAAGTGAGCGAGGATGTGGCGGATGCCTTCGCGGCGGAATTTTATAAATCCGGGCAGACAGACGAGATTCTTGAGAGCAAAGGCGGGGGAAAATACCGGCTTGACTTGTGGCGGGCCAATGAGATTGTCTTGCAGGAAGCAGGCATTCCGGCCGGGCAGATACAGGTGACCGACCTGTGTACCTGCCACAACAGTGAATATTTGTTCTCCCACCGGGCAAGCCAGGGAAAACGGGGCAATCTGGGAGCGTTTCTTGGGTTGGTGTAGAAAATTATAAAATACACCTTTTGATGTCCTTAAGCATATTGAAAAACATTTTTGCATATGCTATAATGCCACTAGGCAAAAAGAAATGAAAAGTCCACGTTGACGAAAGAAGAATCCCTAAACTGTATTGCAGTACAGTTTAGGGATTCTTCTTTACTTTTGTACTGGCAAAGCACCCAGTAGGTTATTTGTTGCTCCTGTCATTGCTGTCTAACTATTTGATGATGTAGTGGCAAGCTACACCAACCGCAACAGCGATACTGTTTAATGTTATTCTATTTTTTTCTCAAAATTAATAAAGACATCTTCTTTCGGTAAGTAAACAAGAGACGAACATATGTTCTGTCTTTTCTATTTATTCTTTCCCGTGGAAATCACTACCTGCAATTCATACCCCAAAAAGTGCAAAGTGTTCCCATCCACATGCTTTTTTCAAATAAATATGTATAATGAGAAACACGCAAATCTGAGAAAAGGCTATAAAAGGAGTCTGGGTATCTCCGGCAGCAAAAGTCTGGTATGAATAGTATTGCCAGGCGGCAGCAATATCCATCAGTCTTGCAGATACGGAAAGAAGAGGGGGAGAAGATATATTATGGATGAATTTTATGCATGGCAAAAGAAAAGGAGAAAGAAATATTTGCGCATCTTTGCAGCGGCGCTTTGTCTGTGCGTGGTGTTTGTGACATACCCGGATATATTGGCGTCTTTGTCTGTACTGGCGGAAGGAGAGGAGGATAATACCATATATCTGTCCGGGTTCTGTGGGCTTCCGGAAGACGTGAGGAATCAGACAGTCCTGCTTGGGACAGGTATAGATGAATTGGCGTTGCCGGATACTTTGGAGGCAGTGACATATGTATATGAGTCAAGCGACGAAGAGCCGGGTGAAGGAGAAAGCAAAGAAGAAGACGGCGAGCCGGATGGAAGTGATGATGGTGAATATGACGGCTCAGAGCAAGGCGACGGTGAAGACGGTGAGGCGCCTGGCGAGGATAGTGGTGAAGCAGAGGTTTCTCCGGGCGAAACAGAAGGAGACGGTACATCCGGCGAAGGCAGCGGAGAAGAAAACGATGGCTCCGGTGAAGGTGATGCGGAAGGTGACGACGGCTCTGACGGGGACAGCAGTGACAGCGCCGGTGAGGATAGCGGCGAGGACAGTGAAGGTGAAGGCTCTGGTGATGGCGGCGGTGAGAGTGGCGACTCTGGTGATGGCAGTGACGGCGTCAGTGGCGACTCCGGAGATTCCGGTGACGGCGAAGGCGCAGATTCCGGTGAGAGCAGTGACAGTGCAGACGACAGTTCCGAAGGCAGCGGAGATTCCGGCGAAGACAGTGATGAAGATAGTGACAGCGGCAATGAGGGTAGTGCAGATGCGGATGAACCGGAGAGCGCCGGAGAACAGCAGGAAACCTATACGGTCTCTATGGCAAAATACCAGTCGGAGAATGAAGTAGAGGTTCATACGCTTACGGAGGATACCGGGAAGAAGGAAAGTGGGGAAGAAGAACCCACAATAGAGGAGAACAGTCAAGAGAGTACCGTGACAAAGGATAATGGCACGGATAACATTGGGACAGATGGCCTTGACGGCGAAGATGCTGAGACGGAAGATGTTCCGGAGGAAGATATTCGGAAGGAAGAAATTATAACGGTCGAGGGCATAACCTGGGAAAGCGCTCCTGCTTATGACAGTCAGGCGGAGGGGGCTTATGTATTTACGCCTATTTTGCCTGGCGGGTATGAGCTATCGGGGGGGGGGTATAACCCTTCCTGAGATTACGGTGACGGTCATAGCCGGGATGCAGCCGGGGGAGCCTGTGGTCAGCGGGTGGCATTTTAAAGAGGACGACATTTCCCCAAAAGGCGAGCTGATTTATGAAGACGGCATGTATAATGTGGCGCTGGCAGGGGGTGAGCGTGAGGTGCAGATTCCCTTTGATGATATCACCTCACTGTTTCCGGAGAGTGTGGTACTGGAGTTGATGTATCCACAGGCAGAGGCATATGGTGCAGGCAATGATGCGGGCAGCAGTGCCGGCAGCGGGGACTATACTACAGACAGCGCGGACAGTGTGACAGGCAGTGACGTAAACGATAAGGGAAGTACAGGCAGTTATGCGGACGGCAGCGATACAGACGATAGCTACGGTGCAGGCAGTGCGGAAAGCGCAGGAACACAGGGGGCAGGAATGCCCCAGGAGCTTGAACTGCCCGTAACCGGATGGAGCTGCCCGGAATATAAGGAGGATAAAGAAGGATATCTACCCTACGGTGGAAGTTTCTTTTTCCGGGCGCAGATTGGGACGGACAGTGACGGGAAGAGCTATGCCCTGGAGGAAGGCATGGAGCCTGTGGGCGTGCTTGTGATATTCGATGAGCCGATGACGATGGCGGACGATGGGATACTTCCCACGGAGGTGACGGCGGATATGACCTGCGGCGCCCAGGACATAAGGGGTACATATACGATTCATCCAGGCGTGACTGTGACATTGACAGGGCCGCTTAACGCGAATTACCGGACAACAATAAAAGGAGGAGGGAAGATTGTCAGGGCAGACAGTTTTACGGGCACGGAAGGTGACGCGAAGGGGTCTGCCATGATTGTAGTAGACTATTATATCGGCTCCTCTTCCTCGGACTCATTGACTATCCAAGGCATTACGCTCGATGGAAGAAATGTGGGTGCATATGGGCCGATTCTGTATGTACAGCAAGGGAATTTAACTGCTACTGATAGTATTATCCAGAATGGCAATAATATAAGCCAATCGGCACGCGGAGGCGGTATATATTGTACTGATACTTTTTCTGATAATGGTTATCCTAGAAGCACCTATGTGTATTTGCGTGAAGGAACGCTTATCAAGAATTGCAGTGCGAATCCGGGTGCAGGAGGTGAAGGCGGGGGAATCTATGTTTATAGCAAAAATTGCTCCATATTTGACAGCGTTATTCAGGGCAACAAAGCATCTGTCGGTGGAGGCATCTATAACGCTAAAGAGACTATAGTGCAGGATAGTATTGTTACGGGTAACAGTGCGGGAACAGGAAGTGAGATTTATGATAGAGCTACTAACAAGTTGCATATAAGAGGAACGTTTCAATCGACTAGGACTGGTGAGATATACTTAAAAAAGTCGGGTCAGGGTTCAAATTACTATATGATGTATCGACACCTCGATGGCGGTAGTTTGCCTAGCATTACCGTACGTACCAGTATTCCGAATGGTGAGAAGGAGGGGGAGTGTATTTTATATGATGATAGAAATGAATTTACGGAAGAAGAGATGGAACAGGTCACCGTGCAGGATGCGGATGGCTATGTAACCGTGTTGACTGAGAATAACCAAAAGATATGCCTCAGCAAAGTATACCAAGTACAATATGAAAATATGGGAACCGGTGGAACAATCGAGGATGCAGACAATTATAAGAGTTATGTGGCCGCTCAGGGATTGGCGCTGCCGCCGGTCGATAAGGTGACAAGGCAGGGCTACACCTTCAATGGTTGGTATGCTGACGACAAATTTACAGGCTCGGCGGTGACGTCTATACCGGCCAAAAGCAGTGGGGATAAGACCTATTATGCCAGGTGGACGCCGTTGACCTGTACTGTGACCTATGCCTATGAGGGCGCAACAGGCAATAATACTACAAAGAGTAAAACGGTAACCTATGACAGCGTGTACGGCACGCTGCCAAGTCCTACAAAGACAGGCTTTTCATTCCAGGGGTGGTATACGGCACAAACCGGCGGCACGAAGGTGGAAAGTAGCACGAAGGTGGATAGTTATACAAACCATACGCTCTATGCCAGATGGAAGGACAGCGCCAAACCTGGGCAGCCGACGCTGCAAAACGGCGAGACGCTTCCTGCCGGGTGGACGAAGACGAAGAGCGACATCCCCCTTACATTAAAAGACAATGTGGGCGTAACCCAGCTGTGGGTGAAGAAAGACAGCGGTACATACCAGCAAGTGAGCGGGTTCCCCGGCAGCGCTTCGGGCACGGCGCAGAACTATAGTTACACATACACAGACACTGATACGGAGGGCAGCCATACTTATATCTTTAAGACAAAAGATGCGGTAGGGAATGTATCCGTTGACAGCGCTGTGTTTACCTTAAAATATGACAAGACGCCTCCGGAAATCAATAACGTTTCTTATTCGGCAGGACATAAGACCTTGCAGGGATGGGAGATTGGCAGACCGGGCATGACGGCTACCATTTCGCCCACCGATAAGCCGGCAGGAGGCAACAGCGGGGCGGATGTGATTACTTATACGGTGACGCCCCAGGGAGGGGCACCGGAGACGAAGACGGCTGCGGTAAGCGGTGGTAAGGCGACAATCACCTTTGGAAGCGAGTTTAAAGGGACGGTATCCGTCACCTGTACGGACAAGGCAGGAAATCAGTCCGCAGCCAAAATGTTGGGCTCATCGGGGGGAGGCGTTCTTGTGGAGAGCCATGCGCCCCAAGTCGGTTTCACGGTGAATGGCGGTGCGGTGTCGGATGCGTATTATGAAACATCCCCGGCAGTCAAGGTTGAGGTGGACGACGGCGCGGACGGCGTTCTTTCCGGCGGTATCGCGGAAGTAAAATATAAGGTGGGAAACGGAGGCACGGAGAAAGGCGATGGGCAAAATTATACATCCGGCATCGTGGAAAAGAGCTCCTTCACCATTCCGGCAAGTGAAATACCAACCGGGATGACGCAGATTACCGTGAAGGCAACGGACAATGCAGGCAATATGAAGACGGCCTATGTGACTGTCAAGGTAAAAGGTCCCGAGGCAGTACCTAACGCCGGACTGGATAAAACGTCGGAGAGCCTTACCGGGCTTACGCCGGATAAGGAATACAAGGTGAGCTATACGGACACGGACGGTACAAAAAAGAGCACTACAGTCAAAACGGACGGGGACGGCAAGCTGAAGCTAGAGGAAGCGTGGGTAGACAAAACAGTGGAAATTGTGAAGCTTGGCAACGGAACGGACAGCACCGACAGCAGCCCCCAGAGCTTTACCATACCGCCCCGCCAGAATACCCCCACAGGCATAACGGCAGAAGGGGAGACAGGATGGGCGAAGAAGGATGGCAAGATTGTCGGGCTGACTGTTGGGACGGACTATGAGATTTCCGCAGGCGGCGCCTCCTGGCAGGATGTGACAGCGGACGCAGAGGGTGAAATCAAGAACCTGGCGCCGGGAAATTATCAGGTTCGGGTCAAGGCGGACAGCGCTACCATCGCCTCCAAACCTGTAACCTGCCGTGTGGCTGCCTATGTGTGCGGACATGTATGGGATGCAGGGAAAGTGACAAAAGAGGCAACCGAAAAAACGCCTGGAATTAGAACATATACCTGTACAATCTGTAAAGTGACGAGACAGGAGACAATCCCGGCAAAAGGCGGTTCCCAAAATTCCGGCGGCGGCAAAGACGATGATAAAAAAGATGAAAATAAGAACGATAATTCCGGTGACAATGGCACAGGCGGCCAGGGCAGCGGTATTGGTGGAGCCGATGGCAACGGCACAGACGGTAATGGCACGGGCGGCCAGGGCAGCGGTATTGGTGGAGCCGATGGCAGTGGCACAGGCGGCAATGGAACAGGCGGCCAGGGCAGCGGCATTGATGGAACCGATGGCAACGGCACCGGGACAGGCAGTAACAGCGGTGGTGCGGATGGCGCAGGCACCGGAACCGACGGCACAGATAAGAAGGGTACAGGAAGTGACGTCGGCAGTGTGGTTGCAGGCAGCATAAACAAGGTCGTAGACATGTGGAAAGATGTCATAGGTACTGTCATCGGGATATATGAGAATATCATAGGCAGCATAGCGGACGGCGGAAGCGGCTATATGATAGAGGGAGAAATAGCCTCAGTCGATATGCAGAAAATTATGACAGCCATAGGAGGCGCGCAGGTTCTTAATGGTTCCGGAAAAACAGCGGCAGGAAGTGAACAGTCCGCCTATGGCTCTGGAGAAGCAGCGGTGGGAAGTCCACAGTCTGTATATGGCTCGGACGAAGATGCGCAGGCAGGGACACAATCTGCATATGATTCTGGCAAAGGCGCAGCGGAAGGGACAATGCCCACAGGCGGCGCAAGCGAAGATACGCAAGGAGGGGTACAGACTTCGCCTGGTTTTGGCAAGGAAGAAGGAAAGTGCAGTCTGTGCCATGTATGCCCGACTTTCTTTGGATGTTGCTATTTTGCATGGGGTGCAGTAGTAGGATTAGCGGTGGCCATATCGTTTATTTTTCATAGAAGGTGGCGCAGGAATAGATACAAGAATGAGACATAGATAAAACAACAGGCCGGAAATCTGGAATAGGTTTCCGGCCTTCTTTACCATAAACTAATTGCAATATCCGGCAAAATACAGTAATATTTCTAATACGTTGTTTCTTAAATAACCAGGCTCAAAAGGGAAGTTATTTACTGGTGAATTAAGAAAACATTAAAGATTTTCCCATCTTTTCCTTTATGTTTTCATGGTCTAATTAGAAAAGACGAAGGATACAAGACGAGGGTTTAAGGAGGCAGGCATGGCGAATATTCTGGTGTGTGACGATGATAAAGAGATTGTGGATGCAATTGAAATCTATTTGCTACAGGAAGGATACACGATTTTCAAGGCTTATGACGGTGAGCAGGCAATTAAACTTCTAAAAGAACAGCAGATTCACCTGCTTCTGATTGACATTATGATGCCGAAACTGGACGGCATCCATGCGACTCTTAAGATTAGGGAGTATTCAAGCATTCCCATTATTATTTTGTCGGCGAAGTCGGAGGACAACGATAAGATACTGGGGCTGAACATTGGGGCGGATGACTATGTGACGAAACCTTTTAACCCGCTTGAACTTGTGGCGAGGGTGAAATCCAATTTAAGAAGATATACGGTACTCGGCAACCTGAATGCGGATAACAATGCACTTTTTCAGGTGGGAGGGCTGTGCATTGATGATGATACGAAAGAAGTGACGGTGGATGGGGAGAGCGTGAAGCTGACGCCTATCGAGTACAATATTTTGCTGCTTCTTGTAAAAAACTGCGGGAGGGTCTTTTCCATTGACCAGATTTACGAGAGCATATGGAATGAAGAGGCTATCGGGGCGGACAATACGGTGGCGGTGCATATCAGGCATATACGTGAGAAGATTGAGATTAATCCGAAAGAGCCAAGATATCTGAAAGTGGTGTGGGGCGTCGGGTACAAGATTGAGAAACAATAGCATTTTTCAGTGTGTTATATATGTGCAGGACAGGTGTGCAGGAGAGAGGCTGGACGCTTCGGAATGGAGATAAGATGGAGAAAGACGAAAAGAAAAAAAGACCAAAGAAGAGTAGGCATACGGTGAGGACTATACTGCGTATCCTGCAGCATATATCCCTGGGTGCGATGGCGCTTGCGATGCTTGTTGTGGTGAGCGGCTCTACCGTGTGGGTGGAGGGGTTCAGAGGGGACATGGATTTCAATATGTATTCCCAGGACAGAAACAGCCCCTATGAAGAATCCGGGATGTTTAACAGTATTTTCGGGTATGCGGTGGCGGATATTATCCGGTATGGGGTGGTGAGCAGCCAGTTAGAGACGGACGGATACTTTGACGGAAATAAAATGATTGACGTGACTGCCTACAACTACCGCGACATCGGTTTGCCGGAGCAGTATGTGACTGCGGAATATTCTTTGGAAGATTTGCTCAAGTGGGCGAATTATGGATTTGAGTGGACGTCGGTACAGATGACGCCGGAACAGGCGGAGAAATTCTTGTCGGATAAAACGAGGGTGGTGGTGATTGACCCGGAGAGCAAATACTATAATACTTCCGATGCAAGTTACTTAAAATCAGATATTGGGGCATATACGTTTGTGAACGATGTGTCTGCCAACCAGCTGTGGGTGGATACCGATGATTATGACGGTTTTGTGGATGGATACCAGAACAGCGACTCCGATAGCGAAGTTTTGGTTGAGGTATTTGAAGAAGGGACAGGGCAGCCGGAGGATGGCGGCACAGAGCCGGACGCTGACAGTTCTGGACAGGAGGAGGTGAAGTCTTACGATGTGCTTGTCAACCGCTATAAGACGGCGGAAGGAAAGAACCTGGAGGAATATGTTTCGGACTGGGATATTTATTATGACCTGTGCCATAACGTGAGGCGTGCCGCCGACAGTCTGGTATATAATTACAATGAGTATGTGGATTATGGAGAGTATTACAGTCCGCAGAAATCTAATGTGGAATACCTGATTATGAAGACTGTGGGCGATAACATGCAGATATACAGTAATTTGGAAGACGAGCAGAAGCTTTATGGCGTGACGGAGTTTATGGTATTAGAGGAGGGCGCAGAAAGCGGCTTAATCCATGATGCAGGGAAATATATTTATTACAGTCCGGCGGATATGGTCTATCTGACCAACACAACGATTGCGGAGGAGACGGTACGGGGCATATTAAACAGCTATGACTATGCTTATCCGGAGACTGTGAAGATTTGGATGAATGTGGATACTTCCTATCCAATCCATGATGTGTTTTGGCAGGGGGCGGAAGGGTTTGAAAATGTCATGCCTCATTTCTGGCAATGGGTTGGGGTAGCGCTTTTTTCATGTGTGCTGTACTTGGTACTTTTGTTCTATCTGACTGGCGTAGCGGGCAGGGAGATTGATGAAAACGGGAATCCGTACATTCGATTGCAGCCATTCGACAAGATTCATACGGAGGCGGCATTACTGATTGCCTGCGGTGCGATTGTTCTGGCAATATGGGTATTGATTGTCCTGATGGAACTGGCTAACTTTAATTCGGTTGACTTGTCGGCTGCGTCCGGAGGGATGCTCCATGAGCGGTGGTTTAGGATTCTGTTGGCGGCGGGTATATTCCTGGCGGACAGCGTGGCGATGTACTTCTTCTACAGTTTGGTCAGACGGATTAAGGCGCGGACACTCTGGAAAGACAGTTATACATGCAAAGCGGCCCGCAGGGCGAAGAAGTTTGTGTGGAGGGCATACGATAACAGCCATATTATACTCAGGGTGTTGGTTCCTTACATGCTCTTTCTCTTGTTCAATTTCATCATGGTATTTGTGGCGTTTGTGGGAGACGGCTTTGGGACGGTGCTTGCCCTTGCATTTCTGGTGGCATTCGATATTCTTGTTGGAAACTTATTCTACCGGAATGCAAAGGAGCAACAGGAAATTATACAAGGGATAGAGACCATTGCAGGCGGACAGTTGGAGCACCAGGTAGAGACAAGTAACCTTCATGGGGATAATCTGACGCTGGCCCATTCCGTGAATAGTATCGGAAAGGGTATCAAGGAAGCCGTGGAAATCAGCATGAAGGATGAGCGGATGAAAGCCGACTTGATTACCAATGTATCCCATGACATTAAGACGCCGCTAACTTCTATTATCAACTATGTGGACTTGATTAAAAGAGAGCAGGTTGATAATGAGAAGGTACAGAATTATATCCAGGTACTTGACGAGAAGTCACAGCGGCTTAAGCAGCTTACGGATGATTTGGTGGAGGCAAGCAAGATTTCTTCGGGGAATATCAGCCTTCATTTCGAGAAGATTAACCTGACAGAACTGATGAACCAGACGATTGGAGAATTTTCCGAGAAGTTTGAGCAGAAAGGCTTGACCACGGTTATGAATGTCCATGCGCAGAATGCGTTTATTGAAGCGGACAGCCGTAGAATATGGCGGGTGATTGAGAATCTGTTTAACAATATTTACAAGTATGCCATGGAAGGTACACGCGTCTATGTGACGGTGGGGAGAGCGTCCGGTGACGGGGACAGTGTGGAGGTGTCTATCAAAAATATTTCCGAGTCGCCCCTCAACTGCAATCCTGATGAGTTGACGGAACGCTTTATCAGGGGAGATGAATCCAGGACGACAGAAGGAAGCGGCCTTGGTCTGTCCATTGCCAAGAACCTGACACTGGCGCAGGGCGGTACATTTGAGATTCAGTTGGATGGGGATTTATTCAAAGTCATTCTTACATTCCCGCTTGCCCAGGTGTAAAGAAATATAAAGAGGGTGTCCCAAAGTCATGAAATGACTGAGGGCGCCCTCTTCTGAAAATCCTCGGATATTTTCGAGTTCGCTTTTTATAAGTCCAGTGGATTCATCTCGCGTTTGTTATATTTGGCAAGAACCTGATGAATCTTTTCGGTAGGCGTATAGATATTTGCCATGGACGCATCATGGTTCATAAAATCCACGATTGACGCAACGAATTTGCTCATATCTGCTTCCACATAATAGGACTTATCCTTTAAGGCAGGAAGCTGATAGCAGAGATTCGTGGTGATAATCTTGTCGAAATAGCATTGTTCATAGGCGGTATCGAAGGCATCCAGGCCATCCGTAAACAAACCGAAAGTACAGCATATAAAAACGCGCTTAGCATTCATCTTTTTAAGCTGCTTGGCTGTGTCAATCATGCTTCCGCCTGAAGAAATCATGTCATCGATGATAATGGCGTCTTTGCCGTCCACATTGTCTCCCAAAAACTCATGAGCCACAATAGGGTTTTTCCCGCCCACGATGGTGGAATAATCCCGGCGTTTATAGAACATACCGGCATCAACACCTAGCACATTTGCAAAATATACCGCCCTGTCCAGTGCACCTTCGTCCGGGCTGATTACGATAGTATGTTCCTTGTCGATTATCAGGTCTTTTTCCGTGCGCAGCAGTGACTGTATGAACTGGTAGGGAGGGGTGAAATTGTCGAATCCTCTGATAGGTACGGAGTTTTGGACTCTTGGGTCATGGGCATCGAAAGTGATGAAGTTGGAGACGCCCATATCCATCAGTTCTTTGATGGCATATGCGCAGTCTAAGGATTCCCGGCCGTTTCGCTTGTGCTGTCTGCCTTCATAGAGAAAAGGCATAATAACGCTGACACGGTGTGCCTTGCCGTTGATTGCGGCGATGATTCGTTTTAAGTCTTGGTAATGGTCATCGGGGGACATATGGTTTATGTAGCCGTTCATAGGGTAGGTGATGCTGTGGTTGCAGACATCCATAAGGATGAAGATATCCTTGCCCCGGACGGATGTTGTGAGAGTACCTTTCGCTTCGCCGCTGCCGAAGCGGGGACATTGTGCTTCTATCAGATAATTGTCTTCCATATATCCGTGAAAAGCCGGGTCTTTCTTGAAACTGTTATCCAGACTCTTACGGAATTCTACTAGGTGACTGTTGACTTTGGTGGCTAATGGCAGTGCCGATTTTGTGGTGAGAAGTTTTACCGGGGCTACCGGCATAGCATTCTTTAACTCTTCTGTATTAGGCATAAAAATCTCCGTTCTAGCATAGTCTTTAGGTTCGCCCATAAATACTTTACTGTCAAAATATCATACTGAGTCAGGGGAGAGTATCTGGCCTGCGGTACATATGGTTGCAAAGGCGCAGTCTCCTGACAATTATTTTATATCATTATGATAGTGACACGTCAAGAAAATTCTAGTAGAATAAAAGGGTAAAAAGAACTTCCCATGTATACAATAAATTCAACAGATTATAGAATGGGCAGAATGGTGATGAAGAAGACACAGCATGTTGTTAAACAGATTGAGCATGGCTCTATCGCACAGGAGATGGGAATCGAGCCGGGGGACTGCCTGGTTGCGGTCAATGGGCAGGAGATTCAGGATATTTTTGATTACAGGTATTTGGTTCAGGACGATTATATAGAAGTGTTGGTGCGCAAGGCAGACGGGGAAGAATGGCTGCTTGAGATTGACAAGGATTATGACGATGACTTAGGAATTGTATTTGAGAATGGGCTGATGGACGAGTACCGTTCATGCCATAATAAATGTATCTTTTGTTTTATCGACCAGATGCCTAAGGGAATGCGGGAGACGCTCTATTTTAAGGATGACGATTCCAGGCTGTCTTTCTTGCAGGGAAACTATGTGACGCTGACCAACATGTCGGACGAGGACGTGGAACGGGTAATCAGGTATCGCCTTTCTCCTATCAATATTTCCTTCCAGACGACGAATCCGCAGCTCCGGTGTAAGATGTTAAATAACCGTTTTGCCGGGCGGGCGCTTGCGCAGGTGCAGAGGCTGTATGATGCGGGCATCCGTATGAATGGACAGATAGTGTTGTGTAAGGGTGTCAACGACGGCGCGGAGCTTGAGCGGAGTATTTCGGATTTGACTGCATATTTGCCTTATCTGGAGAGTGTGTCGGTGGTGCCTGTGGGCTTGTCCAAGTTCCGGGAAGGGCTGTATCCTCTGGAGCCTTTCGACAAAGAGGACGCTAGGCAGGTCTTAGGGTGTATTCATAAGTGGCAGGATAAGATTTATCCGGAATACGGGCTGCATTTTGTCCATGCTTCCGATGAGTGGTATATACTGGCCGAAGAAGAGCTCCCGGAGGCAGGGCGGTACGACGGTTATCTGCAGTTGGAGAATGGTGTGGGAATGCTGCGCCTTTTGAAAGAAGAATTTGAAGACGCCATGTCGCAGGTAGTACATGAGAAGGAAAAGTATGCCAGGTGTGGCAAGAAGCTGTCTCTTGCCACCGGTATGTTGGCATATCCTTTTATTTCAAGTATGGCAGGGAGGATGATGGAACAGTTTCCGGGACTGGATATCCGTGTTTATGGCATAGTAAATGAGTTTTTCGGTGAGCGCATCACGGTGTCCGGCCTTCTGACAGGACAAGATATCATCGGACAGCTTAAAGGAAAAGAGTTGGGGAGCAGGCTGCTTCTTCCCCACAATGTGCTACGGAGCGGGGAAGATTACTTCCTGGATGACGTCACGGTGGGAGAGATGGAAAAAGCTTTACAAGTGAAGGTGGATATTGTAAAATCAAGCGGGCATGATTTTGTGTATGCAGTATTAGGATGTGAAAATTAAGTTGCAGGCTGAGCAAGAATGGGAGACTAATATGAGTAAAAAAAGGAAGCCGGTGGTGGCGGTGGTGGGCAGGCCCAATGTGGGCAAATCCACACTGTTCAATGCGCTGGCGGGTGAGAAGATATCGATTGTCAAGGATATGCCGGGCATTACGAGGGACCGTATCTACGCCGACGTCTCATGGCTGGACATGAATTTTACGCTGATTGACACAGGCGGTATCGAGCCAGACAGCAAGGATATCATACTTTCCCAGATGAGGGAACAGGCACAGATTGCCATAGATACAGCGGATGTGATTCTTTTTATGGTAGATGTGAAACAGGGACTCGTGGACGCGGATTCCAAAGTGGCGGACATGCTCAGGCGTTCCAAAAAGCCGGTCGTTTTAGTGGTGAACAAGACGGATGATTTCAACAAAAGCATGTCGGATGTTTATGAATTTTATAATCTGGGCATTGGGGAGCCACACCCTGTCTCTTCCGTGAATAAGCTTGGGTTCGGGGAACTTCTCGATGAGGTTGCTTCCTATTTTGACAAAGCGGCAGCGGAGGAAGAGGAGGATGACCGGGTGAAGGTTGCTATCGTCGGCAAGCCTAATGTGGGAAAATCTTCCATTATTAATAAGCTCATTGGGGAGAACAGGGTTATTGTCTCTGATATAGCGGGCACCACCAGGGATGCCATAGACACAGAGATTACCCATAACGGAAAAGACTATGTGTTTATCGATACGGCGGGATTGCGCAGGAAGAATAAGATTAAAGAAGAACTGGAACGTTATATGATTATCCGCACTGTGACGGCTGTGGAGAGAGCGGATATTGTGGTACTTGTGATTGACGCCACGGAGGGCGTGACAGAGCAGGATGCCAAAATTGCAGGGATTGCCCATGACCGTGGAAAAGCGACGATTATCGCAGTCAATAAATGGGATGCCATCGAGAAAGACAACAAGACGGTAAATGAGTTTACCCAGAAGGTCAGACAGATACTTTCTTTTATGCCTTATGCTGAGATTATGTTTATCTCCGCTGTGACCGGACAGAGATTACCGAAACTGTATGATATGATTGACGTGGTGAACGAGAATCATTCCATGCGCGTGGCGACAGGCGTGCTCAATGAGATTATGGCGGAGGCGGTGGCATTGCAGCAGCCCCCGTCCGACAAGGGTAAGCGACTGAGACTTTACTATATCACCCAAGCGGCGGTAAAACCGCCTACTTTTGTAATATTTGTGAATGATAAGGAACTGATGCATTTCTCCTATACCAGATATCTTGAAAACCAAATCAGAGAGACCTTTGGTTTTAGGGGCACACCGTTTAAATTTATTATACGGGAAAGAAAGGAAAACAAGTAAAGTGGAGCGGATTATATGTTTGGTAATCGGATATGTGTTTGGTTTGTTTCAGACAGCATACATTTATGGTAAATTACATGGAATTGATATCAGGGACTACGGAAGCGGCAATGCCGGAACGACCAATACTATGCGTGTCCTGGGGACGAAAGCGGGGCTTCTTGTGCTTTTGTGCGATATTGTAAAATGTATTCTGGCAATTGTGGTGGCGGGGATGATTTTTGGCAAGAGCCGTCCGGATATGCTGTACTTATTGAAAATCTATGCGGCGATGGGTGCTATTTTAGGTCACAATTTCCCATTTTACCTGCATTTTAGAGGTGGAAAAGGGATTGCGGCTACGGCGGGCATGATACTTGCTTTTCATCCTTACCTGATTCCGATGGGATTGATTATGTTTTTCGGGGCTTTCTTTACGACACATTATGTTTCGTTAGGCTCACTGCTTGTCTATGCAGGATTTTTCATTGAACTGGTGGTGTTAGGGCAGATGGGGACATTTGGGATGTCCCAGCCGTTACTTATTGAGATGTATGTCCTGGCGGGGATTCTTACGGTTATGGCTTTTTATAAGCACAGGGAGAATATTAAGAGGCTGCTTAGCGGGACGGAACGCAAGACTTATCTGACCCATAAAAACAAAGAGAATGGAGATAAAAATGGCTGATATCAGTATTGTTGGAGCTGGAAGCTGGGGAATTGCTTTGGCGTTATTATTGCATAAGAACGGGAATCACGTGACGGTTTGGTCAATTATGGAAGCAGAAATCGAGATGCTTAAGGAGAAAAGAGAACATGTGGACAAACTTCCGGGGGTAAAATTGCCAGAGGATATGGAGTTTACTACGGATTTACAGGTGGCAGTGACAGGGAAAGACTTGCTTGTGCTGGCTGTTCCGTCCCCCTATACACGTTCCACGTCCCACAATATGGCTCCCTATGTGTCACAAGGACAGCTTATTATCAATGTGGCGAAAGGAATCGAAGAAAAAACGCTGATGACACTGTCCCAGATTATCGAAGATGAGATTCCGCAGGCAGAGGTTGCAGTTTTATCGGGACCGTCCCATGCCGAAGAAGTGGGACGCGGCATACCGACTACGATTGTGGTTGGCGCTAAGAAGAAGGAGACGGCGGAACGGTTACAGAATATTTTTATGAATGAAGTTTTCCGTGTGTATATCAGCCCGGATGTGTTAGGGATAGAATTGGGCGCCGCCCTGAAAAATGTAGTGGCTTTGGCGGCAGGTATCGCCGACGGACTGGGATATGGAGATAATACTAAGGCGGCGCTGATTACCAGGGGCATTTTGGAGATTGGCAGACTGGGCGTCGCTATGGGAGGCAGGATAGAGACGTTCTGTGGACTGACAGGCATTGGTGATTTGATAGTAACATGTGCTTCTATGCATTCCCGCAACAGAAGGGCGGGGATTCTGATTGGACAGGGACATACCATGGAGGAGGCCATGGATGAAGTCAAGATGGTGGTGGAAGGTGTCTACTCGGCCAAGGCGGCCATGGGGCTTGCGGAGAAATACAACGTGCAGATTCCCATTATTGAGCAGGTGAACGCGGTGCTGTTTGCGGGACAGTCTGCGGATGAGGCCGTAAAGAACCTGATGTTACGCGACAAGAAGATTGAGAATCCGCTGCTTCCGTGGGAGGAAGAGTGAGCTTAGAGCATGAAGATAAAAAAGAATGCTTCGCATTCTTGCGAGATTTGCTTCGCAAACTCGTGATTCCATGTCCGTCGGACGACGGACTTTCCTATAAAGTAAAAAAGCAGCTGTGAAAGAAATATTTCACAGATGCTTTTGCTTAGATGTATTGCAAACAGGCTTGCGATATGCATGGGAATTAGTGTAAATAAAGTCTTGCATATTCCCCATTCAGCGCCAGAAGTTCTTCGTGTGTTCCCTGTTCTGCAATATATTTGTCTGACAGAACGAAGATTCGGTCCGCATTCTTAATGGTGGACAGACGGTGTGCAATTAGGATAGAAGTCCGGTCTTGTTTCAGTTTATCGATGGACTGCTGTATAATTTCCTCATTTTCATAGTCTAAAGCGCTTGTCGCCTCGTCCATAATCAAAATCCTGGGGTTTTTGAGGAATAGCCTTGCGATACTGATTCGCTGTCTTTGCCCGCCTGAGAGCATGATTCCTCTGGTGCCCACCAGACTGTCGTACCTATTCTCCAAAGATAAGATAAAATCATGGATGTTGGCAAGCTTTGCAGCGTTCATAATTTCCTCTTCGGTCGCTTCTTTTTGTCCGTAACGGATATTATCGCGGATTGTGCCGTTAAAAATATAGACTTCCTGCTGCACAATGCCAATGCACGACCTGAGTGAGTGCAAAGATAAATCCCGGATATCGGTTTCATCGATGGTGACAGTGCCGCCGGTTACATCATAGAACCTGGAAACCAAGGAAGCGACTGTTGTTTTTCCGATGCCGGATGCCCCCACAAACGCTACGGTCTGCCCGCTTTTTATTTCAAAGGAGACATTCTCCAGGATATTTTCGGTCGAATCTTCATAGTGGAAAGAAACTTGTTCAAAACGGATATTGCCTGCCGGATTCTCTAAGGACACGGCATTTTCGCGTTCTGTCACCATAGGTTTTATTTCTATCATATCCATGAAACGGATGAAACCTGCCTTGCCTTCCTCATACAGACGCATGAAATTGAGCATCGTGCGGATTGGCTCGGACAAGCTCCCTGCATAGAGAAGGAAGGTGACGAGTATTGCCGCGTTTAAGGTGCCCCTGGCGATGAACAAAGAGCCGAATATAACGACCAACATGGACAAAAACTGCGGATAAGCCTCGACGGACTCATAGAAGGTGGCTTCCAGTTTGTAAAACAAACATTTGCTCACCGTATAGAGCCTGTTCTTTTCCTGGAAACATTCCAGATGTTTCTCCTCTTGGCCGAATGCCTTTACGGTTCGGATGCCGGAAAGCGTGTCTTCCAGATATTCGTTTAATTCCGACAGGTGTGTTTTGTTTTCCAGAAGCGTTTTTTCAAACCGTTTGTCCGTATAGTATGCCGCGATTCCGAGAAGCGGAAGGGCAGCGAAGACAATCAGAGTCAACGGGATGTTGATGCTTAGCATAATGATGAATGCACCGATAAATTTTATTACCGTCATCAACAAGTCTTCCGGCGCATGGTGGAAAAATTCCGTCATGTTGGTCAGGTCGTTGGAAAGTACCGTCATCAGCTTTCCAGTACTGTTTCTTGCGTGGAATCCGAATGACAAGGATTCATAATGTTCAAAAAGTTCCCGGCGCATGCTCTCTTCCATCTTGGCGCCCATGGCGTGACCGAAATAAGCATAGATAATGTTGCTTATCATTTTCAAAAGAGTCAACAGGACCAAAACCGCAGCGGCGGACATTAGTTTTTGGAAAGTGCCCTCGTTCCACTGTGCTAAGACTTCCCTGGTCATATAGCCGGAAACAAGCGGGAATAACAGGACGCTGGCCGCACTGAGCGCTGCAAAAAACATGTCCATGATAAATATGTTTCTGTGAGGTCTGTAGTAAGATAAAAACTTTTTTGCTCTCTGTTTTGTAAATTGTGACTTCATATACTTTTAAATCATCCCACAGATTTCCGTTGTCGTCTTTACTTTGTTCATGGAATAGATATGTATGCCGTCCACGCCGTGTTCTTTCAGGTCTCGGATTTGGCGTACCGCATAGTCGATTCCGGCCTTGCGCATATCTTCTTTGTCCTCACCGTATGTGGCGATTAAGTCGGCAAGTTCCTTGGGGACACAAGAGCCGGAGAGAGACACGGTGGTGCCAAGCTGTTTGGCGGTGGTAATGGGCATGATGCCTGCATGTACCGGGACATGGATGCCCATCGCCCTTGCTTTGTCAAGGAAACGGTAAAAATAGCCGTTATCGAAGAACATCTGGGAGATGAGGGAAGTTACGCCCGCATCGACCTTTTCTTTCAAATGAAGAAGGTCCTTTTCAAGGCTTGGCGCTTCAAAATGTTTCTCCGGATAACAGGCGCCGGATATGCGCAGCCCGGTATGCTCTTTTAAATGCCGGACAAGGTCGCTGGCGTAGTAGAATTCCCGACTGTCATACTGCTCGTCACTCATGGTTTTGGGTCTGTCCCCGCGCAGGGCGAGCACATGTCTGACACCTGCGGCCTCCAATGCTTCACAGTTTTTGTGCAGGTCTTCTTTGGTGAATCCCACACAGGTGATGTGGGCGATGGCGTCAATTTTTAATTCATTTTGGATAAAAGAAGTAATCTCGATTGTCTTGCCTGCCCTGGAGCCGCCCGCTCCGTAAGTACAACTGATAAAGTCTGGGTTTAATTCTTTTAGTTGCCTCAAAATCTGGTAAACATTATCAAATTCCTCGTCCTTCTTGGGTGGGAACACCTCGAAAGAAAGATGTGTCTTGTTGTGCTGTTCCATATATCTGTCCCTTCCAATCATATGTTTTTGCTCTATTTTTCATTGTATCAGTATAGCATAAAACATGGGGGCAGTGGAATAGAAAATTTTCAGCTCCGGAGTCATCCCTTATGTGCCAAACTGCGATAGACTTAAGGCTGTTACTATGGTATACTGAACACGTATGGATAGGCTGATGATTTGAAGGCGCCAGTATGGAGTAAAGTTTTCTCACGATTGCCGGCGTGAACTGACGGATATTGACGAGATAAAAGAATGACTAGGCAGGAGGCAGGAACCTTGTGTTATGACAGCAGGGAACCTGCAGACTAAGAGAAAGGTATGGGTTATTGAGAATGGACGGACTAAATAAGAGTTTCAACAGTACTTCGGATTATGTGGCGTCGGAGCAGCTTCTGGCGAGCGTGAATGTGGCTATCGCCCTGAAGAAACCCCTTCTTGTGAAGGGAGAGCCGGGGACGGGCAAGACCATGCTTGCCCAGGCGGTTGCCAATTCCCTTGGCAAGAAGCTGATTATCTGGAATATCAAATCAACGACGAAGGCACAGGATGGTCTGTATATGTATGATACAATTCAGAGATTGTATGACGGACAGTTCGGCGAGGAAGGTGTGGATGACATTGCCCACTATATTAAGCTTGGCAAACTGGGAGAGGCTTTTGAGGCTGATGAACAGGTGATTCTGTTGATAGATGAGATTGATAAGGCGGACTTAGAGTTCCCCAACGACCTTCTGTGGGAACTGGACCAGATGGAATTTTACATCCATGAGACGAAGAGGACTGTCAAGGCGAAGCACAGGCCGATTGTGATTATCACTTCCAACGCGGAGAAAGAGCTGCCGGATGCTTTCTTAAGAAGATGTATTTTCCATTATATTGATTTCCCGGACCAGAATCTGATGGAGGAGATTGTCAGGACACATTACCCGGATGTGGAAGATAAGTTGTTACAGGATGCGATGGAAGTCTTTTACTGGATTCGTTCGATGAAAGATATCCGTAAGAAGCCCAGCACATCGGAGTTGATTGACTGGGTGAATGCACTGCAGATTGGCGGCATTCCGACGGACAGACTGAAAGCGGAGCTTCCTTTTATCGGCGTGGTCGTGAAGAAAGACGAAGATTTGGAGACGGTAAAAAATAAAAAAGATTTCTAGTGTACTGTTGCAGTCGCATTGGTGAGGGAGTACTATGTTCACAAAATTTTTTTATACGTTAAAAGACAAAGGGCTTGACGTGTCGCTCAGTGAATGGCTGACGCTCCAGGACGCCTTGCAGCAAGGGCTATGCCACAGCAGCCTTACGGAATTTTATTATGTGTCGCGTATGATTTTGGTAAAATCGGAGACGGAGTTCGATAAGTTTGACATGGCTTTCGACGAGGTGTTCAAGGGTATCCAGTCGGAGAATGAAGTCAGCAAGAATATGATGCGCTGGCTGGATAAGCCGGAGATGCAGGATGTCTTCGAGGAGATACGCCATGAGATGAATCAGGAAGTGATTCAGATTGACAAGGAAGACGTGGAGAACAAATTCAAGGACAGGCTGCGCGACCAGAATGAGGAACATAATGGAGGCAGCCACTGGATTGGCACCATGGGTAAGACTTCCTTCGGCAATATGGGCGGCAATATGGGCGGTATCAGAGTGGGTGGAACGACAGGCTATCAGTCCGCTTTCCAGGTAATCGGCGCCAGGAAGTACCGGGATTTCCGCAATGACAAAGTGCTTGACAACAGACAGTTCCAGATGGCATTGAGGAAACTGCGGCAGTTTTCCGCAAGGCTTGACATTCCGAAGACGGAGCTTGATATAGACGGCACGGTGGACGCTACGTGCAACAACGGCGGCTGTCTGCAGATTGTGATGGAGAAGCCGCGCAAGAATGCGGTGAAGCTGCTTCTTCTGATGGATTCCGGCGGCACCATGATTCCTTATACCACATTGTTGAATGACCTGTTCCATTCCGTGTACAAGTCCAATCACTATAAGGATGTGAAGACATATTTTTTCCACAACTGTATTTACTCCAATCTTTACAATACGCCGGAGTGCGAGAATGGGGACTGGATTGAGACGGAATGGATGTTCCGCAACCTGGACAGCGACTATAAGGTGATTATTGTGGGGGACGCGGCGATGGCGCCGGAGGAGTTGTATTCCACCACAGGCAATTACAGGGGGCCTAACGGCGGTCTGTCCGGCATGGATTGGCTGCTTTTGATGAAGCGGCATTATAAGAAGATTGTGTGGCTGAACCCGAAAATGGCGCCGGGGCATGCTCCCTGGCGGGAGGCGGAGACTGCAATCAAGGGACTGTTTCCGATGTATAAGCTGACGGTGGACGGACTGAACCAGGCGATGATAAAGCTTATGGTGAATAAATAGCGGACAAATCAGAACAAAAATAAAATTTGCAGTTGACAAAAAAAGCTGTGTCGTTTAAATTATATATCATATAAATAGTTAAGGCTTTGATGGGAACAAGTAATGGATTATGGAATGGACAGAAAGCAGCCGGATGATGAGAGGCGCGCAGGAAGTTTTCTATGAATACATCCCGGAGCTTCATGGCAGAATGGACAGTTGCAGTGTGTACTAGTAGGCCATGACGGGGAATGCACGTTATAGCAGGAGAGTATCATGACGGAATGTCCTTGTGAGGATTCCTGAATCGTACTTGGTGAGGCAGGCAGTGTGAACTGTCTGTGAAAATAGGTGGTATCACGGGAGTAACCCGTCCTATGCATGTTATGCATGGGACGGGTTTTTTTAACATAAGGACACCTCGCAGAGCGTGCTGTCCTTATGTTATGTACACGGGCGTCCAAAAGAAAGACGTCAAAAGAAGCTGACGGACGCCTAGCGCTGTGCATAAACAAAGAAAGGAAAGAAGAAAATGGGAATTTATGAAGAACTTCAGGCAAGAGGACTTCTTGCACAATTGACGGATGCGGATGAAATCCGGGATTTGATTAACGGTGGAAAGGCGGTGTTCTATATCGGGTTTGACCCGACGGCAGACAGCTTGCACGTGGGTCATTTTATGGCGCTGTGCCTTATGAAGAGGCTGCAGGAGGCGGGCAACAAGCCCATTGCCCTGATAGGCGGCGGGACAGCCATGATAGGTGACCCTTCCGGAAGGACGGACATGAGAACGATGATGACGAAGGAAACGATTGAGCATAACTGTGAATGTTTTAAAAAGCAGATGAGCCGGTTTATCGATTTTTCGGAAGATAAAGCGATGATGGTCAACAATGCGGACTGGCTTCTTGATTTAAATTATGTTGAATTTATCCGGGACATCGGGGCATGTTTCAGCGTCAACAACATGCTGCGCGCGGAGTGTTATAAACAGAGAATGGAGAAAGGATTAAGTTTCCTCGAGTTTAATTACATGATTATGCAGAGTTACGATTTCATGGAGTTATATAAGAGATATGGATGTAACATGCAGTTTGGCGGAGACGACCAGTGGAGCAATATGCTCGGCGGAACAGATTTAATCCGGCGTAAACTCGGAAAAGACGCGTATGCTATGACAATTACGCTCCTGATGAACTCCGAGGGCAAGAAGATGGGTAAGACACAGAAAGGCGCCGTATGGCTTGACCCGGATAAGACCACGCCCTATGAATTTTACCAGTACTGGCGCAACGTGGCGGATGCGGATGTGCTCAAATGCCTGCGTATGCTGACTTTCCTGCCGCTGGAGCAGATTGACGAGATGGATAAATGGGAAGGAAGCCGTCTAAACCAGGCGAAAGAGATTTTAGCCTATGAACTTACAAACCTTGTACATGGGGAAGAAGAGGCGAAGAAGGCGCAGGAGGCGTCGAAAGCGCTTTTTGCAGGAGGAGGCAGTCTGGAGAATATGCCTACGGTGACTTTGACGGATGACAAATTCATGGATGGAAGCATCGATATTCTGGGAATTTTAGTAGCCGCAGGGCTTGCGGCATCCCGTTCCGAGGCGCGCCGCAGCGTGGAGCAGGGAGGCGTTTCCGTAAAGGGAGAGAAGGTGTCGGACATCAAGGCGTCCTACACCAAGGATATGATTGCCGCAGAAGAGTTTATTGTCAAAAAAGGGAAGAAGAGTTTTAAGAAAATTATCGTATGCTAGAAGTATCCGTAACAATTTTTATAAGACGGGGTAGCCTATAAGGTTTGATGAGCGGATTGAAAGACAGGAAAGGAGTGGGAAAAATGGAAAAGAGAGCAAAAGGAAGAACACTGATGTCCTATGCACCGGATATTAAGGTAGTGGACTGTACGTTGCGCGACGGTGGATTGGTGAATGATTTCTTCTTCACCGATGAGTTTGCCAAGGACCTGTACCGGGCGAATATCAAGGCGGGCGTAGACTATATGGAATTTGGCTATAAAGCTTCCAAGGAATTGTTTGATGTGAAAAAATTCGGCAAATGGAAGTTCTGTGATGACAAGGACATCCGCGCTATCGTGGGCGATAACAAAACGGATATGAAGATTGCCGTGATGGCGGACGTGGGGCGGTGTGATTTTAAGAAAGATATTGTGAATAAGAAAGACAGTCCCATAGACATGATACGGGTTGCCACTTATATAAACACGATTCCGGCGGCAGTGGAGATGATTGAAGACTGCGCGAAGAAAGGATATGAGACGACGGTTAATATTATGGCGGTTTCTAAATCCAACGACATGGATATCGACGCCGCGTTGGAACTTCTGTGCCAGAGCAGCGTCGGTACGGTCTATCTGGTGGACAGTTATGGTTCACTGTACCCTGAGCAGGCAAGGAGGCTTGCGGATAAGTATTTGGAGATGGCAAATAAATACGGTAAGAAGGTAGGCATACACGCCCACAACAACCAGCAGCTTGCCTTTGCGAACACGGCGGAAGTGGTTATCATGGGTGTCAGCTATCTGGATGCTACCGTGAGCGGTTTGGGCCGCGGGTGTGGGAACTGTCCGAGCGAACTTTTATTGGGGTATTTAAAAAATCCGAAGTATAATATCAATCCGATTCTGCGGTTTGTTGAAAACCATATGATACCTCTTCGGGAGTCCGGTTTGGTGTGGGGATATGATGTGCCTTATCTTCTTACGGGTCTGCTGAATCAGCATCCGAAGACCGCAATTCAGTTTATGAAGGAAAAACGGACAGACTACAATGATTTGTATCTGGAGCTTCTGGACGGATTTTGATGATTGTTTGTGCACCGATGTACGAGTTGGTCATGTGACAGTGGGGAATGGAGAACAGGTTAAAGGAATTAGATTTTGTGCCTGATGGTTACAAATTCGCAGTCTAAGAAAGAGAAATAGATATCGGAATGAAAAAATTAAGCGATTGGGACGATGAACTGATTGATTTGGATGATGAGCCGGAGAAGTATGGCGAGGACTATGAAGAGAGCGGATACGGCGAGGCATATGAGGAAGACGGGTATGGGGAAGATGACGAGGACGCATATGGAAGTGTACGCTTTTGGGACAGAAAAATAATAATTCCGGCTGTTATTCTAATAGTAGCTGTCGTCGCGGTGGTCATTGCCGTGACGCTGACGTCAGGGAAAAAGAAAGAGCAGCAAGTGCTGCAGATGAATGAGCCTGCCGGGGAACAGACTCAAATGCAGGATGAGGAGGGTGCAGAAAACACTGCACCGGATACCGTGGCAGCAGATAACGCACAAGAGACAGACGATGCGGACAAGGCGCAAGCGCAGCAGAAAGAAAGTAAAGAGCCGGAAGAAGTAAAACCGGAGGAAGGGGCAGAGAATGCCGGCGCCGAAGACCCACAGACAGATTCCATGAGCACGGACCAGGGAACGGAAGTGGATGTAGCCGAGCTTTTATCTTCCGGGAGTGTGACGCAGACAGACCAGGTGACGGTGGGGATTGACGTTGCCAGATACCAGGGGACGATTGACTGGGCGCAGGTGGCGGCTTCCGGTATTGATTTTGCTATGGTGCGGGTGGGATACCGGGCCGATACTTCGCGGGAAATCTGTGCGGATACCAACGCAAAGTACAATATGCAGGAAGCACAGAAGAACGGGATTAAAGTCGGCGTGTACTTTTTCTCCACGGCGACGACTGCCGAGGAGGCGAAAGCGGAGGCGGGATGGGTGGCGGACTACATTTCAAAGTATCAGATTACCTATCCGGTAGCATATGACTGTGAAGGATTTGACCGTCCGGAGAGTCCGCAGTATCATTTATCCAATGCAGAGAGAACGGACATTGCCATTGCGTTCCTGCAGGAAATATATAACAGGGGTTATACACCTATGTTCTATGCTTCCATGGGGGAATTGTCGGGGAATGCCAAGTGGGATACCGACAGGTTGGAAGGAAGCTATCGTATATGGGTATCCCAATATCCTTCTGTTCCCTATCCGGATACGGCGAAATCTTCTTATGCAGGCACACATGCCATGTGGCAGTATACGAACCGTGGGACTGTGGCGGGAATTGACAGACCCGTGGATGTGAATGTGGCATATTTCGGATATGAGGGCACTGCACAGGCACAGGATGCGGAGGCGCCGGAAGAAGTGAAGGCTGACGCAGAAGCATTGATGAATTTTACGGAGGTGAGTGAGAATGTGACGGCCAAGGATTCCACGAATCTGCGCAATATTCCGAGCCAGGGAGATGACAGTACCATTATACATACGCTGAAAAACGGAGAGCAGGCAGTGCGGACAGGCATCAGTGACAGTGGCTGGTCCAGGCTTACTTACGAAGGACAGACTGTGTATGCGGTATCCAGTTATTTGACGACAGACTTAAACTACCAGGCGCCCACACCTGCGAAACAGGAAGGGCAGGAAGGAGCCGGAAGCGGAGATGGGTTAAAGACCAAATTTGCTGAAAGAAATGACCAGGTGACGGCTAAGATTGAAGTGAATCTGCGTTCCCTGCCCAGTGTGACCAACCCGGATGCCACTGTGGTGGCAGTGCTGCACAATGGCGAATATGTGACCAGGACGGGAATCAATGAGGAATATGGTTGGTCCAGAGTGGACTATAACGGGCAGATATTATATTGTATCAGTAGTTATTTAACAAACTAGCATAATGAAAACGGGTGTGATTGTATGGGACTTATCTCCTTTGAAAGCGAGCCGGAGAAGAGTGCCTGTACAAAGACCTGTTGGAGAAGTTTGGCTGATTAAAATAAATATCATATATTATGAAAAGATATATGGCAGGTTACCTGCCATATATCTTTTTTAAATTGTCCAGTTTTGCACTTGCATTCGTGAGTAAGGCGTCTGCTATGACGAGTGCGGCCATGGTTTCCACGACGACCACGGCACGGGGGACAATGATGGGGTCGTGACGCCCTTTGATGGAGATTTCGATATCCTCCCCTTGTCTGTTGACTGTTTTTTGTGGGGAGAATATAGAAGGAGTGGGTTTTATATGTGTGCGTAGTATGATTTGGGAGCCGTCACTAATACCTCCGAGGATGCCTCCGGCGTGATTGCTTGTTTTTGTGACCTGTCCGTCCTCCATGTGGAATGAGTCATTGTTCTCAGAACCGTGTCTTGTGGTTACTTCCACACCGTCGCCGATTTCCACGGCCTTTACCGCACCGATGGACATCATGGCTTGGGAAAGAAGGGCATCTAATTTACCGAAAACAGGCTCCCCCAATCCGGCGGGGACGCCGTCGATGACACATTCGATAACACCGCCTGCAGAATCATGGTTCTTCATACATTGCTCGAGGTAGGCTTGTGCCTGGGCCGAGGCGTTTCTGTCAGGCATACAGGTGGGGGTGGACAGGATTGCCTGGGCATCAAACTGTCCCCGGTCTATGGTGACCGGTCCGATGGATTTCGTGTAGGCTCTCAGTCCGATACCAAATTCTAGGAGCAGTTTTGAGGCGACAGCGCCTGCGGCTACACGTCCGATGGTTTCGCGTCCGGAGGAGCGGCCCCCTCCTCGGTAATCGCGGAAGCCATATTTGGCGTCGAACGTATAGTCCGCATGTCCGGGGCGGTAATAATTCGCGATTTCACTGTAATCCCCGGAACGCTGGGAAGTATTGTGCACAAGCATGGAGAGAGGCGTGCCGGTGGTGCGCCCTTCAAAGATGCCTGAGAGAATTTCCACTTCGTCTGCTTCTTTGCGGGATGTGGTTATTTTACTCTGGCCGGGTTTGCGGCGGTCTAAATATGCCTGGATATCCTCCACGCCTAAGGACAGTCCGGCAGGGCAGCCATCCACCACCACGCCCAATGCGTTTCCGTGGGATTCCCCCCAGGTTGTAATACGAAAAATGTTTCCAAAAGATGAACCTGCCATTTTTTTAATCCTTTCCAAATAATTTAAATAATTTTGATAATTAATATAATTACGCATACAAATCTAATATTTTTTGTTGCAATGCATAAAATAGTGAAGTTTTCTGTAAATTCTATGCAAGATATCCTGCATCTATTTCATAACAGAAAATATACTCCTATACCATACCATAAAATCAAAAAAAGAAAAAATTTTTTTGAAAAAATTTTTTTAGAACATACATTCTTTTCCGACTATATATTGGGCTGAGAAAAAATCTCTGATACAAGGTCTAGAGTATCGTTTGAACGATAACTAAAATATAACAAATAAAGCATCTTGGTTTGCGTAAAAAAAAGATTTACAAAAAAATTTTATATGTTATTATACTAACCAGATACATACCGTTATAGTTTGTCTAACATACAAAAATACTGGAAAGACATAGCATCTGAGGGCTGTGATGAAAAAGACATTTCGAGAAAAAATTATATTTAAATTTACTTATATCGCAAAAAGGAACAAAATACTGCGGTATCCTTGTCTTGCCATGATATCTGTTATTTTAGGAGGTTATCATTTCGGCAGGCATTTTGTGCTGAATACCAAACGATATGCCAGCGTTGTGTTCGTCATTATCTTTTTTATGAGTAGTTGCAGCTTTTCTTTTGCCGTGTTTGCGGAGAGAACAGGGTTTATCAAGGCCCAGGAAACTTACAGCGCCGTGGTGGAAGATTCCGACATCATGTTGGCGGTGGAGATGGAGATGGACCCTGAGACTCAGGCTTTTATGGATGACGGGGAGTATTATGGCGAAGAGCACATTGACGGTTTCGACAGTTATACGTTGGATGATATTCTGGAAAGCCAGGGTGGCTATCAGGCGGAAAGCGGTGAGACCGGTGAGCTGGAGGAGGATTATGAATTTGACCCTTCCGACTGGCGCCTTGTGTTGATTAATAAGCAGCATCCGATACCGGAGGGATATGAGTTTAAACTTGGGACAATTAAAGACAGTATGCAGTGTGACGAGCGCATCATAGACGACTTGCTCCTGATGATGCATGGGGCGAAAAAAGACGGGGTGAATCTGGTCATCAAATCGCCCTACAGGACGCTTGACAGACAGGAATTTCTGTTTAATAAGAAAATAAAGCACTATATGGGGCAGGGCCTTTCTTATATGGATGCTTACAAAATCGCTTCCCAGGCTGTCACGGTGCCGGGCTCGAGTGAACACCAGGTTGGGTTGTCATTAGATATCACAAGCGATACATATACACTTCTCGACCAGGGTTTTGGGGAGACCGAGGCGGGCTTATGGCTTGCAGAACATAGCTGTGAATATGGGTTTACGTTGCGTTATCCTTTGGGCAAAGAATATATTACCAGTATAGAATATGAGCCTTGGCATTTTAGGTATGTGGGCAGGGAAGCGGCAACGATTATGAAGGAAGAAGATATCTGCCTGGAAGAGTTTTGGGACAAGTATCTGTAAAACATCTTTGGCAGATATGCTTTTAGTTAACGAGAATATACAAGCCCCGGCATCATATTCCGGCGGATAGATAATTAACAACAGACATTAAAGAACAGACAGGTATGAATCATGTATAAGATATTAAAAACGGAAGGCCGGGCGAAGCGGGCGCAGCTTGAAACGGTACATGGAACAATCCAGACGCCCGTGTTTATGAACGTAGGAACGGCGGCTGCAATCAAGGGCGCGGTATCCACCGAAGATTTAGAAGGGATTAAGACACAGGTTGAATTGTCGAACACATATCATCTCCATGTGCGTCCGGGAGACAGGATTATCAAGCAGTTAGGCGGCCTGCATAAGTTTATGTCATGGGACAAGCCGATTCTGACGGATTCCGGCGGGTTTCAGGTTTTTTCCCTGGCAGGGCTGCGGAAAATTAAAGAAGAAGGAGTTTATTTCCATTCTCACGTGGACGGCAGGAAAATCTTCATGGGGCCGGAAGAAAGTATGCAGATTCAGTCCAATTTAGGCTCCACCATTGCAATGGCTTTCGATGAATGTCCTTCTAGCGTGGCGGACAGACAGTACGTGGAAAATTCCGTGGCACGGACGGCCAGATGGCTGGAGCGTTGCAAGAAAGAGATGGCGCGGCTAAATGCCTTGGAAGATACGGTTAATCCGAAGCAGCTTTTGTTCGGCATCAACCAGGGGGCTATCTATGATAATATCAGGATTGACCATGCCAAACGGATATCTGAACTTGAATGCGATGGCTATGCGCTGGGTGGCCTTGCCGTTGGCGAGAGCCATGAACAGATGTACCATGTTATCGAAGAGACGGTTCCCTATCTGCCTCAGGACAAGCCAACGTATCTGATGGGAGTGGGCACGCCGGCCAACATCTTGGAAGGGGTGGAGAGAGGGATTGACTTCTTTGACTGCGTGTACCCGACGAGAAACGGCAGGCATGGGCATCTGTATACGAACCATGGGAAGATAAATCTTTTTAACGCAAAATATGAAACGGATGCAAGACCGATTGAGGAAGGCTGTACGTGTCCTGCGTGCAGAAGATACAGCCGGGCATATATCAGACATTTGCTGAAAGCAAAGGAGATGCTTGGTATGCGTCTGTGCGTCTTGCATAATCTCTATTTCTATAATACGATGATGGAAGAGATTAGGCAGGCATTGGACGAAGGCGGTTTTTTGGCTTATAAGAAGCGGAAGTTAGAAGGTATGCAGAATATAAAATAAAACGAAAAAGATGAAAAAAGCTTGTCTTATTATCATATTTTGTGTATGATATGCAATAGTTTGCGTAGGTATAAGGCAAGGTATATGTTTATCCGCAATGAACAAGGGGTAAATCCAGGCTTTATACATAAGAATATATGGAGGAAAAATATATGGGACTTTTATTACAGGCAGACGGGGCGGCTCCGGCAGGCGGCGGTATCATTATGATAATTTATCTTGTGATTATCGTCGGGGTTATGTATTTTATTATGATTCGCCCGCAGAAGAAAGAGCAGAAGAGAATTGCGGCAATGCTTGCGGACATGAGCGTTGGTGACTGTGTCCTGACAACGAGCGGTTTCTACGGCATTGTTATCGATATCACGGATGATACCATCATCGTAGAGTTTGGCAGCAACAAGAACTGCCGTATTCCGATGCAGAAATCTGCGATTGCCCAGATTGAGAAGGCGGAAGTGGAGTAAGCCCGGATGACAGGGTGGATATGAGAAAACTAGCGGGTACCGTATACTACATTATGTAGTATACGGTGTATTTTTTTTACGGTATATTTGGCATAAAAGACATAAAATGTTCACAAAATGCACTTTTTTTGTTCACATATACGAAATATATAGTGACATATTGACAAGGGAATTTGTATCCTGTAGAATAGCTAATTGTGAAACGAATATGTTGCACAAGAATATACATCCATAAGGGGAAAAGGAGGAAAAGTTATTATGAAGGTTAGAACTTTGAAATTGGCTGTGTGTGCAGCGGTTATGGCTCTTACATTATCTGTTACTGCATGTGGTGGTGACGATGCGGCTAAGACAGCAGACACAGCAGATACGACGGAAACAACAGAGGCAGAAACAGAGACTGAAGATACGGCAGAGCCGGAGGCTGAGGACAACACAGAGGCAGAAGCTGAAGCGGATGTTGCAGAAGCTGAGGCAGATGTTGAGGCGGCAGAAGACGGAGCAGAGGCGGCTGCTACAGGTGACTATGATTCTCTGGAAGACTACTACAATGACCCTACTGTTAAGTCTGTTATGGACAGTATGTTTGCAGGTATTGCAGAAGAGGGAATGTCTGCGTCTCTTGAGGTAAAGGGCAATGAGTTTACTGTAATTATCAAGATTGAAGACAGCTCTATGGTAGTAGACGGTATGGCTGAGGCGCTTGACGCAGCATTAGATGCACAGGCTGACACATTCAAAGAGCAGGTTAAACAGTTCGATGATGTGATTGGACAAGAAGGCGCTTGTACAGTTGTTATGCGCTATACAGACCCTGATGACAATGTACTGGCTGAGAAATCTTTCACAGCAAACTAAGCCGGTGCGGTTTATAATAGGATACGGAGACATAATTTAAGGCGGACCGACAATGGTCCGCCTTTTTCTTCTACTTTTTCCCAAAGAATCTTTTCTTGAAATTTATCTGGGAATAGACTATGATATAAAAGTGGTATTTTGCGATAAAAGGTATAGGAGTGAGGGATAAAGTATGGATTTAAAGATAACATGTATTCCGGGTGACGGAATCGGTCCGGAGATTATAGCGGAGGCGAAGAAAGTTCTGGATGCCGTGGCGGGAAAGTATGGACACCATATACATTATACGGATATTTTGATGGGCGGTGCGTCGATTGACGTACATGGCGTTCCGTTAACCGAAGAGGCCGTTGCGACTGCGAAGAGTGCCGATGCAGTGTTGATGGGTTCTATCGGCGGAGATACGACGACGTCCCCGTGGTATAAATTGCCTCCCCATTTAAGGCCGGAGGCCGGTCTTCTTTCGATTAGAAAAGAATTGAATCTTTTTGCCAATCTTCGTCCGGCAGTGCTGTACGACGAATTGGCGGCCGCATGTCCTCTAAAAGAGGAGATTTCCGCGGCAGGTTTTGATATGATGATTATGCGTGAACTTACGGGTGGTCTTTACTTTGGCGAGAAGAAGACGGTTGACAATAACGGCATAAGAAGCGCCGTAGATACGTTAGTCTATGACGAACACGAAATCAGAAGGATTGCGGTCAAAGGGTTCGAGATTGCCATGAAGAGGCGGAAGAAAGTGACAAGCGTGGATAAAGCCAATGTACTGGCATCTTCCAGGCTATGGCGCAGCGTGGTGGAAGAGGTGGCGAAGAAATATCCGGAAGTGAAACTGGAGCATATGCTTGTGGACAACTGTGCGATGCAGTTGGTAAAAGACCCGGCACAGTTCGACGTCATTTTAACCGAGAATATGTTCGGTGATATCTTGTCCGACGAGGCGAGCATGGTGACGGGTTCTATCGGGATGCTTGCATCGGCTTCTTTGAATGATACGAAGTTCGGATTGTATGAGCCGAGCCACGGTTCGGCGCCTGATATTGCAGGGAAGGATATTGCGAATCCTATTGCCACCGTCCTTTCGGCGGCCATGATGCTTCGTTACAGTTTTGACCTTGACAGGGAGGCGGAAGAGATAGAGCGTGGTGTGAAGCGGGTGTTGCAGGAAGGCTATCGCACGGCGGACATTATGTCGGAGGGCTGCATACAGGTAGGGTGCAGGAAGATGGGAGACTTGCTTGCACAGAAGGTTTGCTGACGATGGTAGGATTTTTCCGGGGTAAAAGGTAGCTTATATGGAGCAGAGACGTAAATGGCGGAGGTTTGGGTGGGAGAAGACAGCCTTCTTCCTGTTCCTTGCCGCTATGGCAGTTTACTATGGATGGCGTATGTTTGCGCTGACGCCGTGGTATGACGAATTGTACACATATTATTATTTTATCAGCCGTGGGCCGATTTACGCTGCTATTCACTGGCCGTTGCCCAATAATCATATCGGCTATTCCGTATTGTCGGCATGTCTTGGTGTCTTCGGCAGTTCCGCCGTGGCGTTGCGTGGCGTGTCGTATCTGTGCAGCCTGGGGAGTTTGATTTACCTTTTTCGGATTGGAAGGGAATGGTTCGGGCGGCGGGCTGCATGGATGCCGGTATTTCTTTATACCGGAATGTACATGGTCAATCAGCTTGCGGTCCAGGGCAGGGGATACGCCCTCGTGTCTTTCTGTTACCTCCTGGCGATTTCCCGCTTACAGCGGATAACCTCCATGAAGGAGAAAGGGCTCGGAGATTATATAGTCTTCGGGGGCAGCTTGGTGATGGCGCTCTATGCCATACCAAGCAGCGTGTATATGGTGGTTCCTCTCTGTCTGGCAGGCGGCATTGCACTGCTTGCACGGAGGGAAAATAAAAGACTGATGTGTCTGGTTGTCACATCATTCATAAGTGCGGGGTGTACGGTCGGGTTATACGGTCTTGTATGGCTCGCCATCGGTTCCAATCTTCTTGTGAAGACGGAAGGCAGTATTTATTATGGCATGGGGCATGGGACGGTCATACTCCATGCGCCCTTGAAAGCTTTGGGGACAGGCATTGATTATATGCTGGCGACTCCCTATATCCAGAGTGTGGGCAGGGAAGGGTTCCTGGGGAAGTTTGGACAATGGCTTATCAGCCTATTGAACGAATACTACAGTGGCGGCGCGGTTATATTGGCTGCTTTTGTCATAGCAAGCGTGATACTTTCGATGGCGCTTGCCGTGAAAAAATATAGTGATATGCGCGGAAAAAGAAAAAATAGCGCATGGGAGCATAAATATAATAGCACATGTATTTCTATGCGGGGCGCCACGGAAGATAACGTATGTAATAAATGTGACGACGGGATATTCCGGGAAGTTTATCTGTCGGTTACCATCATTTGTATCTTGCTTATGCTGTTTATTCAATGTTCCCTGCCATACTACAGGGTGTTTTCTTTTGCAGGCGTTACGGTGTCGTTTGCATTTACGTGGCTGTTGTATATGGCTGCGGAGAGCATACAGGCGGCCGGAGGGTTACAGGCAGGAAAGGTTTTGGCAGCGGGGAGCGTGTTTGCCGGCGCCGCATGTGTGTGCCTGTTATGTTCATCACCTTACCGGGCGCAATATGGGGGCAGGGAAGCAGCCATTGAGGATGCCTGCCGGCATGTGGAGCTTTCACAGGATAAGAAAATCGGCGTGACGGACTGCGACCAGGAATATTTATTGTTATTTTTGTATGGGATGGGGGAAGAGCGCATAACGAAGTCGTTGGATGAGGCGCAGGTTGTTTTGGCGGATAAGTATCTGTTACTTGATTATGATACGGATGTTACAGACTGGAGCGGTGACAATTGGAAAATGTACTTTTCACCGGAAGAGTTTGAGGCGTCGGGCGTAACGGAAGATATGAAAGCTGTCTATGAGAATGATAGATTTGTGGTGTATATGCGGGAGGAAGATTAATTTTTTCGGCAGGAATGGAGGATTCGTATGAGAAGTGATAACGTAAAGGCGGGCGTACAGCAGGCGCCGCACAGAAGTTTGTTCAATGCGTTGGGATTTACGGAAGAAGAGATGAAAAAGCCCATGGTTGGCATTGTCAGTTCCTATAACGAGATTGTACCGGGACATATGAACTTGGACAAGATTGTCGATGCGGTAAAAATGGGTGTGGCTGAGGCAGGTGGCGTGCCGGTGGTGTTTCCTGCAATTGCGGTCTGTGACGGTATCGCCATGGGGCATATCGGCATGAAGTATTCTCTTGTCACGAGGGATTTGATTGCGGACTCTACGGAATGTATGGCCCTTGCGCACCAGTTTGACGCTCTTGTGATGGTACCCAACTGTGATAAGAATGTTCCGGGACTTCTTATGGCGGCGGCGCGTATCAATGTGCCCACCGTCTTTGTATCCGGCGGGCCCATGCTTGCAGGGCGCGTACATGGACAGAAGAGAAGCCTCTCATCCATGTTTGAGGCGGTAGGTTCCCATGCGGCAGGAACTATGAGCGATGAGGAACTGAGGGAATTTGAGGAGAAAACCTGTCCCACTTGCGGTTCCTGTTCCGGGATGTACACCGCCAATTCCATGAATTGCCTGACGGAAGTGTTGGGTATGGGACTTGGGGGCAACGGTACGATTCCGGCTGTTTATTCCGAGAGGATTAAGTTGGCGAAACATGCGGGCATGGCTGTTATGAAGTTGCTTGAAAAGAATATCCGTCCCAGGGATATCATGACAAAGGAGGCCGTCTTAAATGCGCTGACGGTAGATATGGCTCTTGGCTGTTCCACCAATTCTATGCTGCATCTTCCGGCGATTGCACATGAGATTGGTTTTGATTTCGATATATCTTACGCCAATGAAATCAGCGTTAGGACGCCTAATCTGTGCCATCTTGCACCGGCAGGCCCTACTTATATGGAGGATTTGAATGAGGCGGGAGGTGTCTACGCCGTGATGAAAGAGTTGGCGGACATCGGACTGCTCCACACGGATTGCATGACGGTGACGGGGGAGTGTATCGGCGAGAATATCAAGAATGCCGTGAACAGGAACCCGGAGGTTATAAGGACTGTGGATAATCCTTACAGTAAGACAGGCGGTCTTGCCGTATTAAAGGGAAATCTGGCTCCGGACGGCAGCGTGGTGAAACGTTCTGCCGTGGTGGAAGAGATGATGGTACACGAAGGACCGGCGAGAGTGTTCGAGTGTGAGGAAGACGCCATCACAGCCATTAAAGGCGGCAAAATCGTGGCAGGCGACGTGGTAGTCATCCGGTATGAAGGGCCTAAAGGAGGGCCTGGCATGAGAGAGATGCTCAATCCCACCTCCGCCATCGCAGGCATGGGATTAGGCTCCAGTGTGGCGCTCATTACGGACGGAAGATTTTCAGGCGCCTCCAGAGGTGCATCTATCGGGCATGTATCCCCTGAGGCGGCGGTTGGAGGACCGATTGCACTGGTGGAGGAAGGGGATATTATCAGTATAGACATTCCCAACATGAAACTGGATGTGAAAGTATCCGATGAGGAGATGGCAGCCAGAAAGACAAAATGGCAGCCCAGGGAGCCGGAGGTGACAAGCGGTTATCTGGCCAGATACCGGGAGATGGTCACCAGTGGCAATAGAGGTGCAATCTTGGAGATTCCGAAACGTTAATAGAAAAATAGATACTTATGTACTTTATGCATTCTCGTAGTTTCTTTGTGCCTGATTATGTGAGATGATTTTTTGTCGGATGTGCGTATGGCGCAAAATCAGCCACAGAGGCAGGTGCAGGAGAAACTCCGAGGGTACATCTTGTTAAAATGGAGGAAAAAATATTATGATATTAACCGGGGCGGAGATTGTAGTAGAGTGCCTGAAAGAACAAGGTGTGGACACTGTGTTCGGATATCCGGGCGGGACAATCTTAAATGTATATGATGCTTTATATCAACATAGCAGTGAAATAAACCATATTTTGACATCCCATGAACAGGGGGCGGCCCATGCGGCGGACGGATATGCCAGAGCTACGGGTAAGGTGGGTGTTTGTCTGGCCACAAGCGGTCCGGGCGCTACCAACCTTGTGACAGGTATCGCGACGGCATATATGGATTCTGTTCCGATGGTGGCAATCACATGTAATGTGGTTCTGCCTTCCCTCGGTAAAGATTCTTTTCAGGAAGTGGACATAGCAGGCGTTACGATGCCGATTACGAAACATAATTATATTGTGAAGGACATTAATATCCTGGCTGATACGCTGCGCAAAGCGTTCGCCATCGCAGGCAGCGGCAGGCCCGGGCCTGTCTTAGTGGATATCACGAAGGATGTGACCGCCAATAGCTGCGAATTTGTGCAAAAAGAGCCGGAGAAAGTCCATGTGGAATCTTCTTATACGCAGGAGGAAATGCAGAATGCCCTGTCGCTTCTTAGAAACGCAAAGAAGCCTTTTATCTATGTGGGCGGCGGCGCCGTGATTTCCGGCGCATATAAAGAAGTGCGGGAATTTGCCGGGAAACTGGATGCGCCTGTCTGTGACACATTGATGGGGAAAGGCGTTTTCGACGGGCACGACATACGCTATACGGGCATGATTGGCATGCATGGCACGAAAGCTTCCAATTTCGGGGTCAGCGAGTGTGATTTGCTCATCGCCATGGGCGCAAGATTCTCCGACCGTGTGGTGGGCAATCCGAAGAAGTTTGCGGAAAATGCCAAGGTGCTGCATATTGACATTGACGCGGCGGAAATCAATAAGAATATCAGGACGGATGTTTCCCTGGTAGGGGATTTGAAAGATGTGCTTAGAAGCATTAACGGACAGTTGGAACAGCAGGAACATACGGAATGGATGCGGCATATTGTAGAGTTGAAGGATAAATATCCTCTGGCCTATGACGAGCCGCAGCTTTCCTGTCCGTATATTATGGAAGAAATTGACAGATTGACGGCTGGGGATGCGGTGATTACCACGGATGTAGGGCAGCATCAGATGTGGGCGGCGCAGTTCTATAAATATTCCATGCCCCGGACATTCCTTTCCTCCGGCGGCCTTGGGACGATGGGATATGGCCTGGGGGCATGTATCGGGGCGAAGATGGGACGGCCTGATAAAATATGTATCAATATCGCAGGGGACGGGTGTTTCCGCATGAATATGAATGAACTTGCCACCGCAAGCCGTTATAATATTCCGATTATCCAGGTAGTTATCAACAACCATGTGCTTGGTATGGTGAGGCAGTGGCAGACACTTTTCTATGGCAAGCGTTATTCACAGACAGTCCTCAATGACAATGTGGATTTTTGCAAGGTTGCGGAAGGTTTGGGATGTGAGGCAATCAGGGTGACGAAAAAAGAGGACGTGGCGCCCGCCATTGAGAAGGCGATTGCCATGAAGAAACCCGTTCTGTTAGACTGCATGATTCCCGAGGATGACAAGGTATTTCCTATGGTTCCGGCGGGTGCGCCAATCAGCGAGGCATTCGATGCACAGGACCTTGCGAGGGTGAACCAATAGCAGAAATATACGGAAGATGGCTGTAATTTAAGCTGACTGGTAACATCTTATGAAAAGATTTTTAAAACATTTTGCAATTATATTATGTATTCTTCTGGTCAGTCTGATGGGAACATACGTCGGACTGGCCATTTACTACCACAATGCTTTTGCTTATGGCACATGGATTAACGGCGTGTATTGTACCGGGAGAAGCATAGAAGAGGTAAACAGGGAGCTTGTGCAGGATTTTTCTTACGACGGGCTGACTGTCTATGATAAGGACGGCAACAGTTATACCATATCTGCCGAGGAAATTGGCTATCAGTTTGATTTCGCCAAGGCGCTGGAAATATATCAGAAAAAGAGTAATTCCTGGATGTGGATTGACAGTCTGTTTCATGGAGACAGCACGCAGTTGACGCCGGTAGTCTCTTATAACAGGGAGGCTCTCCAACAGGTTATGAGGCAAATTCCGTTTTTGGAGGCGGAGCGAGGGAAAACGGACGAAGCGCACAAGGTGGAGATTGTCAAGACAAGGGAAGGGTATCAATTGGTCAACGAGAGATTAGAAGTTCTGCAGACCGATGTGGCGGAAAATTTCATTACGGCTGCTATTGAAGAATCGCGCACGGAGCTGGACCTGAAAGAAAACGGATGTTATAAAGACCTGGAGCTGACGGCGCAGATGCAGGATACTTTGCGGTTGTGGGAGAAAGTGGAGCAGTTCCAGGAAAGTGGCATTGTGTACAAGATAGGAGAGGAGCAGATTCCCGTTGACGCATCGGTGGTCTGTGACTGGATAGAGCTACGGGAAGATGGCGGCTTCGCGACGGATGATAACGGAGATATCAGGCTGCGGGAAGGTGCGGTGGAAGAGTTTGTGGACGCCCTTGCGGACGAATATGACACGGTGGGCATAAGCAGGCAGTTCCATGCGACCAGGGGGGAGATTGTCACCGTTGAGGGCGGTACATACGGTAATAAGATAGACCGCAGTGCGGAAGTGGAGTACCTGTCCTGCGCTTTCCTGGATAGGCGAAGAGAGATTCATGAGCCGGTGTATACGCAGAAAGCGAAGATACAGGGCAAGGATGACATCGGGGATACCTATGTGGAAGTGGATATGGGGGAGCAGATGATGTACTACTATGTAGACGGCGTACAGCAAGTGCAGACACCTATTGTCACAGGAAATACATCCCGCAGGATGGGGACGCCTTCGGGGGTCAATTTCGTGTATCTGAAACAGAAAAACCGTGTCCTAAGAGGGCCTGGGTATGCCTCTCCGGTAGATTTTTGGATGCCTGTGAAGGGTAATATCGGTATCCATGACGCATCATGGAGAGGAAAATACGGTGGCGCCATCTACAAAACCAACGGCTCCCACGGCTGCATCAACACGCCCCGGGACGCCATGGTGCAGTTGTATGAGGCGGTGGAAGTGGGGACACCGGTTGTCATGTTTTATTGAGTGATATGGGTTGGAACAGGTAGGTGCCTTTAGGGTGGCAGGCCATAGTTTGAGTACAGGCTGTTCATGAGAAAAATTTTATGTAGTAATTGACTAAAGTGTACGGAGCGGGTACAATGGTAAAGGTTTGTTTTTGGCGCTTTGCCTGTACGGCTGTGTCCGGATAGGCTCTGCACCGCAGAATAACACATGGTATTGTTGTATGTTTTTTGAGAGTGGAGGAGATAAAAGTGGCTAGAGTGTACAATTTTTCAGCAGGACCTGCCGTTTTACCGGAGGAAGTCTTAAGAGAAGCGGCGGAAGAAATGTTAGACTATAAGGGCACGGGGATGTCGGTGATGGAGATGAGCCATCGTTCTAAGGCTTATGAATCTATCATCAAGGAAGCTGAGGCGGATTTACGGACGCTTCTTGGGATTCCTGATAATTACAAGGTTCTCTTTTTACAGGGCGGTGCAAGTCTTGTGTTTGCTTCTGTGCCGATGAATCTGATGAAAAACCGCAAAGCGGGTTACATTCTGACAGGCCAGTGGGCAAAGAAGGCCTTCGCCGAGGCGAAGATTTACGGGGAAGCTGTGGAGCTTGCCTCTTCTGCCGACCAGACTTTCTCTTACATTCCTGATTGCTCAGACCTGCCAATTACGGATGACATGGATTATGTGTACATATGCGAGAATAACACGATATATGGGACGAAGTTCCATCATCTGCCGGATACGAAGGGCAAAATCCTTGTGGCGGATGTATCTTCTTGTTTCCTTTCTGAGCCTATGGATGTATCCGCCTATGGGATGCTCTATGCGGGTGTGCAGAAGAATGTAGGCCCTGCAGGCACGCAGATAGTCATTATCAGGGAAGACCTGCTTACGGATGATGTTCTTCCGGGCACGCCTACCATGATGAAGTATAAAGTACATGCGGACAATGATTCCTTATATAATACGCCTCCTTCTTATGGTATTTATATATGCGGCAAAGTTTTTAAGTGGCTTCTTAAAAATGGCGGATTAGAGGCGATGAAGCAGACCAATGAGAAAAAGGCAAAATTACTCTATGATTTCCTGGATGGAAGCAAGCTCTTTAAGGGAACGGTGAGAAAAGAAGACAGGTCTTTGATGAATGTGCCTTTTGTGACCGGAAGCGATGAACTGGATGCGGCGTTCATCAAAGAGGCGACGGCGGCAGGATTCGTGAACCTGAAAGGGCACCGAAGCGTAGGCGGTATGAGGGCGAGTATTTATAATGCCATGCCGGTGGAGGGCGTGGAGAAGCTCGTCGCGTTTATGGAAGAGTTTGAGAAAAAACACGTATAGTGTTTCTTCTGTGTAGGGTTAACGGAAGTAAATCGGTATAAATGAAAGTCCAGAGACAGAAAGAGGATGTGGAAATGTTTAAATATCATTGTTTAAATCCCATTGCCCAGGTCGGGCTTGAGAAATTCAGTAGCCAGTATGAGAAGACAGAACGTGTGGAAGAGGCCGACGGCATCTTGGTCAGAAGCGCCGCCATGCATGACATGGAGCTTCCGGACAGTCTTCTTGCCATCGCCAGGGCAGGTGCAGGTGTGAATAATATTCCTTTAGATAAATGTGCGGAGAAAGGCATTGTAGTGTTCAACACACCGGGTGCCAATGCTAACGGCGTGAAGGAACTTGTGATTGCGGGTATGCTTCTTGCCTCCCGTGATGTGGTAGGCGGTATTGAATGGGTGAAGCAAAACCAGTCCGATGAAAATGTGGGAAAGGCCGCCGAAAAAGCTAAGAAAAATTTTGCAGGCACGGAGCTTGAGGGCAAGAAACTGGGTATTATCGGTCTTGGCGCAATCGGTGTGCGTGTGGCAAACGTAGCTAAGCATATGGGCATGGAAGTATACGGCTATGACCCCTATGTATCAGTGGATGCGGCGTGGAATTTGAGCCGGGATGTAAAGCATGTGCTGAATGTGGAAGAAATCTATGAGGAATGTGACTTGATTACGATTCATGTGCCTTTGATGGATGCCACAAAAGGCATGGTGGGAGAGGAAGCCATCGGTAAGATGAAGGACGGCGTAATCTTGTTGAATTTTGCCCGTGACCTTTTGGTGGATGAGAAGGCAGTGCTTACGGGCATTAAAGAAGGCAAAATCCGTAAGTATGTCTCTGACTTCCCTAATGCCACGACAGCAGGACAGGAAGGTTGTATCGTAATACCACATCTGGGTGCGTCCACGGAGGAGTCTGAGGACAACTGTGCAGTGATGGCGGTCAAGGAGCTTAAGAATTATCTGGAAAACGGCAATATTGTCAACAGTGTAAACTACCCGAAATGTGACATGGGTGTTTGCGCACAGGCGGGACGTGTGGCCATCTTCCATAAGAATATTGCCAATATGATTACGAAGTTTACGGCATGTTTCGGTGATATCGGGATTAATATTTCCGATATGACCAATAAGTCCAAAGGGGAGGTCGCCTATACGATGCTGGACATTGAGACACCTGCTTCCGAGGAAATCATCAAGAAATTGCAGTCCATAAGCGGTGTGTTCCGGGTGAGGGTTGTGAAGTAGGACAGAAGCTATTCATAGTTAGAGCGGGAAAAGAACTGCTGTATAAATCGGACATCGTTCTCTCCAAAAAATGGAGAGAATTCGGATTAAGCGAAGGTGAATTCATCATTATGCCGGCTTCCGTGAGACAACAGGACGGACAAGAAAAGACAAAAAAGGGCAGGACTTTCTGACCGGAAGGCGATATACTGTTATACAGAACAGGGAGGCAGAAGAGGAATTTGAAAGTATGGGATGTGAATGGCCTGTCCGCACAGGGGCTGCAGAAAGAGTGAATGATGGAATGGGTAGCAAGCTTAAAGAAAGCGATTGATTACATGGAGGAACATCTTCTTACGAATATCAGCGTGGAGGATGTAGCCGATGCAGTACACATATCTCCATTCTATTTTCAGAAAGGGTTCAAAATTGTCACAGGCTATTCCATTGGGGAATATTTGAGAAACCGGAGACTGTACATGGCAGGACTGGACGTGATACAAGGGAAGACAGGGGCTGCACAGGAAAAGGTAATTAATCTGTCTTACAAATATGGATATGATACGCCGGAAAGCTTTAGCAAAGCATTCTCACGCTTTCATGGCATATCTCCTGCGCAGCTCAGAAAGTGTCCTTATCAGATTAAGGTGTTTCTGCCTCTTAGTATAAAAATATCAATACAAGGAGGATATAAGATGGATTTCACAGTCGAAAAAAGGAACGCTATGAAAATGATTGGATTTGAGAGGATAGTTTCTTACGATTCTTCTCAACAGGAAATCCCAAAGTTCTGGCATGAATTTTGCGAGCGGTATTGTGGGCCCGAAGGTTTTCCGGGGAAGGAAGAGACTCGGCAGGCAGTTGCCGCGTGCATGGTGGGAGAATTTGGTATCTGTGCCATGCAGGAATCCGACCAGAATCAGTTTCGTTACTATATCGCGGGAACATATCAGGGAGGACAGGTGCCGGATGGTATGACGGTTATCGAGATTCCGGCCGGCGAGTGGGTGAAATTTAAATGTATTGGCCCGATGCCGCAGGCCCTGCAGACGGTCAATTCCCGGATTTGGGGGGAATGGCTTCCCGGAAATCAGGAGTTTGAGACCGCATTGCCTATCAATATTGAATGGTATTCCACAGGAGATACGAATAGCAGCGATTACGAAAGTGAAATCTGGATACCGGTAAGGCGGTTATAATCCGTTTCCTTCTGAACAAGAATGGAAATACGCTTTGCACAGAATAGGTAGGATTCTGGGATAAGCTTTTTATATGGGATAAAATTTCATAGGGAAGGCTCTTGCAATAAGTTAACGACATTGCAAGAGCCCTCCTTTTACTATATAAGGCATTTCCCGGAAAATAAATTACGAGTTTGCGAAGCAAAACTCGTAAACGAGCTGTGCTCGTACTTTATTTAAAATGGAATATTCCCTGGTTTATCTCGAGTTTGCGAAGCAAAACTCGTAAACGAGCTGTGCTCGTTTTGTTTAACTTAAGCGGTTAGCAATCTTGGAGAAATTGGCGCTTTCTTCTTCGTCAAGGGTAGCTTCTAACTGTTTCTGTGCCTCCACGGATGCCTCGCTGGCAAGGTCCATGTAGAGTATAAATACGTCCTCCACGGACATACCTTTTTCTTCGGCTATTTCTTGCATAACAGGTTTCAGGGCCTCCAACTGGAAAGAGATTCTTGTCTTCTGGGGGTCAATGTCTGCCAATGCCTGTTCGGCATAGGCGTTAATACGCTCTAAAATTTCTTTGTTTTCTGGTGCCATGGCCACACTTCCTTTTCTGTTGGATTTTATTTGACTTGTGCTGTCATAATATCTCCCATATTTTATCACTTCATGCTTGTGCTGTATAGGCTAATTTGCTAAAATAAATTTATATTGTGTTGGAATGAAATAAACATCAATATAAAATATATCAGGACAGGAGACGAAATGGCAAAAGTAAATCCTTTTTGTGCCGTGAGGCCCAGGGATGACCTGGCGGAGCGCATTGCGGCATTGCCTTATGACGTGTACAGCAGGCAGGAAGCCTATGAGAAGGTGCAGGGTGACCCATATACTTTTCTTCGGATTGACAGGCCGGAGACACAGTTTGCGGCAGATTATGATATGTATGCACCGGAAGTCTATGGGAAAGCCAGGGACTTGCTTGTCGGCATGTTGGAGGATGGACTGTTTATTGAGGAAACCAGAGAGGCATACTATGTGTATGAACTGGTGATGGATGGACGTTCCCAGGTGGGAATCGGAGCATGCGCCTGCGTGGATGATTATGAGAGGCAGGTTATTAAGAAGCATGAGAACACCAGGGCGGATAAAGAGGCGGACCGCATACGCCACGTGGATGTATGCAGTGCCCAGACGGGACCGATTTTCCTGGCATACCGCAGGCGTGAAGGGATAGAAAAACAAGTGCGCAAGGCGATGGAGGGAGCGCCGGTATATGATTTTACGGCGGAAGACGGAGTTACACACAGGGTGTGGGTCATTGACAATACGGAAGATGTGGAACAGATTAGACAGGAATTTGAGCAAGTTGAGTCTGTCTACATCGCGGACGGACACCACAGATGCGCTTCGGCGGTGCGTGTATCGCAAATACGCAGGAAGGCACACCCGGATTATACGGGACAGGAACAGTTTAACTATTTTCTTTCGGTGTTGTTTCCCGATGACCAGTTGATGATTATGGATTATAATCGTGTGGTCAAGACGCTTAACGGACATTCTGAGGAAGCGTTTCTGGAGCAGGTGAAGGGAATTTTTAATCTTTCCGTTGTCGGAAGACAGCCTTACCGCCCTCAGTGCAAGGGACAGATTGGAATGTATCTGAAAGATACATGGTACTGTCTGGAAATCAGGAAAGAAAGGTATACCGGTGACGAGGTGGAGGACTTAGACGTGGCGATTCTGCAGCAGGACCTTCTTTCCCCGGTACTTGGGATTGTGGACCCTAAAGTGGATGACAGAATTGACTTTGTGGGCGGTATCAGAGGAATGGAGGAGCTAATGCGGCGTGTACATAAGGATGCCAAGGTGGCCTTTGCCATGTATCCCACGGATATCCATGAGCTTTTTGCCGTGTCGGATGCGGGGAAACTTATGCCGCCGAAATCCACATGGTTTGAACCGAAATTAAGGAGCGGGTTGCTCATCCACCGGATAGAACAATGAGATGTAAGGTTACGCTGTCTCAACAAAAGTCGAGACAAGAGCAGCATAGAAATGGAGGAAAACATGGATAAAAAACTATATAAAATGATGAATTGGCCGGAAATTGAAGGGATTGTATATTCTGAATCGGACAACCCGCATGCGTTGTTAGGCGCCCATGTTACGGGGAACTGTGTGCTTGTGCAGACATTCCAGCCGGGGGCGAAGAGTGTGCGCCTGCAGCCTTTGGAGGGTGACAAGAGCTATCAGATGGAGATGGCTGACGAGGAAGGGTATTTTGCAGTGGCGTTGCCGGGCAAGAAAATTCCTGACTATGAATACATTGTGGAAGCAGAAGACGGTTCTTTAAAGAAAGTGAAAGATGCCTATAACTTCCCGCCCCAGATGACGAAGGAAGATACTGAGAAGTTCAATGCAGGCATTCACTACATGGTCTATGAGAAGCTGGGCGCACATCCGGCGAAGATAGACGGTGTGGAAGGTGTCCTTTTTGCTGTTTGGGCGCCCAATGCACTGCGTGTCAGTGTTGTGGGTGATTTCAACGGATGGGATGGCAGGACGCATCAGATGCGGCGTCTGTGGGATTCCGGCATTTTTGAATTGTTTTTACCGGGCGTCAAAGCAGGTGACTGTTACAAATTTGAGATTAAGGCGAAGGGCGGGCTGACTTTCCTGAAAGCGGACCCCTATGCTTTCGGCCAACAGCTTAGGCCGGACAGCGCATCTGTTGTCAGGGATATCAATGGTTTCCGGTGGGAAGACGGCAAGTGGATGAAGAACCGTGCAGCGGTACAGGCACAGGACCAGCCTATCAACGTATATGAGATTTATCTTGGCTCTTTTGCCAAACCCGAAGGGGGCGAGGGATACTGTAACTACAGGGAGCTTGCGCCGAAGGTGGTTGAATATGTAAAGAAGATGGGCTATACCCATATAGAGCTTATGCCGGTTATGGAACATCCCCTGGATGCTTCCTGGGGGTATCAGGTGATTGGGTATTATGCGCCCACATCCCGCTATGGGACGGCAGAGGACTTCATGTTCTTTATGAATGAGATGCACAAAGCGGGAATCGGCGTGATTCTGGATTGGGTTCCGGCGCATTTTCCGCGGGATACTTACGGCCTGTCCGGCTTTGACGGCACATGTCTGTATGAGCATCAAGACCCGAGACAGGGCGCTCATCCGCACTGGGGTACGCTGATTTATAATTATGGCAGGCCGGAAGTGCGCAACTACCTGATTGCCAATGCACTGTACTGGGTGGAGCAGTATCATGTTGACGGTATCCGTATCGATGCGGTTGCATCCATGTTATATCTGGATTACGGAAAAAATGACGGAGAGTGGGTTGCCAATATATATGGCGGCAATGAAAATCTGGAGGCGGTGGAATTTTTAAAGCACCTCAATTCCATTATGAAAAAACGTAATGAAGGCGTTTTAATGATTGCCGAAGAATCCACGGCATGGCCGAAAATTACAGGGGCGCTTGAGGATGACGGACTTGGCTTTGACCTGAAATGGAATATGGGATTTATGAACGACTATCTGGATTATATTAAGACGGACCCTTATTTCCGCTCAGGAAAGCACAATGAGCTGACTTTCAGTATGATTTATGCTTACAGCGAGAAGTTTATGCTTGTATTCTCCCACGATGAGGTGGTACATGGCAAGGCCACTTTGATTGGAAAGATGCCTGGGGAACGTGCGCAGCAGTTTGCAAACCTGCGCCTGACTTATGCATACCATATGACCCATCCGGGCAAGAAACTGATGTTTATGGGACAGGATATCGGCGAGTATGACGAGTTCAATGAGGCGAGGGAAGTAGAGTGGGAGTTGCTTGAACAGGAAGAGCACGGGAAGTTAAACAGGCTGTTTGCGGACATGAATAAATTGTATTTGTCACAGCCTGCGCTTTATGCGAAAGATACGTCATGGGATGGATTTGAGTGGATTAACTGTATCACGCCCAATGCCTGTATGCTTTCTTATGTTCGTAAGGCGAGTGAGCCACTGGATTCTTTGGTGGTGGTGGCAAATTTTGCCAATGCGAAACAGAACTTCCGTATCGGGGTGCCCTATGAGGGCAAATATACGGAGATACTTAATACCGACGCTAAGATATACGGCGGAAACGGTGTTGTTAATCAGGATGTCTGCAGGACAGAAGAGGAAGAATGGGACGGTAAGCCTTACGCTATCGATATGGTAAGCGCGCCGCTTTCTATCAGCATTTTCTCCTACGTTCCCTATACTGCGGATGAGAAGGCAGAGATTGAGCGGGTGCGGGCTGAGAAGAGGCGTAAGGAGAAGGAAGAAGAGGAACGCAGAATCGCGCAGGAAACGGCAGACACCATCGCGAGAGAAGCGGCCGAGGCGAAGAGACTGGCGAAGATTGCCGCAGCCGAGGCAAAAGAGAAAGCCAGACTGGCCGACGAGATGATAAAGAAAGCACAGGAGGCAGCGGTTAAACTGCAGAAAATTACGCAGGCGCAGGCAGAGGCGGACGCCATAGAAAAGGAATCGGCAAAGGCACAGACAGAAGCCCCCAAACGTGGCAGGAAAGCAGTGAAAAACAAATAATTTTTACAAGAGGAATGAACGGAGGATTACAGTGGCAGAATTAGAGCAGATTGCATCAGAAGAACTGAACATGGGACTGCTACAGACTTATTTGCAGCAGCTTCCGGATAAGGCACTGCGTTTTGGCATGAGGGTGTTTTTGGCATTCATCTTTTTTCTGGTGGGTGTACAGATAATCAGGCTGGTGCGCCGGATTGTCAGGCGCTCTTTGCAAAGAGGCAACGCGGATGTGGGTGTGGTGCAGTTTTTGGATTCTTTTGTGAAGGTTGTGCTTTATATTCTGTTACTGTTTATGATTGCATCGGGATTCGGGCTGGACGCCACCAGTGTGGTGGCGCTGCTTGGTTCCGCCGGTGTTGCTGTGGGCCTGGCAGTGCAGGGGAGCCTGTCCAACTTTGCAGGCGGCGTTTTGATTCTGCTTTTGAAACCTTTCAGGGTGGACGACTATATACGGGTGGACAGTGAGGGTAAAGAAGGCACTGTTACGGAAATCCAGTTGTTTTATACGAAGTTGTCAACGCCGGATAACCATGTTGTTATTATTCCCAATGGCTCTCTTTCAAATTCCAGTATCTTAAATATGAGTACACTGGAGGACCGGAGGATGGATATCGTAGTGGGCATTTCCTATGATGCGGATATCCGCCGGGCGAAAGAAATCCTTTTTAAGATTCTGGAAGAAGATGAGGCTGTTATCCAGGAAAAAGACCACAGGGTGTTTGTGCAGGAACTGGCAGACAGCAGCGTCAATCTGAATGTGCGCTGTTGGGCGGCAAACGAGGCTTATTGGGAATGTAAATGGCGTATCACGGAAGAAATTAAATATGCATTGGACGAGGCGGGGATTTCCATACCTTATCCGCAGATGGATGTGCATGTGAAACATGCGGAGGCAGATGTGGAGTAGCACGAACATGAAAAATAAAAAATAATAGAACAAGTATAAAATTTCTCTTGCAAAATTGCAGATAAACCAGTATAATAATTTTTGTTGCAGGAATATGCTGGAATAGCGCAGTTGGCAGCGCAACTGATTCGTAATCAGTAGGTCGAGGGTTCAAGTCCCTTTTCCAGCTTTATTATAAAGAATACTTTGTAAAATATATTCCTTAGGATATATTTTATGAAGTTTTTTCTTTATATGCCGGTATTATGAATTTTTTATGAATAAAATCAATGACTTGTCCGTATAATTTAATATATTAGATTATTTTGGAGGTAGATTATGCCAAAGGGACAGAGAAGGTCTATTGAAGAGAAGATTCTGCAGAAACAGGAAGTCATAGGCGCTTTAGAAGTACGGATGGAGCATGAGAGGAAAGAACTGGAAGATTTGGTGAATGAACAAAAGAAAAAAGAAGTGGACGTTCTTTATGATTTTATAAAAGCGTCGGAATTGTGTGTGAATGAAGCTATCGAGATATTAAAACAACATGTGGCACAGCAGTATGAAGTTACGGCGTAGAAGGGACTATCGGAAGGTTTACGTCAACAGATTATGGCAACGCTAAAAGGGCAGGCAATACAAAATGTATGCCTGTTTTTTTAGCTCAATTTATGCTTGCGCCCAAGTTTGCGGGCTGGGCAAGAATGGGGGATTTTTATGAAGTTTGTCTGTCTTGCAGGGAAGGAAGTGGCGCAGGAAGAATTAAAGAGGGAGTTTAAGGCAGCCAGGCGCAAGGGGGAGGTCAGACTGGGAGATAAGCACCTGTTTTATCGCTACTTTATTAAGATAAGGTTTATTTCTTATGAAGAGATTGTGCGTGCATATCTGCGGGAAGAGAGTGGCGAGAGTGGTGAATTTCTCCTGAAAGAGTTCTATCTGATGTTGGAGGACACAGCAGGGGTCTTATATAAGTTTCGGATGGAGAGGAAAGTAAATGCCAGGGATGTGTTGGACGACCTGGGAAAGCGTCATGGACATATTATGATAGGGTTCAACCGGGACAGTCAGGCAGGGCATACTTTGTCTTGTGATTCACGAAAATAGATTTATGCATAAGATATAAGCCTTGAATATGCCTGCAAATTAACGATGGGTTGAATTTGGACGGATGAAAGGACGGCGGGTATAGCCGGATTATTCCATAAATTGAGGCTTGTTGAATGAAATTCAATATATAGATAACAATATATTACTAAACAGAATGTGAACAGGGAAAATAAAAATCGGTTATACCTTGACAGTAAGGAAAACGATGATACAATATATAGTATACGCATTGGGGGAAGCGTATATATAGTGTAGATATTTGTGGAAAGATTGGTGATATTATCGTATGAAGATTATTAAGCGCAGTGGTGCGGAAGCAACGTTTGACTTGGAGAAAATCATAGCGGCAATTTGTAAGGCAAACAATAGTGTTAAAGAAGAGGATAAATTAACGGAAGGTGAAATTGATGAGATTGCCGGGATGGTAGAGAAGAACTGTGAAGACATGAAACGCTCTGCGAACGTGGAAGAGATTCAAGATATGGTTGAGAACCAGTTGATGAAGTACCGTGCTTATACGATGGCAAGGAATTATATCACTTATCGGTATAAGAGGGCATTGGTCAGGAAGTCCAATTCGACGGATGAACAGATTTTAAGCCTGCTTGAGTGTAATAACGAAGAGGTAAAGCAGGAAAATTCAAATAAAAACCCGACGGTAAACAGTGTACAGCGGGATTATATGGCAGGTGAGGTCAGCAAGGATATCACAAAACGGTTCTTGCTGCCGCCGGACATCGTGGAGGCCCACGAGCAGGGGATTATCCATTTCCATGATGCGGATTATTTTGCACAGCATATGCATAACTGTTGTCTGGTCAATCTTGAAGATATGCTACAAAACGGCACGGTAGTCAGCGAGACGATGATTGATACGCCTAAGAGTTTCTCTACGGCTTGTAATGTGGCGACTCAGAGTATTGCACAGATTGCAAGCTGCCAGTACGGCGGACAGAGCATCTCTTTGTCCCACCTGGCGCCTTTTGTGCAGGTGAGTAGGGAGAAGTTCCGGAAGGAGATTAGAAGAGAGCTGGAAGAGAGCGGCTTGAAGGCGGATGAGAGCCAAATTAACCGGATTGCGGAGAAAAGAGTCAAAGATGAGATTAAGCGCGGCGTCCAGATTATTCAGTATCAGGTTATTACTTTGATGACGACCAACGGACAAGCGCCCTTTATCACGGTGTTTATGTATATCGACGAAGTACCGGAGGGACAGCTTAGGGATGACCTTGCGATGATTATTGAGGAGATGCTAAAACAGCGTATCCAAGGGGTGAAGAATGAGAAAGGCGTCTATATTACACCCGCGTTCCCGAAACTGATTTATGTGTTGGAGGAAGACAATATCCGTGAGGACAGCAAGTATTGGTATCTGACCAAACTGGCGGCGAAATGTACGGCCAGGCGCATGGTGCCTGATTATATATCTGAGAAAATCATGAAGAAACTGAAGGATGGTAACTGTTACACCTGTATGGGCTGCCGCTCTTTCCTCACAGTGTATCATGACGAGAATGACAAACCGAAGTTTTACGGCAGATTTAACCAGGGAGTGGTGACCTTAAATCTGGTGGATGTGGCATGTTCTTCAGGCAAAGATATGGACAAGTTCTGGAATATTTTGGATGAACGTCTTGATATGTGCCGGAGGGCGCTTATGTGCCGTCACAACAGGCTGAAGGGTACGCCTTCCGATGTGGCGCCGATTCTGTGGCAGAACGGTGCGCTTGCCAGACTTGGGAAGGGAGAGAAGATTGATAAACTGCTTTACGGCGGTTATTCTACAATATCGCTTGGCTATGCGGGACTGTGTGAATGTACGATGTATATGACCGGTAAGAGCCATACGAACCCGGAAGGGACGCCCTTTGCACTGAAAGTGATGCGTTATCTGAATAATGCATGTCGTGAGTGGCGGGATGAGACGAATATAGATTTCAGTTTATATGGAACGCCGTTAGAGTCCACAACTTATAAATTTGCTAAATGTCTGCAGAAACGTTTCGGCATAATTGAGGGCGTGACGGATAAGAACTACATTACCAACAGCTATCATGTACATGTGACGGAGAAGATTAATGCTTTTGAGAAACTGAAATTTGAAGCCCAGTTCCAGGAGTTGTCCCCGGGCGGCGCGATTAGTTATGTGGAAGTGCCCAATATGGAGAATAACCTGGATGCTGTCCTGTCTGTGATGCAGTATATTTACGAAAATATTATGTATGCGGAACTGAATACCAAGAGCGATTACTGTCAGGAGTGTGATTATCATGGAGAAATCCGTATTGTCACGAATCCGGACGGAAAGTTAGTCTGGCAATGCCCTAACTGCGGCAACACGGACCAGAATAAGATGAATGTGGCGCGACGTACTTGTGGATATATCGGTACCCAGTTCTGGAACCAGGGGCGTACCCAGGAGATAAAGGAGAGGGTGCTGCATCTTTAGGCTGTATCTGACATGGGGATTAGATTGAAAAATCATGCCGATGCACTGATTTTTCAATCGGCAATTTGAGCCAGAGCCACAAATGTGCGCTAATCGCAGTAAACTGCTCTGACATGGGGGATTCGTATGAATTATTCTGAAATCAAGAATTGTGACATAGCGAACGGTCCCGGTGTGCGGGTGACGCTCTTTGTAAGCGGATGTACCCATCATTGCAGGGAATGTTTTAATAGGGAGACGTGGGAGTTTACCTATGGAAGTCCCTTCGATGCGGAGGCGGAAGAGAAGATTCTTGCTTTTCTGGCGCCGGACTATATCGCCGGTTTGACGTTGCTTGGCGGTGAACCCCTTGAGTATGTGAACTGGCAGGCGCTTTTGCCTTTTATAAGGAAGGTAAAGCAGACGTATCCTGGCAAAAATATCTGGTGCTACACAGGCTACCGTTTTGAGGAGGATGTTTTGGGACGGTTTTGTAAGCAGTGGAAGGATATGGAGGAGTTCCTGTCTTATATTGATGTGCTTGTGGACGGAGAGTTTATAAAGGAGCAGAAGGACATCAGCCTACAGTTTAGGGGCTCGGCGAACCAGCGCATCATATTGGTACAGGAATCTATAAAGAGCGGCGAGGCTGTGCTTTGGCATGATGATATGTGAAAAAATAATGTTGGACGTAATACCCGGAATGGGATTCCCTGGTGGATTCTTTTCCGGGTTTTTATTTAGATTGTCAGAGCAATTTATAAATCAGCCGGTATTGTGACATACTAAATTCAAAGCAAAAATGAATTGCACGAGGAGAGATTGGAAACTGAAATTTTCAATCGCGAGATTTGTGTCTGCGCGCTGCTTGCCACAAACTCGGTTCATGTGCTGTCTTTACAAAAATTGAGATAAAAGCAGCGCAGAAATGGAGAAAAAATGAAAATAAATATTACTAAAAAGATTTTGCTAAGCAGTTTGTCTGCCGCATTGTTGCTGACATCCTCTATGGGGGTACTGGCGTCCGAAGAAAATGCCAATGTTACGCTTGCACAGACTCAGATGACGAGCACGGTGGAAGAAATCAAATCAGACTTGCCGGGAGTCTATCTTGCAACCGGCGTGAATGGTATAGTTAACCTTACGGACAGTACGAGCATTGCGCAAAGCTACGGTCTTGTCAGCGGAGAGAAACCCTATGCGAAAATTTCTGACATGGATGGTAGGAAAAGCTATCTGGCACAGCTATGTATCGATAACATTGCCCAGACTTTAAATGCGGCGGTAGGCCCGGCAATCGATGTTGAAATCGGTAAGATGACGTCCGAAGGATTTAGCCTGCTTCCTGAAGAAGGAGCGCCGATTACCTTAAGAGCAGGTATTCCCAAGTCTTTTGCGCAGGAGGGTAAGACTTTTGCAGTTGTGGCAATACGTCCGGGCGGTGCCGTATCGGTTCTTAACGATATGGATAACAATCCCGATACGATTACCTTTGATACAACGGCAGGAAAGGCAGTATATGCACTTATTAAGTACTGATTGCTGAGAAACCTGCATAGGAAATGCGTATTTTGTACTGCATGAGAAGCAGTGGCATGAAAACAAGATAGGCTGCGGCGGATGAGATTCAGTGCCGCAGCCAGTTATGTTTTTCGGTTCATTTTTGTGGAGCCGGACATTCAATCTTAATATTTCTTGCGGTAATAGTGCTCTAAACTTTGAATCAGCTTGTAGAATGCCATGGCGATGGCGCAGAGGATGATGATGGATGTAATGACCATGTTTAACTGGAAGAGATGGAAAGCGTGGGTAAGACGGACAGGCAGGGGGCATAGAATGTAACAAGACGCGTAAGAAGGGCGAGGAAGATAAATATGGAGCAGCCGCGGGCAGTCATCTATAACCGATGCAGCACCGAGGAGGAAAGCCAGAAGGATGCGCTTGTCAAACAGGTCCAGGAATCCAAAAACTGTGTCTGTGAGCAAGGTTGGAAATTAGTAGATACTTATGTGGAGGCAAAAAGCGGTACCACGGTGAAGGGCAGGAGTGAGTATAACAGGTTATACCAGGATTTGGAATATAACCGGTTTGATATTATCGTTATTAAGAGCCAGGACCGCCTCATGAGGAATACGAAAGACTGGTATCTGTTTTTGGAGCGGATGCAGAGATATGGAAAGAAGCTCTATATGTACCTTGAGAGAAAGTTTTATACGCCGGAGGACGCGCTGGTTACCGGAATTAAAGCGATTCTGGCGGAAGAATACAGCAGGGAGTTGAGTAAGAAGATAAATAACGCCCACAGAAACAGACAAAGAGAAGGGAAACATTTTGTTTTTACCAACCAGACGTACGGGTTGAAGAAACTTCCTGACGGTACAATCGCGGTTCATGAAGAAGAGGCGGAGATGATACGGATGGTTTTTAGATTGTCAGTGGACGGATACGGCACCCATACCAGTGCGGAAATTCTTTACCGCAACGGATACACGAACAGAAACGGGAAGATGATTTCACCGTCGGTGGTGCGCAATATTATCCGCAATCCAATCTACAAAGGAACCGTCGTGCAGAACAGGCGTCATTACGAGTTTGAGAGTAAACGGAGCATAAAGAATCCGGAATCGGAGTGGATTATACATGAGGATGTTATTCCTGCCATTGTGGATGAGCGTTTGTTTGCAGAGGCGAACCGGGCGTTGGATGGCAGGAAGAGAAGAAGAGAAGGGCAGCGTGGCGACCGGAACTGTGACGGACAATATATGTGTTATGGCAATGGGGGACACCATGTTTTGTCTGGGAAAATTATATGCGGTCTTTGCGGAGAACCTTTTTACCGGACGGTACGGCACAATAAATCTGGTAAGGTGGCGGAGTGGAAGTGCAGCAACTACCTGCATCATGGCAGACGGGCCAAGGAGTTACGCAGGGACAGGGCCAGAAAGACAGACAGGAGCGAGGACGGAGGCTGTGACAATATACATTTGGACGAGAAGAAACTGCTTTTCTATTTAGAACAGGAATACGGGCAAAAGATACATGAACCGGACCAACAGGAAATACAGGATGGACTTAAAAGGGCGCTAGGGTTGGAGTGCAAGGACTTAAAGGACGCTCACAGAAGGGAACAGCGGAAAATACTGGAAGAAAATTTGCGGCAGGCAGAGTGCAGACAAAATCTTCTTTTAGAGAAACTTTTGGACGGTGTGATTGAAGACCGGGACTATCAACGAAAGAACCAGGAATTGCAGGAGAAAATAAACTGTATAAACGGGCGTCTTGCATGTTTGGAAGAAGGTAGCATGGCAGGGATGAAGGAGGAGGCATACACTGAGGACGTCGAAAGATGGCCGCAACAGGAGACTTTATGGCGGGAGCGGATTGCCGTAATCATTTCCGGGATTGCAAAGATTAAGGTGTATCCGGATAATATGAAGATTTACATTTATATCCGGGCATTATCGGAGACAGAAGAATCGGCAGAGAAAGGGGTGGAAATGTGCCTGCGCCCAAGTATGCAGATTAACAAAGAATGGAGGATTCATATGGGCAATCATGCAGGAAGGGAAAATGCTGATGAGACGGCGGTGCTTACTGTACCGCAAAACTGCAGCACTTCACACTATCCTATGGCAGAGGCGCAGAAGGAGAGGATTCTTGCGTTGGTGCGGGAAAGACCGGAAACCACGGCAAAAGAAATGGCAGAGGAAATGGGAGTAAGCCTTTCTTTGGTGCGCCGGCGCATATGTGCCCTGAAAGCGGAAGGGAAAATTTGGTACAATATTTCAAAGGGCAGGGGAGAATGGAATATCATAAAAACCGCCCTTGACTTTAACGATTAAAAGTGCTAAAGTGTTAGAGTCGGTTTTCTATTTTCCATACTGGACGAAAAGAGAAAAGCGTGAGCTTTGGAAAGGAGTCTGTTCATGACAGATTTAGAGGAGATTCGCAGTCGTTTTAAGAACGACCATTTTGCTACGGATGCTACAGGTGTTGTCATTGATTGTGCAGAGCCAGGGAGGGCAGTCTGTTCCTTGACTCTGGAAGAGCGGCATATGAATGAGAACAATGTCCCTATGGGCGGCGCCATTTTCACATTGGCGGATATAACATGTGCCGTTGCTGCCAATGGGTATTCTGAAAAAAAGACGGTGAGCCAACAGGCGTCCATAACATTTCTCGCCCCGGCCAAGGGAGAACGGCTGATTGCAGAAGCCTCCTGTTTGCGGGATGGGCGTACTACTGCATTCTACGCGGTGGATGTGCGGGATGAGCTGGGGACTTATGTAGCGCACGCCACAATGAATGGATATGTCATTCATTCATGACTGACTTAAGGAGGAACCATATCATGGTAATCACAGATTTTTTGGAGCGTAATGCCAGACTATACGGCTCTGATACGGCCCTTGTGGAGTTGAATCCTTCCCAAGAGCGGGACAGCGCTGTGACTTGGCGGGAGGCGAGCCTTATCGAGAGCGCGCAAAACGGGGCCCCCTATCGCCGGGAATTGAGTTGGGCGGATTTTGACAGGCGTGCCAACCGTTTTGCCAATCTGCTTTTGAGCCGCGGATTAGAGCGGGAGACGAAGGTGGGAATCCTGATGATGAATTGTCTGGAGTGGCTTCCCATTTATTTTGGAATTTTGAAAGCGGGGGGTGTGGCGGTGCCTCTCAACTTCCGTTATTCTGCGGAAGAGATAAAGTACTGTCTGGAACTGGCGGATGTGGAAGTATTGGTTTTCGGGCCGGAATTTATCAGCCGTATGGATGCGATTGCGACGGAGCTGCCCGGGGTGAGGACAATGTTCTTCCCGGGGGCGGAAGGACCTTCCTACACGGAGAATTGTCTGAAGCTGATGGGATTTTGTTCTTCCAGCGCACCGCCTGTGGCTTTGGAGGAGACGGATTATGCGGCCATCTATTTCTCTTCCGGTACCACCGGATTCCCGAAGGCAATCCTGCACAACCATCTTTCCCTGCGCTCATCTTGTGAGACGGAACAGAACCATCACGGGCAGACGAAGGACGATGTATTTTTGTGTATTCCGCCGCTCTATCACACAGGGGCGAAGATGCACTGGTTCGGCTCCCTGCTTACCGCCGGAAAAGCGGTGCTTCTGCGGGGTGTGAAACCGGAGTGGATACTGCGGGCGGTCACGGAAGAAAAGTGCACCATCGTATGGCTGTTGGTGCCATGGGCGCAGGACCTTTTAGATGCCATTGACTCCGGGAAGGTGGACATGGAGCACTATTTGTTGGAGCAGTGGCGTCTGATGCATATCGGGGCGCAGCCTGTTCCTCCTAGCCTGATTCAGCGTTGGAAGAAACACTTCCCGCATCATAAGTACGACACAAACTATGGACTAAGCGAATCCATAGGGCCAGGCTGTGTACATCTGGGTGTGGACAATATACATAAGGTTGGGGCCATCGGAAAACCAGGCTACCACTGGGAAGCGAAGATTGTGGACGAGCAGGGGCATGAAATTAGCCAGGGCGAGGTGGGTGAACTGATTGTTCACGGCCCGGGTGTCATGCTCTGCTATTATAAGAATCCCGAAGCTACAGACGAAGTGTTAAAAGGCGGCTGGCTCTACACGGGCGACATGGCGCGGATGGACGAGGACGGGTTTATCTATCTGGTGGACCGCAAGAAAGATGTCATTATCTCCGGCGGGGAGAATCTCTATCCGGTGCAGATTGAAGATTTCCTTCGCCGTAACGATAAGATTAAGGACGTGGCTGTCATTGGACTTCCGGACGCCAGGCTGGGGGAGATTGCCGCAGCCGTTATTGAGACAAAAGAGGGCGTTTCCTGCACGGAGGAAGAGATTATGGAATTTTGCAGGGAGCTTCCCAGGTATAAACGTCCCAAGAAGATTATTTTTGAAAAGGTTCCAAGAAACCCTACAGGGAAAATTGAAAAGCCTCTTCTTCGGGAACGGTATTGCCATGGCAGTCTTGTAGAAGCGCAGATTAAAAATTAAGGGAAATAAAAAATTGAGGGGAATAAAAAAATGGATTTATTAATCAAATTGGTTATGCTTGTGATTTTTTTCGGCGTGATGGTTGGTATCGGACTCTACTGCCGCAGACACGCCACTGACGTCAACGGTTTTGTATTAGGCGGAAGAAGCGTGGGTCCTTGGCTCACAGCCTTTGCCTATGGAACGAGTTACTTTTCGGCGGTTGTCTTCGTAGGTTATGCAGGGCAGTTTGGATGGAAATACGGGATTGCGGCAACCTGGGCGGGGCTGGGAAATGCTTTTATCGGTTCCCTTCTTGCATGGGCGGTGCTTGGACGCCGTACACGTATTATGACGCAGCACTTAGACAGCGCTACCATGCCGGAGTTTTTCGGGAAAAGGTTTGAGAGTAAACCTTTAAAACTGGCGGCTTCGGCCATTATCTTTATTTTTCTGATTCCCTATACGGCCAGCCTTTACAATGGACTAAGCCGCCTCTTCGGGATGGCCTTTGATATTGACTACAGTGTGTGCGTGGTGGCTATGGCGGTGCTCACCGGCATTTATGTCATAGCGGGCGGGTATATGGCTACCGCCATTAATGATTTTATCCAGGGGATTATCATGATTTTCGGCATTATCGCGGTGATTTTGGCGGTGTTAAACAGCCAGGGAGGTTTTCTTTGTGCGCTTGACAAGCTTGCCGCAGTAAGTGATGAGACGGTTTCGGCGGCACCGGGCGTGTTCAATTCCTTTTTCGGTCCGGACCCCGCGGGGTTACTTGGGGTAGTGGTCCTCACTAGTTTAGGAACATGGGGACTGCCCCAGATGGTGCAGAAATTTTATGCCATTAAGAGTGAGAGCGCAATCAACAAAGGAATGGTTATCTCTACTGTTTTTGCGGCTATCGTTTCCGGCGGATGCTATTTCCTGGGCGGTTTCGGACGGCTTTTTAGCGAGCGGATTGATATAGCCGCAAACGGTTATGACTCGGTGGTGCCGACCATGTTGTCGGGGCTGCCCACGATACTAATTGCGGTGGTGGTTATCCTGGTGCTTTCTGCCTCTATGTCCACCCTTTCTTCCCTGGTATTGGCATCAAGCTCTACCTTGACGCTTGATTTTATTAAAGGTAATATAATAAAAGAGATGGATGATAAGGAACAGGTCAGATGGATGCGCGCGCTTTTGGTCGTATTTATCGTGATTTCCGTGGTTCTTGCACTGATACAATACCGTTCCAATGTAACTTTTATTGCGCAGCTTATGGGCGTGAGTTGGGGTGCGCTTGCAGGCGCTTTTCTCGCGCCCTTTCTCTATGGATTATACTGGAAGCGGACGACCAAGGCGGCATGTTGGGTAAGCTTTTTGTTCTCCACAATCGTGATGCTTGCCAATATTTTTGTACGTCCTGAATTTCCCGCATATCTTCAGTCTCCCATTAATGCGGGTGCATTCTGTATGCTGGCAGGGCTTGTGATTGTACCTGTGGTGAGCGTGGTGACGAAGGCGCCCGGGCAGAAAACAGTGGAGAATATTTTCTCCTGCTACGAGAAGAGGGTAACGGTTTCCGTGAAAGATTCCATCGGTGAGTAAATCAGGGCAGAATGCCTAAAATACAGGTATTCTCCTTATAGATTTGTGTCTGCGCTTACTTGACACAAACTCGTTACATGCGCTGTCTCAACAAAAGTTGAAACAAAAACATGCGTAGAAATGGAGGTTAACATATGAAAGCATTGATGCTTGGCAACGAGGCGGTTGCCAGAGGTCTCTATGAGGCGGGCTGTAGTTTTGTATCTAGTTATCCCGGTACGCCAAGTACGGAAATTACTGAGTGTGCGGCGAAATATGAAGAACTCTACGCTGAGTGGGCGCCCAATGAGAAGGTGGCTCTCGAGGCGGCATTCGGCGCCTCATTGGCGGGGAAGAGAAGTTTCTGCGCCATGAAACACGTAGGCTTAAATGTGGCGGCGGACCCGCTTTTTACCATTTCTTATACAGGCGTGAATGCAGGGCTTGTAATCGGTGTTGCCGACGATGCGGGCATGCACAGTTCCCAGAATGAACAGGATTCCAGGCATTATGCGCAGGCGGCGAAGATTCCGATGTTGGAGCCTTCCGATTCTGCGGAAGCGCTTCGTTTTGCGAAACTTGCCTATGAGCTTTCCGAGGAGTATGATACGGCTGTTCTCATCAAGATGTGTACCCGTGTGAGCCACTCCCAGAGTGTGGTGGAGCCGGGTGAGCGGATGCTTCCGGAACAGAAAAAATATGAGAAGAGCCCTGGGAAGTATATTATGATGCCGGCCAACGCGAAGAGACGCCATCCGGTAGTAGAGGCTCGTACCAAGGCTTTGACGGCCTGGGCGGAGAGAGCTGAAATCAACCGGATTGAAGAGGGAAGTGACATGTCTCAGGGCATCATTACTTCTTCCACCTGTTACCAATATGTAAAAGAGGCTTTTGGGGATACATATCCGGTTTTAAAATTAGGGATGATTTGGCCTATGCCGGAACAGAAAATCATAGATTTTGCGGCTTCCGTCGACAGATTGGTGGTGGTGGAGGAGTTGGATGGCTTTATCGAGGCGCACTGTAGAAATCTTGGCCTTTCTGTGGTGGGAAAAGAACTTTTTTCCAACATCGGGGAGCTGAGCCAAAATCTGGTGAAGGAGAAGCTTGGAGGAGCAGTACAGGCTGGCACCTGCTTAGAGGAAGACATTCCCGCAAGGCCGCCGGTGATGTGTGCAGGCTGTCCTCACCGCAGCATCTTTTATGTCTTGAAGAAATTAAACCTTACGGTGCTGGGAGATATCGGGTGCTATACACTGGGAGCCGTGCCGCCTCTTAGCGCCATCGATACAACCATATGTATGGGGGCTTCCGTCTCGGGACTGCATGGTTTTGTCAAAGCGGGAGACGGGGAGAGCGCGGGCAAGAGTGTGGCAGTCATCGGAGACTCCACCTTTATCCACTCCGGCGTCACGGGTCTAATCAATATCGCTTACAATGAATCCGACGCCACGGTGATTGTACTGGACAATTCCATTACGGGAATGACAGGCCATCAACAGAATCCCACCACGGGTTATAACCTGAAAGGGGAGCCTTGTACGAAGATAGACTTGGAGAGCCTGTGTCACGCCGTGGGAATCAGGCGGGTGAGAGTCGTGGACCCCTATGATATGGAAGTGTGCCGGGCGGCAGTGGAGGAAGAGCTTGCGGTGAAAGAGCCTTCTGTCATTATTTCCCGCCGTCCTTGCGCGCTGTTAAAATACGTGAAGCATCCGGGGCCGATTTGTTCTGACCCGGAGAAGTGCAAAGGCTGTAAGGCGTGCATGAATATCGGCTGTCCGGCCATAAGCATGGTGGATGGCAAGGCCACAATTGATGCTACTCTCTGCGTGGGATGTGGAGTCTGTGAGCAGCTATGTAAATTTGGGGCGTTAGGATAAATTTGTTTGGGAGAATGCCGAAAGCATGGCATTGACCACATAGATTTGAGACTATGGCAAAAAGAAGATATTTTACAAGATATAAGAAAAAATGAGAGTTAGTGTGAAAAATCCATATGCGGAAGATTTTTCACACACGAGATTTGTGTCCGCGCTCACTTGACACAAACTCGATATATGCGCTGTCTCAACAAAAGAAGCGCAGAAATGGGGATTAAGATGGAAGATGAAAGAAGCGCAGAAATGGAGAAGAATATGGAGACGAAGAATATCATGATTGTGGGTGTGGGCGGACAGGGCACGCTGCTTGCCAGTAAGCTCCTGGGACGTTTGCTTCTTGGCAAAGGGTTTGATGTGAAAGTCAGCGAGGTCCACGGTATGAGCCAGCGGGGCGGAAGTGTTGTCACCTATGTCCGTTGGGGGGACAGAGTTTGCTCTCCCATTATAGATAAGGGACAGGCAGACTGCATTCTTTCTTTTGAACTGCTGGAGGCGGCCCGGTATACGGAATTTTTAAAGCCGGGAGGAAGAGTTATCGTCAACAGCCAGCAGATTAATCCCATGCCGGTGATTGCGGGCATGGCGGCCTACCCGGAGAAACTGGAAGAAAAACTTGGAATGCTTGGAATCAATGTGGATGCGTTTGACGCGCTTTCACTGGCCGAAGAGGCGGGAAGCAGTAAGGCCGTGAACCTTGTACTTATGGGCAGACTTGCCAGACATTTTGAATTTACGGATGAGGAGTGGATGGATGCCATTGCGCATAGTGTGCCGCCGAAATTTCTGGAATTAAATAAAAAAGCGTTTGCGTTAGGACAGAGTGCATCATAGGGATTAGAATGGAGGACAAACGGATGGAACGGTATTACCAACAAGAAATTGAGACTGCGGACAGAGAGCAGATTCTTGCATGGCAGAATGAGCGTTTGGTGAAGCAGGTGCGGCATGTGTGGGACAATGTACCATACTATCGTGCGAAGATGGAAGAGAAGGGGGTTACCCCGGAGGATATCCGGAGCGTGGAGGATTTGCATAAGCTTCCTTTCCTGACAAAGGACGACTTGCGGGAGGCTTACCCTTATGGTCTGTTGGCCAAGCCTCTTAAGGACTGTGTGCGTATCCAGTCTACATCTGGCACCACAGGACGCAGGGTGGTGGCATTTTATACCCAGCACGACGTGGACTTATGGGAGGATTGTTGTGCCCGTGCCATTATGGCGGCGGGAGGCACTGACGAAGATGTCTGCCATGTATGTTACGGTTACGGCCTTTTTACAGGAGGGCCGGGACTCAATGGAGGCAGTCATAAAGTGGGCTGTCTGACGCTTCCTATGTCCTCCGGAAATACGGAGCGTCAGCTTCAGTTTATGGTGGATTTGGAGGCTACCATTCTTTGCTGTACGCCTTCTTATGCCGCTTTTCTGGCGGAAAGCATCCATGAGCATGGACTGCGGGATAAGATTAAGCTGAAAGCAGGAATCTTCGGCGCGGAGGCCTGGAGCGAGGAGATGCGCCAGGATATCCAGAGCAAGCTTGGAATTAAGGCATATGATATTTACGGGCTTACGGAGACCAGCGGCCCTGGCGTTGCGTTCGAGTGCAGCGAGCAGACAGGCATGCACATCAATGAGGACCATTTCATTGCAGAAATCATTAATCCGGATACGGGTGAGGTTCTTCCTGAGGGCAGCAAGGGTGAGTTGGTGTTCACCGCTATCACAAAAGAGGCTTTCCCGCTTCTGCGTTACCGCACCAGGGACATTTGCGTACTTACGAGAAAGAAGTGTTCCTGCGGCCGTACCCATATTAAGATGAGCAAACCCATGGGCAGAAGTGACGATATGCTGATTGTCAAAGGCGTCAATGTATTCCCGTCCCAGATTGAGACGGTACTTTTGGAACAGGGTTATCCTGCCAACTATCAGATTATTGTGGACCGTATCAACAATTCCGATACTATTGAGGTGATGGTGGAGATGACGCCCGAGAATTTCTCCGATAACTTGGGTAAGATTACGGAGATGGAGAAAGGGCTTGTGTCGGCGCTTAAGGCCATGTTGGGAATTTATGCGAAGGTACGTCTGGTGGCGCCCAAGTCCATCACAAGGAGCGAGGGCAAGGCAGTGCGTGTCATTGACAAGCGTAAAATTTAGTTCAACACACTGAACATGTTCAGCTTGAATTTGTGTCGAAGCGTCACAGATTCTATTGGTTGTAGGGCAGAATTTGAAATTCCGCTCGCATCTTTAACGTAAAGCGCTTCGGAATGGAGGAAAATATGACAATACCACAAATTTCAGTTTTTTTGGAAAACAAGGCGGGACAGCTTGCGGATATCACCAATATTCTTTCAGAAAACCAGGTGAACATGCGGGCAATCAATATTGCAGAGACGGCGGATTACGGTGTTCTTAGACTGATTGTGGACGATGCGTCAAGAGCGTCTTCCATCCTTTTGGAGCAGGGATTTATTCTGACGATGACACCGGTGGTGGGTGTGGCTGTCTCGGACACGCCCGGCGGCTTAAGTAAGGTTCTTGGCGTGATTTCCCGTGCAAATATCGATGTGGAGTATATGTATTCTGTTTTCGGACAAAAGGACGGGCAGGCATGTATGATTTTCCGTGTGGCGGATACGGAGAAGCTGTCGGCAGTTCTTGAAGAGAACGGAATCGGCACGATGACAGGGGAAAACCTGGGTCTCCACTAGTAATCGATTTCCGGTTAACGTTTCACTAGAAAGAGCTGACAAGAAGAAACGGACCTGTGCCCTGGCAATAGGGCGCAGGTTTTTTGTGATACATTTATCACCTGCGCTTATCAGCTAAACACCTGAGAGCCATAGATAATCAGATACCCTAACCCGCGCCTGGCAGCAAGAAACTCTCCGATGATGACTCCCACCAAAGACAGCCCGATGTTAACTTTCATATTGCTTAAGATGAGTGGGATGCTGCTTGGTAGAATGACTTTGAACAGGGCATCTCTACGGTTTCCGCCGAGGGTGTAGATGAGTTTGAGCATTTCCGGGTCTGCCTGGCTGAATCCGGTGTAGAGACTGATGATGGAGCCGAATATGGCGACGGAGATGCCTGCCACGATGATGGTGCCCGTGCCTGTGCCAAGCCATACGATTAACAGGGGGGCTAGCGCCGATTTGGGCAGGGAGTTCAAGATGACCAGATAGGGCTCCAGGATTTCGGCAAGGCTGCCTACGTACCACAAAAGTGTGGCGGCCAGCAGGCCAAGGAGTGTGACCAGAAGAAAACTTGCTACGGTTTCGAGGAGCGTGATGCCCGTATGTGTAAAAAGGGAATGGTCCAGAAACATTTGATAAAGATACGACAGGATACCGCCGGGACTGCTAAAGAAGAAGGCATCTATCCATTCCTTTTTGGCAGCCAGTTCCCATAGGCTTAAGAATGCAACAATCAGGAACACTCTTGCGAGGCTGACCATATGGTGATGATGCCAGTGTGCTTTCAGATAAGCGTACTGGTTGGCGGATATGTTGTCAGGGCGATTGGAAAATGGACTGTTCATTCGTCAATACCTCCCACAAATGATTGAAATAGAGTTGGTATTCTGCGGTATTCCTGACTGCAATGGGGTCATGGCGGCCGATGGAGAAATGGATTGGCATTTCGCATTTGACGCAGGCCGGCCTTTTGGACAGGACAAGGACACGGTCAGCAAGGGTGATGGCTTCCGGCAGGTCATGGGTGATTAGAATGGCTGTTTTGCCCGTCTTTCGGATGATATCTGCAATGTCTGCGGAGACATCTAGCCTTGTCTGGGAATCCAGTGCGCTGAAGGGCTCATCCAGAAGAAGCAAGTCAGGGTGGATTGCCATGGTGCGTATCAGGGCGGCGCGCTGTCGCATACCGCCGGACAATTCGGAAGGTTTTTTGTCTTTAAATGCAGACAGGCCGTAATCTGCAAGAAGCTTAAGGACGTAGTCACGGTTTTTTGCTGTGAGAGTATGGTTCAGCTCCAGACCAAGGATGACATTCTGATAGATGGTACGCCATTCAAACAGATGGTCGCGCTGGAGCATATAGCCGATTTTCACGTTGCAGTCCGGGGCACAGTCGGTAAGCATCCTGCCTTTATAATATAAAGCGCCTTCTTCCGGGGCAAGCAGGCCGGCTATGATAGACAAAAGGGTGGATTTGCCGCACCCGCTGGGTCCCACGACCGCAAGAAATTCCCCCTGGGACACCTGGAAAGATATATCGGAGAGGGCAGGCGTTTCTCCTTTGAGATTATGATATGAATAGGAGATATCCTGCAATGATAATAATGGCTGCATAGAACAACAACTCCTTATAATTATACGTTATTCTATGAATAATAAGAAAATATGTGTTCTGATTGAAAAGAAAATTATTTTGTGGTATCATCAAATTTAGATTTAATAAAATGTACTTCGGAAATTCTCTTGCATATGCCTCTGTGGCTGATTTTGTACCATATGTACATCAATTTTATCAACGTATGTTTCACGTACGGCTTATAAATTGATGCGCCTCTGACAAAAAATCATCTCGCATAATCAGGTATAAAGAAGCTCCGAGAATACATTAGATGAAAATGGAGGATGACTGCATGGCACAGTTGTGGGGCGGACGTTTTACGAAGGAGACGGACCAGCTTGTATATAATTTTAATGCATCGATTTCTTTCGACCAGAAATTTTTCAGCCAGGATATTGAGGGAAGCATTGCGCATGTGATTATGCTGGCTAAGCAAGGCATTCTGACGAAGGCGGAGAAAGATGCAATCTTAAAAGGGCTTGTGGACATCCGTAAGGATGTGGAGGAAGGCAGGCTCGAAATTACGGAGGAATATGAAGATATCCATAGTTTTGTGGAGGCGAACCTGATTGGGCGTATCGGAGATGCGGGTAAGAAGCTCCATACCGGGAGGAGCCGCAATGACCAGGTGGCGGTTGATATGCGCCTGTACACCAGGCTGGAGGTACTCCATGTGGATGAGTTGGTGAAGGAACTTTTATGCACGCTTTTGCATATTATGGAAGAGAATATAGATACTTATATGCCCGGATTTACGCATCTGCAGAAGGCGCAGCCGGTGACGCTTGCCCATCATGTGGGGGCATATTTCGAGATGTTTAAGAGGGACAGGTCGAGGCTTGAAGATATTTACCAACGTATGAATTACTGTCCTCTTGGGGCTGGGGCGCTGGCAGGAACGACTTACCCCCTGGACAGGAACTATACGGCGTCAATCCTTGGGTTCGAGGGGCCTACCCTTAACAGTATGGATTCCGTGTCGGACAGGGATTACGTGATAGAGTTTTTGTCGGCGCTGTCCACAATTATGATGCACTTGAGCCGTTTCTGTGAAGAAATCATTATCTGGAATAGCGACGAGTACCGTTTTGTGGAGATTGACGATGCCTATTCTACGGGAAGCAGCATCATGCCCCAGAAGAAGAATCCTGATATTGCGGAGCTTATCAGAGGCAAGACGGGGCGTGTCTATGGGGCCCTTATTTCCATACTGACGACGATGAAGGGTATTCCGCTTGCTTATAATAAGGACATGCAGGAAGACAAGGAACTGACTTTCGACGCCATTGATACGGTGAAGGGATGTCTGGCCTTGTTCGAGGGTATGGTGCGGACCATGAAGTTCTGTAAGGACAGGATGGAGAAGAGCGCTATGAAAGGTTTTACCAACGCCACGGACGCGGCGGATTATCTGGTGGGGAGAGGTGTGCCTTTCAGGGATGCCCACGGCATAATCGGCCAGCTTGTGTTGTACTGTATTGATAAGCAGTGTAGTATTGAAGATTTATCCATAGAGGAATTAAAAAAGATAAGCCCGGCTTTCGAGGCGGATATATACGAGGCGGTGAGTTTGAAGAGCTGTGTGGAGAAAAGGCTGACTTTGGGGGCACCCGGTTTTCAGGCCATGAAGGAAGTGATTGAGATGAACAGGAAATATCTTTCCGAGGGTTGGAAGTATTGGGACGAGATGTGCAAGGACGCCGTCCTGACATTTGCGCACAATGAGTCAGGGGAATGTGATGCGGATGCCTAAAGCATACCGAATACCCGGCTGTCCGGGGAGGAATGTTGATTTGCGATATATGGATAAGATGAGGAAGGAGCATAAAGAGATGAGTGAGAAATTAAGAGTAGGGATTTTAGGCGGAACAGGTATGGTGGGACAGCGGTTTATCGCGCTGCTTGAAAACCATCCCTGGTTTGAGGTGACCACCGTTGCGGCAAGCCCCCGCTCGGCAGGCAAGACATATGAGGAGGCAGTAGGCGGAAGATGGAAGATGACTACGCCTATGCCGGAGGCAGTCAAAAATATTATTGTAAAGAATGTAAACGAAGTGGAAGAGGTGGCTGCGGAAGTGGATTTCGTATTCTCCGCAGTGGATATGACCAAAGACGAGATTAAGAAGATAGAGGAAGCCTATGCAAAGACGGAGACGCCGGTGGTATCCAACAACAGTGCGCACCGCTGGACGCCGGATGTGCCTATGGTTATCCCGGAGATTAACCCGGAGCATTTCGACGTGATTGAAGCGCAGAAGAAGCGTCTGGGCACGACAAGAGGGTTTATCGCAGTCAAACCAAACTGTTCCATCCAAAGCTATGCGCCTGTTTTGACTGCATGGCAGGAGTTTGAGCCTTATGAAGTGGTTGCAACGACTTACCAGGCAATCTCCGGTGCGGGCAAGACTTTCAAGGATTGGCCGGAGATGGTGGAGAACGTCATCCCCTATATCGGCGGCGAGGAAGAAAAGAGCGAGAAGGAGCCGTTACGGATTTGGGGTAAAGTGGAGAACGGTGAGATTGTTCCGGCCATAAGCCCTGTGATTACCTGTCAGTGTATCCGTGTGCCGGTTTTGAACGGCCATACTGCCGCAGTTTTTGTTAAGTTTAAGAAGAAACCTAGCAAAGAACAGTTAATCGAGAAACTGGTGAATTTCAAGGGTATGCCCCAGGAACTGGAGCTGCCAAGCGCGCCGAAGCAGTTTATTCAGGTGATGGAAGAGGACAACCGTCCACAGGTAACGTTGGATGTGGATTATGAGAACGGCATGGGAATCAGTGTAGGGCGGATTCGGGAAGACAGTGTCTATGACTGGAAGTTTGTAGGCTTGTCACATAATACGGTCAGGGGTGCGGCAGGCGGCGCGGTACTCTGTGCAGAGACATTGAAGGCGAAGGGATATATCGCTAAAAAATAAATGAGGCACTGAAATATATGTTACTTGGCAGAACATCAGAGTTGAGATATCTGAATAATTATTATGACAGGGAAGGAAGCCAGATTCTGGTCGTATATGGACAGAAGCAGATTGGGAAGACGACTCTTGTAAGAAAGTTTGCTGAGGGTAAACCTGGTTATTATTACCATGCAAGGGCATGTTCCGAGAGGGAGCAGGTCTATCAGTGGGGTAGGCAGCTTGCCCGAGACGGGTACGAGATGGAAGATTTCCCATCCTTCCGCGATATTCTGGTAAAGTCTGTTTATGATGGCAATGACAAAAAAGTTTTGGTGATTGATGAGTTTCAAAATATTGTCAGGGCAGGCGGACAGTTTATGAAGGAGCTGGTCTCTTTTGTGAGAAACAGGCGAAACCATGACGAGGTTATGGTGGTACTGTGCAGCTCCTCCATCGGCTGGATTGAGAACAGCATGGTCACACGGATTGGGGAGGCGGCCTATGAGCTGTCAGGCTTTTTGAAAATCCGTGAGATGCCTTTCGAGGATATTGTCCAGAGGTTTCCGAATTTCCGGATTGAGGAATGCGTCGAAGCGTATGCAGTTTTGGGCGGATTTCCGGGACTGTGGAATCAGTTTGACGACAGGCTGACCATCCAGCAGAATATTTGCAGACATGTGCTTGATGTCAACAGTTTCCTGTTTGAAGAGGGGGAGCGTATGTTGACAGAACAGCTCAGGGAGCCTGGGGTGTATAATACCATCATGGCTTCTATCGCGGCGGGGGACCGTAAGCTGAACAACCTGCATATGCACACGGAATTTTCCCGGGCTAAAATCAGTGTTTATCTGAAAAACCTGATAGAGTTAGAACTTGTGGAGAAAGTTTTTTCCTACGACACGGCAGGCAAGGAGAATGTACAGAAAGGTGTTTACAGAATCAGCCATCCCTTCGTAGATTTTTATTATACATATATGTATCCGTATCTGAGTGATTTACAGACACTGTCGGTGGGAGAATTTTATAACCGGTACATTGCACCTGATTTCAGGAAATATGTGACGGGATATTTTAAGAAAGTGTGCAGGCAGCATCTGATGAAACAGAACAGCCGTCATAAGCTTCCCATAGTGTTTGACAATGTGGGGGAATGGATTGGTAAGGCGGGGGAACTGGATATTATTGCCCAGGATGAAGAAGGCCATACACTGGTCGGATTGTGTAACTGGGAAAAACCCATGGCATATGAAGACTATGAAAATCTTCTTGACCACGCAAAGAAGGCGAAGATTAATGCGGATTATATTTATATGTATACGGCGTTTCGGTTTGACGAGAGGTTAAACCTGGAGGCCAAAGTCAGGCCGAATCTGAAACTGATACAGATTTCGGATTTATAGGAGTGTGAAAAATCCATATACGGTGTATTGTTTCACTGTCCGAACAAGTTCGGACGCAGTTACAGACAGGCATGGGGTTAAAATGAGGAGTCTATGGGAAAAAGTATTTATATAGCGGAAAAGCCCAGCGTTGCCAAGGAATTTGCCAAGGCATTGAAATATAATATGAAGAACAAGGATGGCTATATGGAGTCGGAGGAGGCTGTCGTGACGTGGTGCGTGGGGCATCTTGTAACGATGAGCTATCCTGAGGCATATGATGAAAAGTATAAGAGATGGTCACTGGATACGATTCCTTTTATTCCGGAGGAATTTAAGTATGAGGTGATTGAAGGTGTGAAGAAGCAGTTCCGGATTGTCAGCGGATTGCTTAACAGGGAAGACATCGAGACCATTTATGTGTGCACCGATTCGGGACGGGAAGGGGAATATATTTACCGTCTGGTGGAGCAGCAGGCTCAGGTGCACGGCAAATCCAGGAAGCGGGTGTGGATTGATTCCCAGACGGAAGAAGAGATTTTGCGCGGCATCAGGGAGGCGAAGGATTTATCGGCCTATGACAACCTGTCCAACGCCGCATATCTGCGGGCCAAAGAGGATTACCTGATGGGAATTAATTTTTCCAGGGTGCTTACTTTAAAATACAGTAATCCCATCAAGTCCTATCTGAAAGCAGACAGGGCGGTGGTATCCGTGGGACGTGTGATGACTTGCGTGCTTGGTATGGTAGTCAACAGGGAGCGGGAAATCAGGGAATTTGTGAAGACGCCTTTTTACAGGGTGTTGGCCCTGGTTGACATAGACGGCAAGGAGTGCACTTGTGAGTGGAAAGCCGTGGAAGGCTCGCGCTATTACCAGTCGCCGTTACTTTATAAAGACAATGGTTTCCTGAAAGAGGAAGACGCGGACGCGTTCATTCGGTTTCTGTCAGAGGAGCCGACGCAGCCGCCTGTACTTGAGAAAATCGAGAAGAAGAAAGAGACGAAGAATCCTCCCTTGCTTTATAATTTGGCGGAACTGCAAAATGATTGTTCCAAGCTCTTTAAAATCAGCCCGGACGAAACATTGCGGATTGTACAGGAACTTTACGAGAAGAAACTGACCACATATCCCCGCACGGATGCAAGGGTTCTTTCCAGTGCGGTGGCGAAGGAGATACATAAAAATATCGGTGGGCTTAAGGGCTATGGTGTGGTCTCGGCTTATGCCCAGCAGGCGCTTGCGTCAGGGCGGTATCAGACAATCGGCAAGACAAGGTATGTGAATGACAAACAGATTACGGACCACTATGCGATTATCCCGACAGGACAGGGGCTTGGGGCTTTAAACGGGTTGCATCCTACCTCAGCCAAGGTATACGAGATTATCGCAAGGCGTTTTTTAAGTATTTTTTATCCTCCAGCAGTCTATCAGAAGATAAACCTTGGCGTTACAATCAAGGGAGAATATTTCAATGCCGGGTTTAAGGTCTTATTGGAGGAGGGATATCTTCCGGTAAGCCAAAATTCTTTTGCAAAAAAAAAGCCGGGAAATGAGACGGACGAAGAGAAAAAAGAGGAAGTGCAGGAAGATTCCTGTGACAGCTCCTTCATGGAGGCGCTTAAGTCGCTTAAGAAGGGGAAACAGCTTGGACTCATAAAACTGGATAAGAAGGAGGGAGAGACATCCCCGCCCAAACGTTACAATTCAGGAAGTATGATTCTGACGATGGAGAATGCGGGCCAGTTTATAGAAGATGAAGAATTGCGTGCACAGATAAAAGGAAGCGGAATCGGAACCTCCGCCACCAGGGCAGAGATACTCAAGAAACTGGTCAATATCAAGTACCTGGCGTTGAACAAAAAGACACAGATTATCACACCCACACAGCTTGGGGAGATGATTTACGAAGTGGTGGCCGGCTCTATACGCCCCTTGCTTGACCCGAGGCTGACTGCCAGTTGGGAAAAAGGGCTTACCCTTGTGGCGGGTGGAGAGATATCGGAAGACGAATATATGGTGAAGCTGGATGATTTCGTCACGAGAAGAACCAATACCGTGAAGCAGATTAATAATCAGTCGATACTTTACAACAGGTTCCGTTATGTGGCACAATTTTATGAGAAATAGGTTGAGATTTTTAAGCAGTACTACAATTAAGCTTGTGGTATGCATGGGGATTAGATTAAAAAATCGTGCTGATACACTGGTTTTTCAATCGGCAATTTGAGTCAGAGCCTCAAATGTGCGCTAATCGCAAATGAGAAATCGCCTTCGCGAATTTCTCATCGCGTGTCATCGCAGTAAACTGTTCTGACATGGAGGATTAGTGTGTAGAAAATTGAATTTATAGAAAGCGGGGAAGAAAAATGGCATGTTTAAAAGATACGCAGATTAACGCCCTCTATACGTTGGAGGAAACGATAGCGAAGGATATTTTTGACGGGGCGGTTTATCCGTGGGAAGTGCTCTCTAAAATAGGCAGCTATATTGTAGAGCTGGGCAATACGCTTCCGGAAGAAATCTATGAGAGGAAGGGAGACAATGTGTGGATTGCGAAATCCGCCAAGGTCTATCCGAGCGCCTATATCAACGGGCCGGCGATTATCGACGAGGATGCGGAAATCAGGCACTGCGCCTTTATCCGCGGGAACGCCATCGTCGGTAAGGGGGCTGTGGTGGGCAATTCCACCGAGTTAAAAAATGTCATTCTGTTCAATAAAGTGCAGGTTCCCCACTATAATTATGTGGGCGACAGTATCTTAGGATTTAAGGCCCACATGGGTGCAGGTTCCATCACATCCAATGTCAAGAGTGACAAGACGCTTGTGGTGGTGAGAGCAGGCGGGGAAGAACTGGCGACCGGTCTAAAGAAATTCGGTGCAATGCTCGGCGACAATGTGGAAGTAGGCTGTAACAGCGTGCTGAATCCCGGGACAGTAATCGGAAAACAATCGAATGTATATCCGACTTCCATGGTGAGGGGGTTCATACCTGCAGGAAGTATATATAAGAAGCAAGGAGAGATAGCACAAAAAGAGTAAACCCATGAGGTGAAGGGATTGGGAATTACAGTAACAAGCGGTATTGTAACAAACCGTCTGTGTAAAACAAAGTATAGAGAAGACAACCCAATGTAAGCACGGATGGGGCGCTACACGGTTTCTTAAGTTAGGATATTTGGGGATAAAAGGGAAAACTATGGAATTAAGCATGGAAAACTTCGGGTCAATGATTGACAATTTGATTGCGGGAATCTGTTTCTTTGAGTTTGATAAGGCGAAAGGCACAATGACGCCGCTTTTCGTCAATGAAGGGTTGTTCCGTATGTTGGGCTATTCGAGGGCACAGGGTACGAAATATTTAAAGAAGGTTGAGAGAAATATTATTCCTGAGGACTTACAGATTTACCAACAGGGAATCGAGGATATTCTTAAGGATGACGGCGCTGTCGATGTTGAGTTCCGTACCGTAACGGGGGACGGTGGGCTGCGTTGGCTTGGAATCAGGGGCAACCTCTATTCCAGGGAAGGAGACAAGTATATTATTTTATCGGTCATCCATGACATTACCGAGCGCAAAAGTGTGGAAGAAGAACTTTATAAGCAGGCGGAACGGCTGCATATATTGTCCGAGGCGGAACACGAGAGGATTATAGATTACAATGCCAAGACGGATGTTATGGTGATAAAGTCTTCCAAGGATTTTGGCATAGCCGGGGAACAGATACAGCGGGATTATATGCAGCAGTTTGACTCTTCCTTGATATGTGAAGAGGACATACCGTATTACAGGTCAGTTTTCAGGGGACTTCTGACGTCCCCCAGACATGAGGAAATCGAATATCGGACGAAACGGTTTGATAATGAGTATACATGGTATCAGGCGAATCTGACTTCTCTTCTGGGGCCGGAAGGTTACGTGACGAGAGTTGTGGGGCGTATGATTAATATCCAGGAGAAGAAAACAAAAGAAATGGAACTGCTTTTGCGTGCCGAGAAGGATGCGCTGACCGGGTTGTATAACCAGGGAGCTACGATGCAGTTAATCCAGAATGTTTTAAGCGACGATAAGCCGGGTGCGCTTCATGCGCTTATGATTGTGGACTTGGATAATTTTAAGGAAGTCAACGATTTCCTGGGACATGCAAAAGGCGATAAAGTGCTTGTGGATGTGGCGAAAGCATTGAGCGATATCTTTAAGGGCAGCGATATCGTGGGGCGCATCGGCGGTGATGAGTTTGTCGTGTTTATGAAGAATATACCTGCCATCTCCGACGTGGAAATTGTGGCGCAGAAAGTCGTGGAAGATGTTAATTATATCTTCCAGAATGAAGAGAAAGAAATTCATCTGACTTGCAGCGCGGGCGTTTCGGTTTATCCTTACCATGGCAGCGGTTATGAAGAGCTTTTTGGCAAGGCGGATAAGGCAGTCTATACGGCCAAGGCAAACGGAAAATGCGGATACCGTATTTATAATGCGGCCACGACTATGGTTTATCATGCCACCAGAAAGAACACGGAATATAATCCGGAAAACAGCATGAGTATGGACAGGAATATTGAGGACCTTGTGATGCAGGTGCTGTACGAGGATAAGATTATGGAATCCGCGTTGAAATCGGCGATTGAGCTGATTACGGAGAAATATGGTTTCCATAGAGGGTATGTGTGTGGCAATGATACGCTTTCACTTTCGATGACGGTGCAGTTTGCTGCTTCCGGGTATGAAATCGGACGGGAGACGAAGGAACATTATGAGTTAAAGAGGGTAGTCAGCGAAATCCTCTATGAATCGTTCCGCAATGTGACGGTTATCCACGACTATGACTTGACGGCGGTGGAAATGCATGATTATTTCCACGTGGAAGGTATTAAGAGTATGCTTTATTACCCGATTACCGCCAATGGGGAATTTAAAGGCGCTATCATATTTGAAAACCATGAAGACGTACAGTTGGAATTTAAAGAGAGTGAAATGGAAGAAATCCGTTCCCTGATGCGTATTATGGAGGCCCATATTCTGCAGATTGGCTTGATGGACCGTTTGCAGGACTTCGTTACCCAGATTGCGATTTTTGATAATCTTGATAGCTTCGTATATATCGTGAACCCGGACACTTATGAGTTAAGTTTTATCAATAAGAAAGTGCTTATGAGCTCGCCGGACGTGAAAATCGGAGACATATGTTACAAGGCACTCCAGGGCAGGGAATCGCCCTGTGACAAGTGTATCTTAAAGAATCTGGATAAAAATGACCCTCATTGCAGGTTTACGGAAGAACTTTTTAATTATTCTATCAGATGTTGGACACGGTGCAGCGCAAGCTGGCTTGAGTGCAAGGAAGAAAACGGCCTTGTGCTTATGAATAGTATTGATATTTCAGAATATTTTATCGGCTAGGGATTTTTTGTAAAATGAGCATATAAATTCTAAGAAATGACTGGATTTTTTGTCTGTAATATGCGAAAATAAGGCTAGCGGTTATGACAGGCGTTCCAGAGCTTGTTATGAAATAATTTATACATAATCGAAAGGAGTTATCACATGATTTATTCAAAAGAAGTTGAAGAAATGTGTACAGTGGCACAGGGCGTTCACCATGGCTGTGCTCCTATCCCAGAAGAGGCAAAATGGGTTCAGGCGAAAGAAGTAAAAGATATTTCCGGTTTGACACACGGTGTAGGCTGGTGTGCTCCTCAGCAGGGTGCATGTAAACTGACACTGAATGTGAAAGAAGGCATTATCCAGGAAGCTCTTGTTGAGACCATCGGATGTTCCGGTATGACGCACTCCGCTGCTATGGCATCTGAGATTCTTCCGGGACTGACTGTTATGGAAGCGCTGAATACAGACCTCGTATGTGATGCAATCAACACAGCTATGAGAGAGTTGTTCTTACAGATTGTATATGGACGTACACAGTCCGCATTCTCCGAAGACGGTCTTCCGGTAGGCGCAGGGCTTGAAGATTTAGGCAAGGGCTTGAGAAGCCAGGTTGGTACGATGTACGGCACGCTCAAGAAAGGTCCCCGTTACCTTGAGATGGCAGAAGGTTATGTGACAGGCATCGCATTGGATGCTAATGATGAGATTATCGGTTATAAGTTTGTAAGCCTTGGCAAGATGACAGATTTCATCAAGAAAGGTGATGACCCGACTACAGCTTATGAGAAAGCATGTGGCCAGTACGGACGTGTTGACGATGCTGCTAAGATTATCGACCCCAGATGCGAATAATAAAGTAAATTCCATTGAAATTGGAATGGACTTTTTTGCCGGGTACTTTCTAACACAAACAGGAGGATTAAGATAAGATGGCTTTATTTGAATCATATGAAAGAAGAATTGATAAAATCAATTCTGTATTAAACGGTTATGGAATTTCTTCAATTGAAGAAGCTGAGAAAATTACAAAAGACGCTGGCTTAGATGTTTATGAGCAGGTTAAGAAAATCCAGCCGATTTGTTTTGAGAACGCTTGCTGGGCGTATACGGTAGGCGCAGCGATTGCAATCAAGAAGGGCTGCAAGAAGGCAGCGGATGCAGCGGCAGCAATCGGTGAAGGACTTCAGGCATTCTGTATTCCTGGTTCCGTTGCCGATACACGTAAAGTAGGTCTTGGCCATGGTAATTTGGGCAAGATGTTGTTGGAAGAAGAGACAGATTGTTTTGCATTCCTGGCAGGTCATGAGTCCTTTGCGGCAGCAGAAGGTGCAATCGGTATTGCTGAGAAGGCTAACAAGGTTCGTCAGAAACCGCTCCGCGTTATCCTGAATGGTCTTGGCAAGGATGCAGCGAAGATTATTTCCAGAATCAATGGATTTACCTTCGTTGAGACAGAGTATGACCCTTATACCAATGAAGTAAAAGAAATTGAGAGAACTGCTTACTCCGAAGGTCTTCGTTCCAAAGTAAACTGCTATGGTGCGAACTCCGTTCCGGAAGGCGTTGCAATCATGTGGAAAGAGAACGTAGACGTGTCTATCACCGGTAACTCTACGAACCCTACAAGATTCCAGCATCCGGTAGCAGGTACATATAAGAAAGAGAGAACTGAAGCAGGCAAGAAGTACTTCTCAGTTGCATCCGGCGGCGGTACGGGACGTACCCTTCATCCTGATAATATGGCTGCAGGCCCTGCATCCTACGGCTTTACGGATACGTTGGGACGTATGCACTCCGATGCGCAGTTTGCAGGTTCTTCTTCCGTTCCTGCCCATGTTGAGATGATGGGACTGATTGGAATGGGTAACAATCCGATGGTTGGCGCTACGGTTGCTGTTGCTGTTAGTATCGAGGAAGCCAGCAAAGCGGGCAAATTTTGATTAAGTTGAATTAAAAACTGCAAAACATTGTATAAAGACAGATAAAACGCCATGATTCTTATGAATTGTGGCGTTTTTTTAATACAATATCAGCGCATTTTTGCTGAAAATTGGTGATTGGTGCGACAAAGGCGTATTTTTCGCTTTCACCATGAAGGAAAAGGAAAATAGCTTGAAACTGAGCGGGTTCTGGGGTTTTTCGTGTTTATGGCGTTCAAGATAAATCTGGATAATTTGGCTTAGTAGCAACCGTATAGTAACCGATTTTCAAAATAATGACATAATTTAAGAGAGCGGGAAAGATTATGATAAAACAAGAAATTTAAAATATCTTGTCGTATAGAAAGGTCCGTGTTATACTGTGGGAAAGGAAACAGTCGTGTTGCAAGGTGGTAGCCTCCCTAACTTGAATAAGAAGGGAGGTGGTGTGTATGGAAATGTTTTCGTTTCAGGACTTGATTCTGTTTGCGACGTTTTTAATTACACTGCTTGCCTACATAGATAGGAACAACAAGCGAAAATAAATAAGCCTACCTTGTCACTTGGCCGATGAAGGTAGGCTTTACGTCTCCGGGAGGCCAACCACTTTGTGGGCGGCTGCTTCCTTTATGTTTATAATATAGCATGATAGACTGGGAAATTCAAGTTAGTTATAAGATAATTTGAGTTGAATCGAAATAATTTGAGCTGATAGCAACCATATAGTAACCAAATAGTGATGAAAGTACCATCAAATCAAGGGTTACTGTTTCGATTGAGGAAGCGTCAAAGGCCGGGAAGTTGCTGCCTCATGTCAGACGTTTACAATACAGTCAACGGAAAATGTTTGCTTTCGGCATTGAATTCGGATTTAAAATAAAAATCCGGAAGAAAGGATGGAAGCTGTAATGTGTAAAAAACCACGTGATGAAAGAAAGGAAATTTTTGAAGATACCAGACAGATTTATGGAATGGATAGGAGGCTGATGGATTCCGTATCTTTTTCTAAATATAACCAGAGAGTTATAGCGGAAGAAGTGGAGGTGACAGCACCGGAGGACAGATATGATGCGCCGGCAAAGGTGTTGGTGTCACAAAAGAGGAGACTGAGGAAATACAGCAGGCGCTAAACAAGACAGAACTTGATGATTACGATAAACTGATTCGGTTATGTGACTTGATGGCGGCTGCAGAAGGTGTGATTAAGATGGAAGAGCGCATGAGTGATATCAAGAGAAGGTATGGGCTTATCCACAGTCGAAGTGGGACAAGAATATGGAACTTAAGGCTTATTTTGAAGAAAAATGCGAACAGGATATTTACAATATGGTGAGGTGTTAGAATGTATAGACTGAAAAATTGGCATCTGGAGATGACTACGAATGGTTTTATAGCCTGGGGCTATTGTTATGATAATCCTGAGTTCTTCCAGGGAGACTACATTAGGACCTCCGATATTGTAAAGTTGGAGGCTGAGGACAACGAAAATGAGATGAGATTATTTACCACGTCAGGCAGTTGCTATATTTTAGGATATGCGGATATTAATGAGATTGGTTTGGAGGTTACGGAGAAAGTATTAAAAAGCAGAGACATTGCATTTGATTTGCATAAATGCGTTGCACTTAGGGAAGACAGGGTGGAGGGCATCAAAAAAAAGCTGTTTCAGGTATTAAAGCCCAATGAACTTTATGTGACGATGGCAGGATGGATAGGTATTCTTGAGGCGTATTTTAAAACCGAAGAAAATACGATTGTTCCCATATCTGTCAAAGCACATATAGGCACGTTTTAAGACAGTATTATTGTGGAGGATTGGTCTGCAGGTTTGTGTGACTGGAGGATTTTTTCGTCGTTATATTCTGTCAAGCCATATCAATGGTCGCGTAATTTGAATGCCGTGCATATTGAAAATATAGGGGAGAATTTCAATTTTGTGGGCACTCATGAAAATATTTTGTGCGAGTCTGAAAAAATAACGGTCATCGAAAGGGGAGATTTTGTTGCAGAACAATTGTTTTCACCCAAGACAGTCGATAAAAATGATTTATTTTCTGAGGAAAGTGAGGATTTGTTTAAAGACTTCTACCCGTAGGAGGAGTCTTTAAGCATGTTTTTAAATGAGTTTGTAAGATATTTTTAAAATAATTTCAGGAGGGGAGAAATATGTATCCGACAAGACAGGAGGCAGAAAAATTATTGACAGATGCGGGAAGGTGTAACCCTGGCCCCTGGGAGGAGCATAGTCGGGTGACAGCCTTGTGTGCGGAGAAAATTGCAAAGCAATGTGAGGAATTGGATTCCGAGAAAGCTTATGTGCTGGGGCTTTTACATGACATTGGAAGAAAATTCGGCGTAAAGCATTTGGGGCATGTGTATGACGGGTGGCAGTATATGCTTAGACTTGGATATGATGAGGCAGCCAGGATATGCCTTACTCATTCTTTTAACGAAGGGACTTTAGAAAATTATATCGGAAATTTTGATATCACAAAGGAGGAGACTGAGGAAATACAGCAGGCGCTAAACAAGACAGAATTTGACGATTACGATAAACTGATTCAGTTATGTGATTCGATGGCGGCTGCAGAAGGTGTGATTAAGATGGAAGAACGCATGAGTGATATCAAGAGAAGGTATGGGGCTTATCCACAGTCGAAGTGGGACAAGAATATGGAACTTAAGGCTTATTTTGAAGAAAAATGCGGACAGGATATTTACAATGTGGTGCAGTAAAGTAAGGGGATTTTTAGTAAAAATCGTGCAGGCATGTTCTGCATATAGAGTGACGGTAATCACTGTGGAGGTATTTACACTATATGCGGTTATAGGACTTATCGCAGAAGAATTATATGATGTGTATAGTATGGCAGATTCATCCGTGGTGTATTTTCTATTGTTTGACTGGGGAATGGCTCCCTTCTTTTCTATGTTTCTCTTATCGGCGATGTTTACGGAAAGTCTGTTTCCATATGATAGGAAAGAACGGAAAAATACACTTATCAGAATGATTTTCTTTCTTATGGGCGTATTGATATCGCTTGTTATTGCATTTGGAATCAGATTGGGAGGGCCCGTACAGATATTTGGCATACGCAAAGATGTGCTGGGCGAATGGTGCAGACATTTTATAACGGGCTATATTTTATTCTTGCTGTTGATTACGGTATATGTCTGCCATAGGAAAAGTGGCCTGGACTTTATAGAATATACATTACATATTATTGCGAATCTTGCCATTGCGACGTCCGTTTATTTTGTGCTGCTTGTAGGGATAAATTTTATTATTCTAATTGTGAACCTGCTGTTTTTGGACGGATATTCTTCTTTGGGAGGGTATGGGGCGCTTCTTGTGACGGGCATATATTATGCGCCGGCATGTATCATGTCATTGAATAGTCTGGACAATGATGTCTCGGATTTCATGGGTATTATGCTGATTAAATACGTGCTTACGGGACTTACGGTAATTGCCTTGGCGGTGGTATATGCTTATCTGCTTAAGATTTTGGTGGTGTGGGAGGTGCCTTCCAATGAGATATTCGGTATTGTTTCGGGGCTGTTTTGTCTTGGAATGCCCATATGGACGGTTGCTTATTTCTATCGGGATGACACGCGATATATGTATTTCATGCAGAAAGCGCCGTATGGTCTGTTACCCCTTATTCTCGTACAGGCATATGCCATACTGGTCAGGATTTACCATAACGGGCTGACGCCAGGCAGATATTTGGGTGTATGTATGGTATTGTTTGAGATAGTCGTTCTTTTTGCATGGCGCTTTTGGAGAAAGAAATTAGAACGAGTGTTATTAATACTTGCCGCAGGACTGGCTGTCGCTATATGTATGCCGGGGATTAATATGTATAGCATGTCGTTTAGATGGCAGCAAGCATTTCTGGAATCCTATTACAATCAGGTGATTGCCCGGGGAGAACTTACGCCAGATGAATATGAGCGCCTGGAAGGAGCCTATCAGTATTTAAAGAATCTTCCGGGGGCAGAAGAAATTATCATAACGAATGATATTCATGAAGACGAGTTTGTTAGATTACTTGCGTTATCCGAACTGGGAGGAGAGAATCTGACACGGACCAAAAGACATACCGTCCATTGCTGTCAACTGGTCGGCAGTCTGGACACTGGCGGCTACAGCAAGTTTGATATGCTCAACCAGGATGTGGTATACGATGCTTCAGGAAATGATAAGCTTTCCGTGGATTTTGCGGCTTTTAGGTTTTATAAGAGAGGGAGCGGGGAGAAAGAGACGGTGACAGTAGATATAAGCGGGTTTGCCAATCGGTGTATTGCCTATGAGAAGGAGCATCCGGATGCTGGAAAAGAGGAATTTAGCGATGCTATGCGTCCCTACATCCAGATAGAGATTGATGAGAATACCGTTTTTTATTTGAACCATTTTGAAATCAGGTATACGGATGGGATTAAGAATGGAAAGGATTATTTTGATATATCGTCTGTAAACATATCCGGAGTTATGTTATGTAAATAAATGAATTGTTGAGGCAGAGCAATCCGTTGAAGATTTACAATTAGAGTTTATTTTGATAAAATGGTCTGCAAAGAGAAATTTGTGTTTTGCCGTAAGATGTGATAAGACGGCCGGGGAATACAGGATAGAGGAGATTGATTATGCGTGAGAAAATAACCGTTCAAAAAGAAGCGCCGCAGTATTGCGTGGCATCAAACATTGCTTTTGCACAAGTGGACGCCTGGTTTGGGCATACCAGAAGGGACTTGAAAATGGATATTATTTATCCGGAAGACAGAGAAAAGGTGTATCCTTGTATCCTCTGGATTTGTGGAGGCGCCTGGCTTTCCATGGATAAGTCGGCCCATCTTGCGTACCTGACGGAACTGGCGAGAAACGGTTTCGTGGTGGCAAGTGCAGAGTACCGCACAAGCAATGAGGCTGTCTATCCGGCGCCGCTTAAAGACATTAAGGCAGCGGTACGCTATCTGCGCGCGCATAGCGACAGGTACAATATTGATACTGAGAGGTTGGGTGTGATGGGAGAATCGGCGGGAGGCTATCTGACGGCGATGGCGGCGCTTGTCGATGACCCTGCCTATGACGTGGGAGAATATCTGGAATATTCCAGTAAGATACAGGCGGCGTGCCCCTGGTATCCGCCGACGGACGTCTCTTCTTTTCCCTATGATTCTCCTGTAGAGTCGGCGGCGTCCCCGGAATCGCTCCTGCTTGGCAAGAATGTTATGCTTTATAAAGATGACGCCCTTAAAATATGTCCGGTTACCTATGCTTCTAAGGATGCACCGCCTTTTATGATTATCCACGGCATGCAGGACAACACAGTGCCTTTTAAACAGGGAGAAATTCTGCATGACAGATTGGAAGAAGCAGGTTGCGATGTAAAGCTGCTTGCGATTGAAGGGGCGGACCATGCGGACATTCAATTTTTCCAGAAGGAGATATGGCAGCGCATTACCGCATTCTTCCATGAAAAATTAGGGTATGCAAAATAATGTTCTGTTGCATATGCAGGGGCGGAAACAAAAATGATACAATACAGTAGTAATGATATGGCAAAATTAGGCTGTAATGCATGCAGCGGCTGCAGTGCGTGCTGCAAGAGCATGGGCCAGTCAATTTTATTGGACCCATATGATATTTATCAGATACAGGCGGCAACGGGGTTGGGGTTTGCACAGCTTATGCAAGGGCAGGCCGAGCTGCATGTGGAAGAAGGTTTGATTCTTCCTTCATTGAAGATGCAGGAAGACACGGATGCCTGTGGTTTCCTGGATAGGGAAGGAAGATGCAGCATCCATGCATATCGTCCCGGTCTGTGCAGGCTCTTTCCGCTTGGCAGAAGATACGAAGGAGATAAATTGTGGTATTTTGTGTTGGAAGACGCCTGCCAGGTGCAGAATCGCACAAAAGTGAAGATTAAGAAATGGCTGGATGTGAAGTCCCTTACTGATTATGAGCGGTTTCTTGTTTTGTGGCATGATTTGCGCAGGCGTATTCAGGAACAGATTCTTGAGCGGCGTTCGGATACCTATGCGCAGAAGATAAATGTGGATATACTGCAAATATTTTACCAGACGCCCTATGATGTGGCGGTGGATTTCTATTCCCAGTTTCGGGGGCGCATGGGGCAGATGGAATCCGTATCCTTGGACATCATTTTGTAATTTCATAGATGCTACCTTCAGTGAACAAAGGATATTGGTTATAAATGGATACAGTAGGGTATGCTAATCATGATTAGGTATTCTCAGTGGACAAAGAGACACAGGGCGTGTGACCTTTTGTTCACTGAGAGTAGGTGACGACGGTACAGATTTCATAATTTAAACAGAAAGGTGTATAAAGACAGTGATAAAAACAGGAAAAGTAATGGCTTATATTGGTATGATTGTAGTACTGGCATTTCTCTGCACGGCCTGCGGCAAGACGGAAGAAAAGAGCGATAACCTGGAAGGCAGTTTGACAGAGATTATGGCAGGGCTTTATGAGAAGGCAGACTTGTCGGAAGATTTCAGGGCAGGGATGGACAGCTTCGAGACTTACGAGATGACGGCAGACCTCAATGCGTCGATACTGGGAACTGATGAAATTTCGTATACGGAAGGGGTTGCATCCGTTCCGATGATTTCTCCGAATGCCTATCAGTGCGTGCTTTTAAGAGTGGAACAAGAGCAGGTAGATACGGTGAAACAGCAGCTTAAGGATAATGCGGACTTAAATAAGTGGGTCTGTGTCAGTGCGGAGACGATGCTCATTGAGAGCAGAGGCGATGTGATTTTCTTTATTATGGGAGATAGCGATACGGTTTATGCGATGAACAGTGCGTTCCAGGAGTATTGATAGGCCGGGACAGAGAAGACTGTCAGATATTTAAAAATTTTTTTCAATTTTTGAAAGGATATTTGCCCGTCGAGCGTATTACTTATGAAACGGTAAATAAGACAAAGTTCGGAGGCGGAGACATGAAAAGAAGATTGGCAAAGATTATTGCAACAATGGCAATAGCAGGAGTTGTTTTGGTGAACACGGATGTTGTGGCAGAGGCTCATCATTCGGGTTTCTCAAATGCACAGGGACAGATTGGATATTGTTATCAGGATGGAAGCTGTGACGTTAATGGTGTGTGCCAGAATGGAACTTCTTGTGACGGGTCGGTGCACCATGCGCAGACATATAACGGAGGCGGCTCAGGACATCACAGGTCAGGACACCATCATTAAATATAGGTATCCGGTCGGAAACCTCGCAGTTTACTGCGGGGTTTTTGGTATGTGTGGGAACAAAAGGGGAGGGAAACCTTTGAAAAGTGCAGAAGATGTGAACCGTGTCATAGATGATTATGCGGATATGGTGCGGAGGATATGTTTCGTACATTTAAAAAATAAGCATGACACGGAGGATGTATTTCAGGATGTATACATGAAATATATGCTTCGGGAGGATTCCTTTGAGAGTAAAGAACATGAAAAGGCGTGGTTTATCAGGGTAACAATCAATGCATGCACAGACTGGCTTCGGTATTTTTCGCGCAGAAGCTGGGTGCCGTTAGAAGTAATCGACGAAGAAAGGCAGGTATTGGAGGATAAGTCTGCGGGCGTGTTGGAAGCAGTCCTGGGGCTTCCTGAAAAATATCGCAATACCGTATATTTATATTACTATGAAGGATATTCTGCAGTGGAGATTGCAGGTATACTCGGGAGGAAAGAAAATACCGTATATACATGGCTTGCAAGGGCAAAAAATATATTGCGGGAAAGATTAGGAGGTGAATGGGAATGAATATCATTAAAGAAAGCATGGAAAAGATACAGGCGTCAGAAGAATTGAAACAGTCCACGTTGCTGTATCTGGATATGCAGCGGGGCAAGAAGCGCAGTTTCAGGACCCATTCCATTGTAGTATATGTTTTGACAGCGGCGTGTCTGTTTTTCCTGTTGGGAATAGGAGGATATTCTGTTTACAGGAAACCGGTCTCCTATATAAGTATTGACGTGAATCCTTCCATAGAAATCGGAATAAACCGTTTTCAGAAAGTGGTGTCCGTGGATGCTTACAATGCGGACGGGTGGGGGATACTTGAGCACGTATCGTTAAAAAACATTTCTTATACGAAAGCCATCGACAGGCTGCTAAACGATGAAGATTATAGTCATTTTCTGGCGGAGGACTCTTTCGTAGTCATCACGATAGTCTCCGATGATTCGGATGCAATCATAGAAACAATCGACGCGGACGAATCTTTGCGTGTATATAAAGCGAAAACATATATCAGCGACAGAGCCTGCATGGAGGAGGCCCATCAGCATGAAATGTCTTTTGGCAAGTACCGGGCCTATCAGGAACTTTCACAGTATGATGACAATATCACGGTGGAAGATTGCCATGGCATGACGATGGGGGAAATCCATAGCCGAATCGCAAGCTGCCAGAATCATAACGGGGCAGGCGCAGGGCACACAGGTGTAAAACAAAACCATCATGAAGGACATCATGATGGCAGAAAATAGAATGCGTATGTATATTATATGCTATAAAGAAATAAAAAAATGGAGATAGCGAGACTCGAACTCGTGACCTATACGTTGCGAACGTATCGCTCTCCCAACTGAGCTATATCCCCATACATGCATTATAGCATATCTGGGAAGGAATGCAAGAAGAATAAATGGTTACCGTACAATGTTTGCGGTTTAGAAAGGATAATTAGAAAATGAATACGACGAATTACCAGATTGTCCCACTTCCTAAAGAACAGTGGAAGGATACTGTCATACCTATGCGGTATACGACAGAGGAATATTATGATGTGGACATGAAGAAAGTGCCCGACGGATACGATATCGCTATCCATAAATGCAAGCTGGATAAGCCCATATCCCATTATCCCGAAGAGTATGATTTCCCGGACAAGTTGTACCAGGAGCACTGGGAGAAAGCCTATGCATGGGGCATTGTCGAGGAAAAGGAGGGCGGACGGGAGTTGACAGCCTGCATTGAGACATGTCCGGAAGAGTGGAGCAACCGGCTTATGGTCACGGAATTATGGGTCCATGAGAAGCACAGACGGCAGGGAATTGGACATGCGCTTATGTCGGTGGCGAAACAGCAGGCCGTCCTGGAACACCGCCGGGCGGTGATTTTAGAGACGCAGTCCTGTAATGTGGGTGCCATCAGTTTCTATCACAAGGAAGGATTTGAACCCATTGGTTTTGACACATGCTGCTATAGTAACCGTGATGTGGAGAGAAAAGAAGTGCGCATCGATATGGGATATTTTCCGCGGCGCAGGCAGAAAGTGACGAGAGGGGAAGTCGTTATCCGCAAGGAAGAACCAAGCGATTACCATAAGACAGAAGAGGTGGTGCTGAGAGCATTTTGGAATAAGCACCGGACAGGATGTAACGAGCATTTTCTTGTCCATAGAATGCGGCAAAGCGATGCATATTTGCCGGGATTGTCCAGGGTAGCCGTGGTTGACGGTGAGATTGTTGGAGTCATCTGTTATAGTAAAGCCTGGCTGAGAAACGGAGGCAATACAAAAGAGATTCTTGTTTTCGGGCCGCTGTGTGTGGCTCCTGAATGGCAGGGATGCGGCGTAGGCGGGTTGCTGCTTGAGGAGACATTGGGGCTTGCCAGAGAAGCAGGATACCCGGGTGTGGTCATCTTCGGCGAGCCGGACTACTATCCCAGATATGGCTTTCAAGTATGCAGCCGGTTTGGAATATCGACGGCGGAGGGGAAAAACTTTGACGCATTTATGGGGATAGAACTTGAGGAAAACGGACTTTCCGGGATAGGTGGAAGGTTTTATATTCCGGAATTTTTTGAAGATTTACCGGAAGAGGAGAATGAGGAATTTACGAAAGGGTTCCAAGCGCCTCCCAGGCAGAGATTTCCCTGCCAGTGGGATTAGCTAAGAACGGCTTCGGCGATGACAGCCGCCGCCAATTGCGAGCCGACAGAGGAGGCGTGTTGCCCGTCTTGGGCATACAATTCCTCCTCGGGATGTTCCCTATGATATTGCCACCAGCGTTCTCCTACCGGGGCTAGTATGCAGCCTGTTTTGGCCTGCAGCATCCGGTAGGCGTTGCTCATATGTTCCTGTGCCGCTTCACCGTCATTTTTGGTGGTCCATGTCATATACAAAACCGGTTGTGCTCCTGCTTCCCGTACCCATTGGATGAGCTTTTCACCGCTCTGGGACATGACTGCCAGGTCTCCCATAGGATGTGCCGTATGTTGTAGCACAACCGTGTCGTATCCGCCATATAAAATATTGAACCGTACTTCCGGTTCTTCTATATGGAAATCCCAGCCTTTTCCTCCATGGGCCAGCATAGTCACTTCCACATCCGTGCCTTTGGAACGGCAGATATCCGCAAACATATGGGGCATATCATTGTAGTAAGTGTGGCTGTTGCCGATAAACAGAACTCTCATTGTTTTCTCCTTTCATCATTCCTTCAAATAAATGGCAGTGCTTTATACTGCGTTTTATCCATTGAAGGTAGCCTTTGTCCACTGAGGGTAGTGTAACATTCTGAGGCAAAGAGAACAAGTCATGTTCGCAAACATTGTAGTGTCCAATCGTAATTATAAAAAGAAGATAAACAAGGCGTCTGCGGTTTTGGCTGCAGGCGTTTTTACTTTTTATTTTAGTCGTGTGAGCCGAAATTTCCGACAGCGTAAAATAAACATGATTTTGAGCAAAAACAGTAAAAGAAGGGGTAATATTTATGTTAAAATAAATCATATACGGTTAAAAGATAACAGGAAGATAAAGCGCCAATAATAATACAGTAAGGAGATGAAGATGTTTACTCTCAAGACAATCATCAGTCGGTACATGCGGCGGCTTACCAGTATCCTGATTGTGATGATATTGACTGTCATTGTATGTATTCAAATAAATAATGAACACGGACAGGCGTATGAAGATGCGATGACTACCTTTTTCCAGATAGAGCAGCTTTTGGTTCAAAACCAGGAGGAATTAAGCGAAATCAGGGAGGAATACAGCAGAACATGCCTGCATAATGCGGAAGCGATTGCCTATATGATACAGAATCATCCGGAAGTTTTGGAGAATCTGGAAGAACTGGAAAAAATAGCTGTTTTTATGGAAGTGGATGAAATCCATATTTTTGACAGGTCCGGGCGTATTTATGCAGGGACGCATCCGCAATATTATGACTATACATTTGATTCAGGCGAGCAGATGATGTTTTTTAAGCCTATGTTAGAAGATAAATCTTTGAAGCTTGTACAGGAGATTACGCCCAATACGGCGGAGGCTAAGATGATGCAGTATTCGGCATTGTGGAGCCGGAACGGAGAATTTATAGTGCAGGTGGGTATGGAGCCGGTTAATGTCATGAAGGCGGCTAAGAAGAATGAATTGTCTTTTTTGTTTTCTCTGCTCAGAGTCAACCCGGAAGCAGATTATTATGCGGTAGACATAGAAAGCGGAGAAATCGTAGGCTCCACGGCGTTAGAATGTGTGGGGAAGAACATTGCGGGAATCGGTTTGGCGCTCAACAAAATTAAGGACCAGGAAGGATTCCATGCCCAGATAAATGGTGGAAGGGCATACTGCGTGTTTAAGAAAGCCGGCTCGAATTATATAGGGAGGATTATTTCGAGTCGTGAGCTTTACAAGAGGGTTCCATCCGTCACGGTAATGATTACGGTTTGCCTGATTATGATAGCGCTGATTTTGTCTCATGCCGTGACCAGATATATGAATAAGTATGTGGTAGACGGTATCCACAGCATTAATGAGAAGTTACATATGATTGCCGGGGGAAATCTTGACGAGATAGTTGATAGCCATAGCAGTGTGGAATTTTCGCAGTTGAGCAGCTATATTAACATGATGAAGAACAGCCTTTTGAATTATAATGAAAAGATGTCCTATGTCTTAAGCAAAACAAATATGTATATAGGCGTGTATGAGTACAATGAATATATGAAGAGGGTGCGTTTTACAGAGTATGTACCCAGGATACTAATGCTTGGCAGTGTGGAATGTGAGAAGCTGTCTTCTGACTATAAAGCATTCAAAGCATTTATCGACAGGCTGCGGGGACACTCGGCGGCGGATGAACCCGGCGTATTTGAATTGGACGGACGCTATGTGAAGTTGGAAGAGAGCAGTGACGGAGGCGGAGTCTTTGGCGTTGTAATTGATGTGACGGATGAAGTGCAGAGGCGTAAGCAGATTGAGAATGAAAGAGATATTGATTTGCTTACAGGGCTTTATAACCGGCGGGGCATAGACATGAGAATTGAAAAGATGCTGCGGGCGCCGGAAGGGGTTGGGCACAGTGCGCTTGTCATGGTCGATGCCGACAATTTGAAGACGATTAATGATACATACGGACATGAGATGGGGGATGCGTACTTAAAAGAAATTGCCAGGCTTATTTCAGCGCTAGATGCACGGCACTGTGTGGCTGCCAGACTGGGAGGGGATGAGTTTGTCCTGTTTTTATATCAATATGACGAAGAAAAGATGTTAAGTGACGCTATATCCAGGCTTGATGATATCCAAACGTGCAGTCATGTGGATTTGCCGGACGGCGGCAGTGTTCCAATCCGGTTTTCCTTCGGCTATAGGCTAGTGGAAGAAGGGATAGATTATCAGACACTGTTGAAGGAGGCTGACGAGAAAATGTATGAATATAAACGGGAGCGAAAAAAGAGGGACAACAAAATTCTTATTCCGGGAAAGTGACTTCCAATATATCATCAAAGCAAATCTTTGTATTGACAATCTGCAACAGACGTCCGGATTCGTCGATGCGTGCCACCATACCTGTTAGTTTGACATATTCGCCCTTGTGAAAGTAGACTACGGAAGCGATTCGACCCTTACTTAGACCGTGCATTGCGCGGTCTAATGTTTCTGCCATTTCCTCAGAAAGTTCTATTTTGGGAACCGTGATTTTCTCCTTGGCAGACAATGCGTCTGGCAGCCCTTTTAGCGCCGCGAAAGGCATGAACTGTTTTGCGCGCTCTTCGATGGGCATTTTGTTTCTTGGCTTATTCCCCACTTTTGTGTCCTCCAATCTGATGGTTACGTTCTCTTGTCATGGCGCCTTCTTCCAGGTTCATGCCTTTTAAAATGGCGTCTTTGCCGAATTTATTTTTGATGTCGATTACCGCCTGCTGTATTTTACGGCTCCGTTCCAGTTCTTCGGCATCCACGAAGAAATTGTACTGGCGGTATTCTTCGGGCATGACATGGTTGCAGGTGATATTGACGCGGCGTATGCCGCAGGATGGATTTACAATACGCTTGTACAGTGTTGTCACTGCCGGGACAAGCAGAAGGTCGGAATTGGTCTCCGTATCCAGTGTGGCGCTGCCGTGGGCAGAAGGAATATTCAACCTGTTGGAATAGCCTACGTGCAGGGTGATGGATTTGGTGACCAGTTTTTTTTCTACCAGCTCCAGGCAGAGCAAGTCCATCATCTCCTTGGCAATCAGCATACCCTTTTCGTAAGGATAGTCGCAGGAAAGTACTTGTCCGCTGCCAATGCAGTTGGAGTGTGACTTATAGGATTTGATGTCTGCCATGGTGACGGGCTCCCTGCCCCATGCATGGTCTATAAGCAGCTCCGCGTCAATTCCAAAGAGACGGTAAAGGAAATTTTCGTCGGCCTCGGCAATATCTTTCATCGTGCGTATGCCGTAAGGCTCTAAGCGTTTAGCTGTTCCTGAACCGATGCGCCAGAAATCGGTGAGCGGTTTATGGCTCCACAGGCTGTCGCGGTAGCTCTCCTCGTCCAGTTCCCCGATGAAATCATCGGCATGCTTGGCGGTGATATCCAGGGCAACTTTGGAAAGGTAGAGGTTGGTTCCCACACCGCAGGTGGCGCGGATGCCGGTGCTATAATAGATGTCATCCATAATCTTTTGTCCAAGCCCACGGGCGGACAGACGATATAGACTCAGATAATCCGTAACATCCATGAAGACTTCGTCTATGGAATAGACATGGATGTCTTCCGGGGCAACATATTTTAAGTAGATAGCATAAATGTCTGCCGCCGTATCTATATATTTCTGCATCCGCGGCGGCGCCGTCAAATATTTGACATGTTTTGGAATTTCAAAGAGCCGACAGCGGTTTTTGATACCCAATGCCTTCATAGCAGGCGTGATGGCAAGACAGATAGTCTTCTCGGTGCGTTGCGGGTCTGCAACAACCAGGTTTACAGTCATCGGGTCAAGGCCGCGTGCTACGCATTCTACGGATGCGTAGAAAGATTTCAGGTCGATACACAGGTAAGTGTGCTGCTTCATGTGCCAAAGTTCCTTTCCAGTTGTATAATAAGAAGTATAGCATACAAACATATGTTTGCATACTGAAAAGATTTGGAAAAGAAAAAATAGTGATTGCAGCTTATAGTAGAAAAATGATAGAATACTTTTAGTTGTCTGGAAAAGCATGGCAAAAAGATATTCAGAATGATGTGCGTTAAAGAGGAACCTATCAATGAGTATAATCAGCAGTAAAGATGTCAACGAGATTATCAGGAAGACATTGGGAATCATCAATCAGAAAATTATGAACCACGGGGAGATTACAGGTTATATTTTCTATAAGATGATGGAGTATGAGAACACATACACGGACCAGCATTATACGGAGCAGGAACTGGTGGATTACACCATGCTCGGCATCCTGCATGACATCGGACTTTATAAGGCGGACAATATCCAGAGCGTGAGTGATTTTGAGACGAAAAATCCATGGCCGCATTCCGTTTACGGATTTTTGTTTTTAAAATATCTCTCACCTATGGAGGACAAGGCGGAGGTAGTGCTGTATCATCACCTGGATTATAACAGGCATAACCTGATACAAAGCCGTTATAAACACACCATAGAGCTTCTTAGCCTGGCGGACAAGATGGATACCTTTTTACATTTGAAAGAAGAGAACCTGGCGCCGGACTATTTCGTGAAATACAGAGATATCAAATTCTCGGGCGCGGCGTTAGACATTTTCCACAGAGCCCAGGAGCGATATGAGATTACGGAGAATTTAGTGAACGGCAAGTACAGGGAAGAACTGCAAGTACTGTTGGCGAAACGGGCATTTTCGGAGAAGTATAAGCGGCGTTTTCTGGAGATGTTAGTGTACTCGATTGATTTCAGGAGTGAGCACACGGTTATACATACGCTTGCTACAGTAAACTTTGCGGAGCAGTTGGGGCGCCTTGCGAGGTTGTCGGGCAGGGAGATGCGGGATTTACATTACGGGGCGCTTTTGCATGATTTGGGTAAGATTGCGATTCCTGTCAGTATTTTGGAATCTACAGGAAGACTAAGCGACGAAGAGATGAAAGTTATGAAAGCCCATGTCCGCATTACGGAGATGATTCTGGAAGGCGTGGTGGATGATTCGGTACTGCAGATTGCAGTCAGGCATCATGAGAAACTGGATGGCACGGGCTACCATAAGGGGCTGAAGGCGGAAGAACTGACACTGCCGCAGCAGATTATTGCGGTGGCGGATATTCTGAGCGCACTCTACGGCAAGCGCAGCTATAAGGCGGCATTCGATAAGGAGAAAATACTGGATATCATGAATGGCGATGCGGACCAGGGAAAGATTAACAAGAACGTCGTCACAAGCTTAGAGCGCAATTATGACAGCATTATCAAGAAGTTTGAGAGACAGAAGGAAGATACGATTGGCCTGTACCTAAAGATTAAGGAACAGTATGCGGTGATGACCGAGAGGCTTAAGATGTTTGACTGATAACAATATGTATTCTAGGCATTTTTTTGTGCTTAACTAAGAGGAGGGTGCAAGAGTGGCTGCGAGAGTACATCAATAAAAACGGAGGACGAACAAAAATGGAAAAAGCAAATGTATATTTTACGTCATTTAAGGCGACAGGACATGAGAATCTTTTGCAGAAACTCCATCGCCTGATGAAAGCAGCGGGATTTGAGAATATTGACTTTCAGGATAAGTATGCGGCAATTAAGATTCATTTCGGCGAGTATGGAAATCTGGCATTTCTGCGTCCTAATTATGCCAGGGTGGTAGCTGACTATGTCAAGGAGCTTGGGGGAAAACCATATCTGACAGACTGTAATACGCTGTATGTGGGGAGCAGGAAGAATGCATTGGACCATCTGGAGACTGCCTATATGAATGGCTTTTCTCCCTATCAGACAGGGTGTCATGTGATTATCGGAGACGGGCTTAAGGGTACCGACGAGACCCTTGTGCCTGTCAATGGCGAATATGTGAAAGAGGCGAAGATAGGCCATGCGGTGATGGATGCGGATGTTTTTATTTCCCTGACTCATTTTAAGGGGCATGAGGCGGCAGGTTTTGGCGGTGCCCTTAAGAATATCGGCATGGGCAGCGGCTCCAGGGGCGGCAAGATGGAGCAGCACTGCGATGGCAAGCCCAATGTGGACGATTCTTTGTGTGTAGGATGCGGGGCATGTGACAAAATATGTGCCCATGCAGCTCCTGTGATTGAGAATGGAAAAGCGAAGATTGACCATGATAAATGTGTGGGATGCGGACGCTGTCTGGCAGTTTGCCCGAAGGATGCGATTTCTGCGGAGTCCTCGGATTCGGTGGCACTGTTGAATTATAAGATTGCGGAGTACAGTCTGGCAGTGTGCAAAGACCGTCCTTGTTTCCATATTTCCCTCATATGCGACGTATCGCCCAACTGCGACTGTCATTCGGAGAATGATATTCCGATTATTCCTGATGTGGGGATGTTGGCATCCTTTGACCCTGTGGCGTTAGATAAGGCATGTGCGGATTTGTGCAACCAGATGGAGCCGGTAAAGAGTAGTATACTGGGAGAAAATTTGGAGAAGCATGGCAATGAAGAGGGACACGACCATTTCCATATGACCCATCCTGACGCGGAATGGAAGAGTTGTGTCGCCCATGCAGTCAAGATAGGGCTGGGTACGGACCAGTATGAGTTGATTAAGATTTGAGATAAGTGATATAGCGGCTGTCCCGCGGTTGCGCGGTAAATCTTGAGGACATGGAGGCGTGTTATGGATATAGATGCCAGGTTAGGCAGACTTCGGAAATTGATGAGAGAGCGGAATCTTTCCGCATATATCATTCCTACGGAAGATTTCCACGGCTCAGAGTATGTGGGGGAATATTTTAAAGCCAGAGAATATATGTCCGGATTTACCGGCTCGGCGGGTACTCTAGTCGTGCTGCCTGACCAGGCGGCGTTGTGGACGGATGGCCGATATTTTATCCAGGCGGCACAGCAGCTTGCCGGCAGCTCAATTGCGCTTATGCGTATGGGGCAGCCTGGTGTGCCCGCGCTTGAGGAATATTTGAATGATATGCTTACAGAGGGCAGCGTGGTGGGCTTTGACGGGCGCACGCTCAGTCAGCGTTTTGTGCACAAGATGGCACAGAAGACGGCGGCAAAGAAAATCTCCTTCGCAGGCGGAGAGGACTTGGTGGATATGGTCTGGATAGGCCGTCCGCCTATGTCCGCAAAGCCTGTGTGGGAAATCAGTACGGATTATACAGGAAGGAGCAGGGAGGAGAAACTGTGCGGCGTACAGGAACAGATGCGTGCGCAGGGAGCGGACATCCTGCTTCTTACTGCCTTGGATGAGATTGCATGGCTGCTCAACCTGCGTGGCGACGATGTGGCATACACGCCTGTTTTCATGGCCTATCTTGTGGTGGAGCAGGGACAGACATATCTTTATGCCCACAGGGAGGCTTTTTCGGAAGAAATTCTTGAGAAGCTTTCTGAGGCGCAAGTAACGGTGGATGCCTATGAGGCGGTGGAACAGAAACTGCAGGAAATTCCGGCATTGAGCAGGGTGTGGTGTGACAGCGGCAGCGTGAATTACAGGCTGTATAACAGTGTGCCTGCGGCGGCAGAGAGAATTGACAAAGACAGTCCCGTCCTTCATATGAAAGCTGTCAAGACGCTACAGGAGATGGCGCATATACGGGATGCCCATGTGAAGGACGGCGTGGCGGTGACGAAGTTTATGCGCTGGCTGAAAACGAGTGCGGACAGGGAAAAAATTACGGAGCTTGACGCCGCCAGGAAGTTAGAGACATTCCGCAGGAAGATGGAAGGATATCTGGGAGCTAGCTTTGAACCCATTATCGCTTACGGCGCCCACGGGGCGGTAGTGCATTATGAGCCCACTGAGGAGACGGATGTACAGATTGTGGCGGGAGGCTTGTGCCTTGCGGATACGGGCGGGCATTACGTGGATGGCACCACAGATGTCACGCGCACCTTGGCCATTGGGACGGTAACGGAGGAAGAAAAGAGATATTATACGCTTGTGCTTCGGGGGCATTTGGCGCTTGGGGCGGCACGGTTTGTGAAAGGCGTTTCCGGGCAGAACCTGGATGTGCTCGCCAGGGAACCTCTGTGGGAGGAGGGGCTTGACTATAATCATGGCACCGGACATGGCGTAGGATATCTTCTGAATGTACATGAAGGACCCCAACGGTTCCAGTGGCGCATCACGGAGACATCGGGGAATGTCCCTCTTGAAGAAGGTATGGTGCTCTCCAATGAGCCGGGCATTTATCTGGAAGGAAAGTTTGGCATCCGCCATGAGAATCTTGTGCTGTGCCGTATGGGAGAGAGGAATGGGCATGGACAGTTTATGTATTTAGAGCCGCTTACCATGGTGCCTTTTGACCGGGATGCGGTGCTGCCGGAACTTTTGTCAAGACGGGAATTGCAATGGCTGAATGCGTACCAGGAGAAAGTGTATGAGAGCCTCTCACCATATTTTGAGGGCGAAGAATTGGCGTGGTTACGCAGGGCAACGGAAGAATTGTCCCATGCATAGCGTATGAGATTGTCGGTAAAGTTTAGGAAATAAATGATTTTGCAGGTAATTTATGGTATACTTTTGTGTGAGATGGCAGGAACCACATGGATGTAGTTTAAGTGTGGGAATACATTACAGAAATAGGAGGTATTAAAGGATGGCACATCAGAATTTATCGGCTGCGGAAGCAGTGGAAAAATTAAAAGAAGGGAACAAGCGGTACCTGGAGGCGGCGAGTAATCCGGGAGATATATCCTTACAGATTCGCAAGAAGACATGTGATGAAGGACAGGAGCCTTATGCAGTTGTCATAACCTGTTCGGACTCAAGAGTTATTCCCGAGAGTATTTTTACGGCAGGAATCGGCGAATTATTTGTCATCCGCGTGGCAGGCAATGTGATTGACAATCACCAGTTGGGCAGCATCGAATATGCGGCCGAGCATCTTGGCTGTAATCTTGTGCTTGTGTTGGGACATACTCACTGCGGTGCGGTGGGAGCGGCAATGGGAAGTGAGGTTTCAGGTTTCGTGAAATCTATTACTGACCAGATACGCCGGGCGATTGGTGATGAGAAGGACGAGATTCAGGCAAGCCGTTTGAATGTTGCGCAGAGTGTATCTGTGATTAAGGAAAGTTTAAAACTCAAAGAAGAGGATACACTAAAGGTAAGCGGGGCAATTTACCATATTGATACTGGAAATGTAGAATTTATGGATTAACCTGAAGAAGCGATAACATCATTGAATATGGAGGGCAACTATGGCACAGACAGAGAATAAGAGTCCTTATGCGGGCACACAGACAGAGAAGAATCTTGCGGCGGCGATTGCCGGGGAATCGGTGGCAAGAAACAATTATACGTTCTTTGCATCTAAGGCAAAGAAGGAAGGTTTTGAGCAGATTGCGGCAATTTTCCAGGAGACTGCAAATAATGAGAAGGAGCATGCCAAGATTTGGTATAAAGAGCTGTACGGAATCGGCAGTACGGCGGAAAATCTTGCGGCTGCAGCCCAGGGCGAGAACTATGAGTGGACTGAAATGTATGTCGGATTTGCAAAAACCGCAGAGGAAGAAGGGTTTCATGAACTGGCAGAGAAATTCCGTATGGTTGCCGCGATTGAGAAACATCACGAGGAGCGTTACCGTGCGCTTTTAAAGAATGTAGAGATGCAGGAAGTGTTTAGGAAGAGCGAAGTAAAAGTATGGGAATGCCGCAACTGCGGACATATCGTTGTCGGTACACAGGCGCCTGAAATTTGTCCTGTATGCGCCCATCCCCAGGCATATTTTGAGGTTTGCGCGGATAACTATTAATCCGTATAAGATTGCTTATACGGCGTATACTGTCTCTATCAGAAGATAAAAGGAGTTGTATGGATTATGATAGAGCAGGATACGATAAGGCTGCTGCGCGAATGTGACGCGGGAGTAAAGATGGGGATTGACTCCATTGACGATGTTTTAGAATATGTAAACAGTGAGGAACTCAAAAAACATCTGATTCACTGCAAAGATGGGCATATCAGACTGGATGAGAAGATACGGGCGCTTTTGAAAGAATATCACGATGAGGGCAAGGAACCGAATCCTATGGCGAAGAGTATGTCATGGCTCAAAACAAATGTAAGGCTGGTAATGCGTGAATCGGACCAGACGATTGCAGGATTGATGACAGACGGGTGCAATATGGGAGTGAAGTCGCTTAGCAAGTATCTGAACCAGTATAAAGCGGCCGATGAAAAATCCAGGGAGATTGCGGAGAAGTTAATTAAGCTGGAGGAAGAGTTTGTAGGGCAGATACGGGGTTTCTTATAAGTAGGAAAAGAAGAACCGCTGTAAGCAGTAAATTTTATTTACTGTCTACGGCGGTTCTTTTCATCTGGTTGTAAATCTTATGTATGTTCGGCCGGAGTGGTATTCGTCGCTATGAGCTTCTCCATTTTCCTGACCACTGAAAAGTAGCTGCAGATGAGAATCAAATCTGCCCCTAGCCATGCCATGATTTCCGCATAGAATATACCGGTGCTTCCTATGAGCATAGGCAGCAAAATGGCAGTCATGGCACGCATAATAAATTCTGCGATGCCCGAAACCATAGGCAGGACGGTGTTACCCATCCCCTGGATGGTGGAACGGGTGATATGCAGGATATAGAGAACAGGCAGGAAAATACTCATAATGCTAAGATAATAATAGGCAATCTGCAGTGTCTGTTCAAATTCTTCCGGTGTCCCTGAGATAAAACAGCTAAGGATAGCCTTACCTCCAAGAAGCATGACAGCTGCGATGAGCGACGAAGTAACCAACGAAATCAGGATGGCAGCCCGGGTGCCTTTTCGGATGCGCTCTGCCTTGCCTGCGCCCAAGTTCTGTCCTGTGTAGGTAACCATGGAATATCCGTAAGAAGTGGCTGCCACTTCCAGGACACCGTAGAGCTTGTTGGTGGCGGTAAACCCGGCAATGAAGATGACACCGAAGCCGTTGACTACAAACTGTACAATCATACCGCCGATGGATATGATTGCATTCTGGAATGCCATGGGAGAACCCAGCATAAGCAGCTTGGCAGGGCGGTGGTCCTGCAAACTGAAATCCGAAGGGCTAAGCGCCAGGAACTCTATCTTGCGGATGTGGTACAGGCAGAAGAGACTGGAAACAAGCTGGGCAATGAGAGTAGCCACGGCGGCTCCTGCAATGCCGAAGCCCAGGACAATCACGAAGAATAAATCCAGTATGATATTGACGACGGCGGCCACAATCATGGCATGTAAAGGAGTCTTGCCATCTCCTAAAGAGCGCAGGACGGTTGCAAATAAGTTATATGCCATCACCACCGGGACACCAAGATACATAATGCGCAGGTAGAGGATAGCGTTGTCTATAATTTCCGGCGGCGTCTGTAAAAGTCCGAGGACAGGGCGCACAATCAACTGCCCTGCGCCCAGAAGCAGCACGGAGGACAGAAGAGATAGAGAAAGGGAGCAGCCGATGGTCTTGCGCAAGTCCTCATGCCTGCCTGCACCAAATTCCTGCGCCATGAGGATGCCGAATCCTTGAGTGATTCCCTGGATGATGCCAAGCATAAGCCAGTTCAGCCAGTCGGCAGCGCCGATGGCGGCTAGGGCGGTCACACCGAGAGCTTTGCCGACGACCATCGTATCCACGACGGTGTAGAGCTGTTGGAAAACATTGCCGACCATAAGCGGCATTGCAAAAGCGAGGATGAGGGAAGCCGGCTTCCCGTCTGTCATATTTTTAATACGTGCAGCCATGATGATACCTCCGTCATAAAAGTTGTAATATTGTAGCGGTTCAATCTCAGAAATATTTCTGATGATTGAATACCTATCTTATCAAATCAATGCAGGAATTTCAACACAAAGATGCTGTTTTTTTTGGAATTTTTAAGGCGGGCGCGGTAGAAAATGGCGAGAAAAATATGGGAAGCCGTAAAAACGTAATATGCCGATACTTATGTAATCATTTCTGGCAGGACATATATCAATCTATTGAATTGTGCGATGATTTCATTTGGGACTTCTGGGATTATAGCCGGTGACATATTAAGAATTGATAAAACGGCCATTTTGCCGTCAATTTAAAGACCGATAAGGGACGTATTAGAGTGTCCGGATGGAGGGCATTATACATGACAGATTAATTTTGCATAGTTTTGCATAGAAAGTATATTGCTTTTTCATAATGGATGATGTATTATGAGTTTACATAACCAAATTTACATAATATGACAGTTTTTTGACCTGTGATGGCTCGCGAGAACAATGCCATTTTTATAAGAAAGGCCAGTGAATAAGAATATTTTAGGCCTTGCCTAAATTTTGCAGGTTGAGTAGGAATGGGGGACTATTATGAAAAAACATATGATGAAATTATGTATGGCAGCCTGCCTTGTGTCCGGGATATTGTTAAGCCCAGCAGAGAAATTTACCTCCCAGGCCGCGGAAGTGATTGCCACAGTGAAGGGAAGCGTGATGGCGGGGACGACCACGGAGTTACTTAAGCTTTCTACCAAAGAGGGAAATATGGAGATTAAACTGGACAGCGGTACGGATGCCAGTGCATGTAAGATATTGCTTCCGGGGAGCAGTATCAGTGTTTCCGTGTCCCATGGCAATGACGGTTATCTCCATGCCGTTAAGATTACGAGCGCAGCCCAGGCGGCGGACGTCACCTTAGATTCTTCAAGCAGTGCCACAGTCACAGGGACGATTAGCGAGAAATCCAAGGGCGATGTACTCTATGTGAAGACGGCCCAGGGAGAGATGCAGATTAAGTTGGATTCCAACACGAATATGAGCGGGTGCTCGGTTCTTGTAGCCGATAAGACATACAGTATAACATGTGTGAGGGGTTCGGACGCCTACATGCATGCGACAAGTATTTCCGATGCCTCATCGGGTTCGTCAGGTTCGGGGAGCGGTACTTCGACGACACCGTCTTCTTCACTTACGCCTGCGCCGGAGTCGCCTGTGGGAGTCGATACCACGACCGTTACAGGGACGGTGAACAAGAAGACGAAGGAGGACCTTTTGTATTTCGATACGGCTTATGGAGAAATGCAGATTGTAATCGACAAGAACACGGATTCCAGAAACGGGATGTTTATCATTCCTGACAGGAAATTGTCGGTGGCCGTTTACCGCGGTTCCGACGCTTACATGCATGCGGCGACTATTGTAGGGGCTAAGGAGAGCGTGATTCCCGCCACGGTGGATACTTCGTCTCCGGCCACAGTCAGTGGTACGGTGAGCAGTAAGTCCAACGAAAACATTTTGATATTGAAGACTTCTGACGGTGATATGGAGTTAAAGCTTGACGTGCTTCAAAGCGTTACTGGTTGTAAGGTTCTGCTCAGGGGCAGGAAACTTACGGTTACCTGTGCGCGTGGTTCCGACGCCTATATGCATGCCATTAGTATTGTGGGGAATTAGAAATGCGGATGGTTGTTTTGATGGAAGACACATGCGGAAATTTGCAGTGTGCTTGTGAGCATGGACTAAGCGTCTATATCGACACGGGGCGGCATAAGCTGTTGGTGGATACGGGCGCCAGTGGGAAGACGTGGGATAATGCGGAAAAATTAGGTATCTCTTTATCCGAGGTGGACACGCTCATATTGAGTCATGGGCATTATGACCATTCAGGAGGCATACCGGAGTTTTGTAAGATGAACCAAAGGGCAGCAGTCTATATGCAAAGGACTGCTCTTTTGGATTATTACCATAATGAAAGATATATTGGAATCGATAAGGAAATCGGCGCGTTGAAGAGTGTGGTGCTTTTGGACGGAGACTTAAGGATTGACGGAGAGATTTCGGTTTTTACGGGAATTACAGGGAGAAAATATTGGCCTAAGAGTAATGTCGGTTTATCCGTACGCAAAGATGGTCTTGACATCCAGGACAGCTTTCTTCATGAACAATGCCTGGTGGTGCAGGGGAAGAAGAGCTTGTTGGTTTCCGGCTGTGCACATAACGGAATCCTGAATATCCTGGACAGATACCGGGAAATATATGGAGAAGCCCCTGGTGTGGTGTTCAGTGGATTTCACATGATGAAAAAGACAGATTATACGGAACAGGAAAAAGATATAATCTGCCGGACTGCAGAGATGTTAGCAGAAGAAGACATTCTTTTTTACACGGGGCATTGCACCGGGAGCAAAGCGTTTAATTTGATGAAACCTATCATGAAAGATAAGCTTGTACAGATACATTGCGGAATGGAAATATGGGTATAAAAATATTTTTTATCTGCGAATTTATACCTGTGGCCCAAAGTTTGCAGGTTGAGAGAAAGGCATGGATATTGATATGAGTAAATATATTCTGGAATGTTGTGTGGACAGCGTGGAGTCGGCTTTGGCGGCCCAGGAAGGCGGAGCGGACAGGCTGGAATTGTGTTCGGCTCTTATTATAGGAGGTATTTCCCCCGGTATCGCATTGTTTGAACAGGTGAAGAAATACTGTGAGCTTCCGATTCGCGTACTTTTAAGACCTCGTTTCGGGGATTTTCTTTATACGGAACATGAATTTGAGATTTTGAAGAAAGAAGTCGTGCTGTTCCGGGAGGCAGGCGCCGAGGGTGTCGTTATCGGGTGTCTTACGAAGGACGGCGGTTTGCATATGGAGCGGATGAAGGAACTGATGGATGCGGCAGGCAGTATGAAAGTGACGCTGCACCGGGCGTTTGACGTGTGTGCCGAGCCTTTGGAGACATATCGGCAAGCTAAGGCGCTTGGCATTGATACGATTCTGACGTCAGGGCAGAAAGCCGACTGCCTTACGGGCATGTCTTTGCTCAATGAGCTGTGTGAGATGCAGCACAAAACAGAGGGGCCTTTGATTATGGCAGGGGCAGGCGTTTCACCTGATGTAATCAGGTATTTCCTGGAGAAAACACGGATTACCAACTATCATTTGTCCGCAAAAAAAATTGTGGAAAGCGGAATGTGTTACCGCAAGGAAGGTGTACCTATGGGAATTGCGGCGATGGGTGAATACGGTATATTCCGCACGGACAGCGAGATTGTGGCAGAGGCAAAGCGTGTTTTAACAAAGGCGGCAGAGTAATCTGCGTTTCATACTTGACTTTTATTAAGGGATTCCATATAATATCTACATTAGTAACCATATATCATATATGGTTACTAATCTACCCGTCTCGGGTAAATCATCTGCGTCCGCAGGTGTGATTTCCAGTTTTTTAATTTTATAGGCGAAGGGCAGGCTCGTTTTAGCCGTTTGCAGTTCGCGGTAAGAAAGGAGGGTTGGCGCAATTTAGTAGTGGGGACGATGAAACAGGAACGATAGTTGTCCGGTGTTAAAAAATAAGATGGTGCAGGAAACAGCAAAGCAAAAGGAGGTAGCTTGATGGCACAAAAGAGAATATTTCCGGCGGTGGCGGCTATGGCGGTGGCAATGCCATGTTGTCTGGCGTATGCCGCACCAGAAGAAAATAGGAAGATTGTATCTTCCGGCAGTATTGTGTATGAAGAGGAAGGCGGCAGCGTAAGCATTTACGGTGAAGATGTGGCATTTTTAGAAACAAAACTGTCTTCAATACCGGATGTTGTGTATGAGCCGTCCGCGTTTTGCGGGACGGACAATACTCTTGGCACGGTATTGTTTTCCCAACAATATGAGTGGGAGAATGGAGACAGACAGGATGAAGAAACGATGGATGATGTAGGAGAAAGTGATGCGCAGGAGGCGGAGGGGTTCAAAGAAACTGAAAGTAAAGAGTCGGGTACATCCGAATCAGGCGAAGGCAAAGTGGAATCGGATGACTCTGAAGTAGGTGAGGATACAGAAGACTCCGGTGTGTCCGAGACAGATGAAGACAGGGTGGAATCGGATGTATTCGGAGAAATTGAAGGTACGGAAGAGACAGACACATCCGAAACAAGTGGAGAGAGGGAGGAGCAGGACGTATTCGGAGAAATGGAAGGTGAAAAAGAGACAGATGCATCCGAATCAAATGAAGAGAGAGAGGAATCGGACGCATCCGAAGAAATTGATGGTAGGGAGGAAGCAGACATATCCGAAACAGAAGAAGGCAGAGAGAAATCACATATATCTGGGGTAGATGAAGATGTAGAGGAAGCAGGGACATCCGGTGAGAAGAAGGATGCAGGTCAGTCCGGCACGCTGCGGCAGGCAGAGAAGATAAAGAATGGAGGGAGCTTATGACAAAGAAATGGATATTGGTGTCTATTATGACGGCAATGATATTTGGAATTTCTACGGTTTCTATGGCAAAAGAGACAGAGCACACTACGGCGGGTGGGCTAAAGTCTAAGGGTGTAATTGTTTATCAGAAGGGGCAGGATTCGGTTGTGATTGATTCCGCTGATTTATATAGACTTGCGGACAAGATTGACAGTTTTAAAAAGGCCGTTGTGGAGCAGTTAGCCGTTATGCATACATATCTGACAACAGGGGGCGGAGGCATATCCCTTGGCACGGAGGAAAATATAGGTGTTGTGCATGTGAAACCGTCTGATGCGGTAGACCCTCTCTCGGTTGGATTCGATACCATACTGGCACAGGTGGCGGCAAGCCAGTCCGTCCCTTTGGAAATATTTGAGTATGGATATGAAGAAGGAGTGAAACTGTACAGGACACAAGACGGTAAATTGACAACGGACGCATCTGTCCAGGAGATACAGGAGATTCCTGTTGCGGCCGCTTCGGCGGACAATTTGTCGGCGGGATGCGCGGCATGGGTGGACGGAAATCTTTTATTAGGGACAGGCGCCGATAACCAGGCTTATTACCGGCTGGGTTATACGGTAGGGTATGCACAGAAGCAGCCGGCAAACGGCACTATCCAGTATAATTACCATGTACATAAGGACGGGGCAGGGAATACCGTGAGTGTGAATCAGGTCAATGGCGCAAATCCGGGAGGATGCTATGGAGGCGCCGGACATAACCACATGGAGAGCTGCCCACAGGGAGATTGCAGGGTAGATACGGAATGCTACAGCAGTTCAAAAGGCGAATCTGGCTTGTACCATAACCAGTACCATCATAGGCACAGGAATTGCGGCCTGGGAACTGTAGACGGGAGCAGTTGGAGCAAGACGAAGGGGGAGGATTACACAGATACGCACAAGTATTATACTTGTGGAGACAAGCCGGTCAATATTTGGAGCATACAGTGCAAAAAAACGTCCTCCACCATCGAAAGTGCGCAGATAGTTTATCATTGACAAGTACAGACAGCATCGGCCGGTTCTTAGCCGGTATCGTACACAATGTTTTGTCACAGGCTCTTTTTATTATGCTGTGCATAGTAAAATATGTATTGTTGCATGATGCCGGCATCATTGCCGTATCTGGTAAACGGGCTTTGTCCGTCATATACATTGTCTATGACTTTTCTAATCCAGGTGTCGACAGGGACAAGGGAAGTACGGCCGTACGCAAACAGGGCGATACAGTTGGCGACTTTATCACCTACTCCGTGGACGGATTTTAAGGCGTTGAATAGCTGCATGTCGCTGTAGGAATACAGTGTGTCCAGATTAAGCTGTCCGGAAGTTACTTTGTCGATTGCGTCTTGAATATATGGGGTGCGGTATCCTAATTTACATTGGTTTAGTTCTTCGGCGCTACAATTTTGCATTTGACTGGCGGAGGGGAAAAGATACACTCTTCCATAGGGTGTTTCCACAAGCTCTCCATACATTCCTGCAATTTTTTCCACACAGGATTTGATTGCAGGAATGGTTTTTTGCTGTGAAATTATAAAAGTGAGTAGCATTTCCCATGGGTCTTGCCGAAGAATGCGCAGTCCCGTTCCGCTGTCCGCAGCGTTTTTCATATAGGAATCGGTCTCGGCAATCCGGGAGCGAACCAGACTGTAATTGCGGTCAAGGTCAAAGTAGGGAAGCCAAGTTTGATGCCATTTGGATGCACTGCAGTCGATTTCGTACCGGTTATGGGGATGTTGCCTGATGTGCAGAATGTTTTTTCCTGTTATAAAACGCCATGTGCCGTCATCAAGAAGTTTTGCGCGGAAACATTGCCCGCTTTCGGCTATTTTGGTTAGGGAAAAATCGTCGGTAATTTCTATAAACATAGAGGAAAGTCCTTTCACACAATGCCAATCATCGGTCATTTGTGGAGCATTTTGGGAGCGTCGGCTCGCTATTGGCAAAACCTGTTATGTGAAGTTTCTGTTGTATGTTAGGCTTGTTTCGGATGGTTCTTTTTGGCTGTCACAGTCAGTTTTTTATTTTGCATATGAGCTGCGTCATGGTTCCCATGGGGCAGTATACGCACCAGGAACGGGGTTTGAACAAGACCATTGTAAGAAATCCAAGTACGGTGGATGTAAGCATCACGCTGTAAAAGCCGAAAGCAAACTGTGCCACACCGTCAGAGAACAGTGTGCCGTGGTAAGCCCAATGCCATGGGAGTTTAAAGCTCCACAGCAAGGTTACCGCCATGCCCAGGGTTTTGGTTCCCGCAAATACCAGGTAAGTATTCCACAGCATAAGGAAGAACATGGCAAAGAAGAAGACAAGAAAACCATATCTGAAGTAGGGTGATTTCATCCATCCGGGGATGTCTTTTTTGCGGGAGAGTCCGAATCTGCCGCCCACAAGGGCGAATAGCTGCCCCCTGCCGCAATATTTGTTGCAATAAGCTTTATTACCTTTCACAATGGCTATGATAAGCGGTATAAAGAAACACAAAAGTCCCAGCCATGCGAAGAGGATATTGAAAAATCCCAGGACCAGATAGGTGAGGGAAACAATCCATAAGTAGTCATACCAGTTCTTTTTTCTTTTCATTCTTCCGACTCCTTCAATGTGATAACGCTCGCGGGACATTCTTTTACACATTTTCCGCACCCAACGCACAGTTCTTTGTTGATTTCGGCATAGATGCCTTTGGGAACGGAGATTGCGTTTCTTGGACAAACTTTCATGCAGCAGCCACAGGCGACGCATTCGTGGATACTGACAAATGCTTTTCTTTTTGACATAGTAAATCTCCTTTTTATTTTTTACAGTATAACGTGGATGCTATTAAAAAACAATCCTATGGATTTTCTGTCCGTAATTTTCTATAGTAAATAGTTGTTATCCTTATCGGCCACTTGCAAAGATGCAAGCGTGTACGTGGCATAGCCTTCGGCCACAAGCGGCTCCAGTTTACACAGAGCTTCGGCTTCCTCATAGCTTTGTGTTTTAAAAATGACCATACCTGCGACGCCGGTATAGCCCTTGAAGGGGCCGCAGAGCTCTATTTTGCCGGCGGCATCTAATTTTTTCAGGTTTTCCACGTGCCTTGTGATGACGGCTTTCGTAACCTTGTTGTAGGATTTTCCTTTTTTAATCATCATAACGTATAACCATTTTTCCATATTTTGCCTCCCTTTTATTATCATGTACGCTCGGAAGCTCTCTTATATTCCGGTCGTTCTTTATGTGGTAAATAGACTATAACATATTCAATATGACATATGGTTGTCGCATTAGATAATTATTTTTTAAAATATTTCTATATTTTTCATAAACACTTCGTCTCTGGCTGATGTGATTTGGACGATAAGTTTTCTTAGTTTGCCCTGTATATTTGGAATGAGGGGATGCTGCTCGGCAAAGGGACTGACCAGTTGACAGATTTTCCGGTTTCCGATTGTGGTTCCCTGGTAGAAAGGATAGTGATTCCCGTCTTCTGTTTCGCCCAGAATTTGGAAGCTTTCTACTCGTTGTCCCCTGGTGATGTCCTCCTGTAACACCACATACCGTATATCCGGGTTTTCTTGTTTTAGGTCAATTACATATCCGGGCTGTGTAGGAGAGCCGGAGGGTGTCTGTTCTATATGCGAAAGAAGGACATTTCCCAGTTCTTTTTCGATAAGTTGTCCCAGTTCATGAAGGCGCCGTACGTCCCTTTCATCTATTTTGCCATTTCTGTCAGGGGGCACATTCAGGTTCAGACAGCAGTTTCCGCCCACCGAATCCAGGTAAGTATGGAACAGTCTTTCCAGACTGTGAGGTTCTTCATGCTCATGCCAGAACCAGCCTGGGCGTATGGACATATCAATTTCCGCAGGCGTAAAAGTAAGTCCCTTGGAATATAGGATATTGTCCAAGGAGCCTAAGTTTTCACAAGTGTTATACAGAAAAGACAGATTTCCTTCCTGGGCCATGGGGCCTTCTCCTGTCTGTATTTTGCCATAGTGGCACAGTTCTGCGGGCACTACAGCCCACTCCGCGTATCTGGCCCTGCCTGCCTCGTTTCCGCACCATCTCACGTCCGGGCCGTAGTCGTTGAAAATGACTGCCCCAGGCTGATATTTGCGGACAAGCTCAATATAGCGTGGAAAGTCATAAATCTGTTTCTTTCCGTCGGCTCCTTCGCCGCAGGCATTGTCGAACCAGACGCAGAAAATGTCCCCGTATTCTGTTAAAAGTTCTGTCAACTGATTGCAGAAATAGTCGTTATATGCTTCGGAGCCGTACAGGCTGCTATTGCGGTCCCAAGGGGACAAATAGAAGCCGAATGCTATGCCGCCCCTCCGGCAGGCGTCCGCTGCTTCCCCTACGACATCCCGCTTAATGGATGCGTTCTTCACACTGTGTTGTGTGTATTTGGAAGGCCACAGACAGAATCCGTCATGGTGTTTGGCCGTCAGTATCATACCTTTCATTCCGGCGGACTTGATTGCGGCTACCCACTGGTCACAGTCCAGTTGACGTGGGGCGAATAGCGTTTCCGGTTCGTCGCCTTTTCCCCATTCACTGTCTGTAAAAGTATTTATGCCGAAATGAATGAATGCGTAAAAGGCTTTGTCAAACCAATCTAGCTGTCTGGCGGAAGGTTTCACCGCAGCAGCTTGTCTCATAAACTGACGGATATCGTTGCTTTTCATTTCTTTTTTCCTTTCGGTAACTTCATACGGGTATTGATACAAGAGAAGCAAAGGCGGTATACCTAATATGCCTTTACTTCTTTCCACAATTCATTATATATGGCATCCCCTTCTTCACCCAGATAGGAAAAGGTTTCCAGGTTGTCGTACTGGGACAGGTCGGGGAACGCGATGGGGGAGCTGCGGATTTTATCATCTTCAATCAGCTCCCTGGCTTTGTCATTGGGGGTAGAGTAGGTAATATACTCGAAATTTTTCAGTGCAATGTCGCTGCGGCACATAAAATCAATGAATTTCTCGGCATTTTCTTTGTTAGGTGCATCTTTTAGGATAACCCATGAATCAATCCATACATTCGTACCTTCCTGGGGAATCACATACTCCAGGTCAGGGTTTTCTTGTTGCGTGTAGATTGCCTCGCCGGAGTAGATGACGCCGATTGCTGCCTCACCGCCAATCATCTTGTCACGCACCTGGTCTATGACGTACGCCTGGACAAGAGGTTTTTGTTCAATCAAGGCATTTTTGGCTGTTTCCAGTTCGGCAGGAACCATGGTATTCATGGAAAAACCGTTCAATTTCTCCGCCACCATAAAAGCGTCCCGGACGGAATCCTGCATTAAGATATTGTCGGTATATTTTTCATCCCAAAGTTGTGCCCAGCTTGTGATAGGTTCGTCCACCATGGTTTTATTGTAGAGGATGCCCACCGTTCCCCAACAGTATGGCACGGAATATTTGTTTTCAGGGTCAAACCCTTTGGACTGTTCATAGTACTGGGCGCCGATGTTTAATTTGGCATTGGGAATACGCCCGAAGTCGATTTCTGCCAACATATCATTTTGAATCATGCGGCTAATCATATAGTCGGAAGGACAGACCACATCGTAGGAGACGGCTCCGGCTTCTATCTTTGGATACATGCTTTCGTTAGTCTCAAATTCATCGTAGATAACTTTTATTCCGGTCTCTTCTTCAAACAGTTCCAGGGTTTCGGGGTCTACATACTCGCCCCAGTTGTAGACGATGACTTGTTCGCTTACGTCGTTTACCGGGGAGGCACAGCCAGTGAAAAGGAATGGCATGAATGCGCATATACCACTCATACATAAAAACCGCAGGATACGCGTATGGCATTTGGGACGTGGTTGAGTTAGGTTTTCTTTCAGGTTGTATAGAGGTATTTGGGCGTAGTGTTTCATCGTATATTTCTGTTTCCTTCCAAAGTTTCAACTGTATTCTTTTTACCCTTTTTCTCCGGCGACAGATTGACTAAGAGCAGAAGCGCAAGCACCGTCAAGAAAATAAGCGTTGAGAGGGCGTACATTTCCGGTTTGATGCCCTTTTTTACTTCTGTATAAATTTTCGTGGACAATGTATCCACGCCGATGCCTTTGGTAAAATGGGTGATGATAAAATCGTCTAACGACATGGTGAATGCCATCAGGAATCCTGCCAAAATCCCGGGCATCAAGTCGGGAAATACTACTTTGAAAAAGGCGGTTAAGTGGGAAGCGCCCAAGTCCAACGCCGCTTCGTAAGTGCTTGGATTCAACTGTTTCATGCGGGGCATGACACTTAAGATGACATAAGGGATGTTGAAGGTAATATGTGATAAGAGGATTGTCCCCATTCCGAACTTGATTCCCAGGCTGATATAGAGTAGCATCAGCGATATACCGGTCACGATTTCCGCATTCAACATAGGGATGTTGGTGATTCCCATCATAATGGATTTCGTCCTGCGCTTCATGCCTGCCATAGCGATACATGCCACGGTTCCGATGAGAGTGGCAGCCAATGCGGAGAGCAGTGCGATAAGCAGTGTATTGAACAGCGCAGAAAGTATCTCTTCATTCTCAAATAATGCGGCGTACCATTTGAAAGTGAATCCGCCCCATTTTGTCCTTGCCTTGCTGGCATTGAAAGACAATACCATAAGCGTTCCGATGGGGGCGTACAGGAAGAAGACAATCAGCCCGACATAAATTTTTTTCATGATGTTTCTCATAGCATGGAGCCCTCCCCGTCCTTATCAAAAACAGCGGACAAAACCATATTGAACAGGATAAAGACCATCAGCACGATAGACAGTCCGCTACCAAGATGCCAGTTGGATGCCCGTGTAAATTCCTGTTCGATGACGTCGCCGATTAACAGGAGTTTGCTGCCACCAAGCAAAGAGCTGATTACGAAGGTGGTGAGGGCAGGCACGAATACCATCGTGATACCGCTGATAATGCCTGGCACAGAGAGCGGAAGGATGATGCGGATAAACGTATATACCGAGCCTGCGCCCAGGTCGCGGGCCGCATTGATGACATTTTCGTCAATCTTCGAGAGTGCGTTATATAATGGCAGCACCATAAAGGGCAGGAAATTATATACCATACCAAGGACGATGGCGGCGGGCGTGTTAATGATTTTGATATTTGGCATTCCCAAGAAGGTAAGCACATTGTTGATGACGCCGTTTTTCTCCAGTAAGGTCTGCCATGCCAGTGTGCGCAGCAGGAAGTTCATCCACATGGGGAGGATAAAAACCAGAATAATAAACTGGTGCTTATTGCCCTTCCTATTCGCCAGAATCATTGCAAGAGGATAGGCAAGCAGGAAACATACCAGGGTACAGGCAAGGGAAAGCAGGATGGAAAGGCGCAGTGCCTTGGCATGTCCTACGGTTGTAATCGCAATGATGTTGTCCAGGGTGAAGGCGCCTGTCTTGTCGGTCAGGCCGTAATAGAAAATCATGCATAAAGGTACAATGATAAAAATAGCAGACCAGAGCGTATAAGGCGCGGAGAGCCATTTCTTCTTATTATTATATGTCAATTGCCACAGCCTCCTCGTCTTCGGATTCCGGTTTGTTCATGATTTGGATGTTAAAAGGGTCGACCCGGATACCCACTTCTTCTCCCACAGGGTGCAGAGCGGTGGAATGGACGAGCCATTCAAATCCGCCCGCCATGACTTCCATTTCGTAGTGTACGCCCTTGAAAATCAGATGGGACACGACGCCCTGCAATGTGCCTTGTGACGGGGTCACGAGTTCTACGTCCTCCGGGCGGATGACCACGTCCACGGGCCTGTTGCGTCCAAACCCTGTATCCACACAGGGGAAACGGAAACCAAGAATATTTACCAGCTTATCCTCCACCATAGTTGCGGGGATAATATTGCTGTCGCCGATAAAATCTGCAACGAAGGCATTTTCAGGCTCATTGTATATGGATTCCGGGGAACCAATCTGTTGGATATATCCTTGGTTCATAACTACGATGGTGTCGGACATGGTCAGGGCTTCCTCCTGGTCATGGGTCACGTAGACAAAAGTGATGCCCAGTTCGTTTTTCATGCGGATAAGCTCGTACTGCATTTCCTGGCGCAGCTTTAAATCCAGGGCGCCCAGGGGTTCGTCCAACAGGAGCACTTGGGGTTCATTGACGATGGCTCTGGCGATGGCAATCCGTTGTTGCTGGCCGCCGCTTAAGGAATCCGGCATACGGTTGCCGTAACCTTTCAGATTTACCAGTTGCAGGGCGTATTGTATTTTGTCCTGTATGTATGCCTTGGATTTTTTCTTGATTTTGAGTCCGAAGGCAATATTCTCTGCGATGGTCATATGGGTAAAAAGCGCGTATTTCTGGAATACCGTGTTGAGTGGTCTTAAGTTGGGCGGGACATGGGTGATATCTTTTCCGTCGAAGATGACCTGTCCGGAGTCCGGGACGGTGAAACCTCCCAAAATACGAAGCGTGGTAGTCTTGCCGCAGCCGCTTGGGCCAAGCAGCGTCACAAATTCATTTTCATGGATTTTCAGATTCAGTTCGTCCAATACCATCTGCCCGTCAAAGGATTTGGAAAGGTTATTTAAATGAATCAATTCTTTTGGCATGGGTAGATTCCTCCGGAAGTTAAAAGTTAGGTGGGGTGCTGACCCACAGGAAAACGGCCCCGGTTTTGCCGGATGCTTTGATATAGTGTTCTGAGTTTGGGGTGTAGTAGAAGGCTTCCCCTTTCTTTGCTTTGATGTTTCGTTTACCGATAACGACCATGATGGAGCCAGACAGTACATAACCAAATTCTTCTCCTTCGTGGGGTTGGTCGGGATAGGTGGAACCGTCCGGTTCCAAGGTGACGCGGATAGGCTCCATCATATTTTTCTGGGCGTTTGGGATAATCCATTCCACTTTATTGCCCAGTTCCGTGTCTATTTTCTCGAAGAAGTCTTCTTTGCCGAAGACGACCTGTTCGTCGTCCGCGTCATCGAAGAAGTCTTTTAAATTTGTGCCAAGACACTGCAGTATATCCATCAGGGTAGCGATGGAAGGAGAAGTGAGGTCATTTTCCAACTGACTGATAAATCCCTTAGACAATTCGCAGCGGTCTGCCAGTTCCTCCTGTGTCAGATTCTTTAAATTGCGCAGTTCTTTTATTTTATTGCCGATTTCTATTCGGGCTGAAGTGTTTTCCATAACTGTATGTACGCTTTCTGTTCTTAATATTTATTTCCGCGGGTAACGGGCCAAGTGTCATGCTTGCACGGAGCTCAGTGATAATAAACATAAAGTTTACTAAAACTAAACAAGCGTTGAATCCCATTATACAAAAAAGAAATGGTCTGTCAATGGTGTTTTTAAAAATAAAAGCATTTTTTGTGAAAAAGATTAACAAAGTCCGGGATTTGTGATAAAATCAAGCTAACGTCAGGTGGCTTGCGATATTGGCCAGGACAGGGAAGGCCGGTTTCAGGGCACCGGCTTAGGAATCAAAGAGAAACTAGAAAGGCATGGTTGGATTATGGGGAAGGGAAAATATGTGGCATATGTTTCCACCTACACGGTAGGCGATGCGGAGAAATATGGCATTAAAATTTATGACGTGGATATCGAGAACGGCAGGATGACGGAGAAGAATCAGGTGAAGATTACCAATTCTTCCTATATTTCGATTTCCCACAACGGGAAATTTCTCTATTCAATTACGGATTTCGGGGTGGAGGCATACAGGATTATGCCGGGCGGCGACCTGGAAGTTATCAATGAGGGCAGCATTAACGGTATGAGGGGATGTTATCTATCCACGGATTATGAAGATAAATTTCTGTTTGTCGGAGGATATCATGACGGTAAGATTACGGTGCTTCGTCTGCAGGAAGACGGCGGCATTGGACAGATTACGGACGAGATTTACCATAAAGGCTTAGGCAGTATCGCGGAACGCAATTTCAGGCCCCATGTGAACTGTGTGAAGATGACGAGGGATAACCATTACCTGTGCGCGGCAGACTTAGGACTTGACCATGTCAATGTTTACCGTCTTGACCATGTGAACGGAAAGCTGAAACCGATTGATATGATTCGCAGTGAGCAGGAATCGGCTCCCCGCCATATGAAGTTTTCTAAGGATGGCAAGATTGCTTATATTGTGCATGAGCTGAAGAATTATATCGATGTCTATACTTATGAGGAGAGAAACGGGAATCCGGAATTTGAGAAAATCCAGACGATTTCTACACTGAATGATTATCATGCAGGCGGTTCTGCGGCGAGCGCGCTAAATATTTCTGAGGATTTTAAATATCTGGTAAGTTCCAATGCCGGGGACAACAGCGCCATAGTGTATAAGATTGACCAGAGTACGGGGATGCTTGAGAAGATACTTTGTCTGCCTATAAGCGGTGACTATCCGAAGGATGCGAATCTTTTCCCGGACAACAGGCATTTGGTTTCCTTGAACCATGAGTCCAATACGATGACATTCTTTACGGTTGATTTGGAGAGAGGGCTGCTTGTCATGAACGGTAAGGAAGTTAAGGTGAACCAGCCTAATTGCATTATTTTCCACAAAATTGCTGATTAGTGGCATTTGGTTCATTGTTCGGGGAAATAAAATTGGGTAATTTATAGAGGATATCGAATAGAAGAACATCCTCCTGCATATACATTTACCAGTATAAGCAGGAGGATTTTTATATGGATTTTTTGCAGAACAGTACATATGACCTGTATAAAGATATACAGCTCCGCACAGGTGGAGAAATCTATCTGGGTGTGGTGGGACCGGTCAGGACCGGAAAATCAACTTTTATCAAGCGGTTCATGAACCTTCTGGTGCTTCCTTTTATGGAGGACGAGAATGAGAAAGAACGTGCACAGGATGAGATGCCCCAGAGTGCAGGGGGCAGGACAGTCACTACTACGGAGCCCAAATTTATACCCAAGGAAGCGGCGCACATAAAACTTGGGACGGATATCGATGTGGATGTGCGGTTGATTGACTGTGTAGGCTATATGGTAGATGGCGCTTCGGGACATATGGAAGAGGACATGGAGCGGATGGTGAAAACGCCCTGGTCCGTGGAGGAGATACCTTTTACCAAGGCGGCAGAGATAGGAACCAGGAAGGTAATTAAAGACCATTCCACGATAGGAATTGTGGTGACTTGTGACGGCTCTTTCGGTGAACTTGGACGGAATAATTTCTTAGAGGCGGAGGGGCGGACGATAACCGAGCTGCAGGGACTGGGCAAGCCTTTTATCGTGTTATTAAATTCAGCCAGGCCCTATGCGGAGGAGACGAGGATACTGGCGGATGAAATCAGCGAGAAATACCAGGTGACTGTGATGCCTGTAAATTGTGAACAGTTGAAACGGGAAGACATCAATCACATTATGGAAAATATCCTCTATGAATTTCCACTTACAATGATTGAGTTTTATATGCCTAAGTGGGTTGAGATGCTTCCTTATGACCACAAGATGAAACAGGATATTGTGGCGCAGATTAAGCAGCTTATGGACAGTTTGAGCAACATCCGTGACATCACGACGAACAATTTCATGCCGGAGAGCGAATATATTAAGAAATGTAAATTGGATGGCATCAATATGTCCGACGGTAGCGTGCGTGTGATTCTCGATGTGGACGATGCTTATTACTATGAGATGATAAGCGAGCTGATTGGTGAGTCTATCGGCAGCGAATACCAGATGCTTGCCACATTAAAAGAGATGGCGAAGATGAAGAGAGAGTATATAAAGGTGCTCCACGCGTTAGAATCGGTGCGCTATAAAGGGTATGGTGTGGTGATGCCTGACCGGGATGAGATTATGTTAGAGAAGCCTGAGCTGATACGTCAGGGAAATAAGTTTGGTGTGAAGATTAAGGCGGAGAGTCCTAGCATCCATATGATTAAGGCGAGCATTGAGACGGAGATTTCTCCTATCGTAGGTACCGAAGAACAGGCCCAGGATTTGATTCAGTTTATATCGGATACGGAGACCAGTGAGGAAGGTATCTGGGAGACAAATATTTTCGGAAAGACCGTAGAACAGCTTGTGAATGACGGCATTACGGGTAAGATTTCCATGATTAATGAAGAGAGTCAGGTTAAACTGCAAGAGACCATGCAAAAAATTGTCAACGACAGCAATGGCGGGATGGTGTGTATTATCATCTGACAGATAACCGGATAAAAGGGGTGTTTTCGCATTATGTGAAAACACCCCATGATTTTGGAATAAAGAATTAGTCGGGTTTCTGCCCGTCGTGTGCTTTCCACTGGCATTCCATGATTTCCATGTCCGTAAAGATTGCTTGAAACGAAGAATCCTCAGGGGAACACGCATAGATGCCGAATTGGATTGTGCCGTCGCCCTTATTCATGTGGCAGACCCGCATCTGGTTAAAAGTCAAGCCGTCCTCTGAGCATTCTATGCAGTAATCATCTTGCCTGCGACTAAAGCGATACCACATGGAGTTTACGGAAGCATCAATCACAGTTGTCGCCCAGTCTGAGTAGCCTCCGTTTGTCACAACACTGCCCAGATGCTGGTATTTTTCGTTTTCGTACTCGACGGAGGCTTTTAGCCAATTCTCGCTGTCAAGATACATGACGATACCGCATTGGTCGAAACGGTGATGGCTTTGCGTGAAGTCTGTCCTGACGACAAAACTGAAATATTTTTCATCTGTTTGCATCTGGAATACAGGTGCGTTGTCGTTTTGGAAATGGTAGTAAGTCCGTTGCCACAAATCCGTATGCGGTTTTGATACAATTTCCACTCTATCCCCGTCGATTGAGTATTGTCCGGGTTTTCTTGTCCATTTAAACTGTTTTAGGTCCATCATTTCCCCCATTTCTGCGCTGTTTTTTGCGCATGGCCGAGTTTGTGGCAAGCAACGTGCAGACACAAATCTCGTTTTCCTCCTGTTCCTATCCATATGTTTCCGGGATTTTCCTTGGCGCCATTTAGTTAAACCGGTACATGTTGTCTGACATTCTATGATTTTGACATATGTATTTCGCCGTCTCTATGGTAGCCAAGTTTGTTATACACGGATTGGGCGCTATGGTTGTCTGTCCCGGTGAGACGTCCATCCGTATCGTCCACGATAACGATTTCCTGGCAGTTGGATATAAGGGATTCCTTTATCTGTGGAACCGTCCTGTCGTTAGGACCGTTAAATTCCGTGTTTAGAATCTTTAATTGTTCCGCATCCTTTACTTTTGCCAGACGTACCATATGAGTCTCCATGTATTTTTTATGATACCCTTTGTTCACTGAGGGTAATAATAGCATACTCGAATCTGGCACAGACTGCAACCGGTTTTTGATGAAATTGGTAAGAGCAGGATAATTATGGAGGGAAACAGCTTGATGTATGGCTTCTTTTTGTCTATAATATTAAAATAGCCAGGGTCAAGCAGATTTGACTTTCATACAACCATTAAGCGAAAGGCGGTAAAAGATGAACCCAGTATATGAAAAACTTTTAAAATGTTATGACTGTTACAAAGCCAAAATAGATTTCGAGCCCAAGGTGGCGATTGTCCTTGGTTCCGGATTAGGGAATTTTGCGAAGACAGTGGATGTGCGGGCGGAATTACCTTACAGTGAGATTGAGGGCTTTCCGGTATCCACAGTGCCGGGACATGCAGGCAAGTTTATTTTTGGATATATCAATGAAGTCCCGGTAGTCCTGATGCAAGGACGTGTCCATTATTACGAAGGATATCCCATTACGGATGTTGTTCTTCCGACGCGTCTGATGAAGATGATGGGAGCGCAGATTTTGTTCTTGACGAATGCATCGGGCGGAATCAATCCTGTGTTCCATGCGGGCAGCCTGATGCTTATAAAGGACCATATTTCCTGTTTCGCACCCAATCCGCTGATTGGGGCAAATATCGAAGAGTTGGGAACGCGGTTCCCTGATATGTCCCACATCTACGACGAAGATTTGCAGGAGATAATCAGGGATACGGCTAAGGATAACGGTATTGAGCTGTTTGAGGGTATCTATGCACAGCTAACCGGGCCCTCTTTCGAGTCTCCGGCGGAGATTCAGATGTTACATAAATTGGGTGCCAGCGCGGTGGGGATGAGCACCGTGGTGGAGGCGATTGCGGCGAATCATATGGGTATGAAGATTTGCGGCGTATCCTGTGTCAGCAACCTGGCAGCAGGCATGAACAACGAGCCCCTGACCCATGAGGAAGTGCAGGAAGCGGCCAATGCAGTGGCTCCTAAATTCGAGAAACTGTTGGTGGAGTCCGTGACGAAATTTAAGAAATACTTATAATTATGTATATATGTGACTGGTGGCAGAGTGCCCTGGTGAGGAGGTTAGGCATGGAAGAAAACAGCGGTCTTACACAAGAAAAAACACAACGGTTAATTACATTGGCGATGGAGGCAAGGAAGAAAGCCTACACGCCCTATTCCCATTACCAGGTAGGTGCGGCGCTGCTTACACAGGATGGGCAGACGATTACGGGATGTAATATTGAGAATGCTGCATATGGCCCATCCAACTGCGCCGAACGGACGGCCTTTTTCAAGGCTGTCAGCGAGGGAATCAGAGGTTTTAGGGCGATTGCCGTCGTAGGAAGCCCGGAAGGGGAAGTGCTGACACAGTATGCATACCCTTGCGGTGTGTGCAGACAGGTGATGATGGAGTTTTGCAGACCTGAGACATTTCAGGTTATCGTGGCAAAGTCTTTGGAAGAATACAAGGTTATGACATTGCGGGAATTATTACCGGAAGGATTCGGGCCGGAGAATTTGCAGTAGGTTATATAAAGCGGTTATCTTGTCTTATATGGCGAGGATGGGCGTGGAGTACAGGAAGGCATTTTGCATTTTTTGCAAAATATGTTTAAGAAAGGTATGGGAAGCATGAATTATAAATTTTATAATGCAAGAATACTCACCATGGAAAGACAGGACATCATAGAAGGTGAACTTTGGGTGCAAGGCGACAGGATTGTCTACGTCGGAGATGGTAAGGGCGTGGATGCGGTTTATGATAAGCTGAGTCTGGACAGTATTGTATGGGACAGGGAGATTGACTGTGAGGGAAATCTTTTGATGCCGGGCTTTAAAAATGCCCATACCCATTCCGGTATGACGCTCTTAAGGTCGTATGCGGATGACCTTCCGCTGCATGACTGGCTGACGAAACAGGTCTTTCCGATTGAAGCCAAAATGGACGGCGAGATGATTTACCATTTGACGAAGTTAGCTATTCTGGAGTACCTGACCAGCGGCATCACAGCGATTTTTGACATGTATCTGACGCCCGAGACCATTGCAAAAGCATGTGTCGATATGGGCATGCGGTGTGTGCAGGTGAGCGGTTTAAGCGGACAGGAGGATTTTGAAGATTCTCTGAAAAAGATGGAAGAGCAGTACCTGAAATTTAACAATGACGATTCGCTTCTCAGCTTTTGTATCGGGTTTCATGCAGAATATACGGCCTGCAAAGAGCTGCTTGAAAGCGTTGCAAAGATGTCGCATAAATACCATGCGCCGGTCTTTACCCACCTGTCGGAGACGAAGTTAGAAGTGGAAGGCTGCAAGGAGCGTTACGGCATGTCTCCGGTAAAGCTGCTTGACAGTCTGGGCGTCTTCGATTATGGAGGGGGCGGATATCATTGTGTGCATGTGGACGATGAGGACATGGAAATTTTTTGCAGGCGGAATTTAAGCGTAGTGACCAATCCGGGTTCCAACACGAAATTGGCAAGCGGTATTGCGCCGATTTCGGATTTTCTGAAAAAAGGCATCAACGTGGCAATCGGTACGGACGGACCGGCAAGCAATAACTGCCTTGACATGTTCCGGGAGATGTTCTTAGTTACAGGGCTTGCCAAGCTGCGGGAGGAGGACGCTTCAGCGGTGGATGCATGGGAAGTGCTTAAGATGGCGACAGTCAATGGTTCCAAAGCGATGGGGCTTCCTGATACGGATGTGCTTGCAGAAGGCAAGCTTGCCGACCTCATTATGATAGACTTGCATCAGCCTAATATGCAGCCGATTAACAATATCCCGAAGAATTTGGTTTACAGCGGCAGCAAGCAGAACGTGAAGATGACGATGATTCAGGGAAAAATCCTGTATGAGAATGGGAAGTTTGCCGATTCTTATGATGTGGAACAAATCTATAGAAAGGCAAATGAGATTATAGGCAGTCTTAGATAAATATGGAATATATCATACTGGGATGTACGTTATTGTTGCTTGTTGTTTTTGTGATGTGTAAGGAATATATAAGCACCAGGAATCTACAAAGAAGATTTTTGGAAAAGGTTTTTGAAATTTATGGTGTCCCACCGGAGCGGGATTATAGGGCAGAGGAGATGGAGCATATTAGGATGTACTACCTCAAACACCCGCTCCCGCACCAGATTGACGATATTACATGGGATGACTTGGATATGGACAGTATCTACCGGAGCATAAATGTGTCCGGCAGTGCGGCGGGCGACGAATATTTGTACTATATGCTGCGGAGCCCTGTTTATGAACCGGAGAAAATGGAACATTTAGAAGAGCTAATCCGTCATTTCATGAAGAACAGCCAGGACAGACAGGCGGCACAGAGGATACTTTTTGGCCTTGGCAGGATGGGAAAATATTCTATCTATGAATATCTGGAGAATCTTGACACATTAGGGGAACGAAGCAGTGGAAAGTATCTGCTCAGCGACCTTATGATTTTTGTCTGTATCGCGATGATGTTCGGTTCCTTGCCCATTGGCGTTGTCTGTCTGCTTGGCGTACTGTGCTATAATATTACGGGGTATTTCAGAGAGTATAAAGAGATAGAGCCATATATTACGAGTTTCCGCTATATCAACAGGCTGCTTAGCAGCGCCGAACAGTTGGGACGAAGCCGGATAGGTGGAATTTCTATGGAGAAAGAGCGGCTGCTTGAATGTTTTGGCAGTATGAAGAGCTTTATCAGGGATACTTATCTGATTGTCTTTACGGAGAAGGGTAATGGCAATCCGCTGGGCGTCCTGGTAGATTATCTTCGTATGGTTTTTTACTTGGATTTGATTCAGTTCAATAAAGCGTTACATGCCGTGCGGGGGCATATGCCGGAGATTGATGAGATGATAACGCTGCTCGGGCAACTTGATGCGGTGGTGACTATCGGTTCATACAGGAACAGCTTGCAAGAAGGGTACTGTATTCCGTCTATACGGTTCGGGCAGGGTGCAGGCAGACATATGACAATCGAACAGGTATACCACCCGCTTCTTGCAGACCCGGTGAAAAATTCCATATCGGCGGACAAAGGAGTGCTTTTAACTGGTTCCAATGCTTCCGGCAAATCCACGTTCCTGCGCGCTGTGGCAGTCAATGCGGTGTTGGCTCAGACTATCCATACATGTCTTGCAAGATGCTATGAGGCGCCTGCCTGGCGGATATATTCTTCCATGTCCTTACGGGATGATTTGGTCAGTGGACAGAGTTATTATATGGTGGAAATCAGGTCCATTAAGCGGATACTGGACCAGGTGAAGGAAGCGGCGAAGGAACATTCCTACGTACTGTGTTTTGTAGACGAAGTGTTGCGGGGAACCAACACGGTGGAGCGGATTGCGGCGTCCACGCAGATTATGAAGATGCTTTCCTTAGGCAATGCGCTCTGTTTCGCGGCAACCCATGATGTGGAGCTGACGAAACTGCTTGAAAGTGAATATGACAATTATCATTTTGAGGAGCGCATCGAGGAGGATGATATTTTCTTCCCGTATAAATTGATGGAAGGGCCGGCAACTACGAGGAATGCTATTGCCCTTCTTAAGATGTTGGGATATGATGAACGGATTATCTCAGATGCGGAAGCGATGGCGGGGAAATTCTTGGCGGGCGGCGGATGGCAGAGGTGAAATTGTGTGTTATGCCTAAATTAGCAAGCCGAGAAAGGAGCAAGGGTATCAATATGAAGGTTACAATTTATACGGACGGTGCGGCCCGGGGCAATCCGGAAGGACCGGGCGGTTATGGTGCGGTGCTGCAGTACATCGACCCGAAGGGAACGATGCATGAGCGGGAATTTTCTGCCGGATATAAGAAGACTACAAATAACCGCATGGAGTTGATGGCAGCGATTGTGGGGCTGGAGGCGTTGACCAAGCCTTGTGAGGTCACGTTAATCTCAGATTCCAAGTATTTGACAGATGCTTTCAATCAACACTGGGTGGACGGATGGATTCGCAAAAACTGGAAAACAGCAGGGAATACGCCGGTCAAGAATAAGGACCTGTGGGAGAGGCTTTTGCGGGCAAAGGAGCCCCATGAAGTAACTTTCAGGTGGGTCAAGGGGCATGATGGGCATCCGGAGAACGAACGGTGCGATAAATTGGCTACGACAGCCGCAGACGGAACGGACTTACTTGACGATACCGTCTGATTGGTGATATCATAGTGTGTGGAGTACTTCTGTGCCGGAGGGTATTTTGCCAGGAAGCGCTTCCCACACCGAAGAATTTACAATACGGAACATAAAATTTTTGGTAGAAAAGGGGTATGAGGGCAGATGAGCAATTTGATTTTATTTGTGAATGCATTTTTATCTTATTTACTGATATTTGTGCTGATTATCGCATTGGTGATTGTAGCCTGCGTGATTGGCGTGAAATGGCGTAAGAGCAAGGATGCCAAGGAGGCCGTAAACGGCACGGGGCAGACAGAGACGATGGGCGGCAATACGGCCGTATAGGATTTAAGAAGGTGTTCGCGGACAGAACACCTTTTTCTTCCGTATGTGCAAAAAACATGCGCAGGAATGGGGATTAATATGGGGAAATATACGACGGTTCTATGGGATTTGGACCAGACACTTCTGAATTTTGATATGTCTATGGACTATGCCATAAGAGAGACATTCAGGAAATATAATCTTCCAATCAGCGACGGGATAGTGGCCCGTTACGATGTTATTAACAGAGGTTACTGGAACAGGTTGGAGTTAGGGGAGATTACCAAGGAAGAAGTGACGCTAGGAAGATTCCGGACACTTTTCGCAGAACTTGGTATCAGCCATATCACGCCGGAGGAAATGGCGCAGGTATACCAGAAGGAGCTTGGGAGCGTCTATTTCTATATGGACGGCGCGAAGGAGTTGGCCGTGAGGCTGAAAGAGGAAGGATTCAGACAGTATGTGGTGACCAACGGCGTCAATACTACCCAGGAAAGTAAGATGAAACTGTCCGGGCTTGACCGGATTATGGACGGCGTATTTGTGTCCGAGTTGATGGGATACCCGAAACCGATGAAGGAATATTTCGACGCCTGTTTCGCGAGGATGCCTGGCACAGACAGGCAGGAATGCATTCTGGTAGGGGATTCTTTGACCAGTGACATGCGGGGAGCGGAGAATGCGGGGATTGTGTCTTGTTGGTTTAATCCGGAGCGCAAGGCGAAGGATATCGCTGTGAGAACCGACTACGAGATACACTCCCTTGAAGAGTTGGTTCCTATACTTAAACAGGAGCGTGCATGATGCCGAAATCTGCGAACCAGAAATTGAAATTACTATATCTTGTAAAAATATTGACCGAGCAGTCCGACGAAGAGCACTGCATGAGCGCCCAGGCGCTGATAGATGCCCTTGGCGCCTATGGTGTCAGGGCGGAGCGTAAGAGCATCTATGACGATATCGCACAGCTTATAGATTTCGGTTATGACATCGTACTGGTTAAGGCGAAGACGGGCGGCGGATATTATCTGGCAGGCAGAGAGTTTGAATTGGCGGAGCTTAAGCTTTTGGTGGAAACCGTGCAGGCATCCAGGTTTTTGACTGTTAAGAAGTCCCGGGAGCTGATAGCGAAGATTGAAAGGCTGGCCTCCAGGGCGGAGGCAGGGCAGCTTCAGCGACAGGTGTATGTAGCCAACCGTATTAAGACGGCCAACGAGAGTATCTATTACATAGTGGACGATATTCACCGTGCGATACAGAACAATGAACAGATATCTTTTCAGTATTTGGAATGGAATCTGGAGCGGGAGCTTGTACCCCGCAAGGACGGTAAGGTTTACCGCGTCAGCCCATGGGCGTTGACGTGTAAGGACGAGAATTACTATTTGATTGCCCATGACGGTGAGAACGATGTGATTAAACATTTTCGTGTAGACAAGATGGGGCATATTAAGGCTCTTTCCGGTATTGTGCGGGAAGGGGTGGAACTATTCGAGAAGTTTGATATTGCCGCCTATGCAAATAAGACTTTCGGCATGTTTAGCGGCAGGGAGGAAGTAGTCACGCTGACTTTTGAAAACCGTTTTATCGGTGTTGTCATGGACCGGTTTGGCAGGGAAGTGCCTGTGAGAAAAAGAGATGAGGCACATTTTTCCGTGCGGGTACAAGTAGCGCTCAGCGGACAGTTCTACGGTTGGATGACAGGGCTGGGTGCAGGTGCAAAAATTACCGCACCGGATGATGTGGTGGCGGAGTATTGTGACTACCTGCACAGGACGGCAGCGCAGTATGAAGATTGACGCGTGCTAAACATTGTTAAAGAACTTTCAGAGCGGCTTCGGATTGCAGACGGAGCAAGAATGGGAATTCATGGCAGAAGACAACAAAACGGACAAAGATTGAAAATAAAAGCGTTCAATTGGGTGATTTGCGTCCGTGCGCTGCTTGACGCAAAATCGTCCGATAGGTTGTCCTGACAAAAGCTAAAATATAAGCGGTGCAGAAATGAGGTAGACATGGATATACAGTTTGCGGAGCGCATGAAAGATTATGCGGCAGGAATTTTCCAGGTATTGAATGACAAGAAAGATGAGGCGGAGAAAAACGGCAGGAAAATATATAATTTGTCGGTTGGAACACCGGATTTTCCGCCGGCGGCACATGTGGTGAATGCGGTGGTTGAGGCGGCCAAGAAGCCTGAGAATTTCAAATATGCTCTGGTGGATATCCCGGAGCTGATTGATGCCGTACAGAGCCGGTATAAGAAGCGGTATGGTGTGGAACTTGAGAAAGATGAGATTATGTCTGTCTACGGTTCACAGGAAGGAATCGCGCACATCTGCATGACGCTGTGCAATCCTGGCGACGTGGTTTTGGTGCCGAATCCGGGCTATCCTATTTTCGGAATTGGCCCTTCTTTAGCAGGCGCGGAGATTGCCACTTACGATTTATCGGAACAGAACCATTATCTGCCTGACTTGGAAGGGATAGATGAGGGACTTCTTGCGCGGGCGAAATGTATGATTGTGTCCTACCCTTTAAATCCGGTATGTAAGGCAGCGCCAGATGATTTCTATGAGAGATTGGTTCCTTGGGCGGCGGAACATGACATTGTGATTATACATGACAATGCATATTCAGATATTATTTATGACGGAAGAGTGGGGAAATCAATCTTGCGTATTCCTGGGGCTAAGGAAGTGGCGGTGGAATTTTATTCCCTGTCGAAATCTTATAATTATACAGGCGCCAGGATGAGTTTTCTTGTGGGCAACAGGAATATTGTGGCTAATTTTAAACGGCTGCGTTCCCAGATTGATTATGGCACATTTCTTCCGGTACAGTATGGTGCGGTGGCGGCCTTGACGGGCTCTGACCAGACAGTGAAAGACCAGTGTGCACAATACCAGAGGCGACGGGATGCGCTTTGTGGCGGGCTGCGTAAGATTGGATGGCAGATTGAGGACAGTGAAGGGACGATGTTTGCCTGGGCGAAGATTCCGGACGGATATACGGACGATGTGGAGTTTGTCATGGAACTGGTGGAAAAGACAGGCGTTTTGTGCACTCCGGGGAGCAGTTTCGGGACTCTGGGCAGAGGACATGTGAGGTTCGCGTTGACGGTGTCTGTTGACAAGATAAAGGAAGCAGTGGAGGCGATTGCACAATCAGGCATAATTTGCAAGAAATGTCAATAGGAAATTGGGGAGAAAATTTGCGAAAGGCCAACTTTGGGATATGTCACAAAAAGATATATCCCTTTTTGTATGTTTTTCGTGTGAAGAGACATTGACATCATATGCTTATTACTTTATACTAATCCTAGACCACAAAATATAGTAATCATATGTTTTGCGACACTATATTTTGTGCATTTTATTGCACTAAAAGTTGTATAATATGTATAAAAGGTGAGGAATAAACACGGATTGCAGGCGGGCATACGAATAATTATTTACAGTATGCAGATTATAGAGAACGCTGCGGAGGTGGAAGAATGAATAGTAAGTTTGTAGCAGATAAGACGGTTGACGAGAGTTTTGAGCTGGAATACAAGCCGGACAGGATTGTGAATGTCATCAAGAAGGATGGCAGTTTAGAGGCTTTTAATGTCCAGAAGGTGATTGATGCCGTGGGAAAGAGTGCATACCGTGCGCTTACAAAATTTACTGAAGAAGAGAAGCGGCATATATGCCAGACTGTAATCGATAAAGTAAATGAACTTGGAGAGGAGAAAATTCCGATTCAGATTATGCATAATATTGTGGAGAGTGCGCTTGAGGATGTAAAGCCCATCGTTGCCAAGAGCTATCGGGATTACCGCAATTATAAGCAGGATTTCGTGCGGATGATGGACGATGTCTATAAGAAGAGCCAGTCGATTATGTATATCGGGGATAAGGAGAATGCGAATACGGACAGTGCCCTTGTCTCTACGAAGAGAAGTCTTATATTTAATCAGTTTAATAAAGAGCTGTACCAGAAATTCTTTATGACGACGGAAGAGATTCAGGCGTGCCGGGACGGATACTTGTATGTGCATGATATGTCTGCAAGGCGTGATACGATGAACTGTTGTCTCTTCAATGTGGCAGAAGTGTTAAACGGCGGTTTCGAGATGGGCAATATCTGGTACAATGAGCCTAAGACACTGGATGTTGCGTTCGATGTGATTGGCGATATCGTGTTGAGCGCTGCAAGCCAGCAGTACGGTGGTTTTACCGTGCCGGAAGTGGATAAGATACTGGAGCCCTATGCGGAGAAGTCGTATGCCCGGAATATAGAGAAGTATGAGAAACTTGGCATCTGCAGTCAGAAGGCCGAGGCACAATCTTTGGAGGATGTGCAAAAGGAGTTCGAGCAGGGCTTTCAGGGCTGGGAATATAAATTTAATACCGTGGCCAGCAGCCGAGGCGACTATCCTTTTATCACCGTGACAGCGGGCATTGGGACAGGCAGATTTGCCAAAATGGCAACGACTATTATGCTGAATGTGCGCCGTAAGGGACAGGGGAAGAAGGAATGCAAGAAACCGGTGCTGTTCCCGAAGATTGTCTTTTTGTATGATGAGAATTTGCATGGTCCGGGCAAGGAGTTGGAGGATGTCTTTGAGGCGGGTGTGGAGTGCTCCGCTAAGACAATGTATCCGGATTGGCTGAGTCTTACCGGTAAGGGGTATATTGCGAGTATGTACAAGCAGTATGGTAAAGTAATTTCCCCTATGGGCTGCAGGGCCTTTCTTTCACCGTGGTATGAGAGAGGAGGTATGCATCCGGCAGACGAGCAAGATTCCCCTATTTTTGTGGGTAGATTTAATATCGGTGTGGTCTCCTTGCATTTGCCGATGATTTTGGCCAAGTCCAGGCAGGAAAGCCGGGATTTCTATGAAGTGTTGGATTATTATCTGAACTTAATCAGGCAGCTCCATATCAGGACTTACGCGTATTTAGGTGAGATGCGGGCATCCACCAATCCGCTTGCATATTGTGAGGGGGGTTTCATGGGAGGGCATTTGCAGCTTCACGATAAGATTAAGCCGATTCTTAAGACTGCGACGGCAAGTTTCGGTATCACTGCATTCAATGAATTGCAGGAACTTTACAATGGCAAGTCTCTGGTGGAAGACGGGGCTTTTGCGCTTGAAGTGTTAGAGCACATTAACAACAAAATAAATGAATATAAAGAAGAAGATGGCAATCTCTATGCCATTTACGGCACACCGGCCGAGAATCTGTGTGGTTTGCAGGTGAAACAGTTCCGTGCAAAGTATGGGATTGTGGAAGGTGTGTCAGACAAAGAATATGTTTCAAACAGTTTCCATTGCCATGTGACGGAGGATATTACGCCTATTGAGAAGCAGGATTTGGAATATCGTTTCTGGGAACTTGCGAATGGTGGCAAGATACAATATGTGAAATATCCGATTGACTATAATATGGAGGCAATCAAGACTTTAATACGCCGTGCAATGGAGATGGGGTTTTATGAAGGCGTCAATCTCTCACTTGCTTACTGTGACGATTGTGGACACCAGGAACTTGAGATGGATGTCTGCCCGGTATGCGGTAGCCGCAATCTGACAAAAATCGACCGTATGAACGGATATCTGGCATATTCACGTGTACATGGGGATACCAGATTGAGCGATGCGAAGATGGCGGAAATCGCAGAAAGGAAAAGTATGTAATGAGATACCACAATATAACGAAGGACGATATGCTCAACGGCGATGGTCTGCGGGTAGTACTCTGGGTTGCGGGATGTACGCATTGTTGTAAAGAATGTCATAATCCGGTGACCTGGGACCCCGACGGTGGGGTTTTGTTTGATAATGCTGCAAGACAAGAGATTTTCAGCCAGTTGGACAAGCCTTATATCAGTGGAATTACTTTTTCAGGAGGCGACCCACTTCATGCTGCCAACCGTTTGGATGTGCGCGAGTTGATAGAAGATGTGAAGAGTCGCTATCCGGCCAAGACGGTATGGCTTTATACAGGGGATAGTTGGGAGGATATTTTCCAGTATTCCATGATGAAATATATAGATGTATTGGTAGACGGTGAGTTTAAGAATGATTTAAAGAATACAAAGCTGCGCTGGCGCGGGAGCAGTAACCAGAGGGTGATTGACGTGCAGGCAAGTTTAAGACGGCCTGACCCGTCGTTTCCGGTATTGTATTGTACGGATTGAGATAAGGCAAATATCATGTTGTTTTCATGTTATTGAGCTGCAGCCTTAAACGGAAGTGGCCGACAGAGTGGATGGAAACTGCATGAAGCGGAAAAGAGGAATGGCTGTGGAGACAATCAAGATTAAGTATTTCACGGATAGGATAGAAAAGTTAACGTATATTGACGGCAAGTCCGACTGGATTGACCTGCGGGCGGCGGAGGATGTGGAACTGAAGGCCGGAGAGTTTAGGCTGATTCCTTTGGGGGTTGCCATGCAGCTTCCCATAGGGTATGAGGCGCATGTTGTCCCCCGCAGCTCCACTTTCAAGAATTTCGGCATTATCCAGACGAACCACCAGGGTGTGATTGACTGCTCGTACAATGGAGACAACGACCAGTGGTTTATGCCGGTCTATGCGGTACGTGACACGCAGATACATGTAAATGACAGAATCTGTCAGTTCCGCATTATGGAGAACCAACCGAAAATTATCTTTGATGAAGTAGAATATCTGGGCAATGCCGACCGTGGCGGACATGGCAGTACCGGGAAACAGTGATTCTGTTACCATAAAACATCCTGCTTAGAGAAAAGTTCCGGCAGATTCAGGGGATGTATTAAGGTAAATTTTTCACAAATATACAGGAAGAATGCATAATGAAGCTCCTTTTAAGGCATAATATGGGAAAATGCCAGAAATGTCTTGGAAGGAGTTTTTAAGCGTGCAGAAAAAAGAAGAGAGTCAAAACAGTAAAATGACGCCGTCTTTACAGCAGACGATGTCCTATATGAATGAGCACATGTCGCCAGACGTCAGTTTCGATATTGTATACCGTGTCATAGAAGTGGGCGGAAGACAGTCATGTATCTATTTTATAGATGGATTCTGCAAAGATGAATTGATGATGAAGATTTTGCAGTATTTTATCGGTTTGAAACCGGCGGATATGCCGCAGAATGTCCATGAAATGGCCAAAAAGGCGACTCCCTATGTGGAGGTGGATTTAAAGGATTCCTGGAGTGATATTCTGTATGCCATTCTCTCCGGCGTGTTTGCGCTTTTTATCGACGGGTATGACAGATGTATCCTGATTGATTCCAGGACTTATCCCGCAAGAGGCGTGGAAGAACCGGATAAAGACAAGACGTTGCGCGGTTCCAAAGACGGGTTTGTGGAGACCATTGTATTTAACACGGCGCTAATCAGGCGGCGTATCAGGAGCACGCAGCTTCGCATGGAGATGATGAATGCCGGGAAAAGTTCCCGCACGGACATTGTCCTGTGTTATATGGACAACCGGGTGGACCACACTTTTTTGGATAAGGTAAAAAGAAGGATTGAAGATATTAAGGTAGATGCGCTGACAATGAATCAGGAGAGCCTTGCGGAATGTCTTTACCGTTGTAAATGGTACAATCCTTTTCCGAAGTTTAAATTTACGGAACGCCCGGATGTGGCGGCGGCGCAGGTGCTTGAGGGGGATATCGTCATTCTTGTGGATAATTCGCCTTCCGCGATGATTGTACCGACTTCCATATTCGATATCGTGGAGGAGGCGGACGATTACTATTTTCCGCCGATTACGGGGACTTACCTTCGTCTGTCAAGGTTTATTATCTCGATTTTAACCTATATTATGACGCCAACGTTCCTGCTTTTGATGATGAATCCCGAGTGGGTTCCGCAGTCATTTCAGTTTATCATGCTGCAGGAGCCGCCCAACATACCGCTGATTGCCCAATTTCTCATATTGGAGTTAGCGATTGACGGACTGAAGCTGGCGGCAGTCAATACGCCTAATATGCTTAGTACGCCTCTTAGCGTGATGGCAGCCCTGGTGCTTGGTGAGTTCTCTGTGAACAGTGGATGGTTTAGCTCTGAGGTTATGCTCTACATGGCGTTTGTGGCAATCGCAAACTATACACAACAGAATTATGAGTTGGGCTACGCACTGAAATTTATGCGTATTTTGAATCTTGTGCTGACAGCAATTTTCGGTCTTTATGGCTATATTGCCGCAGTCATTATTTTTATTCTGTCTATCGTCTGCAATAAGACGTTGTCGGACAAGAGCTATATTTATCCGTTGCTGCCCTTTAATCCGAAACAGCTTGCCAAGAGACTGCTCAGGCTCAGACTGCCGGAGGCGAAGAAATAAGGAATCCCACCCCTGTGGATATTTAATAGGTGGCAATTTATAACAAAATGGCTTATAATATTAACTAGTTGGTGACATCGTTGACCGATGGAAGATAATTGCGGCAAGCAAAGTACAGTTGATTGGAAAGTGGTGCGCCAGGATATATATGCGCCGTCTTAAGGGGATTGGGATACATGGGGCGCAGGAACGGGGGAAAATATGGGATACGAGATACAAGTAAAGGACGGATGGGTGAACCGGGGAAACCTTTATCGTATGAAAGAACTAATGCGACGGGCAGAGCAGGGCAGCCGGATGACACTGGTATTTCTCGGCGGTTCGATTACCCAGGGTGCCGTGTCCACACAGTATACGAACTGTTATGCTTACCTTGTCTATGACTGGTTTGTGAAAAGGTTTCCGAAGACTGCCTTTACTTATGTGAATGCGGGTGTGGGCGGGACGACTTCGCAGTTTGGCGCGGCGCGGGCGCAGGAAGACGTGCTGCTCTATAAACCGGATTTCGTCATCATTGAGTTTTCGGTTAACGACGAAAATAACGATTTCTATCAGGAGACATATGAAGGGCTTGTGCGTAGGATTTATGGAGACGCCTATGAACCGGCGGTTCTCCTGGTACATAATATGTTCTACGATACGGGAAAGAGTGCGGAGGAGAAGCATCGCGCCATAGGAGCGCATTATAACCTTCCGAGTGTCAGCATGAAGTCTTCCATATATCCCAAGATAGCGTCCGGAACGATTCCGGTACGTGAGGTTACGCCGGATGACCTTCATCCGAATACTGACGGGCATGCATTGCTTGCAGAGGTTATAACGGACTGTCTGGACCGCATCTATATGCAAAGGTGGGAGGATGAAGCGTCCTGTGCCATGCCCAAACCGCTGACGGCCAATGGATATGCCAATGCGAAGAGATACCAGAACCATAACTGCCTCCCGGTAGTGTCGGAAGGGTTTACGGCCGACACGTCGTTGAAAAAGCATGTGACGGATATATTCCGGTGCGGGTGGACGGCGTCCGTGGAAGGCGCAAGGATTGTCTTTCAGGTGGAAGGCACGGAGATTGCCGTGCAGTATCGCAAGTCGGTTCGCCTGCCGGCGCCTGTGGCGATTGCGGTGGTGGACGGAGATGAGGCGGATGCCGTTACACTGGATGCCAATTTCGATGAGACATGGGGAGACTGTCTCTACATTGATACGGTGGCACGTCACATTCCGCCGGGTATACATCATGTGGAGATTAGGCTGAATGAGGCGCATGAAGGAGACGCTGTTCCGTTCTATCTTGTGTCGGTGATTGGTTCATATTAAGTAGGTACATCGAAGTCTTGTGTATGTTCGGTATTCTTTGTGCAAGAGAGTATGGCGTACATGGCTTTCAGAGAGGAGGATTACATAGATGTTTAGGGATGATTTTGTGTGGGGTGTTGCCAGCAGCGCCTATCAGGTGGAAGGGCGGGATGCTCAGGATGGGGCAGGCAAGACGGTCTGGGATACTTTTGCCGAAGAAGGGCATATACTGGACGGGCAGGATGCGTCGGTTGCCTGCGAGCATATGCACCGTTACAAGGAGGATTATAAGCTGATGCGCCTTCTGGGCGTCAAGGCATACCGTTTCTCAGTCAGTTGGAGCAGGCTGATGCCGGAGGGCACAGGTAGGGTGAATGAGAAAGCGGTGGCGTTGTACAGGGACATGATACAGTCCATGAAAGAGAACGGTATCACGCCTTATCTGACAATGTACCACTGGGAGTTTCCTCAGGCGCTGCAGGATAAGGGCGGTTGGCTGAACGAAGAATCGGTTCAGTGGTTCGGGGAATACGCAAAGGTAGTGGCGGAGAACTTTTCCGATATATGCGAGTATTTTATTACATTGAATGAGCCTCAGTGCTTCGTGGGATTAGGGCATCTAAACGGTGAACATGCGCCTGGCATGAAGCTTAGTTACGGCGAGACTTTCCAGATTGCGCATAATGCGCTGCGCGCCCATGGGCAGGCGGTAATAAACCTCAGGAAATATGCAAAGCAGCAGATAAAAGTAGGCTATGCACCGACCTGTGGCATGGCATATCCGGCCAGCGACAGCCCGGAGGACGTGGAGGCGGCGAGAAAAGTGCTTTTCTCTTTCCGCAATCCGATGGAGAACTGGACATGGAATGTGGCGTGGTTTTCCGACCCGGTTTTTTTGGGACATTATCCGGAAGAAGGGTTGGAACGGTTCAAAGAATACCTTCCTAAGATAACACAGGAAGATATGGAGCTGATTGCACAGCCCCTTGATTTCATGGGACAGAATATCTACAATGGCTATATGATACGTGCCGGGAAGGACGGGCAACCGGAATTTGTGGACAGGAGCGCAGGCGCGCCAAAGACTGCAGCGGGGTGGCCGGTGACGCCCGAATGCCTGTATTGGGGCGTGCGGTTTTTGTATGAGCGATATAAGCTGCCGCTGTATATAACGGAGAACGGCATGTCCTGCCATGACATTGTCTCCGGTGACGGACAGGTGCATGACCCTAACCGGATTACTTTCTTGGACAGGTATTTATCGGCCTTACAACGTGCAGCGGACGACGGAGCGGATATAAGAGGATACTTCCTGTGGACCTTTTTGGACAATTTCGAGTGGAGTAAGGGCTATACGGAGCGGTTTGGTATCGTATATGTTGATTTTGCGAGCCAGAAGCGTATCGCGAAAGATTCCGCTTACTGGTATCAGAAAATCATGGAGGGAAATGGTAAAATGTTATCAATCAATCAATCAGAGAGGCCGATTCTGTTTTTAAATCCGGTGTTTAAGCAGATGATTTGGGGTGGAGAGCGCCTGGGCAAAGACTGGCCTTATGAGATACCGGGTAATGACACAGGAGAGTGCTGGGCTGTCAGCGCACATCCTAACGGGGATTGTACGGTAAAAGACGGTGTATATGCAGGGATGACGCTTTCACAGTTATGGGAGAAAGAGCCCGGGTTTTTTGGAGATACAGGGCTTGACAGGTTCCCTCTGCTTATCAAGATTATCGATGCGAAGACGGACTTAAGCATCCAGGTGCATCCTGATGACGCTTACGCTAAAGTGAATGAGAACGGTTCCCTTGGTAAGACGGAATGCTGGTATGTGCTTGACTGTGACGAGGATTCCAGCCTTGTGATTGGGCATAATGCAACGAGCAAGGAGGAACTTGCCGACATGGTACATAGCGGTAGGTGGGATGAGCTAATCCGTGAGATTCCCGTGAAAAAGGGTGATTTTATACAGATTGACCCGGGTACCGTACATGCCATCAAAGGCGGCCTTATGATTCTTGAGACACAACAGAACAGCGATATCACTTACCGTGTGTATGATTACGGCAGGCTTACTGACGGCAAGCCCAGACAGCTTCATATTAAGCAGAGTATTGACGTTATCACCGTACCGGCGAAACCCGTGGAAGAAAGTATCATTCAAGTGGGAGAGCTTCCGGCAGACAAGATGAATCTTCTGATTTCATGCAGTTATTATAAGGTGTGGAAACTGGATGTGACGGCGCCTGTCACGGTAAACCAGGAATATCCGTTCTTAATTATGAGCGTGATTGACGGTGAAGGCTTGGCAGACGGGCATATGTTACAAAAAGGCGACCATTTTATCGTGCCGAACGGATATGGCGAGTTGCATTTGCAAGGGAATATGCAGATTATCGCGTCTACGGTATCGTAAAGAAATGTAAATTCAGAACCTAAAATAAGCCGGAATTTTCTTTCAAACGAAAATTCCGGCTTATAAATTTATTTACATTGTATGATTAATTTGCTGGTTCGTTGTTTTGTTTGTAGGACTGCAGTATGCTGGCGATGGTATCTAACAGAAGCGGCACATCAACGGGTTTTGTCAGATGATTGTTCATACCGCTCTCTATCGATAAGTTCTTATCACTCTCGAAGGCATTGGCTGACAAGGCGACAATCGGAATGTTGGCCAGGGCAGGATTGTCGAGCTGGCGGATGACTCTGGTTGCCTGTCTTCCGTCCATAACGGGCATCTGTATGTCCATCAGGATAAGTGCAAATTCCCCGGGCTTGGAATTTTTTAATTTCTCGACGGCGATGCTGCCATCCGTGGCGGTTTCGATGACGAAACCGAACTCCTTTAATATTTCGGTTTCAATTTCCAGGTTGATTTCATTGTCGTCAACCAAAAGGATTTTCTGATTGCCAAGCTGTGCCAGCATTTGTTCCGGGTCTGTCTCTGGCAGGGCAGGAGCGGTCTGTATGCGCAGACGCAGTGTGACAGTGAAGGTGCTGCCGACGCCGACGATGCTTTCAGCCTCGATGCTTCCGTCCATCATTTCCACGATATGTTTGGCGATGGTGAGACCCAATCCGGTTCCATATATACCGCTGAAGGTCGTGTTCTGTTCCCTTTCAAAAGGTTCAAAGATATGTTCCAGAAATTCCCGGCTGATTCCGATGCCGGTATCCTGGACAGTAAAGCGGTAGGAAGCGTAACTGTTAGGGAGCTGTTCAGGCTCTGAGATTGTTATATTGATTTCTCCGCCGTTTTTTGTATATTTGATGGCATTGTTGGCAAGGTATAGTAAGAAATGCCTGATTTTGTCCTTGTCAGCATATACATCGGCATGCTTCAAATCATCGGAACACATATTTAACGTGATATCTTTGTCGTATGCCTGAGGATTTAAGACCTGTTGTAAGTCTTGCAGGATGTCGCGCAGATTACATTCGCTCTCGGAGAGTTTAGAGTCTTTGGACTCCATCCATGATATTTCCAGGACTTTTTCAATCAGTTCCATGAGCTGGCTTCCGGAAGACTCAATTTTATTGATATAGCCAAGTGCGATTCTGGAATCCTGGATATGCTGTTTGGCAAGGGCAGTATAGCCAAAAATAGCATTCATGGGCGTACGCATATCGTGGGACATGTTGGAGAGAAAAGTATTCTTCGCGTTGTTTGCCAGTTTGGCATTGTTTAATGCCCGCTCCAATACTTGTTGGTGTTCCCTTTCGCGCAGGATTTCTTCGTCCACACTCCGAAAGCCCATGACAATCTGGGAGACGCTTGGACCTGTTCCTACGTTTACGATACGAAGCTGTAAGTACTGCGGCCTTCCGTCATTCATAATACGGAAATTTATGTAATATGTCTTAGAGGCAATCAACTTATTGCGGATATATTCCGGGGACGTAATTCTTAAGATTAACTCCCTGTCTTCCGGATGAACCCAGAAATTGACATAATCGGTGGCAAACTGGGAAAACGGAAGTGTCTTGTATTCCTCCCCAAACTGCTGCTTTGTACGAATGCTCAGGCGGTAGGGAAGAACCTTATCGGTGTCCAGGTCTATATAGAGGATAGAAGCATAATCTACACTGAGGCCCTCGATGACTTCCAGACGACGTAGATGTTCTTGGTTGATAAGTTTGCGCTCCTGGTCATACTCTTCGATGAGGTTTTGGATTTTTGCTTCCTTTTCTTCTTTCTCGCTGATTAGGGCTGCTTTTTCCTTAAGGTGCTGCGCTCTCTTGTCGGTGGCATCGTTGATAAAGACATAGAAGATGTCTCCTACGGCTTTGCTTTTGACGAAATGTCCATAATCTTCAACCCAGCGGATGCTACCGTCCTTGCGGACAATGCGGTATTCCACGTAGTCTAAATCATACTGGCTGTGTGTAATCTGTTCCGCGATGCTTAGCTCCACAGCGTCCAGGTCTTCATGGTATACGATATTTTTGAAAGAATTGTTTGTCAGTTCCTGAAATTCGGACAAAGAATCACATTGGAAAATACGAAGTAACGCCTTGTTGGCAAAGAGAATCTTTTCATCATCATTTGCCTGATAGATTAGAAAACCGCTGGGCATTTCATCCATAAAATTCATGATTTCATATACGGAATCGGCTACAGCTTGGTTGAGCAGTGAAGAGTAGGCGAAAGAATCGCTGCTTTGCAACAACAAATCTGTGCTTATGTTTTTTTCTTGGGCAGTGCTTAGTAACATTAACATGTTCTCTATTAAATTGTGTTTGATGATATGTGTGTTCATAGGACTGCACCTCCTGTATTATCAAATGCATTCCCGGAATCGTTCCTGTACAGAGAGATTCTGAGGACATATATTATTAAAATTTTAACATAATTTGGGCGGTTTGTCATTATTTTTCAGTTGGAGGAGACTTTCATAACTGTTTTACAACTTAGAAACATTTTTGATGTATACTTTTTATTTATAGGAAATTCGGAGTTCTCCTAGTATAAAACGGATATGCGCTTTGCGCAAGGAACAAAAGGACGGATGGAAATTGGCTAAGATACTGATTGTGGAAGATGAACTTTCTATTAACGAATTAATTCGCAGGAATTTAAATCTCACGGGGCACCGCTGTACACAGGCATTCGATGGACTGGAGGCGGTTGACTTGTTGGAAAAAGAGAAGTTTGATTTAATTGTATTAGACATTATGCTGCCTGGACTTAACGGCTATCAGGTGCTTGAAAGGGCATCCGGGACGCCTACCATTTTTCTGACGGCGAAAAGTGAACTGTCCGATAAACTAAAAGGATTGTCTTTGGGGGCGGACGACTATCTGACCAAGCCTTTTCAGATGTTGGAACTAACTGCACGGGTGGAGGCGGTACTGCGGCGGACTAAAAAGGCGGAGTCGGAATTTACGCTGGGAGCCATGCGGTGTGATTTTGAGAGCCGTCAGGTTTTTTTGGACGAAAGGGCAGTAGTGTGTACACCTAAAGAATATGAATTGTTGGAGGTGTTAATCAGGAACCGGAATATTGCCTTATCCAGAGAAAAGCTGTTAGATATGGTGTGGGGTTATGATTTTGACGGAGGTACCCGCACTGTGGATGTCCACATACAAAGACTGCGCCATAAGCTGCATTTGGAAGATGCAATCAAGACAGTGTATAAGCTTGGCTACCGGCTAGAGGTATCAGAATGAAAAAACGCATTTTTTTTGTTATATTGGTTCTTTTTCTTATATTTCTTAATTCTGTAATTCTTATGGTATCGCTTATTGTTCTAAAGGATAAATTTACCGCGGCGAAGGACAGATGCCTGGCAGAACATTATGTCATTGCCTCGTCACTGATTGGGGATATACAGGCATTGGAGCAGAGGGGAAATGACGTGGAAGAAAATATAGACATGCTGATGCGCGCTTATTCCCGATACTTACAGGGTAAGGGGGACGGGCTTGCCGTATCGTACTGTGGGAAATGGATTTATGAAAGTTCGACACTCATGCCAATGGGGGAGATGGTTTCTCCACCGGATACAGGAAGCAGGCAGGAGCGGCTTGTCTATATGGAAAATGAGCCGGTTCCTATTATTTGCGTTTATGGAAGTTTCCCGGCGCCATGGCAGGACTACGGACTGATGTATATCGGGAACTTAAGCGGTATGATATCATCCTGGCGGCATACGAAAGGCATCCTTTTTCTTATGGGCGCTGTAGTGCTGTTTGTTATGGCTTTGTTTCTTTTTCAGTTTTTGAATATCATTTTCCGACCGCTGCGACAGATTTCCCACGCTTCTGCAAAGATTGCACATGGAAATTATGAAAGCAGGCTTCCGGTCCAGGGAAAGGATGAGATTGCCAGCGTGGCATATAATTTTAATCTAATGGCGAAGCAGGTGGAAACCCAGATTCAGAAACTTCAGGAGAACGCGGAGCAGAAACAACAGTTTATCGATAATTTTTCCCATGAGTTAAAGATTCCTTTGACGGCAATTTACGGATATGCGGAATATATCCAAAAAGCGTCCGTATCGGAAGAAGAACGGTATGAATGCACCCAGTTTATCATGACGGAGTGTAACAGACTCCAGAGCATGGCTTATCAGCTCCTTAATATAGCATTGCTAAGAAAAGGCGAGATGGAAGAGGAGGACTGTCCGGTGGCCGTGCTTTTTGCACAGTCTAAGAAAGTCATGCAGATAAGGGCGGCGGAAAAGAAAATAAAGTTATCCTATGTGTTGTCACAAAATCTCCTTATCAGAGGAAATGCGCAGCAGCTTTTGATTCTGATAAATAACTTGTTAGATAATGCCATGAAAGCCAGCGAGCCGGAAGACGAGATATGTATTTCTGCGTATTTGGAGAAATCTAATATTGTAATAGAAGTGGAGGACCATGGCATTGGGATGGAGCCGGATTCGATGGCTCATATCAGGGAGGCTTTTTATCGTGTGGATAAGGCACGTAGCCGTGCAGCCGGCGGGACAGGGCTTGGGCTTTCAATCTGTGAGAGTATTGTACAGCTTCATCATGCTAAGATGACCTTTACTTCTGAACAGGGCAAGGGAACAATTGTTAGGCTGTTTTTTCCGAAGTACAAGAAAAGTTTTACAAGTCCATAACAACTTCGATATTTTCTTGATACAGGAAGGTCTTATATTGTATGTATCAAAAAGAAACAGAAAGGAGTTTTACTATGAGACATCACAACACTTTTAAATTAGCGGCGGCAACATTAGCCATAATCGGAGCAGGCACTGTCTTTTTCAATATTGCGACGGATGTGGTTATGGCCGCGGAGACGGGGAAGATTGAGACGGTTCCCACCAGTTATCAGGTTTCGGACAGCCTGGCGTCGGCTTTATCTAAGCCCGAACAAAAGAAAGAAAACAGTGGAGAAGTCAATTACCGTGTCAGTATGGACGAGTTAAACACCGGGACGCCCACGGATGTGGACATGACAATGGAGGAGGCAGCCGAGGTTGGCGCAGGATATTTGAGGAATATTTTCGGGTTGGATTTGAAGGGGGCCTATGTATATCTGAGCTATTACCCGGGCACTGAGACTTTCCCCCGTGCTTTTTGGTCCGCCGACGTGTTGTTTGAGGAAGCGCGGAGCCCTGAAAGTACGCGCTGGTCATATATGATAGACGCCGTGACGGGAGAACTTTTTAATGCCGGTTATGGCAGGCAGTTGGACGCCAATCCTTCGCTTGGCTATGATGAGGAGTTGGCAAAGGACTGTGGCCTCTATATGGAGCTTGCAAAAAAGAAAGTGGAGGAATGCGGCCTGATGGACGGCCCGGTAGACAGGGTAGAGTATAATTGCCAAGGATATTCAGGAAATGACCCGACTATTACTATGGATGTAATCGGAAAGAGGGGGGAAATCGTCAACATGTCTTTTTCCCGGTATGACCAGGTATTTTTAGGACTGATTACGGATACGTCGCTCAGGATTGCAGAGTCGGCTCTGGATGATTTGGCCGGAGAAGTAGAAGTAGAGAGTGTAGGATTTGGCTCGAATGGGGAATAGGTTGAAAAATCATAGATTTTTCAATTTCCTATTTAAGCAGTATTGCAGGCAGGCTTGTGTTATGCATGGGGAACAGATTGATACAAAAATTGTAAGCTGAGTCTTGACAGAAGTGATGAGACTGTAGTAGTCTATAAATAGACTACTACAGTCTCATTTAAGTGGCAATGAACAGGATACAGCTTATCTTCTTTAATAGGCGCACAGTCATACAGAGGAGATGATAAGGGAGTAAGACAGTAGGAGATACATAACATAGCAGGAAGGAGAAGCGCATGGAGGGGAAAAATATAAAATTATTTGATTCAGAGTTAAAAGTAATGGGGGTGATTTGGCGGGAAGGAGATGTCCCGGCAAAATATATCGCGGACTGCCTGAACATGGAAGTGGGATGGAACAAGAATACCACGTACACATTGATTAAACGCTGTATGAAGAAAGGGGCAATCGAGCGTTTGGAGCCGAATTTCATGTGCCGTGCGCTGATTCCGAAGGAGAAGGTGCAGGAAGCCGAGACAGACGAGTTGATTGATAAGGTTTATGACGGTTGTGCCGACAAACTGTTTGCGTCGCTGCTTAGCAGGAAGAAACTGTCGGCTGAACAGATAGAGAAGCTGCGGCAGATTATTGGGGAATTGAAATAGAGGGGGATAGCTATGGGTATATTGCAGATGAGTATCTACGGTGGCGTGCTGGTTCTGGCAGTTGTGGCAGTGCGTATGGCAGCATTGCGGTTTTTACCGAAACGGATGCTGGTAATTTTGTGGTGCATTGTTTTGGCAAGACTGCTTGTTCCGTTGGAGATTCCGTCTCGGTTCAGTGTCTATTCTTTTGTGGAAGGGCAGATGGCGACAGAGGGAGGCCTGTTTTCACGCAAATCCGGAACTTCATATGACAGAGAGGCATTTGGCCATTCGGGGAAAGGCGGTAATGTAACGTGGCGGCAGGCTGATGAAGAAGACGGAATTTTTCGGCAGACGGCGCAGGTCGATGGCATAACAGAGTTACCACAGGCAGGAGAGACATACGGTGAGGAGCTGTCGGGACAGGCCAGGATGGACGACGGCGAATTGCTGAGGGAGATGGGAGTTATTGAAGGAGCAGGCTATTTGGTATGGATAATCTGGGGAATCGGTACGGCGGCTTGCAGCCTCTTTTTTCTGGCGGCATATATACGCAGTATCAGGGAATTTAGAATGTCGCTGCCTGTGGACAGTGATTCTATAGCCGGTTGGGAGGAGGGATTGCGTTTGGGGCAAGGCTTTTTTCCATGGCGTCGGCAATTTGAACGCGGAGGGCGGGGAACGGTAAGCCCGGTTAAGGTGCGGGTGTCAGACAGAACCGATGTGCCCTTAACTTATGGAATTTTTCATCCTGTTATTCTGTTACCGAAAGAAATAGAGCAGGGAGGTACAGGGAAGCCAGAACAGTTAAGTTACGTTCTCTGGCATGAATACATGCATATCTGTCATGGGGACTGTCTGTTAAAGCTGCTTGCATCCGCCGCAGTCTGTATCCACTGGTTTAACCCTCTCGTTTGGGTGATGTATGTGCTTATCAACAGGGATATTGAACTTGCCTGTGATGAGAGCGTGATATGGCGCTGTGGCATAGAAAACAGGGCTGTGTATGCGAATATGCTGATTGGCATGGAGGCGAGAAAAAGTGGGCTGGCGCCGTTTTGCAGTCACTTTGGACGGAATGCGGAGGAAGAAAGGATTCGGGCTGTTATGGGAATTAAGAAAAAATCTTTGGGTATAGCAACACTGGCAGCGGGCGTGGTTTTGTTGGTTTCTATGGCTTTTGCCACTTCCGCGGCAGACAGTACACAAGAGCAAATGTATCTGGATGCAGGATACACCAGAAAAGAGTATGAAATGCTCCGTGCACTGCAGTTTGACGGTTATGCGGACATGAGCGTGTCAGAATTTCAGGATAGGGTATGGGAATTGACGGATACAGAGGAGTATGTGGAACTGTTAGAACGCTTTTCACAGAACGAATATATGGAGGCATGGGTAGATGAGAGTGAGACGGCTTCGTTTTTCTTCTCTGTTGTTGAGCCCCTGACGGCAGAAAGATGGCAAAAAATAGATTTCTCAGGGGGCATATCCGTGTCGGCAGACCAGACAGTTATGCCTGAAGATGTATGGACAGATATGGCAGTCTTGGAGTATTGTATTACTTTGTCCATTTTAGATGCGGATAAGCTGACTGTAGGGGAATATGTGGATTCCCGTTTTGGCATGGCGCGGGGAATGGAAGATATTATGACCGCAGGATGGTCAGAAGAAGAGCTGACAGACCTGGAATTTATGCACAAGAAGATAGATGACGCGGTGGAGAGATTAGAGGGAAAATGGGATACGGACTGCCTTTGTATGGATGTGGGCTACTCTTTTTTGCCGATAGGGGATAACGGACTTAGTTTAGAAGGCGGTACAGGGGATAGTGAAGAAGAAATCCAAAAGGAAATACAAGAAGAATTACAGGAGCAGTGGGATACTTTGTTGGCTTGCTACAAGCCTTTTGGACTTACCTATGAGTACGACCCAACGTCCGGTGATTGCAGAATGTATTTCCAGGGACAGGCAGTGCAGGGGATAATGGATGAAGAGCAGGATATTTGGATTACAGGACATGCAGGGACCGGAGAGGCCATCTACGGAGAGGCAGCCAAAAACGCCATAGAAGTGTATGCGGTATACGAGGACGGGAATCTTGTGGGTTTGCGCAATGCCACGGGACAAGAACAGAAAGAGTGGAATTTATTGCGGAAAAAGACGGCAGCGGATTCTTACAACAATGTGCAGGAAGTAAGGGAGTTCTTACCTGGAACAGAGGAAGATTACCGTGCCATATTTTCTTTAAGAAAGCCGGATTATAAGCAGATGACTTTGGCGGAATTTAACAAGTCGCTTTTAGATTGGGGAAATGAGAATTTTGACGGCTATGACCGAATCATGTGTGACTGGATATGGGATGATTTCCGGGTAGGCTTGTCTGCGGAGGAGAAAGATTTTATTACTTGTACGGTGAATCTTTCTTCCCAGGAAAATGCCATGTATGTGAGGAGTATCTATAAGGGAACACAAGCAGAGGATGTGAATTTGGGAGACACGTATACAAAATCGTTGTTGGAAGACGGAGTGCAGTATGCGTGGAGTCAGATGTATTATCAGTTTTCCTATCATATTGCAGACCAGGAGAAAGTGACCGTGGGGGAGCGTGACAGGTGCGTAGGAGGCATGGTGGAAGCGATAAGGAAATTCTGGGATGAGACAGATATCAAAGATATCCTTAAGATGGACAAAAGTGATTTGATGAAGGAACTGAACGGGTTTGCCGAAAAGTACAGTAGTGAAAACATCATTATCACAGTCGGCGCGGAAGAACAGATTGGGTTAGAGTGTATCGATGAGAGAGAACTGATACAGGAAAGAGAGCAGTGGGAAAGAGGATAAAAGATTGAAAATTATAAAAATGCCTGGAATCTAAAATGTTAAGATTCCAGGCATTTTTGGATTCATTTCTTTCCGGGAGAGTCAAGTGCTTTACTGCCTGCAGCAGAACAGTCGATTTAGAGGGCCAGGACGGTATTTGTGCCATGCATAAGCAGCTATGCAGATGAAGCTGACAAGCGAAATCATCTCGGCCATCCGCCAATACCAGGGCTCCACAAAATCGATTTTCAGTGTTCCTTCATAATTGTCTGGCAGCTCCACATGTATCTTGTTGTTGTGGCCTCTTGTGACGGGGTAAATTTGTCCTGTATCGGCGTCGCGGCACTGGTAATGCCAGTAGGCGAATTGCGGAAACTCTATCCACGTGTCTGTTCCGGCCCGGCAGGAGACGTCCATGCACAGTCCGTTCCGCTCCAGTATCTTGGCTTCGATATTTTCCCCGGATACATCCAACTCTGTCCAGGTCAGGTTTTCATTTGTCCCTGCCAGGAGGTATTCGCCACTGGCTACAATCTTGCTTACATTCAGGTTTGGCCGGTTATCATAAAAGATATTATAGCTTCTCGGATTCCGGTTAATCGAATCCATACAGTATAAGCCCTGGCAAGCGCTGATAAAGCATACGCCGATTAAGAGCGCGTTCAGCATACGCGCTCCAAGCATTCCCCGCAACTTCATGAAGACGAGACATGCCCCGTAGGTAAAAAGCGGTATTGCAATACTTAAAAATCGCCATGGAAACTGGATGTTTGCAACGTTATCCTTTAAGAACTGGACAGAGGCAAGCCTGTTCCATGGGAAATAGTAGGTAGACATCCATGACGCAATGCCGCCAAGCGCCATTACAAAAAGCAGATGTTTCTTTTCGCCCGGTTTCCAGTCCGGACACTTGGCAAGGACTGTCAAAAACAGCAGCAGGATAACGAGTATGGCAAGGCCCAGGGATTCCGGTATTCTTTCCGACAGGCCATGAAGAGAATTGGTAGCCAGCCCGGTTGCGGTGCTCCCAAATGAAAACAATTCGTAAATACTTAATCCATAACGCTGTATGCCATAGGTGGGTTTCATGTCGAATACTTTCAGGGTGTCCGTGGAGTATTCCACGAAAGGAAGTAAAAAGCCCAGGTTTAAGAACAGCGACGCCAGTACGGCCTTTACAAATGACAGGAACACTCTCCCGGACATTCTGCGGATTAGGAGCAAGACAGTAAGCGCGATAAATATACAGACCATCAGGACGCTCAAAATATGTGTCTGGATGATACCGGTCATTCCAAGGCTCAGAAAAAGCCAGCCGTTTCCGGGGAGTTCTTCGCGGTCGCTTCTGTAAATTTGGTGTATGCCGAGGATGATTAGCGGCAGGAACATAAATGCAGAATATTCCCCCACGGCGGCCCGCAAATAAATGTTCAGTATACGGCTGACTGACAGGCAGTATACTGCCGCGCAGGCAATGCCAATATACTGGTTGCGGCCGATTTTCTTAAAGCAGAAATAAGCGATAAGCATTGTACCTAAATTAATGAACATAATATATAACTTGTAGGCATGGATAAGTGGCACACCCAAAATATACAGTATGGATGGGAAGTACAGTAGCACATCGCCATAGCATACAGAGGTGGCATATCCGTATCCATGGAGCCACCCGGGTTGTACCTTCACAGGAAAATCTCCGCCCAGTATGCCGTCAGCAAGCCCAACGATTCTGGCAAAATGGAACATGGAGTCGTGCCCCTCTGCATGGAAAGTTCCCATAACGCTTAGGGAACTGACTAAAAAGATACATGTCAGCCCCAACAGGACATAGAAGTGTTTTTTAATTTTCCCAATATTCCACCATGCGCATAGTATGCCGTCTATGACGAGGAGCAGTGCCAGCAATTTCAGGCACTTATAAGTAATCGTCGTACGGTAGTCTCTTGTAATTTCTATTTTCTCCACGGAGAATCGGCTGTCCGTCTCGAAGATTTCCTCATACTCCTGATTTCCCTCATCGATTCCGCATTCTATACTGATATCCATATAGTCGATGGGACTGTTAACCCAGATACGGTAGGAGAACTCATGGTACAGTGCGCTCAAAGTATAGGATTCGGCATAGAGTGCAGGGTATGGATTGCCGTCCATTTCGGTGCTGCAGTGGATAGAATAATAATCATGGTCCGTTGTGTAGTAGACCTTTATTGTGTAGATGCCGGACTGAAGAGGCTCCGTCTTACCGATAAAACAGTAGCGGGAAACCGGGAATTGTGTGGAGAAGACGTTGTTCCCTTCACTGTCCATACTGCCATCGTTGTAGATGCCGCTTGCATCGTAAAGCGGTATATCATATAGTGTGATGTCATCCTGATGCCCGTGTAGGATATAGGCGATACCTACGGCGAATATAAACAGATTGGCTAACAGGATGGCGAACAATGTTTTTTTCTTATTTAAAATCATGCTTTAGTTCCTTTCAGGCTTCTAATATATACGGGCTCGAAGCGTTGTCGTTTATAAAGTCATTATTCCCGCGGGGAATTTGCTCCCGGAGCTTCCTTCTCCAGTAAAATCGGGACGAGCGCCACGAAAGGAAGCGTAAACAGAAGCGGCGCCACGTAGCGCAGCGATATGGCGATGGGAGTGGCAACCATCAATGTCAGCCAGACAGCCATTTGCGGCATGAACAGGAAACAGTTCCAGAAGCCGTAGTGTTTCATGACAAATATCATGCAGACAAAAAAGAACCAGAAAAACCAGGCGCAGCTAATATAACATCTGGGATTGACAAAATGCTGGAAGGAAAAGCCGAATATGCGCTCAAAATAATCGGTCTGCACCAGCCCGTAGTCGTTGCTCCAGACTTCCGTTTCGGCATAGCCGTTGGGGCCTGATACGTCCACGTTCCAGAAACCTAATGTCTCTAACAGGTATTCTTCTATATATATTCCGGGGTTTTGCAGGAACAGATGTTTCCATAAATCCCAAAACTCCCCTTTGTGCAGTTCAAGGTATCCCCAGTCCATGCCCGCATACCACTTAATGCTGTCTACCACGCAGGGCTTAAAGTACTCTTGGATATTGTCATATGGAATGAAACGGTTGATGCTTTCTTTCTGTGCGTCCGTAATGTTGCCGTCGTGTACGACAACGCTGCATATTTGCTGGATAGGCATTCCGATGTCTTCCACCACATCTGTCGGAATGACGCCCATTTTCCGATAACCCGGGCCCTGAATAAAGGCAATCATCAGGACGGACAGCATAAGGACGCCATAGGTGAATAGTTTCTTTGAGAATGGAAGACGGCATGTGATAGTTAATGGTATGAAAACAATTGCCACGAAAGCAACTACATAAATGCCGTTGTTTCTCGTAAATGCAACAAGAAACATGCCCACAAGGAAACCGATGAAAGTTTGTAAGCGCCAATCGCCTCTTCTTATCCCAAGGTATAAATCCACGGAAAACAGGAACCAAAGCATAAAAGCCATGGCAAAGGGCGTGTCTTTCCATACGGAAGAGGCATAGATGGGAATCAGTGGAAAGAAGACCATAAATGCCATGACCCATGTGCGCACCGCGCGGCGAATCCGATGGCCGTTCATCCAGTGTAAGAGAAAGAGCAGTTCAGCCCCTATAAGAATCATCTGCACGCCAAAGAAAAGCCCCATGGACCATTCCAAATCCTGGCCGAAAAGGTTACCGCATTTGATGGCAAGGCCAATCAGGAAATTATAAAACAGAGGATGTCTGTTGCACAATGTCCCTGTCAGGCAGTAGGAGATAGAGTTGAAGGTATCCGAATAAATCCCGCCCGGATAGTAGGACAGATAATAAGGCAGCCAGGCAATTGCGATGATAATACCCCAGATTTTCAGGGAAGAATCCCTGTCCGTCTCTTTGCGGGTGCAAAGTCTTTGCAGATATCCGTACAGCCTGGCATCCAGGAAAGAAACAGCCAAATAAAAAGCGACTGACAGGAAGAAAAACAAAACAATGGCGGAGACACCGAAATCTGTGAAGTAATTCTCCTGAGCCGTCCCACTGACAGAGCCGCCATAGTGTACTCTTGTCATAAGCACTGTGGCAAAAGAAAGGACGGTGGACAAAAACAAGTCATAGCCGTTCCATTTGATTGAAAAAGGCAGCTTTACTTTGGATTTCGTATTTGGGTCTGTGTTATTTGCAGTAAACATGACAGATTGGTTGTTCCTCTCGCATACATAGATTTTTAAAACAATTCTAGATGGTTTATTGAATAAAGTCAAGGCTGCAGGCCATATCCATTGATTTTGGGACAGGAAAAGGTTATACTTTTTATGCAGTACACGACAATACTGATGGGGATTCGTGTCTGTGCGCACTTGACACAAACTCGTTATATGCGCTGTCGCAACAAAAGTTGAGACAAAAACATGCGCAGAAATGGAGATTAAGATGAAACAATTGTCTGATAAGAAAGTAAGAGGCAGTTTCTTCTTGCGGACGGCGGAGGCGTTCTTTATAGTCTTAACGTTTGTGCCGTTTCTTGCAGGATGTAAAGACGGCCGTACAGGTTCTGTGGGGATGCAGGAAGAGCAGGAGAAGAAACAACAGGATGAAACAAAAGAACCGGGGGAAAAAGCAGAAGAAGAGCAGGACAGCTATACATATGTTGAGAAACTGGAAATCGAGGATTATAACAATAAAGAGGCCAGGTATCAGATTTATATGCCAAAGGGCAGCGAAGTAAACGACGGATTCGGCTTTTACCATCAACATGGGATTTATTTTACAGCCACTGTCAATAACATAGGAGATTATGAATCTTTTTCGGACTATTATGACATGACGTTAGAGTATTGGCCGGGGCCGGATACGGATTACACGGACATATACGCCAGCGGCGTTGTGGAGAATGGGGAGGACAGATATTTTATCCTGACAGGGAGAGGAACAGATTATGACGGTACGCCCCAGGAGATAAGGCGGATTGAATATATGGTGGCGGAACCTGGTGGGGACTATGTCAACTGGAACATTGCCATCAACCAGGCGGGTGTGGATGAAGAGACCAGTCTGGCCCTTGCTGAACTGGAGGAATGCTACGGCATCAGCTTAGAACGGCTTAAGCAGGAAAGCCCTATACAGAAAACCGTGTTGGATGAGGATGAATATACGGCCGGGGAGGGTGATAAGGAGCTGGAAAGCCTAGAAGGCTACCGGTATCTGGGTGTTGCAAGCCTGGCGGACTATTACGGTGAAGGAGTCTGTCCGGTGATGATGCCCAGAGGGTATCATACGAATGTAGAAGATTCCCATGCCTATGCCTTTTTGCACGGTGTCTGGGTAACTGTGGATGTGGGAGAGTTTTACGACGGAAGTGTGTTGATGACAGATTTAAAGAGTATTCTTGATATGAAGTATGAAGCCAGGGACAGGAATACGGAACAGATGAGAAATGTCTGGAGAAGTGCGATGGAGTCTGTCCCCGGTTTTGAAAACGCCATGTATGCTGTAGTTTCCTATGAGAAAAAGGGATGTGACACAGAGGATTATTATCCCAAGGCGGAGGTGGTGTGCTTTATCCAGTATGATGAGGAGCACTATCTTGACCTGGAAATTTTCCTGTCGGGGGAGAAATATGATGAAGACACGAACACGGTGATTAGGGAATTGGAGACGGCTTATGGGCTCGATTTGTCCAAATACTACAAAGAAGGGGAAGAACCCAACATGCAAAAGACCGGGAATGGAGACACTATCACCTTGGCTAAATTGACAGGCGGAGGGGGAAGTGACATGCCGGAGAGTGAGGAGGCGCTTCCTGATACCATTCTGTGGTTTAATGCCACATATGCGCCGTTGACTTACAGCAATGGATGGGACTGGAAACTGGTAGGCGGAATGAAACCTACGGCGGAAAATATTGAAATCGACAAATATGTTTTGCGGCAAAGTTGGGGCATACATGATAGAGAGACTGCCATTGAAAAAGTGGAACAGCTTAAAGAAGAAGGCCATAGGGCCACTTGCAGGGAATGTATGAAAGAACTGGAAGAGGCAGGGCTTATGGATTTGGATGAAAGAAAATTCAGGAGTGCGCTTTTAAAATCCGAGTTTGCAGACGAGCCGTACCGCTATTTGATTGCTTACCAGATGTATCAGGCCGGTTTAGATGCGGACGATATGGCAGCATGGGACCTTTGCAGGGTCAATCAGCTTTATGCGGCTTTCTATCTGTGCGGTTATATGACTTATGAAGAGGCGATGGACGCCTCCCTGGAAAACTCGCTTATTTTGCAGAAGATGTATTCTTCCTGGGATGAAATGATGGACGGATATCTGTTGGGATACCAGTTCTGGCGGAAAGACCCGGATACAAGTGCGGATTCCCCAACCAAGGAGCGCAGGCGCATGTACGAGATGATGCTGCAGTCGGAGCAGAATCCATATCAGTTGGATTGGAATACGGAATTAGAGAAAAGTTGGTAAATGGACTGTCAATAGGGTGTAGGAGATACGGCAATGCGGATGAAAAAGGCATTGCCGTATTTTTTTACTTTTTATGTTGACACAACTTTGTTCAAAGTGTATAATTTCTATAAAGCGTACACGAGTACGCAATGGAAAGTTGCACATAGCAAGTTGGCAGAAAACATCATATAGAGTGCGAAAAGCGAAAATCATACATGTGTTATTTGGGAGGAACACAAAAAAATACCCCAACTGTCGAAGTCCCCGCAAAGAACTGTCAGACCGTCAGGATATTTTCACATTCGTTATTTTAAAGCATTCCAGATAAAATGTAAAGCATCTGTCAAAAATCCATTTAAGATATGCATGGGGATTAGATTGAAAAATCATGCTGATGCACTGATTTTTCAATCGGCAATTTGAGTTAGAGCCTCAAATGTGCGCTAATCGCAGTAAACTGCTCTGACATGGATGATTAGTGTGAAAAATCCACATGCGCAACAATTTTCACATGTAAATTTATGCTTTCGCCCAAACTCGCGGGCTGAGTAAGAATGGAGGTTTTTTATGAGAAAGAAATTATTATGTGCTCTTCTTGGCACGGCAATGTGTATGTCACTGTTGGCAGGATGCGGTAAGGGCGCCGGGGAACAACAGACGGCGGAGCCCGAGGCTTCTGCGGATATGGCAGGGGACAATGCAGAGGCGGCAGACATAGCGGAAGACAGCCAGGATGAAACGGCTTCCGGTGAGAAAGTAACTTTGGAATTTTGGAATGTATTTACAGGTTCCGACGGCGATATTCTGCGTCAGATTGTAGATAATTATAACAAGACGAATACGGACAATATTGAAATCCAGATGGACATTATGCCCAATGACCAGTTACAGCAGAAACTTCCGGCGGCAATTGCTACCGGAACAGCGCCTGATTTGGTTTTGTTTGGCGTAGAGAATATTGCACCCTATGTGAGCAATGATTCCCTGGAAGATATCAGCGATTTCTGGGAGACAACAGGCGCCGATAAGGGCAACATATTGGAGAATGTGTTGGAACTGTCTCATGTGGACGGCAAACTTTACGGCACGCCGATGCAGTATAATGTAAGTTACTTATATTGGAATAAAGATTTATTTTCGGCAGCAGGGTTAGACCCGGAGAAAGCGCCTGCCACCATGGATGAGTTGGCGGAGTATGCGGTGAAGCTGACTGACCCTTCCAAGAACCAGTTTGGCCTGGCATTGCCTACCAATGCTACATATATGCAGTTCTTATGGGCAAACGGCGGAGACGCAGACGACCCGGCATCCAATACCAATCTTTTGGACTCGGAAGAGAATTTAAAGACATTAGAGTGGTTACAGGATTTAACGGTAAATAAGAAGGTTTCACCGGAAAACATCACAGGCTCTGAGGCGGATACGATGCTTCAGGCAGGACAGATTGGTATGTATATGAGCGGGCCATGGCAGATTAACGGTTTGCGGGAACAGGGAATTAACTTCGGGATTGCACCTTGTGTGGCAGGAAGCGCCGGCGCTTTCTCCCCGGCAGGAGGATGCAGCTATGTGATTCCTAAAGGTACGGAAGAAAGCCAGAGGCTTGCGGCCTATAAGTTTATGAAATATTGGCTGACCGATGAAATACTGAAAGAATGGTCCCAGAAAAACGGCTTCCCCGTATGGTCTAAGACTTTGATGGAAGACCCGGAGATACAGAGTGACGAGGTGCTCAGCTCCATTTCTAAGGCAACGGAAATCGGACGCTCTTACAACCTTGGATATTCACTGGCAAGCCAGATTGATAATGACGTTATGATTCCTATGTTTGAGAAAGTCATGACAGGGGCGGCATCGCCTGAGGATGCCCTGAAAGAAGCGGTAGAGGGGATGGACAAGATACTGGCACAGTAAATGTATGGTGTGCAGGAAGGACCGTCGCATAGGACGGTCCTTTCGCCTTATTTCGGAAGAATCGAGGAATGTATGGGAAAGAGTATAAGAAAAAGAAAGAAGTATACGGCGCATAATCAGAAGAGCGCTTATCTCTTCATCGCGCCATCTATGATTATTTTATCTGTGTTTGTGTTTATTCCGCTGATTGCATCTTTTGTGATTAGTATTACGGATATGAACATCTTTATGAAGGATGTCCGTTTCACAGGGATTGGCAATTTTATCCGCCTTTTTGCCGACGACAGGGTAATCAATGCGACTTTTAACAGTCTGTATTTTACGTTGCTTGAGGTGCCGTTGCAGGTTGGTTTGGCGCTGCTTTTGACGGTGAGCCTTGCGAAGAATAACAGGTACTGTAAAATGCTGCGCTCTGTTTACTATCTTCCCTTTGTATGTTCTATGACGGCAATCGGAATCGTATGGTCCATGCTATTAGACCCGAATATGGGACTGTTTGCTTACTGGTTAAAGAGTGTGGGAGTGGAGACGGTATCCTTCTTAAAGGACCCAAAGCTTGCCATGCCTACGGTTATCGCAGTGACTGCGTGGAAAGGGTTTGGTTATACGTTAACCTTGCTTGCGGCCGCAGTGCTCAATATCTCACAGTCTTTGTATGAGGCGGCGCAGATGGACGGGGCAGGAAGTTTCCAGAAATTTATCCACATCACGGTTCCGGGAATCTGGCCCACCATCAGCTTTTGCATCGTAACCACCACAATCGGCGCCATGCAGATGTTTGACCAGGCATATGTCATGACCCAGGGCGGCCCCTTAAACAAGACGGAGACGGTGGTGCAGTATATTTATGACAGAGGGTTCCAGACGGCTCCGTACGACCTTGGATACGCTTCGGCGATTTCCGTCTATTTGTTTGTGATTGTGGCGGTAATGACGTTTGTTTTGCGGAAGATTATCTTGAGCAGAGGGGAGGAGACAGATGTATAAGACAAGAAAAAAAGTGAAGTTGGCCGAGGCGGCAGGATATGTTTTGACGCTTTTGATTGCTTTTACGGTAGTGGTGCCGATTCTATGGCTTTTGGTGTCCTCCTTTAAGACGGACGTAGGCGTGATTAAGTTTCCGCCCCGTTTTTTCCCAGAAGAGTGGACTTTGCACCAATACCTGTATGTGGGGGACAGCATTCCGGTATTTGAGATGACGAAGAATACTATCATTTTTGCAGGAGGAGTAACGGTTGTCAGCTTGTTGTTCGACTCCATGGCAGGATATGCTTTTGCCAGGATGCATTTTAAGGGTTCAAAACTTTTGTTTTCGATTATACTGTTGACGATGATGGTTCCTTTCCAGATTATTATGACGCCCCTTTACATCGAGGTATACAAGTTTAATTTACTGGATACCTATTTAGGGCTTATCCTGCCGCGGGCGACAAGCGCGTTTGGGATTTATATGATGAGCTCTTTTTTCGCAGGGCTTCCCAAATCTCTGGAGGAATCGGGGAGGATAGACGGTATGAGCGAGTTCCGTATCTTCCGCTCTATTATGTTGCCATTATGTAAACCTGCCTTGGTCAGCCTCGGCATATATCACTTTATGAATAACTGGAATGATTTGTTGTATCCGCTGATGCTGACCAGTTCGCAAAGTAAGAGGACATTGTCGGCAGGATTGGCGGTTTTGGTGGGGAATAAGGTGATTAAGTATGGGCCGACCCTGGCGGCGGCGATGATTTCACTTACGCCGCTTTTGCTTTTATATATTTTCTGCCAGAAATATTTTATCGAAGGCATAGCGGCTTCGGGTATGAAAGAGTAGATATATCATATACGGACTGTATTTGACGGATAATTAGAAATAGAAGAAGGAGAATGAAAAATTGAAAAATAAATCACATATTATAGTGAATAAAGATTTTGTGAGAGGCGAGATTGATAAGAGGATTTATGGTTCTTTTGTGGAGCATATGGGCAGGGTCGTATATACAGGGATTTATGAACCGGGACATGAAACGGCGGATGAAGATGGATTCAGAAAAGATGTCCTGGAAAAAGTAAAAGAGATGGGCGTGACCGCGGTGCGTTATCCCGGTGGAAATTTTGTCTCCTGCTATGACTGGAAAGACGGGGTTGGAGATGTGGAAAAGCGCCCCCGCAGGTTGGAGATTGCATGGCGTGCTATCGAAACGAATGAAGTCGGTACAAACGAATTCATGAAATGGGCTAAAAAGGCAGGAATCGAGCCGATTTTTGCTGTAAATCTGGGTACAAAAGGGATTGAGAACGCCGTGTCCTTAGTAGAGTACTGTAACATCAAAGGAGGCACCTACTACAGTGACTGGCGTAAGGAACATGGGGTGGAGGAGCCTCACGGAATCAAGACATGGTGCTTGGGAAATGAGATGGACGGAGACTGGCAGATTGGACATAAGACAGCGCAGGAATATGGCAGGCTGGCGCAGGAGACAGCTAAGGCCATGAAGCAGGTTGACAGCAATATTGAAGTGGTTTCCTGCGGCAGTTCTAAATCCGATATGCAGACATACCCGGAATGGGAAGCGGAGACTTTGAAGTATACATATCCTTATGTGGATTATATTTCCCTGCATCAATATTATGGAGGGCAGGAACTTGGCACAGAGGGCTTTCTTTCACAGTCGTTAGATATGGAAGATTATATTCGCACAGTAATCGGGACATGTGATTATGTAAAAGCCTGGAAGCGTTCCGACAAGACGATATATATTAGTTTTGACGAGTGGGGCGTGTGGTCGGTGCCGGATAAAGTGGTGGCGGCTTCGGTGGATGAGAGTCCCTGGCAGGTGGCTCCTCATCTGAGTGAACAGATTTATACCATGGAAGATTCGTTGCTTTTCGCTAGTATGATGATGAATTTCATCAAATATGCGGACCGGATAAAAATTGCCTGTCAGTCTTTGCTTACGAATATCAGCGCCGCCATTATGACACAGGAAAAAGGGGAAGTGTGGGTACAGCCTATCTATTATCCATTTATGCATATGGCCACTTACGGGCGTGGAAAGGTATTGCAGGGCGTGGACGAGATAGCGGCTTATGACTGTGACTTAAGGAAACAGGTCCCTTACGTGGATTACGTGACAGTTTATAATGAAGAAGAAAAAGAAGTTGTCTTTTACGCCGTCAACCGCGCCTGTGATAAAGAAGCGGAAATCTCATTGGAATTACAGGGATTGGAGACAGTGGCTCTCATAGAGCATGTAACGATGCACGCGGAAGACAAGAAAGCGACGAATCTGGAGAACCACGATTTGGTGAAACCTAAACAGAGCGACGCAAGCAGGTTGGAAGGGAATACACTAATAAGTAAACTTCCGGCGTTGTCTTGGAATATGGTAAGAGTAAAAATTATGTGATAAAATACATTCCATTTTATTGAGGCCGCATCATGTACTCACTGCATGGTGCGGTTTCTGCGAACCAGTGTGTTAGCGAACCGGTATATTTCTTTCCGGTCCTATACTGGAGCACTTGTTTGACGGAAACAGGAAAAAGGGTGTAAACTATAATTATCATTTCTCGCAGGAGGCGTAAAAGTGGCAATCACAGCAAAAGAGCTTGCGCAGATGTGCGGTGTTTCGCGTATGACAGTACATCGGGCGCTTACGGATACAGGCAGGATAAACCCACAGACGAAGGAGCTGATTCTGGCGAAAGCCAAAGAGTGCGGATACCGGCCGGATTTGTTGGCCAGGGGACTTGTAAAAAGGCAGACCTTTTATATCGGAGTGGTAGTTCTTGACGTCAATAACAGATACTTTTCACAGCTTTTGAGCGCTATCGGCATGGAAGCGCGTAAACAGGGGTACTTTGTGAATATTACCCTCCATGAACAGAACAAGGATATGGAGAAAGAGCAGTTAGAACGACTGGTGGATTACCATGTGGACGGGATTATTCTTTCTTCTGTCAACTATGGGGAGGAGTACAGCAGGTTTTTGCAAAACCTGGATACGCCTATTGTCACGATTGGCAATAAGATTGCCGAGGGTATTCCGTTTGTGAGTATTCATGAAAAGGATGCGGCAAGAAAAGCGACGGAGGCAATCCTGGGAAAAGGTTACGGGAAAATCGTGTTCGTATGTCCGCCGTTAGAGCGGACAGATGAGAATACATATGTACACAGACAGCGGCTGGAAGGCTTTATGGAAGCAGTCGCAGCGTGGGAGAAGGACGATGTGGAAAGCGTTGTGATAAGAAAAACAAGCGGTTATATGGAGCGGGCTTACGATGAGCTTAATAACAGTGGAAAGAAGTCGGCATTTTTCTGTTCCGGAGATATTTTCGCATTGGATATTATGAAATATATGAGCCAAAAGAGAAAAAAGGCCGGGGAAGATTATGGTATTATGGGATTTGACGGCATTGATATTCTCGATTATGTGACGCCAAGACTGAATACAATTTATAATCCGGTGGAACTGGTGGCGAAAGAGGCGGTAAAACTGTTATTCCAGTTAATGAATGGGAAAACAGATGGAGACGAGACGATTATTTTGGACTGCGAGTTGATGGATGGAGAAACACTGTAGTTCGACCAGAAAATTGAATTTGATTATTCCAAAATGATGGACGATATGCTATAATGTTACTTTGTATCAAACTCCGGTTTGCGTTTTTTACAGATAGGATTACGGACAGGTAGGCTAATAGGGCTGAATAATCTGATACTGATTGGAAAATAATGTGAACATTACGATAAACCGGTACATTTATGTGACCCGAAATGAGAAGGTCAACGAGATGAAAAGAGCTGAAGGTAAGATTGTGTAATAAAAAATAGAGAAAGGCGAAAATCTTTTAAATATGAAGATTTTCGGACAGGTGTATTAGGATATGAAACTAGGCATCGTTGGGCTTCCCAATGTAGGAAAGAGTACTCTTTTTAATTCTCTGACAAAGGCAGGGGCGGAGTCGGCTAACTATCCCTTCTGTACGATTGACCCTAATATCGGTATCGTGGCTGTGCCGGACGAGAGGCTTAAGCTTTTGGGAGATATGTACCATTCCAAGAAAGTAACTCCTGCAACTATTGAATTTGTGGATATCGCAGGCTTGGTAAAAGGCGCTTCCAAAGGAGAAGGGCTTGGAAACCAGTTTTTGAGTAATATCAGGGAAGTGGACGCAGTGGTGCATGTGGTGAGGTGCTTTGAGGACAGCAATATTATACATGTGGACGGTTCCATAGAACCGCTGCGGGATATAGAGACGATTAATCTGGAATTGATTTTCTCTGACCTGGAGATATTGGAGAGGAGAATTGCCAAGACGGCCAAAGCTGCGAAGATGGACAAGACATTGGCTAAGGAGCTTTCGCTTTTAGAGAAACTTAAGGGTCATCTGGAAGACGGTAAGCTTGCTAAGAGCTATGAGGCAGAAGATGAGGATGAGGAGGCTCTTTTAAATTCTTATAATCTGTTAACATATAAACCGGTGATTTTTGCGGCGAATGTGGCGGAGGACGATTTGGCTGACGATGGCATGTCCAATGAGGGGGTTGCCAAGGTTAAGGAGTTCGCCGAAGCTAATGGCAGTGAGGTTTTTGTAATCTGTGCACAGATTGAGCAAGAAATTGCGGAACTGGACGAGGAAGAGACGGCGATGTTCTTAGAGGACCTGGGATTGTCCGAATCGGGTTTAGAGAAACTGATTAAGGCAAGTTACCGTCTTTTGGGACTGATGAGTTTTCTGACTGCGGGTGAAGATGAGACCAGGGCATGGACGATTAAGATTGGTACGAAAGCGCCCCAGGCGGCAGGGAAGATACATACCGACTTCGAGAGGGGCTTTATTAAGGCGGAAGTAGTCAATTACAAGGACTTGTTGGAACAAGGTTCTCTCTCAGCGGCAAGAGAAAAGGGTTTGGTTGGCATGGAAGGCAAGGAATATGTGGTACAGGATGGAGATGTAATCCTGTTCCGCTTCAATGTGTGACGCAAAAAGATTGGAGTTTCTGCTGCGTGTGTCCGTGGCATGTCTTTAAGTAACGGCGCACTGTGCAGGCAATATGAATGAAGGAGTAATTATTGTGCAGGAAATTATGGATGTGACGGATATAGCGTTTCCGCATCTTGGGATTTATCTGGAAAACATACCCAGGAGTTTTAGCATTTTTGGGTTCAAGATTGCTTTTTACGGCGTGATTATTGGAATCGGCGTCTTGTGCGGTGTCCTGATGGCGGCCTATGTGGCGAAAAAGGAAAAATTGGACACAGAGTTAATCTGGGATTTTGCTATTTACGCCATTGTTTTTTCTATTGTTGGGGCAAGGATTTACTATGTGATTTTCCAGTGGGATATGTATAAGGATAATCTGTTAGCTATATTCAACCTGCGCAATGGCGGGTTGGCGATTTATGGTGCGGTGATTGCAGCGTTTATTACGCTGTGGGTATATTGCAAAGTAAAGAAACAGAGCTTCTTGCAGATTGCGGATGTATGTGTGCCCGGGCTTGTGCTTGGACAGGCTATCGGACGGTGGGGCAATTTTATGAACAGGGAAGTGTTCGGTGAGTATACGGACAATCTGCTTGCCATGCGGCTGCCTGTGGAGGCGGTCAGGAGCATCGACATTTCAGAGAATCTGGCGGCGCATATTCCGGAGGGCGCCAATTATATACAGGTACATCCGACATTTTTGTATGAAAGTCTTTGGAATCTGGTGCTTCTTTTTATTATGCTTGCCTACAGGCAGCACAAGAAGTTCCAGGGCGAGATGTGGCTTTTGTATTTAGGCGGCTATGGGCTTGGAAGGGCGTGGATTGAGGGAATCCGTACGGATACTCTTTTCATTCCTCATACGACTGTGGCGGTATCCCAGGTTCTGGCAGCAGTGCTTTTCGTGGTGGCGTTTGGGGCAGATATTATCATACGGCAGCGCAGGAAGAAAACAGAATAATATGTGAGTGAGAATAATCCTCTGTGGCGGAGACGCCATGGGGGATTTTTTATTTTGTGACACCGGAAGTTTAAAAGTGCTATTTAGGCTGCGCCTCTGTTTTATACGTTCCGCTACTGCGCGACAAGTATATGGTTAAGTCCAAACGGTATCGAATATTTTCCTTGCATTATCCCATTGCATAGTATAAAATTAGAGTAAAAGTGGTGGAAAGTGGTATGAAGTGGATTGAAGTGGTATCAAAAACCATAAATTAACCACGAAAACCCATATTTCCGTGGCAGGCCACTTGTATGTATCAGTGTATGGACGAAGATGACAGGAGGCGGACAGACACGCGGGCAGGTGATTGATGATGTTTATGGGAGAATACAATCACACAATCGATGCAAAGGGCAGGCTGATTATTCCCTCCAAATTCAGAGATGCGTTGGGAGATACCTTCGTAGTGACGAAAGGGTTGGATGGCTGTCTGTTCGTGTATGACAACGATGAGTGGACTGCATTTGAAGAGAAACTGAAGTCATTGCCCATTACCAACAAGGAAGCCAGGCAGTTTGCGAGATTTTTCCTGGCAGGAGCGGCAGAAGTAGAAGTGGATAAGCAGGGAAGAATTTTGGTTCCCAATGTTTTACGTGAATTCGCGCAGATTAGCAAGGATGTGGTGCTGATTGGTGTGGCGAGCAGGATAGAAATTTGGAGCAAAGAACGTTTCGATGGCATGGCTGCCTATGAAGATATGGATGAAATAGCGGAGCACATGGCGGAACTTGGGTTAGGAATCTAAGAGAAAGGCATGGTATATATATGGAATTTAAACATACGTCGGTTCTCTTGGAGGAAACCATAGATAATTTACGGATGAAACCGGAAGGTATTTATGTGGATGGTACATTGGGCGGCGGGGGACATTCCTGCCGCATCGCATCTAAGCTGTGCGGCGCGGGCAGGCTGATTGGTATTGACCAGGATGAAGCCGCCATAGAAGCGGCCGGCGTAAGGTTAAAGCCTTATGGAGACAGGATTACCTTGGTACATGATAATTACCGAAATGCGAGACAAGCGCTTATACAGCTTGGAATAGAGAAAGTGGACGGCATGATACTGGATTTGGGCGTATCGTCTTTCCAGTTAGACAATGCCGAACGGGGATTTTCTTACAAATATGATACGGCATTGGATATGCGGATGGATTTGAGGCAGTCTATGTCAGCCGCAGATATTGTCAATGGATATACCCAGACACAGTTATTCCATGTAATCAAAGATTATGGAGAAGAGCAGTTTGCAGGGAATATAGCGAAGCATATCGTGAATGCAAGAAAGGACAAGCCCATTGAAACCACAGGGGAGTTAAATGAAATCATCAAGGCGGCGATACCGGCGAAGATGCGGGCCGTGGGAGGGCACCCTTCCAAGAGAACATTCCAGGCAATCAGGATTGAATGTAATAAAGAACTGGAAGTGCTGAAAGATTCCCTGGATGGTTTTATAGAGATGTTGAAACCGGGTGGGAGAATATGCATTATTACCTTCCATTCATTGGAGGATAGAATTGTGAAGACGGCATTCAAAAGGAATGAAAATCCATGCACCTGTCCGCCGGATTTTCCGGTATGTGTGTGTGGACAAGTATCCAAGGGAAGGGTAGTTACCAGGAAACCTATTTTGCCCTCCGCGGAGGAAGTGGCCGCCAATAAACGGGCAAAAAGCGCGAAACTGAGAGTTTTTGAAAAAAGTTTGGAGATATAAAAATAACGGATAATAATGAGGAGACAAGTGTATGGCGTCAACATCAAGAACGGTAAACCGAAGCCGTGCGGCGGACCAGAGAAGCCGGTACTATGTGCAGGGGAATACTGTCAGGAAATTAGATGTAACGAAAGAAATAGAGAGAAGGCCACAGAAGAAAATCAGCAATACTGCCCGTAAAAACAGGGAGAGAGCGAAGCATATGAGCGCGGGATATGTTTTGTTTTTGTGCATGGCTCTTATGGTGACGGGCGTGATACTTGTCAATTACATTGGGCTTCAGTCTGATATTACCAACAGTGTGAAGCATATTTCGGCGTTGGAGAAGCAATTAAACGATTTAAAGCTTGCAAATGATGAGGAGTATAGTAGAATAACAAGTAGCGTCGATTTGGAAGAGATTAAGAGAATTGCCATTGAAGAACTAGGTATGCAGTATGCCAAGGAAGGGCAGATTATTTCTTTCAAGAGTGAGAATAACGATTATGTAAAACAAATGGCTGACATTCCGCAATAGGGTGGCAGATAACCATGGGTAGGTGAGTATTTGAGCAGTAGAAGAAGGGACAGGAATCCCGTCAATAAATTTACAATCAAAATGCAGAAGAAGCTGTTGGTATTATTTCTTATGGTATTGTCAGCTTTTGCAGGGTTGAGTATCCGGATATATTTGGTTACCAGGGACAATGGAGAAGAATATAAGAAACAGGTATTGTCGCAGCAGGAGTATGACTCCAAGACAATACCTTTTAAGCGTGGGGATATTTTAGATTCTAACGGCACGATATTGGCGGTCAGCAATAAAGTGTACAATGTCATTCTGGATACGAAAATTTTGGTGCGCAAGGAAGAAAACATAGAGCCTACTTTGGATGCGCTCCGGAAGTGTTTTGGAATTGACACAAATGAAGTGCGGGGGTATATCGCCGAACATCCCGACTCTTCTTATTACGTGATGGCCAAACGGGTGGAGTACGAGAAGATGAACGCCTTCCAGGAATTAGCCGACGACCCTGAGACAGGTAAAAATATCACGGGCGTCTGGTTTGAGGATGAGTACAGGCGGGAGTATCCCAATGGCAGGTTGGCTTGTGATGTTGTCGGTTTTACCACAAATGATAACCAGGGGACTTATGGGCTGGAAGAATTTTACAACGATATGCTCTGTGGAATCAACGGCAGGGAGTACGGTTACCTGAATGATGACTCGGCTCTTGAGCGGACGACCATAGCGGCGGAGGATGGACATAATATCCAGACGAGTATTGATGCCAATATCCAGGCGATTGTGGAAAAATACCTGAAAGAATTTGATGAGGAATTTAAGGACAATTATAGAGAGGGCAATGGCGCGGAGAATGTGGGATGTATCATTATGGAGGTGGATACAGGCAGAATACTGGCGATGGCCAGCTATCCGAGCTTTGATTTGAATGATACGAGGGATACCGATAACTTGATTGGGATGCCTTTACTTGATGAACAAGGGAAAAGAATCGGATATGTGACACAGGAAGACATAGACGGGATGAATGACGAGGCGATGTACCGGCAACTCAATGCACTGTGGAAAAATTTCTGCATTGTGGATGCTTTTGAACCTGGCTCAGTAGCCAAGCCCTTTACGGTGGCGGCGGCAATAGAGAATGGTTCGATTACGGGAAACGAGTCCTATAACTGTGAAGGGTTCCTGCACGTGGGAGAGCATGACATTAAATGCCACCAGACGTTTGGTGACGGTTACATTTCCGTCCAGGAAGGGGTTGAGCGTTCCTGTAACGTGGTGCTGATGAACGTGGCGTTTAAACTTGGGCAGAACCAGTTTATAGATTACCAGCATCTGTTTGGTTTTGGCCTGAAGACGAACGTTGACCTGGCAGGGGAGGCCAGAACGGCTTCGCTTGTGTTTAACAAGAATACGCTTGGCCCGACGGAACTTGCTACTTGCTCTTTCGGGCAGGGATTTAATGCGACAATGATACAGACGATTACGGGTTTCTGCTCTCTCATTAACGGCGGTTACTACTATGAGCCTCATGTGGTGGACAGGATAACCACGGCGGATGGCGCCACCCTGGAAAATATCGAGCCAAGGATACTTAAGCAGACGATTTCACAGTCAACTAGCGAGACAATCAAGGAGTTTTGTAATACGGTTGTTACAGGGGAGCACGGCACGGGTAAGACGGCCCGTCCGGCAGGCTATATGATTGGCGGAAAGACCGGGACGGCTGAGACATTACCTCGTAAAAATAATGAGTATGTTGTGTCGTTTATGGGTTATGCACCGGCAGATGACCCTGAGATTGCGATTTATGTGGTGGTGGACAGGCCAAACGTATTTATGCAGGACGATGCAAAACATGCTACCCGTATTGTCAGGAAAGTACTGACGGAAGTGCTTCCGTACCTCAATATTTTCATGACGGAAGAACTTAGCGACAAAGAGAGGGAAGAACTGGAGGAAATGCAGATTCAGATTAAAAGGCCGGCAGAGGGCACCGAGGAGCCGGAACTGGACGAGGAAGGAAATCCGGTCCTGCCCAAAGAAGGCGATGGAGAGGCAGGAGGAGAGCCGAAAGAAGAAGAGAGCGAGGAAGAAAAGGCAGCCAGGGAAATCTGGAAGACCTTCCCGAAAGACCCCGAGACAGGATATCTGAAAGACCCGAACACAGGTAATCTCTATGACCCTGAGACCGGTACCCAGGTGGGAGGCAGCCTTCTGGGCGAGGAAGGAGAAACGGACGAGGAAGAAGAGACGAAAGAGGGAGAAGACGTAGCGGAAGACGAAGGAAGTTCCGGGACAACAGAATAAGATAAAATAAGAATAACCTCATAAAAACGGTAATAAATTGTATTAATACCTTTTTGTGAGGTTTTTCTTTATGATAGATGATGTTCCATATCTACATAAAACATACCACAGGAGCAAAACGGTAGTGGTGATGTTTCTCTGCCTCGCCGTGTTTGCAGTGCTGATGGGCAGGCTGGTTTATCTGATGGTTTTCCAATCGGAATATTATACGATGAAGGCGAAAGAGCTACATGAGAGGGAAAGAAGCATCAAAGCGGCCAGAGGGCGTATAATCGATGCGAACGGTAAAATACTGGCGGATAACAGAACTGTATGCACCATATCCGTGATTCACAGCCAGATTACGGACAAAGAGAAAGTGATTACCGTACTCTGCAAAGAACTGGGATTATCGGAGGAATATGTCAGGAAAAGAGTGGAAAAGTATTCTTCTATCGAGAAGATTAAGAGCAATGTGGACAAAAGTATTGGGGATGCCATCCGTACATATGACCTGGATGGGGTAAAAGTGGATGAGGACTACAAACGTTATTACCCATACGATTCCCTGGGTTCTAAGGTTTTAGGATTTACAGGAGGAGATAACCAGGGCATTATCGGACTGGAGGTCATTTATGAGGAATATTTGCAGGGTGAAGCGGGAACGATTCTGACAGTGACCGACGCCAAAGGAGTGGAGGTGGCGGAGGCAGGAGAAGAACGGGTTGAACCTGTAGGCGGACAGGACTTGTATATCAGTCTGGACATGAATATACAAAGCTATGCCACACAACTAGCCATGCAGACGATGGAGACGAAGGAGGCGGACAGTGTTTCCATCCTTGTTATGAATCCTCAAAACGGGGAAATTCTTGCCATGGCAAATGTGCCGGAATTTAACTTAAACGACCCCTATACGCTTCCCGATACGGTGAACAGTGAAGGACTGAGCGAGGAAAAGAAACAGGAACTGTTAAACGGTATGTGGAGAAACGGCTGCATCAACGACACCTACGAGCCGGGCTCTACTTTTAAGATTATCACTGCCGCAGCCGGGCTTGAGTCGGGGGCTGTCAAACCTACGGATACATTTAGCTGTCCGGGATATATTATGGTGGAGGACCGAAAAATCAGATGTCATAAAGTAGGTGGGCATGGAGCGGAGGATTTTGTACAGGGGACGATGAATTCCTGTAAACAGGAAGATGCGAAAAAGAGAGTGAGAAGTATTCAAGAGGGAACAATTCTCCTGAACTTTTTGATGTGAGTCAGATAGAAGGAAAGTGCCGGTATTTTATATAAAAAAGAAAAGAAAAATGAGCTAGCATTGAAAATATTTGAAAAAATAATATCTATAGTTAAAGATGATATTATTGCGTTGTACGAAGTGGACAGATTAAATAAGCGTATGAAACGTATAGATGTGGCGATTCGATATTATAATAAAATATTAGAGAAGTCTGCTAATGACAGCAAAGCAATTGTAGGGTTATTTTATTGTTATTATGATGATGATAATGACATTCAGAAAGCAGGGGAAGTGTTAAGAAAATATAGTAGGATACAGAATGAAGAATATTATTTGCGATGTTGCGCGCAATTATGTAAAAAATTAAGAAGAACAGAAGATATAAAACAAATAAAAGAGCGATTGATGAAAATGGGTTCTAATTATGTAATCTGAGGTAAATTTTTTCAATCTCTTAAACAGTGTTAACAACACAACCATATGTGTGAGGGGCTTTGAGCATTTTCAAGCATACCCCAAAGGACAGTGTGTTTTTAGGCATTTTGCAAGATAAAACGAATTTGTTGAAAATGTATAAATCAAGCTTATCCGTGGAAAAATAAGCATTATTTTTTCATGGAGATAAGTATATGTACAATTCTTTTTATGGTTGGTATTTGAAATGTCAATCTGATACACAGACTTTAGCGGTAATACCTGCCGTCCACAACGCAAAAAACAAGCGTACTTGTTCTATTCAGGTTATTACGGATGATGATGCCTGGATAGTTACTTTTAATGGAGATTTATTTAAACGGACAAGAAGAAATATTTATATCGGAGAGAACCGGTTTGGCGACAAAGGTATTCGTCTGGAAATACACACACCACAGCTAAGCGTTAGGGGACATTTGCATTTCGGAGCGCTTTTTCCGTTAAAGTATGATATTATGGGGCCTTTTGCGTTAGTGCCATTTATGGAATGCCGCCACAGTGTGTGGAGTATACGGCATTCGGTTAAAGGAACTGTGTGTATCAATGGGCAAAATTATTCTTTTCAGAATGCATGGGGATACTGGGAAGGAGACCAGGGCAGGTCATTTCCTAAGGAGTATATTTGGACGCAATGCAGCTTTTCAGATGGGGCGATAATGTTGTCAGTGGCGGATATTCCTATGGCCGGCATTCATTTTACTGGTATTATAGGCGCAATATTGTGGCGGGGAAAAGAGTACAGGATAGCAACTTATCTGGGAGCCAGGGTTGTGCGGATTCAAAACAAGGCGGTTCGAGTTGTACAGGGCAGCCTGGAGTTGGATGTCTGGCTTTTAGAAGCATCTGAACGGCCTCTAAAAGCTCCCACGAAGGGTAACATGGTAAGGACAATTCATGAAAGTGCATCCTGTCGGGCTTTCTACCGATTTAGAAAAAATGGCCGTACTCTATTTGCCTTTGAAACTGACAGGGCTTCTTTTGAATTTGAATTTTCATGATTGCGCTATACACGACTCCGGACAAGTGTTGGAGTTTGTTTTATTGCAGAAATCGGTTAATCTATGCTAGAATTTACTTCTAAGGGCTTTTTCCCTTTCGGAAAAATAGACAGACTGGAAGAAGTGGTTTAGGGTTGGGAAAATATCAACCCAACATTTATCAGCCTGATTGGGGAGGACAAGCATGGATATACGTAATTTCAGGGATATTAGCGGTTATAAAAACCGGGATGGTAAAGTCATGAAAAAGAATATGATTTTTCGTGGAGGCGCCTTAGACCGTATCACACAGGAGCAAGCGGATTATTTTGAAAATACGCTGGCAATCAGGCATATCCTTGATTTCCGTGATAAAAAGGAAGCCGAAATGGCAAAGGATTATGTGTTTCCTATCGCAAAGTATGAGCAGATAAGTGCATTGAGAGTACAAAAACATGATGACAATGGTTTTGATTTTGAGAAGATTATAAAGAGTAAACTGGGCGTCGGCCAGTTTCGATATATTCTTGAATATCTAAAAGAAGGATACAAGACTATGGCGTTTCATAACCCGGCATATGAAAGGCTATTTAACCTTCTTCTGGAAAACGATGGAAATATTTATTTTCATTGTACGGCAGGGAAGGACCGGACGGGGGTTGCCGGTTTTCTCATTATGATGGCTTTGGGTATGGACGAGGAGGATGGGGTAAAAGAATACCTGCTGTCCAATCGGTATTTGAAACAGGGAGCTAATGGTTTGGCGGGGCAGTTGAATATTCCCGAAGAATACAGGCGGATGTGTGCGCCCCTGTTGGGTGTCCAGGAAGATTTTATCCGCCTGACCATCGGTTCCATCCAAGAAAAGTATGCTGACTATGATGAATTTTTTGAAAGTGAATATAAATTGGACCGGGAAAAGAGAAACCGCCTTATAGAAATTTACTGTGTGTAGAAATAAAAAAGTAAGGATTATTTTAAAAGCCTTCTATGATTAAAATTATAGAAGGCTTGTTGCATAATATCTATTAAATTACGTTTATTTACATGTGCCTGCTCGATTTGATTATCCGATAGAGACATAAAAATTCGGTTGTGAAGCCTGTTCTTCCGGTGGTACGTTCAAACCGCTCACATGCAAGTTATTTACTACATTTGCCTGGGCGTTGTCTTTTGTGGAAGTATTCGTTTCCGTGGCTTTCTTTATTGCATTATTTGCATCGCCTAAAATAGAGAATTGGTATTCCATGGCTTGTTCTTCCCGCCTCTCCATTTTTTCAAGCTCAGCCTGTTTTCTTTCCGTATTTTCGTCACGAATTTCGTCCTGCTTTATTTCTCCTTTTAAAATAGCAATACCGTCCTTGGATTTAGCTACAACCGTTCCCTGACGGCTGGCTTGTTGCATAAATGAATCTGCGGATATCATTGCGTGCATTTTTTTGTCGGACTGTTCAGTGTCTGTAATTGTAGCATCGTCGATGGCTTTCGTCTCTTTTTCTGCATTGGCCTTTTCCTTGGTTTCGTCAGTTCGTTTATTATCTGTATCTGTGACAGAGTTCCCTTCTTGGTTCGAAGCTTCTTTCAAAATAACGGTTCCGTCACTGTTTTTGGTTATGACAGAGCTTTGCTGAGAAGTCTGTTGAGCGTCTGATGGAGCTCTTTTTTGGTCGGCCATAAGTGAGGATGTCTCTTTTGCGGGTGAGCTGTCTTCTGCAGGTTCTTCTTTTTCCGGTTTCCCATCTTCCCGTAACTCTGTCAGCATGATTTTCCTTTTTTGTGACCTTTGGAGCTCTTCCTCATGCCGTTTCAGTTCTGTATTAAGACTTGATATTTCCTTTTGAAGTTTCTTTTGCTCATTTGCTTTTTCATTAGCAGACAGGTCTTCTTTTGAAGATAGCTTTTGCATCTGCTGTTGTATGTTTGTAATTTCACTTTGGATGTTTTTGCTTTTGTGGTCCTTTGAATTTGCCGAAGCCATTTGCATGGTTGACATGCTGCTTGTTGATGTTATGCCGCTAATTCCCATAGAATCATCTCCTTCCCCTCTGCTAAAGGATGATTTTATTAACGTATCGTATTTTTTTATACGTTCATTCTTTTTGTTGGTAGATTTACCTATATTTTACTATTTTTTGCAGGTAAGAAGCAAGACTTTTTTATAGGAATAATAATTTTATGAACAAGAATGTAGTTTGAATTTTGTCCTTCCCGTGCAGACATGTTTTATATCATACCGATGCAGCGATTCATAGATTCATAAAAGGAAGTAATATGGACATGCCTGTATGAATAAAATTGAGCAAGAATTGTACATGCAGGCAGATACATATGAATGGTGCAGATATGGAAGCAATCAAAAGACAACTGTTACTCAATATTTCTGAACTTTTGGAACAACATGGCTTAATCAGCAGTGAGGAGAAGAGGCGGATGAGAAATATTATCAACGAGAAACCGAAAGGGAACCAATTGCAGTGACGACAGTGGAAAGGATGGCAGGAAAAGTTTATGGCAGCAAGGCAGCATTCGGCACCGGCGCTGCGCGTCGGCATCTATAACCGTTGTTCTACGGAGGAAGAGGCACAGAAGAATGCGCTTGTGGTTCAGGCAGAGGAAAGCAGGGAGATTGCTGCAAGGAAGCAATGGACTATAGCGGCACAGTACATAGAAAGCGAGTCTGGCACATCCGTCAAAAACCGTATGGAATACCAGAGGCTTCTGGAAGACATGGAAAAAGACCTTTTTGATATTGTCATGATAAAGTCTATCGACAGGCTTATGCGCTCGGCGAAGGACTGGTATCTTTTCCTGAGCAAGCTTACCGAGTATCATAAACAGTTATACATATACCTTGACGATAAGTTCTATACCCCGGATGACAGCCTGATTTCAGGTATCAAGGCAATCCTTGCAGAAGAATTTAGCCGGGAGTTGTCAAAGAAGATTAAAAATTCCCATGGCCGCAGACAGGAGATGCACAGGCAGAAGAAGGAGGCCGGGCTTAATATAACACGCCCGATGTTCGGATGGGATAAGGTTGGGAAAGATGCATACGTAATCAATGAAAAAGAGGCAGAGGCGTACAGGATGGCCTTTGACATGGCGAGGACAGGAAAAGGATTTTATTCTATAGCCAACTATATGTACGACCAGGGAGTCAGAGGAAAAAGCGATAACCGGATATCGAATGTGCAGTGGCGGAAGATGATTTATTCACCCAGGGCACATGGCACCATGGTAATCCATACACGGGAATATGATTTTGACGCAAAAAGGTTTGTCAGCCTGCCGCCTGCAGAGTGGATTTATGTTGATGGCGCGCTGCCGGCAATTGTTTCAAAGGAATACCAGGAGGAAGTATTGACGTCGATTGCCGACCGGAGAGTTGCGTGTAAATTTCAGGAATACACAAGGGATATGTCCAAAGTCGGCATGTATGATTTGTCAGGGAAATTAATATGTTCCGAGTGCAGGGCCGTATATTATCGGACAACATTCAAGTCAGGTGAGAAAAGGCTTGCCGAATGGAAGTGCTCAACGGCGCTTAAGAAAGGGCGGAAAGCTTCAAGTGAGGCAGGATGTGATAACATCAACCTGATTGAAGAAGAAATCCATAAGCTGATTGAGGCGGCATGCAAGGCACAGTATGAAAGCCTTTTTGGAGCGCAGAAAAATATTATTGATGAGGCATTAGCCGCTGTCAAAAAGGCAATCAGTGACGATACGTCAGAGCGGGAACTGACGAAACTTAGAAGAGAACATGGTAAACTGGAGAGGAAGAAAAGGATTCTGTTTGATAAATTAATGAATGAAACAATCAAGGATTGTGAGTTTAGGCAGTACAATGAGGAGCTAGACAACGAAATAAAGAAATTATCCGATGTAATAGGCTCTTTAGAGGAAAAAAGCAGTGTTTATTCTGATTATGAAGAAAGGCTGACTGCAATTAAGGAAACTTTATGCAGCGGAGGGATTGTTGACCAGGCTAAGACAAAAGAACTTGTAATGAAAATTGACAAGATTATGGTATATCCTGACTGCCGGATTGAAATAATCTTTAATAAAGCCAAGCTGCTTGGGTTGCTAAAGATTTATGACAGTACTATTATAGATGAGGTACTAGATGAGCAGTTCTTCCGGGTTTCGGCACAATACATACATACCAATATATTTAAAGAGAAGCGGAAGGATATGAATAGCCAGATTTTAGACATATTCAGGAAAAATCCACACACACAGGCCAAGGAGCTGCCGCAGATGCTGGGTGTGGGATATTCTTATGTGAATGCTTCGATTAAGGAACTAAAGGAAGCCGGGAGGTTGCAATATAGCAGAAACGGGAATACCCATACGGGAACATGGCAAGTCTTGGAATGAACAGATTTGTCGCATTGCATAGCTGTTATATTGTCATATGCAGCTATACAGTTAACCGGGAATTGTGGTATACTCTGCTTTTGGAATTTCCTGCAACCCTGTTTTTATCACCGTAGGTATGAGAATTGGTGTGGAACGCTATTATTCCTATTTTAAACAGTTTGGTCTGCTTGACCGGACAGGAATAGACCTTCCGGGGGAGGCGGGGACGATTATGCACAATGTGGATAATATCGGACCTGTTGAGCTTGCCACTATTTCTTTCGGGCAGTCCTTTCAGATTACGCCCATCCAGCTTGCGGTGACGGCGTCTTCGATTGTCAACGGAGGCAGGAGGGTGACGCCTCACTTTGCGGTGAAGGCGGCAGACAGCGATGGCACAAACAGTCATGTATTTACTTATCCCGTAAGAGACAACGTAGTGTCTAAAGAAACCTCCGAGACGATGCGCTATATATTGGAACAGGTGGTGGCGGAGGGAAGCGGCAAGAATGGGGCCGTGGAAGGATACCGGGTAGGCGGTAAGACGGCCACAAGCCAGACGTTGCCCAGAGGAAGCGGCAAATATATTGCATCTTTCCTCGGCTTTGCACCGGCGGATAATCCTCAGGTACTCGCCGTGGCGATTATCAATAATCCGCAGGGGACTTATTATGGCGGGCAGATTGCGGCTCCGGTCGTGCGACAGCTTTTTGAAAACATTCTTCCATATTTGGAAGAGATGGATTATAATAGGACATAGCTTTTTTATATTATTAGGAAAATGTTTCCTGGTGATATAAAAGAAGAGCAGCTTATGTGTGGAATAAAGCTGTGCTTGTCAATAATGGGATGTGGGGTGCGTAAAGCGCACTTTTGTTCAAAAGACATGATGGAGAGGTGCCTGAGGGATGGGGCTTTGTTCATGTAGCCTGTAGATGGAGGAATTATGAATACAACGATTTTAATGTCTGTGATGATATCATTTGCAATTAGTGTGGTGTTAGGACCCGTGGTGATACCTTTCCTGCGGCGGCTTAAGGTGGGTCAGACGGTCAGGGATGAGGGGCCGGAGAGCCATCTGAAGAAAAATGGTACGCCGACTATGGGCGGTATATTGATTCTAATCAGTGTGGTGATTACATCACTCTTTTTTGTAAAAGATTATCCGAAGATTATTCCGGTTCTCTTCCTGACTCTGGGGTTTGGGATGATTGGGTTCATGGATGATTATATCAAGGTTGTCTTGCACCGTTCCATGGGGCTTCGGGCATGGCAGAAATTTGCCTTGCAGGTTGTTGTGACAGGGGTGTTTACGTTCTATCTGAGAAAATATACGGATGTGTCGTTAGCGATGAAGGTGCCTTTTCTTGATGGGGTATTTCTGGACTTTGGGTGGTTTAATATTCCCGTTTTGTTTTTTGTTGTAATCGGTACGGGCAATGGGACGAATTTTACCGACGGATTGGACGGACTTGCAAGTTCCGTCACTGTGCTTGTGGCAACGTTTTTCAGTGTGGTGGCAATCGGGATGAACAGCGGAATAGAGCCCGTGACCTGTGCTGTGGCAGGTGCGCTTCTCGGTTTCTTATTGTTCAATGTGCATCCGGCAAGTGTGTTTATGGGGGATACCGGTTCTTTAGCGCTGGGCGGGTTTGTGGCTGCTTCGGCTTATATGATGCAGATGCCCCTTTTTATTGTGATTGTTGGTTTTATCTATATGATAGAAGTGATTTCCGTCATTATGCAGGTCACATACTTCAAGATGACTGGTGGGAAGCGTATATTCAAGATGGCGCCGATACATCACCATTTCGAGTTGTGCGGATGGTCGGAGACCAGGGTGGTTGCCGTGTTCTCCATTATCACGGCACTGCTGTGTCTGGTGGCTTTGATGGGGCTGTAATTGAACATTAAGCAACACTATGGCTGTAAAAGACACAGTCTAAGAGTAGCTAAATGTTCTGGAGAATGCCGGAAATATGGCATTCTCCCGGTGTGCTGAAGATGTCGTGGCGGCATCAGGAAAAGGAGTGAACATTACGGAACACTAGGGCTACAATACGCGATTATATCTGTCATGTGATGATAAAATACAGGGAAAGGCATAAAGATTATGAATAACAGTGGTACACATGGAATATATGATATAGAGGAATTACAGGGTAAGAAAGTCCTGGTGGTCGGTTCAGGGCTTAGCGGGACCGGTGCGGCGCAGGTGTTGTGTCAGGTTGGTGCGGAACCGATTGTGTTTGATGCCAATGACAAGTTAAAGACAGAAGACGTTAGGGCAAAACTGCAGCAGGGTGTAGAAGCAGAGATTATACTCGGTGTGCTCCCAGAGGAAATAGCGAGGGCAGTCAGTTTAGTGGTGTTGAGCCCAGGGGTGCCCACGGATACGGAGTTTGTGGAAGCGTTCCGCAGGCAAGGCATACCTGTCTGGGGAGAGATTGAACTGGCTTACAGATTGGGAAAAGGACGGGTAATCGGGATTACGGGAACGAACGGCAAGACGACGACCACCTCTTTGGTGGGGGAGATTATGGCTTCCTGGTATGACGATGTGGACGTGGTGGGCAACATCGGCAATCCTTATACAAAGACGGCACTTGACTCTACGCAGGACACTGTCACGGTGGCGGAAATCAGCAGCTTCCAGTTAGAGACGGTGGAGCGCTTTTGCCCGGATGTATCGGCGATTCTGAATGTTACGCCAGACCATCTCAACAGGCATCATACGATGGAAAATTATGCGGCTGCTAAGGAAGCAGTCACGAAGAACCAGACGAAGGCACAGACTTGTATTCTCAATTATGAGAACGACTATACCAGGGCAATCGGTACAAGATGTCCGGCGCAGGTAGTATGGTTTTCCTCAGTGCGCAGATTAGAGGAGGGATTCTATCTGGAAGGGGATGAAATCTGTCAGGCACAGGACGGCACGGTGACACATTTGATAGATATCCATGACATGAACCTGGTAGGCATGTGTAACGTAGAGAATGTGATGGCGGCGATAGCCATTGCACAGGCGATGGGGGTACCCATGGAGACTATATTGGCCGTAGTCAGGAGGTTTAAGGCGGTAGAACACCGGATAGAGTTTGTGGCCTCTAAGCGGGGAGTGGACTACTATAATGATTCCAAAGGGACCAATCCCGACGCTGCAATCCAGGGCATCCGGGCAATGAACAGACCTACGGTGCTAATTGGCGGTGGTTATGACAAACAGAGTGAGTATGACGAGTGGATTGAGGCATTTGACGACAAGGTGAGGTGCCTGGTATTAATCGGACAGACGAGAGAGAAGATTGCGGATTGTGCAAGAAAACATGGCGTGGAAAATATTGTCCTGGCAGATAGTTTCGAGGAAGCTTTCCAGGTTTGTACAGAAAAAGCCAGGGAAGGGGATGCGGTTTTATTATCTCCCGCCTGTGCAAGCTGGGGGATGTTTCCGAACTATGAAGCAAGAGGCAATTTGTTTAAAGAGCTTGTGAATCGACTGGAGGAAGCAGAATAAGTGGCGCAGAGAAATTCTACTCGCACAAGAAAATCTAATAGTGAAAATTTTATGGATTATAGTTTGTTATTTATCGTGCTGTTCCTGTTGGGCTTCGGATTGGTTATGGTGTATTCTACCAGTTACTATGAAGCAAATTTAGAATATGGCGATTCTGCTTATTTCCTGAAAAAGCAGGTGTTTGCCACGATACTTGGCTTGATTAGTATGATGGTGGTGGCGAATATCCCTTATCATTTTTGGGAACGGTTTGCCGTGATTGGCTATATTGTGTCGGTGGTGCTGATTTTGTTGATTATTCCCTTTGGTAGAGAGTCCCACGGCGCGAAGAGATGGCTATACATAGGGCCGCTTTCCCTGCAACCTGCGGAGGTGGCGAAGTTGTGCATGATTTTGTTCTTAGCGAGCATGATTTGCACCATGGGAAAGCAGATACGGTTCCGTAAGGGATTCTGGACAGTCATGTTAGTGCCTATGCCGATTGCGCTGATGTTGTGGAGAATTACACAGAACTTAAGTTCGGCGATTATCGTGGTAGGAATCGCGGTTCTTATGTTATTTGTGTCATGTCCGGATTATAAACGGTTTTTTTTGCTTGCGCTTGCTGCGGCTGCGGCGGGAGTTGTGATAGTCTTTACCATCGTGAAGATGGCGGAAGCGTCCCAGGCCGATAACCTGGATTTCAGGGGCGCACGTATTCTGGCCTGGCTTGACCCGGAGGCTTATGCCAGCGGTAAGGGATTCCAAACTATACAGGCGCTCTACGCCATCGGTTCGGGTGGCGTGCTTGGAAAAGGGCTGGGAGCCAGTATGCAGAAGTTAGGCTTTTTGCCGGAGGCGCAGAACGATATGATTTTCTCCATTATCTGCGAGGAGCTTGGGCTGTTTGGCGGGTATGCGGTTATCATCATGTTCATTATGCTAATCTGGCGGTTTATGGTGATTGCGAACAATGCGCCGGACCTTTTTGGGGCTTTGCTTGTGGTTGGTGTGCTGGGCCATATCGCCATCCAGGTTATCCTGAATATTGCCGTAGTTACCAACACCATACCGAATACCGGCATATCGCTTCCGTTTATCAGTTACGGTGGTTCGTCGGTCATGTTCCTGCTGATAGAGATAGGTCTTGTACTTAGTGTTGCCAGAGGTATCCGGCTGAAAGATTTATAGAGAAACATTCTTTCGGACAAGATAATTTTTATTCCGAAAACCATATAGATAGAATAGGTCATATTTTTTAGATTCGAGGTAAAGGAATATGGACGCTATTCGTATCTATGGCGGGAATTGTCTGAAAGGACAGACAACGATACAAGGGTCAAAAAATGCTTCGCTGCCCATTCTTGCGGCGACGCTTCTGATAAACGGTGTATGTGAAATAGACAACTGCCCGGAAATCTCCGATGTCTACCATATGTTACGGCTGCTTACAAGCCTTGGATGCAGGGTAGAGCGGAAGGGTACATGTGTACGGGTGAATACGTGCGGGCTGTCGGTATGTGACATGCCTTCGGATTCTGTGGGCGTGATGCGTTCTTCGATTATGCTTTTGGGGGCGTTACTTGCCCGGACAGGGCGTGTCTGCATGGAATATCCGGGTGGATGTGTCATTGGGGCAAGACCCATTGACCTGCATCTTCAATCACTTCGGAAGATGGGCGTCGTGATTGAAGAGCGGGAGGCGGAATTTTGCGCAGAGGTATCCAGGCTGAAAGGGGCTGTATTCAGGTTGCCTTTGGTCAGTGTGGGTGTGACTGAGAACCTGGTTCTGGCTGCAGTACTTGCGGAGGGAACGACGGTGATTGAACCGGCGGCAAAGGAGCCGGAGATACAGGCGTTATGTGGTTTCTTGCAGAAGGCGGGTGCGCGGATTGAAGGAAGCGGTACGCAGCGTTTGGTTATCCATGGTGTGAGGACACTTAAACCGGTAAGATACCGTGTGCCGGCGGACCGTATTGTGGCAGGGACCTATTTATGTGCATGTATGTGTGCGGGAGGGCGCATTTTCCTAAAGGATGCGCCGGTATGCCATATGGAGAGTGTATTGTCCCATGCCACCCGGATGGGGGCGGCGGTTGTCTGTGAGCCGGACGGTATTGTAGTAGATGGCAAGGAGCATGAATGTACGTGCAACAGGCTGACGACGGGATGTTATCCGATGTTTCCGACTGATATGCAGTCACCGGTCATGGCGGTGATGGCGGCGTCCGCACAGAGAGGATGTATAGAGGAGACGGTATTCGAGAACAGATTCCGTATCGTGGCGGAACTGAATAAGATGGGGGCCAATATAATGGTCCGGGGTAATACGGCATATATCAATGGCAGCGGCAGACTGTGTGGAGCGATTGTGCAGGCGCAGGAGTTAAGAGGCGGTGCGGCTTTAGTTATCGCGGCCTTGGCGGCGGAAGGCACCAGTATTGTAACGAACAGACATTATATTGACAGAGGATATGAAGATATCGTACTGAATTTAAGAGAGCTGGGCGCTGATGTAGAACTGGCTTAGGCTTTCAGGGCTTCTATTTAAGCAGTATCGAGGGTTGGCCCACGATATGCAAGGGGATTAGATGGCTAACAAGAAAACAGTCAAAAAAACAACAAGAAAAAATACAAACCTACGGCTTGTCAAAAATAGCGATTTAGGGCTCCAGAAGCATAAAGTCAGGAAGGAAGAGAAACTGCGCTTCGGGAAAGGGAAAAGGACGGTAATCTTGTCTGTTTCCCTGGCGGCTTTTCTGGCTGCCCTGATTGGCGGTTATGCATATATTATCCGCAACTATAAGGTTACTACAGTGTATGTGGAGGGAAATGTCCATTATACCAACGAAGAGATTATGGAAATGGTAATGGGCGGAAGATATGGGGACAATTCCCTGTTTCTTTCTCTAAAATACAGGGATAAAGGAATCGATGACATTCCCTTTATCCAGACGATGGATGTGTCCATTGAGGCAAGTGATACTATCCGTATTATTGTATACGAAAAAGCATTGGCGGGATATGTAGCTTATCTGGGTCAGTATGTATATTTTGATAAGGACGGTATTGTGGTGGAGGCATCTTCGGAAAAAACAGCGGGTATTCCACAGGTGACGGGGTTAAGATTTGACCATGTGATACTCCATGAACGTCTCCCTGTGGAAAATCCCGACATATTCAACGAAGTGTTAAATATCACGCAACAATTGGAAAAATATTCCATGTCAGCCGACAGAATTTATTTTGACCCAGAGTACAAAGTGACACTTTTGTTCGGCGAAGCCAGGGTTGCTCTGGGGGATAGTGAGTATATTGACGAGAAAATCATGAAATTACAGTATATTCTGCCCGGCCTTGTGGACAAGAAGGGGATTTTGGATATGCGGGAATACAGTGAGGACACAAAATCATATAGTTTTGAACAGGACTAAATTTGTTTTGTAAGAAAAAAGAAAAAATGGGTTGCGAATTTCGGAAAATAATTATATGATAATCTATGAGAGTCTATGGGGACAAAGAAGGAGGAATCACCTTGCTTGAGATTAAGACAAATGATGCTGAATCTGCTGCTAAAATCATCGTAGTCGGTGTCGGAGGCGCAGGTAATAATGCTGTAAATAGAATGATTGACGAAAAAATTGACGGGGTTGAGTTTATCGGTATCAACACGGACAAGCAGGCACTGCAGTTATGTAAGGCGCCCAAGCTTCTGCAGATTGGGGAGAAACTGACGAAGGGCTTAGGCGCAGGGGCCAAGCCGGAGATTGGTGAGAAAGCGGCGGAAGAGAGTTCGGATGAAGTGGCGGCTGCGCTCAAAGGGGCTGATATGGTGTTCGTTACCTGCGGTATGGGCGGCGGTACAGGTACAGGAGCGGCTCCCGTGGTGGCAAAACTTGCCAAGGATATGGGGATTCTTACAGTAGGAGTTGTGACGAAGCCTTTCCGTTTTGAGGCGAAGGCGCGCATGACGAATGCCCTAACAGGAATTGAGAAAATTAAAGACAATGTGGATACGCTCATTGTCATTCCGAATGATAAATTATTGGAGATTGTCGACAGAAGGACGACTATGCCCGATGCTTTGAAGAAGGCGGACGAAGTGCTTCAGCAGGCAGTGCAGGGTATTACTGACCTGATTAATGTGCCGTCCGTTATTAACCTGGACTTTGCGGACGTGCAGACTGTCATGAAGGACAAGGGTATCGCACATATTGGTATCGGCTCGGGCAAGGGTGAGGATAAGGCTAGCGAGGCTGTCAAGATGGCTGTAGAGAGTCCGTTGCTTGAGACTACCATTTCCGGCGCTACACATGTTATCATCAATGTGTCCGGAGACATTTCCCTGGCAGATGCTTCCGATGCGGCAAGCTATGTACAGGATTTGACAGGCGATGATGTGAACATTATTTTTGGTGCGATGTACGATGCGAATATGACGGACACGTGCAATATTACGATTATAGCCACAGGAATCGAAGAGAAGGCAAGGCAGATGAGTGGACTTGGCTTTAAATCCGGATACATAACACCTACATCTTTACAGGGCAAGCCTGCTGTGGGCACTGTGCCGGGAGTCAATCTGGGGAATTTTGCGGCTCCCAATACGGGCGGTGGCTTACGCCAGCCGGCAGGTATACGGCTTGATGCAGGCGCTCCCACGGGACAGGCTAATCCGGCGCAACTTAAGACTATCAGTGGCATCAATAAGACCAAAGATATCAAGAGTTCCGTGGAGGAGAAATCACTCAAGATTCCGGATTTCCTTAAGAGCAAATAAAGAACATATGGCGCACAGACCACAGGATAGAATATCCTGTGGTTTTTTGTTATGAAATGTCTGTAAAAATAGTGGAAATGCTTCCTGATTATGACAGAATATTTGTCTCCGTTTTCTTATAATAAAACAGAAGTACGGAGGTGGAATGTGTATTACAAATTATATATTGACAGTGTTTTTATCTTGCAGGTTGCATGCAACTTGTGCCTGTTGTCTTTAGCCGGAAAGATTCTGAAATGTACTGCCACGCATAGAAGAGTCTGGTTCGGTGCAGTGACAGGGGCCGTGATGGCCTGTGGGATGATGCTTGTGCCGTTTGGAACAATTGGGCTCCGGATGTCTGTGAGTGCTATTCCTGTCAGTATGTGCATGTTATGTGTTGTTTTCCGTATATGCCATGGTGCAAAACTGGTTCACGCAAGCCTGGTGATGGCTGGCTGTGGATTTTTTTTGGGAAGTGTCATGATATGGATTCTGAACCGCCTAAGAACGGTTCTAAAAGGGGATGTGAGCCTGCTCATAATGCTTGTGACGCAATATATATCATACCGCATTTTACTAAAAATCATTATTGCTATCCGGCATAAAAAGGAAAGCTGTCTGAGGACGGCAACAGTCTATGTTCCGGCGCTTGACCGTCAATTACGGATTCAGGCGTTTATAGATACGGGCAACCAACTGACGGAACCGGTGAGCGGAGCACCGGTATGTCTAATCAGTGCTAAGCTGGCGAAGCAGATGGAGTCTTGCTTTATGCCGGAGAAATATCACGTTATCCCATTCAGGAGCGTGGGCAGGGACAGAGGTATACTGGATGCTTATGAGTTACCAGCATTAACGATAGAAGGGCAGGGACATCCTGTTAAGAAAGAACATGTAATCGTTGCAATCTGTAATACGGGAATATCCGAAGAAAGTATCTGTCAGATGATACTGCACCCCCGGTTATTTGAAGACTAGGAGGATTAAAAATGGTTTTAAAGGTGGCAATTCCCGGTAAAATTCAGTTTAGAATGGTGCATAAAGATACAAGATTCTTTATGACGAGACAGGGAGATATTCATTACATAGGTGGGACGGAAGTACTTCCTCCGCCGCTTGAAAGCGAGAGAGAGAACGAAATCATAAGTGACCTTGGCACGGAGTATGAAGATGAGGCTAAGTCTATTCTGATAGAACACAATTTGAGACTGGTGGTGTATATTGCCAAAAAATTTGATAATACAGGTGTGGGAGTGGAAGATTTGATATCCATCGGGACAATCGGATTGATAAAATCCATCAATACTTTTAACCCTGGGAAAAATATCAAACTGGCGACCTACGCGTCCAGATGCATTGAGAATGAAATATTAATGTATTTAAGAAGAAACAGTAAACACAAGATGGAAGTTTCCATCGATGAGCCGCTAAACGTAGACTGGGACGGCAACGAACTGTTATTGTCCGATATATTGGGGACGGATGAGGATGTTATCTACAAAGATTTGGAAAACGAAGTGGAACGTAAACTGTTAGTGAAAGCCATTGCCAAACTGTCGGAGCGGGAACAGACCATTATCAGGCTGCGGTTTGGGTTAGGCAGTGTGGACGGTAAGGAACTGACTCAGAAAGAGGTGGCTGAAATGTTAGGAATTTCACAGTCCTATATTTCCCGTCTGGAGAAAAAAATTATGCGCAGGTTGAAAAAGGAGATGAGCAAAGATAATTGATTTTTATAATATGGAATGCTATCATGTAATTAAGCAGCTATGTTGCGATTTGCAAAGATGAACATGTATGAGAGGGCAAATGAAAAAAATAATCTTAATTGTAGATGATGACAGATTGACGCTGTCAACGGCACAGAACCTGTTAGGTGACAGATATAAAGCAGTTGCCGTAAATTCCGGTAAACAGGCATATAAATATTTGGACAGACATATGCCGGATTTGATTTTATTAGACATTAATATGCCGGAGATTGATGGTTTTGAGGTTATGAAGACATTGCAGGCAGATACACGGTGGTGTAAAATTCCAGTTATTTTCCTGACGGCTGACCGCAGCCCGGAGACCGAGGTGGAATGCTTCCGTGTAGGTGCCTGTGATTTTATTTCTAAACCTTTTGAACCGCATATTATGATGAGCCGTATTCAGAGTACTTTGGAGCTGGACAGCTACCGGAGGGATTTGCAACGTAAACTGGATGAAAAGACCAGAGAGATGGAGAGGATTACCTTGCAGGCGATTATGACGGTAGCCAATACGGTAGATGCAAAAGACGATTATACGAAGGGACATTCCTTGCGTGTCGCTATCTATGCGGAACTGGTGGCGCAGAGGCTTGGATGGTCTGAGGAGGAGATTCAGAACGTCTATTATGTGGCGATGCTGCATGATGTGGGCAAAATTGGTGTGCCCGACGCCGTGTTGAATAAGCCCTTTAAGCTGACAGACCTGGAGTTTCGTCTGATTAAGGACCATACGGTAATCGGTGCGGAAATCTTGAAAGATTTTAAAATGTTTCCTAATGTCAGTGTGGGGGCGAAGTACCATCACGAGCGGTATGACGGCAAGGGCTATCCTGAAGGACTAAAGGCAGAATCCATACCTCTTGTGGCCAGGATTATCGGATTGGTGGATTCGTATGATGCCATGACGAGCAACCGTGTCTACAGGAGAAGGCTCAACGACGATGTGGTGATGGAAGAACTTAAGAAGGGCAAAGGGAGCCAATGGGACCCTGACCTTGTAGATATTTTTATGGAGCTGATTAAGGAAGGGGCGTTGGAGAAGCAGTGGATGTTAGAGGACGAAATGGCGTCCCCGATTTTTGACAGTGAGAAAATCTACGGAACTGTCATGGTCAATGAGAGTATTCTGGATGCGCCTACGGATTATTTGACTGGCGTGCTGAGTAAGCGTAAGGGTATGAATGAGATTGAGGCAAGCCTGCGGGGTGTGGGCGGCTGCCTTATGGTGATTGATTTGGATAATTTTAGGCAGGTGAACCGGACACATGGGCACCTGGCAGGAGATTATGCTTTGCGGCTGACAGCGGATGTGCTGCGTGAAGTTTGTGGCAGTGGGATTGTATGCAGGGTAGGTGGAGACGAGTTCCTCTTTTTTGCAGAAGGCGTAAGAAGCAGGGATACGGCAGCCGCTATGGTAGAAGAGATACTGAAGGCATATGCCAGGAAGCAGGAGGAAGCATACCTTCTGAAAGAAATGCAGTTATCCATTGGCATCAGTGTGTCAGGGAAGGACGGGCAGGATTTTGAGGAGCTGTTTAAGCGTGCCGATAAGGCGCTTTATCATGTAAAGCAGAACAAGAATGTCCGGTATGGTTTCTTTGAAGGAAGCACCATGGTACGTAAACCGGAGCATTCCAAGAGTGATTTGGATGCTGTTCTTGGCATGATTAGAACGCAGGAGAGCAGGCAGGGGGCGTTTCAGGTTGAGTATGCCGAGTTTGCACATATCTATGATTTTATTAGCCGTCTTTCTAAGAGAAACAGTCAGCCAATGCAGCTTCTTTTGCTTACACTCTTTTCTGCCGACGGCAGTGAAGTCAGGTTGGAGCGTATGGAAGTTGCTATGCAATGTATGGAGCAGTCGATTTGTAAATCGCTGCGTGGCGTGGATGTGGGAACACGCTACAGCAGCTCTCAGTTCCTGGTGGTGCTTTTGGGAATGGAGAGGGAGAATATCCGTACTGTGACGGAACGTATCGTGCAGAATTATTTTAAGCTGTACGGCGGCAAGGATATCACGGTGGCTTATGATGTGGCGGATGTTAATAAAAATTAAGCGTTATAGGGCTGTGGGGAGCCGTTTTCTAACCGCATATTTTAGCAGCTTTAGGCTATGCGGTCAGATACATCCGCATGGTCTTTAGGGCATTTTTTTCGAGTCTGGATACCTGAGCCTGGGAAATGCCGATTTTGTTGGCTACTTCCATCTGTGTTTTTCCCTCAAAGAAACGCAGGGTGATGATTTCGTATTCCCGTTCGCTTAGCTTTTTCATGGCTTCGCTCAGGGAGATGTGTTCTACCCAGATTTCTTCCCGATTTTTTTTATCGCTGATTTGGTCCATCACGTAGAGCGTGTCGCCACCGTCGGTGTAGACTGGTTCATAGAGGCTCATGGGGCTTTGGATGGCATCCAGGGCGTAGACGATATCTTCCTTGGGAATGCCGATTTCATCGGCGATTTCCGTGACCGTAGGCTCTTTGGAATTTACGCGGGTAAGGTGTTCCTTGGCATAGATGGCTTTGTAGGCGGTATCTTTGAGAGAGCGGGATACACGGATACTGTTGGCATCGCGTAAGTATCTCCTGATTTCTCCTACAATCATAGGGACGGCATATGTGGAGAATTTCACGTTTAAAGTACTGTCGAAGTTGTCGATGGCTTTGATTAGTCCGATGCATCCTATTTGGAACAGGTCGTCAACATTTTCGTTACTGGAATGAAATCGCTTGATGACACTCAAAACGAGACGGAGGTTGCCATTGATATATTCTTTGCGTGCATCGTCGTCACCGTCGCCGATGCGCTTAAATAATTCTTCTTTTTCTGCATTCTTAAGAAGCGGCAGCTTAGATGTATTGACGCCGCAGATTTCTACTTTTCCCTGTACCATATTCTACCCAGCCTTTCCATAATTATCCGAGTTTGCGCAGCAAAGCTCGCAGACGGGCTGTGCCCGCTTTGAAATACCTTTTTTAACAAGGATGTACGAATCAGTTGGAATTATTCATGAAACTTAAGAGGAAATTAAGGAAAAAAATGCTGTTACCATTTTACAAAAAGGGAGTTTTTTGGTACATTAATAGAGGAATATGTGTGACTGTGCCGGTCAGAACCAGGCAGCCACGGAAAATGACGAGGTGAAGCAGGCATGAAATGTACGAATTGTGGCGCCCGTTTGATGGAGACAGACCAGTTTTGTCCCAAATGCGGTGCCAGAGCGATAAAGGAAAAGAGGTGCCAGGGGTGTGGCGCCGTATTGCGGGACGGAGTTAAATTTTGTCCGGAATGTGGCAGACCGGTGGCAGCTTCCGGAAATACACATAAGGTTCCGGATGAAACTGTAGATATTCCGATTGATGCAATCGAGAGGAATATTCTTTCAGAGACGGAGGCAGAGATAAAGGCAGACAGGAAGAAGGAAGGCACCATGCGCAAGACTTCTGCGTCCAATGGTGCGGCAGGCAGAAGCAGTGGAGGTAGAAACCCATCTTCTGGCAGGGGAGCATCCAGAGGAGAGGCAGTAAGAAGTGGGACTGCAAGGAATATATCGTCGAGCACGGCTTCGTCCGGAGGGACAACCGCAGGCAGGGCCACAGCCCATAGTAGAGCAGCAAGAGATGAAGCGGCCAGGGAGATGTCGGCGCGCAGGAGTGCGGAGCCAAGGAGCGGACAGGATAGAAGAACCCAGGAAGAGCCTGTCATGAGAAGAAAATCTGCGTCACCCATACCGCCTCAGAAGAAGCGCCCGGTTTACCGTGAGGAAGACTGGGAAGAAGAGGAATGGGAAGAGGAAGACTACGAAGAAGAGGACGAAGATTGGGAAGACGAGGATTACGAAGAAGACGATTGGGATGATGATGACTGGGACGATGACGAAGGTGTGGATGTCATCACAATCATGACAGCCATTGTAGGCTGTGCGGTTCTGATTGTGGTAGCCGTGTTAGGCTTTAACTTGTATAAACAGTATATGCCCAAAGCTTATAGCGATGTGGCAGAGCAGGAAAAAGAGGGAGAGGAAGAAGAACAGCAGCAAGAACAGGGTGAGGAACGCAGTCAGGACGAGGGACAAGAGCAGGAAAGTGAGCAGACGATAGAGACGGAAACCGGGGCGGATGACAGGGAAACTTCCACCCTTACCGTTACCAGCGAGACGGTAAATGTGCGCGACCAACCGAGTACTTCCGGGACAACCGTGCTTAAGAAAGCACATAGGGGAGAGACTTATGCCTGCTATGGAAGTGCAGGGGACGGCAGTTGGTACGAGATTTTGTTGGAAGACGGCACCACAGGCTATGTGTCCGGAGATTATGTTTCTGTGGAATAGATTAAAAATATTTAAGCGGTATCACAGACAAGTACCCTTTGTTCAAGGAGGGGAAGTTGACATAAGAAAATAATGACAGGAACCTTTTTGCGGGCAGATGCATTTAATAATAAAAAGCCCGGAGAGGTTCCTATGTTATTTTCGGAATTAAAGAAAAAAGAGGTAATTAATCTGCGGAATTGCCAGAAGCTTGGAAAGGTATGCGATTTTGAGTTTGATGAGTGTACCGGACAGATTTTTAAGCTGATTATTCCAGGGGAAAATAAGTGGTGCGGGCTGTTTGGCGGCAGCGATGCAAATTATGTCATATGCTATAAAGACATCAAGCAGATTGGGCCGGATATCATCATTGTGGATTTGTGTATATAGGTTGTCTGGCAAACCATAGTTTTTGAGCGTAGATTGGTTTCCATAAAATAGTTGACATAATTGTAAAAATCACCTATTATAAATATAATATGCTGTAGTTGAACTGCATATTATTAAAAATACGATAATGATACCGAGGAGGATATCTCTGATGAAATGCCCTTTTTGTGGACATGAGAATACAAGAGTAATCGACAGCCGGCCTGCCGAGGATAATAATTCCATTCGCAGACGTCGTGTCTGTGATGAGTGTGACAAACGTTTTACAACTTATGAGAAGGTGGAGACGATTCCGCTGATTATTATTAAGAAAGATAACAACAGGGAGACCTACGACAGGTCAAAGATTGAGGCGGGTGTCCTGCGCGCTTGCCATAAGAGACCTATCAGCGCCACCCAGATTAACCAGTTGGTGGATGAGGTGGAGACGGAAGTTTTCAACATGGAAGAGAAGGAAATTCCAAGTCAGGTGATAGGCGAGCTTGTCATGAATAAATTAAAGGATTTAGAGGCGGTCGCATATGTCAGGTTCGCGTCCGTATACCGGGAGTTCAAGGATATCAATACTTTTATGGATGAGCTTAAGAAGGTACTGGAGTAGAAAGGCAGGGAATGAGCATGACGCAGGAGGAGAAGGAAATTGTGGCGAAAGCCAGTGTGCCTATGACGGTCGCCAATATGTTCCGTTGGCTTTTCTTGGTAATAGCGCTTTTTATTGTCCTGTTCCTTTTTTTCGGGAACAAACTGTGGGAAGGCGTGGCGTGGTATGATGCTCTGGCAGGGAAGGCGTATGCTTTTCTCATGTGGGATATTGTACTAATGTTAGGCAGCATTATCCTGCGGATTATTTTTACGGCGCGCTATAACAGAATTGTGAAAAAACTGTAAGATACAAGGTATGCTGTTTTTGTCAGAATAATAAAAACGGGAGTGCATGAAGCGCACTTTTGTTCTTATATTTATATCAGGAAACCCCTTGCACATTTGCTAGGGGTTTTGTTATGATAAGAAAAGGGTTTTGCAAAAAAAGACGGATACATGGTATTGTGTGACGGAGGGGCAATGGGACTGTTTGAACGTTTTTATCCGGATGAATATCTGGATAGTGCATATGAGATTGATTTTGGCAGATTATATAAAGAAGGCTACCGCGGTGTGATTTTTGATATTGATAATACATTGGTACCTCACGGTGCGCCGGCGGATGCAAGAAGTATCAGGCTGTTTGATAAACTCAGGGAAATCGGTTTCGAGAGTTGCCTCTTGTCCAACAACAAAGAGCCGCGGGTGAAGATGTTCAATGATAAGGTACACTCACGGTATATTTACAAGGCGGGGAAACCTTTTGTAAAAAACTATGCCAAGGCAATGGAACTGATGGGAACTGTGCCAAAGACTACGATGTTTGTGGGTGACCAGCTCTTTACCGATGTGTGGGGCGCCAAGAGGACGGGGATAAGAAGTTGGCTTGTAAAGCCAATCCATCCAAAAGAAGAGATACAAATTGTTTTAAAGCGCAGGTTAGAGTGGATTGTACTGTTTTTCTACAAACGTTCCGGGAGGCGTTAAAGTTTCCCGGTAATACAGGAGTTTACGTAGCCCGTAAAGTTAATTTACGAAATGAATTAACTTTCTGGCTACGGAATATGAAGGGACAGGATATACGATGGAAATAGACGGAAGGACAAAAATATGCGGATTGATAGGCAATCCGGTGGAGCATACGCTGTCTCCGATGATACATAATACCCTTGCCGGACGGATGGGGCATAATCTGGTATATGTGCCGTTTCCGGTGGAAAAGGGACGGGTAGCAGAGGCGGTGGCAGGGGCGCATGCCTTGGGCGTGTTGGGACTGAATGTGACGGTTCCTTATAAAAGTGAGGTTATAGCCAACCTGAAAGAGAACGATTGTCTTGCCGGACAGATTGGTGCGGTGAATACACTTGTGAGGACAAAAGGAGGATACAAGGGGTATAATACGGACATGGAAGGACTGTACCGTGCTATGGCCTGCGAGGGTATCCGCATTGGAGGAGAACAGATTATCCTGTTGGGAGCCGGAGGCGCTGCCAGGGCAGTAGCCCATCTGTGTGCGGCAAAAGGCGCCGCGAAGGTGTATATGCTCAACCGTTCGTTGGATAAGGCGCAGACAGTGGCAGGGGAAGTCAATAAGGCCGCCGGAAAGGAAATTGTCTGTCCCATGTGTATGATGGATTACGCAACGATTCCTGACGGGAAATATCTGGCTATCCAAGGGACATCCGTTGGGCTCACACCCAATGATGAGGACGTAGTCATTTCGGATGCTACATTTTATGAGAAAGTCCATACGGGTTTCGACCTGATTTACAGTCCTTGGGAGACGAAATTTATGAAGCTTGTCAAGGCGCATGGAGGCAGGGCGTACAATGGATTGAAGATGTTGCTGTACCAGGCAATCATCGCTTATGAACTATGGAATGAGGTACATGTGTCCGATGCGGATGCGGATGTTGTTTACGAAAAGCTGAGGGAACATTTTACCGGGAAGACATAAAAGATAAAGGGGCCATATGGATTTATGGGGAATGTGATACTAATCGGGTTTATGGGCAGCGGCAAGACGACGGTAGGGCTGAGATTATCTTACCGCCTGCGAAGAACGGTCATAGACACGGATAAAGAAATTGAAAAAGAAGAGAAACGGACGATATCGGATATTTTTGCCACGGATGGCGAGGCTTATTTCAGGGACAGGGAGACAGACTGTCTTAGGAGGTTATTGAATGGTACGACAAACCAGATTATCTCAGTAGGCGGTGGGCTGCCTCTCAGGGAAGAGAACAGAACGCTTCTTGGTGAATTGGGACAAGTATTTTATCTGTGTGCAAGCGCGGAGACAATCTATGAGAGAGTTAAGCACGATACTTCCAGGCCGCTTTTACAGGGAGATGACCCAAAATCCAAGATTGAAAGGATGATAAAAGAGCGGGATGACCGTTACAGGGCGGCGGCGGATGTGGTCATTGATGTGAACAATAAAGATTTTGAGCAAATTTTATGTGAGATAGGAGAGCATGTGAGATGATGAAACTGCTTGTAATTAACGGGCCGAACATTAATTTCCTGGGGATTCGGGAGAAGAGTGTGTACGGCACGCAGGATTATGATTATCTGCTTAAAATGATTGCAGATAAAGGTGAGAAAGAAGGATGTGCAATCGAGGTGTTCCAAAGTAACCATGAGGGTGCGATTATCGACCGCATTCAGGATGCTTATTTCGATGGAACGGAAGGCATTATCATCAATCCGGGTGCATACACCCATTACAGTTATGCTATAAGGGATGCCTTGGCGAGCATAACCGTGCCCAAGGTGGAGATACATATTTCTAATATTATGGAGCGGGAAGATTTCCGCAAAGTGTCTGTGACGGCGCCTGCCTGTGATAAACAGATTTATGGCGAGGGACTTAAGGGGTATTTGATGGCGGCTGATTATATCCTTGCGGGCAGGCGATAAAAAGTTTTTGTCTTTTTTCGGGAAATAGGTTGAAAAAACAAAATTTATAGTATAAACTAAGTAAGAATTATATTTGTGAAAATTTAGGAGGATTATTTTATGATATCTGCAGGTGATTTCAGAAATGGCATTACCATTGAGTTTGAAGGCAATGTTTATCAGATTATAGAGTTCCAGCATGTGAAGCCCGGTAAAGGTGCGGCATTTGTGAGGACGAAGCTGAAAAACATTATCAATGGAGGTGTAGTGGAGAAGACTTTCAGACCTACTGAAAAATGCCCTCAGGCACGTATTGACAGAAAAGATATGCAGTATTTATATTCGGATGGGGATTTGTTCCATTTCATGGATACGGAGACTTACGACCAGATTGCGCTGAATGAAGAGGCGGTAGGTGATACACTTAAATTTGTGAAAGAGAATGAGATGGTTAAAATCTGTTCTTACAACGGCAACGTGTTTGCAATCGAGCCACCGTTATTTGTGGAATTGGAGATTACCGATACAGAGCCCGGATTTAAGGGGGATACCGCTACAGGTGCTACGAAGCCTGCGATTGTGGAGACTGGCGCTAAGGTTATGGTTCCTCTGTTCGTGGAGCAGGGAGAAGTTATCAAGATTGATACCAGGTCCGGCGAGTATTTATCAAGAGTATAACATATATTGTGTATCAGTTTCATAAGAAGCCTATAAGACAATGGAAGTAAGGATATCCATTGTCTTTTTGTTTGCCTCGCCCGGAGAGAATGGGAAAAGAGGAGAGATGGAATATAAAAAATTTGAAGAAAAGATAATCAATCTTTTACAGGAAAAAATGGGAGCCGGCTATGTGGTTCAGACTGCGGAAGTTATGAAAAACAACGACATCCGCTTAAGAGGAATTGTTATTTTGAGGGAGTCAGACAAGATATCCCCTACAATCTATCTGGAAGAACCTTACCGAAAGTACTGTGGTGGGGCGGATATGCAGGAAATTGCAGAGCAGATTGCGGCTTTGTATGAAGAGCAGGAACGGCATATTCACTTTGATATGGACTTTTTTTGTGAGTATGGACGGGTGAAGGACAGGATTTTTTATAAGCTGGTCCATTATGGCAAGAACAGAAGACTGCTTGAAGATGTACCGCATTTTAAATGGCATGATTTGGCGGTCGTGTTCTATTATGCCATGGAAGAGAAGCTGTTAGGAAAGGCATCCATCCTGATTCACAGTAATCATCTGGATATGTGGGAACAGTCTGCGGAGAAGTTGTATCGGGATGCACAAGACAACATGAAGCGGGGGATGCCGGAACAGCTTATCCCGCTGCAGGAGATGATTGAGAGTATAACGGGCGTTAAGCCACAGAAGGAAAAGGAAGTACAGATGTATGTGCTGACCAATGCGGAGAGGATGTATGGAGCAGCCGTCATGCTATACTCAGAAAAAATGAAAGAGTTAGCGGATAGTTTGCAGTCTGATTTACTGCTTCTGCCCAGTTCTGTCCATGAGATATTGGTTTTACCGGATACAGGGAATGCACAGTATCGTTTTTATCTTGAGATGGTGGAGGAAATCAACACGACCCAGGTAGAACCCGAAGAAGTTCTGTCATATGGTTTATATCGTTATAACCGAATGAGAGAAGAGATTGAGGAGATTGCCATGGAAGGCTAAAGCAGGCAAATAGAGGCGCAGCTTCCAGTATGTTTATGCGTAGAATGGAGGCTGCGCTTTTTGCAAAACGAAGGTGCTTTTTTTGATGTTAAACAGTCATATCACCCGGAAGGGCGTGAATATGACGGATATTCTCAGAAATTTACATAAGAAATTTGCTAACATTTTACTAGACAATGGGGCTGGCTTGTGATATGATAATCGAGATGTAACAAAATTGTAACATTTAAGCACCCGTAGTCTAATGGATAAAACGTAGGCCTCCGACGCCTTTGATGCAGGTTCGAGTCCTGTCGGGTGCATTGGGAATCCCTGATGGATTGCTTTGATTTAGATTTCAGAAAGGTTGTTGTACATGGATAGAGAGAATAAGGATGTGCGAAATCCCTATGGCACCGGGATTGAGGGCCTTAGGGACTGGCTGTTCAGATATTCCAAGATTATTATGCCGATAGTTTTGGTAATCTGTGTTGCGGTCACTGTAGTGATTGCGGTCAATGCGAATAAGAGGAAATCGGCAGAGGAAGAGACGGCGGAGACGACTGAAGAAAAAAATATATCGGACGATGTGGCGGTAGATGTGCCTGTAGTGCCGTTGGAGCAGGATGCAGTACCTGGAATTAACGAATTGTTCAGTAAATATTATAATGCCATGGTGGAAGGCGATACCGATACCATGAGCCGTCTGGTAGACCATCTGGATGCGACGGAGATATTGAAAGCCCAAGAGACAAGTAAGTATATTGAATCTTACCCGACTTTGACAGTTTATACGAAGAAAGGACCTAAAGAGGGAACCTATGTAGCATATGTCTATACCGAGGTGAAATTCCACGACTATGAGAAACCGATTCCGGGTATGCGTACGTATTATGTTTGTACGGATGAGAACGGAGAGTTCTATCTCAATGAAGACGGGGAAGAGGATGAGAGCATACTCAGTTATATCCGTGAATTGAATTTGCAGGATGATGTCATTGACTTGAACAACAAAGCCGCTGTGGCGTATAATGACATGCTTGCCGCGGATGATGAGATGGCAGATTTCATTCTTGACTTGAACAGTGAGATTGAGAAGAATGTGGGAGAAGCGCTTGCACGCGAGTCAGGCAGCGAGACACCCGAACAAGGTGAAGTGGCGGAAGGCCAAGAAGAGACAGGAGAAGGCCAGGAAGAAGAGAATGTACAGAACGAACCTTCTGTTGTAGTAACCAAGGTTAAGGCAAAAGACGTAGTCAATATCAGGACATCAGACAGCGAGACGGCAGATAAATTGGGTAAAGCTGCAGTGGGTGATGAATTTACATTGCTTGAGGAAAAAGGAAACGGTTGGAGTAAGATAAGTTACGAGGGCAAAGATGCCTATATAAAGAGCGAGTTTTTAGAGCCTTCCGAGACCCAGCAAGCGGATGCCGGTGAGGATGAGGAGCCGGATGCAGAGGAGACGGAGACTACTCAGACGGATAATAGTTCTACCCAAGCGTCTTCCGGAAAAGTGACCGTGAAAGAGAGTGTTTGTGTGCGGGCTTCTGCAAGCGAGAATGGTGAGAAATTAGGAACTGCTTATGTAGGTGAAGTGTTGGAGTTGCTTATGAAGCAGGCTGACGGTTGGACGAAAGTAAAGTACAACGGTAAGACCGCATATGTAAAATCGGAGTATGTAGAATAGCAACCGTATAGACAGGTTTTGTTTGCTACATAGATGATTAAAGAGATAAATATTGGTAAAGATAGAGAGTATGGAGAAATCCATACTCTTTTTGTGTGAATAATGATTTGTCTTATTAATGGATAAGTACATGATTTAGAAATGGAGGAAGTTATGAAGCACGACGATGCAAAGCTTTTACGGGAAGTGCAGAAGAACACCGAGATGGGAATGACTGCGATTGATACGATTCTAGATAAAATCGGGGACGATGAGTTTTCGCTGCAATTGTCTAAGCAGGCGTTGCGGTATTCGGAAATTCATAACAGGGCGTTAGAACAGATTCTGCAAAATGAAGGAGAAGTGTACAGAGGCAGCCAGATTGCGGATATGGCGCTAAGGGGCAGTATTCATATGAATACCGTATTTAACATTAGCAGAGGTCATCTGGCGGAAATGGTAATTCAGGAAAGCAACAGAGATATCACAGATATGTGGAAAGCCATGAAACATAATAGCCTGGCTACATGTCAGGCCATGGAGATTGCTCAGGAACTGGTGGATTTCGAGCAGGAGAGCATAGAGCGTATGAAAGAATATTTATAACAACCAAATATTTGGACAGACAGAAACAGGCTTGAGATTCTTCGGTTCTGTATTTATAATAGTTTTGAGTCGGCAGAGGTGAAAACAAATGATAAGACAGATAAAATATTTCCAGTCAGTTGTAAAGAATAATAGTTTTTCGGAAGCGGCGGAGGAATGCCATATTTCCCAATCGGCAATTTCCTAACAGATACAGGTGTTGGAACGGGAGTTTGGTTTCAATCTGTTGGAGCGGAGAAGCCGTAAGTTCACACTTACTTGTGCCGGAGACTATTTTTATAGAAAAAGTCTGGTGTTGGTTGCTAACTATGAACGTATGTGAAAGGAGGCATCCAGGATTTCAAATGAAGATAAAGCCACGCTGGCGATTGGGTATCTTCGCTGCTACAGTGGGCAGGAGTTTCTTCTTGCCTTGGAAGAATTTTCGGTAAAATACCCGGATGTGCTTGTAAAGATTGAATATGGCAATCATGAAAAACTATTTGAGTTGGTCCGTACAGGTGGTGTGGATTTGGCCTTGAATGACCAGCGCAGGGCATTTTCAGTGGAATATGTGAATCTTGTTCTGGCAGCTTGCGGTGAGTACATTGAGATTTCTGACAGGAGCCCAATTGCGGCACTGCCATCTGTCACGTCGGAAGGACTGAATAATATGCCCTGTATCCTGGTTTCTTCCAAGGCGCAGAGTAAGACGGAGCAGGAGTATTATCGGGACGTGGTCGGTTTTCAGGGAGATTTTCTATTTGCACAGAATCTGGAGGAGGCCCGGCTGATGGTGATTGGCGGTCATAAACGCAATTATTGTGCCTTTTGGTAAAGGGACAACTCAGGCTATTGCGTAGAAGAATTTGCCGATATGTTAAAAAGAAAATTTGAATAGGACAGTATGTACAATAAAGAAGTACATAGAAAATTGTATACATGAATACTTGAGTATAAGTATTATTGTACAATATGTCAAAAAACAGAGCAAAAATCACATGAAATTTTTACGCGTTAATATACTAAATCGGGGTTGTGAATTTTTCTGTGGCATACTATAATGGAACCTGGGAATTACATGAAAAGTGTATATCCGAGCTCTCTTTTACACATATTTTTGTGATTGGTTTTTCGCCATATGTCGCAGAATCATGCACGAAGAGATTACGGGAATACATATAAATGAATAAGGAGGACATGCAGCATGTCATACGTTGATGAGGTTTATGAGTTGGTAGTGACAAAGAATCCTGCGCAGCCGGAGTTCCATCAGGCAGTGAAAGAGGTGTTGGAGTCTCTGCGTACAGTGATTGAGGCAGACGAAGAAGCATACAGAAAAGACGCTCTGTTAGAGAGGCTGACTATCCCGGAGAGAATCATACAGTTCCGTGTTCCATGGGTGGATGATGAAGGACAGGTTCAGGTAAACAATGGTTTCCGTGTACAGTTTAACAGTTCTATCGGACCGTACAAGGGCGGTTTAAGATTTCACCCGTCGGTTAATCTGGGTATTATTAAATTTTTAGGATTTGAGCAGATTTTCAAAAATTCGCTGACAGGGCTTCCGATTGGCGGCGGCAAAGGTGGCTCCGATTTTGACCCGAAAGGAAAATCGGACAGGGAAGTGATGGCATTTTGCCAGAGCTTTATGACGGAGCTTTACAGACATATCGGTGCGGATACCGACGTCCCGGCAGGAGATATCGGTGTTGGCGGGCGTGAAATCGGCTTTATGTTTGGACAGTATAAGAGAATCCGCAACCAGTATGAGGGTGTGCTGACCGGAAAGGGCCTGACATATGGCGGCTCCCTTGCAAGGACGGAGGCGACAGGCTATGGTCTTTTATACTTAACGGCAGAAATGTTAAAGTGTAACGGTAAGGATATTGCAGGTAAGACAATCGCAGTGTCCGGCGCAGGTAATGTGGCAATTTACGCTATCCAGAAAGCACAGCAGCTTGGGGCGAAGCCTGTTACCTGTTCCGATTCTACAGGTTGGATATACGATGCTGAAGGAATTGATGTGGCGCTTCTGAAGGAAGTCAAGGAAGTAAAACGTGCACGCCTGACAGAGTATGCGGCTGCCAGACCGAGTGCAGAGTACCATGAGAAGCAGGCAGGAGAACATGGTGTATGGACAGTCAAATGTGATATCGCACTTCCTTGTGCGACACAAAACGAGTTAGACTTGGATGATGCTAAGGCATTGGTAGCAAACGGATGCTTTGCGGTAGCTGAGGGCGCAAACATGCCTACAACTCTGGAAGCTACCGAATATCTCCAGAAAAACGGTGTACTGTTCTGCCCGGGTAAGGCGTCTAATGCAGGCGGTGTGGCGACATCCGCGTTGGAGATGAGCCAGAACTCTGAAAGGCTGTCATGGACATTCGAGGAAGTAGATTCTAAGTTGCAGGGCATTATGGTGAATATTTTCCACAATCTGGATGAAGCGTCTAAGAAATACGGCATGGAAGGAGACTATGTGGCAGGCGCGAATATTGCCGGTTTCCTGAAAGTTGCCGAGGCGATGAAAGCTCAGGGAATTGTGTAACATAGACTAGATATTTAATTTAGGTTCTCATATATGACTGAAATGGCATATATGGGAACCTTTTGACATTCTAATCTTTATTGGATTAGAGTGTCAAAAGGTGCATTTTATAAGTTGTGAGGGCAAATTGCATAAAATGTTCCCACGTGTCCGTCTGCGTCATATGGATTTTCTAAAATATTCCGGGAAATTTAAGGAAACGGACGTAAGCACCCTCTATTCGCCATCCAGGCGAACATCGGGCTTTTCGGGGCGTCCATGCCCCGAAATTACTGGGAACTAAACGGAATATTAAGAAAATCTCATATTCCTGCGAAGGACAACTTCGTGAACATTTTATGCAATCTGTCAGTGAAATTTTATGATGGCACCTTTTGACACCCTAGTCTTTGCAGGAAAATTCTCGGATATTTTCGGGTTTGCGACAAGTTTTTTTAGCAATGCCTATAATCCCGCAAACAGGCTGTATTTTTTTTGTACTGTAAGATGAGCAGGCTAGGCCCCAATCATAACACCGATATTCCCATACAGTGCAATCCGGATTAGGCCGCAAAGTATCAGGTGGGCGGGATAGTATATATAGAAAAACCATTTCATGCCTTTCCAGTCACCGTGTTTACCGTTGTATAGTTTGAGCAGTGGGATTGCCAACGCGGTAAAGAACTGAAGCATGCCATAGACAGGATTGATAAAAATGATATATACGGCGGCGTAAACCGATACCCATAGCATCATTATCCACATTTGTTTTTTGAAATCGCCATGGTTTACACCGATTTCAACGATTGCCATTACGGCGATACTGCTCCAGTCCGCACAAAATGCAATTGCCGTAATGCCAAGAATCAACAGAGTTTTTTGCCATTGTCTTAATTGGCGGCTTTCGTGTACTGTCAGCGCCACAAGTCCCCATGCCAAAGACCAGATTACACTGGTTTGGTTAAATACAGAAGTTTGAAACGGTATGAAAGAGATTCCAAAAGCAAAATTATATGCGAAATGTGAAATTAGTGCAAAGAGGAAGAGTCTGCCGGCATATTTCTTGATGTGATGGGTGTGATGATAGCCTTCAGCCACAAAGAACCAAAAAACAGGCGCTGCTATTCTGCCGATGGAATGCAGGCCGACAATCCACCACTGTGTCGGGTAGTTTGGATATAACACACTTGTAAAGTGGTCTATGGTCATCGCAATAATTGCAATTAGTTTAAGTTGGTTTGCTGTTAAGCTTTTGTTATTCATTTTTCCCCCATCTTTTATTTCTTCTTTTCATTACATTATAGTATTGTGCTGATGAACTTTCAATTGATATGTAAATTTTCGTCCATATAGTATATGAAATAACGAGCTTGTTTATTTAGGGTTAAATACCGCACAGTGCATTTACGGTTGTCAGCGCATATATAGTCTGCTATAATTTTTAGCAAATATATGGTTTAAAGGTATGTGAATGGAGAAAAGGAGGCATTTGCCGATGATTTTTTCTTGTCAGGTTAAACTTATGTCGGTAAGCGACAACAGAAAGAAAGAGCAGGTACAGGCAGTACTTGTAAAGAATCGGATTGATTATAAAATGAAGGCCAAAGAAGCCTTCAGAAAAAATACATATGATTCTGTAAAGCTTGGGAGCCTGGGAAATAATCAAGTGAAACTTACGTATTCTTTTTATGTGAAAAGAGACCAGGCCGACTTGGCAAAGCATTTCTTGAAAGACGCGGGGGTGCTATGAAAGTATTAATCGGTACAACGAATCCTTCAAAGGTGGGACGTTTTGAAGAACTGCTGAGTGGGAATGATATAGAATTTTATACATTGAATGACCTTGGGATAGTGTCTGAGCCGGAGGAAAGGGGCAAAACCCCGGAAGAAAATGCGGCAATCAAGGCAGAGTACTACGGACTTTTTTTTAATTTGGTAATCTGCAATGATTCGGGGTTATACTTTGAGACACTTCCATTGGAGGATGAACGGCAGCCCGGGCTGGATATCAGGTCGCCGGGAGGATGCGGCAGACTGGATGATGAAGAAATGATTACATACTATTTGGAATTGGTCAAGAGCCTTGGCGGGAAAGTTCTGGCTTACTACTTAGACGGGATTGCCGTCTATAACCATGGGAAAATTTTTTCTTATATGGAGGACAGGGAAGCCAGGAAAGAAAGCGCTTTTTATATGATTGACCAAGTGTCGGATAAACGACATCCGGGATGGCCCCTAGATTCGCTCAGCGTAGACAGGCATACAGGAGTATATTTTGTGGATGATGGGAATAATGGATTTGGCATGGAAGATGAGGATGAGGCGGATATTGCATATAGGAAGAGACTGGTTGATTTCTTAGAAAATGCGCTGGGGGGGGCGAAGAATGAACCAGTGACTTTTACGAATCCGAAGGGATAGAAGGAGCTGAATGGGACAGGGAAGAATCGTTATCATTACCGGGGCACCCGGAACAGGTAAATCGACAACGGCAGTTGCTGTTGCAAAAGAATCGAGTCTGCCAAAATCGGTGTATCTACACACGGATGATTTCTACCATTATCTTTGTAAAGGAGCGATACCACCATATTTGGCGGAGTCAAACGCGCAGAATGTGATTGTTATCGAAGCTTTTTTGGAAGCTGCAAAACGTTTTGCACGTGGTGGGTATGATGTGATTGTGGATGGAATCATTGGGCCATGGTTTTTAGAACCCTGGCTGAGGGCTGTGCAGGACGGTTATGAAGTGCACTATATTGTGCTGCGGGCAAGTAGAGAAGAGACTATGCGCCGCGCCGTCGGGCGGACGAAATTGGACAGGGAAACCAATGTGAAATTGGTAGAAACCATGTGGGAGCAGTTCAGCCGTTTGGACCGCTATGAAGGGCATGTTACCGATACGACGGATTATTCTATTGAAGAGACCATTTCGGCGGTAAAAGAGAGTGTCATGAGAAAGTTGCAGATACTATCCCTTTAAATAGACTTGACCAAATCGGGTTGTTTACGATTAACTGTGCTGTTCTCTTGTTTTTTCGTTTATCTCCCTCATCTTTTTAGTTGCTTTATGATAATCATACAGGAACATCCAAGAATTGTCTTGATATCAATTGCCAAAAATTAACTTTATTAGAGGGGCATTTATAGAATTTCTCCAAATGAATAAAACAGTTCTGAAAGAGTTCCATCATGTTTGCAAATTCCGGAATGGAGCGGCTGATACGGTCAAGAAAAATGTCAAAGTTTTTTGGGAATTATCTAACTAAAGTGCGTTTGCCGTAAGCTGTTTCAAAATATCTCCAATATCATTATCAATGCAAATAGACTGTTCCTTGGGAAGATAGAGGGTTACTTACCCGGAAAGTATATCCGGAAGTGCCGCCACGGGTAGAATATACTTTAACGGAAACAGGGTATAGCCTAAAGCCTATTTTAGATGCTATGGTAGCGTGGGGAACGGAATATAAACAAAAAACAACTGAAACTAGATAGTTTGGGAAAATACTATATATTTTTATTGCTCCTGCAAAATTTGCGTATAAAGTGTAGGAATGGCCTCGCCGGATATTGCGACAAACTGGAAGAAGGTCAAAGAACTGTCGGCATGTATCGGGGATTATACATGGACAGCCTGGGATTATCTTGGGGAGGCTGGAATCGGTATTGTGACCTATGACGGCCGATTGAGATTTGCGAAGCCTTATCCAGCATATCTGGCTTACTGCGGCGATTTCGACATTACTGGATACAGGCGGTCGATGAGTTATTTGCATGAAATTGTATTCGCGCTTAGAAAAACGCCTTATATTGCGGTGCAATTGCCGAAGCATTATGGCAAAGAACCTATGTGCACGCCATGGTCGTTTTCGGTAACGGTTTCTTCCTGGACGTGGAAAGGACAGGAAGGAAAAAACTGTCTGGTGGAAATTTACTCTGACGCTCCGGAGGTCAAGTTGTTTGTCAATGGGGAAAGCGTCGGCAGAAAACCCGCTGGGGAAGAACAGGATTACCGCACCTTGTTTGATACGGCTTATGTATCGGGCAAGATTAAGGCGACGGCGTATTATGAAGACGGAACTACGGCGCATTATTCCCTGCGCACGGCAAAAGACGAGGAGGCCTTGTGCCTGCTTCCGGATAGGGTAAAGCTCGGAAAGGATGAGCTTGTCTACGTGGCAGTCGAACTTCGGGACAGAGAGGAAACGCTGCAGACGGCGGCAGACCGGAAGATATGCCTGAGAGTGGAAAGAGTCGGGCATATGCAGGGATTCGGCTCTGCGAATCCGGTGTCGGAGGAAAATTTCTTCGATGAAAGCAGGACGACGTATTATGGAAGGGCGATGGCAGTGATTCGCTCGGGAGAGGATTCAGGGACAATCCGGCTGACTGCGTGGGCGGACGAAGCAGAAGAGGTGTCCATAGAGATAGAGGTAGAATAGGAATGCAGTGGGAAGCTGCGGACTTCTAAGATAGGAGGCCGCAGCTTTACTAAGTGTCTGCTTGCAGGCATTTGACAAGCTTATAAAAAGGCATCCGAAGCAAGACAGCTTAAGAGTTCCCATGCAGCGTCGCGCTCCCGTTTTTGCTCCGAAGTCAGCTCCTGATAAGGACATAACATGGGATGCTGCCTTGCGAAATCGTTCCGAACAGGGCCGTAGCTCCAGTTATAAAACGTGTAAAACCGCAGCCACCGGGAATGGTCGAGCCTGCGGTACATATCCCGCATGGATTCCGATTGCCTATTTTTGACATATTCTTTGTTTGCCGCTTCAATGATGGCCGGAGTGATTTCGGTGATTGTCTCATCGCTTAAGAGAATCCTTATTTTTGTCAGAATATGGTCTGCCGCAGATATTTTGGATTCCCTGTGGACGGTATCAAGTTCATCCCAACCAAGAGTGGGGTACGAGACAGACTTACGGAAAAGCTCATTGATTGCAACGGCGGCTTTGTTCAATGAGGTTCGCATAATCTGGTCCGGCGTATAAATATCTTCGTTTGCTCCAAAATAGGATACGCCGGGTGCTTTCTGGCTGCTGCGCAGATGGATTTGCCCTTGAATTTTATAGTAGCTGCTTAATCTCCAGAATATGTTCCAGCCGGCAGGTTCATCGTCGGTACAGATGATAATACGGTCAGCCTGTTCCAGAAGCGCGGAACACTGCTCCCAAGGCCCATCGTGAAAGATGAGAGAATCTGTTGAGGCAGATTCTTTGTTGAGTGAAAAAGTTTCGTGGAGGTGGCTGTGCATGGCAAGGAAGGTTACGGCATCCCCGAAAATATGGTAAGAGATATGTTGGTCTACGGAGATGATGTTTGTCAGGATGGCCCGTTCAAGAATGCAGCGTCCGTAATTTTCAAAGCCGATGATTACTATGATATTTTCAGAACTGCACAGCGGCCTGGAACGCCAGTATTGTCTGGCGCAACAATCATAGCTGTGAAAAAAGCTGATATTCCCGGAAAGGGAATCCCGTCCGTTTGTTGTTCTCGCGTATACTTCTACAGGCAAAGTATGTAGATTGGCAGCCCGGATATTGACGCCGATATCATTTTCTTTCATAAGAAAAATTTTGCACTTGGCGCCCATATTTTTTTTATGCGATACGATTCGTAATGGGGAAGCGCTGATAAACAGGCAAGGATAGTCAGGAAATTCCATCTGATTATTTTTCTTTTCCCCAAAAATAATTATGGCAAGAGAATCTTCTTTACAGATGTTTTTGGCCAGAGTACTGGCTTCCACTCCGTAATCGGCAAAATAATACCAGTTTTTCCTTCGCTGTAAACCAAGCAGGAAAAAGGGGAGTCCCTCGCTTGTGACGAAGGATATTACTGCGCCGAATAATGTCATCATAATACCGGCGGACAGGAAGAGAAAAACGGCTCCTACCGCATGGCCTAAAGGTGTTACGGGTGTCAGGTCACCGTAACCGACGGTAGTCAGTGTAACAAGAGAATACCAGACGGCATCGTTAAAAGAGCGGATGGAGGCAGCGCTGTCAGCATGTTCGGATAGATAGAGGACGGTCAGCAGGCCAATATATATGATAAAAAGAAATATAGTTATGCGCAGATAAAGTTTCGGATTTCTCTTCATAAGGAGCCGTCTCCTTTGCCGTATTTTCTGTGAGAGCTTAAGATTTAATATTAAGAATATTATACATATTTTTGAGAGACAGGTAAATATGAAATAAACCGCAGAACCTGAAAAAGAATGATTCCATGTCATATGATTTCAGCATGGAACCACTCTTCTTGGTCAATGTCCTATGTCACTGTTTATTTTTAGTTTCCTTTACAATAGTCAAATCCCGGATTGAATGCATAGAAATTCTTGGAATCAAGACGGTCCTGTACGATGCGCAGGGCTTCACCGAACCTCTGGAAGTGTACAACTTCCCTTGCACGTAGGAACTTAATTGGTTCACATACTTCCTGGTCATGGACGAGCCTTAAGATATTGTCATAGGTCGTACGGGCCTTTTGCTCTGCTGCACTCTAGTATTCATAACATGAAATATCAAATAGAAAGGAAAAACAAGCCAATATTTATGGGAAAGGAATCATTAGAATGGTTCCTTTTTTATCTGTGTCAGAAGTTGCATATAAATTGAAATCATAATAAGTATCCATTCAAGAACCGTTGATGTGGTTCTTTTTTATTGTCCGTTTGGTCGGACAAGGGTAGTATATCACAAATTTTATATTAAATGGAACCATGAATGGATGTTCCGCCAGGAGGTGAAGGAAGATGAAAAAATTCGTCGTGACAATCCGAGCTGCCCCATTGCTTGTGGCTTGAAAAAGGATAAACAGAGGCAGAAATTAAAAAACAGACATTAATTTTTGGAGGGAATTAATATGTGTAAAATTATTGCAGTTGCAAACCAGAAGGGCGGGGTAGGCAAGACAACAACCGCCATTAACTTAGGGATAGGGTTGGCCAACAGAGGAAACAAGGTTCTTTTAGTAGACCTGGACCCACAGGGCAATGCAACCCAAGGGCTCGGGTTCGATGCTGACGCCCTGGAAATTACCGTAGCTACTATGCTGCGGAAAATGATAAGCAAGGATTATGCATTTACTGAAAGATATGGCATTATGGAGCATCCGGAAGGGATAAGCCTGATGCCTGCAAATATAGAACTGTCAGTGCTAGAGACGGAATTGATATCCCTGCTGTTTGGCAGGGAGAAGATGCTTCAGACATACCTGAACAGGGTACGTGACGGATATGACTATATTGTCATTGACTGTATGCCCTCGCTGAACCTGGTCACAATCAATGCACTTGTGGCGGCGGACGAGGTCATTATTCCGCTCCATGCGCAGTATTATAGCGTAAGAGGATTGGAGCAGCTTCTGCAGACGGTCAGCTCAGTCAAGTTAAATGGGCTTAATGGCAATTTAAAAATATCCGGAATCCTTTACACATGCGTCAATGACCGTACGACATCATTTCGTGATGTGCAGAAAATACTAAATGAGGCATATGGGGAAAATATCCGGATTTATAAGAATTATATTCCACGTAGTGTAAAAGCAGAAGAAGCACCTGCAAATGGACAGAGTATATATGAATATGATGTTGCCGGTAAAGTTGCCTTTGCATATGGCAGGTTTACGGATGAGTTCCTTGCCAGGGAAACAGAGGTAGAAGGGCGGTGACAGAATGGGTGTTAAGTTCAATGTGGCTGACTTAGGCAGAGTGGGCCTAGTAAATCCAGAACAGGTGAATTACAGGGATTCTATTGAGATTATCAAGGATGAATCTATTAAAGTACAGAAATCATTTGTGAAAATCGGGTGGTATTTAAAACATATACGAGACAATGAGATGTACAGGGAAGATGGATTTACGAACATATATGAATGTGCTGCAAGCCAACTTGGGTATTCCCAGTCTACAGCCTCAAGGCTCATCAGTATATGTGAGAAGTTCTCAAAAGGACATAATTCTCCTGAACTGGATGAAAAATATGCAGGATTTGATAAGTCACAGATGATTGAGATGCTCCCGATGGGAGCTGAGCAGATTGAAAAAGTAACTCCGGATATGACCGTGAAACAGATACGTGAAATAAAAACAGAAAAGAGGGATGAGAGTGTTAATCTCCAAGAAGATGACAATATTCCTGGGCAGACAAGCATTGAGGAAGATTTTCCGATGTATATGCCAGGAGGAGGGGAAGAAACGCAGGATGCACCAATGATTGAGACGGAAGTTTTTAGTCCCAATGTTGGGGTTGTTGACGGTGAATACCAAACTGTGGAGGCAGGGACAAAAGATAATGAGGATTTCAGGCAAACAGGAAGAAATATTTATTTTAGTGACAATGAAATAGAGGCACTGAGGGATGCAGTAAGGGAATGGTGTAAGATGATGGGAACTGGTGAGCAGGAGGCATGTGATTCCGTTGGAGAACGATTACAAAACGGATTAGGTTCAGCTTTGAAAAAACTGTATAAAGGGACAAACGGTGAGAGGTGTTATAAGGATTATTAAATGAAAATTAACGTAAGAGAGACTACAGTGGCAAGATATACAATTGAAATTGATGTGGCAAAAGGAGGAGTGGGGAAAGTGTATGATGAACTGTCTAGTGCGCTTTGTGTGAATGATATTATTGACGTTGAAGCGTTTATGAATGAAAAAGGCGTACATTATATTACGACGGAAGAAGACATAAATTCAAGAATAAAAGTGTGGAGGTAAAAATGAAGCAAGCATTAAGGAATGTAGCAAATAGAACATCCATATAGCTATATATTGCAACTGCAAAAATATATAGAAAACCCGCCAAACTTCCTCCAAATTTTTGGCGGGCAGAAAGGGCAGCCTAAAGGCTGCTTTTTCTGTTGGGGATACACAGGCATTTTTGCCAGAAAGGATAAAGAGCAGTGACTGATAAAAACAGGAATGAGGAACTCCAAAAGCAATTGCAGGAGATAACAGACAGATTGGAGCAGGGTGTCCGGGATGTTTTCACAAGTGAAAACTATAAGAAATACTTGTCAGCGATGTCCAGGTTCCATAATTATTCTCTCAATAATATTTTGTTGATTGCTATGCAGAAGCCAGATGCAACATTGATAGCCGGATATACCGCATGGAAAAAGCTACATGGACGCCAAGTAATGAGAGGGGAAAGAGGCATAAAAATCTTAGCGCCGGCACCGTATACAGTAAAAAGGGATATTACCAAGACAGACCCTATAACACAGAAACCGGTTATCGGGGAAGATGGCAGGCCGGAAACAGAGGAACGGGAAGTTGTTATACCGGCATATAAGATTGTGTCAGTTTTTGATGTGAGCCAGACAGAGGGAAAGGAAATACCAACGCTTGGGATTAATGAACTTACCGGAGATATCAAAGATTATGACACTTTTTTTAAGGCATTGTGTATGAGCTGCCCAGTTCAGGTTTCCTTTGAAAAAATAAGCACCAATGCAAAAGGGTATTTTTCACATGCTGAAAACCGAATAGCGGTTAAAGAGGGAATGAGCCAGATGCAGATAGTAAAGACAACACTCCATGAAATGGCACATCAGAAGCTTCATTCCGGGCAGGAGCAACAGGATAGGAGTACAAAGGAAATAGAAGCAGAAAGCGTGGCTTATGTTGTTTGTCAACATTATGGAATTGATACGTCAGATTACAGTTTTTCTTATGTTGCCGGATGGTCTGAAGGAAAGGAGATACCTGAGCTGAGGGATTCACTGGATACAGTCAGAAAAGCTTCACTTGAACTGATATATAGTATTGATACATCTCTGGAAGAGATTAACTACATAATGGAAGCAAAAAGGTCTGTGGCAATAGATACAGACAAAAGGCCGTCCCTTGTTGAAAATCTGCATAGAAAACAGGAACAAGTTAAGGCCAGGGATATAGAGTTTCCCAAGACAGGGATAGCTATAATGAGCCAGAGTGTAGAAAAGGATAGAAGGGAGGCGAGGAATAGTGGAAGATAAATTTACACAGTTTACACTGGAGGAAATCTATTTTATAAGAAATTGTGGCAATGACAATAAAAGAGAAACTGTAAATGTGTTTAAAAAATATTTAAAATTTGCCACGGAAGATTTAGCAGAAATCATACAAAATTCAATAAAGAAAATACAGGGACTGTCGGAAGAGGAGTTCCGCGAACTTAGGAATTATCCTGTCTGAGACAGGGAGAGATATTGGTCCGGAGGGAGAGATATTTATGTCGAATGTAATCAGGGTAGTAAAGAACTGCAATTACACAACTTTAAGCAATTACCATTTCCGAGACAAGAGACTGTCATGGAAAGCGAAGGGCCTGCTGTCAACAATGCTGTCCCTGCCGGATGACTGGAATTATACGATTGAAGGACTTGCAAGCTTGTCAGACGATGGGATTAAATCCACAAATAGTGGGCTTGCAGAACTGGAAAGGTGCGGCTACCTGGTGCGTAAACAATTGCGGGATGAGAATGGACATTTTATTGCGATGGAATATACAATCTATGAACAGGCAGCCGTGGGAACGGATGAGGAGGACAGAAGACGGGAAATGGCGTCAGAGAGGACGGCAGCCAAAGTGCCAGAGGAAACGGAACTTCCGTTATGCCAAAATGGACAAACGGCTGAAAATGAGGTATTCCCACCGTTATGCCCAAAACGGCAAACGGGGAAACGGTTTGCCGGAAAAGGTATGCAATTAAATACTAATATATTAAATACTAAAGAATTAAATACTTATTATTCTTCCTCTTCTCAGACAGAGGCAGCGCGAAAATCCATGCCTGTAAATGGATGCCAGGACAATAGCAGGGATGAGGAGGAGAACAAGCAAGGATACCTGCGCAAACGGCTTAAAGTGGACGGTCTTATTACCAAATGTACCCCTGGGATTGTGGAAGCAGTATTTGGAGCATTGTGTGAACGGGATAAAGAATTTAAGGAGCTTATGACACCCAAGGCATTAGAACAGGTATGCCTTGCCGTATTGAACAAGCAGAGATGTGAGCCAATCCGGATGCTGTCAAACTTAATCAATACATACTTGGACAATATTATGCTTGGGATTAAGGCTGCAGGGGATAGTGGAGGGGATAACCAGATGTTGTATCCTGGCAGGAGCAAAAATACATTTGGCCATTTTCAACAGAACCAGTATGATTTTGAAGCTTTGGAGAAGGAAGTGTTGAGCAATTAGATATGCGACGTCGCATACCCGGAGAGAAAGTGAAAGGGGTGGAAGGTTATATAAAAATTTTCAGAAAGAAAAACAGAATATAGAGTAACAGATATTGACTTCCTGAAAAATATGCAGGAAGTTTTTTATTGGGATATGCGACGTCGCATATCCAGGGAAGGAGAAATATGGCATCAGGAACAGTAATAGAGAGCATCAACAATATGGACAATGTAGAAGAGTTATTGAAAATTATGTTGGTTGGGAACATGCTCCAAGAGCATCAACAGATTAATATCTTATTGGAGCAGATAAAAGTAATGGAAGAAAATCAGTCGGCGGTTTTGCAGGAGCTTGCAGACTTAAAAAAGCAACTAAATGACATGCAGGAAGGAAAAAAGAGTAAGCTTCTTGCAAATTTTATGGGGAAAACAAAAGAAGTGGCAAAAGCACAAAGAACCCACCTGCAGGGAATTAAGAAAGACCTTAATGAAAAAGCGAAACAGGTTGTACAGCATTTCAAAAATGCAGGAATAAAAGCACTTTACAATGTCTGTAACCTGCTTGGAGTACAGGACAAGCTAATTGCTCTGAGGGACCAAGCACGCAGTTCAGAAATGCATATGAAAAATGCTGTAGAAAAAATTGCAATAATTGAGACAGAACTTACAAGTGCATCAGTACATTTTAAAAATGCTGGCAGGATTATTAGTGGGAAAGAAAACGCTGTAACTATGAAACAGGAGGAAAATCAAGCAGGGCGTAAAAACATTTCCTTACTTAAAATACTGAAAGCACACTATAAAAAATTTCAGAAGAGGTATGCGGAAAAGGCGGAAAAATTAGATAAGGCAATTGAGAAATATAAAATGTTAGAGAAAAGGGCATCCGTATTGGATAAGCTGTCAGAAAATAAAGAAAAGGTTTTTTCTGATAAGAGCATGGATTCTAAGAGAATTGAAAATGTCCGGTAAATATATGTGTAAATAATTGTTTGCAATATGCGACGTCGCATAAGTTTTATGCTGAGTATTAAAAAGACGAAAAGAGGTGAGATGTATGTCAAGTATTACGGATGAGGTAATAGGTAAAGCACCTGGCGGAGTAAAGAAGACAGCAGAATTGACTTTTAGAGCATCAAAAAAAATATCAGAAAAGGCTTCAGATGCTGTCAAGGGGATTTGCCTGGTATTAGTTACTGGCACGGAGTTTACCACAGACGCAGTTATGAAAGCCGTGAAGAAAAGTGCGTTTAAGCGGACTGGTGATATTAAGTTTTCCGAAAAAAATATTGATATAAATAAGCTAAGGGAATCTGGACGTGTGTATCAGGTAGAAGAGAATATATTGCAGGAGACAATGAAGTATTTTGACCAACAATGTAGGCAACACGGCATTAAATATTCTGCCATGAAGGACACAAGAGGAGAAGATGAGCCAGACTATAAGCCGTCATATATGGTGTTTTTTGAAGGAAAAGATACTGATTTAATTATGCATGTTCTAAGGGAAGCTTATAAGGATTATGCGGAGGAGCAGAAAAAGGCAAAAGAGGCACAGAACAATGCAAAGGAGAATGGCAGAACAAATGAAAAACAGCATGAGGGCAAGAAACACAATAAAGGACGAAGAAGGCAAAGCGAACGTCCACAAAAACGGGAAAGCGTTAAAGCAAAATTAGCCTTTTTTCGGAATAGGGTTGCAGCTAGGGAACAAGAACGGGATGTAACTGAAAGGCATCAACAGCGTTCAGATATCCAAAGATAGGCAGCCCATTTCATTGGATGCCATTTGGGATTTGTATATGGCATTGGAAAAATATGCGACGTCGCATATATAGCGATTGTATGTGTAGCTAATTTATTGTACGGGAGATGATGGCAATTACAGAAAAAATAAGAGAATGGGCTATAGAGTTTAAAGAAAAACCTTTTATGGATAAGACAGTTTTGATACTACCGTATGCCCTGTGTATGTTTTTTATAACAAGGATTGCGGAATTATACCGGCTGTGCGGCGGGAATCTGTATGTGTTCCTTAAAAATATTGAGTATATATACAGGGTATTTCCCCCACGTTTTATGGCCATTGACCTGTGCATTGGAATGCCAATAGGATTTTTTATAGTGTGGCTTATCAGGTGGACAAATAATATACATAAGAAGAATCTGAGAACAGGAGAAGAATATGGTTCGGCGCGTTGGGGGACGCCGGAGGATATTAAACCATTTATAGATGAGAACCCATTTAATAATATTATCCTGTCGCAGACCGAACGGCTGTCTATGGAGCCGAGAATGAAAAAATTCAACCTAAATCGCAATAAACATGTAGTGGTGTATGGCGGTTCCGGGTCAGGGAAAACATATGGGTTTGTAAAGCCAAATTTATATCAATTGCATAGTTCGGTAGTGCTTACAGACCCAAAAGGCACACTATTGCCGGAAACCGGAAATTTGTTTTATAGGAAGGGGTACAACATTTATGTTTTGGATACCATCGACATGAAAAATTCAATGCATTATAATCCTTTTGCTTATATTAAACAGCCAAAGGATATTTTGACGCTTGCTAATGTTTTGTACACTAATTTGAAACCGCCTGATTCGGGCACGCCGCCTGACCCATTTTTTGACCAGGCTGCGCTTCTATGGTTGCAGGCTGCAATCGGCTATTTGTGGTATGAGGCACCGGAAGATGAACAGAATATTCCTACACTTCTCGAAATACTGGAGGCGGATGAGGTAAGGGAGGACGATGAGACATATAAGAATGCAGTAGATATGTTATTTGAAGAATTGGAAAAGAAAAATCCCAATCATTTTGCAGTCAAGCAAAGACGCAAATACAAGAAAAGTGCCGGGAAAACAGCGAAATCCATACTTATTTCTGTTGGCTCTTATTTATCTCCATTTGACATTCCGGAGGTGGCAGAGCTTGTATCATACGATGAGCTTCATTTTGATACATATGGAGATGAAGGGCAAAAATCGATTCTGTATGTAATTATTTCGGATACTGACACGACCTATAATTTTATCCCTGCAATTCTATTTACGCAGATGTTCCATATGCTCTGCTATAAAGCGGATAAAGAAATGGGTGGAAAACTGCGTACACCTGTGCAGTTCATCCTTGATGAGTTTGCCAATATTGGTAAAATACCAGGCTTTAAGATATTGATTGCGACAATCCGTAGTAGGCTGATAAGTGTGGTCATGATGCTGCAGACACAGAGCCAGCTTAAAGATAATTATAAAGAGGCGGCAGAAACCATCACAGGCAATTGTGATACTTCAATTTTTCTTGGAGGGCAAGAAAAATCAACACTGAAAGATTTGGAGGAAATGATTGGGAAGGAAACAATTGACCTGTGGAACAACTCAGAAACATTTAGCCAATCCAGAAGTACAGGTGTAAATTATAATAAAACTGGCAGGGAACTCATGAATATTTATGAGCTGAACACAATGGACAGGGATAAATGTATCGTTCGCATTTCCGGACTTCCGCCATTTTACAGTGATAAATATGATACGACAAAGCATCCAAATTATAAATATACTGCAGATTATGATGAACGCAATACATTTGATTTCATAAAATACCGTCAGAAGATGAAGGAGAAGGAAAGTGTCAATATACGATTCCATAAGAATGACCAGTATCTGGTGATTATGTAAAAATCAGGATTCATGCGGTTGACAGCACGCATAATGTGAATTTTATTGTAAAGACACGCGTTTTTTTGTATAATTGAAGTGTAGCAGGAGTAGGCTATATCGTATCTTGTGTCACAGATTTTTAGAAATTGAGGTGGTAAGGTGTCGGACGATATAAAACAGACGCCTGTATAAGAGCAAAAAGGTTAAAATGCCAAAACCCGAATTATATGTGATATATACAGGCAACAAAGGCAGAAAACCCGATACCATATCTTTATCGCAAGAGTTTTTTGGCGGTGCCGATATTGATATTGAGATAAAAGCCAAAGTCATATATGAGAGCGACAAGGATAATATAATCAATGAATACATTGTTTTTTGCAAAGTTTTTAACGAGCAGATAAAAGAGCATGGAATGAAGAAACGGGCGGTTACAGAAACAATCCGTATATGCAAGGACAGGAACATCTTAAAACAGTATCTAAGCAGCAAAGAAGTGGAGGTAGTAACGATTATGATGAGTTTATTTGATGACGAGCAGATTATGAGGACTTATACGAAAGACATTGAAAAAGAAACGGAAAGAAAATCAGCCGAAAGAATGATTAAAGACGGAGAACTTTCTCTTGAAAAGATTGCACGTTATGTTCCTGCATTATCAATGGAGGAATTAAAGGAGATTGAAGCTGAAGTCATGCAGTTGGTGTAATCAACAACATAATTTAATAATCTATTAACAGCATAAAGGCGCATGGAACAGTAAATTTGTAAACCATGCGTCTTTTTGCGCCCCAAAGGAGGAATATGAGTGACAACATTCAGACCAACACCACAGGAAGATTAACGCCCTGTTTACTCACGAATATTTTCAGCGTACCAGCTAAGATTATTACAAAAATATGCAAGGACAGGAATGTTTTAAGGAATATTTAGCGCAAAGAGAAAAGGAGGTTGTGACGATTATGATGAGTTTGTTTGATGATGAACAGATTATGAAGTCGTTTATAAGAAGTGAACGGCATGAGGCGGCGCAGGATAAAGTAAAGGAAAAGGCAATTCTTATGTTACAAAAAGGAAAAATTTCTGTAGATGAAATTCAGACTTTTTTCCCAGAATTAGCTGTTGAGGAGATTGAGGAAGTTAAAGGCGAGGTTATGCAGTTAGCATAGTCAACAACATAATTTAATATCAAAATAACAGCGTAAAGACGCATGGAAAAACAGTAAAATGTAAACCATGCGTCTTTTTTGTGCCTGAGATTCACTTCGCAAACTTGAATGACAGCGAGGAATCTTTTATACAATCAAACAGGATATGCGACGTCGCATATTTGGAAAGGGGATGATACATTCTAAGAGACCACAGCAAAGAAAATTTATGTAACTATTAACTAGGCTTCCTATCTAAGCAGGAAGTTTTTTATTGGGGTATGCGACGTCGCATATCCAGGAAAGGAAAAGAAATGGGATTTTTTGATACGATTATTCAATTTGCTTCTATGGGAGTCATGGCATGAGGAGCGGTCTATGCAGTTGTTGGCATTATAAATTTTTCGGAAGGGCACTCACAGCAGAACGCAGCTAAGAAAGAGGAAGGCATGGGAAAGATTGTTGGCGGCGGAGTGATTTTTGCAGTCGGAATGTTGCTTGTTCCGCAGATTAGCAGCCTGCTACATATTTAAAGCTAGGAAGGAAGAAACGCGTAATTATGTTTGATATTAATGTATCTGAGTTTTTTGATAATCTATGGGAACTCATACTGAAATCATTGTATGACCCCTTATATGAGAGTGTACAGGACAGCTTTCAGGACTTGTTTAATCTATTAAATTATGAAGTAACAAAAGCTGCTGATAATATTAAAATTGGTCCAAAACAATGGGATGAACAGGCATTTGCAACCGTGAAAGGCATATCGGAGACCGTCTGCATTCCTGTTGCAGCGGCATTTATTACGGTGATATTTTGTTGGGAACTGATACACCTGGTGCAAGAAAGCAATGCCATGGGAAATGCCAAGCCAGAGAAAATCATGGTTATACTCCTTAAGTTTGGACTGTGCTTGTTTGTCTGTGCGAAGTCTTTTGACATCATCATAGGGTTCTATGATATAGGCGCATGGGCGGCAGGACAACTAGGAAATATTACAAGTTCGAATATGCGTAAATTTCATGTAGAACTAAGCGATATACTTGACCCGGTACCAACAAAATATACAGTTGGATTATTAATGAGATTGTGTGGATATAAAGTAATTCTTTTTATTGGTAAATTTGGTATCGCTGTCTGTGGGGTTATTGTTTATGTAAGAGTTATGCTTTGGTTTATGGAGATTCTTCTTTATGCAAGTGTATCACCTCTTCCCTATTCAACCTGGGTCAATAAGGAATGGTCACAGGTTGGAATGAACTACACGAGGAAGATGCTTGCGCTTGCGTTCGAGGGTTTTTTTATGCTCCTCTTGTTTGCAATCTATGGAGGAGTTGTGGCAGGAGTTACCCAGGGGGATTTCATGCAGAATATGGTCATGATTATCGGCTGTGGTTTCGCACTTGCTGTTATGATGTCTAAAACCGGGAATATTTCAGCAAGCATTTTTAATGCGCATTAAAGGAAAGGCGGGTCAGATATGGCATATGTGAATATGACGAAGGATTTCTCAGAGGTGCGTAAGACAATACCAGGGTTGAACATGACCGTAAGGCAGATTGCCGCATTTGTAGCAGGACTGATTGTTGGTCTGCCGGTTTTCCTGGTTATGAGGTTTTTCCTGCATATGGAAGTGACAGCGTCGGTGATGGGCCTTGCCATCGGCGCGGCACCAATTGTTTTCTGTATTATGTATAAAAGCAATGGCATGGGAATGGAGAAACATTTTAGATACTTCTATGAAACGCATTTTGTAAGAAACACTGACCGCCCATATCGGGCGGATAACTTGTATGTATTGATACAACAGGAAGAAAAACTACGGAAGGAGGTAGAACGGATTGTGTTTCGAGGAAGAACAAAGGAAGAGATAGAGCAAATTAAGGAGTCAGAGGTGTCCAGTGAAATTAAAATTGGCAAAAAACGTATCGTAATACCGATGCAAGGACCCATTGACCCGAAAGTTAAGAAAGAATTGGAAAAGGCAGTAAAGAAGGCAAAAGTAAAAGGTGAGATTCCGGAATCAGCACAGGACACTATCCCATATAAAATACCATATGAGGATGGTATTTTTGAGTCTGCGGACGGATACTTTACACAGGCGATAGCATTTGAGGATATTACATACCAATTACTTGACAATGACCCTAAGAATATCCTATTTGAGCGTTGGTGTACACTGCTTAATTATTTCAGTCCGGAAATCCATTTCCAATTCTGCTATGGCAACATGGAGATGGACCAGGAAGAATATGCTAAGGATTTTGTAATACAACAACAGGAGGATGATTACAATATAGTCAGGAAAGAGTATTCGGACATGTTGGTCAGCCAGTTCGCAAAGGGGACAAATAACCTGAAGAAGGAACGGTATCTTATATACGGAATCCATGCGAAAGATTATAAGAATGCGAAGCTGAAACTGTCAAAGATTAGCAAGCAGATTGAGAAATATCTTTATAAGTTTAACAGCAAGTCAAAGATACTCAATGGGTATGAAAGGTTAGAACTTCTATTCAGGATATTCCATCCTGCCACGAGGGAGAAACTCATGTGGAATTGGGACATGCCTGTCCGGACGGGGCTGTCAAGTAAGGACTTTATCGCTCCTTCAAGCTTTTCTTTTAAATCTGGCGCTGATTTGAATGCAACGAAATATTTCAGGGTAGGGGATAGAGTAGGGGCGGTTAGTTACCTGCAGGTATTTGCCTCAGACATGGAGGACCGCATTATTGCAGACATGCTTTCGATTGGGAGCAATATCTGGATTTCCATACATGCGGATGCCATGAGCCGCAAGGAAGCCCTTGACTATGCTAAGGGCAACGTGACGGATATCCAGGCGATGGTCATAACCAACCAGAAGAATGCCGTCCGTAATGGTTTTGACATGGACCTATTACCGCCAGAACTGGAAACATATAAGGAGGCAGGAGACAAACTGTACCGGGATATACAGCGTAAAAATGAACAGATGTACCATGCAACCATTACAGTAGTGCAGACGGCGCCAACGCGCAAGGAACTGGAAGAAAATATTTTTGAATTGAATGGTATTTTGTCAGCATATCAGTGCACATTGATACGGCTTGACAATAGACAAGAACAGGGATATGTATCATCACTTCCGCTTGGGAACAACAGCGTTGAATCTAAGCGTACTTTCACGACGACAGACATGGCCATCTTCATACCTTTTACGACCAAGGAACTGTATACAAACAAGGGACAGTATTATGGCATGAATAGCCTGAGCAATAATGTGATTATAGAAGACCGGAAACGCCTGGTCAATCCGAACGGGTTAGTCTTTGGCATGCCCGGTTTTGGTAAAACATTTTTTGTCAAACGAGAGATACTAGACATGTTCCTAAAAACACAGGATGACCGGCTGATTGTGGACCCGGAAGGAGAATACAAATGGCTTGTAAAGTTGCTGAGGGGGCAGGTGATTAAAATTGCATTAAATTCTCCAGTACATATAAACCCTATGGAAATCAACTTAGAAGCACGCAATGATACAGACAAAGATTATGACCCAATTGCAGCAAAATGTAATTTTGTAGTATCCATGTGTGAGCTTATCCTGGGGAACAATGCGTCGCTTGGGAAGAAGCAGACGGCAGTTATCGATGCGGCATGTAAAAGTATATATTATAAATTTTCCAAAAACCCTAGTGCAGGCAATATGCCTGTTTTGGAAGACCTTTATAATGAGCTGCGGAATATGCCTGGGGAAATGGCAGGTATTGGATTGGATTTATCTATTGCATTATCCAGGTATGTGTCAGGCTCATTATCCTATTTTAACCACCGCTCTAACGTGGATATTAATTCCAGGTTAGTGTGTTTTGACTTAAAAGACATGGATGCCAACCAGAGGGACCTGACTATGCTGATTATTCAAGACGCCATCTGGAACCGTGTCACAGTCAACCGGGCGAAGGGCAAGTGGACGTGGGTAGATATTGATGAGTTCCACTTGTTGTTGCGCAGTCCCATAACTGCGGCATATTCCGTGGAGATATGGAAACGTTTCAGGAAGTGGGGAGGCATCCCGACGGGCATCACACAGAATATCAAGGACCTATTCCGGTCGCCGGAAATACAGAACATACTTGACACCACGAATTTTATCGCGATGCTGAACCAGGCAGGGGATGACGCGCGGCTGCTTGCTGAACATCTTGAATTATCTGAGGAGGAGGAAAACTATATCAAATCTGGGGAGCCAGGCAAAGGTTTACTATGGATTGAACAGGCTAAAGTGCCGTTTGAAGATGATTTTCCAAAGAATACGATATGTTATAAAGTCATGACGACAAAGCCAGGCGAAGCAATCAAAGCAAATGGAAAGAAGCGGATTTCTTAAGATTGAAAGGAAGCGGAAGATATGGACCAATTGCAGGAAGCCAGGGGTAACCAAGGGGAAACAGGAGACAAGAATAAAGCCAATGTGCCAGATGAAAACCTGGAGCTTATGCATGGCAATACGAATAGGCAGATGCGCCGTGCCCAGGAAGAAGATACGTCATATACTGCTTATGATTCCGCCAGGCAACGCCAGACTTACCAAAATGGCCAGAAGTCCTATAATGAGGAACGTGGACTTTATACGGAGCAGGCATTTTCATCGGGAAGCCCACCGGAGCAACAGGGTGAAATCCCGCCAACGGACAGTGCGCAGACATATAGGGATAAAACATCCGGGGAATGGAAATCCCCTGGGATGGTGAACCTGGAACAGAAAAAAATACCAGGAGGTAAAACAGCTTTTGATGATTCACTTACTTTAGGCACAGCGGAAACCCCAAAAATGTGGAGTAATACTTACGGCATACAGAAAAATAAGAGGCTACAGGAAAAGCTAGAGGGAAAACGCAAAGATGTACAGAGAGCATATACGCAATTTTGGTATACAGGAGTTGATGGACAGAAGCATTCTACCAATTTAAAAAAAGCGGTTTGAATACTATGGCAGAATAAACATTGCTGCTATGCGTAATAAAAAATGTGACATTACAAAACGATTAAAATATTCTACGCACTTTACCCGAGAGAAGATGACAAAAAAGGATTATGAGAGCAGAATACGACGGAAAGAGTGGAGTAAATTCAAGAGACGAGAAAAGGGAAGATTACTGTTCCGTAATGCAAAATCACTGGTTAATGATGAAAGCCTACAAGAAGATGAAATAACCAGGGACATGAAAAGAACCGCCGGACGTGCCGGACGCCTGATGATGGCAGATGCAAGAAGAAATGTTAAAACAATAAAATTGCAGAACAATGTCTATGCCAGGCTTGAACAGGCTAAGGCACATGAACAGGTGCTCAGGGATAAACGTGGTAGGCTTATATCAGACGAAAAGCGGAAGCAGCGTAGGGAGGCGATTAAGGAGGCGAAATCCCGTGAACAGAAGAAAAAGCTAAAAAAGCAGATGGCGCAGCAGCGGGTCAAAGAAGAAGGAGGATTCTTAAGACGGACAAGGCAAAGCCGTATGGTTAAGAAACGCGCCAAAGAATACCGTAAGATGGTGCGCAAAAGAGTCCTATCAACAATAGCGTCTATTGGTGGTATTACGTTATTTCTTATCATTTTGGGCATGATATTGTTTCTCTCCCTGCTTGCGTTGTTTGTAGGAGGCTCGCATTACTATGCTTCATCAGTGACACAAAATGACTATGGAACTATTTCTGAAGCAACCGAATATTTCCGGAAATTGGAAACGGATATGGATGAGTGCCTGAACGCGGACAGGGATGCACTGGAGGCAGATATTGAGTCAGAATACGGTGATGAAATATTTGAATTTGTCTATAACCTGGCAGACTTTGGCTTCAGCGCCAACACACTGGTAGCCTACCTGTCTGCGGTGTATGGCTCCTTCACTTTAGAAGATGTAAAGGAGGAATTAGAAGAGATTTTTAAAGAAATGTACACCCTGACAGTGGAGGTAAAAGTGGAGGAACGGGAGGTCACCCATTATAATCCGGATACAGGAAACGATGAAAGGGTCACGGAACCCAAGAATATCTGTTACATAACATTAGAAAAGAAAACACTGGAGGAGGTGGTGGATGGAAGGCTTCCGGATGACTTAAGGTTCCAGTTCAGCGGCTACTGGCTATCAACCGGAGGACAGCAAGTGTATAGCCCGGTAATGCGTGAAGATTGGACAAACCTGATTTCGTCCAATTATGGAGAGCGTATCCATCCAATCACAAAAGAGCGCAAATTTCATAATGGTGTAGATATTGCCGTCCCAACCGGAACTAGGATATATTCCGCGGTCAAAGGGACGGTAATTCTTGCTCAGTATTCATCCAGTGCAGGGAACTGGGTCAAAGTACAGACGGAATCCGGATGGACAGTAATTATGATGCATATGGACAGCCTTGCGGTGTCAGCAGGGCAGGAAGTTGAGCAAGGAGATTTCTTAGGGTACAGCGGCAATACCGGCAATTCGACCGGCCCGCATCTGCACCTGGAAGTACGTGATGCAAATGATAAGACACTTAACCCAATATTTATTATTCCACAAACATGTGCGGTGAGAAAGGAAGCAGAATAGACATGAAAAGCATGGAACAACTTGAAAAAATGTATTTCAAAGAAATAGAACTGGCAGAAAAGCATAAAAAGACAGCGGCAGACATTAAAAAACAGATGGAGCTGCAACAGGGCAAAGCAATCAGCCAGAAAATTAATGCCATGAATATGAACGGCGCAGAGTATGACAGGTTTATGAAGCTGCTTGCTGGCGGCAAGAAGACAGTTTTGGAAGCGGCCGAACTTGTATTGGCAGATTCCATAAAAGATATAAAAGAAGGCGGTGACAGGGAAAATGGATGAGCATAGGCATAAAAAGGGAATAAGGACTGCGCTAGTTATCTTAGCAATATTCATTCCCGTGGCTGTCTGTAGCTTACTGTATTTAAGAGGCGACTTGTTTCTGGGCATGGGATTTAACAGGCAGGGGGAGGCTGAAGGGGAGATGCAGAACCAAACAGTGGAAGCGGGCAGCATGGGAGATGCCATGGAGGAAGATGAAGAAACACAGGCAGACGAGAGCAGTATAAACAGGCAGGAAGAATATGAGACGTCGCATAAGGAGGAAACGCCGGAACAAGAACCCCTGACAGCATCCCCGGTCAAGCTGTCAGACGCATATGTGGAAAAGGGTTCCGTGGCGTCCCTGAAAAGCTACTACCCGGATGCAACGGGCTATACCTGGGAGGTGCGGGACATGGAGAACGGGAAATGGCTGCAGGTGCCGGAAGAGGACATTGCCCAGACAACGGATGAATTGTATAGGCCGGTATCCATTTATATGGCGGAAGTATATGCGGAAAAGGGAGAATATGACATACGCTGCACAGCTAGCCTGGAGGGAGGGGAAATGATTACGGATACGGCAACTCTCCATCCCCTGGAGAAAATAAAAAGCATTTCCGCGGATGAATATACAGGCAAGGCGGGAGAATACATAAGCGCCAGGCAAATTCCGGTAAATGTCACTTATGAAGATGGCAGGCAGGAGACAGTGACCGGATTAAACGGCCTGTATTTCCTGGAAAAGGAAGAGTCGTCTAAGCCTGGGACAGACACCGTGTCGTCTGACAATATGACAGAGGTGATTACAACAGTCATCATGTCGAAGGAATACTGCTACCTGGAGGGCGAGAAAACGTGCACACTGCGTTACCATGCAGGGGAAGAGGCGATTGACGTCCCGGTCGGGATAGTTGGAAAAGACACCATGGCGCCCCAGATTACAGATTTGTCTGTGGGAAACTTTGAAATCAGCGTGGTCGACAAACCTGTGGCGGTAACCATATCAATTACCGCGGAGGATGATGTGACAGCGTATTCAGACCTTGTATATGCTTTCCTCCCGGAAGGGGAAGAACCGCAGGAAGAGGACTGGATGGGGAAAGCATCCTTTACCATAGACATCACTAAGAATGGCATATGGAACGCATATTGCCGGGATGAAAGCGGCAATGTGGCAATAAAAGAGCAGGAAATGATTGTGGTGGACAATAAAGCCCCTAGTGTCAGCCTGTCTTTAGAGAATGACACATGGTGCACGGAAAATAAGATTATTGTCAATGCCAAAGACGCCCAACCTGTAGAATATTGCTATAGCTGTATTGAGACGGAGGAAGACAGTGGATGGATTGACAAAAATGAGCATATCACCAAAAAGAACGGCACCTGGATAGTAAAAGTGAGGGATGCTTCTGGCAATGAAACAGAACTGGAGATTGTGATTGACAATATAGACAATAAACCTCCGGTTATCCATGCTATCCGGAAAAAAACAGAAGGAGAGGGAGAGACAATATCAAATGATTAAAAAAATATTTAGCATAATGGCAGCCGGTATGATTGGCTGTTATTTGTTCCAGACCCCAGTGTATGCATCTGATAATGCAGGGGAGGAGTACATAACGATTTCGGTAGAGGCGTCTGACGACAGTGGGAATCTGAAATATGCAATAGACACGGATGACCCGTCTGCATTTTCAGATTCCAATGAATTTGTTATTTCTGCAGGGACATCACATACGATTTATGTCAAAGATGCTGCAGGAAATATAACGTCTCAGGTGTATGGCGATATGGCAGGAGAAAATGAAACAAGTATTCCGGAGGAACAGGAAGACGGGCAAAAAATTAATATTGACTTAGAAATCGGAGGAGGCCATGCGAGGAATGTAATTGAAGATGATATGGATGGCAGTTCGCCGGAGCCTGGGAGTGCAACTGTCGCATCAAAAATCAAGACAGACGGCTCAGACAGCGCTGAAAAAGTTTTCTATACTTTTACGACCAAGGAAGGCGAAGTGCTGTACCTTGTGATTGACCAAGGACAAGGTACAGACAATGTGTACCTGCTTGATACGGTGTCAATTGATGATTTGCGTGTATTGGCAGACGGGCAGGAGAAATCCGGCGGCGTTGACAAACAAGAGGACAATCTTTTGTCAGCCCTTTCAAAAACAGATACAGGCAATGAAGACCAAACAGAAACAGAAGAGGATAAGGCAAGTTCGCCGGTGAGAAACAATGCATTCATTATTTTAATTTTTGCCGTAGTAGGCGGTGCGGCTTATTATTACTTAAAAATTTACAAGAATAAGAAAAATGATGCTATGGATGCCATGGACGCTATGGACATGGATGAATTTGAGCCACAAGATGAAGAAGAGGAAATTGAATTTGACTATGACGACGCAGAAAAAGAAAAGTATCTGGAACAGCTTGTAAATGAAGATGAAAATTTTATGATGCTGACCCGGAAGCATATGCAGCATCGCAAGAGGCTGAAGAGGAATATGCCTCTATTATGGGAGTGGACGGGGAATTTAGTGAGGAGTATGAACCAGAAGAAACAGGGGAGGAGTATGAATGAAAGTTTTAGGAAGAGTTATTACATTGCCAAAAGATATACGGCTAATGCCGAAAGGAATACTGGCTGCTATAGCTATAGTTATAGTGTTAATATGTGTTTTTGTAGCGGTTATTTTCCTTCCAGGGAAAAAGGATGTGCAGGCGTATGACTACAATGAGATAGAACAACAGCTTGCAGATACCGTTATAAACTTCATCAGTGAGCATATTCAACTTTCGCCAGAAGAATCCGCGAAGATTGCTGACACGGCGGTAGAAAATTATAGGATTATTATTAATTCAGATATTGATGTCGTGGGTGATGACCATACAGAAGCTATCCGACAGAAGATAAAAGGTGCCATAGGAGAAAATATCCATTCTGTAGAAATAACTGAGGACATGCTTGAAAATCTTAGCTTAGGAATAGCAAGAATTGTGTGGGAGATGATTTATGCGCAGATTGAAACAGTAACAGGCAGCACTAACCTGGAAAGTGATTATTATTACCTGGCGGACAGCATCCAAAAACAGATTGATAAATTGGAAGAACGTACAATGCAGGTATCCATACAGGCGAATATCAAGAATGGCACTAGCGGCATAACTGCGGAAGAGCTGCTTTCCTTAATAGAGGGCATGACAGATGAAGAAATAGAGGCATTAGCGGAATCATTGGGCCTGTCATATGATGAATTGTATGAACTGTTAGCTGCCGGCAATGACGGCATGGGAAATAATGGAATGGGAAAAGAACTGGAGGAAAAACTGCAGGAGTTGAAAGAAAAGTTAGAGAAAGAGCTGGGTGATGAGTTAAAAGAGGAACTAGAAAAAGAGTTGGGCCAGGATATGTCTGCTTCCGATGGGAAAAACGGCAGAGGCGGCAGGAACGGCACGGACGGGCGCGACGGTTCAGACGGCCAGGATGGCAAGGACGGAAAAGATGGCAAGGCAGGACGTGACGGGGACAGCATTTACATCAGGTATTCCGCGGAGCCAAATGGCAGGGATATGACGGATAAACCTACAAGCGACACAAAATATATGGGAACCTATACAGGGGCGTCCGCGTCCTCCAACCCGACTGACTATACATGGACAAGGTATTCAGACGCAACGATTACATATTCAGGCGGGACACTTTACATTACGCAATAACAATGAAATAGGGAGAGGAAGGAAAGCATCATGAACAGAAGTATTGCAATATTTGTATTACTAGTAGTTGCCTGCATATGTCTATGTCCATACAGCCTTGTGTATGCGGATGAACAGGAGCCAACCCAGGGTGGTACAAAGACAGAAGATGGCCATACTGTTAAATCCTATGGGAATATCCTGTACAAGGAAGACGGCGGCCTGGTGGAGATACGGGCGGAGGATTTTGTATTCCTGGAGGAAAAACTGTCATCAGTTCCAGAAGGGGCATTTGACCCGGCAGTATTTTCAGCTCCGGAAGATATAAGCGCTGCATCTATGCCTTATATCCAAGAAATTAGTTTCGGTGATATGGCGGATGAAGAAGATAAGGAAAAATCTGAAAGAGAAGCAATCACAGACATGGATGAAACCGCAGACAGGAAAGTTATGGTAGATGGACAGGGAGAAGTATATGAAGAGAAAATGGAGGACGCTGACGAGGCAGAGAGTGACGGCATAGATGGTACTGAGAACCAGGAAGGCGACATAATGTTGAAGCCAGAAACGGATACCGGGAATAATTTGGAGACAGAGGATAAGACGGAAACAGATGGCGGAGGGGACACAGAAAGCACGCCGGGCGTGGACAATGAGACGGATATGGAGGCAGGAAATACTGAAGAGAAAGAAGGCGAGGACAGTGTGTCTTCAAACAATATTGATGAATAAAGGAACAGGGCAGAAAGGAAGAGTGACTATGAAAAGAAAACTGATATCTTTAGCAGCTATCATATCGTTGGTATTTAGCATATATACGGTCTCCATGGCTGACGAGGCGGCGGAGACAGATAATAGCACAGCGGCAGGATTGAAGTCAACAGGGGCAATTGTCTATAAGAAAGGACTAGATTCTGTTGTAGTTGATTCAGAAGACTTGTATATGCTTGCAGATAAGGTTGACAGCTTTAAGACATCTGTTGCGGAGCAGCTTGCAGCTATGCACACATATCTGACACAGGAGGAAGGTGGCATGGCGCTTACAACAGACGGGAATATTAAGATTATGCATTCGGAGCCTGCAGGGCAGGCAGACCCACGATTGTTAGGATTTGACACCATACTGGAAGGAATTGCCGCAAGCCAGTCCATTCCTCAAGAATCTTGGGAGTATGGGTATGCAGAAGGGACACTGTTATATAAAACAGGAGACGGAAAACTTACGCTTGATACAGCGGCGCAAGGCATACAGGAAATAGGAATTGCTGCTACGGCAGCGGATAATATGTCGGCAGGCAAGGCAGCATGGGTAGACGGAAAACTGCTACTAGGAACAGGCGCAGACAACCAGGCATATTACCAGTTAGGATATACGGAAGGATATGCGGCGAAGCAACCTGCCAACGGAACAATTAAGTATCATTACCATGTGCATAAGGATGGAGCGGGGAATACTGTGACGGCATCCCAAGTTAATGGTGCAAACCCGGGCGGATGCTACAGAGCTGCAGGGCATACACATACTGGAAGCTGCCCGCAGGGGACATGTAGGGTGGATACGGAATGCTATAGTAGTTCGAAAGGTGAGTCTGGGCTGTACCACAACCAGTATCATCACCACCACAGAAACTGTGGGCTTGGAACGGTAGATGGGAGCAGTTGGAGTAAAACTAAGGGAGAGGATTATACAGATACACATCAATATTACACCTGCGGAAACCAACCTGCGAATATCTGGACAATCCAGTGCGGGAAGACTCCGTCAACGATAGAGTGGGCGGAGATAATCTATAAATGATTTTGTAAATACGAGTACCCTTGTGTATGAAAGAACTTGAGTCCGAAGTTATGCAGTCAGTATCATCAACAAAACAATATTATAGCAAAATAGCAATGAAAGGCACATGGAACAGTAAAGTAAGCCATGTGCCTTTTTTTACGTTTATGAAGTGGGATAAGGAGGTAAGTTTACTTATATGGGAAAAACATTAATTGTAGCAGAAAAGCCAGCAGCCGGGAAGGATATAGCCAAAGTTGTAGGCGCAACGGAGGAGCACAGTGGATACATGGAAGGCAGGCAATATGTAGTGACCTGGGCAGTGGGCCATCTGATTGGGCTTAAGGAACCTCAAGAACACGATGAAAAGTATAGCAGATGGGTACTGGAGGACCTGCCTATTTCCTTTGGATTATCGGACAGCTTGAAAGTGCTTCCGGTATCCAGAAAGCAGTATAGCGTTATAAAAGCACTTATCCACCGGAGGGACATCGATATGTTAATTAATGCCGGCGATGCGGGGAGGGAAGGATATCTCATCCAGGAATGGATATACCGGATGGTGGGATGCCGTCTGCCTAAGAAGGTACTATGGGCTAGCTCTCTGAGCAAGGCAGGTATCCAAGCAGCAATGGATAACTTGAAAGATAACAGCCTTCCGGAATTTCAAGGGATACTGCGTGAAGCTGAGGCAAGAGCCGAAGGGGATTACCTGCTTGGTTATAATTACAGCCGGCTTCTTACGATTACAAGGGCATATAAACAATCATTATCCTATGGACGTTGCCAGACGCCGCTCCTGTATCTTGTTTGCCAGAGAGATAAGGCAGTCAGAGAGTTTAAGCCAGAACCTTACTGGAGCATAGAAGCCACATACTCGAAAGGGTTTAAAGGTGTCCTGGTTGATGATGCCGGAAAAACCAGGAAATTCTTTGACAAGGAGGAAGCAGATGCGGCCTTGAGGATGATAACGGGCGCAGGGAAGGTAGTTGAATACGACAAACAAGAGAAGCGGGAAAAGGCGCCTCTGCTGTATAACCTTGCGAAATTGCAACAACATATGGGACGCAAATATAGTTTTGCGCCGGATAAAACGCTGAAGATTGCCCAGACACTTTACGAAAAATATAAAATTTTGTCTTATCCCCGTACGGACAGTCAATATCTTTCTATGGATATATACGGTGAGATAGAGGAACATTTGGAAAGCTGCAGATTTGGAAAGTTTACAGAACTTATTGACCGGATTGACATGAATACACTTAAGGCGGATAAAAGCTATTTCAATGACTTTAAAGTGACGGACCACCATGCCTTGATTCCCACAATAAATGCTTCCATGCAGGCGGCATATGCAGCACTCAGCGATGATGAACGGAAGGTTTTTGATACCGTGGTGTTAGCGTTGATTGCCATTTTTTATCCGGAATACATGTATGACGCAACCAAGATTATTGTTGGCATTGGTGGAGGTATGTTCCAGTCTACGGGAACCACAATACGCCAATTAGGGTACAAAGCCGTCCTTAAAGACAATGGCGCAAAAATTAATCAGGAGCTGCAGATATTGCCTCTGTTGCAGGAAGGAGACAGCCTGGCCATAGACGCGTGCTCCATGATAGGCAAAAAGACTGTACCTCCCCTAAAGTACAGCGATGAAACGATTATTAAGGCTATGGAGAAATACGGCATTGGAACGAGCGCAACGAGGGCAGAAATCATCAATAAGCTACAAAACCCCAAGAGACAGTTTATTGTCCGTGAAAACGGCAAATACAGTGCTACAGAGCTAGGAGAAGAGTATATCAGGATTGTGCCGCAGGAACTTAAGGCGCCGGAGCTGACACAGCATTTTGAGGAGGAGCTGCGCAGGGTCAATGAAGGGAGCCTGTCAAAAGAAGAGTTCCTTGGAAACCTGCTAAGGGGCATCGAGGATAATATTACAAAATTTACGTCAGAGCCGGTCCCAGACAGTGAGAAGATTGGCTATTCTGCCGCTACGCAGAAGGAAAATAAAAAGGTACTTGGAAAGTGCCCTAAATGTGGAGCAGAAGTGAAATTTGGGCAGTACGGCGCATACTGCACCGGGAAATGTGGCATGAGCCTTGGCAGAATCAGAGGTAAAGAACTGGATGAAGGGCAGGTTGTGGCTCTGCTCAATAACGAGAGAGTCTATGTAACCGGACTAAAGAAAAAAGACGGAGGAACGTATTCAGCGTATTTCACTCCGGAAGGGATAGAACCATACAGTTATAAGACACAGTCCGGACAGAGAAACGGATACCAGTTTAAGTTTAAAGCCGAGATGAAACCCAGTAAAAATAATAGGAGGTAAGCACATATGTCAGAGGTAACAGACTATTTATATGGATACCTGCAAGAGCTTGACAGTTATATGAAAAGGCTCAACAGCAACAAGCTTTCTAAGAAAGACAGAAGAATTTTCATGGAGATGGGCGGCGAATATTATGACATTTTCCAACCACATTCCGAGTCTGCCAAGGAGACAGAGAACAAGGGCGGAAATGATTTCCCGGACCAACTGCTGAAAGACATAGCAGATTTCAATGACAATATCATTAGCCAGGAAGCGGAAAGCAAAGAAGTTGCCAATACGCTCTATGACAAAATCACCGTATCTGCCAATGGATATATGGACAGGGCCAGAAGGATGGAACTGATGTATGAGACATTGCAAAGGGATACGGAAATATTTCGCCTGTTGGACGAGCGAGCGCAGATGATGGAAGAATTGGTTGACCTTGACGTCAAGTTGTATGGGCGGATTGCAAATGAAACAATATCCCTTCTTGAAGTGGAGGACGTCCCATTCGTAGATAACAAGATTGCTGAACTGCACCAACGGGCGGAAGCGCAAGTTGCGCAAGAACGGGATTTCCGCGAGGCGGAAGTGGACGGGCAGGCAGAAAGTGCAGCAACGGTGCAGGCAGATAAAGGTAGCCTGGGTAAACAAGAGGAGGCAGGACAGGAAAAGCGCATTATAGACGGTGAAGAACTCAGCCAAATGTTAACAGTCCATACAAAGAAGTCGGGAAAAGAGGAGACATTGGATTTATCTGGCTGTATTATTTCAGGATATGTATTTAAGGGCGATTTGAGCAATATATCGTTTGAACACGCTGAGCTGAGGAACTGTGAATTTAGAATGACAAAAGCGTCCCATGTAAGCATGAAGAATGCTTTCATCAAAAACTGTAGTTTTGTCCAAGCGGATTTTTTGCAGTGCGATTTCAATAATGCGGATTTTGATAATGCAAAGATGCGCGGTGGCATGCTCCAGGAGTGTGCATTTGATGGGGCGTACCTGAACCGTGCCCAAATAGAAAATGCATTATTCTGGAAAACATCTTTTTCTGATACGCGCATACGGGAATGCGGGTTAGAGGGAAACATTTTCCATGAATGCGGGAGCCCGGAACATACAGTGAGGATAGAACAGTCTTCCATGTCCAGGGAAGAATATGACGCATATGAAAAACATGTCAAAGAAATGCTTGGCAATGATGGCTGTAAGTATTCCTGGAGCATAAGCAGCATTAACCATGAAAACCATGAGGCAGAGTTGGCGATTCGGGTTTCCAGGGAGGGAGAAATCGTAGAAGAGGAAAGATGTACCGCTTTGCTTGACCCTGATACTTATGCAGTACTGCATGTTGATACACGGAACCGGAATGACTCCCTTGTCAGAATGTTTATTCCGGAAATTGACAATGCGGTCCGAGGCGAATTGCAGAACAGGCCTATAGAAAAAGATGAGCAACATACCCGAAAACAGCCGCCGATGTTTAAAGCAATATACTATGAAAGCTCAAAGCCAAAGGTAATTTATGCCGGGACCAGGGAGGCTGCTTTACAAAAGACAAAGGACAAGAACCCTCAGTGTGGCGGTAATACCAGATGCTATATTCAGGAGTGGGATAAAAATACGGATTCCTATAAACAGGAGGGAATCTATCTTATTACATCGGGCAGGGATATTACGCCTGTGGAACTAAAATTCCCGTATATGTCACGCGATGGGTTTACAAACGCAGTAAACGATATAAAAAAACTGGGCGCCAAGTTCAGTCCACAAAAAAAGCAATGGTATGTCGAACGGGGTATCGGGGAGGAGGCCATTGGCCGCATTAATGAATGCCTTTCCAAACATGACGAAGCTATTTACTTAAAACTTCCATTTACGGATTCAGAACAATTTAAGAGTACACTTAAACAGATAAAACAGGATGGTGCCTGTTATAATCCGGATAAAAAGCAGTGGTTTATAACGGAGAAAGAAGACAGAAATAAATTTCGTGACTATCTCCCACAGGATAAAAATTCCATACATAATAAATTAAACCAATATAAAGCACAAGAGCAGAGGCAGCAACCGTACAGCCGTATGCTTAATGGCCACCGGAAAGAAGCACCAGAGCCAGGGCGCGCATAAAAATATTATGGAACATATGGTGGAAACTGGATTAATTCGGGTTTCCACCATTGTTTTTGTTTTGGGGAGTTTAGACAAGGAAGAGGCAGGAGGCAAGGAGGAAACCACATGGGAAAAGGGCAGTACCGCCTACGTGAAAAACAGCTTAATATCAGGCTGACAGAATATGAACACCAACTAATCAAGGAGCGCATGGAACAAACAGGCGCCAATTCACTCAGAGAGTTTATTATGGATGCAGCAATAAATGGCTTCCTGATTAAAGTTGACTATTCTGACATCAAGGAGCTTGCATATGAAATCAACCGTATTGGAAATAACATTAACCAGATAGCACACAAAGTCAACAGTGACGGGGCTGTATATAAGCCCCAGATTGAAGAAATCCAGGCGGATGTAAATATGATTTGGAAAATGCTCCGTACAAAGTTTTACCAGATACCATTTTGAGACTGTGACAGTAGCCTGGCAAAAGGAAATATGATATATTACCGATATAGGCACCATGACAATATAATATGCTTAACCGGGGAGCCGATAGGGTGTGAATACCTCCGTTCCGAGCCTTGAAGGAAAGGAGGCGTTTTCTATGAGTACATATGAAGAATTTATGGTATTGCTTACTTTTGGAATACTTGTAGTTGCAATTTTGGAATATGTCAACCATAAAAAATAACACCCCCGCTCCTGCAAAGTAAGGGTGTTATTTTTACCAATATTTTCGCCGGAAACGGATAGGTATACTCTATCGTATCGGCTTCCTTGTTAAGTATATTATATGCCATAGATGCTAACTTTTCAACCACAATTTGAAAATGCCCGGGTATGCCGATACAGGGCATTTCAATTATTGACATTATAAAGGGGCGGGAAGCAAGAAGCTTTTGCCCTTATTTTTATGCGCAGGCCTGCATATGGAAGTTGCTGCTGATGCAGCACGCGGGCGGCGCGGCGAGTAGGGGAAGAAATCTTCCCTACTTGATTTTCGTAGAGAGGAGGAAGGCATGGCAACATCTAAAATTATAACAATTAAGCAGACACTGAAAAAGGCGATTGATTATATTACCAATCCGGATAAAACAAATAATGGACAGCTTGTATATTCTTACGGCTGCTCTGTTCCCACGGCTGACATTGAAATGGAAATGACAGCCAGGCAGGGAAGTGGCAGGGGGAACAGGATTGCTTATCATTTAATACAGTCGTTTTCTCCAGATGACAATATCTCACCGAAAAAGGCACTAGAACTTGGCATAGAGTTTGCCAAGAAAGTCACTGGTGGGAATTTTGAGTTTGTCGTTACAACACATACTGATAAAGACCATATCCATAACCATATCATATACAATTCAGTTGACTATGTGAACCATAGAAAATACCATTCCAACAAAAAAGATAAATACAGGATACGTGATATTAACGATGAAATCTGCAAAGCAAATGACCTTCCAGTGTTGCCTCAATATGATGGAAGGCGGAAATCCAAATATGAGAATATACATAAAAAGGAACAATCCGGATGGCGTGACAAATTGAAAAAATCCATAGACCATACAATTTCAATTTCGGCGTCATTTGATGATTTTCTGTTTGCATTAGAGATGGAAGGTTATGAGATTAAGAGGGGGAAACATATTGCATTCCGTGCGCCTGGCCAGGAGCGATTTATAAGAGCTAAAAGCATTGGTGACAGTTATACTGAAGAAGCGATTATTGAAAGAATTGAGAATAAAGATAAAGAGCCTGTCGTAAGGGAGAACCATAGTTCTGAGAATAATAACCGTGCTGTTTTGCAGAAGAAACAGAAAGAAAAACGGACAACATTTCCAAAACGTGTTAACCTCCTGGTGGATATATCGCGGAATATCAAGGCACAGCAGTCTAAGGGATATGAACAGGCATTGGTAAGAAGCAACATTAATACGCTTGTAAAAACAATGAATTTTCTCATTGAGCGCAAAATTACTACTCCGGATGATTTCCAGGCTTACGTAGATGGGAAGCTTGCAGAATATTCTTTTTATAAGAGAGACGTCCAAAAACTTGAAGAGAAGTTGTTTGACTTATCAGAGAAAATCAAGTTTACACAGAACTACAAGAAAAATGCACCTGTCTATTTTGAATCAAAGAGGGCGAAGAACCGGACGGAGTTTGCCAGGAATCATGGGAACCAGATTGCTATGTTCAAAGCATCAGAAATATATTTTGAACGGAAGAATTTAAATCCTAAAGAGCTGAGCCTTACGGAACTTTTTGAAGAATATAAACGGCTGAAAGAAGAAAAAACACAGATGGGAAAGCGGAGCAATTCACTAAAAGGTGAATTAAGCGAGTTAGACAGGGTGGCACAGAATATTGAAAAAGCACTTGGTGTACACTTTGAAGGGAATGCCGTATTTCCGAACACAAAAAGGAAGGAAAGGAAGAGCAGGGAGGAAGATGTACAAAAATAGTGTTTTAATCCGTATAGACGGATTTGTGTAAAACACAAAATGCCGCGTGCGGCAGGAAAAGGGGTTTGGGGATATCCCCAACAAGCAGCAAATGGCTAGCCATTTGCGTTGCTTGCTATTCCACGGAAATGGTGATTTCCGTGGTGTGTTTTAGCCCGCATAGGCGGGCTGATTAAAACACGAAATGCCGTCTTCGGCATTATACGTTGCAGTGAAGGTTGTCATTACCATTATTGAGAGACAAAGTAGTGTATGGTAATATAAACATAAAAAAATATATGGATAGTGATTGAAGAAAACGGGTAGCGAATATGAAAACAAGGTAGCAGAAATATCAGGAAAATTTGTGGCGTTTGTACAACAGATGCGAAAAAACGATAACGGCAAGAGGACAGGATTCAGAAATGCGCTACCTCCCGACTTGTAAAATCGGGAGGCGTATGGTAGTATGAAGATACGAAACCGGAAGGAAAAGTAGGTGGGAAGATTGACAGTGATGGAACAGATAAACCAGAAACATCAGGAAGATTTACAGAGGCTAAGGGGCTTTCGCCTGCTTGATGATGATTTCCTCACAAAGTGTTTTGAGGGAGATACGGTAAGCATAGAACTGGTATTACAGATTGTACTGGAAAAGCCGGATTTAAAGGTGCTGGACGTCCGTACCCAGGTATTTGTGGAGAACCTGTTGAACCGTTCAGTGAGGCTGGATATCCTGGCTACGGACAGCACAGGGGCGAAACTGAATGTGGAAGTACAGCGCTCCGACAAAGGAGCCGGGAGAAAAAGGGCAAGGTACAACAGCAGCATGATGGACGCAAACCTTTTGAAAAAAGGCGAGGGCTTCGACAAGCTGCCGGAAACGTGGGTAATTTTTATTACAGAGAATGACGTAATGGGAAAAGGGTTGCCGCTTTATCCGATTGAGCGGTGCTTTTTAGGAACCGGGGAAAGATTTGAGGACGGTTCGCATATACTGTATGTAAACGGCGCTTACCGTGGAGATACGCCAATCGGGAAGTTAATGCACGACTTCTCCTGCACAGACGCAGCGGATATGTACTATGAGACATTGGCAGACAGAGTGAGATTTTTTAAAGAGAGCAAGGAGGGAATCGAAATCATGTGCCGGGCTATGGAAGATATGAGAAACCAGACATTAAAAGAAGGAATGATAAATGTTGCAAAGAAAATGCTAGAAGATGGAACAATAACGCTTGAAAAGATTGCGGAATTTGTTGGCCTTTCAGTTGACGAAGTGAGAAAATTGAAAACAGACCAGGATATATAAATGGTACTAATGAGCCGGGAATCTAAAAACAGGTTCCTGGCCTTATTTTTTACTCTGAAATGTAAATTTTTTGTGAAGTTGATTAAAAAGCCCTTTACAAAACGTCTCTGGCATTCCGCGCGTGGTGGCTGCGATATTTGTCCTAATGAAAAGCTATTCTTGAATTAAATTGGAAGATATGTTATATTATAAAAAAGGGAAAGCCAGAGAAGCGGCTCTATCCTTCATAGTTTAAGCTAAATTTTCATTTGGCCGTCACTATTGCGAGTAGTGGCGGCTATTTTCGTTTATCCTTGAAAATCTTGTAGCACAGACTTACAAGGGCAACAATGAATATACAAAACTGAAATAGGTCAGAATATGTAATCATTGGCAACGCCCTCCTTTCTTTCGTCTGGAGGGTTAGCCCCTCCGATAGAACAAGAAGGGTAAAGCCGCCTTTGGCTCTCTGGTTTCCCATGCATAAAAGTATATCATAAGTGTATCTGTCCAACAAGCGATAAGGAGATTATTGAAAATATCCAAATTAATAGAAATAATTGTAAGTATTCTTACTATTATATTTTAAAACAATTGTCGTAATTAGTAGAATTTGGTATAATGACAAATAGCAATAAAAAGCCTATGAGTAAAGATTGGGCTGTCGTTGATAATTGGAGTTATTGCATTTCCTATTGTAAATATTTTTTATTTAACTATAATTATACGGTCATTGACTATGAAAAGTAGAAAAGGAATAGAATGAGGGGATAATATGAATAGTAATTTGACAGAAATGAGAGATTTCATTTTAGATTATAATCTTGTTAATGGGAGTATAGGATTTGTCGTTATAGAAACTGCTATTATAGCACTTATTATTGGGAGTTCAACAAAAGACATAGGATGGGGGATTGGGTCGTTTATTATCATGCTTTTATTATATGGAGTGCCTTTAATTGGTGGTATATTTGCACTTGTGTTTTCTTTTGTTGAGGCAATTGTAATAGGAGCGATAGTATCAATATTAGGTACGTCTCTTGGATGGTCATATTTTATTGGGATAATTGCCTTTGTTTTGCTAACCAATATGCATAGAATATTTGGAGCGGTAGATAATCCTGTACTATTTGGTTATTCTTATCTGATTTTTAATGATATTTTAATCAATGGTATTCTTTATATTTTGTATGGAAAGGTTTCGCTAGTTATATTTGTGTTTGTCACAGTACTAATTGTTGCATTTATTCCAGTATTAAGGATTGCAGAACTCATAGTGTTAGGATTGGGGACAACTGTATTTGTATATTTAGGTACATATACTTTCTTGGGAATATGGTGGCAAGCACTTCTTATAGCAGGATTCGTACTGATATATTCAGGGTATTCATATTATTGCGCTTATGTTGGTGTAGATTATGTTGGAATGGTACAATCACGAAAAAAACAAAAGATGCAAGCAGAAAATGCCAATAAATTTTCACAAATCAAATGGAAATTATATAATCAATATCCAGAATTAGAAAAGAACTATTATTATTTCCATACAGAAGTTTGCAGAACTGACTTTGCGAAAATGCAATTTGATTATGATTGGAATAACTATTTAAAGTACTTAGACGAAACAGCAGATTTAATTTCTTTTAATGATTTTTTTGAACAAAAGAAATTGTATAGGTCAAGCCATTATAACAGTGATTTTGCGCGAAAACATTCAGAATGGAATGAGTCAAATCCATTTGAGTCATCAAAGGCTAATGAAGGAAGTAAAAAAAGTTCAAGTACATATTTTGTAGGGGTTGATAGTTTAGAATCTTTAAAGAAGCGCTATGATGATTTGTTGAGAATTTATCATCCAAATGGCCAGAATGGAGATACAGTAGTAGCTGAAAAAATACAACAGGAATATGAAGAGTTACTAAAGAAATTTGAAGAGCTATAGCATAGCAAATTGGACAAGGGAAGTTTATTTAATAGGGTAAGAATATTCATGACAGTATATGAATATTTTTACCTTTTATAATGTGTCTTAATCCAAAAGGGTTGAATATTATGCTAACTTATTATTTGAGTTATATTCTGAAGGGATAGATGTTTCTTTTTGAGTATGTCATATTTATAGTTTAGAATATGAACAATTTCCTCATAACTATCATTGGGAAGTGAATGAAGCTTTTTTAAGATATCCATATTTATGGAGGAAATCTCACATTCATGTGGTTTCATCTGGTCTGATAATCCAACTATTTTGTGTTTTTATAGCAACATCATTCATAAAATCTATTCCAAAACATGTTTCACCTCCAGAAGGCACATGAACATAATTTTGTTGTGGTCAGATAATTGGTGAAATAGTTGTAGCCATTCCTTTTCGTTTATTTGGAGCTCTGGAACTTTTTTTCTTCCAATAAGAGAAAATCAGTAGTGGTTTGAAAATAATTGGCAAGCATTTTCATTATTTATCCAAATAATATCCATCAATACATCCTTCAATATAGCCAATACATTTATTACGCACTTCGGGGCTGCAAGAAGCAAGTTTTTTATACAGATGTATCCATTCTTGCATATCGGGAGAAACAGATATATCTTTCTGTTTTTCAGAACCACTAAATAAGTAATCCATGGATGTATTTAAAGTGGTTGCAATTCTAAAAAGATATTCGGCAGAAAAGCGGTTATCATCCCATTTAGATATCGTTCCATTTGCAATTTGTGTGGTTCGTTCAAGAGAAGCTATTGTATAACCTTGTTGATTACATTTTTCTTTTATTCGAGCTACTATTGACATGCATTTCCCCTCCAAAGTCTAATACATACCCGTCAATAGCCTATAGCCTATTGACATTTTGAAAAAATGCAGGTACGGTGATGTACCTGCATCATTTTTCAGAACTGTGTGGGTTGGGTCTTTCAGAATTTGGGTTTAATAGCTTTTGCTGAGTATTAAGTAATTCCTTTGCCATTAGTAAAAGGTATTGTTGTGTTTCTGGTGCCAGATGTCCGAAGATATCTGTAAACTCCTTTTCATATGGAGATGACACAAACATTTCCCCGTCACCAATCAGAAACCAAGTTTCGCTCACGTTAAAAGTAGAGCATATGACCTTGATATATTTGTCTGCTAATGGACGGTTTCCGCTTTCTATCATTGAATAGGCAGTTTGTGTTATGCCAAGGTGTTTGGCAAATTCGGTCTGATTAAGCCCCAAAGCCTTTCTAACCTCTTTTAAACGTTGAACCATGAAAAGAACCTCCCCTGTGATGTTGTAATACTACTTTATCACAAAAAATATATAAAATCAATGCTCAAAACAAATTATATCACAAAATTAATAAAAATACTTGACGTGATATTATGTATGTGATATATTGTTATTGCAAAGTTAATGAAAGGAGTGATAAAAATTATGAAAGCAACCGTTAAAGAAACAGCAGACATTCTTAAAAGACTATCTCCACAAAATCAGGCATATTTTATGACACTGGTGAGAGTTGCAGAAATCGCAGAAAACGGTGTAAAAAATACTGTTTTCGAACAACCATGCCCCCAAATGCAGACAGTTCAATTAATGTATTCGCAGAAAGCAGATGGCATTCAGGGGAATCATATACGAAAGACAGCGGAAATAGCAAAATGAATATAGCAAAAGAATGGAATTGCATTGATAGATTTATTATGAAGACAGAAAGTTTCCTTCATAATATCAGGATATCCGACTTGTCTGGGCAGGTTGATGTGGAAACTATGATTCAGGCGGAGACAGAGCAGCTCAGAGCAGAAACAGAGAGATTAAAGTCACGGGAGACACCAATATATTTGATAGAAGATAAAGGACAGTTTTTATGTCCAAAGTGCCAGGCACCGGTGCATGGAGCAGATGCAAAGTATTGTTCCAATTGTGGGCATAGGGTGATTAGGCATATTCCGGTTGGTTTTATGAAAGGCTGAAAAAAGTTAGGAGTAGCCAAGCAAGGCTTTTCTATATATTACATTATTAAGGCAAGTATATGATTAATAAGTACATTGACAAATACGCTGCATATTTGTGTAAGAACTAAGCATTTGCGTCATAAAGCCCGGCAACGTCCGGCATGTATGGAGCTTCACAGTGGGCCCGCAAAGATATCAGATAGTGTGGATGAGCGGCATGGCCTGTTCTGTGTAACGCGTCTTCCGGTAAAGGACGCGGCGATGATATGCGTGGCGGTGACAATGATACACACTTGAAGGGAGTCTTCCCATAGGAATGGGAGAGGTAGAGTAGCATGCTGCGGAATGGGCATGTGAGGGTAACCTGTGGAGCTGACCAACAGCCGCCGGCGAGAAAGCTTTATGGATATATGCGACGCTGCATAATAAATTAGCCTTTTGTGAGTGGTGGATATTTCAATATTATGTTTTGGGGGAGAGTATTTTTATTTATGGATTATTAGGATATCCATCACTCCCAGGAGACTAAGAGTTGCAGAAAGTAAGCGGCATTGACATGGAGTAGGCAGCCATGCCGAATGAAAATGCAACAGAAAAAGGTTCTACTTATACGGAACCTTTTTCTGATTTAGGAGGTATCGATGGATATACTAAAGAAAGCGGCGGAAGGGTTTAGAAGTTTGCTATCAACAGCATATTATTTTGAAGCTGCAAGGAAAAACAGTAATTTAGATAGATACCGTATCGGGAACCAGGACAATACAATTAGAATATAAAATAATAGTTATAGGGACAAAGTTACCGAACATAAAATACTGGCAGGAGGGGAGTACAGTACTGTGAGAAGTAATTTTTTCACAGTCGAGTGTACTTGCGCTTAAATTTGCAGGCTGAGCAAGAATGGAGGGTTAAATGGATATTGCATATAAAGATACAGAAAATCGCTGTGAAAACATATTTGCTGCTGAACTATCTGATATCAGGAAAAATTTCACAGACCTGTGGATTGAAGTGATTTGTGAAAAAGAAAATGGGTTGATGAAAAGAAATGATATGCATACTAATCTTTTCAGATTATAATAATATCTGAATATTGGTTTGTTTTATGAGGGATAATTACGATGAGAAATATTGTAGCTATTTACAGTCGTTTATCTGAAGAAGATAAAAACAAACTCAATGAATATGACGACAGCCAGAGCATACAAAATCAAAAAAGTATGCTAATCAGTTATGCTGTCAGCCAGGGGTGGGAAATATATAATATTTATTCAGATGATGATTATAAAGGTTCTGACAGGAACAGACCGGCATTCAGGCAATTAATGGAAGATGCTAAAGCGCACAAGTTTGATATTGTTTTATGCAAATCCCAGGCACGGTTTACAAGAGAACTTGAACTTGTTGAGAAGATTATCCATGGGCAGTTTGTTGAATGGGGTATCAGGTTTGTCGGATTTGCTGACAATGCTGACACTGCCATAGCCGGAAACAAGAAAGCCAGGCAAATTAACGGACTTGTGAATGAATGGTATCTGGAAGATTTATCGGATAACATTAAAACAGTCCTGACAGACCACCGCAAGAAAGGAATGCATATCGGTTCTTTTGCCTTATATGGATATAAAAAGGACCCGGAACAAAAGGGGCATCTGGTTATTGATGAGGAAGCAGCCGAGGTTGTGAAACTGGTATTTAAACTGTATGCTTCCGGTATGGGGCGGACGAATATAGCCAGGTATTTAAATGAGCGGGGCATTCCGAACCCAACGGAATATAAGCGTCTGCAAGGGATGCATTATAAAGGCACTTCTGAATATAGTGCATTGTGGAAATATTTTGCAATCAGTGATATGCTGCGTAATGAAATGTATATTGGCAATATGGTACAGGGAAAATACCGGAACCCCACCTATAAATCAAAGCACAGTAAGCCCGTTCCTAAGGAGCAGTGGATTATTGTTGAAAATACACATGAGCCAATTATAGATAAGGCATTGTGGGATAAGGTGCAAAATATGTTATCGGAGCGGGCAAAGCCAATGTGCACCGGGAAAGTCGGTATCTTTGCGCGCAAAACAAGGTGCATGTATTGCGGCTATACACTTGCGTCACAAAAAAACAGAGGGTTTTATTATTTACGATGCCCATCAAGAGCTGTTTCCGGTATAAATGTCTGTCCCGGTGGAATGATAGCACAAAGGTTTCTTGAGAGAGCAGTGCTAGACGAGCTAAACTACATCATCAACCAGTTTTTTGACGAGTCGGAAGCAGAAAGACGCCTTCTGCTTCAAAATAAAAGTGAGTCAGAGAAAAAAGATTTGAAGAAAGCGTTGACAGATTACCAGAGTAAAAAGGCAGATGTTGAAAATGCAATCAAGGATATTTATATTGATAAGGTAAAAGGAATCATAACAGAACAGGAATTTATGGATTTCAAATCTTCTTTTCAGGCGGATGCCCGGACATACGGTTATAAAATACAGGAAATCAATAATAGGTTATCTGATTTGAAGCAGAGAGACGAGCAGGAATGTTCAGTAAAGGATATTTTAAAGAGATACCGTAATATTGAGCATCTTGACCGTACAATTGTAGAAACGTTGATTGATTATATTGAAATTGGACGAAACGATAATAAGGTACATAAGTCCGATTTGCCGCCTATTATGATTCATTGGAAATTTTAAGTTGTTTTTACATGACCGCCCCATCTGCGGCCATATCCTCACATAAATCTGTGATAATATCGCCTTTAGACTGAAATTCACATGCATTGAACGGAACGCCGCCCGCTGCCTGGGGCCAGATACCGATGGTGTGGTCCACATAGTAATTGGCGAAACCGGATTCCTCAATTTCTTCCATCGATAAATTTTTGGTGAGCTGATGGACGATTGTAGCCACCATCTCAAGGTGGGCCAGTTCTTCAGTTCCGATATCGGTCAACACCGCTGCAACCTCCCTGTACGGGCATGCATATCTTTGTGACAGGTAACGCATAGATGCTCCCATCTCCCCGTCAGGTCCGCCGTATTGGCTGATGATTGCTTGTGCAAGTTTCGCATTTGGCGTTGTGATATTTACCGGATATTCCAGTCTTCTTTCATAATTCCACATTAAGCACAGCCTCCTTCCCAAGGCATAGGCAGGGTTGCCCAAACCCAGTCGCTGCAATTTGGTGTATCTGCCATAGCGAGAGTCAGCGGACCAAATTTATCAGCATATTCTTTTTTCGCCTGATTCGTCATACGATTATAGTGGTTAAAATATTCCATAGCGTTCCTGTCGTTAGGATGGGTGTCCAGATACAGGGCCATTTCAATGGTGACAAAATCCATGACGCCTATATCATGGAGCAGTTTTTCCTGCTCATTGGCAAAATGCATGTTCATTTTTTACAACATCTCCTTCCTGTGAATGGTTTGTCAAGCTCCGGGAAAACGGTTCCGGCGTCGTATGCTTCTTCAAGGTTATCGTAAATCCCGTTAAAGTGCTGCCAGGGGACATATGCCATTGCGAGGGGGAATCTGTCGCAATTTTCTTTGTACATATAATCTTTCATAAAATTACCCTTCTATTTCTCAAATATTTTTAATAATATATTATGTTATAATCATTTCTGTGTGTCTGGGGAATAGACACAGTTTTTTCACAGTTTTATAAGAATAAAGACACAATTTTCCAGTAAATTTATGTAAGTAGATACAAGAATCAACTTGATAGTTGTTTTTATCATTACTTAAATCTGTAAATCATTGATTTTTAATATTCTGTTTAGGGAGGAACGCGTTTTGATACAGGCAGAGGACTTGGTAAAAAGATACGGCAGTCATACGGCCGTTGAGCATTTGTCTTTTCAGGTTGAAAAGGGACAGATTTATGGGTTCCTTGGGCCCAATGGAGCCGGTAAATCCACTACAATGAATATTCTTACAGGGTATATCGCCGCAGGTAGCGGTACGGTAAAGGTAAATGGATACGATATTTTGAAAGAACCGGAGAAGGCGAAGAAATGTATAGGTTATCTGCCGGAGACGCCGCCTCTATATACGGATATGACGGTTTTAGAATATCTTTTGTTTGTGGCGGAATTGAAGAAAGTCCCGAAGAAGGAGAGAAAAGAGCAGGTGCGGGACATTATGGAGAAAATCCAATTGTCTGAGGTAAAAGAGCGTCTGATTAAAAATCTTTCCAAGGGGTACAAGCAGCGTGTAGGATTAGCGCAGGCTTTGGTGGGTTATCCGGAAGTGCTCATCTTAGATGAGCCAATGGTTGGACTTGACCCGAAACAGATTATAGAAATACGGGACTTTATTAAAGGTCTTGCAGGAAAACACACAGTTATTTTAAGTTCCCATATACTTTCGGAAGTGAGTGCGGTATGTGACCACATTATGATAATTTCCCAAGGTAAACTTGTGGCGAGCGGTTCTCCGGAACAATTGCAGGAGATGATGCGGTCTAAGGTGGAGATTGAGGTGACGGTGTTGGGGGAAGAGCAGCCGGCGAAAATGGTTTTAGAGGAAATGGAACAAGTCGAAAACTACAGTATATATCCGGCACAGGAGGCAGGAAGTATTCAGATTGTGGTATGTACGAAGGAAAATGCAGATATCCGGAAAGAAGTTTCGGTGGCTTTGTCAGGCGCCGGGCTTGTTATTCTATCTATGAACCGTAGGGAGAAGTCTCTGGAAGACATTTTCCTCAAATTGACGGCAGGGGAAGAGGGAGGTGCAGAGGATGACGGCAATTTATAAAAGGGAACTGAAATCATTCTTCCATACATTTGTCGGTTGGCTTTTTATAGCAGCGCTATTATTCATGATGGGTATTTACTTTACGATATTCAACGTCTATGCGGGATATCCAACTATTTCTTATGTTTTACAGAGTATTGTATTTTTGTTGATTATCGCTGTTCCTATTTTGACAATGCGCACGTTTGCCCATGAGAGGAAATATAAGACAGACCAGTTGATATTGACGGCCCCTGTTTCGGTGGGCAGGATAGTCCTTGGCAAATACATGGCGCTTGTCACTGTACTTGCAATACCTACACTTATAATTGGCGTTGCACCGCTGTTTTTGATGCAAATGGGAGCATTTCAGACAGGAATTTCCTATACTTCCCTGTTTGGCTTTTTCCTATATGGGTGTCTTGGGCTTGCCCTGGGGCTGTTTCTTTCCTCATTGACAGAAAGCGTAGTGATTTCGGCGGTGCTGACTTTCACCATGTTGTTTCTTGGATATATTATGTCTGGGCTATGCAGCATGATATCCGGATTTGGGACAACGAAAGTGGCAGAATATGTGTCTAAGTTTTTGACCTGTTTTGATATGGTTGGCAGGTTTGACGCACTTTCAAGCGGATATTTTCAGGTAGAATCTGTCGTATATTATGTGAGTCTTACGGCCTTTGTGCTATTTTGCACAGTGCAGTCTATCCAGAAACGCAGATATGCGGTATCTGGTAGGGGAATACGGTTAGGCGCTTACAATGCTGTGTATATTCTTGTGGCGTTTGCGGTTATGGTTGGAGTGAATCTTGCTCTCAATTATGTGCCTGACCAGTATACTTCGTTGGATGTGACGGCAAATAAGATGTATACGCTTACGGAGGACACAAAGAAGCTTGTGGAAAGCCTGGACAAGGATGTTACAATTTATGTCTTGGCGGATGAGGCATCCAAGGATACCGACTTGGATAAGACATTGGGACAGTTTCAGGGTATGTCAAGTCACATTAAAGTAGAATATGTCAGTCCGGTGTCAAATCCGATGTTCTATTACAATTATACGGATACGGAACCTATGGGCAACAGTCTGATTGTGACAGGGGCGTATGACGATGTGGTGGTGGATTATGGCGACATTTATTCTTATGAATTGAATTACACCACCTATCAGAGCGAGGTGACAGGATATGACGGTGAGGGACAGATTGTCTCTGCAATTGCCCGCGTTTCTTCCAGTGAAATTCCCAAATTCTATATTGTAACAGGGCATGGGGAATTGAATTTTGATGAGAGATTCCTGAATGCCATAGAGAAGGAAAATATAGCCTATGAAGAAATTAGTTTGACCGGAGTAGACGCTATTCCGGAGGATGCGGACGGTATCATTCTCAATGCGCCCACAAGTGATTATTCGCAAGATGATGTGGATAAAGTCCTGGATTATCTTGGGCAGGGAGGCAATGCCCTCATCGTACCTACCTGGACGGTGGAGAGTATGGAGCGTTTTGAGCAACAGATTTTAGGTTATTACGGTGTGTCCGTGGCGGAGGGTATGATTGTAGAAGAGGACAGAAACTACTATTATCAGATACCTTATTTTCTGCTTCCGGAGATTATCTATGATGAGATTACACAGAAAGTAGCTGACGGGATGGTGTTTGCACCGCTCTCCAGAGGGCTCTCCTATGAAGAAGATGAGCAGAATATGTATTACCAGCCGCTGCTTAGCACAAGTGACAGTGCTTTTAGCAAGAGAGAGCCTTCCGGCGGGGAAGATTATGAGCGGAGCGATTCGGATATCGATGGGCCGTTTGTGATTGGCATGGAAGCAGAGCGGAATGTGGGGGACGGGAAAATTTCCAAGGCGGTGATTGTGGCGTCGGAACAGATTTTTACGGCCGCTGCGGACGACGTGGTCCCTGGATATAACGTAAAGCTTTTTGGCAGCATGTTAAGCAGTCTGGCACAGCGGGAGTTTTCGGTGTCGGTTCCTGTGAAATATTATGAGATTGGCAATCTGGTATTTAGCGCCCAGGCGCTTGGCGTTATAGCGGTAATATCCGTATTTGTTATTCCGGCTGGATGTCTTGTGGCAGGGTTTATAATCTGGCTGAAAAGAAGAAAAAAATAAAAAACTGCATAATACCCTTTGTTCACTGAGGGTATATTTACACGTTAAAACAGTTCAGTCATGCCCGTTCATAAGACACCGGATGTACGTTGTTGGCAAATGAATGTAGAAATCTTCCCTGCGTGTCTGAACTGTTATACAAATATACTTGATTTCCCTGTAAGTTTATGTAAGAATAGAAATGATAGCTTACAGGGATTTTACGTGGTTGGGAGACGGAACATGTAAATATAGGTTTTTTCTAACCATGATTGTGAAAAGATTAACAGATAATTGACGGAGGAACGCCATGAGAGGAATTGATACGCAGGTTCGCAAGAATAGACGCCGTATTTTTAAAGAGGTAGCCAATCTGGCTTATCATTCAGAAAATTTAATAGACGATGTGGAAGCGCTTCCCTATCAGATTGTGGATTACGATGAATCGGAGTACGAGAGTATCTACAGGGAGCGCGCGATTGTGCGTGAGAGAATCAGGCTTGCCATGGGTTTGTCACTGCGGCCGGAGAACAGATTGGTCCATCTGACACAGGGTCTTGCGGAGAGCAACATATCCGAGAAATATTATGAGCCGCCGTTAATGCAGGTCATTCCGTCTGCATGTAATGCATGTCCGGAGAATTGCTATCATGTGACGGATTTGTGTATGGGCTGCGTGGCTCATCCCTGCCGGGAAGTATGTCCCCGTGGCGCGATTTCCATGAAGAACGGCAAGTCCGTGATTGACCAGGAGAAATGTATTAAGTGTGGTAAATGTAAGGCCGTATGCCCTTACGACGCTATCTCACACCAGGTACGTCCTTGTGCGGGCGCCTGTGGGGTGAATGCCATCAAGAACGATGAAAAAGGCAGAGCGGTTATAGACAATGACTTGTGTGTTTCCTGCGGACAATGTATGGTGAACTGTCCTTTTGGAGCCATTGCGGATAAATCCCAGATATTCCAGCTTATCCGTGCGATGCAGTCGGGGCATAAAATTATTGCCCAGGTTGCGCCTGCGTTTGCGGGACAGTTCGGGCCGAATGTGACACCGGATATGCTAAAGACGGCGCTCAAGGAGCTTGGCTTCTTCGATGTCTACGAGACGGCCATAGGTGCGGACTTAGGGGCAATCGCGGAGGCGGAGCATTATGCTTCGGAAGTGGCGACAGGGAAACTTCCGTTCAGCCTTACTTCCTGCTGTCCGTCTTGGTCCGTGCTAGCGAAGCGGTTTTTCCCGGAGACTATAGATAAGATATCCAATGCGTTGACCCCTATGGTGGCAACGGCGAGGATTATTAAAGAAGACCATCCCGATGCAAAGGTAGTCTTCATCGGGCCGTGCGCGTCCAAGAAACTGGAGGCTTCCAGGAGGACAATCCGTTCCGACGTAGATTTTGTCATTACCTTTGAGGAATTGGCGGGAATCTTTGAGGCCAGGGGAATATTCCTAGAAGAGATAAAGGCTCTCGATGAACTGAATGGAGCCACAAGCGCAGGGCGTGGATATGGTGTCGCAGGCGGCGTGGCTAGCGCCATCGAGGAGTGTGTGAGAGAATACTACCCGGATGTGGAAGTCAATATCGAACATGCGGAGAGTTTATCGGAATGTAAGAAGATGTTGATGCTCGCTAAGGCCGGTAAGAAAAACGGTTGTCTGATTGAGGGTATGGCGTGTCCGGGAGGCTGTGTCGCAGGCGCAGGGACGAATATTGCGGTGCCTGCCGCGGCGAAGGCGGTTGGTTCTTTCAAGGCGTCTGCGGACAAGAAGATACCGGATAAAGAATAAGAATATTATTTATTTGTGTTGCAGGATTCAGAGGTGGTGGTGTACTGGCACTTATTTTACCTGTATTACAAATATATTTATCCGGGTTTAATTATTGCAATGGCAAAAAGTGGCAGACGGTTCTTTTGTTGGAAGTTCATTTATTAATTTCTACAGTTTTGGGGCTTTATTTGGAGGGATACCTGTATCTCAAATATATTTCTAATGACGTGGAAAGCGTTTTGGTATTTCAGACAATATTGAGGATAGGTGCTGTTTTGGTTTTCGGTCTTGGAGCCATAACAACTCTGCTCAAGTATCTTTTGACAAAAAAGCGCACCCAAAGAGAAAAAAGGAGCAATAGAGTTCTAGGGGCAATGGGAACACTTTTCCCAAAAGGGAATAAAGAAAATGGTGTCTGTGGCTGGAAGGAGTGGTATAGATTATGAGTCAGAAAATAAGAACCAGGTATGCGCCAAGCCCGACAGGGCGTATGCATGTAGGAAATCTTAGGACCGCGCTCTATGCGTACCTGATTGCGAAGCATAAGGGCGGTGATTTTATCCTAAGGATAGAGGATACGGACCAGGAGCGTTATGTGGAGGGGGCGGTGGAGATTATCTACCGTACGCTTGAAAAAACAGGGCTTGTGCACGATGAAGGCCCTGACAAAGACTGCGGCGTGGGTCCCTATGTACAGAGTGAACGCCAGAAGCAGGGCATTTATTTAAAATACGCGAAGGAACTGGTTGACAAGGGAGAAGCTTATTATTGTTTCTGTGATAAGGAAAGACTGGCTTCCCTGACGCAGACAGTGGCCGGCAAGGAAATCAATATCTATGACAAGCATTGCCTGCATCTGTCCAAAGAAGAGGTGGAGGCGAATCTTGCGGCAGGCAAACCTTATGTGATTCGGCAGAATAACCCGACGGAAGGGACGACGACTTTCCATGACGACATCTATGGTGACATCGCCGTGGACAATGCAGAGTTGGACGATATGATTCTTATCAAATCGGACGGATACCCGACTTACAATTTTGCCAATGTGGTGGACGACCATCTGATGGGGATTACCCATGTGGTGCGGGGGAACGAATATCTGTCTTCCTCGCCGAAATATAACCGTCTCTACGAGGCATTCGGGTGGGAAGTGCCGGAATACGTACACTGTCCGCTGATTACGGACGAGAACCACCAGAAGTTATCTAAGCGGTGCGGACATTCTTCTTACGAAGACTTGATAGAGCAGGGCTTTTTATCCGAGGCGATTGTAAATTTTGTGGCTCTTCTTGGATGGAGCCCGGAGGATAACAGAGAGATTTTTACCCTGGAAGAGTTGGTTGAGATATTCGATTACCATCATTTGTCAAAATCTCCGGCGGTATTTGATTATACGAAGCTGAAATGGATGAATGGGGAATATTTTAAGGCTATGGATGAGGACAAGTTCTATGAGATGGCGGAACCTTATCTGAAAGAGGCGCTTCCGGAAAACTTTGAGCTTCGTAAAATTGCCGCGATGGTGAAGACGAGAATAGAGGTTTTCCCGGATATCAAGGAGATGGTTGATTTCTTCGCTAAACTTCCGGAATACGATACACAGATGTATACCCATAAGAAGATGAAGACGGACGCTGCGTCTTCTCTGGAGGTGTTAAAAGAGCTTCTTCCTATACTGGAGGAGCAGACGGATTACAGCAACGATGCGCTGTACCAGACGCTTGTATCCTATGTGGGACAGAAGGGATGCAAGAACGGATATGTCATGTGGCCTGTGAGGACGGCAGTTTCCGGCAAGCAGATGACGCCGGCAGGGGCTACCGAAATTATGGAAATATTAGGTAAGGAAGAGTCACTTGCCAGAATCCGTATAGGAATCGAGAAGTTAGAGAATGCCTGATTTTGCTTCCAATCCGAATCAGGAGAGGGCAATCATGCATACTGCCGGGGCGGCGCAGGTTTTTGCGGGTCCCGGCAGTGGCAAAACTTATGTGACCGTGCAGCGTATCAGACATCTTATCACGGTGCATAAGGTTGAGCCTTCGCATATTCTTGTTATCACTTTTACGAAAGCGGCGGCACTGGAGATGCAGGAACGTTTCTTCTGTCTGGTAAAGCCAGATAAACCGCCGGTGTGGTTTGGCACTTTTCATGCCATATTCTATCACATTCTGAAACAGTCACCGCAGTATCGCGGGTATACCATTATCACAGAATCAGGGAAAAAGAGTCTGCTGCGGCAGATAGTACGCATGCATAAGAGGTTTGCATGTATTCAAGAAGAGGATTTGGATGGCTTGGCGGCTTCCATAAGCACATATAAGACAACGTCTGTCCTGTGTGAGCCGTCTGTGCAGAAACTAAGGGCGGAGGATATGGTTTTCCTGGCGCGGGAATATCAGTCTTTTCTGAATGAATTTGGGCAGATGGACTTTGATGATATGGGACTTTATTGCTGGCAGCTATTAGTGGATGTACCAGATGTGCTGCGCAGATGGCAGGCTCAGTTTCGGTTTATCCTAATCGATGAATTTCAGGATATTTCCCCACAACAGTATGAAATCATCAAGCTTTTGGCAGCGCCGGAAAACAATCTTTTTATTGTGGGGGACGACGACCAGTCTATTTATGGATTCCGCGGGGCGAGCCCGGACAGTATGCAACGGTTTATGATGGATTTTACGGGTGCGCAGAGGATTTTCCTGGACGCTAATTACCGGTGCCGTAAGCCTGTTGTCGAGGCATCGCTTAAAGTGGTTGGGGAGAATAAAAACCGTGTGGACAAGCAGATTTATGCAGCGCAGGAAGGTGGCGGTAAGTTTTCTTTGCAGATATTTGAAGATGAGTCGGAAGAAGAACTGTGGCTAGTGCAGACGCTGAGGCAGAAACAGGAGACAAAGGAATTAAGCCAATGCGCATTAATATGCCGGACGAATTTTGACTGTGCTATGTGGGCCCAGAACTTGCATAAGAATGGCATTTTATTTGTTTCAAAGGAACCACCGCAAAATCCGTTCCAACATTTCGTCATTCAGGATATTATGGCGTATCTTGCTTTGGCACAGGGTGAAATGAGGCGGAAACATTTTCTGCGTATCATGAACCGCCCGGTCAGGTATATCAGGCGGGACAGCCTGTCGGATGAGTGCATCAGTGAAGAGGCACTGCTGCGATATTATGCAGGAACTCCTGTTTTGCAGGAGCGGATAAAGCGTCTATTTTATCATCTGGCCAGTATGGGCACCAAGAGGCTCTACTTACAGGTTCACTATATCCGCAAGGTGGTGGGATATGACGGCTATCTGCAGGAAAAATATGGGACAAAAAAGGCAGAAGAGTTCATCCGGACAGCCGCAGATTTCCAAAAACTGACACAGAGGTTCCACACATTCCGGGAGATGACAGATTATGTGCGCAGCTACGATGAGAGCCTTCGGGATTGTGGTAAAAGCAACACATTGATTGCCATGGGAATGGATGGGCAGGAAAGCAGAGCCCAGGGAAAGACATACGAAGCAAAAGAAACGGCAAAAACAGGACAAGAGGGTGAAAGTACAATGGAAGGAATACGGATAATGACCATGCATGCATCCAAAGGACTTGAATTTCATACGGTTTACATACCTGACTGCCAGGAGGGGAAGATTCCCTCTGCGAAATCAAAAGAGCCCCATGAAATCGAGGAAGAGCGGCGCATGTTCTATGTGGCGATGACAAGGGCAAAAGAAGAGCTGTATCTGTTGGCATACAAAGGAAAAAGCGGAAAAGATGCACCTTCCCGCTTTCTGCAATGTTTTTCTTAAGATGTTCCGGTTAGTCCCCTTCTTCCACCAATTCATCAAACTCGGCGCTGTCTAAGTACTCGTCAAATGCGTCTGCCACAGCTTCGTACTCTTCATCGTCTTCGATGTAACCCAGGTCGGGTTCTTCATTTGGGTCATTGGGGTTCTCGCTGTAGCGGTAGAACCAGACTTCCCCATCCTCATTTTCACCTTCATCGTCAAGTGGAAGAAGGGCGATATAATCCTGGCCGGATACGGTAATGATTGTTATAATGGCACATGTGACTTTGGAGCCGTCTTCCAAATCCAGTTCCACGGTCATTTCCTCTGCGTCGTATCCGTTTTCTTCACTCTGCTTGTCGTTTTTGCCCATCGGGGTGCCTCCTTGTGTGTGATATGTCTGTCTATATATTCTATAGGAAAAAATATAGATATTCAATGCATAGATGAATTTTTGTTTTGTAAAATAGGTTTTGTATGTTAGAATGATAAGAGAATCGTTTTTCTCCATGTACAATGTCCGGCTGACAGGGGCATATGGAGCGTAGAGGGAAATTTGGAGATTTTTTTACATTGAACCCAAATAATAAACGGTACTGCAAATATACTGTGGTATAAAAAGGATGTAAATGGCAATTTCATATAGTATGATAACAGAACCTAGTGTATATCCGGGAGCTTAGACTTCCGGGGTATACCTACTTTGACGGAGGATTAAATGCACAAAGAATACGAAGTGATTAAGGCAAAAGCACATCCTTTAGGAGTATGTTTTCAGCAAGAGGGGCTGCATATTGCCGCTGTCTGCACAAATCAGCCGGGCAGTAAAGATTCGGACGAGTTTGGTATAATATTGTATGACAGAAAGCATAAGGACGGAATCAGGATTCCTTTTCCAAAAGAAAGCAGGGTTGGAGATGCCTATGGGATGTTGTTAAAAGGATATCATGACAGGACGTGCAGTTACTTGTTATGCTGTGGTGACCAGGTGTGGCAGGATCCTTACTGCAAAAGATTGGAGAATGCCAGTAAATATGGTGTGCCTAGAGTGACAATGCCAAGATGTATGGTGCAGGATACGGACTATGACTGGGAATCGGACAGGGCGTTAGAACTGCCTTATGAAGACATGGTTATTTATGCGCTGCATGTACGTGGGTTTACGAAGCACAGGTCTTCCGGCGTGAAATATAAGGGAACCTATCTGGGCATTACGGAGAAAATCTCTTATCTGAAAGAATTGGGGATTACTTCCTTATTGTTGATGCCTGCTTATGAGTTCGATGAGGTCATGGCACAGGAGAGTATACAAAAGCCCATGACCATGGAACAGGCGGTGGCTTCTTACAGACAGCCGCTTCCGCAGACAGGTGCAGGGTCAAGTGATGTTTTGCCGGAAGAAAGTGCCTGTAAGGTGAATTACTGGGGGTACCAGAAAGGACTTTACTATATTCCAAAGAGTGGATATGCTTACGGTAAGGATGCCGCGACAGAATATAGGGATATGGTCAAGACGCTTCATACAAATGGCATCGAAGTGATGATGCAGTTTTATTTTCCGGCAGAGATTGGAGCGGCGCAGATGCTGGAAATTTTAAAATATTGGGTGTTGGAGTACCATATAGACGGGTTCCATGTCATGGGCGTGGATTTGCCCATAGGGATGTTTGCTAAGGAGCCGTTTCTTAGCAGGACGAAGATACTGACGACACAGCAGTATAGCCCTGTCTCCACGGATTATATGGCGCTGCCGCGCCGGATTGGTTTGTTGGACGAGGGATTTATGTATGACATGCGCAGGGCTCTTAAGAGCGACGACAATATGATAAACCCGTTGCTTTTCCGCGTGCGTAATAACTGTTCTGAGACAGGCTGTATCAATTATATTGCCAAGTGGGATGGGATGCGGCTTGCTGACCTGGTATCCTACGACCATAAGCACAATGAAATGAACGGAGAGGATAACAGGGACGGAACGGATTATAATTGTAGCTGGAATTGCGGCGTGGAGGGAAAAAGCCGGAGGAAAAATATTACCGACTTGCGCCTTAGGCAGATGAAGAATGCGCTGACACTTGTATTTTTGTCTCAGGGGACGCCTCTTTTGTACAGTGGGGATGAATTTGGCAATAGTCAGGAAGGGAACAACAACCCTTACTGTCAGGATAATGCAGTTGGATGGGTGAAGTGGAACTATTCTGCGGAGGGTAGGGAACTTTTTCAGTATACGAAGATGCTTGTGGCGCTGCGCAGGGAGCATCCGGTTCTTCATAGCGGCGAGCCGCTTAAAGGGATGGATTATCTGTCCTGCGGCTATCCGGATATCTCTTTTCATGGCAAGGAGGCATGGAGACCGGAGGCAAGTCCGGCGGTCAGGAGTGTGGGTATTATGTACTGCGGGTACTATGGAGTAACAGAAGGACACAGGGATGATACCTTGTTCTATATCGGCATTAACCTGCACTGGAAAACACGCAGCCTAGGACTTCCGCAGCTTCCCAAGGGCAAGACATGGACACTGTATGCGTCCACGAAACCGGAAGAAAAGCCCGGTGGGGGCGAACCGGAGGAAGCCTGTTTAGAAAAAGAGACAAGTGATACACTGCAGGAAATCGATATCTCCCCACGGACGGTGGTGATTTACATGGTTCAGGGCTGCAAAGAGGCAGCTTCCGATTATGGGAAAGGCAAAAAAGGCAGATATGAATAAAGCATGGCAACATTTTAAGACGATTACGCATCATAAATTAGTGGTGATGGAGGGATGTTTTAAGGTCGGGCTATACAGACAGGGAATCATGCATGATTTGTCCAAATACAGTCCGGCAGAGTTTCTTGTGGGTGCCAGATACTGGCAGGGGGATAGGAGCCCTAACAATGCGGAGAGGGAGAAGATTGGCTATTCCTCTGCATGGCTGCACCATAAAGGGCGCAATAAGCATCATTATGAATACTGGATAGATTACAGCACCAGGGATATCGAGGGTGGCATGGCGCCGGCGCCTATGCCCCAGCGGTATATTATCGAAATGTTTATGGACAGGGTTGCGGCATGTAAGGTCTACCATGGCAAGTCGTACACGGACCATGACCCGCTTAACTATTACCAGTCTTCCAAGACGCCGCCGCCGCTTCACCCGAAGACGAAGAGGCAGTTGGAATTTTTGCTGCATATGTTGGCGGATTATGGTGAAGAGAAGACCTTTCGCTATATCAGAACAAGAATTTTACGAAAACAGAGAAGATGAGTGACCTGCCCGCTCCTTTTTGCATAGGATATGGTATGACAAAAAGGAGATGAGAGTATGAACTGTTGGATAATTTTGCTGTTTTTATGTTGCTGTAATCGAAATGGCCGGGAAGGTATTGGCGAGCCAGGATGTGGTTGTGAGCCGATAGCGCCGCCGAAACCGCCATGCCGTCCAAGGGAGCGTGAGCGTGATTGCCCAAGGGAACGTGACTGTGACTGCAGAAGAGAATGCGAAGCAGAGCGCGAATCTTGTCCGTGCGGTAATGAATCCCGTTTCGAGCCTCGTTTTGAGGCAAGACCCTTTGGTAATCAGGGCTGTGGATGCGATGACAAATAGCGTGTCGCCGGTCATGGAGTGAGTAGTATCCCTATTGGATGATTATCATATTACCTGCCCCTTCTTTATGTTGACGCAAAGAGGGGGCAATGATAAAATGTTTTTTGGTACAAGCAGAGGTTCTGTAATATATATTTAGGGAAAAGATGAGGAAAGACAGAAAATGATAGACGGAAATAAAGTTTTGTTCAGTGGTATGCAGTCAACGGGTAATCTTACGCTTGGAAATTATCTGGGAGCTCTTAAGAATTGGGTGAGTCTTTGTGATGAATATATGTGTTTTTATTCGGTGGTGGATTTGCATTCTATCACCGTCAGACAGGAACCGGCAGAGTTGCGAAAGCGCGCCAGGAATTTGCTGACTCTCTATATAGCCGCGGGGATTGACCCTGAGAAGAACTGTCTCTATTACCAGTCCCATGTGTCAGGGCATACGGAACTGTCATGGATTTTGAACTGTTTTACTTATATGGGTGAATTGAACCGGATGACACAGTTTAAGGACAAGGCAGCTAAACATGCGGATAATATCAATGCGGGACTGTTTACATATCCGGTATTGATGGCGGCGGATATTTTGCTGTATCAGGCGGATGTGGTTCCTGTAGGCAAAGACCAACTGCAGCATTTAGAGATTACAAGAGATATTGCGCAGCGGTTCAATGGCATTTACGGCGATGTATTTACGATTCCGGAACCTTATATCGGCAAGACGGGAGCCAGTATCAAGAGCCTGCAGGACCCTGCGAAGAAAATGTCCAAATCCGATGAAAATCCGAATGCCAGCATTTATTTGATGGACGATGCGGATACCATCATCCGTAAGTTCAGGAGGGCAGTGACAGATTCCGAGGCTTGTGTCCGCTATACGGACGCACAGCCGGGTATTAAGAACCTGATTGACATTTACAGTGTGTGCACGGGTAAATCACCTGAAGAAATAGAGAAAGAATTTGACGGCAGAGGCTATGGCGATTTCAAGATGGCCGTGGGCGAAGCGGTTGTGGGTGTCTTAAAGCCTTTGCAGGAGCGTTTTGATGACTTGTCTAAGAATAAAGATTATCTTGATAAGGTGATTAAAGAAAATGCGGAGAAAGCGAATTACTATGCGACGAAGACACTGCGTAAAGTGCAGAAGAAAGTCGGCTTCCCTGAACGGGTAAGGTGACCGGTTTACGAAAAAATAGATGGTATTATGTCCAGGAGCCGTTGTTTTAAAACGACTCCTGTTTTGTTTTATACACGCTTATCCCTCAAAAACATCCGTGAAATATCCGGCGGCAGATATGGGCTCCGCGCCTTGTGCCAAATGTCTGGTGTCTCCGATTACCTGTGCACGGAAATAGGCGGCGCTATTCTGTCTTTCCTCAGTGGCCAGGACAGTTACAGAAGTAGGTGCAAGGTACATGCCGTGCAGTAGAAGAACAGGTGAGATGCCGAGCAGATGGCTCATCATCACACAGGTAATACCCAGATGACAGAAAATTACGATGGTATCGTCCGCATGTCTGTTCTCAGATTGGGGATGGTGGGTGTTTTTATAGTAATTATGATGTCTGATATAGCCATATTCCGCAATTAGGCGGTCAAGGCCCTCGCAGGTCTTATGGTATGCGGGTACAAGTTCCGGATTGGAGAGGTATATGTCTGTACATGCCCAATCTTTCTTATCGTACATCTGCGGAATTTCCGTCCAATATTCGGGCATAAAGTCCCAAGGTACGCCGACTCTTCCGGTGGTGGGGTCTTCAATGCGGTAGGCAAATTCTTTCATCCAGTCATATGTGATTGCATCCCGTCCAAGTCTCTCTAATGTGTAGGAGGCAGTTTGGCGAGCCCGTCCCAGAGGAGAACAATAAAATTGACCTACCGGCCAGTTGATGACTCTGTCTGACAGGAGTTTGGCTTCCCTAATTCCCTTTTCTGTAAGGGAATCATTCACGTAATCCGGGTCGCCGTGTCTAATAAAGATGATTCTCATAGTAAGTATCCTTTCCTTGTAAGATGTTGCAAAATTTTATGTGTATCATATTTTAGTAAAATTTTATTAGTGTTTCTGTCTGCTGTAGTATATAATAACATAGATGCCATTTAAAGTGAAATATTTTTACTAGATGTTCTTGGAACCGTTCTTAGTTAAGCCCATAAAGACTGGATTTTACCACAATTACGGCCTGTTCCAAGGACACATCAGGAGGCGGAATATGTTTGGTGCAAAGAAGAAAAAAGACGAAGCGTTTCAAAAGGTAAAGAAGGGAGCAGGAAAGGGGAAGCTTGCGGTAAAGATTATCGTTATTGCGGTGGTTATTTTGGTTCTTGTGAGCGAATCCTACTATTCTATCCAGGAAGAGGAGCAGGCTGTGGTGTGTACCTTTGGTTCTCCAAAAGCTGTCACCACACCGGGTCTGCATTTTAAGATTCCTTTTATCCAGACGGTGTCTAAGGTCAATACCACAATTCAGGGATTTTCTATCGGATATCATGCTACGGGGGAAGAGGCGGATGCGCTGATGATTACATCCGATTACAATTTTATTTTTGTAGATTTCTATGCGGAGTATAGGGTGACTGACCCGGTGAAGGCATTGTATGCCTCACAAGACCCGGAGCTGATTTTAAAAAATATCGCACAAAACTGTATCAGGACTACGATAGGTTCCTATAGCGTTGACAGTGTCCTCACCACAGGGAAGAATGAGATTCAGTCTAATATTAAGCAGATGATTCTGGACAAGCTGGAAAATTATGATATTGGCATTCAGCTTGTGAATATCACGATTCAGGATGCTACGCCTCCTACGGCAGAGGTGGAGAATGCTTTCAAGGAAGTGGAGACGGCCAAACAGGGCAAGGAGACGGCACTCAATAATGCTAATAAATACCGCAACGAACAGATTCCCAGCGCGGAGGCGCAGGCTGATAAGATTTTGCAGGATGCAGAGGCCGAGAAGCAGAAGAGAATCAATGAAGCCAACGGACAGGTTGCGCGTTTTAATTCCATGTACCAGGAGTATGTGAAATACCCGGAAGTGACCAAAAAGAGGATGTTTTATGAAGCGATGGAAGATGTGCTTCCTGAGATAAAGGTGGTTATCCAGAGTAAAGACGGCGCAGCAAGTACGATTCTGCCACTTGACAGTTTCGTGACGGAGAGTCCGTCTACAAGTAATGCTTTTGCGGATAGCGGCTTGGGGAACGATGGGGATGAAAAGCAAGATACTGCGGATGAGGAATAAGATGCGACGATTTGGCAAGGTTTAGATAGGGATATATTTTCTCAGATAAAAGGAGAATGACAATGGCAGACTTTAATCAAGGTATGAACCAGAATCATAATACAACCGAAGACTTTGAGCGGTTTAACTCGGATGGCACGAAGAAAAAGGGCAAAGGCGACAAGAAGGGTACCGGCTTAGGTATGGCTTTGGTGTTGATTGTAGTATTGGCGGTTGCTTTGTTTGGCAACTCTATGGTAGTGACTAGACAGAACCAGTTTAAGTTAATCAGGCAGTTCGGCCGGGTACAGCGTGTGGTGACCCAGTCCGGGCTTTCATTCAAGATTCCATTTGTGGAATCGGTGGATACGATTCCGAAACAGTTACTGCTGTATGACCTTCCTGCGTCCGATGTCATCACGTCGGATAAGAAGACGATGATTTTGGACAGTTATGTGCTGTGGCATGTGACAGACCCACTGAAATTTGCGCAGACGTTAAGCTGTTCCGTGAGCAATGCGGAGAGCCGTATAGACGCGATTGTGTATAATGCGACCAAGAATACGATTTCTAATATGAAGCAGGATGAAGTAATCAGAAGCCGTGACGGTAAGATGACGATAACGGTGGATGAGTCAGGGACAGAAGCCACAGGCAATGATTTGGTACTGTCAGAGGAAAAAGAAGAAGTGATTGAGATTACTTCGCTGACAGAAGAAATTATGGGACAGATTAATCATGTGGAAGAACAGTATGGGATTGAAATTGTGGTTGTAGACGTTAAGAAATTGGACTTGCCTGACGATAATAAACAGGCGGTATATGGCCGTATGATTTCTGAACGTGAGAATATTGCCGCGCAGTACACGGCAGAGGGCAAGTCAGAAGCAAAGATGATTGAGAATACGACGGACAAGGAAGTATCCATTATGTTGTCCGATGCCCAGGCGAAGGCTGAGGCGGTTGTGGCCGAGGGTGAGGCAGAGTATATGCGTATCCTATCAGATGCCTATGGGGACCCGGAGAAAATGGATTTCTATTCTTTTGTCCGTGCTTTGGATGCGGTGAAGGGAAGTATTACAGGAGATAACAAGACGGTGATTTTATCGGACGACTCGCCGGTAGCGCAGATTTTTAACGGACAGTATTAGTACAGGGAGCATATGCGGGATGAATGTTGATAAATTTTATGAGACGTTAGATTCTTATTTTGCGAAACAGGAGATTGGGCAGGTAGAGCCCTTTCTCGTCTCCGCCTTGGAACAGGCCAAGGAAGAGGAAGACTATGGCGCTTATATTTCCGTCTGCAATGAAATGATTGGCTTTTACCGCAGCGTGTCTTCTTTTGAGAAGGCATACAGGGCGGCGGAAGATGTGCTTTTGCTGATGGAAGAACTGCAGATGGAACACACGCAACATTTCGCCACAACGTTGTTAAATACCGCTACGGCATACAGGGCGGCAGGTGATTATGCCGTGGCGCTGCGGTATTACAAGCAGGCATTGCAGATTTATGAGGGCATATTGGAGCCTCAGGATTACCGTTATGCAGGGCTCTACAATAATATGAGCATCCTGCTTGAGAAGATGGAAGAGAACGAGGAAGCCATCGGATATGGAAAGAAAGCTTTGGCCATTATCGAGACGCTTGAAGGCGGTGAGATGGAGACGGCCACTACGCTGACGAATCTGGCTTTGATTTACTTCAAGGTAAATAAACCTGAGACAGCCAAAGAGCTTTTGGAGAGGGCTTTGGCCTTGTTTGAACAAAAAGGCGAAGACACAGACGCTCACTACAGCGGCGCCCTTGCGGGAGTAGCGGAGGCATGGTACCGCATGGGAGATTATAAAAAAGCGCTTTTATATTATGAGAAAGCCCTGGATGAAGTGAAGCGGCATTTCGGGGAGAATATGAGTTATGCCGTCCTGTGTGAGAACTGTGCGGCGGTTTGTGGAAAATTAGGAGACGAAAATAAACAAGGGTTTTATCTGGATAGGGCAAAAAGTGTCAGGGAGAGTATTCATTGATTTGTATGGTATAGCTTGTTGAACGGGTGGTTTTTCTTTGGATTTTTTAGGGCATGTTTTTTGTACAAAAAGAAATATAAGCGTGAATATTGTATGGAAGGATGAGGCTTGCGGTATTCTTGACGTATATTTAGAGTAGACAGAGGGGAAAACCTGATGATGAAAGGGTTAGGATTATCGAAGAGATACTATGAGGCATATGGAAGAGAAATGCTTGAGACGAAGTTTCCGCATATACGGAACCAGGTGGCGGCAGGCTTAGTGGGGCAAGGCTCCGAGTGCTTCGGGTTTGATGACGGGATATCGATGGACCATGATTTTGGGCCTTCTTTTTGTATCTGGCTGCCCAGGGAAACCTATGAAGAGTACGGCTCGCAGATGCAGGAGGCATATGAGGCCCTTCCCGGGACGTTTATGGGTTTTCCGGCCAGAGTCTCCCAGGAACAGGGGCGGGGAAGAGTGGGCGTCCTGTGCCTGGAGGATTTCTATCAGGGCATTCTCGGCCGGGATACGGTTCCTGTTTCGGACGGAGAATGGTTGGCGCTTTGTGAAGAAAATTTGGCCACGGCCACAAACGGCAGTGTGTTTGAGGACAGGCTAGGCAGGTTCAGCGCTATCCGAGACGGGCTGTTAGAATATTATCCGAAGAAAGTGTGGATTAGAAGGCTTGTACAGAGCCTGGCGAAAGCGGCGCAGGCAGGACAGTACAATTATGCCCGCGCCATGAAACGTGGCGAGCGGATTGCGGCGGAGCTTGCTTTGGCGGAATTTATCAAGGAAATCATGGGCGCCGTCTATTTGTTGAATAAGAAGTATGCGCCCTACGGCAAGTGGACGCACCGGGGGATGAAAGAGCTTTCTTCCTGTTCTGAGATTGGCGAAATGCTCAATCTTTTGTATACGGTTGACCCGGCGCAGGCGTGGGAAAATGTGTCGCCCGAGGATTATGTATATCATTTGAACACCAATGACGGAAGAATCCTGGTGATTGAGGCGGTGTGTAATATCATCGTACAGGAATTGAATGCCCAGGGTTTATCTGACTTGCAGGATAATTTTCTTCAGAATCATCTACAGGTGATTTTGGAGAAAGAACGGTAGAGGGACAGTGAAAGCTGCTTGAAACACATGTTCGAATATGCTATAATATCATCATGCGCAAATTAGAATCAAAAAATGTATGTAATTATACAAGAGACTCCATTAAGAGAGCGGACATCGTCCTGATTGCTTCATGTGTATTTATGGCAGTGATATTGAGTATATTTTTTATGATACGGCGTGGCGCTGGCAGCGTGGCGGCTATTTCCTGTGACGGGACAGAAATATACCGGATTGAATTGGACAAGGCGGAGAATACAGGGCAGGTACAGTATTATCTGGTTTTATTTGAGAAACAGGATACACAGGGTAGTGACATTCATATTATGCATTCGGAACAGTATCCGGAATTACCTGTGGGAAGAAGCTTCAATTTATTGTCGGTTAGTGAGGGAACGGTCAGGATGGAGGCTGCCGACTGCAGGGACCAGATTTGTGTACATCATAGGCCGGTCTCAGCGAAGGGGGAGAACATTATTTGCCTGCCGCACAGACTGGCAGTTGGCATATATGGGGACGGAAATAAAGCGATGACAGAAAAAGGGGAAGACGGGCGGACAGATAGCCCGGATGAACCGCTAGATGGAATGGTGAGATGATGAAGAAGACTGTGACGCTTGGTTTTTTCTTGGCACTCGCCTTGATTTTGTCTTATGTGGAGACGCTGATTCCCTTTTCTTTCGGCATTCCGGGGATAAAACTTGGACTGCCGAATTTGATAGTAGTCCTGTTGCTTTGCGGCAACAATGGAAGGGATAGCAGTACATATTATGAAAATATCATGGCGGCGTTAGAAGTGAATGTTTTGCGTATCGTTCTGTCCGGCTTCTTATTCAGTAATTTATATGCGATATTGTACGCGCTTGCTGGGACAATGGCCAGTTTTGCAGCGATGCTGGCCGGCAGGCGTATGGGATGTTTCTCGGCGGTGGGGGTAAGCGTCCTGGGCGGTGTGTTCCATAACATCGGACAGGTACTTGTGGCGATGTTTGTGGTGGAGACAGTTTATGTAGCATATTATGTGCCTTTTCTCATCGTGGCAGGTACGGTTACGGGAGCGGTGCTGGGATTTGCCGCCATGAAACTGATACCTTATTTGAGGCGGCACGAGGCAGACAGGGCGTTGTGACGAATAGAAAGAAAGACAGACGGGAGATACCATGTACGCTTATATAAAGGGGACATTAGAGGAAATAACAGAAGACAACATCGTCGTGGAAGCAGGAGGCATCGGTTATAATGTGAAGGTGTCCGCCACCACGGTAGATATGCTTCCGGGACTGGGCAATGAGGTGAAGATTTATACCTACACGCTTGTGCGGGAGGACATGTTTTCCCTATATGGATTCCTGACAAGAGATGACCTGGGTATTTTTAAGAAGCTGATTACGGTAAATGGCATCGGGCCTAAGGGCGGGCTTGCCATCTTGTCCGTTATGAATGCGGATGCACTTCGGTTTGCGATTATGGCAGGAGACGCCAAGGCCATTGCCAAGGCACCTGGGGTGGGCAATAAAACTGCCGAGCGGGTGATTCTTGACTTGAGGGATAAGATATCATTAGAAGATACGCTTCATGGGTTAGTGTCACAGCCGCAAGGTGGTGCTGTGGCCGACAGCGGCAGCGCAGACAACCAGATGAAGAAAGAGGCCATAGAAGCGCTTACCGCGCTAGGTTACTCGGCTTCTGATGCCGTAAATGCCGTGAAGAAGGTTGAAGTGACAGAAGATACCACGGTGGAGAGTATTTTAAAGATGGCATTGAAATATATGTTTTAGAGGCGGCAAGGTATTAATATGGGCAACAGAATGATTGAAACCAATTTAATAGAAGAAGACGTCAAGATTGAAGGCTCCCTCCGCCCGCAGAATTTAGACGACTATATTGGCCAGTCCAAGATTAAAGAAAACCTGAAGATTTATATTGAGGCGGCCAAGCAGCGTCATGACGCGTTAGACCATGTGTTGTTTTACGGTCCTCCCGGGCTTGGGAAGACGACACTAGCAGGTATTATAGCCAATGAGATGGGCGTCCATATGAAAGTGACCAGCGGTCCGGCGATTGAGAAACCGGGGGAGATGGCGGCTATCTTAAATAATCTCCAGGAAGGGGATTTACTGTTTGTAGACGAAATCCACAGGTTAAACCGCCAGGTGGAGGAAGTGCTTTATCCTGCAATGGAGGATTATGCGATTGATATCATGATTGGAAAAGGGGCATCGGCGCGCTCCATACGTCTTGACTTGCCTCATTTTACCTTAGTCGGCGCCACAACAAGAGCGGGGCTTTTGACGGCGCCTTTGCGTGACCGGTTTGGCGTTATACACCGTCTTGAGTTTTATACGGTGGAAGAACTCAAGGTCATTATCCAACATTCCGCGGTGATTCTGGGGGTGAAGATTGACAATGAAGGAGCGGTGGAACTTGCGAGAAGGAGCCGTGGCACACCCCGGCTTGCGAACCGTATTCTCAAGAGAGTCCGGGATTTCGCCCAGGTAAAATATGACGGGGTGATTACGAGGGAGGTTGCCAATATTGCCCTTGATTTGATGGATGTGGATAAGAGAGGACTCGACCACATTGACAGAAACATACTCTGTACGATGATTGATAAGTTCAAAGGCGGTCCTGTCGGGTTAGATACTTTGGCGGCGGCAATCGGTGAGGACGCCGGAACAATCGAGGACGTCTATGAGCCTTACCTGATTAAAAACGGATTTTTGAACAGGACTCCAAGGGGCAGGGTAGTGACGGAACTTACCTATCACCATTTTGGGATTGAGATGCCGTAGCAAGGCTATTGAGTTAAGCTACAAAAGTATAACGCGGTGGTACCTGCGCCGCAATCGCTTGCTATGTGTTATGACGGACAAAAATAAGCCAAGCAGATATTCTCTCGATACTGCTTGGCTTTCAATTTATGTCAAAGGAAAATGTTATGCCATAACATCCACATTGGCCCCCGCAATTTCAACCTGGGCCGGTGCGGCCTCTACGGGAATCTCCGCTCCGTTTAATTCCAACATCACGCCGGTTAAGTTACTTATGGAGTCAGATGAATCATCTGAGCCGTCGCCTATGCCGCTTGCGCCTTCTTCTTTTTCTTTTGCAAGCTTATCGAAGAGAGCCTTCAGATATTCCATATCTGCCTTCATGATATCGCGCAGCTCATCCGCCCGGTGCTTTCTCTTGAGCATCTCTAAATCTTTCGGGTCCATCTGATTCTTACTGCCTTCGATAAACTGTTCCATTAAGTCGGTGGACTTTATGGTTTCTTCCATTTCCTTTTCGATGCGTTCCATCTCTTCCTGGATTTCCTGCATGAGCTTTTTCATTTCTTCCTGGCTCATGGCGGAGGTGTCGAGGATTTCTTCATTGCTGTCCTTGTCTTTTTTCATCTCCTCCGGCTCGGTCAAACCCCTGCGTCCGGTCTTTTCGATGCTTTCTTCTTCCTGGAGATGTTTCATGCGTTTTTTGGCAACTCTGGCTATTTTCTCCGCATGGACGAGGGCATTGTGGACTTCCGTGTAGTTGTAGTCACCGCTTATCAATTTCATGCGCAGGTCGGCAATTTGGAATTTTGTCTTCGTTGAAAGCTGCTTGGCGTTGATAGACGTCTTTGTACGCATAATCTGATTGGAAAGACGTTTGAAATTATATTGCAGCTTTTTGTATTTTTTCTTTGGTTTATTGACGCTTTTGGACTTGGAAGTTTTACGGGTTGGATTTGAGACGGTCAATGTCCCGACATAGGAGCCGTCGCGGTTTCTGAATTCTATTTTTGTTACATCCGAGTTGTTTGTGACTGTCATGCTCATATTCCCACCATGCCTTTCCTGAAGCTGTTGATTATGCAAAATATACTACAGGTCTCGGATTTTGATTGGCTATCAGGGAAATTTGGCGCTGAATTGTCCTTATAGAGAGTCCGCTCCTTGAACATTAGTCAGGAAATCCGTTTCCTGTTATCTATAAGTATCCTATTTCCATTTTCTATTGAATCTCCATGAGCCATGCAAGAAAGCTTGCAGACACAAACTCGTTACATGCGCTGTCTCAACAAAAGTTGAGACAAAAACATGCACAGAAATGGATATTATTTATAGAAAGTTGAAAATCATTGTTTATAAATCTATACTTTTAATATCGGATGTTTTATGGATTTTATTACATATTTGCAATTAAAAATTTTGAGAAGTGGCGTAGAGAGCGGAAGATATGGACGAAACGCTGTACACAGCGTCTAAAATGGGACTTGAAATTCTACAACAAGCTATATATAATAGATATTGTAGTATATATTTAAAGTGGGCGGCATATTTAGTATTGGAGGATAGACCCTATGTCAACGAAAACAGATACAGAGGTAATCATCGCAGGCAAGGTCTTTACCTTAAGCGGCTATGAGAGCGAAGAATATTTACAGAAGGTTGCCTCTTATATCAATAATAAAGTGGCAGAGTATAATAAAGTTGACAGTTTTAAGCGCCAGTCTCTTGATACGCAGAATGTTTTGATGCAGTTAAATATTGCGGATGACTATTTTAAGGCTAAGAAACAAATTAGTCTTCTGGAGGAGGAAATACAGAATAAAGAAAAAGAGATGTATGACCTGAAACATGAACTGATTGCCTCCCAGATTAAATTGGAGAATATGGAGAAAAATATCCGCATTCTCCAGAAAGAGGCGAATGAGAATGGCAAGAAAATCGTCCGCCTGGAAACAGAGTTAAAAGAACTGAAAAAATAGAGAGCATAGCCCTGTCAGAGAAATCTACAGGGCTTTCATGTTTCTGCTTTTTGCCTGTATAAATATGTATGTGATGAAAAGGAACAGACTGTATATGGAAGGGTCTATACAATACGGAAAAATGACAAGACATAAGGAGACGACAAAACATAAAAAGAACCGGGGTAAGAAGGTGGAGCTGCTTGCACCGGCGGGGAATTATGAAGCTTTCTTGGGCGCAGTGAATGCCGGCGCGGATGCGGTGTATCTTGGCGGAGAGAAATTCGGTGCGCGGGCTTATGCAGACAATTTTACCAAGGAGGAGATTTGCCAGGCGATTTATACGGCTCATTTTATGGATAAAAAAGTTTATCTTACCGTCAACACGTTAATAAAAGAAGCTGAGTTGGCAGGGCTTTACGATTATCTACTTCCTTTTTATGAGGCAGGACTGGACGGTGTGATTGTCCAGGATATAGGAGCTTTGCATTATATAAAGAAGCGTTTTCCCAAGTTGCCGCTTCATGCCAGCACACAGATGACGGTGACCGGCACATATGGAGCTTCTTTCCTGAAAAAGCAGGGTGTCGTGCGTATCGTGCCTGCCAGGGAATTGTCTTTGGCGGAAGTGCGGCAGATGAAAGAAGAGAGCGGCCTGGAAATCGAATGTTTTATTCATGGAGCCATGTGCTATTGCTATTCGGGACAGTGTCTGTTCAGCAGTATATTGGGCGGCAGGAGCGGTAACAGGGGCAGATGTGCACAGCCTTGCCGTCTGCCTTACCGGATTTACGAAGGTGGCGAGCCGTTAGATGGCGTGGAGTATCCCTTAAGTCTCAAAGATATGTGCACGCTGTCCTATATCCCGAAACTGATTGAAGCCGGAATTGATTCTTTTAAGATAGAGGGGCGTATGAAGAAACCGGAATACGCCGCAGGCGTTACCGCATTGTACCGTAAATACATTGATTTGTATGAACAAAAAGGCACCGATGCATACCATGTGGAGAAAGAAGATTTGGACAGGCTGCGTAGTTTATATATTCGCAGCGAAATACAGACGGGATACTTTGAAAGGCACAATGGCAGGGAGATGGTCACCTTGCATAAGCCAAGTTATGCGGGGAACGATAAGGCACTGTTAGAACAAATCAGACAGTCTTACTTGCATGAACCTGATAAACGGCCGGTTCGGATGAGAGCAGTTTTTGAGATAGGGAAGCCCGCATGCCTGTATGTGAGCGATATGAATGAAGGCTCGGAGCATCAGGATAAACATTCCGTCACAGTATACGGGGCGGTGGTTGAGGAGGCTAAGAAAATGCCTCTGCAAGAAGAGAATATCCGCCGTCAGCTATTGAAGACGGGAAAATCCCATGTGGAGGCGGTATCATGTGATGTGGAGACAGAAGGGGGCATTTTCATGCCTGTGAGCGCCATCAATGAACTGCGCAGGATGGGCGTGGAAGCTTATGAACGACAATGTATGAACAGGGTAGAGAAATGTGAATTACATGAAGAGGATAGACTGACTGAGTCAGTCTGTAATACCGAACCGGTCGAAACAAAAGAAACTACCGCATTCACTTTTTGTGTGAATAGTCCCGATACAAATTCCGGTTTGCATAAGGGACGGCCAGGGGTGCAGGAAACGGATATTCTCGTGTCTTCTTACGAACAGTTTTCGGTGGCTTTGTCGTATCCATGCCGCCGCATTTATATAGACAGTGATTTGTATATACAACAATACGGGCAGATTGCAGATACTATGGAAAAGCATAGTGAGAAAGAATATTATCTGGTGCTGCCCTATGTGTTGCGCACCAGGGACAAGGCGTATTTGCATAGGCTTACAGATATGTCAGACACAGTGAAGGGGTTCCTGGTCCGTAATTTAGAGGAAGCGGCTTACGTCATGTCACTTGGGAAAACCTATAGGATTGTCCCTGATGCGGGACTGTATGTATTCAATACACAAAGTGTCCTTTTCTGGACGCGCTATTGTAGTGAATATACGTTGCCCTATGAATTAAACGCCAAGGAAGCGGGGCGGTTGGCGCGCTATGCGGCGGAAATCGGCATGGATACCGTGATGATTGTATATGGCAGGATACCCATGATGGTGACGGCCAATTGTGTCAGGAAAACTTCCGGTCGATGTAAGGGGGACTGTGAGACGGAGCAGAACAGGGTGTTTCTTGAAGACAGATATAAAAATTCTTTTCCGGTGGCGGTGAACTGTATACACTGTTATAATATCATCTATAATTCAGTGCCTTATTCTCTCCACATGCAGACGAAAGAGACAAACAAAGTACAGGCAAGCGTGGGGCGCTACGATTTTACCGTGGAAACTGCCGAGGAATGCCGCCGTATTCTGGCGGGCGGTATGTTCCCCTATGAATCCTATACGACAGGGCATTTGAAGAGAGGTGTGGAATAGCGTACGGGAAATCCCGGTTTGGGAAACTTTTTAATGACAGGCAGGATTGAAGGATTTATATGGAATTATATATAACAGAACTTTCAAAGTATTTGATTACATTGTTTATCGCATTATATACATTAGAATGTTTTTTGGTATTCCGTTACAAGGAAGAAGAGGGACGCGGCGGGATTTATATCCGCCAGAATCTTTTGATGTTCCTGGTCCATTTTTCTTGTTTTCTTGTAATTTGTTTTGAGACGGGAAAATTGGAATATCTTTTGTTTTATGTACTGCAGCAAATCTTGTTGTTTGCCACGGTGGTTCTTTTCCGCATGATTTATCCCAGGGGCAACCGGTTGGTCATTAACAATATGTGTATGCTTCTAAGCGTCGGGTTTGTGATTCTGAGCAGACTGTCCTATGAAAAGGCAATCAAGCAGTTTTTTATTGTGACAATTTCTATTATTATAGGAATGTTAATTCCTTATTTTATCCATAAACTCAAGTTTCTTAAGAGCCTTACGTGGATATATGCGTCGGTGGGCATCGTGGCGCTTGGCATTGTGCTGATTTTAGGTTCTACCACTTACGGTTCTAAAATTTCCTATTCGGTGGCGGGGGTGACTTTCCAACCGTCGGAGTTTGTGAAGATTATTTTTGTGTTTTTTCTGGCAAGCGCCCTCTATGAGTCCCATGATTTTTTGCATGTTATGATAACAGCGGTAGTTGCGGGCATACATGTGTTGGTGCTTGTGGCGTCCAGAGATTTAGGAAGCGCCTTGATTTTTTTCATTGTTTATGTGATGATGGTATTCATTGCAACAGGCAATTGGCTCTATCTGTTTCTTGGCAGTGGGGGAGGATGTGGCGCGGCGGTGCTTGCGTACCAGTTTTTTACCCATGTGCAGGTGCGGGTACAGGCGTGGAGGGACCCTTTTAGCTGTATTGACGATGCCGGGTATCAGATTACCCAATCGCTGTTTGCTATCAGCAGCGGCGGTTGGTTTGGCATGGGACTGTTTCGGGGTACGCCTGGCTCCATTCCGTTTGTGGAAGCGGATTTTGTTTTTTCTGCGGTGGCGGAGGAACTTGGAATCGCTTTTTCCATGTGTGTGATACTTATCTGTGTAAGCTGTTTTATCATGTTTATGGATATTTCCATCCGGCTGCAGGACAGATTCTACAGGTTGATTGCTTTCGGCCTTGGAGTCGTTTATATTTTCCAGGTATTCCTTACGGTTGGCGGGGGCACGAAATTTATTCCGATGACTGGTGTTACGCTGCCCCTTGTCAGTTACGGAGGAAGTTCGGTATTGACCACATTGGTGATGTTCTTTATTATAGAAGGGCTGTATATCATCAAACAGGAAGAGGGAGACAGACGTGTCAGAAAGAAAAAGAGAACCCGAAGAACTGAACAGGAAGCCATCCGGGAACAAAAGTGAACGAAAGAAACGAAACAGGCAGATTATGGCGGTGACCTATCTTTTTGTTGCGTTATTTCTGGGGATGATGGGATATACATGCCATTATGCCGTTACGCACAGGCAGGAGATGATTAACAACAGTTATAACGGCAGGCAGGAATTGCTTGTTTCACAAAATACGAGAGGAACCATCTATGCCGCGGGCGGACAGGTGCTTGCCGAGACGCAGACTGACGCGGAGGGCGAGGAGACAAGAAGCTATCCCTATGAGAATCTGTTTGCCCATGTGGTGGGCTATGCTTCGAACGGTAAGTTTGGTATCGAGTCAAGCAGCAATTATTATCTGATTAATTCAAATGCCAGGCTTGCCGATAAAGTGGCCAGCGATGTGGCAGGCGCCAAGTATCCGGGAGACAGCGTCGTGACTACGCTTGATGTAGGGATACAGGAAGTAGCCTACCAGTCGCTTGGAATTTATAAAGGGGCGATTATCGTTTCCGAGCCATCCACGGGTAAGATTATTGCCATGGTATCGAAACCGGATTTTAACCCCAATGAGATTGATGCCATCTGGGATGACTTGTTGGAAGATAAGGAGAGTTCCGTGCTTTTGAACCGTGTGACCCAGGGGTTGTATCCGCCCGGCTCCACCTTTAAGATTGTGACCGCTCTGGAATATATTCGTGAGAATCCGGATACTTACAGTCAGTATACGTATCAGTGTAACGGGAAATTTTCTTCTGGTTCGGATTCCATTAACTGTTACCATGGCACGGTCCATGGTCATGAAGACTTTGCGAAATCTTTTGCCAAGTCATGCAATTCTTCTTTTGCGAATATCGGCGTGCAGCTTGACCGTGCAAAATTTGGGAATACCTTAAATGATTTGCTTTTTAATCAGGAACTTCAGGTTTCTTTTGCATACAATCAAAGTAAGCTTATGATTGACGGTTCAACGTCTGATTCCGATGTTGTGCAGGCGTCGATTGGACAGGGAACTACACAGATAACGCCGCTGCATGTTAACATGATTACAAGCGCAATTGCGAACAAGGGTGTATTGATGAAGCCCTATCTGGTGGATTATGTAAAGAATAATGAGAATACCATTGTCAAGCAGTTTAACCCGGCAACTTATAAGAAACTGATGTCGGAGGAAGAGGCGGCGGCTTTGACCGGCCTGATGGAGGAAGTAGTCACAAGCGGTACGGGGACGAAGTTGTCCGGATTATCCTATACGGCGGCCGGAAAGACAGGTTCTGCGGAGTACAACAGTGATAAGTCACAATCTCATGCCTGGTTTACGGGGTTTGCGCCGGCCCAGAATCCGGAAGTATGCGTCACGATTATTATTGAGGGGGCGGGGAGCGGCGGCGATTTCGCGGTGCCGATTGCAAAACGTATTTTTAACGAATATTTTGGACTTTAAGAGGAAGGGAAAGGGAGAAAAACATGATTGAAGCGGTAAGCTGCGGTGGAGTCGTTATCTTTCGTGGGAAAATACTTGTACTCTATAAACATTTCTACAACAAATATGAAGGGTGGGTATTGCCCAAGGGGACGATGGAAGAGGGAGAGTCTTATGCGGATACCGCACTCAGGGAAGTCTATGAGGAGACCGGGGTTCAGGCATCGATTATGAAATATATCGGAAAAAGCCAGTATACGTTTAATGTGCCGGAGGATACCGTATCCAAAGAAGTACACTGGTATCTTATGATTGCGGACAGTTACTACAGCAAACCCCAACGGGAAGAATATTTTACGGATTCCGGTTACTATAAATACCATGAAGCCTATCATCTTTTGAAATTTCCTAATGAAAAGCAGATTTTGGAGCAGGCCCACGGTATTTACCTGGAGATGAAGCGTAAGGACTTGTGGTTCAAGTCATAAATTTTATGCGGCATGTGCGCAGTAGATTCTTCTGTTATATTTTTCCGAAATATGTTAAAATAGATTCTATACAGTTACCCAATTAATTATATGAAATATATATTGTTAAAAATGGCAAACTGATAATATGCTTTATGCGATATGATAGGTACAAGACTGACTTGCACACCGATTCGGTTAGGAAATTCCATGAAATTTTATAAAAGCCTCTATATTGGGGATACTGTTAAAAATCCCCGCAAAATAAAAAGAAAACTGAAAAAACATGCGAAACTGACGAATATTTATGTGGTTGCCTATATAGAAGAGAGCAGGCGGTTGGAGATTTACCATTGCTTTATGCTGCAGCAGTATTATTATAAAGAGCATCCGCCTTATATCATAGGGTTAGCCGGTAGTAAGGAGGAGGCAACCCGGATTATTGTCAAAATCGCAGAGGAAGCTGTGGCTAAAACGGGTAAAGCAGATTTGACAGCCTATTTATTCCCGCTTTCGGAATAAGAGAAGGAAACATTTGTAGAGCATATGTTACATATTATTTTACTTATTTTAAAAATCATAGGCATTATCCTGTTATGTATTCTGGGCATCCTGTTCTTTGCGGTTTTGAGTGCGTTGTTTGTCCCGGTGCGCTACCGGATTGAGATAACCAGGGAAGAGGGGGAGGATAAACCGCCCGTTCTGGCATATGTCAAGGTTACCTGGTTTTTGCATATAATCAATGTTTTGGTCGCCTTTCCAAGCGATGTGTTCTTGCGGGTGAGGATTATGCTGTTTACAGTATTCCGGCTTCCGAAGAAAGAAGGCAAGAACAAGAAGAAAGAAAGAAAAGCTCATAGACGTGAAAAAAAGAAATCCAAAGAAGGCACCCAAGAGCCGTCCGGTTTAAAGGAACAGGAAATGCAGGCGCTGTTGGAGGAATATGTCGGCGAAGAACAGACTGCATCAAAGACAGAAGAGGCTTTCCGGGATGGGGATGCAAAAAAACAGGTAGAATACCGAGATACGAAGGAGTCCGGCGCCGATACCGATACGGAAGATGAAGCGGGGGAGAAGGAAGGCGCGGAGAGTGCCCGGAAGTTTTCACTGACCGGAAAAATCAGGGAAATCATAGACAAAATAAAGTGGCTCGCGATAAAAATAAAGGAAATCTTTGAAAATATACGGTACACAATCCGAAAGTTCTGTGATAAAATAAAATCTACGTTGGATAATATAGAATATTATCGGGAGGTATTGGAGAGCGAGACGTTCAGACAGTCTTTTCAATTGTGTAAGAAAGAATTTTCCTATATAGGAAAGAAACTAAAGCCGGATAAATTCGAGGCTGATTTTGTCATTGGCATGGAAGACCCGGCAGCCCTTGGCGAAGTCCTCGCAGTCTGGGGGATGCTTTATCCGCTTATCGGCCGGCATGTAAGGCTGTCAGGTGATTTCGGATGCGGGAGGATGCGCATTGAAGGGAGTCTGTATATTCAGGGTAAAATCAGGGCATTTACTTTTTTGAGGCTTGCGGTGCGGATTTATTTTAACAAAAATATCAGGAAATTAATTAAGTTGTTGAAAAAGGAGGCTGCATAATGGCAGAAAATAATTTTACCGGTGTGATTGAATCATTGATGAAAGGTATGAATGCCGTAATCGGTACGAAGACGGTGGTGGGGGATGCCACACAGGTTGGAGATACCATTATTCTGCCGTTAGTGGATATCAGTTTCGGCGTGGGTGCCGGGGCGAGTGCGGCAGACCGCAAGAATGGCGGCGGCGGTGGGTTTAGTGCAAAGATGTCCCCCAGTGCAGTGCTTGTAATCAAGAATGGCTCCACGAAATTAGTCAATGTTAAAAACCAGGATGCTGTTACCAAAGTGCTTGATATGATTCCGGATATTGTGGATAAGTTCACTGCGCCCAAAGAAGAGATGATGGAAGACGGCGAGGCGGTGGATATCGCATTTCCTGAGGACGAAAATTAAAAGGGGTAAGGTACTTTCCGGCCCGTTGCAGCATATATTATCTAAAGAGCATAGGCGGGGATAATATATGAAGAGATTAATTGGTTTTGTAGCAGTATGTATTGCGGCGGGTATGTTGTTTATGCTCTTTTTGACGAACCGTTTTATCGGTTTGATTCTGATTATATTATTGTTGTTGATTGGCTATAATTTTTTTTACTGTGACTAAAACGGGAAATTGGGGATTTTACATTTTTAAATTTGTGCATGTACAATTTGTTTAGTGCGGCAGGTGCGGGATATGGAAAATAATGGGGTAAATTTTGAAGAGGCTTTGGAGAATGGTTCTGAGGATAGTTTGCAGGGATTAAAATCATGGCTTTTTCGGGAGAATATACGGCTTGTTACGGCGGCGAAGGAGCTGGAAGAATTGCAGGAGCAGTTCTTGAAAGAGAAGGAGCAGTTCCAGGATGAGATGAAACAGTTGAACCAGAAACTTTCATCGGAGCGCAAGCGGCTCAAAGAGGACAACCAGTTTTTTGAAAAAAAGATGGAGATTCTGCAGAGTGGCTTCAGCCAGTTGGATATCGACCGCAGAAGGCTTGACAAGGAATGGGCAAGGATTGCGGCGGAGAGAGAATTGTTGGGTGAGTGCGGCGTCTATGACGGCGGACGGGATGTGTCTGTCTTTTTTCAGGGTGTCACGAATCCTCTTGCGCTTAAGAAGCGGTACAAAGATTTGATTAAAATCTTTCATCCGGACAACCTGGCGGGGGATAAAGAGATTATTCAGCGCATTAACAGGGAATATGATAATTTAAAGAGGGAATATGAGGAATCCAGGCAGGCGTAGCGCTAAGGATTTCTTGGACAAATAAAAAGAGTTTGTCAGCGACAAACTCTTTTTATTTTCATATGCTTCATTTACTATTATGCTCTTTCAACTTTGCCAGACCTTAAGCAGCGTGTGCACACATGTAATCTTTTATTAGCACCGTTCACTTTGCACATAACCTTCTTAATATTAGAATGCCAGATTCTGTTAGATCTTCTATGAGAATGGCTTACGTTGTTACCGAAATGAGCGCCTTTACCACAAATATCACATTTAGCCATCTTTGCACCTCCCAACGATACAATCAATCGATTCTTATTTTTGCTTTCGGGATAGAAACAGGTTCGCATCCATCACCCACACAACATTTGTATAATATCAGAAAGTAAACAGAATTGCAAGCAAAAATTACATATTTTGGACATAAAATTTAATGCTATATTTTTTATTTCTTTTTTTGTTCAAACGGGTTATAATATCAATGTATATTCAGAATAATAAGGAGGTAACTTATGAAAGTTTCTTCAATGGACACACACATGGGAAATATTTCTATTGACCAGGAAGTCGTTGCGCAGTATGCCGGTACGGTAGCAATGGAATGTTTCGGTGTCGTCGGGATGGCTGGAATGAGCGTCAGGGACGGGCTTGTCAAATTACTCAGGAAGGAAAGCATGACCAGGGGCATCCAGGTGCTTCTTAACAATAATAAGCTCACGTTGAATTTTCATATTATTGTCTCCTATGGCGTGAGTATCCTTGCGGTGGCGGATAATCTGATTGACAGTGTGAAATATAAAGTGGAAGAATTTACGGGAATTGAAGTGGAAAAAATAAACATCTTTGTAGAAGGTGTGAAAGTGATTGACTAAGGGAGGAACTGTGAGGTGGTTTCAAATACAATTGATGCCTGTATGATGGCGAAACTGTTCCTGGCGGGAGCAAAGAATCTTGAGAGTAAGAAAGAGTGGATTAATGAGCTGAATGTATTTCCGGTGCCGGATGGCGACACCGGTACGAATATGACATTGACAATCATGTCTGCTGCGAGGGAGGTGGCCTCTCTTCACGATATGGGTGATGTGGATATGCAGTCTTTGTGTAAGGCGATTTCTTCCGGTTCCCTAAGGGGCGCCAGGGGAAATTCAGGTGTTATCCTGTCCCAGTTGTTCCGTGGATTTACGAAGGGTGTTAAAGAATACGACGAAATTACAATTCCCGTGCTCGCGTCAGCCTTTGAGAAGGCGGTGGAGACGGCATACAAGGCGGTCATGAAACCGAAAGAGGGAACCATATTGACGGTTGCCAAGGGAGCCGCAATCAGGGCCAGGGAACTTGCGGACAATGGCGCGGAGGATATGGCTGATTTCCTGGCACAGATTATCGAGCGTGCGGACGAAGTTTTGGAGCAGACCCCCGAGATGCTTCCTGTGTTAAAACAGGCCGGTGTTGTCGACTCCGGCGGACAGGGATTGATGCAGGTGTTAAAAGGGGCGTACGACGCCTATCTGGGTAAAGAGATTGACCTGACACTGAGTGATACGGCAGCTTCCTATATGGGAGGAAGGAGCGCGGGCGTCAATCTTGAGGCACAGGCGAATGCGGACATTAAATTCGGATATTGCACTGAGTTTATCATTATGTTGAACAAGGTGTTTAATATTAAGACAGAGATGGATTTCAAGGCTTATCTGGAGTCTATCGGTGATTCTATCGTGGTGGTAGCCGATGAGGACGTGGTAAAGGTACATGTACATACCAACGACCCGGGGCTTGCTATCCAGAAGGCATTAAAATATGGCGCGCTTTCCAATATGAAAATCGACAACATGCGCTTAGAGCATCAGGAGAAGCTCTTTAAGCAGTCCCAGAAAGAGGAGCAGGCTGCGAAAGACGCCGTGGCGGTACAGGATGAACCAAAAAAGGATGTGGGCTTTATTGCGGTATCTGTAGGTGAAGGAATTAATGAGATTTTTAAGGGCCTGGGAGTGGATTACATTATCGAGGGCGGCCAGACGATGAATCCCAGTACGGAAGATATGTTAAACGCCGTCGAGCAGGTCAATGCGGACAGTATCTTTATTCTGCCTAACAATAAGAATATTATTCTGGCCGCTAACCAGGCACAGTCCCTTGTGCGGGATAAGAAGATTGTGGTTATCCCTACGAGGACAGTCCCCCAGGGAATCACGGCGATTATCAATTATGTGCCCGACATGACGGTGGAAGAGAATGCTGATACGATGATTCAGGAAATTACCCATGTGGCCACCGGTCAGGTTACCTATGCTGTCAGGGACACAAGCATTGATGGCAAGGAGATAAAACAGGGCGATTTTATGGGAATCGGTGACTCGGGTATTCTTTCGGTAGGAACGGCTATATCGGATGTAACGATGGATATGATTGGCGAGATGATATCTGAGGAGATGGAGCTCATCAGTATCTATTACGGTTGCGAGATTACGGAAGAAGATGCGGAAAACTTGCGGGTGCGCGTGGAGAATGCATATCCTTCCTGTGATGTTGAATTACAGTATGGCGGTCAGCCAATCTATTATTATATTGTATCGGCAGAATAGGCCGAAAAATCCCTGGCAATTATTGAGCTTGTGTTATTGCCAGGGATTTTTTGAGAGGGGAATCTATGGAAATCACTGCGCTTAAGGGCGTCGGGGAGAAGACGGCTGGATTATTTGGTAAATTGCATATCTCGACGGCGGAAGAACTGGTGCATTATTATCCAAGGGATTATGATTATTTCACTGTGCCAACGGTCTTGGAGGAGGCAGATTTGGAAGGGGTAGTTGCCGTCTTGGGGCGTATCCGCGGCAATATCGCTACCAGGCATGTGCGGGGATTAAGCATAACGTCTTTTGAAGTTTCCTGTGCGGGCGGCAGCATACTACACATGACTTATTTCAATATGCCTTATTTAAAGAACAGCTTGAAAAGGGATGTGCAGTATATTTTCCGGGGCAGTTTACAGAAAAAGGGCAATCGCTATGTGATGGAGCAGGCGAAGACATACAAGCCGGAAGAATATGGGAAACTTGCGGGATGTATGATGCCCATGTATCCGACGACGAAGGGGCTTAGTAACAATACCATCACGAAGGCGGTAAAGCAGGCTATTGGGGTGGTTGACCTTTCTGCCGATTACCTTCCAGCCCACATACGAGATAACGAGGGGTTTGTCACAAGAAGAGAGGCTATCTGTCAAATACATTTTCCGGACAGCAAGGAGACACTGGTTAAGGCCAGGGAACGGATGGTGTTTGATGAGTTTCTACTTTTTATATTAATGGTGCGCAGAATGCGGGATGCCAACCAGAAGACAGTCAACCAATATCCGATGATTGAGGTGGCGGAGACGAAACGGCTTATAGAGACACTTCCATATCGCCTGACCAAAGCTCAGCAGAAGGTATGGAAAGAGATTTGCACCGACTTGTCCTCTGACCATGCCATGAACCGGCTAATCCAGGGGGACGTAGGCTCTGGCAAGACGATTCTTGCCTTTTTATCTTTGATAATGTGTGTGGCCAATGGTTATCAGTCAGCTATGATGGCGCCTACGGAGGTGTTGGCGGCACAACACTATGAGGCATTACTGCAATTACAGAAACAGTATGGATTGGATATCCGTCCCGTTCTTTTGACCGGTTCTGTCTCTGCCAGGGAAAAACGGGAAATCTACAGACAGATTGAGAGTGGGGAGGCGAATGTGATACTGGGTACACACGCGCTGATACAAGAACGTGTGGCGTACCGTAATCTTGCCCTTGTGGTTACGGACGAACAGCACCGTTTCGGTGTGAAGCAGCGTGAAAGTCTTGCACATAAAGGGAATCAGGTACATGTGCTTGTGATGAGCGCCACACCGATTCCCAGGACGTTAGCAATCATCCTTTATGGTGACCTGCATATATCTGTGTTGGATGAACTTCCGGCTAACCGTTTACCTATCAAGAACTGCGTGGTGGATACATCTTACAGGGAGACAGCGTATCGGTTTATCGAGAAGGAAGTGGCGTTGGGACATCAGGTATATATCATCTGTCCTATGGTGGAAGAGGGGGAGACGGATGAACTGGAAAATGTAATCTCTTACACGGCGAAATTGAAAAGTGTGTTGGATGCCTCCATCCAAATTGCATCCCTTCATGGCAGGATGAAGCCGGCACAGAAGAATCAGGTGATGGAAGCTTTTGCCGCCCGTCAGATAGATGTCTTGGTATCTACCACCGTCATCGAGGTGGGTATCAACGTTCCCAATGCCACGGTGATGATGGTGGAGAATGCGGAGCGTTTCGGTTTGGCGCAGCTCCACCAGTTAAGAGGACGGGTGGGGCGCGGGGAGGCGCAGTCATATTGTATTTTTGTCAGTAAATCCCAGAGACAAGAGACCATGTCCAGACTTAAAATTCTAAACGAGTCTAATGATGGGTTCTATATCGCTTCCCAGGATTTGAAACTGCGTGGTCCGGGCGATATGTTCGGCATCAGGCAGAGTGGGGATTTACATTTTGCGCTGGGCGATATTTACCAGGATGCGGCGATTTTGCAGCGTGCCAGCGAATGGGCGGAACAGATTCTTGGGTCGCCAGAGGCGTTGGCAGGAGAGGAATATTGTTTGTTGTTGCGGCAATTGGACGATATGATGGCCCTGGATGGTGCGGGGAGTGTAATTGCCTTATAAGATTTAATTGTAAAGGCATCGTCGGCGGTATGGCCAGGAATTTGAGGTTGACTTTGGGACTATCTATCAGTAATATGGATAATAGATGTATTTTTGGAAGATAGGGAGATGTGGAAGAGACTATGGAGAAGAAAATTGCAATCGTCACTGACAGTAACAGCGGCATTACCCAATCACAGGCGAAGGAATTAGGGATATATGTGCTCCCTATGCCTTTTATGATTAATGATGAGACTTTTTTTGAAGATATTACACTGACACAGGATGAGTTTTACCGTCGTTTGGCGGAAGGAGCGGATGTGATTACCAGTCAGCCCACGCCGGATTCTGTGATGAAATTGTGGGAGAAGTTACTGGGGGAATATGACGAGATAGTGCATATTCCGATGTCAAGCGGGCTGAGCGGTTCCTGCCAGAGCGCGGACATGTTGGCACAAGATTACGACGGCAGAGTGGCCGTTGTCAATAACCAGAGAATCTCCGTCACCCAGAGACAGTCGGCCATGGATGCGCTTGAGCTGGCAAAACGGGGTATGGATGCGGGACAGATTAAGGATTTCTTAGAACAGGATAAATTTAACTCCAGTATTTATATTATGCTGGACACTTTGTACTATTTGAAGAAGGGCGGCAGAATTACACCAGCAGCGGCGGCCCTTGGCACAATCTTAAGGCTTAAGCCTGTACTGCAGATTCAGGGTGAAAAATTGGATGCGTTCGCCAAGGCGCGGACTGTGTCGCAGGGGAAGTCGATTATGATTAACGCTATACGAAACGATATGGAAAAGCGTTTTGGCGGCGTGTCGGATGACAATATCTGGTTGCAGGTAGCCTATACGTATGATTTGGCTGCAGCGAACCAGTTTAAGGAGGAGGTACAGGCGCAGTTCCCGGGCATCGGGATTCATATGGACCCGTTATCCTTAAGTGTTGCATGTCATATCGGCCCAGGTGCACTGGCGGTTGCATGCTGCAAGAAAATACGTTGATAAGATGGAAAGAATCAAGAAATAGAATGCGGTGTAATGTTACGGAAAATGATTAGTTGCTCTGGGGTATGGTTATATATTTATGCCTTGGCGCAACTTCCTTTTCGTTTACGACTTATATCAAACGTCATGATTCGGTCAGTTGCAACTTTCTATTTAAATAGGTGAGATTATTTCACTGTCTGAACAAGTTCAGGCGCAAATTTGTACCTGCGGCCCAAGGTTCGCAGGTTGAAAGAAAGGCATGGTTATTATTATGACAAAATATGCTTCTACAAACGACGATATAGAACTTGCCTTACAGAAAGAATATATGGATAAGGCGGCTTTCTATGTGTCAGAATTGGCAAGACAGCTTGGGCGTAAGCCTCTTTGCTGCGTCACCACTTTCGGCTGTCAAATGAATACCGAACACGAGATTGAAAAAGCCGCTTAAACGCGGCTTTTTGTTTAGGGTAGAAATATAAGGGGAGAGGGTTAAAACGGGCAGGACGGGGCGCAGGAGAGCGCAGACGGGGCATTTTACACGGTGGATTCGTCCTGATAGATAAAGCGGTTACGAAGTCCGTTCTTGAATACAATTTCGACGGGATCCCCGTCCTTTACCGTGATATGATCCACAATCATATTGACGAAATTCTTCAGGACGAGGGCGTCAACGGACGCGGCAAAGTCTGAATAGACAATATGATCCGCGCCTTGCAGACGGTAGGACAAAAGGAACGACGAAGCGGAGTTCACAAACGACAGTTCCGCCGCCGCAGAATACGATTCATCGGTCAGGGCGTCGGCGATCTTGTTATTGATCCGTGTCAGTTGTTCCGTAAGTTCGGAACGGGTGGAAAGATATTCCGCTTCAGACATGGCGTCATCATCGAATAGATACGCCTTTTTCAGACGGTCGAGGGCGCGGGACAGTCTGGCGGCTTCTGTCCGAAGTCCTGACAGTTCCGGCGCGTTCTTTTTATCGGAATCAGGCGGAGCGGGAATATATGTCACGCCGGAGCCGGGCGCAATCGTTCCACGGATCGCCTGATAAATAATATCCAGATCGGACGGATCAATGTAGCGGATCCGCGAAAATTCGTCCCCGGATAACAATATCCGTTCCAGATCGGCGGGCGTTCCTATTTTGGCGCGGCTTTTTGTCGCCTGAACCAGATTCCGAACATAATTGAAAAAGAACGCCCCGATAATGACGTCAGACGCCCCGGACGCGTCACAAGCGCGGTATGTACGCCGGGACGTACAAACATATAATGACGGCTGAAAACCGTTCAGACGCTTTTTATCAAGGCGGCTAACCTGAAACGACGCGCCGCAGTAGGAACATTTCAGGATTCCGCCCGTGAATACATGGACGTGTTTCTTTATGTGCGCGTTTTGGGGCGTCCGGGATTTTGCGCCGTTTTCTTTTATAACAGCGTTCACGCGATCCCAAAGATCAGGATCCACAAGCGGAGGAAACACGCCGGGCAGATAGACAACTTCGTTTTCCGGTTTTTTCGTTCCACGCGCGGATCCGCGATAGTTATATCTATAATCGCCTTTATTCATGGGATTTTTTAAGAAATTAAGGATCGTTGTCGTCGTCCATTTCCCGCCGCGCTTCGTCTGGATATCATTATCATAACAATAATCGCGGACTTTTGCCGTCGAATGTGTTTCATCATACACACGATAGAGCGTCCGCGCCTTTTCCAGTTCGACGGGATCGTGTTCCGGGAATTCCGTTTCAGGGTTCCATTTCCACCCGAACGGCATACGCGCCCCGTTCCATTTCCCGGACATGGCGCGGTCAATCATTACGCCGATGACACGTTCAGACGTCAGTTTCCGTTCCAGTTCCGCAAAAACAAGAATGATTTTCAGGACGGCTTCGCCGATCGCCGACGAAGTGTCAAACTGTTCATTTAAGGATATGAACGTAACACGATATTTTTTGAATTCGTCATACATAACGGAAAAGTCAACAAGATTCCGGGATATACGGTCGATCTTATAAACGACGACGTGGGATATTTCCCCGGCGCGGATCTTTTTCATCATGCGGAGGAACGCCGGGCGGTCGGTATTTTTGCCGGATTTTCCGGCGTCCTCAAACAGTTCCGTCTTTTCGGCGTGTAAGATATGCTTACAATATGCCGACAGTTCTTTCTTCTGGAACGGCAGGGAATCCTTGTCGATCTGATATCCGGTTGAAACACGGGTATAAAGAGCGACGATTTTTTCGGCGTCTGCTGCCGATCCTGATTTTTTTACATAAGCCATAAGAACACCTCTTAAAAATGGGCGTAAAAAAATAAGCCCTTTCAAAATGCGGGGGCTTATGCTATAATAACGCTTGTCGAGGGCGTTATCATAGCGCAGCCCTACGGGGTTGACGGGTAACAATCTATCTAAAACGCTTCGCGGTTGCCGCCGTGGGGCGTTTTATTTTCTGAAATCATATTCAATAATTTTCCCATTCTGTTTTATCCGACGTTTTTGTTTTCTTTTTTCGTTTCCATTACTTGATCCGCATTAACAGCCCGCAAGGCAAGAGTTTTATCCAGATCGTCAGCGGTTCGGTAACATTTAACGAGAATTTCTTCTTCTGGTGTAATATGTAAATCTTTCTTTTTGGGATTATAGTATTCTATTTCGGTTACTTCATCCCTTGCCATACTATCCATAGTCACGCCGAAAAAATCACAAAGTTTCTTGAATGTTGATAGTTTAATATTGTTATAGCTTTGCTTATAAAATCCGTCAATAGTACTATATGGTATACCGGATTGATCAGAAAGTCGTTTTTTATTAAGACTATTCTTTTTCATTAAAAAATCTAGCTTTTCAAGAAAAGTCAAATTACACACACCCCCTTTCATGGTTACATTGTAAAGTAAATAAAATTCCGTGTCAAGAAAAAAATTACGGTACAACAAAAATATATAAAAAAGAATAAGCAAGTCATAACGCAATAAATCACGGTACAAAGTAAAATATTACTTGACAATTCCCGGTGCAACGTGTATCTTATAATCATAAATCACGTTACACCGGGAATTTATATAATTTTGAAAGGAGAACAAGACCATGAAAAAAACAATAGCTATACCAGTAACGGCAATAGAAACAAGAGAAATCCGCTATATTAAGGCGGCGGAAGATGCAATACAGGCATTGCGTCGGCTTGTATCAGAAATGGATATGGAGGGAAGCGGAAGGACGTTAATTGCAAATGAAAAGACATTGTTGACAGAGGAAAAGACAGCACTGTTTCAGGTTCGTAAAACCATTGATACGGATTTAATCAAAGAGCCGTTAGAAAATGCGGAGAAATTAGTAAAACAACTGCATGAGGAAATAAGCAAGTTAGAAATGGCAATAGTAACAGAATTGACAAAGGAAAAGCCGCAGGAATGATCTGCGGCAGTTCCCTAATTTTTCAAAAGTTTAGTTGGATCAATGACAGGACGGGATAACAGTTCAGGATAATTCGGACACACTTTGACTTGTGTTTCATAGATGGCAGTCTGTAAACACTCATAAAGCCGAATAGTATCTTCATTTTCCCAATTTCCTGCATTATGCGTTTCCACTTCTGCCATAAGGTTAGCGGAAAGCAAAGAAAGCATCCGGGCAATACCAGAATTGTCAGCCATGATTTACACCCCCTTTCTTGAAAAATAGTACCACGAGGGGAAGAAAACAGCAATATAAACCACAAGGAAAGGAGAAGTCACAATGTATAAGAATTTGTTAGAAATCTTAAACAAGAAAAAAATCACAATGAAAGCCTATGCTGAATTTTTGGGAGTGTCAGAAAAGACAGTACAGAACAAAGTATATGGTCGGACTGAATTCACATTAAGCGAAGCGACGAAAACGTGTTCATTTATCGCGCCTGAATACAAACTCGACTTTATATTCGAGAAGGAAGAGACGGCAGCGGAAGCGGGCGCGTTGGCGGCGGCTACGGCATAGAAAGGGGTTCAGGCTATGAAAAGAGTAGTTCATTACAAAACATCAAAAAAGACAGTAATTAACATTATGGCGTCCGGGTTGACAAGGGACGAGATCGGACAGATCGAAGAACTGATCCGGAGTATGGCAAGAAAAAGAAGCCACGGAAAACGCCCGCAGCTTCTTTATGATCTGGTTTTTAATGATTAGTCAAAATCTGGAACGTGTTCAATTTCTTCATAGTCTGTACGGAAATCAGGCATTGAGGACTTGAAGCCGGACGCGGAAAGGGCGGCGGGGATAATTTCGCCTTCGTCATCGTCGGGATCAAGAATTGATAATTGAACGTATTCCATGCCGTCCGCTTCTAATTCTTTGGCAAGTTTAAGCAGAGCGGAAACGGGTACAACAATATTTTCCATGAACAATACCGCCTTTCATTTTCTTTTCATCATATCACAAGGGCGGCAGCAGGACAAGAAGGAGGATCAAACCATGATGAAGCCGAATGATTTTTGTGTAAATGATGTGAATTTCCGTTGTGTATGGGGGAGCCGGACAACGTGGGACGCGCTGAACGAAATTCAGAAAGAACGAAAGGAAAAGATCGTTTTTCACGGAACGGTCGAGGAACGGGGCGAAGGTTCCCGGTACGCGTTCTTCCGGGATGACGAACAGGGAATAAATTATCTGATTCCGATTCAGGAAAGCGGGCAGCAGACGCAAGAAAACGAGATTTTCAAGTCCGCCGTCCATTGGTGGGGCAAGGAAGCACAAACGGACATGATGATCGAGGAAATGGCAGAACTGACAAAGGCTATTCTGAATGAACGCCGAGGACGGGATCACAATATTGCCGAGGAAATGGCAGACGTCCGGATCATGCTTGCACAAATGGAAATCATATTCCAGAACGCCGGGGAAGTAGAACAGAGATTCAGGGAAAAGATCGCGCGGTTAGATCAGAGACTGCAGGAAAGACGGGGAGGGGCGGCGCATGAATAAAGAAAAGGACGTCCGGATCTGTCCGGTATGCGAAAGAAAAGTCGAACGGTCGGAAATGAATTTCACAAAGGATTGTCACGGGATCCCGTTCCGGCTTGTGTGTTGGGAATGTTACTTGAAACTTATGGAAAAAGGTTACGACGGGGAATATTACGACGAATCAGACGAACAGATCGAAGATGATTATTAAAAGGCGGGGAACATGAGCGAACAGGGGAACGGAAAGCCGTTAGAAATCGGAATATCAGTCGATCGGGCGACGGCAGAGGAAGCCCTGCGGATCCTGAACTGGTATTTTGACGAACGCCCGGATCAATATCTGATCCAGAAGCCGCGAACGGTCTATGACAGCGAGGGGAACGCCCGGACGACAGTTCGATATCTGATAAAGCAAAGAGAACAGGCAGAAAGCGAGGAATCAAACCATGATAAACAAGGCACTATTCAGCAGTAAAACGGATCAGTGGGCGACGCCGCAGGACTTTTTCGCAGAACTGGATCAGGAATTTCATTTCGATCTGGATCCATGCGCGGACGAATCAAACCACAAGACGCCGGAATATTTCACGAAAGAGCAGGACGGACTTCTTCAGGATTGGAGCGGGCGGCGCGTGTTCTGCAATCCGCCG